>JAWLGP010000031.1:0-42147 GCA_041685045.1 Gammaproteobacteria bacterium
ACCGACGCACTTGCCACGCTGGCGCCACCTTTCTCCTTGTGTCTGCACCGCTCCCCTCACGGCAATAACCTTACTGTTCGTAGTTCGATCTTGCCCTGCCCTGAGGGGGCGGCTCTCGCAGCGGTAGGCTCTTCACGATATACTAATGCGTTCCTTTCCCCCCCTAATTGTCGGCTTATGGACTGAGTGCAACGGCGCCCGGCAGCAGCGTGCCGGCCGCGCACCGGTCCCATAAAGCATTTTGAGGAGAACTGAGCTGTGGCACGAGAAAGCACTTATTTTGGTACCGCCATCATCAGCTTCGCGGTGATCGCCGCGGCGGTGCTCGGGATCGCCAGCGCCGTGGATGCGATGCTGGGCGGCAAGTCTGTGGCCGACATGAGCCCGGCCGCCGTTGCCGAGCGGATCGCGCCGGTGGCGAAGCTGAATACCGGCGAGCCGATCCAGGCCGCGGCACCGGCCGAGCCAGCCCCTGCCGCCAGCGCAACCGGCACGCGCAGCGGCGAAGCCGTGTATAACTCGGCCTGTTTGGCCTGCCACGCCACCGGTGCCGCCGGTGCGCCGAAGCTCGGCGACACTGCCGCCTGGGCCCCCCGCATCGAAAAGGGAATCGACGCCCTGATGAACAGTGCATTGAATGGCCTCAATGCCATGCCGCCGCGCGGTACCTGCGGCAGCTGCTCCGATGACGAGCTGAAGAACGCCATCGAATTCATGGTCTCCCAGAGCCAGTAACACGTTTTAAACGGGAGGGGCGTCCGGCCGGGCGCCCCTCTTCCGGAATACCCCCGCCTTCGCCGTTCGGCCACCGCCGCGCTGCTATCCTCTTTCTAACCCATCCAATCGTCTCGGCGGCACAGCCGCCGGTTTCACCGGACGGTCCGCGTGCCTTGATTCCCAAACCGGGAGGTGCCCGCCATGCCCCGTTCCACGGCTCATCACGTCTCACCCGCGGCACTGCCGCATATCAATACGCTGGATAATGAAGCGCCCTGGCGCTGGCTGCGCGCCGGCTGGGAGGATCTGCAAAGCCAACCGGCGGCCAGCATTGGCTATGGACTCGCGATCATCGGGGCGTACGCGCTGATCATCGCCTTTGCCCTGGCCACCGAATGGTTCCACGTCGGTCTGCAACTGACCGCCGGTTTCACCTTGGTGGCGCCGGTGCTGGCGGTGGGTTTTTACCGCATGAGCCAACGCCGGCAGCAGGGGCTGCCCACCGGGTTCAATGATGCCTGGCGGGCCTTCGGCAGCAACACCAATGGACTGCTCGGCATGGGCGTGATCCTGCTGCTTCTGCTGCTCAGCTGGTTCATGGTGGGGATGCAGGCGACTGCGCTCTTCGCCGACTCCAGGGCCGAGGTGGCGCTGGTGACCACGGTCGACGAGTACGTCACCGCCTTGAGCGTGCCGGTGCTGCTCGGGTTTCTGGTCACCGGTTTTTTCGCCGCCCTGGTGGCGTTCGCCATTTCGGCGGTGTCGATCCCGATGCTCATGGAGGAGCGGAGGCTGGATCCGATCACGGCGCTGGTGACCAGCTGGAAGGCCGTGACCCGGAACCCGCGACCGATGTTGTTATGGGCGTTGTTGATTGCGGTGGTGTTCGTGGTGGGGCTGCTGGTGTTCTACATCGGGCTCGCTCTCGCTCTGCCGCTGCTGGGGCACGCGACCTGGCATGCCTATCGGGAGACCATCGATTTGGCCGCGGTGGAGGAGCGCCGGGCAATGTAGTCGATGGGCAAAGGAGCGCAGCGACGTGCCCATCAATGATTTGAGCGTTACTCGCCGAGCATGCCGCGCAGGGCGGCGAGGTGGGCCTTGCCGCGCTGCTGGCGCTCCTCGGCGGGGACCTCGATGCCGGCGCCCTCCCACTGCACGTCCTCCCTGGGCAGTTCCGCCAGGAAGCGGCTCGGTTCGCAGCGCACCAGTTCGCCGCCGCGGCGGCGGCGGGTCGCCAGGGAAATGGTGAGGGTGCGCTGGGCGCGCGTGATCCCGACGTAGGCGAGACGTCGCTCCTCTTCGATGGTGTCTTCCTCGATGGAGGTGCGGTGCGGCAACAGCTCTTCTTCCATGCCGACCAGGTAGACGTGGGGAAATTCGAGCCCCTTGGCGGCGTGCAGGGTCATCAGGCGCACCTTGTCGCCGGCCTCGGCCTCCTCGTTGCGGTCGAGGATGTCCATCAGGCTCATCTTCGCCACCAGGGCGGCGAGGTCCGGCTGGCCCTCCTCCTGCTGGGCCATGCGGGCGAGCCATTCGATCAACTCGTCGACGTTCTTCATGCGCCGCTCGGCCGCCTTCAGGTCCTTGCTGTTGTCGCGCAGCCAGCCCTCGTAGCCGATCTCCCGCACCAGATCGCGGGCGGCGGCGATCGGGTCGCCGCGGCGGGCGCGGTCGCCAATCGCCACCACCCATTCGGTGAAGCCGCGCAGCCGATCGAGCTGGCGTGCCGACAGGTGCTGCCCCAGCCCCATCTCGAAGCTGGCACTGAAGAGACTGATCCCGCGCAATGAAGTGTATTGCCCCAGCTTCTCCAGGGTGGTCGGCCCGATCTCCCGGCGCGGGGTGTTGACGATGCGCAGGAAGGCGTTGTCGTCGTCCGGGTTCGCCAGCAGGCGCAGGTAGGCCAGGATGTCCTTGACCTCAGCATAGGAAAAGAACGAAGTGCCGCCGGAGATCGCATACGGGATGCGCTGCTCCCGCAGCGCCTTCTCGAACAGCCGCGACTGATGGTTGCCGCGATAGAGAATGGCGTAGTCGCTGAAGTCGGTCTTGTTCTGAAAACGGTGGTGCAACAGGGCGGAGACCACCTTGAGCGCCTCGTCGTCTTCATCACGGCACTGCACCACCCGGATCGGGTCGCCGAACCCCATCTCGCTCCAGAGACGCTTTTCAAAGGCGTGCGGGTTGTTGGCGATGAGCTGGTTGGCCGCCTTCAGGATGCAGCCGGTGGAGCGGTAGTTCTGCTCCAGCTTGATCACCTTGAGCCCGGGGTAGTCGCGGCCGAGCTGGGCCAGGTTCTCCGGGCGGGCACCGCGCCAGGCGTAGATCGATTGGTCGTCGTCCCCCACCACGGTGAGCGCCCCGCGGATGCCCACCAGCAGCTGCACCAGGCGGTACTGGGTGATGTTGGTGTCCTGGTATTCGTCCACCAACAGATAGCGGATCTGCTGCTGCCAATGCTCCAGCACCGCCGGCTCGCGCTCGAACAGCAGCACCGGCAGCATGATCAGGTCGTCGAAATCCACCGCATTGTAGGCGGCCAGGTGGCGGTTGTATTCGGCGTAGAGCCGGGCGGCGGCAAAGTCGGCCGGGTCGGTGGACTCGTTTATCGCCTGCTCGGGGGTGATGAAGGCGTTCTTCCAGGCGGAGATGCGGTGCTGGAACTCCTTTTCCAGACCGTCGGTGGCGCCCTCGCGCCGCAGCAGTTCACGGATCAGCGCCGCCGCGTCCTGGCCATCGAAGATGGAGAACCCGCTCTTGTACGGCAGGTGCTTCAGTTCGCGGCGGACGATGTCCAGGCCCAGGGTATGGAAGGTGGAGACGCGCATTCCGCGCCCGTCCTTGCCGGCCAGCAGCTGGCCCACCCGCTCCTTCATCTCCCGGGCGGCCTTGTTGGTGAAAGTGACCGCGGCGATGTGCTTCGGCGACATCCCGCACTCCTTGATCAGGTAGGCGATCTTGCGGGTGATCACGCGCGTCTTGCCGCTGCCGGCGCCCGCCAGCACCAGCAGAGGACCGTCGATGTAACGAACAGCCTCGATTTGACGGGGATTCAGGTCGGCCACGGGTGCTGAAGGGTCAGGATATGGGCGGCCATTCTACCAGTCGGGCGTACGGGCCGCGTACCCTTTGACCTGACCCCGGAATTACGCCATTCTGCCCGTTCTAACTTGACGTGGTGGACTCGCCCTGCGCATGCACGACGACCTGAACAAAGCAGAGACCCGGTGGCGGAATCGCCGGTTGTTCCGCAAGGAGCGCCGCCGCTGGGGCTGGGTCCTGCTGCTGGTGGTATTGATTGCGGCGGTACTGGCGTTGGGCGTTTATCAACCGGGAACGATTGCGCCGTGGGTTTCACAGATGATGGAAGTGGCGCTGAACTGAAGGACTCGGGCCAAGCCTGCTCCCTTTTTGGGCCACGGCCACCCACCGGCGGTGAGCCGCGCGCCATGGATCTTGCGTACAGGTCTCCTGAGGGACCGACCGCGGAAACCGGGCCCCCCGCACCCGAGGGGGTCGGCCCGCGCGCCGGTCTGTTGCCCATTGTGCTTGCCGCCGGCGCCGGAGTGCTCCTGTCGACCCTGGGATTCCTGGGAGTGGGCGCCTGGGAGCGCCATTTGGCCGTGGAGATGCGGCGCGCCGACTTCGAGCGAGCGGCGGACGAGCGCAGCGGGGCGGTTCGCCGGGAACTGCGCCGGGCACTGGACGCCTCCCTCGACCTTGCCGCCTTCATCAAGGTCAACCAATCCGCCGAACGCCTGAAGAATTTTGCCGTTCACCGTCTGGTCCACGACCCGGCGGTGCGGGCGGTCGCCTGGGTCCCCAAACTGGACGATGCCCTAAACCCGACCGACCCGCTCAGCGGCGCGCCGCTGCAACTTGCCATCGACCCCGCCGCAGCCGCCAACGGCAGCGGCATCCGCTTCCCGCTGCTGTTCCAGCTGGTGATGAGCGAGCGCGAACCGCCATCCGGTAAAGACATCGCCACGCTTCCGCTCTATCGGGCGGCCATGGACTTGGCCGTCTCCCAAGGCGTACCGGCCGTCACCCGACCGGTGCCGGTCACCGGGCCCGGGCTGCCGGGCTACGATGTGGCCACACTGGTCCCCATCTTCCGCAACGGCGGCACGCCCTCGGTTACTGTGGAACGAGACCGGCAACTGGCCGGGTTCCTGCTGGCGGGACTGAGCGTGGACACGTTGGTAACTCGCGCGCTGGCCGGCGACCGGCAGCAACTGCGGGTCTGGCTGGCCGACATCACCGATGCCGGCACGCCTGAGGTACTGTACCGCCCCTTTGGCGCTCGGGGCGGGTTACCGGGCGCTGATGCAGCGACGACCCCGTGGCGCTTCGAGAAGCAGTTCGAGGCCGGGGGACGGCGCTGGAACGTGGTGGCCTTTCCGGCGCCCGGCGGCTTCGTCCAGCCGTTCTCCGCCAATCGCTGGTTGGCGCTGGGGGGCGGCACCGCCCTCACCCTCATTCTGGTCTGGTACATGATGGCACTGCGGCGTCAGGCCCTGGTGCTGACCGAAACCAATGCGGCGCTCAACCACGAGATAGGTGAACGGCAACGCAGCGAAGCGGCGCTGCGGGCCAGTGAATCCCGCTTCCGCAAGGTCCTGGAGACCGCGGCCGACGCCATCGTCATCGTGGACGCCGACGCGCGCATCGTGATCGCCAATACCGCAGCGGAAACCCTGTTCGGTTACCGCAAGGAAGAACTGCTCGGGCTCAAGGTCCACGACTTGGTGCCGCCGTCACACAAGCAGGCCCATCGCCAGTACGAGAAGGATTACCTGGCCGACCCCGACCCCCAAGGCATGGCCGCCGAGCGGGAGTTGTCGGCCTGCCGCCGCGACGGCTCGACCGTGCCGGTGGAGATCAACCTCAGTCCGCTGCGGGCACCGGACGGGCTGTTCGTGACCGCAATCATCCGCGACGTCAGCGAGCGCAAACAGGCGGAGGAGCGGGTCCGCTGGCTGGCCCGGTTCCCCGCCGACAACCCCAACCCGGTGATGCGCCTCAGCCAGGCGGGCGAAGTGGTCTACGCCAACGAGGCCTCGATGCCGCTGCTGCGCCACTGGCAGTGCGGCGTCGGTCAGCCGCTGCCGACCAAGTTGCGCGCGCGGGTGGCGGATGCCGTGAAAACGACCAAGGTGCAGGAGGCCGAGGTGGAGTTCGGCCCGCGTCTGTTTCTGCTCACCATCGCCCCCGTCAACGATGCCGAATTCATCAACCTGTACGCGCTCGACATCACCGAACGACGCGAAGCGGAACGGACCCGGGAACGGTTGTCCGCCATCCTGGAGGCGACCACCGATTTCGTCGGCATCATGGAGGCCGCGGAGCAGCGGGTGCTCTATATCAACCGCGCCGGCACTCGCCTGCTCGGCCTGGAACGCCCGGAAGCGTGGCAGGGACTGCATGGTGGCGACTGTCTGACGGAGACCAGCCGGGCCCTGGTCAAGGCGGAGGGAATGCCGACGGCTATTCGGGACGGTTACTGGACCGGGGAACTCTACCTTGCGGCCGGTGACTGCTCGGTGCCGGCGTCGGTCGTGCTGATTGCCCACAAGGACCCGGACGGGCGCGTTCGTTCGTTTTCGATGGTGGCGCGCGATGTCAGCGAGGCCAAGCACAAAGAGGAGCACCTGCGTCGCCTCAACCGAACCCACGCCGTGCTCAGCGCCTGCAATCACGCACTGGTCAGGGCCGGCAGTGAAGAGGAACTGCTCGACGCCTTCTGCCACAACATCGCCGAGATCGGCGGTTATCCTTGCGCCTGGGTCGGTTTTCGCCAGGTCGATAGCCTGGCCATCGCCAGCCTGGCCGGGCGCACCGATTTGATCACCAATGCCAAGCTCATCGATCCCGAAGGCCTCCCCGAGGCCGCCGCCCGGTCGGGAGAGGCGATCACGGCGCGCGAAGGCTCGGCGCTTTGGGCCGACTCGGCGTCGAGGCTCGGATTGCAGGCGGCGATCAGCCTTCCGCTGGCCTCCGAGCGCGGCGTCTTCGGCACACTGACCATCTACGCCAGCGAGCCCGACGTATTCGACGCGGACGAGGTCGCGCTGCTGAAGGAGCTGGCCGGCGACCTGGCATTCGGGGTGCAATCACTGCGCACCGGCCGCGCCTTCTCGGAGGCGGAAGCCGGACTGATGCTGCGGAACCGGGCACTGGAGGTGAGCCGTAACGGGGTCATGCTCTGTGACGCTGCCGACCCGGCGCTGCCGATGATCTACGTCAACCCGGCCTTCGAGCGGATCACCGGCTACCGCCTCAAGGAGGTGCTGGGCCGTAATCCCGTCTTCCTGCAGGGCGACGACCGTGACCAGCCGGACCGGGCCAGACTGCGGTCGGCCATCAATCATGGCAAGGACGGGACGGCGACGCTGCGCAACTACCGCAAGGACGGTTCACTGTTCTGGAACGAGCTGTTCATTGCGCCGGTGTTCGATGAATCCGGCACCCTGACTCACTACGTCGGCATCATCAACGACATCACCGAGCGCAAACGCTACCAGGAACAGCTGGAATATCAGGCCCAGCACGACCAACTGACGGGCCTGCCCAACCGCAATCTGATGCAGGACCGCCTGGAACAGGCACTGGTATACGCCCGTCGTTACCACCGCACGGCTGCCGTGCTGTTCCTCGATATCGACCACTTCAAGGTGATCAACGACACCCTCGGACACGGCATCGGCGACCAATTGCTGCGCGTGGTGGCGGCGCGGCTCCAGGATTCTGCGCGCCAGGGAGACACGGTGGCACGCTACGGCGGTGACGAATTCGTGCTGTTGCTCCCGGACCTGGAGTGGATCGAAGACGTCAACCGGTTGGCCGATCGCATTCTCACGAGCGTCGCCAGGCCAATGGAGATCGATGGGCACCGGCTGCAGGTCACCGTCTCCATCGGTGCCACCCTGTTCCCGCGCGACGGCGAGGACAGCGTAGCCTTGCTCAAGAACGCCGATGCCGCCATGTACCGCACCAAAGAGCTCGGCCGCAACAGCATCCACTTCTTCACGGAAGACCTCAACAGCCGCCTGATGGAACGCCTGACCTTGGAGCGGCAGTTGCGCCGTGCCATCGAGGAGCAGGAGCTCCGACTCTATTACCAGCCGCAGGTCGAGGTCACCACCGGGCAGCTGGTGGGGCTGGAGGCACTGGTGCGCTGGGAGCATCCGGAGCTGGGACTGGTCTCCCCGACCCGCTTCATTACGCTGGCCGAGGAGACCGGCCTCATTCTGCTTTTGGGCGAACGGGTGTTGCAGAAGGCGTGCGAGCAGTTGGCCGCCTGGCGACAGCAAGGGCTGCCGCGGGTGGCGGTGGCGGTCAATGTCTCCGCGCGGCAACTGGCAGACGACCTGTTCGTCGACAAGCTGGAACGGCTGCTCCAGCAAACCGGTGTCGAACCCGAGGCGCTGGAGCTGGAACTCACGGAGAGCTCCGTGATGGATGATCCGCTGGAGATGCTGGGCCGGATCCGCCGCCTGAAGGAGCTGGGTGTCACCATCGCCATCGACGATTTCGGTACCGGATACTCCAGCCTCAGTCACCTGAAACGTTTTCCATTCGACAAGCTGAAGATCGACCAGTCGTTCGTCCGGGATATCACCTCCGATCCCGACGATGCCGCCATCGCCCTGGCGGTGATCGGGATCGCCAAGAGCCTGAAACTGCGCGTGATTGCCGAGGGAGTCGAAACCGAGGGGCAGCTGCGTTATCTGATGCACAACGGCTGCGACGAGGTGCAGGGATTCTTGTTCGGCCGCCCGCAACCGGCCGAGGAGCTGACCGGCCTGCTGGCTTCGAATACCCGTTTCCCGCTGCCGCGCCCGCCGAACGACGCCGCCTTCCTGCTGGTGGCGGCCGAACCGTCCCGGGCGCGGGCATTGACCGGGGACCTCGACGCGGACGGCCATCGAATCCTGGTGGCCCGGGACGCCGCACAGGCGTTCGAGTACCTGGCGCAGCACCCGGTGGATGCCATCATCGTCGACCGCCAACTACCCGGCATGCCGGTGATCGATTTCCTCCTCCGCGCGGGCGAGTTGCACGTTGACATCCCCCGCCTGCTCGTCACCGGCAGCGATGCCGCTGTGCCGCCCGGCCTGGCCGACGTCGTACTGGTGCGGCCAAGCGGCGAGACACTCCGCCGCACCGTGGCCGAAGCGCTCAGAAGGGAAGAGCAGGTGCTCACTGACTAGCGCCGCTGCGATGTGCTGCATCCGCAAACACGCACCTGGCATCATTTGAGACTCCGGTCCAAACGCCGATACCCCAGCGCTTCCGACAGATGCCGGCTGCCGATCTCCGTCTCCCCCGCCAAATCGGCAACGGTGCGCGCCACCCGCAGGATCCGGTGATAGGCACGCGCCGACAGGCCCAGTTGCTCGATGGCCCGGTCCAGCAGTGCCGCATCTGCCCTATTCAAGGCACAAAAGCGCTCCACCTCCCGGTTGTTGAGGCCGCTGTTGGGCTTGCCGCCGCGGCTCAGCTGCCGCTCCCGGGCGCTCACCACCCGTCGGCGCACCGTCGCGCTATCCTCCTCCGCTTTGCCGGACCGCAGGGCATCCCGCGACAGCGCCGGCACTTCGACGTGCAGATCGATCCGGTCCAGTAGCGGACCCGAGATACGGGCCCGGTAACGCGCCACCTGTTCCGAGGTACAACTGCAGCGCCCGCCGGGGTGCCCGAGATAACCACAGGGACAGGGGTTCATCGCCGCGATTAGCTGAAAGCGGGCCGGAAACTCCGCCTGACGTGCCGCCCGGGAGATAGTGATACTGCCGGATTCCAGCGGCTCGCGGAGCACCTCCAGTACGCGCCGCTCGAACTCCGGGAGCTCATCGAGGAAGAGCACACCGCGGTGGGCGAGCGAGATTTCACCCGGGCGCGGGGTGCTGCCACCGCCGACCAGGGCGACCGCGGAGGCGGTGTGGTGTGGCGTACGAAAGGGCCGGCGCCCCCACTGCACCGCGGCAAAACCGGCGGCACTGACCGAGGCCACGGCGGCGCTCTCCACCGCCTCCTCCTCGCTCATCGGCGGCAGGATCCCCGGCAGGCGGGAGGCGAGCATGGTCTTGCCGGTCCCCGGCGGCCCAAGAAAAAGCAGGCTGTGGGCCCCGGCTGCGGCGATCTCGAGGGCACGGCGCGCCTGATGCTGCCCGCGCACCTCCGCCAGATCCGGCTCGGCCTCGTCCGCTTCGACGGGAAGCGGTTCGGCCGCCGGCAGCGGCTCATCGCCGTGCAGATGTGCCGCCACCTGCAACAGGTGATCGGCACCCATCACTTCGGCCCCGGACACCAGCGCCGCCTCCCGTGCACTCTCGGCCGGCAGGATCAACCGCCGGCCGGCGCGACTGGCCTGCAGGGCTGCGGGCAGCGCGCCGCGAAACGAGCGCAAGGCGCCGGAAAGCGCCAGCTCGCCCAGAAATTCGTATTGTTCGAGTGATTCGGCAGGGATTTGGCCGGAGGCGGCCAGGATGCCGATGGCGATCGGCAGGTCGAAGCGCCCGCCCTCCTTAGGCAGATCGGCGGGAGCGAGATTGACGGTGATGCGGCGAGCGGGAAATTCGAAGCCGCAGTTCTGCAACGCGCCCCGTACCCGATCCTTGCTCTCCTTCACCGCCGCCTCGGGCAGGCCGACGATCGAGAGTGACGGCAGACCGCCGGCGAGATGGACTTCGACACTGACCTGCGGGGCTTCGATCCCGACCCCGGCCCGGCTGATGACCACGGCTAACGACATGGCTTCCATTCCATTTTGTTGGTTAGGGGCAGATTAACAAACGGAGGCGAGAGGCGAAACCACGGTTAGTGGTTCGATTCAACAGGATTAACAGGATTTTTCAGGATTTACAGGATGGATAAATGAAAAAGCAGGTAACTGCTCGCCGGGTACGCTCTCGATGTCCCGCGCCCGACACAAGGCATCCGTCTTCCCCACGAAGGCGGGGATCCATTAACCATTCCCTGGATTCCCGCCGAAGCCTGCCCTCGAATTTTTTTATCGGGGGCGGGAATGACGGAGGGGGCGAGTAGTCGCGGAGCCACCTGTTAAACCTTCGAGCAGAGGCTGATCGTTTTTAGTTCCGCATCGAACAGGTTTTATCCTGTTAATCCTGCAAAATCCTGTTAATCCTGTTGAATCGTTTCCGACTCCATGCAGGCCGGACAGTAAGTGGTACCCAGCCGCAGGTGATAGCGTACGGTGACGCCGGCGTCGATCTCGCCGCCGCAGGCGTCGCAGATGGAGCCGACTTCCAGCACGGTTTCGCCGTAGCCTTCCACCGGCAGTTCCACATCGCCCATTTTTCGTTTCCACGGCGTGTCCTTGACGATATCGCCCCGAAAGCGCTCCTCCATGGCGCGCCAGCGCTGGACCAGGTGCTCGGGCAGTCGGTGGCGGCGCAGGCAGTCCAGCATGATCGTTTCGCGATAGTCGAACAGCTCGTCGGAGATCACCATCCAGTGATGGGCATTACGGGGCCGGTCGCCGAAATAAACCTTCTCTCCGGTGAATTGCTGGCGTACAAACGAGTACTGTTTTTCGATCGCCCGCCGACGGGTCACGCCGTCGAAGAAGGGAGCCAGCCGTTCGTCATCGAATACTCGGCCATAGAAGTCGTGCAGTATTCGGTTTAGCAGTTCTCCTTCCCCTAGCGCCTGCCACATCTCGGGATCGGCCTGGGGCGCGGCCGTTTCCACGGGTTTGCTGTCGACCTGGCCGCGCTTGGTGCGCTCCGACGCCAGGACAATGCTCATGTCCTCCTGCGGTTTGCAGCGGCACGGCAGGAACAGATCGTCTGCCACCTGGCTCGTGCTCAATCCCCGCTGCGACGCCGGGGTGGGCCTGCCGCTGACCGCCTGGTGCAGACAGACGTGGCAGACACCACTGCGGCAGGAGAAGGGAAAATCGACACCCTGTCGCAGCATCGCATCGAGGATGCTCTCTCCCTCGCGGCAGGAGTAGGTCTCCCCCTGATAATGGATCAACGGCATAGTGGTGTCTCGCTTCTAAAGAACTGGTCCGAATTCGCATCCAGTTCGGCTTCTCGATAGGTAGGTCGGGTTAGCGCAGCGTAACCCGACATCCTTCGATGCCGGCCTTGTTGGGTTACGCTGCGCTAACCCAACCTACGAAAACTCTTTGCTAAGATTCCAGCAGGGCCTTGATGCGGGCTGCGCTCTTGCGGGTTTCGATGAACACCATGCCCAAGTTGACGCTGGGCTTGGAGGCCACCGCCAGTACCGCGTCGTTTCCGGCGTGTACCAGCAGCATCAGCCCCGAGGTACCTTCGATCAGCAGCTGTTTCAGTCGTCCGCGCGCGACCTCTTCCGCCGCCCGTTCGGCCAAGGCCAGTAACGAGGCGCACATCGCCGCAAAGCGATCGGCATCGACCCCATCCCCGAGCACGGCGCCGATGATGAAACCGTCCGTGGTAATGGCCGCCGATGCTTCCACGTCGGATGAGGTGGCATTCAGCTCGCGCAGGATGGAACGCACTGCACTGGCGCGCGGATGTGATTCGGTTTCCGGGTTGTTGCCCATGTGACGATCCCCCGTGAACAGGTACGGCCACCGTCTCCCCTTGGACGGTGGCCACCTCGTGTTAGACGGCTGCTTCGATCGGCGGCATCGCCGAACGTGCCTTGGTCAGCACCATGCCCAGGTTGGCCGACTTGCGGCAGACGAACGTGGCCACGTGATCCTCGTTAGTCTTGCCGCGAATGAAAACGTGGATCAGGTTGTCGCTGTTGACGATCATTTCCTGGAAATAGTGATAGTTATCCATAGGCAGACCGCGTGACTTCTTGAACATGTTCTCGATGGTCACCACGTTCGAGCCCTGAAACAGGTCGGCAGTGGCGGCGGCGAGCAGTTCGAGCACCTCCTGCGGATGGGAGTCGACGGTCTTGATGCCGAGCAGCATGCCGCTGGTCAGGTCCACATACCCGCCGGCGACGCACTCGGGAATGTTGGTGATGGCCTTTTGCAGTTCGTTGTCCAGATTCGACATTGTTCTTTACCTCTTTGGATGAATGGTTGTGTTATGCGCTGATCGCGTTGATGGATCGGCCCCGCGACACGGACCGCTCGGCCATCGCCGAGGCAAATCGTTCGAGAAATGCCACCTGTTCCTCCGACTGGACCCAGCGCGGCTCGACCCGCCGCACCGTCTCCAGTGCCTCTAGCGCCTCCGTGCCCTCCCAAATCAGGTACGCGGCGAGTACCGTGCCGGTTCGTCCCAGACCGGCGCGGCAGTGCACCGCGAGTACCCCGTCCTGTTGCAGCCGCCGCTCGATCTGCAGACAGATCCCGGCAGCCTGGGTGATTGATGGCGCAGCCATGTCGGGGATGGGCGACCAGATGTTGTCGATCCCGTACTGCGCCATATCCTCCACCTCCGGCGCCCGCTCGGTTAACGTGACGAGGCAAGTGACGCCGACCCGTTGCAGGGCCTTGAGGTCATATTCGATGTCGTGAAACACGCCCGGCCGCGGGGTGCCGGCCAAGCGGCCCCTCTTCAGCCAGAGAAAACCGCGAGGACCGAAACTGTCGCTCACATACTCCCGTGCCGCTGCCGGTAACGCGACTGGCGGCGGTGCCTCCGGATCGAGCGCCTCGGGGGCGGTATCCGGCGCTGGCACCGAACAGGAGCCGGTGCGCACGAAGCTGCGGCCCGCCTCGCTTTGCGGTGCGGCAAAGAATTCGCCCGCCGGTGCCGTCTCCTGGATGATGCCGCCCGCCAGCAGTGCGATCCGCCCTCCCAGGCGGCGCGCGTGGGCCAGGTTGTGCAGGACCACCAGCATCGTGCGGCGCTTTGCTTCCGCCGCGATGTAATCGAGCAAGCTCTCCGCCTCCTCCTCGGCCAGGCCGGTGGTCGGCTCGTCCATGCACAGCAGTCGGGTGCCGGTTGCCGCCAGGCGCATGATGGCCAGGTGCCGCTGCTGGGCCAGACTGAGGTGGATGACCGGCTCATCCAGGCGCGGCAGCAGCTCGTGCAGACCGGCATCGTCCAGCAACCGCTCGGCAAGTTGGCGCTGCTGAAGCGGGGTGAGGCTGCGCCGTTCCGGGAGTTCGTGGACGATGTTCTCCAGCACACTCGCCATCATCAGGCGTGCACTCTGGGAGACCAGCGCCGGCCGCTCACCCTCGGCCAGCGGCTGACCGGCGAACAGGACCTCGCCCCAGGTACGCAGGTTGGGATTGGCATCGTTGAAACCGGCAATCGTGCGCAGCAGGGTGGACTTGCCGGTACCGGCCGGGCCCAGCAATACCGTCACCTGCCGCTCCGCGAGCAGCAGGTCGACATCGGCCAGCACGACCTTCTCGCCGAAGGCGACTCCGAACCCCTTGGCGCTCAGCACGGCTTCTGACGGCATCATGAGTGCGCCACCTTAACGCCGGACGGCCGGGTCGAGCTGCGCGAGCAGACCGAGCAGCAACGCCTTTACATCACCCCGCTCGCGGGCATCCACCTCGAACACCGGCGCTTTGATACCCAGCTCTTTCAGTTTGGTGTGGAAGGTGTACAGCCCGGGGCGTGGCTTGTCGTCCATGCGGGTGATCCCGATGACCACGGCGTTACGTTCGGTGAACCGTTTGAAGGCGGAGAGGTAGAACTGCAGGTCCGCCAACGGATCCTCGCGGGCGTTGTCGATCAGCAGGACCAGCCCCAGCCCGCCCACGGTCAGGATGTCCCACATAAAGCTGAACCGCTCCTGCCCCGGCGTGCCGTAAAGGTGGATCTTGGCGCCGCCCTCGAGGTTCAGGGTGCCGTAATCCATCGCCACGGTGGTGTTCAGTTTGCGCACAGCCACCTCATCACTGGCCTTGGCCTCGGTCTGCACCACCGGGATATCGCTGATGCTGGCGATGGCGGTGGTCTTGCCGGCACCCACCGGGCCCGTAAAGATGATTTTGTGTTCCACAGGCGTGCTCCTAGAGACTGGCGATCTTCTTCAGCAGCGACGACAACAGAGTTTGCTGCCGATGCGGTTCGAGCTTCGGCTCTTCTGTGGGTCTGTTGACCGGCTTGGCGATGCCGGCGGTCCGTGCCGCACTGTAGAACTGATAGATCTCGGCCGGCTCGATCTTCAGCAGGCGGGCAGCAAGCGAAATGGAGGTGGGCCGGCGCGCCAGCAGGGCGGCAATACGCATGGTGTTGGGGGTATGCGGCAGCCGGCTCAGGTTGGGCCACTGTTCGAGTTCCACCACATCGTCGCGATAGCAGCCGTGCATCAGCCGACCGCCCGATGCGTAAAAGGCGACCTGCCACATCAACTCATCGATGTTGCGCCCTGTCGATGGCGAGGTGATGCCGTTACCGGCCGCGTAAACCTTTACCTCGGCCAATTCCGGCGAAATGGTCAAGAACGCCGCCATGTCGTCGACTTCGGCGAAGTACTCGCCGCGGCTGCCTTGCAGCAGCAGTTCGCCCTGGCCGGCCACCCGAATATGGAGGTCCTGCCCGTTGGCGGCCGCACGGCGAAGCGGAGCGATCAGGTAATCGTCGGGATTGAAGTAGTCGACGCCAAATGTGCGGGCGTCATATTCAAAGGGTGTGACCGCATTCATCGGCGTCCTCCTGCAAGGCATGGGTAGTCCGCGCTTTGCAGGGGGTCGCCGGGCTACCGGACCGGGGCCGCGCCCCGGGAACGGTAACTCTCTGCGAACAAGGCCTCTGTCAAAACGCCCGCGGAATACTTGAGTATTTCACACAGGAATTCACTTTAATGAAATTCGCAGACCGAAAACTGTGAACTCCATCACATCTTGACGGGCGCCTTGGAAGATTTTTGTGCTACGCCGCTCCAGACGGGCGCGGCGTCACTACTGTTATTCGCCGCGTTGCGCCTCCAGCACAGCCACCTTTTTCTCCAGTGCCTCCAGTTTGGCGCGGGTACGGGCGAGTACCTGCGCCTGCACTTCGAACTCTTCACGGGTGACCAGATCGAGTTTGCTGAAACTCGATGACAGCACCGCGCGCATGTTCTTTTCGATGTCGCGACGCAGTTCCTGCGCACCCGGCGGGATCACGCCCGCCAGGCGGCGCGCCAAATCGTCGATGAAATTGCCGTTCACCTGCTTGTCTCCTGTTTATTCCGTCCTGCCCAGTTTACGCGATCCCCTGCCCGCTGCGGCGCACGGAAACGGTGCACGCGCTCTTCACCGCCCTTCCACTTTGGTGCGAGCCCGATGTCGCCGAAGTTGACGAAATAGACGCAAGTGTTTGTATGTACGCCCGTTTCCAAGGCTGGCACAGCTGATGCAGTTACTAACACGGACATCACAACAACACGCATCAAGCAACACACTAGGAGAGCAAAGAGATGAGCAAATTCGCGAAGACCCTGGTCGCCGCCTCTATCGCCGCCGCATCGTTCGGCAGCAGCAGTGCCTTTGCCGAAGTCAGCGCCAACATCGGCGTGACGAGCAACTATATCTGGCGCGGTGTCACCCAGAGCGATGACGGTTCTGCCGTTTCCGGTGGCCTCGACTATGCCCACGAGTCCGGCTTTTATGCCGGCACCTGGGCCTCGACCGTCGACTTCGGTGCGGGCGCCGACAACAACGAAATCGAGCATGACGTCTACCTGGGCTATGGCGGCGAAGCGGCCGGCATCGGCTATGACCTCGGCCTCGCCCACTACATGTACCCGCTCACCGACGACGCCGACTTTACCGAACTGTACGTCAGCGGCAGCTACGAGATGTTCACCGTCGGGCTGGCCTACACCGTTTCCAGCGACATCGACGACACCGCCGGCAACGACGGCATGTTCCTCGAAGGCGACCTCTACTACTACGCCTCCGCCGCGTTCGACCTGGGTAACGACTTCGGTCTGGGCGTGACGGTTGGCCAGTACACCTTCGACGACGACGGCGTCGCCGGTACCGACCTCGACTACGGCCACTATCAGGTTGCTGTCACCAAGGCCGCCGGCGACTTCGGCGACTTCACCTTTGCCATCGACAAGAACGATATCGACGGAGTCACCAACGGCAAGGAAGACGACGACGCGCGCGTGAGCGTCTCCTGGAGCAAGAGCTTCTAAGGCAGTACCGAAAAGCCCGCCCGAATCGGGCGGGCCTCACCTAGGAGGACTACCCATGAAACTGGTAACCGCAATCATCAAGCCGTTCAAGCTCGATGACGTGCGTGAGGCCCTGTCCGAGATCGGCGTGCAGGGCATCACCGTCACCGAGGTGAAGGGCTTCGGGCGACAGAAGGGCCATACCGAGTTGTATCGCGGCGCGGAGTATGTGGTCGATTTTCTGCCGAAGGTCAAAGTGGAAGCGGCGGTCAGCGCCGACCTGGTCGACCAGGTCATCGAGGCGATCGGAAAGGCCGCCAACACCGGGAAGATTGGGGACGGCAAGATCTTCGTCTTCAACCTTGAACAGGTCGTCCGCATCCGCACCGGCGAGACCGGTGTGGAAGCCCTGTGAGGAGGAGAATCCGATGGACGCTGTGAAAGAGCTGAGTTACGCGCTGGACACCTTTTATTTCCTGATGTCCGGCGTGCTGGTGATGTGGATGGCGGCGGGCTTCGCCATGCTCGAGGCGGGCCTGGTGCGCGCCAAGAACACCGCCGAGATCCTGACCAAGAATGTCGCTTTGTATGCCATCGCCTGCATCATGTACATGCTGGTCGGCTACAACATCATGTACGGCGACGCCATTTCGTCGGTCATCCCGGGCATCGACTTCCTGCTCGGCGGCGACAACTCCGTTGAGTCGGTCCTGGCCGGCGGTGACGATGCGCCCTACTACTCGAACATGTCCGACTTCTTCTTCCAGGTCGTGTTCGTGGCGACGGCGATGTCGATCGTCTCCGGTGCGGTGGCCGAGCGCATGAAGCTGTGGGCGTTCCTGGCCTTCGCGGTGGTAATGACCGGCTTCATCTACCCGGTGCAGGGCTACTGGAAATGGGGCGGCGGTTTCCTCGACGGCCTCGGCTTCCTCGACTTCGCCGGTTCCGGCATCGTGCACATGACCGGCGCCGCTGCTGCGCTGGCCGGTGTGCTGCTGCTCGGCGCACGCAAGGGCAAGTACGGCGCCAACGGTGAAGTGAACGCCATCCCCGGCGCCAATCTGCCGATGGCCACCCTGGGTACCTTCATCCTGTGGATGGGCTGGTTCGGCTTCAACGGCGGTTCCGAGCTGATGGTCTCCAACGTCGGCGAGGCGAACGCGGTCGCCATGGTGTTCGTCAACACCAACATGGCCGCCGCCGGCGGCGTGGTGGCTGCCCTCATCACCGCCCGCCTGCTGTTCGGCAAGGCCGACCTGACCATGGCCCTGAACGGCGCCCTGGCCGGCCTGGTGGCGATCACCGCCGAACCGCTGACCCCGAGCGCACTGTCCGCCACCATCATCGGCGGCATCGGCGGCGTGCTGGTGGTCTTCTCCATCGTGACCCTGGACAAGCTGAAGATCGACGACCCGGTCGGTGCCATCTCGGTGCACGGTGTGGTCGGTATCTGGGGCTTGCTGGCGGTCACCCTGACCAACCCGGACGCCTCGATCGGCGCTCAGCTGATCGGTATCGGCACCATCTTCGCCTGGGTGTTCGGCACCAGCTTCGCTGTCTGGCTGGTCCTGAAGACGGTGATGGGCATCCGCGTCAGCGAAGAGGAAGAGTACGAGGGCGTGGACCTCGCCGAGTGCGGCCTCGAGGCCTACCCGGAGTTCACCCCCGGCAAATAAGTCTCAAGTGGCAAAACCCCCGCTCCTCCTTACGAGGGCAGTTTACGGGCACCACCAGGTGCCCGTTTTTTTTGAAGCGTTAAGAGTGAGAAGTTAAGGGTGAGAAGTAGGATGGGCAAAGTGCCGCCGCCCATCGGCTCGGTTTGGCACCATTGCTTTTCGGCGCGTGCCCATCGACGTCGGCAGATGGGCACGCGCCGGTCAGGTTCGTGCTCCATGCAAGCGGCACAGGCGGCGCTTTGCCCATCCTACGAAGCTAACCCTTGGCCCCTAACGTTTCACAGCTTCTTATGAGAGCCATCGCAAAACGGGGCATTGCCCGACTGGCGACAGCCGCACAGCCCGGCCTTACGGTCCTCTGCAACGGTGATCTTCTGCGGGGCGAAGCCGGTGCCCTTGTGGGATCCGTCGCAGAACGGCTGACTGGCACTCCGGCCGCAGGTGCAATACCAGTATTCGCCCGCTTTCAAATCGACGACGAAGGGGCCTTTCTTGGCGATGACGGGATCAGACATGGTCTTCTGGTTCCGGTAAGTGAAGGCAACGACCAATAACTTAGCGCAACACTTGGTCTATTACAAAGGCCGCGACATCGGCTAGCATACGCCCGAAACCTCAGGAGCCGGTTCCCTGTCCCGCCTCGAACTGAAACAGTTGACTGCCCACGGCACCGGCCCGGTCGACCTCATCGTCGGGCCCGGTGAGTGCATCTGCCTGTCCGGCCCGTCGGGGGCCGGCAAAAGTGTGCTGCTGCGCGCCGTGGCCGACCTCGACCCGTATCGGGGCGAAGTGTGCCTGGACGGCGAGTCGGCAAGGCGCATGCCGCCGCGGGTCTGGCGCTGTCGCGTCGGCCTGCTGCCGGCCGAGAGTCAGTGGTGGGCCGAACGGGTCGGCGAACACTTTCCCGACCCCGAGCGTGAGCCGTGGCAACAGCTCGGCTTCGCGGCCGATACCGCCAACTGGGAGGTGGCAAGACTCTCCACCGGCGAGCGTCAGCGACTCGCGCTGCTGCGGCTGCTGGCCAACCGGCCTCGGGCCCTGCTGCTCGACGAGCCGACCGCCGCCCTCGATCCCGAAAACGTCAGCCGGGTGGAGCAGTTGATTGGCGACTACCGGCGCGCCGAACAGGCCCCGGTGCTGTGGGTGAGCCACGATCCGGCCCAGATCGCGCGCATTGCCAACCGTCACTTCCGAATCGAGGCGGGAAGGTTGGCGGAGGTGGCCGTATGAGCATCGTGGTCCTCTCACCGTTGGACCTGAGCCTGGCGGCACTGCTGGTGCTCCTGCTGGCCTGGCTCAGCCGGATGATGCGCCTCGGCGTCGGCCACCGCCTGCTGGTGGGTGGAACCCGTATGGTGCTGCAGTTGCTGCTGATCGGCCTGGTGCTGGAGGCGCTGTTCCGCAACGTCAGCCTGGTCTGGATCACCCTGCTCAGTCTGGTCATGCTGAGCATTGCCGGCCGCGAGGTGATGGCCCGGCAACAGCGCCGCTTTGCCGGCTGGTGGGGTTACGGGGTGGGCACCCTGTCCATGTTCATCTCGTCGTTTTCGGTGACGGTGCTGGCCCTGCTGGTAATCATCGGCAACGATCCCTGGTACATGCCGCAATACGCCATTCCGCTGCTGGGGATGCTGCTCGGCAACACCATGAACGGCGTCTCGCTCGGCCTGGACCGGCTCACCACCGGCGCCTGGCAGCAGCAGCGGGTGATCGAGGCGCGCCTGCTGCTGGGGCACAGTGCCGCCGAGGCGATTGCCGATATCCGCCGCGAGAGCATCCGCACCGGCTTGATCAACATCATGAACGCCATGGCCGCCGCCGGCGTGGTGAGCCTGCCCGGCATGATGACCGGCCAGATCCTTGCCGGCACGCCGCCCATCGAGGCGGTGAAGTATCAGATTCTGATCATGTTCCTGATCGCCGGCGGCACCGGCCTCGGGACTCTGGCGGCGGTCTGGCTCGGCGCCCGCCGGCTGTTTGACGAGCGGGAGCGATTGCGGTTGGATCGGTTGACGGCCAGGCACCGAGGCTAACGACGGTGATCCGCGGTTTCCGGGTTGGCGTGGTTCTGATCATGTCATCGCATGCGAAGCGGTGACGGGGAATCAGCAAGGGAGAAAAGGGAGATCAATCATGAAGGCGGGAATAGTGGTGGTGGCGCTGTGTGTTGCGATGTCTGGGGCCCAAGCCGAGATCTTCAAGTGGACCGATGCCCAGGGGCAGGTCCATTACGGGGAGAGACCGCCGGGAGGCGGAGGTGCCGAGAGTGTCACCATCAAGGAACCGCCACTGCGGGCCCCTGACGATGAGGCGCGCCGCACCAACGAACTCAATTTCCAGCGCTCCCTCGATTACGAACAGAACCGACGCAAGCAGGAGCGTGCGGAGGCCGAGGGCGAACGACTCGCCCGGGAGGAGCAGTGTCGGCAGGCACGCCGGCGGCTGGTGGCGCTGGAATCGGCCAGGCTGCTGTACAACGTCGACGAAGCGGGCAATCGGACCTATCACGACGACGCAAAGCGGCGCGCCATCATCGACCAGGTCCAAGCCGCCGTCGCAAGGACCTGCCGTTAGCCGTAGGTGGGGTGAGCCGAGCGAACCGCTATCGTACGACAACGGTGCCACGCGCCTGGCTGCAAAACTGCCCGGAAACGCGCGGGAGCCATGTAGGATGGGCAAAGGAGCGAAGCGACGTGCCCATCGATGCGCTGTTGATGGGCACGCTAGGCTTTACCCATCCTCTCGGTCTCGGGACGCGGCGGCTGTTCGACGAACGGGAACGGCTCCGGCTGGATCGGCTTACGGGTATGCAGCGGGGATAGAAAAGCTTTCAACGCAAAGACGCAAAGACCGCAAAGACCGCAAAGCTTTTTAGCCTAATAACTTTGCGTCTTCGCGCCTTTGCGTTGGATCTTTCCGTTTTCTAAATCTGCGCGAACGCCTCTTCCATGAACGGCGGCAGCACAAAGGCGGCGCGGTGCATGTCGGCGCTGTAGTACTGGGTCGGGAACGGTTTGGTGCGGGCGTCGACCTCGCGGAAGGTGTCGATCGCGCCGTCCTTGCAGGCCATGGTCGCGCTCCACCAGCCGGAGGGGTAGACCGGCTGAGGGAACTGGATAGTCTTCAGGTCCTGGAAGCCGGCATTTTTCATGGCACTGCGCATGGCCGTGAGCAGATCCATGTGCAGCAGCGGCGATTCACTCTGCTGCACCAGCAGCCCGTGCTCGCCCAGCGCCTTGTGACAGTCGCGGTAGAACGCCTCGTTGAACAGCCCTTCGGCCGGACCGATGGGGTCGGTGCTGTCGACGATAATCAGGTCGACACTGCCGGGCGCAGCCTCCTTGACCCACTTGATGCCATCGGCGAAGTGCAGTTCGGCGCGCGGATCGTCATTGGACTCGCACAACTCCGGGAAATAGAGCAGCGCGGCGCGGGTCACCCCCTCGTCGATATCCACCTGCTGCGCCTTCTCCACCTCCGGGTGGCGCAGCACCTCGCGCAGGGTACCGCAGTCGCCGCCGCCGATGATCAGCACACGCTTCGGATCCGGATGCGAATAGAGCGCCGGATGCGACATCATCTCGTGGTAGAGAAAGTTGTCGCGGGTCGTCAGCATGACGAAGCCGTCGATGACCATCAGGTTGCCGAAACCGGTGGTCTCGTAGACCTCAATGTTTTGAAACGGGGTCTGCTCCTCATGGAGCTTGCTTTTGATCTTCAGGGAAAAACCACTGCCCCACTCGTCACTGCGCTCGCTCCACCAGTTGCCTTCGAGCGTGTTGATATCCATGGTTGCCTCCCGGGTCGGTCTCGTGCGCGCGAAGATACAGGATCCCGCTGTCGGGAGCCACCGCCGGGTAGCTCCGTCCAAGCCGGTGGCCCCTGCATGGCGCGTCTACAGTTTGAGACAGCAATGCTGGCCCGTTCCCCGCTTTCACTTTACGATCACGCCTCTCTTCGCCAGCCCGGACCTCGCCGCCCATGCACTGGACCATTCAACAGGCCCGAACCAGCTACAACATTGCCCACTGGGGTGGGGGCTATTTCGATATCAACGCCGACGGCCACGTCTGCGTACGGCCCGATCCACGGGCGGAGCGCAGCATCGACCTCCACGATTTGGCGCAAAAACTGCCGGAGGCCGGCCTCACCCTGCCGGTACTGGTCCGCTTCAGCGGCATTCTGCACGACCGGGTCCGTACCCTGACCGGGGCCTTCGCCGAGGCGATGGACGCGGAAGGGTTCACGGGCGGTTACACCCCGGTCTATCCGATCAAGGTCAATCAGCAAAGGGCGGTGGTCGAGGAGATCCTGCGTGCCGGCGACGGCCGCGTCGGCCTGGAGGCCGGCAGCAAGCCGGAACTGATGGCGGTCCTCGCCATGATCCCGCTCGGCGGCGTGGTGGTCTGCAACGGCTATAAGGATCGCGAATACATCCGCCTGGCGCTGATCGGTCAGGCGCTCGGGCACCGCATCTATATCGTGATCGAGAAACTCTCGGAGCTGCGCTACATCATCGAGGAGTCGCAGGCGCTGGGCGTGATGCCGCTGCTGGGGGTACGGGTACGGCTCGCCTCGGTCGGCAAGGGCAACTGGCAGAACTCCGGCGGAGAGAAGTCGAAATTCGGCCTGTCGGCGGCGCAGATCCTGGAGGTGATCAACCGGCTGCGGGCGGCCGGGCTGCTCGACAGCCTGAAGCTGATGCACATGCACCTGGGTTCGCAAATCGCCAACGTCCGCGACATCCACCGGGGCATGCGCGAGGTGGCCCGCTTCTACACCGAACTGCGCCGGCTCGGTGCGCCGCTGGATGTGGTGGACGTGGGCGGCGGCCTCGGGGTCGACTACGAGGGGACCCGCTCACGCAGCTTCTATTCGATGAACTACAGCGTCGGCGAATACGCCCGCGGCATCGTGCACGCCCTGTGGGAGACCTGCATCGACCAGGATCTGCCGCACCCCATGATCATCTCCGAATCGGGTCGCGCCCTGACCGCCCACCACGCGGTGCTGCTGACCAATGTCACCGATGTGGAGCAGGCCCCTGACGGCGAACCGGGCGAAGCGCCGGGGGAAAACGACCCGCACATCCTGCACGACCTGTGGCAGGGGCTGGAGGCGGTCAACTCCCGTTCTGCCCTGGAGGTGTACCACGACGCAGTGCACTGGATCGGCGAGGCGCAGGCGATGTTCACCCACGGAGTGATCACCCTGGAGCAGCGGGCGCGCGCCGAGCAGCTCTACTTCGCCAGCTGCCGGCGGGTGCTCAATTTCCTGCAGCCCAACCAGCGCAGCCATCGGGAAGCAATCGACGAGCTGAACGAGAAACTGGCCGACAAGTACTTCTGCAACTTCTCCCTGTTCCAGTCGACACCCGATGTCTGGGGCATCGACCAGATCTTCCCGATCATGCCGCTGCACCGGCACGGCGAAGCGCCTTCACGGCGCGGCATACTGCACGATCTCACCTGCGACTCCGACGGGCGCATCGACGCCTATGTGGATCGTGAAGGCGTGGAGTCGAGCCTGCCCCTGCACGAGGTCGGGGACGACCCCTACCTGATCGGATTTTTCCTGGTGGGTGCCTACCAGGAGATCCTGGGTGACATGCACAACCTGTTTGGCGATACTGACTCGGTGAACGTCGAGCTGGCAGAGGACGGTTACCGGCTGGTCGGTGCCGAGCGGGGCGACACGGTGGACGATCTCCTCCGTTACGTCCACTTCGACTCGGAAACACTGTTGGCAGCGTATCGGCTTAAAGTGGACGCGGCCGGGCTCGATGCAGCACAGCGGGCACTCTTCCTCGATACCCTCACCGCCGGCTTGAGGGGTTACACCTACCTGGAGGAGTAAGGCTTCCGCGTCGCTTACTCGGAGAGAGCAGCATGAGCGACGGTATCTCCCTGTTCCAGGCGCGCGATGCGTTCACCTATGTCGATCTCTACCGAAGGCTGAAGGTCGAGAGCGCCGATTACGTCACCAAGCAGAGGCAGCGGTTGGTCGAGCGCTTCTGGAATGTCCAGGAGGCAACCCCGCGCTACTGGGCCGAACTGCGCGCCCACGAGCACGCCCTCGACTGGATCATGCACCGCCGCGAACCCGGCCTGGTGGTACTCGGGGAGACCGACGAAGCCGGCAACCCACCGGAAACGGCGGAAGCGGCCGCGACCAAGCGGCGGGTGGAGGAGCTGCGGCAGTGCCGGGAAGAAAACAGCGCCCTCGCCCGCCAAATCCAGCAGTTTCAGCAACTGGAGCATGAATTCCAGGCCACCCTGGTGCAAAAGAACCAGGAGATCGCCCGGGTCGAACGCAAGCTGAGCCAGACCCAGTCCACCTCCGCCGTCGTCGGGCTGACGCTGGTGGCGGTGATCCTGATCCAGTTCGGGTTGTTGCTGACGGGTTAGAAGAACCGAGCCGCAATAGTACAGGATTAACAGGATTTCTCAGGATTAACAGGATGTTTTGAATGGGATTGAGTGGTTTCGTCGCTGTTGCCCGGACAGCTTTGTGGCTGGGGTGACGGGCATGCTTCCGGCAGGAACAGCATTGTTTCCATCCTGTTAATCCTGAAAAATCCTGTTAATCCTGTCCTATTGAAAGGCCACCGCCGTTCAAATATGCACATCGCCATCTTCGTAGTTCTGCTGATTGCGCTGCTGTTTCTCCCGCAGTGGTGGGCGGGGTACACCTTCCGCCGGCATAGCGGCGCTCGCGCCGATATCGCCGGCACCGGTGGCGAGCTGGCGCAGCACCTGGTCAACCGCTTTGGCCTCGACGTAACGGTGGAGCGCACCGAGCGGGGGGATCACTACGACCCGGAAGCGCGGGTGGTGCGCCTGAGCGCGGGCAACTTCGACGGCCGCAGCCTGACCGCGGTGGCGGTGGCCGCCCACGAGGTCGGCCATGCGCTGCAACACCACCGCGGCGAGCCGCTGCTTGCCTGGCGCACGCGCCTGGTGCGCTTTGCAACGATTGCGCAGAAGACCGGCGCAGTGGCGCTGGTCGCCCTGCCCCTTGCCGCTGCCGTGACCCGGGCGCCGGCATCCGGCCTCGTCTTCCTCGGCATCGGCCTGCTCAGCATGGCCGCTGCCGCCCTGGTGCACTTGGTGACGCTACCGGTAGAGTGGGATGCGAGCTTCGGCAAGGCGCTGCCGATCCTGGAGCAGGGGGAGTACATCAGCGCGGAACAACGGCCAGCGGTGCAGCAGGTGCTAAAGGCCGCCGCCCTGACCTACGTGGCGGCGTCACTGGCCAGCCTGTTGAACCTGTGGCGCTGGCTGCGGGTGCTGCGTCGGTGACGTAGGGGAGTTCCGTTGAATAGTACAGGATTAACAGGATTTTTCAGGATGGACAGGATGAAAGGCTTAGTGTTGTCCATGCCAGCGGCATCCCGCATTCCCACCCGATACGGGAGCAAGCGAGGCCCCGCAACCCGCAAAAAAAACATCCTGTTAATCCTGTAAACATCCTGTTAATCCTGTCCTATTGGTTTTTTGAAAAGAGCCACCTACTCGCTCGACGTATCCTTCAGGATGATGAAGTCGATGCCGTTGTCCTGCATCAGCTTGCGGGTCTTATCCAGCTCGGCCATTTGCTCGAACGGCCCGACCTGTACGCGGTGCCAGGTCTCCTTGCCATCCACGGTCACCTTCTGCACCCGGGAGACCAGCCCAAGCAGCGCCAGTTGGGCGCGACGGGTATCGGCGTCGCCGGCCTGCTTGAACGAACCGGCCTGTACCACGTAGCGGCCGGGCACGGCCGGCAGCGGCTTCTCGGTGCGGGTCAAATCCTCTTCCGGGATGACCACCTCGTACTCCGGCAGGATCTTGTAGAAGTCGAAGCGCATCTTCTGCGCATTATCCTGCTCCGGCGCGGGGGCCTTCGCCGCGGGTTTGGGGGCCGGTTTCGGGGCCGGCGCCGCCGCCTGAGGCGACACGGTGCGGAGCGGCCGCTGCTGGTTGACGTAGACCAGAAAGGCGACAAACAGGCCGATCAGAAGGCCCGTCAGCATCCAGACCCAGGGCGGGACTGGGCGCTTCGCGGGTGCGGGCCGGGTCTTCTTGGCATAGTCGCGGGTCATCGCCTACATGCTCTCCGGTGCCGACACACCCAACAGGCCGAGACCGTTCGCCAGCACCTGCCGGGCAGCCAGAATCAATGCCAGGCGGGCGTCGCGCAGCGCGGTGTCCTCCACCAGGAACTGATGGGCGTTGTAGTAGGTGTGGAAGGCGTTGGCCAGCTCGCGCAGGAAGTGGGCCAGCTGGTGCGGCTCGTGGGCCAGCGCCGACGCCTCGACGATCTCCGGGTAGCGGGAGAGCGCCACCAGCAGTTCCTGCTCGTGGTCCTCCTTCAGCATCGGCAGGTGGCGCAGACCGGCGACCTTGTCGTAGAACAGCCCCTTCTCCTCCAGCTGGCGCATCACCGAACAGATCCGCGCGTGGGCGTACTGGATATAGTAGACCGGGTTGTCGGCGGACTGGCTCTTGGCCAGGTCCAGATCGAAGTCCAGGTGCTGCTCGCACTTGCGCATCACGTAGAAGAAGCGGGCGGCGTCGTTGCCCACCTCCTCGCGCAGCTCGCGCAGGGTGACGAACTCGCCGGAGCGGGTCGACATCTGCACCTTCTCGCCGCCGCGGTAGAGGATGGCGAACTGCACCAGCAGCACATCCAGTTTCGCGGGGTCGTCGCCCATCGCCGACAGCGCCGCCTTCACCCGCGGCACGTAACCGTGGTGGTCGGCGCCCCAGACGTCGATGACGCGATCGAAGCCGCGCTCCAGCTTGTTCATGTGATAGGCGATGTCGGAGGCGAAGTAGGTCTTCACCCCGTTCTCGCGCACCACCACGCGGTCCTTCTCGTCGCCGAAGTCAGTGGAGCGGAACCAGAGCGCGCCCTCTTTTTCGTAGACATGACCGGCCGCCTGCAGCCGCTCGATGGCGGTGTCGACCGCACCGGACTCCACCAGCGAGCGCTCGGAAAACCACTCCTCATAAGCGACGCCGAACTCCTCCAGATCCTGGCGGATGTCGCCAAGGATCGCATTCAGGCCGGCATCAAACACGGTGCGGTAGTCGGCCGCTCCGAGCAGCGCCTTGGCCTTGGCCACCAGCCCATCGATGTGCAGCTCCTTGTCGCCGCCGGCCGGCTCGTCGGCCGGAATGCCGTCGAACACGGTGGCGGTCGGGTGGCGGAAGGCGTCGCCGTGCTCACGGTGCAGGGTGGCGCCGATGTCGTAGACGTAGTCGCCCTTGTAGCCGTTGCTCGGGAAGGTCAGGGTCTCCCCACACAGCTCCAGGTAGCGCAGCCAGACGCTGGCGGCGAGGATGTCCATCTGCCGGCCGGCATCGTTGACGTAGTACTCGCGGTGCACCTTGAAGCCGGCGGCGGCGAGCAGATCGGCCACCGTGGCGCCGTAGGCGGCGCCGCGACCGTGGCCCACGTGCAGCGGTCCGGTCGGGTTGGCGGAGACGAACTCCACCTGCACGTGGCGATCAGCGCCGATGGTGGACCGGCCGAACGCCTCACCCGCCTCCAGCACCTCGCCGACCACTGCCTGGAAGGCGGCCGGGGTCATGTGGAAGTTGATGAAGCCGGGACCGGCGATCTCGACGTTGGCCACCTTGTCGGAGGCCGGCAGCCGCTCCACCACCCGTTCGGCGATTTCGCGCGGCTTGCGGCGGGCGGGTTTGGCCAGCAGCATCGCCACGTTGCAGGCGAAATCGCCGAAGCGCCGGTCACGGGTGCGCTCGACGAGGATCTCCGGCAACTCACATTCCAGTTCCCCCTCGGCACGCAAGGTGTTGAGGGCGGTCGCGACAAGTTCCTGCAGGTGGCGTTTCATAGATTCGGATACAAGGGAAAGATAAAAGGGTAAAGGGTAAGCCGTGTGGGCGCGAATTATACAGGCTCTGGCGTCAAAACATCTCCTGCGGATCGACATCCAGCGACCAGCGGACCTTGCGGCCGCTCTTCAGTGCTTCCAGCTCCGGCGCCCAGGTGGCAAGCAATTGGTGCAGGGCGGCGCGGCTTTCCGCCAGCAGCAGCAGCTGGGCGCGAAAACGCCCGGCACGGCGCTCCATCGGCGCCGGTACCGGGCCGAGCAGATAGACACCCTCGGCGCCGGTGGCCGCCTGGCGCGCCGCCTCAAGAAATTCGGTGGGCGCCTGCTGGCCGACGGCCTCGGCGCGCAGCAGGGCGAGAAAGGAGAACGGCGGCATGCCGGCGTCGCGCCGTTCGGTGAGGGCCAGGCGGGCGAACGGGCCATAGCCGTCCTGCACCAGCCTTTGCAGCAACGGGTGCTCGGGGAAGTGGGTCTGGATCAGCACTTCGCCGGGACGCTCCGCCCGCCCGGCCCGCCCGGCCACCTGCACGATCAACTGCGCCATCCGCTCCGGCGCCCGGAAGTCGGCCGAGAACAGCCCCTGATCGGTGTCGACGATAGCGACCAGCGTGACGTCCGGGAAGTGGTGGCCCTTGGCCAACATCTGGGTGCCAACCAGGAGCTGGGCGCGACCGGAGTGGACATCCTCGAGTAGGCCGTCGAGGGCGCCCTTGCGCCGGGTGCTGTCGCGATCGATGCGCACCAGGCCAACATCGGGAAAGGCCGCACGCAAGGCCTCCTCCAGACGCTCGGTGCCCTGTCCGAGCGGGCGCAGGTCCTGGCTGCCGCAGTCGGGACACTGGACCGGCACCGGCTGTTCGCCGCCGCAGTGCTGACAGCGCAGGCGCCTGGCCCCGGCATAGACCACCAGGTGGGCATCGCAGCGGCGGCAGCGACTGACCCAACCACAGTCATGGCACAACAGCGTCGGTGCGTAGCCACGGCGGTTCAGGAATACCAGCACCTGGCCGCGCCGCTCCAGATGGCGGGCGATGGCATGGCGCAGAGGTTCGGACAGCCCGTCACGCATGGGCCGATGGCGTACATCGAGTACGTGCAGACTTGGGTGGATCGCGCTGCCGGCCCGTTCCGGCAGCAGCAGGTGCCGGTAGCGGCCGGACAGGGCATTTTGCAGACTCTCCAGCGACGGCGTGGCCGAACCGAGCACAATGGGGATCTGCCGCTGTCGGGCACGCATGACGGCGACGTCCCGCGCCGAATAGCGAAAGCCGTCCTGCTGCTTGAGGGAGGGGTCGTGCTCCTCGTCGATGATGATGAGGCCGAGGTCATGAAAAGGGGCGAATACCGCCGAACGGGTGCCGATCACCACCGGCGCACCGCCGTCGCGCGCGGCCAGCCAAGCACAGAGTCGCTCGCCGTCCGCCAGCCCCGAATGCAGCGCCGCCACCGGCACACCGAGTCGGCGCCGGAAACGCTCCAGCAACTGCGGCGTCAGGCCAATCTCCGGAACCAGCACCAGCACCTGCCGACCGTTCGCTAGCACCCGCTCGATGGCAGCCAGGTAGACCTCGGTCTTGCCGCTGCCGGTCACCCCTTCCAGCAGGTAGGCGTTGAAGCCGGACAGCGCCTCGGTCAAGCGGGCGACCGCCTCGGATTGATCAGCGTTCAACGACGGCGGAGAAGTCGTTACGGATGTGGCCGCGGGCAGGCAGGGCAAGACCTCTTCCACCAGCCAGCCCTTCTCACCCAGCTTCTGCGCCGCCGGCCGCCAGTTCTCCAGTTCGGCATTGAGCTGGTCGGCGGTCAGCCCGCTGGCCGCTGCCTGCAGTTTGGCGAGCAGCGCCGCCTGACGCGGCGCGCGCTGCAGGGTAGCGGGCGCCACCGCACGGCCGGCCTCGTTCGCCCGAAAGCGACGGACGCCACTCGCCACCGCAGGACGTCCCTGACGCAGCAGGGCCGGCAGCGCCGTCTGCAAGGCGTCGCCCGGGGGATGGTGGTAGTAGTCGACAGCCCAGCGCAACAGCGCCAGCTCCTCCGGCGACCAGAGGGGCTCTTCGTCCAGAATGGCCAGCACCGGTTTCAGCCGTTCGAGGGGAAGCGGGCTGCTGTCGGTCACCTCCAGCAACACACCCACCACCTCACGGCGGCCGAACGGCAAGCGCACGCGCTGGCCGGGACGGAGGGGCGTGCTGCTACCGGCCGGCGGCAGATAGTCGAAGTAGCGCCTTAACGGAGAGGGGATGGCGATACGGAGGATCGTGGATGACATGGAGCGGAGTCTAACACCCGGTAGAGCCTGCCCCCATTTAGCACATCCGCTTAAGGGCAAACGTTGCGTTTCTGCGCTAACTATTTGTCTTCGCGTCAGTTCCGCGGTTATCCACAATTCCTGTGGATAACTTTGTGGAACGATTGGGAGAATATGCGCCAAACCCGCATCACTGTGACACTTTCGTTAAATTGAACACAAAATAGCCACTCCGCAACTTCTCTAAAAATCAACGACTTAGGAATCAATTAGCGCCCAATTATGCACATGGCCAATTTTTTGGCGCGCCACTTGGCGGTTGCACTCTTTCTGTGCATAAGGTTGACGAGGCGGCTTGTCACAACGGTGTCCGTTGTGGTACGCGGCTAGCGGCGACGGGTCGCCAGCAGGCTGAGCCCCATCCCGGCCTGCTTCGCGAAATGTTTGAAGCTTTCGTAGCTCTCTTCATCGAGCGCCCGCCCCGACAGCCCCCGATCGGCATAGAACAGCCCGATGGCGCGTTCGTTGACGACGATCGGGCAGACGAAAAACGGCACCTTGCCGACCACGCTGCTGACACTGCCGCTCACCATGCGCATCAATTCCGGCCGGTTGGTCGGGTCAACCCAGACGCAGCGCTGGTTGTCTAGCGAGTTGAAAAAGATGTTCTCCCGCTCCGAGCGGGAGAAATAGAAACGTTGACGCAGCTGTCCGCCAGGGTCGCCGAGCGTGTACTTCGCCCGAATGCCCCGCTTGTCCGGGGTCATCAGGGCGAACAGGGTCCGATCCATACCGACACCGCGGTACATGCCCTCCAGCACCAGTTCCAGGATCAGGTTCAGGTCGGTCTGCTTTTCCAGCAGCATCGACAGTTCGCGCAGGATCCGAAGCTGAAGCATGCCATCGGGTTCCGGATACTCCGGCACCGACTCTTCGGATTCGGTCTCCGACACATCGGTGCCGCCGGGCACCGGGATTGCCTTGGCCGCGGCGACACTACCGTAGACTGCCGCAATGTGGGAGGCCTCCCGCGCGTTGTGGTGCGCCATGTGCCGGGCTTGGGTCGCGTCGATCCCGGCGAGCTTGGCAAGCTCAGTGATGAGCGCCTCGGTTTGTGGCGAATGCCAACCACTCTCGTCCGCACTGACGGCGAGCCGGTGAGAGACGGTGACGTTCTGGCCGCGGACCCCGGCCGCTTTTGGGTCGTTCAGGGTCTCCGAAATCAGACCGGCCAGGCTCCACTCCTCGGCCAGTCGCAGGGTGAGCTGACGCAACCGGAATCCAAGCACCTCGTCCTGGGCCTGCTCCGGCGAATAGCCCGGCTGCTCCATCACCGCGTCCAGCTCCTCGCCAAGTTTGCCGCTGAAGCACCAGAAGGCGAGTTCGCCCAGGTGAAACAGCAGGGTTGCGATGAACACCTCTTCCGGCGAGTGATCGCCGCGGGCGATGGCAACCGTGCGGGCCTGCACCGCGGCATGGACCGAATGGGCCAGCTCCTGGACGAGCCGTTCGCGCGTGCGCCCCTGGACAAAGCTGTCCACCAGGGCGATCGACAGGCACATGTTATGGACGACGTTGAATCCGAGCACCACCACGGCACGGCTGACCGTACTGATGCTCTGTCCGCGCGGGTTGTAGTAGATGGTGTTGGCCAGCTTCAGGACGCGGGCGGTCATGGATGCGTCCTGCAGAATCACCCGCGCCAGCTCGGCGGCGGGGGCCTCGTCATCCTTGGAAACACTGACGATGCGCTGGACCGTGTGGCCGAAGATGGGCATCTCCTGGTCGCGGATCCGCTCCACCCATTCGGTCAGTGCGGTGTTGCCGGATTTTGCCAAGGAAACGGCCCCTCCTTTGCGGTGGCGCTGAGGCCATTATAAGGGATCCGTCGAGGCGGGGCGTTGCTTGTAATCGCTTGGAAGTTTTAAGCTTTTCAAATTTTCGTCAGGATTCCGGGGGCGGGAAGGCCGTCGATGCTGACGGCGTTCTTGCGGACATGATAGTCACGGATCCCCTCCTCTCCCTTCCGTTCGGTCCAGGCCGGCAGGTCATCCCGCTGCCCCTGATATTCCATCAAGGGGACGCCGAACCCACAGGAGGTCTGAATCCGGCGCACATCGACGCGGATGATCTGGCGCTCGCCCTTGAGATGGGCCGGAAACAGGCAGCGCAGGGAATCCCATTCCGGCTCCTGCGGCAACACCACCATGCCCTGGCCGAACAGGCGGAGAATTCGGGGTTTGCCGGAAAAGGCACAGAACATCAGCGTGATACGCCCGTTCTCCGCCAGGTGGGCGGCGGTTTCGTTACCGCTCCCGGTCAGGTCCAGATAGGCGACTTCGCGGGGACCGACGACGCGAAAAGTGTCGAGCCCGCGGGGCGAGAGATTGATGTGTCCGTTGGCCGCCAACGGCGCACTGGCGACGAAGAACAGGGGCTGCGCCTCGATCCAGGCGGCCATCTCATGGTCGATTTCCGGGTACAGCTTGGCCATAGGTCTTGTTCCACTGGGCACAGGACAGAGGGTACCGAGGTTGCCGACAAAAACAACCGGAGCTGCTTTTATAGCGCCATAAACCGCGATAGTGACCGCTCACTTGCTGGCGACACGCCAGCAGTGCCGTTGCCTGATCACATAGAATAGTGGAAACAACGTGACTGCTCGCCCGGGTACGCTCTCGATGTCCCGCGCGATAAAGGGCATCCGTCTTCCCCGCCCCCGATAAAAATTCGAGGGCAGGCTTCGGCGGGGATCCATTGACCGTTCCCTGGATTCCCGCCTGCGCGGGAATGACGCAAAGGGCGAGTAGTCACGAAACAACAATAGTTGGAGCCGGACTCATGAGCTTTTGGAGCGAGATCAGCCGTCACATCGAGGCAGCTACCGGGCACCCGTTCAGCGTCGAGACGACCCAGGGCATCGGTGGCGGCTGCATCAATTCGGCATGGCGGGTCCGCGGCGACGGGGTGGGTTATTTCGTGAAGACCAACGCCGCCGAGAAGCTGGAGATGTTCGAGGCCGAGGCGGAGGGGCTCATGGCGATCGCCGCGACGAACACGGTGCAGGTGCCGAACCCAATCTGCTGGGGTGTCGCCGCCGGTCAGGCCTATCTGGTGCTGGAGGAGCTGGCACTGGGTGGTCGCGGCGGTGGCGAGGCACTGGGCCGCCAGTTGGCGGCGATGCACCGGCACACCGCCGAGCGCTTTGGCTGGCACCGCGACAACACCATTGGTTCGACCCAGCAACCCAATGGCTGGGACGACGACTGGATCCGTTTCTGGCAGGAGAAGCGGCTCGGTTTTCAGCTGGAGCTGGCGGCCCGCAACGGCGCCAGCCGCGCACTGCTGAGCGGCGGGGAGACGCTGACCACGCGCCTGCCCGAGCTGTTTGCCGACTACAGGCCCGAGCCTTCGCTGCTGCACGGCGACTTGTGGGGCGGGAACTTCGCCGCCCGGCGCGATGGCGAGCCGGTGATCTTCGACCCGGCGACCTACTACGGCGACCGCGAGGCAGACCTGGCCATGACCGAGCTGTTCGGTGGCTTCAGTTCGGCATTCTATCGCGCCTACGAGGCGGCCTGGCCGCTGGACGCCGGCTGTTCCCGCCGCAAGACCCTCTACAACCTCTACCACATCATCAACCACTTCAACCTGTTCGGCGGTGGTTATCTGGCCCAGGCGGAGGGGATGGTCCGGCGGTTGCTGCAGTCGATTTAGCCGGCCGTTGCGCTGCATTTAACAGGATTAACAGGATTTTTCAGGATTAACAGGATGTGGATGAAAGGCATAAACCACGTGCAGAATATCGAGCAAAGGTTCTTCTTCTCAAAGTCCTGAGAAAAAAGGGCCTTATCCTGCTAATCCTGAAACATCCTGTTAATCCTGTTGAATTGGAAAATCGCGAGGGATCCGGAGGCAACCTACTGGATGACGAAGTCGGTGAAGTAGACCGCCTCGACGCCCTCCTCCAGTCCGGCCACCTCCTGCAGGACCTGCTGGAGCACGCCCTGCGCCTCCTGCCGGATCCGCTCACGGCCCTCGATGCTGGTCATGGTTTCGCTGTCCTGGTGGGCGAGCAGCATGATCATGGCGTCCCGCACTGGCGGCTGGTTGGCCTCGAGGGCGGCGGCCACCTCGGGCCGATGGGTCATCACCTGGACATCGACCTGCATGAAGCGCAGCCGGCGGCGGTTGGGGTCGGCGACGTTGACGACAAAGGCTTCGCCCAGGGGCAGGTAGATCGGCTGGCCCGGGGCAGGTGCGGGCTTGCTTTCACCGCCGGAGGCCGGGGCCAACCCCGGGACGAGGGCCAACAGGGCGACAAGGAGGGCGAGCGGTAGGCGCATGGGCGTTCGGCGGGTTTGGCGACCGGGCCCGATTGTGCCACGAAGGGCGGAATCAGTTATGGCTTGGGTTCACGTTTGCGACGCGCGCGCGGATGGGCCTGGTCGTAGACCCGGGCCAGGTGCTGGAAATCGAGATGGGTGTAGACCTGGGTGGTGGCGATATCGGCGTGCCCCAGCAGCTCCTGCACCGCGCGCAGGTCGCCGGAGGACTCCAGGATGTGGCTGGCAAAGGAGTGACGCAGCATGTGCGGATGGACCGAGACCTCGATGCCCTGGCGCAGGGCGTGGTCGCGAAAGCGCTGCTGAACCGTGCGGGGTGCGATGCGCCGCCCCTTGGCGCCGACGAACAGGGCCGCCTCGTCTGGCGCCGCCAATTGCCCGCGCACCCGCAGCCAGTCGGCCAGCGCCTGCAGCGCCTTGCTGCCCACCGGCACCACCCGGGCCTTGGCGCCCTTGCCGGTGACCTGCACCACGGCGTCCTTGCGGTCAACGTCGTTCAGGTTCAGCGACACCAGCTCGGCCAAGCGCAGCCCGGACGAATACATCAGCTCCAGCATCGCCCGATCGCGCACTGCCGGCGGGTCGTCGCCCGGGATGGCCATCAACCGGGAGACCTGATCGACGTCGAGGGCCTTCGGCAGCCGCTTTTCGGCCTTGGGTGCCGGCACGTCGACCCCGGGATTGTGACCGACAAGCCCTTCACGGATCAGGAAATTGAAAAAGGTGCGCAGGGCCGACAGTTCCCGCTGCAGGCTGCGTCCACCCGTGCCGCGGCGGTGGCGCCAGGCGACGAAGGCTCGCACCTGGTGGACGTCAACGGCGTTCCAGCGCTCGAGGCCGCGACTGTCACAGAATTCGGCCAGATGCCGCAGGTCGCGGGCGTAGTTGTCCACCGTGTGGGGAGAGAGACGGCGCTCGTGCTGAAGATGGCGGAGAAATCGGTCCAGTAGTTCCTGGGCCGAGCTATCCACGACTTCCCTCCAGGTGGGTGCGCAGAATGCGCGTGGTGACCGCCCCCAGGTGGGCGACGAAAGCGGTGCCCATCTCGGGATGGAAGCGCTTGGGGTCGACGCTGCCCACCGCCACCACGCCGAGACAGGCGTCGCAGGGCGACTCGCACAGCGGGATCAAAAGTCCCGAGACCACCTGTTCGGCTTGGGAGCCAAAGAGAAACGCCTTCTGCTCCGGGGTCAGATAACCGCACACCGGCACGCGGCGGCTCAGGGTCGTGGCGATGGTCTTCAGGGAGGGGTGCTCCGGGTCGATGTTCTCCGGGTCGATGTTCTCCGGGCGCGCCCAGTCGCCGAACAGCCGCAGGGCGACGAAATCGGCGTGAAAGTCGTCGCGTAACGAGCGGTCTATCAGCCGCAGCGCGTCATCCAGGTCGGTGCTGCTGATCAGCTTCAGGATCATCGCCTGCAACCGCTCCAGCAGTTTTTCGTTGCCTTGGGCGGTGCGGGCCAGTGACTTGAGCTGCCGCTCGAGTTCGCCGTTCTTCTCCCGGATCACCTGCAACTGCCGCTCCAGCAGGGAAACGGCGGCGCCGCTCGCGTGCGGGATCTTCAGCTCCGACAGCAGGCCGTCGTGCCGCACGAAGAAATCCGGGTGCGCCTCGAGGTAGGCCGCCACTTCGCGCTCATCGAGCACCGGGGGCCGCGTGTTGATATCGGTCTGTTCCTTCATAGCTCGATCTCGCCGTCAAAGACCCGTTGCGCCGGGCCGGTCATCCACAGGGGTTGCCCCTCTCCTTCCCACTCGATGCGCAACCGCCCGCCCGGCAGCTCGACGTCGACGCTCGACTCCAGTATGCCCCAGCGCCGGCCTACCGCCACAGCGGCGCAAGCGCCGGTGCCGCAGGCCAGGGTTTCGCCGGCGCCGCGTTCGTAGACGCGCAGGCGGACGGCGCGGGGGTTCAATACCTGCATGAAACCGACGTTGACCCGCTCGGGGAACACCTCGTGCGACTCCAGAGCCGGACCGAGGGTGGCCACCGGCGCGGCGTCCAGGTCAGCCACCTCGACCACCGCGTGGGGGTTGCCCATGGAGACGGCGCCGACCGCTACCGTCTGCCCGGCAGCGGCCAGGGCGTAGCGATCACGTTCCTGCTCGGCAATCATCGGCAGCGCGGCCGGTTCGAAGCGGGGCACGCCCATATTCACCCGCACCCGGCCATCATCCTGCACATAGAGGACGATCAAGCCGGAGGCGGTCTCCACCGGGATTTCATGGGCATCCGTAAGGCCCTCGTCGCGGACGAAACGGGCAAAGCAGCGGGCGCCGTTACCGCACTGCTGCACCTCGCTGCCATCGGCGTTGAAAATACGGTAGCGAAAGTCGGCATCGGGCCGGTTCGGCGGCTCCACCAGCAGGACCTGGTCGCAGCCGACGCCGAAGCGGCGATCGGCCAGAAACCGCACCTGTTCGGAGGTGAGTTCAACCGCCTGGCGGACCCCGTCGAATACCACGAAGTCGTTGCCGAGGCCGTGCATTTTGGCGAATCTCAGTCGCATGGCTGCCATTCTCAGCTAGTCGAAAGCCGGGGTGCCCCTCTCCCCCGACCGCAAGTCCCTGCGGCACTCACCCCGGCAGACGCCCGCTGACGGTGAGGTGCCGATCACTGACCACCGAGACCTTCAGCGGCAACCCCGCCGCGTCCAGTTGGGCCTGCACCTCGGCGGGCTCGTAGGCGGCAAGCAGCGAATTGAAGAAGTCCTGCCGCAGCACCTCCGGCTCGCCTGCGGCATAGCGCTCCATCATGGCGCGGGCGGTGTCGACATCGGCCGGCCGCCGCAGGTCCATCACGAATACTGCCGCTCCCGGTGCCCCGTATTGGGCGATAGCCTCCCATAACACCATCGGATTGGCCAGATGGTGCAGCAGGCTATTGCTAATCAGGGTGTCGTAACCGGTGCGGGGTAGCGTGGCGCCGGGGAGGTAGCCGTGCAGCAGTCGTACCCGGTGGCCGAGACCGGTTTCCGCCACCGCCTCGTGGCCGAAGCGCAGCATGGCAGCGGCACCGTCCACGCCATGCACTTCACAGGCGGGGTAGGCGCGGGCGAAACGCAGGGTGACGTCAGCGGGACCGCAGCCGAGATCCAGCACCGAAACCGGGCAGTGGTCCGGATGGGCCTCACCGAACAGGGCCACGAAGTGGTCGTGCGGCTCCGCAAAATCGGCCAGGGCGTAGGCGCAGGCCTGCGCCTCCTCGTCCATCAGCTCCGGTTCGGGCACCCGCTGCATCGGGTCAGGGCAGCAGTCGCTCGCCGGCGTAGAGGTCCGCCACCTGCTCGCGGGCGCGCACTTCGTGGACCTCGGCGCCATCGACCATCACCTCGGCGGCGCGAGCCCGGGTGTTGTAGTTCGAACTCATGGAGAAGCCGTAGGCCCCCGCCGAACGCACGGCCAGCAGGTCGCCCTCGGCCAGCGCCAGTTCCCGCTCCTTGCCGAGAAAATCGCCGGTTTCGCACACCGGACCGACCACATCGTAACGGCGGCCGGCCATCTCGCCGCGCGGCACCACCGGGATGATCGCCTGCCAGGCGCCGTAGAGCGATGGGCGCATCAGGTCGTTCATGGCCGCATCGACCACGGCGAAATCCTTGTGTGCGGTGTGCTTGAGGTACTCGACGCGGGTCAGCAACACGCCGGCATTGCCGACAATGGCGCGCCCCGGTTCCAGGTAGATTTCCAGATCGCGGCCGGCGAGCCGGTCGAGCAGCGGCGCGGCATAGTCGCCGGGCAGCGGCGGCTGCTCGCTGCGATAGGTGATGCCGAGACCGCCGCCCAGGTCCAGGTGGCGCAGGGCGATGCCGCGATCGAAGAGGCGATCCAGCAGCAACAGCACCCGTTCGAGGGCGTCGACGAACGGCCGCTCCTCGGTGATCTGTGAACCGATATGGCAGTCGACGCCGGTCACCTCCAGGTGCGGCAGCGCAGCGGCCTTGGCGTAGACCGCCTCCGCCTCGGCGATGTCGATACCGAACTTGTTTTCCTTGAGCCCGGTGGAGATGTAGGGGTGGGTGCCGGCGTCCACGTCGGGGTTCACCCGCAGGGCGACCGGGGCCTTCACCCCCAACTCGCCGGCCACGGCGTTCAGCCGCTCCAGCTCCGGCAACGACTCGACATTGAAGCAGCGGATACCGACCTGCAGTGCCCGGCGCATCTCGTCGGCGCGCTTGCCCACCCCGGAGAAGACCACCCGGGCCGGGTCGCCGCCGGCGGCCAGCACCCGTTCCAGTTCACCGCCGGAGACGATGTCGAAACCGGAACCGAGCCGGGCCATCAGGTTCAGCACCGCCAGGTTCGAATTGGCCTTGACCGCATAGCAGACCAGGTGCTCGACCCCGGCGAAGGCAGCGTCGAAGGCCTGCCAGTGGCGCTCGATGGTGGCGCGGGAATAGACGTAGGTGGGCGTACCGAAGCGTTCGGCGACGTCGGCGAGATCGACGTCTTCGGCGAATAGGCGACCGTCGCGATATCCAAAATGGTCCAAGGCGTTTACTCCGGGCTGTGGGCGCCGCCGGCGGGCGTCTGCGCGTCAGTATCGGCAGCCGGGGTCGTAGCTTCGGTGGTGGCTTCGACCGTCGCCGGCGTAGCGGCGCGTGCCCGGATCTTCTGCTGCTCGGCCTCGGGCAGATAGAGCGGGCCCTTGGCCCCGCAACCAGAGAGAATCGCCCCCGTGCCGAGCACGGCTATCACTATCCAAAGCGCATACTGGGCCCAACAAAAACGCATCGAAAAGTCTCCGCTCGCGCCGAAATCGCCAAAGCGCGCAAGTATAAACGAAGGTCGATCCCGCCGCGATTGGCCTCGGAGGCAATGGTATTCAACAGGATTAACAGGATTTTTCAGGATGGACAGGATTTGGATGGCCCGAACCAGGAGCTGGACGTTTCGAGCAGAGGCGTGCCGCCTCAAATACCCTCAATTAAACGAGCCTTTTCCTGTTAATCCTGAAAAATCCTGTAAATCCTGTTGAATAGGTCGCGCCCCATAATCTCATCGGGCCAAGTCCGGCATGATGTCCCGGAAGCTGTGGATCCCGTCAAATTCCTCCACATCCCGTGCGGGGCGCTGGGTATCCGGCTTGTGCACCGCCAGCAGCGACGCGATGCCGTATTCCCGTGCCGAGCGCAGCACCGCCAGGCTGTCGTCCACCAGCAGTGTCCGTGCCGGTTCGAACGGCTCTCGCCCCTGGAGCAGGCTCCAGAAGTGCGGGTTCTCCTTCGGCATGCCGAAGTCGTGGGAGCAGACCAGTGCGTCGAGATGGCCGCCAAGGCGGGTCTTCTCCATCTTCAGCTCCAGACTGCGCATATGGGCGTTGGTCACCAGCACCGCCCGGCGCCCGCTACGGCGGACTGCATCCAGAAATTCGATTACGAAGGGATGGACCGCGATGAGGTGGTCCACCTCCTGCTTCAACAGGGCCACATCGAGCCCCAGTTCCCGCCCCCAGTAATCGAGGCAATACCAGTCCATGGTGCCCTCCACCGCGTGCATGCGGGGGTAGAGCTCCGCCTTGGCTTGTTTGACGCTAATGCCGTGCTTCTCCGCATAGCGCTGCGGAACGTGTTCGACCCAGAAGTAGGTATCGAAGTTGAGGTCGAGCAGGGTGCCGTCCATATCCAGCAGGACGGTATCGATGCGGTTCCAGTCAATCATGAAGAGGCTGTCGTCATGTAGTTCGGCGCACGGATCTTAGGATTATCGGCGGGGGAGGTGCAAAGCCGGGCGCAGGACGCAGTTGATGCGGGGGGGGGCAAGCTCAGCTCGGTAGAGGAAGTTGGTCAATTGCCATGGCCGGCTTTCGTAAAATGCCGGAGAGGAACAAGCCGCATCGCGGGGCTAAATCGCCGCGAGTCAGTGTCTGGATTAGCCGCAGTATCCATCCCACAGCGATGGATGTCCTGGTTATCTGGTACAGTTTGATAGGCTTGTTACCGCTCGATTTCGTACGCGATGACAGCCCCTGACTCCCGAATGAGCTTCGCGCTTACAAGCTCGTTGCATACCGCCTCTGGGTGCGCCCCATTCGCAAGTCCTTGGCACTGCGACTTTATCCAATTGACAAAGCTCGCCTTTTTCCGTGGCCGTTTCCGTCCATCGAGCTGTTTGAGGCGCATGACCACCAAAGAAGCCTCTTCACTTAATATTGGGGGTACCGCTTGCTTGGGCGCCACCACCTTCGTTCCGACTTTCTTGCAGCTTCTTCCGAGCTTTTTGAGGTGGTTTACCAGCCCATTAAAGCCGGAGTCGTTACTGATGATGTGGAACGACACGCTCTTGTCTGCGACTTCATGAAATCGTCCAAGGTGAAACGCCAAATGGAAATCCAGGTTATTGGCTCCCGTCGTAGTCACGCCGATAAGCTCTATTCGGCAGAACCCTTCGGTTGGAAGTGCACCCACCTTGATTCTTGTGTTCTTCGGACCACAGAAGACGATCACTCGCTCATAGTCGGAAATATTCAGACCTTCTAACGAGCCTACGTTTTCGTAATCGACAAAAGCCCAATTCATCTGCTCACTCTTTTTGGGCGAACTTTGCTGGAGAACGCCCGTTCAACGGAATGGTTGAGAGTCACTTTTAAGGTGCTCGGCTTCAGCCCAGATATCCTGCAGTGCTATCCCCTTGGCCCAGGCCTCATACGTCGTACGATAGCTTTCCAGTGCCTCTGGCAAGGGACGACGAGGGTCCTGGCTGAGCGAGTAGGCCATTCCTTCTTTGAACCAGTTCGGCTTGAACAACCATGCATTCAGGCTGCCTAGGCGCTCGTTTTGCAGATGATGAATTAGTTCGTGGCGAACAAAGTAAGGATGCCAGCCTCGGTAGCTGATGGCCAATCCGAACGTACCAACGTTGTACGCGCCGTCATAGGTGAAACCGAAGGACTTCGAACATGCCCTGCCTGAGCAAAAAATCATGCGAGGCGGTTCCTGCAATCTACCGACATTGGACTGAACGAACTCAACCGCCTCTCCGGCGAGTCGTTGCGCCTCTGACAAGCGAGAGAGATCATCGACACAGACATTCCCTTCGCAGGTAACGCCAGCCAATGTCGGAGCAATGACGCGAATTGGCTTGACGAGCACCCAGGCAGCAAGCGGAGCAGCAAGTAACGCAAAAGCCAGAACTCGTTTCAGCACACGGCCGCTCCTATGACGCCGTCGCAGTAGGAACACCGGTTACCCGGTGCCCCCTGCACAGATCCCGGCGTGCGGTTTTCCCGCACCGGGCTCCTCAGTCATACTCACTCGCGCAGAA
>JAWLGP010000032.1:0-41051 GCA_041685045.1 Gammaproteobacteria bacterium
TTGATCACGGCATCGCAACTTGATGCTATTCAGTTGTTTCGATCGACGGATAAACAGAATTGATCGCCGCCACCAGCGAAAGGGGGCGAGTAGTTACGAATATACAAAGAAGGGAATCGCTGGTGATGTCCCACAAGTTAGCGATGGCATTTTCCGGGGCCTTCTTTCTGCGGCCAAGGAAAAAGGGGCGAACGCTGTTGTAAACGTGCGGGTAGTTGCTGGATCGTACCAGCAGCAAGGTTCTCAGTGGGAGGTCACCTACCTGCTGGCTTACGGTGATGCCGTTTTAACAGAAAAGGCGCCAGCACAGTCTATCGGCTAGAAGTGCCGCAAGTTACCCGCGGTGGATCGCCGTTTGACCCTCGCGGTCCTTGCGCCGGCCGCTGAACTGGCCGTTTCGGGTGCCGCAAAATCGCGCTTGTCACGGTCGAGAGGCATGGGTGCCATGTTGGTCCCCCCAGAATCTTCGAAGCATTGGCTCCTCGCTTGGATGCCGGTGAGCGAGGCACCCGATGCAGAGTCGGCTGACGATAGCGGTGCTCCCAATGCTACTTGGGGGGTGTTACGAGCAGGCACCGACAGGACAGGCGTGTTTGGGGGCCGACAATGATTCGCTAGTCGAGGGCCTGGGCAGCATCTGCAAGAAAGGGGATATTGTCGCCACCAAGAATCCAGCGCATTTTTGCGACTTCAATTATTCCGTGGCGTTCAATGGCTACAATTCTGCTTTCTGCGTCTACGTTGGGGAGCAGAGGGAACCCAGGACGAAGTAGCTGTACATAAACTCAGAAGGAGAGCATAGAGTGAAATTTCGAATCATTGCGTCAGCAGGGCTTTTTCTCGCGTCTTTGGTCAGTTCCGCTCATGCCGCCGAATATCTGGGACTGGGACTCGGTGAGCAGACACGAGACCAGGTAATCACCTCATTGAAGAAGTCTGGGGCCCGTTTTGAGGACGACTACGGGTACAAAGGGTATGGTAACGATCTGCCGATTATTAAGGTCGGCTCATTCGAGCGGTTTGACAAGTTCGGTTCCGTGCGCGAAGCGTGGCTAAAATTTTCCCCAAGCAAGAAGCTGTATCAAGTTTCAGTAACTTGGGCTGATGCAGGGGAGACGTTCAAGACGTTGAAAGATGCGCTGGACACTAAATATGGCTCCGCTTCGCCTCAGGGTATGGGGTTTGAACAGAACTACAAATACCGGGATGGAGATGTCGATATTGCCATGAATAGAAATACGTTCGGCTTCGGCAACCGGCAGAGTACATCATTGACGTATACCTTTGTCCCGGCACTACAGGAAGTTGAAAAAATGAAGTCTTTGATTGAAGACGATATTAAACAAAAGAACGCGAAAAAAGCTGCGTCTGATCTCTAAGCGTACGAGTTGTCATTCCTGGCAGTCGAAAGCGGGCGCGTGTTTTGCCCGCTTTCTCGCTTTTTACTCGACTAACAGAAACGAAAAGCGTTGGTTGGTGTGCCCAACCTTGGAGTAGGAGTTTTGCGATTCTAAATCGTCTCAGGCTCCGCCGGCAGGCCGTGTTGCTCTATGCGCAGCTCCACGTTACAAGAGGTTTGTGTGCTGACTTGGGCGATGTCCGCGTCTGGAGGAGGACGCGTGGAGGCGTTTTGTTTTGTGGATGAACGCTTTGAGATCAGTGGGTAGCAATGGGTGTATCTAGCTTCGTAATCGGGGTCGGACTTTTCATCGGGGCAACGTTTGTCACACTCTTGGGCCTTTTCCTGTATATCGTCGTGGGCAATGCGCGAAAATCTCGCCGGCGCTTAACCGGAGATGCTCCGAGGGTTTAGAGCGAGTTAGCTGCGATTCAACCGTGAGGTGCTGTTGGTCACCACCGACATGATCCTGGGGCGTGAGATCCTGAATGTGCTCGGTGCCGTAAGCGGTACATCCAACCCAACCAGTGGTCAGCATGACTACTCTCTCGCCAAGAGGGAGGCTTTGCTTTCGATGCTGCCGGAAGCCAAGCAGCTCGGCGCCAATGCGGTTGTTGGCGCAAAGCTTAGTACCGGAAGCTATGAGCAGCAGGGCAGTAAATGGATGCAGGCACATCACACCTTACCGGAACTGCCGTTCGTATATAGCGGCGGCGATGAACATCAGCGCAAAAGATTGTTCGATGAGATTCTTTCCAGCGCATGACTTTTCCCTGATTAATCCCGCGCGAACACTTTGCGATTTGCAAGGCCAGGTTACTTAGGTTACTCCCCGGTAAGTGACAAGGGGGCCTCACGGGTTAAGAGTCAAAAAGAATGATAAGTAGCACCACAGCACCCCAAAAGAAGGAAAATCGAGAATGCCTAAATCGATCGCTCTAGCACTAGTATTGGCGCTAACTTGGATTCTTCCGTCTCATGCGGATTGGGTGGTAGAAGAACATTGGGCACGCAATAGCTCTAAGGATTACCTTGCTTCTGAAAGTGGCGTTTTTTGTGAGCTTCGTGTCGTTCCGCGGAATAACGGAGATGTGCTGCTGCAGGTCACCTATGATGTGGAAATGGCTTTCGGGGAAAACATTGAGCCGTCGGTCATCACCATGATACCGGCCCGCTTCGGGTTGAAGGGCGGGGAATTGCATCAGATGAATGCCATTATCGCGAGCGCGAAGGCCTTCGGAGTCACGCTGCCCGCCGGGTCTAAGATACAGCAGACAATTTTGGGAGAGATTGCCTGTGGCGATGCGTTTTCGGTCGGCCACTACAACGCGGACTTTAAGAGGTGGTATGACCGCTCGACTAGCCTTCGCGGCTCGAAGCGAACCCTAGAGCGGGTGCTAGGGCGCTCAATCAGCTGTCGTTAATACGGTGTGCGCTAATCGCTTGGTCGCCGCCGTTGCCTTGGCAGTCTTGACGAGCGGATGCGCTTTGGGTCCGGCCGGAAGAGGCGCTAGTGCTGACGGCGGTTGGGTCCAAGATCCGAACCCGCCACCGGGTGTGCCGAGTGAGGCAGAGCAGGCACGGGCTGCGCAGATCCGAGCGGGTCAGGTGTGGTATCAGGGGGCCCTCCTGCGAGTGACTGTGCGCAGCGGTCGTGTGGGCTACCGCGACGGCTGGTATCCGGTCCTTCGCTCCTCGTTCTTCATCGCCGAAGGGGATCTTCGACCGGTTGAACTGCGGGTGAAGGGCCCGGTATTCGAGGGCCGTGTGAGGGCCTGGGTGATGTACCGGGATGGCCGGTTGTGGTTCGACGTCGGACAGGGCGGGCGATGGCGCTTCGACGCGCCTGCGTTTCCCTACTCCCCCTCCTGGTCTCGCCCCGGCGGGGCAGTTATCGTGGTCAAAGAGCGTGGGCGTAGCTCTGACACGGAGGCCCGGGGCCTGCGCTTGGCTGTGGAGGTTGTGCCTCCACCTCGGAGTTAAACGAGCGTTTTCTCCTTCGCTTAGTTGTCAAACCCGAGGCTAGAATCGGTATAATCAACGACTAGCGCAGCGGGTTCCGATCGTGCCTCCGGCTGTGCCGATTGCGAGCCCTGCGACCTTAAATCCGCAACAAAACGGGATTGCAACCGCTTGATTGTAAAAGTCCTACTTTGTCTGTTAGTGACCGTGCCCGGGACGGTCAATGGTCGGATAAGTTCTTGAAGAATATGCGTTTTGTGCCGTTTCTTCAAGGTGTCTACGAACCAGGCGGTCGGAGGTTCGAATCCTTCCGGGCGCGCCATACTAAAACGGCCGGAGCTAATGCCCCGGCCGTTTTTTTTTGAGCGTCGAGGGACATCCGATGGCTTCACGCCGGGTCAGTTTCCTGTCATCGCCGCTGAACGGAAGTGGGTTGTTCAGCTTGGTGCTGATGCTGGTGGTGCTGGCCTCCACGGCGCTCTACAGCTTCATCCTGTTCCACACCCTGGCCGAGCTGTTCGCCATCATGGTTGCCGTGCTGGTCGGGGTGATCGGCTGGCAGACCTATCCGTTTTCCCGCAACAACTTCCTGATCTTCCTGTCGGCCGGTTATCTCTGGATCGGCGCCGTGGACCTGTTGCATACGCTGGCCTACGAAGGGTTGTCCGTCTTGCCGGAAGACGGTGGAAACAGGGCCACGCAGTTCTGGATCGCGGCGCGTTACATGGAGGCCGGCACCTTGTTGCTGGCGCCGCTGTTCGTTACCCGCAAACTGACCCCGGGGCCGGCATTTGCCGGCTTCGGCCTGTTGGCGGCTCTGATTGCCGGGGTGATCCTGACCGATCGTTTTCCGGATGCCTTCATTCCGGGTTCGGGACTCACCGACTTCAAGGTGTACAGCGAATACGCCATCATCGGCATGTTGTTTGTGGCGCTGTGGCACCTTTGGGAGAAGCGCGGTGGCCTGGATCACCGTGTGGTGAGTCTGATGAGTTTGGCCATCGGCGTGACCATCCTCTCCGAATTTGCCTTTACGCTTTACCAAACGGTCTACGGCCTGGAAAACTTCGTTGGCCACCTCGGGAAGCTGGTCTCCTTCTGGCTCATTTTCATCTCGCTGATCCGGACAACGCTGACGCAGCCGTTCCGAACCCTGGCGCAGGGCGCCACGACATATGATGCGGTACCCGACCCCACAGTGGTGCTGGATCAGGACGGTACGCTACGGCAGATGAACGAGGCCGCACGTCGGCTGACCGGCGAGATGGATTTCATCGGTAGGGACTGCCATGAGCTGCTCCACCCCCGGGGGCTCGCCAAGAGCGAGTGCCCGGTGTGCGCCGGCCTGGCGGGCGGCGTGGCGCACCGCCTGAGTTTCGAACTCGCGTTCAAAGACAAGGGGGAGTGGCACCAGATCACGCTCTCGCCCATCAGCGGACAAGGGACGCGGCCGACCGGCGTGGTGCACGTCAGTCGTGACATTACCCAGCGGGTCCGTGCCGAACTGGCTCTGCGGCGGAGCAATGAAGAACTCAGCTCCATTCTGCGCTCCGTCGGGGAGGGGGTATTCGGGATGGACGTCGAGGGCCGGGCGACGTTCATCAATCCGGCCCTGGAACGGCTCACCGGCTGGCGGTCGGCCGACTTGATCGGCCGGGATATCCACGTCCTTCTGCACGGGTCACGGGAAGATGGGGGCCCGCACGAGTGTCCCATTCGCCGGACCGCCCAAGATGGCCAAGTTAGGCACGTCGACAGCGACATGTTCCGAAACCACAGTGGCGCTGACATTCCGGTGGACTATACGGCCGCGCCACTGCACGACGCCGAAGGTCACGTTACGGGTTCTGTGGTCGTATTCCGGGACATCAGCGAGCGGCTGCAGGCCCAGCGTGCACTGGAGCAGTCGGAGCAGCGCTATCGCGCGATCATGGAGAACGCCGGCGACGCCATCCTGGTGGCCAATGTGGAGGGCCGCTTTGTGGACGCCAATCGTCGCGCCGAAGAGTTGTTGGGATTCACCCGTGAAGAGCTGCTGGAACTGCGCCCTACAGATATTCATCCGCCCGAGGAGCAGGAGCGGTTGGCCGCGGCCTTCCGCAGCATGGAGAACTACGGCTTTTCCCTCAGTGAGCACATGGTATTGCACAAGGACGGCAGCCTTTCGCCGGTCGAGGTGGCCGGGGCGCGCATACCAGCTGGTGAACAGACCCTGTTCATGGGGACTTTCCGCGACACCTCCGAGCGCCACCGCCTGGAAGCGGAACGACGGCGCTACGGCGCCGAGCTCGAGCGCACGGTCGCGGAGCGCACCCGGGACCTCAAGGAGCTGAACGGCGAACTGGAATCGTTCAGCTATTCGGTATCCCACGATCTGCGGGGGCCGTTGCGGGCGGTAAACGGTTTCGCCCACGCCCTGATCGAGGACTTCGGCCCGCAACTGAACGACCAGGCACGGAGTTACCTCCACCGGATGCAGGATGCGGCGACCCGCATGGGCCAGATGATCGACGGGCTGCTGGTGCTCTCCCGGGTGATCCGCCGTGAACTGGCCCTTGAGCCGGTGAATTTAAGCGTGTTGGCGCGCGAAGTCGCGGACGAGATCGGGGCGACCGAGCCGGCACGGCCGGTGGAATGGCGCATTGCTCCCACGTTAAAAACCCGGGGAGACCCGACACTACTACGCCTCTTGCTGCAAAATCTGTTACAAAATGCATGGAAATTCTCCGCTGCTCGGGATCCGGCTGTCATCGAGGTCGGCGCAGAGCGGGCGAATGGCGAATGCGTCTTTTATGTGCGCGACAATGGTGCAGGATTCGATTTGCTGGATACGGGTAGCCTGTTCCGGCCTTTCCACCGCCTGCACGGCCCGGAATACGAGGGGACAGGAATCGGTCTGGCAACCGTCCTGCGCATCGTTCGACGCCACGGGGGGCGCTGCTGGGCCGAAGGGGTTCCGGACGGCGGGGCCACGATCTTCTTTACGTTGTCCGATGAGAGCAATTGCGAAGCTTCGTCTAACATATAACTAGGTGCCACGCAGCTGCCAGGCGGCGTGTTGCCCGATGTCCGATTCTAATAAGGAGGAAAAATGGACAATGCCACCATCCTGCTGGTGGAGGACGATCCCAATGACGAGGAGCTGATCCTGCGTACGTTGCGGTCGATGGGCCTCCACGAGCGGGCCACCGTCACGCGTAACGGGCGCGAGGCGCTGGACTATTTGTTTCATGCACAGCGGCCGCCGCGGCTGATCCTGCTTGATCTCAAGCTGCCCAAAATGGGGGGGCTGGAGGTCCTCCAGGCGCTGCGCGTGGACAACCGGACCCGGCTGACGCCGGTGGTTGTTTTTACCTCGTCCATCGAACAGACCGACGTGATGACCAGCTACGATCTGGGGGCCAACAGCTACGTGCGCAAGCCGGTCGATTATCGCGAGTTCAGTGATGCGCTAAAGCAGATCGCCGGCTATTGGTTGAACCTGAACATGCCCGTTCCGGACCGCCACGACCGACACTGAAAAGCCATGCACAAGAACAAAGGACCCATTTTGCTGGTGGAGGATGACGAGGTGGACGTCATGATGGTCCAGCGCGCCTTCAAAAAGCACGGTATCGACAACCCGTTGCACGTGGCCGAATCCGGCGACCGCGCGCTGGCTCTTCTGCGCGGTGAAAATGGGCAGCGGGTGGTGCCGATCCTAATCCTGTTCGACCTCAACATGCCACGGATGAACGGAATCACGTTCTTGAAGGAACTGCGTGCCGACCCCCAGTTGCGGGCCCTGCCGGCGGTCGCCCTGACTTCATCGAGCCAGCCCGCCGATCGCGAGACCGCCTTCGAGTACAACGTCGCCGGCTACTTCATCAAACCGGTCTCCTACGAGCAGCTGGTGGAACTGTTCGGAAACATCGGCCGCTACTGGCAGCTGAGCGAGCACCCTTGATTCGAGGTTGTTCAGATTGATTCAACAGGATTAACAGGATTTTTCAGGATTGACAGGATGGAATGAAAGCGAAAACCGCATGCTTGGACGTTCGACTAGAGGTTTGACCGTTCAACCCCCAAACAGATAGAGCTTTTTTCCTGTTAATCCTGAAAAATCCTGTTAATCCTGTTGAATTCTCAAGGTCGAGGCTCGGTGCGCGCTGTCAGCCGACGCCCGAACTATACTCAGGTGCAATTCCGGGTCTACCCGGTTGGTGCAACGTAGGGCAGGGAGGCCGTGACGGACGCACCGAGCATACTCGTGATCGACGACGATCTCGCCGATCGGATGGCCGTGCGCCGAGCCTTCGGCGCCAGTTATCCGGATGGTGAGATCGAGGAGGCGCCGGATGCCTCGGCCGGGCTGCGGCGGCTGGTCGAAGGTCACCATACCTGCGCCCTGGTCGACTATCGCCTGCCGGATCGGAACGGGCTCGACCTGTTGCGTGAGGCCATCACCCTGGGGGCCGATACGCCCATCGTGATTCTCACCGGTTACGGCGACGAACTCCTGGCCGCCGAGGCCATCAAGGCCGGCGCCATCGACTACCTGCCCAAGGCCCACCTCAACGCGACCCGGTTGCAGCGCTGCATCGAGGGCGCGGAAGCCGTGCGACGCCATCGCTCCGAAACGGTGGAGGAGCGCGACCAGGTCGCCTCCCGCATGGCCCAGCTGACACCCCGGGAGCGTCAGATCATGGAACTGCTCGTCGCCGGGCAGTCGAACAAGAGCGTGGCAGCGGAATTGGGGATCAGCCGGCGTACGGTCGAGACCCATCGCGCCCGGATCATGGACAAAATGCAGGTCCGCTCGCTGGCGGACCTCGTGCATCGTGTCCTGCGGGCGCGGGGGGCCGGCCCTATGCAGCCGCATCGGTAAGTTTACGGATTTACGCGGCTTATCGATGCGCAGAAAATCCGCATCTTCAATGATGCCGAGGGTCGCCGGAATGGAGCAGCGGAGAGGTCGACGCAAGTCGGTGCAGATGCATGCCGTGGTGCGGTACGAACGGCTGGGCCTGATCAGCGGCCAGGCGCGGGATATCGGCTCCGGCGGGATGTCGCTCCAAGCTGGTCCCGTGGTGGTGCCGGCGGATAGTGCGGTTCGGCTCCACTTCAAGATCCCGGTCGATGGCGGCGAACTCACCTGCGACGTGGGGGCGACCGTGGTCTGGACTCGCAATGGGGCGATGGGGCTGGCCTTCATCGATATGGAACCGGAGCTGGCTCGGGCGCTTCGGCTCTGGACCTACGGCGGCATGCGTCCCAATTTCTCGTTTCGCAAACGGTTTCACGGTTAGCGGCTGGGCAACCCTGCGGGTTGCGCTACTTTAAAAGGCAGGGATTACAAAAACTCCAGGGAGAGGGGTTCTGCTATGGCGCGACAGCCTCTACGGTTGTTGGTCGTCGATGACGACGAATGCGACCGCTTGGCCGTCCGGCGTGCCCTGTCGAAGGCGGTGCCGGAAACGGAGGTCGAGGACGCGCCAGACGCCGGCGCCGGCCTGGCCTTGCTGCGCGACCGGACGTTCGACTGCGGCTTCATCGACTTCCGTCTGCCGGATGCCGATGGACTGGAACTGCTGCGTCAGGCGCGACAGAGCGGTATCCAGACGCCTTTGGTGATGATCACCGGGTTTGGCGATGAGCAGTTGGCGGTGGATTCGCTGCGGAGCGGGGCGGCGGACTATCTGCCGAAGGCGGGACTTAGCGGAGAGCGACTCGCCGCTTGTCTGGACCGGGTGCTGACTTCCGACGCGGCAGCCTCGGGCCACACCTCATCGCTTCAGCGTGTGATCGACAGCGCGGCGGAAAGCGTCATGATCACCGACTCTGCCGGCTGTATACGCTATGTCAACCCGGCCTTCAGCAAACTGACCGGCTTCGGGGCAGCCGAAGTCGTCGGCCAAAAACCCGCCTTGCTGAAAAGTGGCCGCACCCCCGACCTGGTCTACACCGATCTCTGGCGCACCATCCGCAGCGGCCGGGTCTGGCGGGGCGAATTGACCAACTGCAGTAAGGACGGCCGGCTGTTCGAGACGGCCGTGACGATTTCGCCGGTGTTTGGAACAGACCGGGAGATCGACAGCTTCGTGGCCTTCCACCGCGACATCAGCGCGGAAAAGCGCACGGTGGTCGAGCTGCAGCGGATGGCCAACACCGATGCCCTGACCGGGCTGTTCAACCGGCGCTATTTGATGGCGCGGCTCGACGAGGAACTTGCGCGGGCACGTCGCTACCGACATCGCCTCTGCCTGATGGTGATCGACCTCGACCACTTCAAGCAGGTGAACGACAGTTACGGCCACCCGAAAGGGGACGAGGTGCTGACCACCGGGGCGCGCCTCATTCACGAAAGCGTTCGCTACACCGACATCGCCGCACGGTTCGGCGGTGAAGAGTTCTGCGTCGTGCTGCCGGAGACGAGCATGGACAAGGCGCGCCACCTGGCCGAGCGGGTACGCGCCCGGCTTGAGGATGAGTTGTACATCGATGCGGATGGGTTGCCGTTCCGGGTGACCTGCAGTATCGGCCTGGCCACTTGCGACGACGGTGACGCGGCCGCGTTGTTCAAGGCCGCCGATGAAGCGCTCTACGCCGCCAAGGCGGCTGGGCGCAATCGGGTGGAGGTGGCGTGTTGAATGGGGATAGGGGAAACGCTGATTAATTCGTCATGCCCGCGAAGGCGGCCATCCAGTGATTTTCCGGGCTCCCGCCTTCGCGGGAGCGACGAAAGCGGAGTAACTCTTAACTCCTATTCAAGCCGAACCGCAAACACCTCTTCCAGCGAGGTGAGCCCGCGGCGGGCCAGGGTGAGGGCGTTTTCGGTCAGCGGGTGCATGCCGTCCTCGACGGCGGCGTTACGGATCTGCTGCGCCGTGGCGCCCTGTCCGATCAAGTCCGCGATGGTCGGCGTCACCTCCAGCAGCTCGCAGACCGCCTGACGGCCCCGGTAGCCGGTAAACTGACAGGCCTGACAACCCGTTCCGCGAAAGAAGGTCTCATCCTCGGCCACCCCGAGTGCGTGTCGAACCTGTTCGTCCGCCGGTTCCACCTCGCGGCATTCGGGGCAGTTCACCCGCACCAGCCGCTGGGCCATGACCCCCAGCAGGGTGGATCCCAGCAGATAGCGCTCGACGCCCATATCGATCAAGCGGGTAACGGTACTTGCCGCGTCGTTGGTGTGCAGAGTGCTGAGCACCAGGTGACCGGTGAGCGCCGCCTTGTTGGCGATCCGTGCGGTCTCCAGGTCCCGGATCTCGCCCACCATGATGACGTCGGGGTCGTGGCGCAGGATGTGGCGCAACGCCTCCGCAAAGGTGTAGCCGTTGGCGGGAAGGACCTGGATCTGCTCCAGCCCTTCCATGTCGTACTCCACCGGGTCCTCGACGGTGATGATGTGCGGATTGCGGTTGCGGATCGCACGAAGGACCGCATACAGCGTGGTCGATTTGCCGGACCCTGTCGGACCGGTGACCAGGAACATGCCCTGGCTGCGGCTGATGATTCGCTGCACGGCGTTGAACTCGGAGTCACAGAGTCCCAACTCATTCAGCGGTTTCAGCCCGGCCTGTTTGTCCAGCACCCGCACCACGACACTCTCGCCGGTGACCGTGGGGATGGAGGAGATGCGCAGGTCGATCAGGTTGCCGCGATAGTGCATGCGGGCGTGGCCGTCCTGGGGCAGGCGGCGCTCGGCGATGTTCATCCCGCCCATGATCTTGATGCGACTGACCAGCGGCGGCAGCAGCGAGCGGTGAAGTGAACGCGAGTGATGGAGCTTACCGTCGATCCGATAGTAGACATCCACATGTGCGCGCCCCGGTCGGATATTGATGTCCGAGGCCCTTTGGCTGATTCCCTGGATGATCACGGCATTGACCAGCCGGACAATGGGGACTTTTTGCGCCTCGCGGGCGATGTCCTGCAGCGAGACCGGCCGCTCCTGCGCTGGTGTTTCGACCTGCTCGACGGCGTCCACGATCTCGCGGGCCAACCCCTCTTCGTCGTCGTGTTCGGCATAGTAGCGCTCCAGCGCCTTGCCGATTTCGGCACGCGAGCAGACGACCGCGTCGATGTTGTGGTTGGTATGGAAACGCAGCACCTCCATGGCCTCCCAATCCAGGGGATTTTCCATGGCGACGATCAGGTGCTTGCCGGCGCGCGCCAGGGGCAAAATGGCGTACTGCAAGGCGATGTCGGCCGGGATCATGGCCAATACGTCCGGCTCGATGGGAAAGTCCGCCAGACTGACGTACGGAATGCCGAGTTTGTTGGCGAGGGCGGCGGTGATGCTCTCCCGGCTGCACAGCCCCTGTTCGACCAGCAGGTCGCCCAGGTGCTTGCCGCGGTTGCCCTGCTGCGATTCCAATACCGTCGCCAGGTCCTCGGCAGAGAGCTTGCCTTCGCTGACCAGCATCTGACCCAGCGGGACGTCCGAGGGCTTGGTCGCCTTCAATAGCGCCAACAGCTCGTCACGGGTTTGCACGCGGGGGTGGTTCACGGTGGGTTACGGTCGGCTGCGGAACGAGGAATTATCGCGCCGCACCGCCTCCTGCACTGTGAACCCGTTCGTCAGCTCGGCACGGTATCGGCCAGTCGTCGGTAGGAAAGGCCGTAGAACATTTCCAAATAGCGCCGGGTCTCGTCGCGATCCAGATTGGTAACGTACTTCCAGAAGCCGTAGATGCAGGAGAGCGACAACAGCCGGGAGGCGTACAGCTCCCAGGTGTAACGGCTGCGCACCCGGGCCAGCCCGGCCTGGGAGATCGCCTCCCAGTGGTCCGGTTCGGCAGTGCAGCGCTCGAAGAAGTCGGCCAGCAGCTCGGCGCAGCGATCACCGTGATTCGGATCGATGTGGAAGCCGTTGACCCCATGCTGAATGATCTCCAGCGGGCCGCCGTAAAGCGTGGCGAAGGTGGGCAGCCCGGAAGTCATTGCCTCGATCACGGTCAGACCAAACGCCTCGAACAGCGCCGGCTGCACGAAGGCGCCGCGGCGCTCCGCCACGAACCGGTACAGCTCCCCGGCCAGCTGTTTGTCGAGGTGTACGCCGAGCCAGCGGACCTGTCCGTCCAGCTGGTGTTGGTCGAACAGCTCGTGCATGCGGGCAATCTGCTCCCGCTCCTCGCGGTCGCCGGAGGCCGCCGCATCCACATGGCCGGCCACGATCAGCAGGTTGGCCTGGCTGCGCAGGCGCGGGTTGTTGGCGTACCAGTCGACCAGGCCGGTGATGTTCTTGATGTGGTCGAGACGCGCCATGGAAAAGACCAGCGGCTTGCCGGGGTCGGTGAGCACACCGCGGGCGTCGGGTCGGGGCCCGCCGAAGATCAACGCCGTGAGCTCATCGTGCAGCCCGGTCAGGCGGCGTTCCGACTCGGTATAGGGAAAGTAGACGTCAGCGTCCGCCCCCGGTGAGACGATGTTGAATTTGGGGTCGAACACGTCGATACCGTTCACGACCCGGTACAGCCCGGGCATGGTAAAGGCGGCGTAACTCTCGTACTGCCCGACACTCGCCGCGGTACCGGCGATCTCCTGGTAGGTGCTGGTGATGATGAAGTCGGCCGCATTCATCGCAATGAGATCAGCGGTGAACTGGCAGGAGAAGTGATACTCCGGTTCGTTGTCCTGCCAGTAGAGATCGGAGTAGAGATACTTGGCCTTCTCCAAGGCATGGGCAATGTTGCATTGGGTGATATGCAGGCGCTGCGACAGCAGCGTCGCCACCAGGTTGCCGTCGGAGTAGTTGCCGATCACCAGGTCGGGACGGACACCGAGCTCTGCCAGCATCTCGCGCTCCACGTCGAACGTGAAGCGCTCCAGGTATGGCCAGATCTCGAAGCGTGAGATCCAGTGGGGGATCACCTCGCCACTCCCACTGCGAAACGGCACCCGCAGGATGCGCGCGTTCTCGGTTCCGACGATGGGCTCCAGCCGTTCGTTGCAGGTGGTGTTGCCCGCCTCAGGGATCAGTCGGGTGACGATCAGGATCTGCGGTTCGATATCGATGCCCTGGTCGTGGATGCGGCGGCGCATCTCCTTTTCCAGGGCCCTGACCTGGTCGAGGATATAGACCACCTGACCGCCGGTGTCCGGCAGCCCCAGCACGTTGGACTGGCCGAAAAAGCCGTGCGGCGACAGGATGACGAGGCTGAAGATCATCGGCATGCGGCCGAGAAAACGCTCGAGGGTGGCCGGCTCCGGCGCCTCCAGGATATCGGTCAGCAGGCTGAGCGTCTCGCGCATGCGCTCGGCGGTGCGGCCCCAGCCCTGTTCGAAGCCGATCTGCTGCAGGGTGTGACCGACGCCCTCCCACTCCGCCTCCGCCGGCTGGCGGGCGAGATACTCCTCCGCCTGGTGCAGCGAATGGCGGAGTCCGGCGACGTCGCGGATGCGGTCGTTCAGCATCAGCTGACGACCTCGGCACTGGTGCACCTGCAGAAACTCCAGCAGGCGCCGGTCGCCCTTGCCGATCTCCTGAAACAGCTGCGAGGAGAGGCGTCGGTTCAGGAATTCGACGCCGCTGCCGATGGAGCGCGGTTCCTGCAGTTTGGGGAACTCGCGGTTGAACGGACCCAGGTCGATCTCCAGCGTCCACTCCTCCTGTGCGCTGCCATGCACCCGCTCTTTGAAGCGCAGGAATTCGGTGGTCGAGATCTCGCGGTGGTCGAGGGTTTCCACATGGAAATGGAGATAACTCCAGCGGCCGATACGCCGCCGGATGGCCAGGTAGACCCAGGGGGATTCGACCACCGCCTCCTGGGCACCGGCGATGAGCTGGGACAGCGGGGAGTCGCAGAGCTGACCGTGATCGCGCTGTTCGCAGAAGCGGTTGAACTCGTCCCACAGCTCCGAGCGCAGGATGAACGGTTTGCCGAGCCCGACATAGTGGCGCAACAGGGAATAGATGGCGTCCCGGTGTTCGCCGACAAACTCGGTAAGGCTGTGGATCATGACTCCTCCGTGGTCGCCGTCACCGTGCTCTCCAGAAATTGATAATAGGTGAGACCTTCCAGAATACCCGCCGCGTAGTGGCCCTCGGCAAAGTAGATGCGCGGCTCGTCACGCAGGGCCTCCAGCTCGCGGCTGTAGTTGCCCACCACCACGCCGAGGATGTCGCCGCGCAGCATCTCGATGTCGTTGCCGGAGTCGCCGGCCACCACCATGCACTCCGGCGGGATGCCCCACTTGGCACCGACGTAGCGCAGTGCCTGCCCCTTGGAGGCGCGGATCGGCAGCAGATCGAGGAACTCACCGTGGGAGTAGATGACGTTGGCGTGCAGGTCGAGGCCGCGCAGATAGCGCACGATCTTGCGCACCGGTGGGGAGCGATCGGTATCGATAAGATAGCTGATCTTGTGCTCGCGCTGGTTCTCCAACGCCTGCAGGCGCACCCCGGGGACGCTTTCCATCGCCTGGCGCAGGTGCTCCGGTTCCCAGCGGTAATCGATGTGTTTGTGCCAGCTACGATCCGGCGTCAGCCGGCGACCGTAATGGATTTCGCTGCCCACGGAGGTGATCAGCAGGTCGGGGGACGGCACCCCCCACTGCTCCAGCACGGCGCGGGCGCTCTCGATGTGCCGGCCGGTCGCGATACCGAAGCCGACCCGGTCGCCGGCCTGTTCGATGGCGGTGAGCAGTTGCTTCAGGGCGGTCCGGTCACCAATCAGCGTGTTATCGATATCGCACACCACCAGCCGTGAGACGGTGGGCAGGCGGCTGCGGTCCCGCCGCACCACCCGTGCCCGGTGCTGTTTGCCCAGCAGCCTTTTCACTTGCCCGAGGTACTGTTCCACATGGCCGCGCCAGGCGTAGTACCGGTGCGCGCCCTTGATGCCGGCCTGCGACCAGCGTTTCCAGCGGTTGCGGTCGGAGAGGGCGGCGAGCAACGCCTCGCCCATGCCGTCGGCATCCAGTGGATCGACGAGCCGCCCGTTGCGGCAGTGGCCGATGATGTCGGTCGGGCCACCGTCCTCCGTGGCCACCACCGGCAACCCGCTGGCGGCGGCTTCGATCAGGGTGAGTCCGAACGGTTCGGTCAGCGCCGGATTGACGAAGACACCGCGGCTCTTGGCCGCCAATCGGTAGAAGTCCGGTACGTCGGCGGCATGGTGGTGTTTGGGGTAGGCCACTTTGCCGTAAAGGTCGTAGCGGTCGATCAGCAGCAGCAAATCGGTGAGCACGCGGCGCGTGCCTTTGTCCATGCCGTTGATGTCGTCGCGGTTGCCGGCGATCACCACCAGGTTGGCGAGCCGCTGCAGCTCTTCGTTCTCGCCGTAGGCGCGGACCAGCGTCTGGATGTTCTTGCGTTCGTCGGCCCGGGAGAGGGCCAAAATCATCGGCTTGCGCGGGTCGCGCAGAAAGCGTCCGACCAGGTCCCGGGCTGGCGAGTTGTCGAGTAGACCGCGCGGGGGGTGAAAGCGGCTCAGGTCGGTGCCGGGCGGCAGTACCCGCATGCGCTTGGGGTGATAGTTGTCATAGAGGCTGTACTGCTGCTCTACCTCCTGACGGGTACTGGCGATCACCAGGCTGGCCATGTCCATGGCCATCTCCTCGGCTTCGATACGCTGGCTGATGGCGTACTGTTTCTCGATCTGCTGCGGCTTGACGCCGCGGTCGAGCAAACGGCGCCGCTTCTCCCGGCCGAGCGAGTGACCGGTATGGATGAGCGGCACCCCCAGCAGCCCGGCCAGGCGGGCGCCGACGTAGCCGGCGTCGGCATAGTGGCTGTGGATGACGTCCGGGATGCGGCCGACAGCGCGCACGTGCTTCAGTGCCTGGTCGGCCATGGAGTCGAGATGGGGCCAGAGCGACTCCTTGCGCAGGTAGCGGCGTGGGCCGAAGTCCAGGCGGACGACATTGGCGTTGGCGGCGATGGACTCGACCGGTTCGGCATAGTCGGCATCGACCCGCGGGTCGGTCACCCGCCGCGTGAGGAGATCGACATGGGCAACCGCCGGATTGGCCGCCAGCGCCCGCGCCAGCTCGATCACGTACTTGGTCTGCCCGCCTGTGTCCGCATCCCGCCCCAGTTCCAGGTCGTGGCCACGCATCAACCCGTGCACGCTGATCAGTACGATGTACAGGCCTTCACTGTTCGCCAGATTCATGAGAGCCAGATTTCCAGATAGTGCCGGTAAAAGACCGGGTCGGCGACCGTGGCGCCGCGGACCTTGCAGATCGCGGCGGCGAAATCCATTGCCCGGCGGAGAATCCGCTCCGGTTCCCACCCGCGCAGAATGCCGAGCAGCGTGACGGCGCTGAAGGCGTCGCCGGCGCCGACGGTATCGGTAATGGCGGCGACCTGCGGCGGCGACGCCTGCCAGGCGCCGCCCGCGGTGACGATGCGGGCACCGGCGGCCCCCAGCGTCAGCACCAGCGTTTCGACCCCGTGCTCGGACCGCAGCCGGTCGGCGCTTTCGCCAAATTCCGCATCGGGGGGAATTTCGCCGATCAGCTCTGCCAGTTCATGGTCGTTGAGCTTGAGCCAGTTGGACCCGTCCATCGCTTCCTTGACCGTTTCGGCGCTCCACCACGGCGCGCGCAGGTTGATATCGACGAACGACGGGGCCTTCAACCGGAGGCGGAGTGCACGGAGCGCGCGGGCGGATACCGGGTGACGGGCGGCGAGACTGCCGTGGTAGAACAGGGCCGGTGTGACCGTGGCGACGGCGTTTTCGGCAGCTTGCGCATCAATGAAGTCGTAGGCCTGCTCCGGCAGGATCGAAAAGCTGGGTTGTCCTCCGGCGAGGGTGATGCGGACAGTGCCGGTGGGGTGATCCGCATCCTCCTGCAGCCCGGTCAGATCCATCCCCCAGCCCTGCATGGCCGTCCGCACCTTGCCGCCCAGCGGATCGCGGCCGACCCGGCTGATGAACAACGGATTAAGCCCGAAACCCTGCAGGTGCCAGGCGACATTGAATGGGGCGCCTCCGAGGACGGCGGTGCCGTCCTCGAAGCAATCGAACAGGACCTCACCGAAGATGATCGGCCGGTCCGTGCGGGACCTCTCTGTCTCCTGCAATCGTTCCCCCCTTTACTGTTCTATTCGGCCATGGCCTCGCGCTGCATGGCCTCGTATTCGTCCTGATAAAAAAAGCGCTTTTCGCCGAAGGCGGGTTGAAGCTGGTCGATCCAGTTGGCCTGCTTATCATAGCGGGCAAAGAAGGGCCGCTGCACCCAATCCGGATTACGCCCCTGGATGAAGCGGAGCACGAAGACTTTCTCCCCGTGGATCTTCGTAACCCCCTGGATCTCGACCTTGCCCGGACCTGCGCTCATGGAAGGTCCGCGGGCGGTGCGTGCCAGCCCGGAAACCTGCTTCATGGCATCCCGGTAGATCTGCCAGGCGCGCGCCAGGGGCAGCTCGAAGTAGCGGCTGGCCCCGGTGTTGCGGGCAACAAACATGTAATAAGGATAGATCCCTAACCGCGTCTGTGTGCGCCACAGGTGTGCCCAGACGTCGGGATCGTCGTTGACGTGCCGAACCAGGGGCGACTGGCTGCGGATGATGGCGCCGGCATCGCGAATACGGCGAATGGCCTCGCGGCAGATGCCGGTTTCCATTTCCCGCCAGTGATTGAAATGGGCCATCAGCGCCAGCTGCTTGCCGGATTCGGCGATGCGCTCGAACAGGCGGAGCAGATCGTCGGCATCGTCGTCGGTGACGAAGCGTTGCGGCCAGAAGGAGAGCGCCTTGGTGCCGATGCGGATGGCGGTGACATGATCGAACTCGGGGCCGAGCAGCGGCTCCAGGTAGGCCTTCAGGTGCTTGGTTTTCATCACCATCGGGTCGCCGCCGGTAACCAGCAGGTCGGTGACCTCCGGATGCCGCCTCAGATAGTCGTGCAGCTTGCCCGCCTCGTTGGCGGCGAACCGCAACTCCTTGTCGCCGACGAACTGGGCCCAACGGAAGCAGAAGGTGCAGTACGAGTGACACGTCTGGCCCTGGCTGGGAAAGAACAGGACCGTTTCGCGGTACTTGTGCTGCAAGCCCTCGAGCGGCTCCGCGCCGAGTCGCGGCACGTTCAGCTCGCGCTGTCCGGCCGGGTGCGGGTTGAGTTCCTCGCGGATCGCACGTGCGGTTTCGCGCAGCCGTGCCCGATCCTCCTCCTGCCGCAGCAGTGCCGCCACGCGTGCGAATTGCTCGGGTTCGAGCATCCCCGGTTGCGGGAAGGTGAGCTGGAAGATCGGGTCGTCGGGGACGTTGCCCCAGTCGATCAGGTGGTCCAGCACATACTGGTTGACCCGAAACGGCAGCACGTTGGCCACCACGCGCATGGCAAAACGCTGCGCCTCGGGCAGGCGACGGAGTTGTGGGATCTGGTCGAACTGACGTTCGGTAAAGACTTTGAAACGATCCGTCAGGCCGACCAACGGTGCCGCCGAAAACGACGGCTTCGTGAGCTGAGCGGTTTTCATATCTGAAATTAAAACAGGTTGGAGGCGGTGATCCGCCCGTCCGATGGCGTGGAATTACCGCAGAAAAGCTGCTGAAAAATAAAGGAAAAGTCCGTCCTTTTGCGGCAGACCAGTCCCTTTATAACAAAAACCGGCAGCTCGGGGCAAAAAAAGTCGCAGAGAGATTGCGGGAATTGTGGGGGTCAGCCAAAGCGGGAGACGGCGCTGTCTTTCACCCGATACACCACCCCGTGCGGGGTACGGACCATATCGAAGGCATCCGTATAGCTGCTCGGCGACTCTGAGCCGCCGAGGAACAGGTAGCCGCCGGGGTTCAGGCTTTGCGCCAGACGACGCAGGATGTCGGACTTCAGCTCGGTGGAGAAGTAGATGAGCACGTTGCGGCAGAAGACAATGTCGAAACGCCCCAATGCCCCATAGCTGTTCATCAGGTTGAGTTCACGGAAACTGACCCGGCTGCGGATCTCCGGCCGCACCTCCCAGCGTTCGCCGCGCGCCACGAAAAACCGCTGCAGGCGCTCTTCTGAGATCCCGCGGGCCAATGCCATCCGGTCGTACTGGGCGAGTCCGGCCTCGCGCAGCATCGAGGCGGAGATGTCCGTGGCCACGATCTGGATGTTGTTCGGCAGCGCGCCGGGGCGGGTCATCAGGTATTCCTGCAGCGTAATGCTGATGCTGTAGGGCTCCTGTCCCGAAGAGCAGGCGGCGGACCAGATCCGCAGTTGGGTCGCGCGGCGCTTGGTGATCTCCGGCAGGAGGGTCTGCTGCAGGATCTCGAACGGATAACGGTCGCGAAACCACAGCGTCTCGTTGGTGGTCATCGCATCGACGATGCGCTCCCTCAGCTTGGGCTGGCGCTCCACCGTCAGTTTTTTCATCAGGTCGGCGAAGGTCGCGATTTCGAATTCGCGCATCAGCCGTCCCAATCGGCTGGTCACCAGATAGTGCTTGTTGTCGCCGAGCACAATGCCGCACGCCTCCTCGAGGAAGCGGCGAAATGACTCGTAATCCTGGGCGGAGATCTGGTTGGTCACGAGGCGGCGATGATGTCAGGCCTGCGGCAGCCGGCTGGGAATATATCACCTTACGCGGGGTGGTGAGTTGTGGCATGCCACCGGGTGTAAAGCGTCCTTGTATCGCATCGTCAGGCAACGGCCGCCGGACGCCGCTTCAGCCTTTCGAGTACGGCATTGGCCAGCTCGTCAGGCTTGAACTTCGGGATGAACTTGTCGGCGCCGACCTTCTCGACCAAAGCGTTGTTGAACACGCCGCTCAGCGAGGTATGCAGGAGCACATAGAGATCGCGAAGTTTCGGATCGTTGCGGATTTCGGTCGTCAAGGTATAGCCATCCATCTCCGGCATCTCGATGTCGGAGATGACCATCACCAACTGCTCCTCAATCGGGCCCTGCGCGGCCAGGGACTTGAGCAGGTCCAGCGCCTCGCGCCCGTTCTTGGCAAGCGTGGTCTGAATCCCGAGCTGATCGAGGGTGCGTTTGACCTGGTTGCGGGCGACGCTGGAGTCGTCGGCCACCAGGATGTGAGCGGCACTGCTCTCGGACTCGCTCTGCTCGACGATGGCGCGGTCGACGGTGGTACTGGGCGGAATGACCTCGGCCAGTACCTTCTCCACGTCGATGATCTCGACCAGGCTGCCCTCGAGGTTGGTCACGGCGGTCATGTAGTTGTTGCCGGATCCCTTGGGCGGGGGGTGAATCTCGTCCCAGGCCAAGTTGACGATCCGGTCGACGCTACGGACGAGAAACCCCTGCGTCGACTGGTTGTATTCTGTGATGATTACGTAACTGTTGGCAAAGTCCTCCAGCGGGTGTTGGCCGATGGCCATGGCAAGGTCCATGAGACTGATGGTCTTGCCGCGCAGGTTGGCGACCCCGCGCACTACCGGGTGGGCGTGGGGGACGTGGGTCATCGGCGGGCACTGGATCACCTCCTGCACCTTGAACACGTTGATGCCGTAACGTTGCCGCCCTTCAAGCCGGAACAGCAGCAGCTCCAGGCGGTTGTGCCCCGCCAGCTGCGTGCGGCGATCGACCCCATCGAGTACCCCGGCCATAGCGTTCTCCGCCTATTCGTGCTGCCTCTGGTTATCGGCCGCTTGGACGCCGACTTGAATGGCCGATGTAGTCACGAAAGCGGTTTGCCGGCCCTGTTATTCTGACGTCGGTTGCGGCAAAGTGAGGCCGCTCGTTGGTAAGTGTGCGTTCACCCTAATCTTTGGCCTGCGCCGGAACCCCGGGTGTCACGGGGGCACTAATGGTTCAGGTGAAGCCGAGGTGCCGATGATAGCCAGAAAGGCCGTTGGTCATTGGCTGGCTGTGCTGCTGGTTTGCGGGGCCGCCGCGGTACCGGCGGCAGAGCCGGTCCAGTCATTGGACGCGATCGAACAGGCTGTGTCCGCGTTCCTGCGGGCGGAAACCGCCGGCGGCTACCTCCGCGAGCCGGTGATCGAGGTGGGGCGGCTGGATCCCCGCCTGCGGCTTGCACCGTGCGACCTGCCGCTGGAAACCTTCCTGCCCCGGGGCGGAAAGGTGGTGGGTCATGTATCGGTGGGGGTACGCTGTCCGGGTGTGAAGCCGTGGACCATCTACGTCCAGGCGCAGGTGCGTCCGCTCGCTCCGGTGGTGGTGACCCGCAAGGCCCTGCCCCGGGGGACACTGCTGGGGTCGGCGGACATCGAGCTGGTGGAGCAGGATCTCTCCCGTCTGACCACCGGCTATCTGGCCGACCTCGATGCGGTCATCGGCATGAAGCTGCGTCGCTCCGTCCGCGCCGGGCTGCCGCTCAACGACAGCCTGTTGGAGGCCCCCGTGGCCGTGCGACGCGGGGAGCGTGTCATCATTGTCGCGCGCGGCGACGGTCTGGAGGTACGGATGGAGGGGGAAGCGCTGGCCGACGGCGCACCCGGCGCGGTCATTCCGGTCCGAAATCGCTCCTCCGGCCTGGAGATCGAGGCCGAGGTGGTCGGTCCGGGGGCGGTGCAGGTCAGAATGTGACGGACATCAAAGAAAAAAGTTCCGCCAAAGGGCATCGGCAGAGGAGAGCACTAAAGTTTCCCTGGAGGGAGACGATATTTTGGGCGAGGAACACGGAGCGATAGCCATGCCGATCGACAACATCAAAGGAATCTCGGGCAACCAGGTACAGCAGCGCAGCACCGATGGTGCGCCGGCCCAGGTGTCGCGTAACGAGCCGACCAAACAGCAGGACGAGACCGGGCGTCCGTCGTCGGTCGACACCGTCAGCCTGACCGATACCGCAAACCGCCTACAGGGGCTTTCCGATGTGCTGGCCGAGGTGCCGGTCGTGGACATGCAGCGGGTCGAAGCGACTCGGCGCGCCCTGGAAGACGGTAGCTTCGAGGCGGACTACCAGCGCGTTGCGGACAAGCTCCTGCAGCTGGAGCGGGACCTGATCGGTTAAGCCGCCATGGCCGAGTCTCAATATCTGCTGGACCTGATGCGGTCCGAGATGGCCGCTGCGGGACGTTTGCTCGACCTCCTTCATGAGGAAGAGCGAGTCCTGGCTCAGCGGGATACCGCTGCCCTCGAGGCGCTGACCACCCGCAAGCGGGCGTGCCTTGCCGAACTGGAGCCCTGCGCTGCGGCGCGTCTGCGCCTGCTGAATGAAGCCGGACTTTCCCCGGACCGCGCCGGTTTTGAAGCGTTGTTGGAGCGGATCGGCACCCAGCAACTTACGCAGATTCGGCTGACCTGGGACAAGCTGCGGGTGGTTCTCGTCGCCTGTCAGGAGCAAAATCTGCGCAACGGCCAGGTCCTGGAGGCCGGCCGGCGCTTCGCCGACGACGCCTTAAGCGTTCTGCTTGGGACGCGTGACGACATCAAACTCTATGGGCGCGACGGCAGCACCAACCAGACCCGCGCCAATCACACTTATGCCAAAGTCTGAGCGGTTGCGTTAGAATCACTGCTCCCTCTCCGATCGGGAATCAGGTCATGGGCGAGTCCCCCAGCCAATCCCAATCAATGCCCCCCACCACTCTGGAAGCGGTCGTCGACCCCGTCCGCATCGTCGCACTCATCCAGCGTCTGGTCGCCGAACGGCTGTTCGTGACCGTTCAGCTCTCCGATAGCCCGGATAGCTACAACAGCACCATCCTTGGCCTTGAGCCCGAGTCCACCGCCTTCATCCTCGATGAACTCTATCCGCAGGAGGGCAACGCCGTGCTGCGAAGCCAGCGCTGGCTCCGCCTGCGGGCCTCGTTCGACAACTCGGCGCTGACCTTCACCAGTGAAATCGTCGGCGAGGGCGAAAACGCGGGGATCCGTTTCTTTCGGGTCGCACTGCCCACGCGGGTCGATTATGCCCAACGGCGCAGTTTTCACCGGGTGCCGGTGGAGCTCTATCAAGAGGTTCCGGTGATGTTCGAGACGGCAGACCAGGAGACGGTGATCGGCAGCCTGCACGACATTTCGGCGACCGGACTGAGCATCCGGGTGAGCGGAGCCACCCCCGCGATCGGCGGTGGGGCGGTCCCCTATTGCATGATCCGGGTGCCCGATGAGGAGCCCATCGTCTCCGCCATCGAGATCCGCGACCGGCGTGAGGATGGGGATGGCGTCATCTTCGGAGCCCGTTTCGTGGAGCTGGATCGCCTGACCGAGCGCCGCATCGAACGCTTCGTCGCGGCCGCCGACCGCATCCTGCAACAGCATCGCGACGAGAATACGTAAGCTGCGCTGACCGGAGCGAACCGCACCTTGGCATCAAGCCCTTTGCTCCGTTCGCGGCGAACGACGGGTATATGGCGGCATCCACTACGACAGTGCTAGAATTTCCGGGCTCGATTTCGGGGCCGTAGCTCAGTTGGGAGAGCGCAGCAATCGCACTGCTGAGGTCAGGGGTTCGACTCCCCTCGGCTCCACCATATTGGCAATGCAGGCGTAGGGAAGGTCTGCCACTCGCCACGGGTACACCATTATCGCCGTGTACCTCCACAATCTCCCTGAAATCACGTGGCGCTCAATGCGCCGCGGGCCCTTGCGTCCAACCTTTACGGTAGTGCGCCCCGGTAGCTCAGCTGGATAGAGCGTCCCCCTCCTAAGGGGAAGGCCAGAGGTTCGAATCCTCTCCGGGGCACCATCTTTCGCTGGCAGTTTTTCAACTCCGAACACCTGTCCACGTGATCTTTCGATGCGCCCATCCTGAATCGGGCGCCGGCCTCCGCGTCGATTCCTTGACTCACCTCCCGCTCTGACGGCGAACCCGTTCCCATTGCCGGCATCCGGCGGCATGCCATTGCCGCTTGCCGTGCCTCCGTGCCCTCCGGTCAAAGTCAAACCCTTGTGGTTAATACAAAAAACTGCGTGGCACGTGGGTTGCTTCCCTTTTCGCCAAAGGCGTATCCGGAGGCAATTCCATGCCGAATCTGGACGATTCACTGGGCGTACACGTACTGGCCCTGAAGCTACAGGCCCATCGCGGCGAGGTGCTGGCCACCAATATGGCCAATGCCGACACGCCCGGCTTCAAAGCCCGCGACATCGCGTTTCACACCGTGCTGGAACAGTACCAGAGCGGAGGCGGTAACGGCCTGCGGCTGACCCATGACCGTCACATGAGCGGTGCACAAGGCGGGCCGGGTGGGGCCGAGCTGCTCTATCGCACACCGACACAGCCGTCGATCGACGGCAATACCGTCGACCCGGATCGGGAGAAATCGGCCTTCCTGGAAAACGCCATGAACTATCAGTCCACTCTCACCTTCCTCGACGGGAAGTTCAAGACGCTGAAGACGGCACTGAAAGGAGGGCAGTAGCGATGTCTATGTTCAAGGTCTTTGATATCGCCGGTTCGGCGATGAGTGCGCAGAGCCTGCGCCTCAATGTGACCGCCAGCAACCTGGCCAATGCCGAGAGCGTCAGCTCCAGCATCGACCAGACCTACCGCGCCCGGCAGCCGGTGTTTGCGGCGGCGCTCGAACAGGCGCTGGGGGGCGGCGAGCTGGGCGGGGTTGAGGTCAAGGGCGTCATCGAGAGCCAGGCGCCGCTACAGCAGCGCTACGAGCCGGGGCACCCGCTGGCCGATGCCAACGGCTACATCTACCTGCCGAACGTCAGTGTGGTCGAGGAGATGGCGAACATGATCTCTGCGTCTCGCTCCTACCAGAGCAACGTGGAGGTGGTGAACACCACCAAACAGCTGATGCTGAAGACCCTGAGTCTCGGCGAATAAGGAACGGGATAGAGTCATGTCCGTCACGTCCACTAGCAATGTCGACGCGCTGAAGCAGCTCGGCCTGTATCGGGAAACGGAGTCGCGCGGGCCCACCGCGGAGTTGGGGCAGGACGCGTTCCTGGAGCTGATGATCGCCCAGATGCGCAACCAGGACCCGATGAGTCCGATGGAAAATGGCGAATTTATCGCGCAGTTGGCCCAGTTCAGTACGGTCACCGGGGTGCAGAAACTGCAGAACTCCTTTGATTCGTTCGTCAACTCCATGCAGTCGAATCAGGCTCTGCAGGCCGCGAGCATGGTCGGGCGCAGCGTGTCGGTGGCGAGCCCCCTCGGTCGGCTGTCCGATACCGGGCTGGACGGCGAGGTGGAGTTGCCGGCCACCACCGGTCAGTTGGTGGTCGGGATCTTCGATGCAGCCGGGCAACTGGTACGTCGCATGCCGATGGGGGCCTACAGTGCGGGCATCGTTCCTTTCCACTGGGACGGCAAAGACGATGGCGGCAAGGTCTTGCCGTCCGGTACCTACGAGGTGGTTGCCGAGGCGCTGATTGAAGGCAAGGCGACGGCCGTGGGCACTAACGTTTTCGCCACGGTGGAAAGCGTGAGCCTCGATCGGAGCGGGCGTGGCATGCAGCTCAATCTCACCGGGATCGGCAGTGTCAGTTTTTCCGAAGTGAAACAGATCAAGTAAGCCCGGGCACAACCCGAAGGAGAAACAACCATGTCATTTCAAACTGCACTTAGCGGACTGAACGCAGCGGCTGGCAATCTGAACGTGACCGGGCACAACATCGCCAACTCCAGCACCACCGGCTTCAAGAAGTCGCGCGCGGAGTTTGCCGATGTCTACGCGGTGAGCTTCGGCGGGGTCGCCAGCACCGCCACCGGCAGCGGCGTCCGGCTGGCCAATGTCGCCCAGCAGTTCACCCAGGGCAACATCGATTTCACCGACAACAATCTCGACCTGGCGATCAGCGGCGAAGGCTTTTTCGTGCTGAGCGAAGGCGGTGCCATGCTCTACTCGCGGGCCGGCAATTTCAGCGTGGATCGCGATGGCTACGTGATCAATGCGCACGGGCAGCGCCTGCAATCCTATGCCGTCAACAGTGCTACCGGACTGGTCTCCAACTTCACCCCGGAAGACCTGCATCTGAACCTGGGGGCCAATCCCGCCAGTGCCACCGATAACATCCTGATCAACCTCAATCTGGATGCCTCGTCGGAGGCGACCACCGTCGCCCCGATCGACATGGCCGACCCGGATACCTATAACTTCTCGACCACGACCACGGTCTATGATTCGCTCGGTGTCACCCACGACGCCACGATGTATTTTCAAAAAGCGACCGCCACCTCGGGCATTGAAATGAGCGGTGCGCTGGACACGGCCGCCGCCGCGGGCACCACGTACAGCTACTCCGGAAATCCGGTCACCATCTACGACTCGTTGGGCAACGCCTACTCCATCGACATCGACTTTCAAAAGGTGGCGGGAGACACCTGGGACGTGCAGATCACCGGTGACGTTACGGATAACCTGAACATCGATTTTTCCGCAGCCAACAAGACGTTTACCATCGCCGGTATCGATTACGACGGTGCCGGGGGGGCGCTGCCTGCCGACCTCACCTTCGATTTCACCGACGTGGTGCCCGGCACCGTCAGCACCGTGATTGTCGACGACCAGACCAACGACGGGCCTCCCGGTTACTGGAACGTCATGATGGCCATCGACGGCCAGCAGTTCGACACCGAGACGATTCAGTTCAGCGACAACGGTACGCTGGCGACTTCGCCCGCCTCGATCAGTTTCACCAACGCCACGGTGGATTCCTCGACCACCTCGGGCATCGCCGGTGCGGTGAGTGGCTTCAGTCCTTCCAATGCGGCCACCATGCAAATCGACGTGGACTTTTCCGGCTCCACCCAGTTCGGCTCGGCCTCCACCGTCAACACGCTGGTGCAGAACGGCTATACCACCGGCCGCCTGTCGGGCCTCTCCATCGACGCCGGCGGCGTGGTATTCGCGCGCTACACCAACGGCCAGTCGGAAAGTCTGGGTGCGGTCGCCATCGCCCGCTTCTCCAACCCGCAGGGCCTGCAACAGGTGGGCGACACCAACTGGGCGGCATCCTTCGAATCGGGCGATCCCATCGCCGGCCAGGCGGACACCGGTACGTTCGGTCAGATCCAGTCCGGTGCGCTGGAATCCTCCAACGTGGATATCTCCAAACAGTTGGTGAACATGATCATCGCGCAGCGGGATTTTCAGGCCAACGCGAAGATGATCACTACGGAAGATCAGGTGACGCAGACGATTATCAATATTCGTTAGGCGTGATCGGTAACGCGTAACGCGTCACGGCTTTTTCACGCACCGGAGGTGCCAAATGGATCGCATGCTCTACCTGGCGATGACCGGCGCGAAGCAGATCGAGATCGCGCAGGCGGTGAATACCAACAATCTGGCCAACGCCACGACGACCGGGTTCAAGGCGGATCTGGAGCAGGCGCGGGCCATGCCCGTGTTCGGGCCGGGTATGCCATCGCGGGTCTATGCCATGACCGAGCGGCCGGCCACTGACCTGACGGTCGGCACCATCGTGCAGACCGGCCGTGAACTGGACATGGCGGTGCGTGGCGAGGGCTGGATCGCGGTGCAGGCACCGGACGGTTCCGAGGCCTACAGCCGGGCGGGTGACCTGCGGATCGACAGCGTCGGCCTGCTGGTCAACGGAGCCGGCCATCCGGTGATCGGCAACGACGGCGGGCCGATTGCCATCCCGCCGTTCGAGAAGCTGGAGATCGGTGCCGATGGCACGCTCTCCATCCGGCCGGTGGGCCAGGCGCCGAACGTGCTGGCGGAGGTGGATCGGATCAAGTTGGTCAATCCCGGTGCCGAGGCGTTGACCAAGGGCGAAGATGGCCTGATGCGCCTGAAGGAGGGCGGCATCGCGCCGGCGGACGCCGAGGTGCAGCTGGTCTCCGGCGCCCTGGAGTCCAGCAACGTCAGCGCGGTGGAGATGATGGTGCGCATGATCGAGCTGTCGAGGCAGTTTGAGATGCAGGTGAAGATGATGGAGGCGGCCAAGGACAACGCCACCCAGTCGGATAGCCTGCTGCGTTTGGCGTAACTGTTGCATAAGTCCTTACTGACGCTGGTGCGCGTCAAAAAACCGAACCCGAGAGGTGCCTGACCATGAACCCCGCACTCTGGATCGCGAAAACCGGCCTCGAGGCGCAACAGACGCGCATGGGGGTGGTCTCCAACAACCTGGCCAACGTCAGCACCACCGGCTTCAAGCGCGACCGAGCCGTCTTCGAGGACCTGCTCTACCAGACCGTGCGCCAGCCCGGTGCCCAGTCGAGCCAGGATACGACCCTGCCCTCCGGGTTGATGACCGGAACCGGCGTGCGTACCGTCGCCACCGAAAAGATGCACGCCCAGGGCAATCTGGTGCAGACCGACAATGCGCTGGATGTCGCCGTTCAGGGGCGTGGCTTTTTCCAGATCCTGCGCCCCGACGGCTCCCTGGGCTACAGCCGGGACGGCACCTTCCAACTCGATGCCCAGGGGCAGCTGGTGACCTCCAACGGCTACCTGGTCCAGCCCGGGATCACCATCGCCCAGAGTGCCCAGAGCATCACTATCGGCAACGACGGCACCGTCTCGGTGCTGGAGCCCGGCAATGCGGTGCCGACCCAGGTGGGCAGTCTGCAGCTGGCCGACTTCATCAACCCGGCCGGCCTGCAGCCCATCGGTGAAAACCTGTTTCTTGAGACCGCCGCCAGCGGTGCGCCGCAGCTCGGCACGCCGGGGGTGAGCGGATTCGGAACGGTGATCCAGGGCTCGCTGGAGAGCTCGAACGTCAACGTGGTGGAGGAGATGGTCAACATGATCGAGACGCAGCGGGCGTACGAGGTCAACTCGAAGGCGATCTCCACCGCCGACCAGATGCTCCAGTACGTCAACCAGCATCTGTGATCGGCAATGGCAGGCTAACCGCAGAGACACAGAGGTCGCAGAACATTGAACAGAAGATGTTTGCGCTGCAATTGGGGTTGGCTCGGCGCTCCAAAGTTCCCCGTCTCAACCGGGACCGCAGTGGTAGTTATCGGTCTGGCGCTGGTCGGGCTTGTTGGGTGCGCGACGACGCAGTCGCCGCTGCACGATCCGGAGTACGCGCCGGTGATGCCGGCGGTAGTGCCGCCACCGCAGACCAATGGCGGAGCGATCTTTCAACCGGATCGCCCCATGGCACTGTTTGCGGACGTCAAGGCGCGCCAGGTTGGCGATCTGTTGACCATCGTGTTGACCGAGAAGACCAACGCCAGCAAATCCGCGAGCACCTCGGCGAGCAAATACCAGGATATCGATATCGAGGGGCCGACGATTTTCGGGCGCACCATCCCTCACAACGGCAACAACGCGCTGTCGATCTCCGGCTCGGCCGGCCGCGATTTCGAAGGCGACGGCGAGAGCGAGCAGAGCAATCAGCTCTCCGGTCAGATCACCTGCACCGTGGCCGAGGTGTTGCCGAACGGCAACCTCGTGGTGCGGGGCGAGAAGGTGATGACGTTGAATCAGGGCGATGAGTTCATCCGCATCTCCGGCATCGTGCGCCCGGCGGACATCAAGGCGGACAACACGGTTGAATCCACCAAGGTGGCAAACGCCCGCATCATCTACGGCGGTCGGGGCGTCGTCGCCGAGTCCAATCAAATGGGTTGGCTGGCCCGCTTCTTTCACAGCGTGATCTGGCCGTTCTGAGGAGGGTGGCACCATGCGACGCGGGACACGGGATCAGCAGCGGGCACGCAGCGTTCTCCACGGTACCGCCTTGCTCGCCTTCATCGCACTGTTCCTCTGTGGCGTCAATGCGGCGCACGCAGAACGGGTCAAGGACCTGGCCTCGGTGGCCGGCGTGCGATCCAACCAGCTGCTCGGCTACGGGCTGGTGGTGGGCCTGGACGGGACCGGTGATCAGACCAGCCAGACACCGTTTACGGTGCAGAGCCTCAAGAGCATGCTGGAGCGGCTCGGGGTGTCGCTGCCGCCCAACATCAATCCGCAGTTGAAGAATGTCGCCGCGGCAACCGTCAGCGGAGAGCTGCCGCCGTTCGCCAAACCGGGGCAGAAGATCGATGTCACCGTCTCCTCCATCGGCAATGCCAAGAGCCTGCGCGGCGGTACGTTGCTGATGACGCCCCTGAAGGGCGCAGACGGGCAGGTATATGCCATTGCCCAGGGCAATCTGGTCGTCGGCGGCTTCGGGGCCCAGGGCAGCGATGGTTCGAAGATCACCGTCAACGTGCCGAGTGTCGGCCGCGTTCCCAACGGCGCCTCGGTGGAGCGCAGCGTCGCCAGCCCGTTCGATTCGGGCCATAGCCTGACCCTGTTGTTACACAGCCCCGACTTCACCACCGCCAACCGTTTGGCCGAGGCCGTCAACTACGCCATCGGGCCCGGTACGGCGCGGGCGATGGACGGCTCATCGATCAACGTCAGCGCGCCGCTGGATCCGGCGCAGCGGGTCTCGTTCGTATCGATGCTGGAGAACCTGACCGTCGATCCCGGCGAGGCCCCGGCGCGGATTATCGTCAACTCACGCACGGGCACGGTGGTGATCGGCCAGCATGTGCAGGTATCGGCCGCCGCGGTCGCCCACGGCAGCCTGATCGTGACCATCGCCGAACAGCCCACGGTGAGTCAGCCGGCCCCGCTCTCCGGCGGCGAGACCGTGGCGGTGCCGCGCTCGGCCGTGCAGATCGAGGAGGAGGACAACCGCATGTTCCTGTTCGATCCGGGGGTATCGCTGGACGAGATCGTGCGGGCGGTCAATCGGGTGGGCGCGGCGCCGGGAGACTTGGTGGCGATTCTGGAGGCGTTGAAGCAAGCGGGTGCCTTGCGGGCCGAATTGATCGTGATTTAGGCGCCACCGACCACCCCGCATTCGGTGCGGTTCGTTCCTCACCGCACCCTACAGGGCAGACGTGGGGCGAGGTGAACCTGCGAACCGCACCGTCCAGGCGTTCCAAGGGCATAGAACCCATGCATTCCGATCCGGTCATCTACACCGATTTCCAGGCCACGGCCGAACTGCGGCGGCAGGCGCGGCAATCGCCCGACAAGGCCCTCGAAACCGTGGCCCGTCAGTTCGAGGCGCTGTTCGTGCAGATGATGCTGGGGAGCATGCGCGAGGCGAGCCTCGGCAGCGGCCTGTTCGACAGCGACCAATCGAAACTTTATCAAGAAATGTATGACAAACAGCTGGCCAATGCTTTGAGTGCCCAAGGCCACGGGATCGGTATCGCCGAAATGCTGGTGCGGCAGTTGCGGCAACAGGTTGCCTCTGTGCCGCCGGGAAGTGAGCCGGCCTATGCCGTGCCGGAGCGGCGTGCAGACACCTTCGCGCTGGCCGAGGCGCCGACGGCCACCGCGGAACCGCCGTTTGCCACCCCGGAAGAGTTCGTGCAACGGCTGTGGCCGGAGGCGGAACGTGCCGCCCGGCAAATCGGTGCCGCCCCTGAGGCCCTGCTCGCGCAGGCCGCGCTGGAGACCGGCTGGGGCAAAGCGGTGATCCGTCGTCCCGGCGGCACGAGCAGCCACAATCTGTTCAACATCAAGGCGGACCGACGCTGGGAGGGCGACCGGGTCGCGAAACAGACCCTGGAATACCGCGACGGGGTGGCACTTCAGGAGCGGGCGGAGTTCCGCGCCTACGGGTCGTTTGCCGAAAGTTTCGACGACTATGTGCGGTTCTTGAGCAGCAACCCACGCTACCGCACGGCCCTGGAACAGGTGGACGACACCGAGGCCTTCCTGCACGGTCTGCAACGGGCGGGCTACGCCACCGACCCGAGGTATGCGGAGAAAGTGACCGAGATCATGCAGCGGGGGACATTCGCCCGGACCGTCTCCGCACTCAAGGTCCCGGGTGAAAAGACGCTAATCGGATAAGCGGACCATGGCACGGATCTTGTCTCTTTCCGCAAACCGAGCGTCTTCGGCGACAAGGTGAACGAACATGGCTGACCTGCTCAGTACCGGCGTATCAGGCCTGATTGCATTTCAGAGCGCCCTGGCGACCACCGGCCACAACATCTCCAACGTCAACACGCCCGGTTACAGCCGCCAGCGCGTGGACCTGGCGACCCGCATCCCGGAACCGAGCGGCGCCGGTTTCTTTGGCACCGGTGTGCAGGCGGTCAGCATCGAGCGCCTGTTTGACCAATTCGCCAACGAACAGCTGCGGATCCACACCTCGCTGGACAGCTATCTGGAGACGTTCCATGACTTCTCCAGCCGCGTCGACAACATCCTCGCCGACCCCGATGCGGGGCTCTCGCCCGCCCTGCAGAGCTTCTTCGATTCCCTGCAGGGGGTCACCGACAATCCGTCGTCGATCTCCGCCCGCCAGGTACTGCTGAGCGAGGCCGGATCGCTGGTGGAGCGGTTCCGGTCCATCTACAGCCGCTTCGATGCGCTACGCGATGCGGTCAACACCCGGCTCGAGAGCCTGGTTACCGAGATCAACGCCTTTGCCGCCTCCATTGCGGAGCTGAACGGAAACATCCGGCTGGCACGTGACCTCTCCGGGGGCCAGCAGCCCAACGACCTGCTCGACCAGCGCGACGAACTGCTCCGTCAGCTCTCGGAACGGGTACCGGTCTCCACCGTGGAACAGGACGACGGCTCGGTCAACGTCTTCATCGGCAATGGCCAGACGCTGGTGCTTGGCACCAAGACGCAGGAGATCGGCATTACCAACAATCCCTACAGTGCCTCCTGCTACGAGATCGCCGTCGGCAGTGACGGCTCCGGGCCGATCGTCTCCAAGTACATCCAGGGGGGCGAGCTGGGTGGCGTGCTGGCCTTCCGCGACGAAATCCTGCTGTCCAATCAGAACGCCCTCGGGCGCATTGCCATGGCGATCACCCAGACGATGAACGATCAGCATCGGCAGGGGTTGGATCTGAACGGCTTGCTCGGTGGCGACTTTTTCTCCGAAGTGGGGCTGGACGCCAGCTATCTGACCGCTGCCTCGAACGTCAACAACCACGGCACGGCCGTGGTCTCGTTCGTGGTCGACGATGTCACCCGGCTGACCACCAGTGACTATCTGCTGAAGACCACCGATGGCATCTCCTTCACGCTCACCCGTGTGAGCGACAACAGGGTGGTGGATTCGTTTGCACCGGGAGCCTATCCCGCGACCTATACCTCGGCTTCGGAAGGCCTCACCATCCGGATCGCATCGGCGCCGGAGGCCGGGGACAGCTGGCAGTTGGAGCCCACGCGGGGCGCCGCACGCGATTTGACGCTGGCCATTGACGACGCCAGGGATATCGCCGCCGCCGGACCGATCCGCGCGATCGCCGCGGCGGCCAACCTCGGTGACGGATTGATCGGGGCACCGGAGACGCTAGACATCAGCGATCCCGACTTTTTCACCACCACGACCCTGCTGTTCGGTAGCAGCGATCTGCAGCCGCCGCTGGGCAACGCGGGTGCTCCTCCGCCGGCCGGCACCGACCCGACCGTGGACCTCTACAGTATCGACGGTGGGGCAACCTGGGCCGCATTGCCGGCGGACAACGTGTTCACCATGAACGGCTGGACAGTGGCGATCAAAGGCACGCCGCAGGCCGGCGACACCTTCACCATTGCCCGCAACGACGATGCTGTCGGGGACAACCGCAATGCAGTGGCGCTCACCGGACTGCAGCAGTTGGGGATCCTCGAGAACAACACCAACAGCTTCCATGCGGCCTATGCGCAAATGGTCTCCGGCGTCGGTGCCCGCACCCACCAGCTGGACATCAACAGTCAGGCCCAACAGACCATTCTCAACCAGGCAACCCAGACGCGGGATGCCGTCTCGGGGGTGAACCTCGACGAGGAGGCCGCGAACCTGGTGCGTTTCCAGCAGGCCTATCAGGCGACAGCGCAGGTGATCAATGCGGCCCATACGCTGTTTCAAACCCTGCTCGATGCCGTGAGGTAAACGCCATGCGGATTTCCACCAACCAGATTCAGCAGATCGGCGTTCGCTCCATCCTGGAACAGCAGGTCACTTTGTCAAAGACCCAGCAGCAGGTCGCGACCGGGCGTCGCATCCTTACGCCTTCGGACGATCCTGTCGCCACCACGGAAATGCTGCAACTGCGCGAGACGATCAATACGACCGAGCAGTTTCAGGTCAACGCCAACACCGTCATCAATCGCCTGTCGACCGAAGAGGGGGTCCTGGACGGAATCACCAACCTGTTCCAGCGTGTCCGTGAGTTGACCGTGCAGGCGGCCAACGGATCGCAGACCAACGAGACCCGGCGCTTCATCGCTGCCGAATTGCGGGGGCGTCTGGACGAGTTGGTCGGCCTGGCCAACAGCAAGGACGGGACCGGCGATTACATGTTCGCGGGTACCAAAGCGTCGACGCAGCCATTCAGCGCCAACAGCAGCGGCGGTTACGACTACTACGGCGACCAAACCGTACGTACCTTGCAGATCGGCCCGGGACGCCAGGTGGCGGACGGCAATACCGGTGCTGATGTGTTTCAATTCATCAAGAACGGCAACGGCACGTTTCACACCGAGGCCAACTCTGCCAACACCGGCACCGGCATCATCGATCAGGGCGTGGTCAACGGGCATTACATCCCCTCGTTGCCCGACGGTTACACGATCACCTTCACCCAGGTGTTGCCCACCGACCCAATCACCTATGAAGTGACCGACTCCGACGGGAATGCGATTGTGGCGGCCGGCGCCCCTTACGTGGAGAACCAGCCGATTCAGTTCAACGGTGCGTCGGTGCTTATCCGGGGCACCCCCGCCGATGGCGATACCTTTGCCGTGAAATCGAGTGTCAATCAGGACGTGTTCCAGACCATCAAGGATCTGATCGACACACTGGAAGCACCATCGACGACACCCCAACAGAAGGCGATGCTCGGCAACAACATCAATCGTGCCCTGGGCGACCTCGATCAGGCCGTCGGCAATGTGCTGGTGGTGAGATCCAGTGTCGGTGCGCGGCTCAATACCATCGAATCACAGCAGTACGTCAACGAGGACTATCTGTTGCAGGGCAAACAGATCCTCTCGTCCATCGAGGACCTGGATTACGCCGAGGCGATCAGCCGTCTCCATATGGAGATCGCCGGACTCGAGGCAGCCCAGCAGGCGTATCTGAAGATCAACGGACTGTCCATGTTCAACTTCCTCAAGTAGCAATTGATGCGGTTCGCAGGCTCACCACATCCTACGGAGACCCCGTAGGGTGTGGTGACGACTGCATGGATGCAGGAGGTAGGGCAACGCATGGAGCAGTTGCCGAGGAACGAACCGCACCGATGGCTTGGAGATTGCCGCAATTGATGCGGTTCGCAGGCTCACCACATCCTACGGAGATTTCGTAGGGTGTGGTGAGGAACGAACCGCACTGATGGCTTGGAGATTGCCGCAATTGATGCGGTTCGCAGGCTCACCACATCGTACGGAGATTTCGTGGGTGTGGTGAGGAACGAACCGCACCGATGGCTTGGAGATTGCCGCAATTGATGCGGTTCGCAGGCTCACCACATCTACGGAGATTTCGTAGGGTGTGGTGAGGAACGAACCGCACCGATGGCTTGGAGATTGCCGCAATTGATGCGGTTCGCAGGTTCACCACATCCTACGGAGACCCTGTAGGGTGCGGTGACGACTGCATGGATGCAGGAGGTAGGGCAACGCATGGAGCAGTTGCCGAGGAACGAACCGCACCGATGGCTTGGAGACTGCCGCAATTGATGCGGTTCGCAGGCTCACCACATCCTACGGAGATTTCGTAGGGTGTAGTGAGGAACGAACCGAACCGATGGCTTGTAGGCTGCCGCAATTGATGCGGTTCTCAGGCTCACCACATCCTACGCAGACCCCGTAGGGTGTGGTGAGGAACGAACCGCACCGATGGCTTGGAGATTCCCGCAATTGATGCGGTTCGCAGGCTCACCACATCCTACGGAGACCCCGTAGGGTGCGGTGACGACTGCATGGATGCAGGAGGTAGGGCAACGCATGGAGCAGTTGCCGAGGAACGAACCGCACCGATGGCTTGGAGACTGCCGCAATTGATGCGGTTCGCAGGCTCACCACATCCTACGGAGACCCCGTAGGGTGCGGTGAGGAACGAACCGCACCGATGGCTTGGGGATTGCCGCAATTGATGCGGTTCGCAGGCTCACCACATCCTACGGAGATTTCGTAGGGTGTGCCGAGGAACGAACCGCACCGATGGCTTGGAGGCTGCCGCAATTGATGCGGTTCGCAGGCTCACCACATCCTACGGAGACCCTGTAGGGTGCGGAGAGGAACGAACCGCACCGATGGCTTGGAGATTCCCGCAATTGATGCGGTTCGCAGGCTCACCACATCCTACGGAGACCCCGTAGGGTGCGGTGACGACTGCATGGATGCAGGAGGTAGGGCAACGCATGGAGCAGTTGCCGAGGAACGAACCGCACCGATGGCTTGGAGGCTGCCGCAATTGATGCGGTTCGCAGGCTCACCACATCCTACGGAGATTTCGTAGGGTGCGGTGAGGAACGAACCGCACCGATGGGCGTGGAGACTGCCGCATTGATGCGGTTCGCAGGCTCACCACATCCTACGGAGATTTCGTAGGGTGTGGTGAAAAAAACGAACCGCACCGATAGGTCCGGAAACGCCGGGATTGATGCCGTTCGAAGGTCACCACATCCGCGCTACGCAAGCGGCTGAAAACTGTGAGCAGTCCATTCACAAAAAGTATTAACTGCGACACGTTTTTCTTCGGTTTTTCCTCGATACGTGACTAAAGAACGAATGTCCCTTGCCGTTACATTTTTCGACGCTGAAACGACGGTGGTCGGGAATCGCGCGATGCAGTTGGGCGTGGCCGCCGCAACAGCCAGAGTTCGAAGAGAAGAGAGCACGTAACAAAATAAATGCACACGACCGTTGATACGATCAAACGTCGTGGCAGGAGGAAGTCAGAATGCCTTCGGTAATCAACACCAACATCATGTCGCTGAACTCGCAGCGCAATCTGAGCAAGTCGCAGAGCGACCTGCAGATCTCGCTGCAGCGATTGTCATCGGGATTGCGCATCAACAGTGCGAAAGACGATGCGGCTGGCCTCGCCATTTCAGAACGGTTCACCTCCCAGATTCGGGGGCTGAATCAGGCGGTGCGAAACGCCAACGACGGCATCTCGCTGGCCCAGACCGCAGAGGGCGCGCTATCGGAGGCGGGCAACATCCTGCAACGGATTCGTGAGCTGGCGGTGCAGTCCATTAACGCCACCAACTCGGCGACCGACCGACTGGCCCTCAATCAGGAGGTCGGTCAACTGGTCGCGGAACTCGACCGTATCGCCATCTCCACCGAATTCAACGGCCAGAAGCTGCTCGACGGCACCTTCGGCTCCGCGGATTTCCAGGTCGGTCCCAACGCCAACCAGGTCATCACCGCCACCACCTCCAACTTCAAGACGCAGAACTACGGCGTCTATCGTCTGGAGGGCGCGGGCGTTGCCGGCGATGACACCGGCCGGATGGGATCGGCCACGGCGGACACGGTCGGGCGCATCGCCACCGCTGACGCAGCGGTCACTATCGCCGGCTCCCTGGGGGCCACCGACATCGAGATCACGGCGGGCCAGAGCGTCAAGGAGATTGCCGAGATCGTCAGCAGCAAGATCGACGAGACCGGTGTCTCCGCCTGGGCGATGACCCGAGCCGACGTCGCCTTCAGTGTGACCGGTGCCTACACCTTGGACATCGGCGCCGACAACTGGAGTTCGGACACGGACGACAGCTACGAGACCATTTCGTTCTCACTGACCACCATGGACCGCGACGGCCTGGAAGCGGCCATCAACGCTATCAACGACAAGGCCTCGAAGACCGGTGTCACCGCGAAGATCAACGAAGCGGGGGATGCCATCACACTCACTCATCTCACGGGTGAAAACATCCACATCCGCGACGGCGACGACACCAGCGGGTACAGCAACGCGGGCACGGTGACGGTGGGCTACAACGGCGGCGGTGCCGTCGCCCTGGATGGCACCGACGGCGCGACCAGCGATTCGACCATCACCGGTTCAGTCTATCTGGAGGCAGAAAGTTCGTTCGGCGTCACCGGGATCGATGTGGACCTGGAACTCTTCGACGCCAGCAACACGGTGGAACTGTTCAAGGTGGCCGATCTGGATGTGTCGACCAAGGAGGAAGCGGAGCTGGCACTCTCTATCGCCGACGCCGCCCTGGCCCGGGTGAATGGACAGCGGGCCAAGTTCGGTGCGCTGCAAAACCGCTTCGAGTCCACCATCGCCAATCTGAGCACCAACGCGGAAAACCTGACCGCCGCGCGCTCGCGTATCCGCGATGCCGACTTCGCCCGGGAGACGGCCGAACTGACCCGTGCCCAGATTTTGCAGCAGGCCGGCACCGCCATGCTGGCGCAGGCCAACGCGATACCCCAGAACGTGCTCTCGCTCCTGCAGGGATAGCGGGTGACGGAGCTTACACGGGGCGGGCGTCTTTCCGTCCCGTATTTTTTGCAGAAAGTTGGCGTGGTGCTGATTCGAGGTTGACTGAACGCCTCCGGGGCAGGAACCCTGTGGGAGGGTCGTCCTCGGCCCGATGCGGCGGTCGTGAGGTCGCTGAATTTTGGGGTTGACTCAGCCGCCAGTCACGGCGAGGAGGCCGCTTGGCAGCGGCTTCGCCCTGGTTGGAAACCCCAGAAGGTGCATGATCCCCCCGATTTTCCCCGATCCCTTGAAACCACCCCGAATAAACCCGAGCTCCCTTGCCGGGTATCTCCCTAAAGTTCCCCGAACAGCGGACGCTAATTCGGCCGGAAGCGGTGAATACCTATTGCTGGTATATCCGCTAGGTACGAATGCGTAGCCGTTTGCCTTGCAAAGGCTGCGCCATTGGGAGATGCAGTCATGCCCTCAATCATCAACACCAACGTCATGTCGCTGAACTCGCAGCGCAACCTGAACAAGAGCCAGAACGCTCTGCAGGTTTCGCTCCAGCGGCTCTCTTCCGGTCTGCGCATCAACAGCGCGAAGGACGACGCGGCGGGTCTCGCCATCGGCGAGCGCTTCACTGCGCAGATCCGTGGCCTCAACCAGGCCGTTCGCAACGCCAACGACGGTATCTCGCTGGCCCAGACCGCCGAAGGCGCGCTGGCCGAGTCAGGCAACATCCTGCAGCGTATCCGCGAACTGGCCGTACAGTCCATCAACGCCACCAACTCCGCCAGCGACCGGGCTGCCATCCAGCAGGAAGTAGGTCAGCTGGTTGCTGAAATGGACCGTATCGCCAACACCACCGAGTTCAACGGTCAGAAGCTGCTGGACGGCACCTTCGGCTCCGCCGACTTCCAGGTCGGCGCCAACGCCAATCAGGTGATCACCGCCACCACCTCCAACTTCAAGACCCAGAACTTCGGCAACTACCGGATGGAAGGGGCGGAGATCGATAAGACCGGCGAGGAGATTACCCGGGCAGGCGACGCCACCGGTGACACAACGGGTCGCATCGCCACGGGCGATACGGTCACCGTTGCCGGTTCGTTGGGGACGGCCGACGTTACCATTGCCGCGGGTGACAGCGCCAAGGATATCGCCCAAGCGATCAACGACAAGATCGACGAGACCGGCGTCAAGGCCGCGGCGATGACCGTGGACGAGATCTCTTTCGGCGCAACCGGCGCCTACACGCTCGATATCGGTGCCGACAACTGGTCGAGTGACGCCGATGCCAGCTACGAAACGGTCTCCTTCTCGCTGGTCACCAACGACTCCGACGGCCTGGAGGCCGTGGTCAACGCCTTCAACGAGAAGGCCTCGAAGACCGGCGTGACCGCTAAGCTGAACGACGCCGGTGACGGGGTCATCCTGACCCACCTGGGTGGCGAGAACATCCACATCCGCGACGGCAACGACGCCGGCGGTTACAGTAACGCCGGTAACGTGACGGTGGGCGGCGGCGGTGGCGGTGCGGGCGCCACGGCAACCCTGACCGCCGATGGCACCACCGATGACTCGACCATCACCGGTGCCATCCTGCTCGACTCCGAGAACTCTTTCGGTGTAACCGGCATTGGGGGCGACGGCGAGGCGTTCGACAGCTCCAACTCCGCCGAGCTGAAGAAGGTCTCCGAGGTCGACGTCTCGACCAAGGCCGATGCGGAGCTGGCCCTGTCCATTGTCGACTCTGCTCTGGCGCGGGTGAACAGCCAGCGGGCGAAGTTCGGTGCACTCCAGAACCGCTTCGAGTCCACCATCGCGAACCTCAGCACCAACGCGGAAAACCTGAACGCTGCGCGTTCGCGTATTCGCGATGCTGACTTCGCGGCCGAAACCGCTGAGCTCACCCGGGCTCAGATCCTGCAGCAGGCGGGTACCGCGATGCTGGCCCAGGCCAACGCCGCGCCGCAGAACGTGCTCTCACTGTTGTCGTAATGCCAGGGTAGGAAACGGGTCGGGGGCGCATCGTTGCCTCCGACCCTTGCCCTAAGGAGAAGCCGTCATGGCAAGTGAAAACATGACAATAAAGTCGCTGCCGCCGCCGAATTACGGAGTCGAGAGGCAGGCACCGCCGGCCAATGGAACCGAGACGGAGAAGAGCGTCAAGGAATCGTCTCCGCCGCAGCCCGTACCGCGGGAAGGTATCGAGAGCATCGTCAGTCGCATCCAGGAGCAGGTCCAGAACGTGCGCCGCAACCTGGCTTTCGAGGTGGATGACACGACCGGTGATGTGGTGGTGCGGGTGATGGATACGGAAAAGAAAGAGATGATCCGGCAGATCCCCCCCGAGGAGCTGCTGGAGATCAGCCGTTTTCTGTCTCGCATGTCGGCGGAGGAGGCCACCGGTCTGATCATTCGTACTGAGGCCTAGTACTCTTGCACAGTGATATTGACAGTCTCAGCGGGCCGGGAAACGGTTGGCCGCTAGGCGCACCTCGCAGGTAATGGCGCGCCCTTTCCAAGAGGTGCAACACCGCGGACGACCGTTTCCC
>JAWLGP010000058.1:0-6671 GCA_041685045.1 Gammaproteobacteria bacterium
TCATTGCTGCAGACCGACTCACCGTGGCCGACTTCAACGCCGCGTACACGCTCGATTGGGCGAACCACAACAACATGCTCGGGAACACGCCGAGACTGCGAGAGTACCTGAAGTCGATGTACGCCCGGCCGGCGGCACCGCCGACTTTTGCGGAAGCCATAGCGGCTCTCCGGGGTTAATTCACGATCTACAGGATCTGCTCGACCTCATACTCCCGCCGTCGTTGGACCACCAGGCTCCATGACGACGTGCACGTCGCCGGCATGAGTGTTTCCCCGCGGCCGCCGTCCGCAAAGGACCGCCGCCCCAGTTGCCGTCTTCGCCCTGCAAGCCGAGCAGCCGCGCCCCAGCCTTCGACGGCGATGCGCGACCGCTCCGAGGCGACGGCTTCCGTAGGTTTCTCCGTGAGGTCCTGCATCACCTGCCAGCGGATCTATTTCTTGACTTGATCAAAATATGGACTCAGTCCATTATTCGCCTCATGGGCTTGCGCGAACAACAGAAAACTGCGCTCAGGGAGCGCATCCTCCAGGTCTGCGGCCGGCTTTTCAGGGAGCGCGGCTTCGATGAAACGACCATCGCCGACATCGCCGGCGAGGTCGGCATCAGCCGCCAGACCTTCTTCAACCATTTCACCGGTAAGGACGCAGTGCTCACGCAACTCGGCCTCGCCTGGCTCAAGGAACAGGCGGCGGTGCCCCGGCTCAACGCCGGCGGTCGCCGTCACGGCGGCGTTCTCGCCGGTACGCGCCGCGCCGTCCTCGCGCAGATGCGCGCCATCGAGGCGGATGCGGACTTCATGCGGCTGGTCTTCACCCGCTCCGGCGTGCTGTTCCCCCAGTCGCCTGCGGCGGGCGGTCGCCGCGGCGCCGATCAGGCACGGAGCCTCTTCGACAACCTCGCACTGGTGATGCGCGCCGGCCAGGACACCGGCGAGATCCGCCGCGACATGGAGCCACATCAGGCGGCGGAGCTGTACGTCTCCACCATGCTGATGATGGCGCGGCTGTGGCTCGTCGACTACTGGCGCGACGGCCGTGGGCTCGAGGCCCGAGCGGCGCAGGCGCTGGACGTGCTGGAGGCGGGGCTGGCTCCGGCGGCTACTCGCGGTTCCCCGACTGACATTGACGGAGGTTAGAAACATGACCAAGCGCTCGTGGCTGGTGGCGCTGGGCGTGCTGCTGCTCGCGTACGCCCTGCTCGGCAACTACCTGGCCCTGCCAGGATACCTCCGCTTTCTGGAGCGCGGCGGCACCTCCGCCGCCGGCAACAGCTTCGACATGGCGGTGCTGATCGGCGCCGCGAAGACCATCGTATGGATGTACTCGTTCCAGCTCGGCGTGCTCTGCATTGCCACGGCCTGGGCCATCCGGCGCGGCCTGCGGGTGCGCGGGTTCGTGGCCGCGGTGCTGGCGTGGCTGGCGCTGTGGTCGTGGCCGAGCCTGCCGGCGCCGGGGGCGTGGTTCTACGTGGTATTCGGCAGCCTGATCCTCGTCGCCATCACGTGGGTCTTCCTGTCACCGAAGCAGCAGGGTTCCCACCGTTCCGAGCTGACCTTTCCAGCGGCCCTGACCTTCTTCGCATTCGCCACCTGGGAGGTGTGCGGCCTCGGCAGCACGGGGCGCATGCTCCACCCGGACGAGGCGGCTGCGCCGATTCCCCACAATCTACTGGTGACCCAGAGCAGCAAGCTCATGATCGAGCTCGTGCTGGCGTGGTGGCTGTTGCTGCTGGCCTTGCGGAGGAACGCTATTGGGCTCCCGGCGGCCGGGCGTTGAGCAATGCAGGAACATGAGCGCCGCGCCACCGATCACGGACGTGGCCAGTGCCGATCAGCACCCTTTCCCGCTCAGGGGTAGACGGCAGCCCAGGACAACAACCCCATCACGGCATCGTGGCACTCGGTGCACACGAACCCACGCTCGGTGCCAGATTTCGGATCGAGGTTCTCGTGCACCTTGACGCACGGTGGAAAATTCATTCTCGATGCAATAGATGCGACATCGAAAACCACATCGAAATAGACCCACTCACGACAGTTCATGGACCAAGGCGCGCCGCGATAGGTCTCCTTGATGCCCGCTGCGATGACTTCAGTCTCGAGTTCGTGCAGGTGTCGGCAGGTCATCGATGCTTCTCCGAGTTCGGCGGAACGGATGGCGGGGCCACCGGCGGCGGGAGCGTCTCGTAGAATCTTTCGCCATCGTCGGCCCGCTCCGGTGCGGCGACGTACTTCTTGAAAACGTTCACCGGCGCCGACCCCGTGCTGTCGCGGAACAGCATGAACGAAAAGGCGACGTCGGGCGCAGGGCCGTCGCTGTAGTACTTCAGCGGGAAGACGTATTCGACCCGCTCGCCGGCCGTCACCTGCTTTTGCGGCCGCATCTCTCCGTGGTAGACGCCTCCACCGTAAGGATCCGAGGTGCGTCCGTGGACCCTCGCCGCAAAACGCCCCGAGTGCTCGAACGCGACCACCGCGCCGATCGCCTCGGGCTTGGCCGCATCGGGTACGTACCACCATTTCTCCAGCGTGATGGTATCGAACAGTGTCTCGCGCATCGCCATTCGGGCTTCGTACTTCGCCTTGCTCCGGGCCGAATCGACCTGGGAGACGACGACATACCCCAGCAACAGGAGGCCGACGGAGACTGGCGTCATCGATGCGTGGAGCGCGTAGACCCTGTCGGTATTGAAGAAATACAGCGCGAGGCTCGAAACGGGAATATGCACCGCGACCCACAAGCCGTACACCGATATGAGCATGCCGCTCAGGTCGATGAGGAAGATGTCCCCCTGCGATCTCAACAGAAAGTGATCGAGCAAGTACACCGGTACGGCCAGCACCGCCAGCACGGCCAATACCATCAGATGGTCCTGCCACATTTCGCCTGGGCCCTCGTGAGGATCTGCGCGGTCATCCGCTGATACAGCTAAGCTACTATCGGCTCTCATAGCAATCCCATTTGGAACAGAGGGGCCGGGTAGCAATGGAAATCTTCCCGCGACTGGCGGCGATGCACCCGCTGGTGATCGCGGCATGGTGTGGTTTGATCGTGGTGAACGTGTTCCTGTTTCATCAGGCCCTGACCTTCTTCGAGCAACAGCGAACGGCTCATCTCTGGCCCCGGCTGGAGGTCCGCGCCGACAGCGTCGATGTGCAGCGTGTGATCAATACCCGGCAGAGCGCGCCGACCGCCCAGCATGGCTATGAAGCAATATTCGACTTCCGCTACGAGGCCGGCGGTTCGGTATACACGCAGCAGACCGTCCGTGCCGTGGGGAGTCGCGAAGAGGCCGAGCGGCTGAAGGAGAACGAGACGCTCTCCTTCTACTACGACCCGGCCAACCCGAGCGACGTGCGGGAGGCACCGCCGGGCAAGTTGCCCCTGGTCGCGACCCTCATCGGGATGCTCGCGATCAACGGCATCGGCATTGGGCTGATTGCCAATCTCGGCGCATTCTTCGGCGGCAAGTGAGGTCGTAGTGGAACTCCTCGGCAACATCAAGCCCGCGTTCTGGTTCCATCTGATTGGCGGTGTCTTCGTCCTGATCGGGCTCATTTTCGTTTGGGTCTCCGTGGGTGCCGTGCGCGAGGACTTCGACAGCCGGCGATGGCCACAGACCGTCGCGACGCTGCAGGACGTCGAAGTCGTCCGGCGCGTGCGCGAGTTGAACGAAGACAAGCACTACGCGCAGCGCGTTTCCCATTTCGCCGACCTGACCTACGGCTACCGCGTGGCGGACCGGGAGTTCACCGCGCGAACGACTCACCGGGCCGAGAACCGCGAGGACGCCCTGCGGATCGCGGCCGGCCACCAAGCGGGCGAGGCGCTGCCCGTGTACTACAACCCCGCGCAACCAGAGCGCTACCGGTTCGAGCTGTCATCGCCTTTCGCAGGATTGGTCTGGCTGCTTCCTTTCGCCGCGTTCGCGGGAATCGGCTCGGCTCTCATCGCCGTCGGCCGCAAGTTCTTCATGGAGTAGCCGGGCGCTCGTAGGCGCCCTCTCAGCGCCCGAACACCGCCGCGATGGCGCGGCTGCCCCGGCCCAGCGGGTCCTGGCGGAGGAGCTTTTCCTCCTCGGCGACCTGCCGGAACAGCGCGTCGAGGCTCTGGGTCAGGGCGTGCTGCTCGAGATCGAGATCGGGCTTGCTGGCCACGGGCACCCGGTTGTAGGCAGCGAGCAGCAGTCGGTACTGCGAGTAGAAGCCGAGCTGCTGCAGATGGCCCTGGATGATTGGCGAGTAGCGTTCGCGCAGGCTCGCCTCGGTCTGCCGGCGGAAGTAATCCGTCGCGGCGGTGTCGTGCCCGCGCACGATGCCGACCGCGTCGCTGATCGTCATCGCCCGCACCGCATCGACGAACACCGCCTTCGCTTCTCCCGCTGCCTGTTCCGCGGCACGATTCATGAGCAGCTCGACCCGGTCGAGCTGCGGGCCGAGACCGAACCGGCGGAGGCTTCCCGCAATCGGCTGAACCGCCTCGGGCAGGCGGATCCGGTACACAGGATGATCGAGATAGCCGCGGTCCTTCGACAGGAGATCGGCGGCACGGATGCTGCCGATCTCCAGCGATTCCTTGATGCCCCGTACCATGGCCGCCTGCCCCGGCGCGTCGCTTCCCGGATACGGAAGCTGAGGCATGTCGGCGCATCCGGCGGCAAGGCCCGCGATCAGGCAGAGCACGATGGTGCGCATCAGCCGGTCTGCCAACGTTCCCGAACGTCGTGAGTTCACTTCGGTCATTCCTGCAGCCTGAGAGCGGTTCAGTGTAACCGCCGGAAGTCCGGATGACCCCGAAGGCTTTCACGATGCGCTTCCCCCACGCAAGGTTGCCGATCACTGCATTCAAGCGTCGGGTTTGCTTACACATGGTCTGAGGAGATAGACCTGCGTGTCAGCATTTGTTACACGCGAGGGCTTTGCAGATCGTAACTTGTTGATTCGCCATTGGTTACAAGAAAGGCAAGGAGTTTGCATGAAAACCAATTCGGAGAACAAGAAGGACAACGCGATGATCTTCAGCATTCGACTCCTGGCTGCGGGGCTGTCCCTCGTGATCGCAAGCGGTGCACACGGCGCCATAATCACCTCCGGGAACGCCGTTTCCATTCTCCTGCGGGATTGCTCGACCACGTCGTGCGAGGAGGGGGCGTTGGGGCCAGCAACACTACAGGGTTTTCGCGCTTCGATCCCGGATGGCGACGCCTCACTTCAGACGGTCAACGGGACTTCTGATGGCGATCTGCTCTCAGACCTGCCTGAAGACTCGCGCCGCGACAGAAGGACGAGCGCCGGGGCGGAAGGGCCCTTCGCACAGAACTCTATGCTGTCGGAGCAGGAATTCGGCGTTGCCATGGCTGAGGCCGGCTTGGGCGCGACGGCGTATCCCCATTTGAGCGCGTATGCCGCAAGCGAGGAAGGTACTCGTGTCACGGCCCAAGCGGTATCGGTGCGGCGCTACGACAACCTCGGCGACACGGCCGTCAACATCAATTTCGTCGGGCAGGTCGATGCCGACATCTCCGGGGACGCCGGCCTGTTCTATCGGACGTTTTTGTTCACGAATGACGACTTCTCGTTCGATACCGAGCTCGAGTTACAGAGCAACGGTGGAAGCACGCCGGATCAAGGCTACGGTGAGGACGTGCTGACCAGCACCTGCTTCACGAACATCGTGTTCTCGGGCGGGTCGTCCTGCAGCAGCGGCACACTGCTGATCCAAGATTCGCTCACCGAAGGTACCCTGCTCGAAACCGGGCTCATCGACCTGCCTGACTACACCTTTGCATTGGCCGCCGGAGAGAGCGTTTTCGTCGGCGCGTATATGGTGGCCATTGGTGCAAACGGGGGAATTGCCGACGCGTTCAGCACCCTGACCACTGCGTTCGTCGACCCTGATGATCCGTCTCGCGTCCTGGGGCCGGGGGACGGCATCTACGCGATATCCCGGAAGGTCCCGGAACCCGGCACGCTGGGCCTGCTCGCGGCAGGTCTCGCCGGTCTCCTGCAGTTCCGCCGCAGGTCGCCGCCAGACACCAAGTAGCGATCTCGCGGTGCTGGTCGCCGCTGGTCGAGTCGCGTCGACCTAGGGCCTGGTCGACGAGGTGACAGGCGACCGTGAAACCGTGGCAAGGGCGCTCGAGCTCGCCCGCCTCGTGGTGCCGCTGATCCTCCACGCTGTTAGTCACAAGCCATCACTCTGATCGACCCTGAGTCCACCTGTACTCGAGCACCTTCGGCCCGGCTGGCCACCCGCCAGCAGTATTTGCCCGACGCGAAGCCGGCAGGTGCAATCTGCTTCGTCAGGCAGCCGGCCCCATCGGCCCGCAACGGAACGAGTAGGGAAGGAAATGGGTACGGTGCTCGAAATGTGCAGACGTAAGCTTCAAGCCGCGCTCAAAGCCAAAGAGGCAGATTTGGCTCGTGAGTTTCCTGCGGTATGACTTAGGATTATTCGACCAGGAGGTGGGGCGGGTCGAACCCGCCCAATCCGTTCACCCCGGGAGCAGGTGTTAGCCATGTCTTCGGAATAAAGGTGTAAACCATGTGGCCGGAATACACCTGTGATAGCTGGCGGAGAGGCAGGGATTCGAACCCTGGGACCCCTTGCGAGGTCACCTGATTTCGAGTCAGGCCCGTTCAACCGCTCCGGCACCTCTCCAGGCAAATC
>JAWLGP010000033.1:0-39786 GCA_041685045.1 Gammaproteobacteria bacterium
TTTGATCACGGCATCGCAACTTGATGCTATTCAGTTGTTTCGATCGACGGATAAACAGAATTGATCGCCGCCACCAGCGAAAGGGGGCGAGTAGTTACGCACAAAATAGCTGGCGTTCCCCATGCGGCAAACGAGCCGTCCCACGCTCAGCTGACCGTACTCACCTCATGCACGCCTTGTACAGGCGTGGCTCGATCCTCCGACTCACCATTCGGCCACAGCCTGTCGGCCGGGATCCAGACTCCACCCAACAAGAGGCCCTCAAGGCGCGCCGCCCGCGCCGCCCGGATCGCCTCCTCGGCAGTACGTACGATGGGCTCCTCGTGCATGTTGAAGGAGGTATTGATCAGCGCAGGCACTCCGGTCTTCTCGTGATAGGCACTCAGGATCGCGTGCATCTCCGGGTTGTCTTCCCGATAAACCACCTGGGGCCTGGCGGTACCGTCGACGTGGATCGCCGCGGGGAGCTCCTTCTTCGCCCTCTCGCTGGCGTTGTAGGTGATGGTCATGAAGCGAGCAGCGATGTCCTCTTCGCGATAATCCGGGAAATACTCCCGCGCATGCTCGGCCAGCACCATCGGTGCGAACGGCATGAACTCGGAACGCTCCAGGCGCTGGTTGAGCCAGTCATTGATGCTGGGATCATCCGCCTTGGCCAGGATGGATCGGTTACCGAGGGCACGGGGCCCGTACTCCATCCTGCCTTGAGCCCTGGCGATCACCTTGCCGTCAGCCAATACCGACGCGATGGTGTCGACGAGTTGCTCGGCCGATAGTGACTTGACCGCAAGCCCTGATGATTCGATCGCCTGTTGCGCCTCGCCGAGCCCGATATCCGTTCCCAGGTAGACCGTCTTGAGAAAGTGGGGGCGCCAGTCACGGCGCGTCTCGGCATCGGCGTAAAGTGCCGCACCCGTCGCCAGGCCGGCATCGCCCATGTTGGGGTGAACGTAGAGATTGCTCACTTCGGGCAAAGCCAGAATGCGCTGGTTCAGCTTGACGTTGGCGAACAGCCCACCCGCGACCACCAGCGGCAATCCCTTCAGGTCGGGACGGTCGCGGTAGATCCGCCGTATTTTGCGGCACACCATCTCTTCGACAAAATCCTGGAGTGCGGCGGCGATCTCCTCGCGCCCCTTGCCGCCGAACGCTTCGCGCAGACCAGTAGCTCGCTTGCGGCTGATGTCGGCCGTGAAACCGGGGATGTGCCACCAGCCGGTCTTCTCGTTCCAGAATCCGCGCGCGTCAAACATTGGCCGCAGTCTGGCCGGATCGGCAAAGGCCGCCAAACCCAGCACCTTGCCTTCATGGCGAAGCGATTTGAATCCGAGCAGTTCGGTGAAGCGGCCATAAAGCAGGGCGAGGGAGTTGGTCTCCAGCACGGAATCGAAAAACTCGATTCTCCGGCCGGTCACGGCATGCCCCACCAAACCTGCCCCTCCGGCGGAATCGGACCCGTCCAGGGTCAGTACGACAGCCTCCTCGAACGGCGAACAGAACCAGGCGGTGGCGGCATGGCTGTGATGATGCGGGATCCAGTGTAACGGCTTGTCCTCAACCGGCTGCGGCGGCACCCGATCGGGATGGTGCTTGGGGCTGAGCCAGGGTTTGGAGCGTCGCCAGAACTGGTAGGCACGACCGAGCAGGCTGATCTTGGTTCGCCAGTCGTGCCCGCCCTGCCGGTACTCCTGCCAGCAACTTCGCATCTTGCCACGCATTTCGGCGGAAACCGGCTCGCCCACCATAGCGACCTGATCGATGGCATCGAAGTCAATCCCGGCCAGGCCTAGACACTCATCGATGGCGCCCAGCGGAAACGGCGTATCCACCTTGATGCGGCACATCCGTTCCTCATTGACGGCGGCTACCACCTCGCCATCGCGCACCACGGCAGCGCCGGTATCGTGCCAGGTTACCTCAGGTTGTCCGGCGGAAAAGCCCCAAATTCCCAGTGTATACATGTCGCCTGCCTTGCTCGCGTGGAATCTTGTACCTACGTCCAGGCGCGGATAATACCATAGGGTCCAGGGGCCAAACCGCGCCGGGCACAGGGACCGCCTGTGCTAACCTACGCCCTTTCTTTCCCCGGGGCAGTGATGAGTAAACAACCGCAACGGCTGAGTTTTCCGGAGGCCGAGGCACGTCTGGAGTGGCTGGGACCGCTTCTCGACGCCTATCACCTGACCAACCAGGGTGTCGCCGAGGGCATTCGCCGTGAGCTCGCCCAGGGGCGCGCCCTGGCCTGCGGAAGAGGCTGTGGACACTGTTGCGAAGCCCACGCCGATATCCCCGTCTATCCGCTGGAGTTGATCGGCATCTACTGGTATGCGACGGAAGTACTGAATGAGCCGCTTCGCGGTCGGCTCCACGACCGGCTCGCAAACCACCGACCGGGTAACGGCTGCCCCTTCCTGCTCGACGGCGCCTGCGCCATTCACCCGATGCGGCCGATGGCCTGCCGGAATTTCAACGTTTTCGACCGGCCCTGCGCGGCCGGCGAGGACGCCTTCCACACCCGCCGGCAGGACGTTCTGACGCCGCTCCGCCGCTATCAGGACGAGGCACTGGAGCGCATGCTGCCATTCCACGGGGTTAAGTCCAAGGCTGCACGGCGCCAAGCCATCAAGAGCGGTGCGGTGCACACGCTGGCCAAGGTGCTGCAGCAGTTGGATTGGTCGAAGCTGGCCGAACGGATGGATGGCGTGCAGGCCTGAGGCGCGGAATCAGGCATAACGGCAGCGGGAAAAGCTTCGATGGGCAAAGCGCCGCCTGTTCCCGTTGCACGGAGCCCGAACCTGACCGGCGCGTGCCCATCTACCAACGCCGATGGGCACGCGCCGGAAAACGATGGTGCCGAACCGAGCGCATGGGCGGCGGCGCTTTGCCCATCCTACACGCTGATGGGCACGCGCCGGAAAACGATGGTGCCAAACCGAGCGCATGGGCGGCGGCGCTTTGCCCATCCTACACGCTGATGGGCACGCGCCGGAAAACGATGGTGCCAAACCGAGCGCATGGGCGGCGGCGCTTTGCCCATCCTACACGCTGATGGGCACGCGCCGGAAAACGATGGTGCCAAACCGAGCGGATGGGCGGCAGCGCTTTGCCCATCCGCTCACGCTACAAGTCGGTGGCGAAGGATGTGGTGAGTCACGCGAACCGCATCTTCCGCGGCTAACTAAAATTTGGCCGGGCCGGCGGCCTCCTCCTCGGCCTCCTCTTCCTCGGCCGGCTCCAGACTGAGTGAAAGGCCGCTGCCGTTTCCGCTGCCGCCACCCTCACCGCTGCCGGCTTCATTGGAAAGGTTGATCCGCAGCCGCAGGTTGTTGGGAGAATCGGCGTTCTTGATCGCCTCATCCAGGGTTATCCGCCCCGCTTTGAACAGACGGAACAGCGCACCATCGAAGGTCTGCATGCCGAGTGCCTCGGACTTCTCCATGACCTCCTTGATGCTGTGCATTTCCCCGCGCTTGATCAGTTCCTGCACCGTGGAGGAGCCGAGCAGTACCTCGATGGCGGCCGCCCGCTTACCTTCGACAGTGGGGATAAGACGCTGAGAGATAAAGGCGCGCAGGTTGGAAGAGAGATCCATCAGCAATTGCGGCCGGCGCTCCTCCGGGAAGAAATTGATAATGCGATCCAGCGCCTGATTGGCGTTGTTGGCGTGCAACGTGGAAATGGCCAGGTGGCCGGTTTCGGCAAAGGCCAGCGCGTGTTCCATGGTTTCCCGGTCACGGATTTCGCCGATGAGGATCACGTCAGGCGCCTGCCGCAGGGTGTTTTTCAGTGCATCTTCGAAGGAGAGCGTGTCCACGCCGACTTCGCGCTGATTGACGATGCTCTTCTTGTGCGGATGGATGAATTCGATCGGGTCTTCAATGGTGATGATGTGCCCGCCGCTGTTGCTGTTGCGGTGATCGATCAGTGCCGCCAGGGAGGTGGATTTGCCGGAGCCGGTACCGCCGACGAAGAGGATCAGGCCGCGCTTGGCCATAATCACTTCGGTGAGGATCGGCGGCACTCCGAGGTCACCGATCTTCGGAATTTCCGTCTTGATGTTGCGCACGACCATCGAGACTTCGTTGCGCTGTTTGAAGATATTCACGCGGAAGCGGCCAATCCCCCTTTCGGAGATGGCCAGATTCATCTCCAGCGCGTGCTCGAACGTTTGGATCTGCTCCTCGTCCATGATGCTGTTGGCCATCTCCTTGATCCGCCCCGGCATCAGCGGTTCCTTTTCCAGTGCCTTCATCACACCGTGGAACTTGGCGCACGGGGGAGCTCCCGTGCTGAGGTAAAGATCGGAGCCGTCTTTCGCGGCCAGGATGCGCAAATAATCTCGGAATTCCATTGAAAACGGTTCTCCAGGCTTTCGTGTTCACCCATCGGAAAGAATCGATGACTGTCCACACTCCCCTGGAGCGCATACGACATAGCGCACGGCCGCTGACTCCGGTTTAGGAGTCAGGGCCGGCCAAGCCGCTAAAAAGTGGACTGCACCAAGGGAGCGTCGGGTCGACGACTGCTACTTCCGGAAGGGTGTCTTTCCGCTGACTTCTTTAAAAAAGTTCTGCATGAGTGACTACTCGCCCTTTCCGTCATTCCCGCGCAGGCGGGAATCCAGCGAACGGTCAATGGATCCCCGCCTTCGCGGGGAAGACGGATGGACTTTATCGCGCGGGACATCGAGAGCGTACCCGGGCGAGCAGTTACCCTGCATGATTTGTTATCGGGAACTCAGTTGCTGCCGGGGAAGCAGTTCACGCCGGCCTGCCGCAGCTGCCGACACGCCGAACTGGCCTCACCAAAGGTGGCGTAGGGACCGATTCTGACCTTGGTCATCCCCTCGCCCGGGGTAAGCCGGATATCACGGTTGCCGATAAAGGCAGCATGCTGGGTCCTGAACCGGCTGCTCAGGCGTTCGGCCCCGGCCAGGTTATTGAAGGCGCCGATTTGAATCCAGTTGGCAAACCCGGCGGGGGTCACCACAACGGGAGAATCCACCAGCGGCCTCGGCTTGGATTCCGGCATCGGCTCCGGCATCGACTCTGGCATCGACGCCGGCTCGTCCCTCTCTGCCAGCATCTGTTGACGGTAAATCAGAGCGAGATTGTCCCGCGCAATTTGGGCAAGCCGGTCGAGCTCGGCCCGGTTTTCTTCGCTCTCGGTCGGCTTGCGCTCGGAGGCGATCTGAAGGACGCGCAAAAAGCGGGGACGCGCCAACTCGGAACGACTGGTATTCTGATAGACCGCACCGAGATTCAGTTGCGCGTAAGGGTTATCGGCATTTTCCTGAACCGCCTGGGTCAGCAATCGTTCGGCTTCTTCCATGTAGCCGGCCTGCATCGCCTCGAAACCTTCATCCGCCAGCACCATATCGTGCGGCCGTTCCACCTGGGCCGGGCCGGTGGCGCAGCCCACAATCAACAAAGGAAGCGCAAAAACTACAAGTCTCAGGTATGAGATCACCGGCCAACTCCTCTTTTGAATTATTAACGAGAAAATAAAGGAAAATCGGCATCGATGACAACAAAATTTTCGATGTGAAGGCGACCAGGGACGGTTATTCCGCCTCCCTCGATGCGCCCGCGACAGGCGAACCGCTAACGAGAAGTAAACCGAGTTGGTGAGTTCCGGAGCTAACGAAAGCGCCCACAGAGGCCTCGCCGCTGCCGCGCTGGTGCTTCAAGGCGACTCGGGCTGCTGCGGGGTTTCACGCGCTGACCGAAGAACGATCCGGGCTGAGCCCGGATAGAACCGGGCCCCGGCGAGCATGAGCCCGCACTCAGCGGGTTGTCCGCTGCGCCTCGAGCGATTGCAGCAGTTCGGTGGGAGTGACTATCGTCCCTTCGCTATTGTCATCCGGAAAGACGGCGAGCAGCGTGCCATCTTTCGTCATCCCCGGCGTCCACCGCTCGATCCAGTCCCGAAGGGCCACCGCAGCCGGCTTGCAGTCGGCCCACTCCCCCGACGCCCACTCCGCCGCGAAGTCCTGATGGGGCCAGACAGGCAGGCACTCTTCGCCTTCATCCGAGGTCATTACCACCCATCCTTCATCGCTCTCGAGGCTCCAGACCTCGCCGCCGGCGATGACCTTCTCGACGAAGTAGTCGTAGCGCCCTTCGGGAGAGAGCAGGGACACGGTGTTGAATTCGGAATCGCTTAGCGTGTAGGTCATGAGGCGGGCTTCGAGTTTGTTGGGGCGCCTATTGTACCCAAGGTCTGCAGCGAACGCTCAGGTCCGTTTGCCGCCCGAAAATGGTGGTTTTTGCGCGCTGAAGTGACAAAGGAGGCGATGAGCCTCTGCAAGTAGGGAATGGCTACTTCAGGATCCGGAGATGGGGGTAATGGTTGTGCGGGTCTCCTCTGCTTCTAGTCCTCCTCCGCCTTCGGCCGGAACTCCGCCGCGAGCTGCTTCTGGAGTGCGGGCGGCGCCGGTTGGTAGTGGCTGAACTCCAGCGTGTAAGAGCCCTGCCCGCCGGTCAATGAACGCATCCGATCGGCATAGTGGTTCAACTCTCCCAACGGGGCCTGGGCCTTGATTCCGGCCATTCCGCCCGGCAGCGCACGGCTGCCGAGCACCTGGCCGCGCCGCGCGGTGAGATCGCCGGTAACCGAGCCGATGGCATCGGCAGGCACCACCAGATTCAGATCCACCATGGGCTCCAGCAGCAGCGGCCCGGCTTTCGAGACCGCGTCGAGGAAGGCGCGGCGCCCGGCGGCCACGAACGCCACCTCCTTCGAGTCCACCGTGTGGTACTTGCCGTCGGTGACCGTCACCTTCACGTCGTGCAGCGGATAACCGGCCAGGGCACCGGCCTCCATCGCCTGGATCACCCCCTTTTCCACCGCCGGGATGAACTGCCCGGGAATGGCACCGCCCTTCACCTCGTCCACGAACCGGAAGCCGGCTCCCCGTTCGAGTGGCTCGACCCGGAGAAACACCTCGCCGAACTGGCCCGCACCGCCGGTCTGCTTCTTGTGTCGGTGGTGACCTTCGGCGCGTGCGCTGATGGTCTCCCGATACGGGATCTTCGGTGGGCGTGTCTCCGCATCGACGTTGAAGCGCTGACTGAGCTTCTCCAGCGCCAAACGTAAATGGAGATCGCCCAACCCCCTCAACACGGTTTCGTTCAGATCGGGGTTGTGTTCCAGCACGAGACAGGGGTCTTCCTCGACGATGCGCTGCAGCGCAGTGGACAGACGCTGTTCATCCCCCCGGCGCCTGGCCTCCACCGCGAGGCCGAACACCGGCACCGGGAACGGCAGAGGTCTCAGGTGCAGAAAGTCCTCATCATGGGAGTCGTGCAGCACCGCGTCGAAGTGGATCTCTTCCACCTTGGCTACCGCACAGATATCGCCCGGAATGCCGGCGTCGACTTCAACCTGCTGCTTGCCGAACATCTTGAACAGGTGCCCCACCTTGAACGGCTTGCGCCCGTCGCCCACGAACAGCTGGCTGTCGCGGGTCACTGTGCCTTGATGGACGCGGAATACACCCAGCTTGCCTACATAGGGATCGGCCGCCACCTTGAACACGTGCGCCACCACATGGCGTTCCGGATCCGGGACTGCCGTGAACGGCTCCTCGCCCTCTCCCACACCTTTGAGGAAAGGGCGGGGATTGCCCTCGAGGGGGCCGGGCATAAGCCGCTCCATCACCTCGAGCAGCTCGCCCGTTCCGGCGCCTGAACGCGCCGAAACGAAACAGATGGGCACTAGATGTCCCTCCCGCATGGCCTTCTCGAAGGCGTCGTGCAGCTGCTCCGGCGCCAGGGTCTCGCCCTGCTCCAGATACAGGGCCATCAGATCCTCATCCACCTCCACCACCTGGTCGATGAGCTCCGTATGTGCCTCCTGCACCGAGGAGAAGTCGGTCGCGCCGTCCCGATGGAAGAAGCAGTCGCGCACCCGGCTCCCGCCCTCCGCCGGCAGGTTGATGGGCAGGCACTCGCGCCCGAACTCCTCGCGCAAGCCCTGCAGCAGTCCCGGCAGGTCCACGCCCTCGGCATCGATCTTGTTAACGATCACCATGCGACAGAGTTGGCGCTCCGCCGACCAGGCGAGCATGCGTCGCGCCACCGGCTCGACACCCACGCTCGCATTCACCACCACAGCCACGGTCTCAACCGCCGGAAACACCCCCAGCGCCAGACCGATGAAATCGGGCAGACCGGGGGTATCGATGAGGTTCACGTGGATGTCGTCATGGTCGAAGCTGACCACGGCCGCATTGAGTGAATGCTGAAAGCTCTGCTCCAGCGGGTCGAAATCGGAGACCGTATTGGTCCTCTCCACGTTGCCGGGCTTGCCGATGGCACCCGCCTGGGCGAGTAGTGCCTCTACCAGCGTGGTCTTCCCGCTCCCGGTCTGGCCGACCAGGGCAAGATTGCGAATGGCGTCGCTGCTGTAAGCGGGCATGGCGATCTCCGTGCGTACGGATGCCGTGTCGACCAGTGATACGGCCATCCCACTTAAGGCTAGTGTACTGTTTCACTCTTGGCGGCACTTTCAGCGACTCGCTGGCTGGCCAGATGCAAGGCGCGCTCTCGCAGGAATGGCGGGCCCCTTTCACGAGAGCGCAACACCGCAGATGGCCGGCCAGCGACTCGCCCGAAGGGAGCCCCCCAAAAGCGCCAATGCCGCGTTGCACTCCTTGACAAGGGCTCGCCATTGCCTGCGGAGCGCGCCTTGCCTTGGCGCTTTTGGGGGGCTCTGAAAGTGTCGCCAAGAGTGAAACAGTACACTAGATGCCCGGACAAGCGGACGCACGGCCGCCGAGCTGAATTTCAGTGGCAACCTTGATGGCGCGAGAGAATGACAGCCTGGCCGCCCCGCACCGGATTCGGCGGCGGGACAGCCGTGATGCGTTTATCCAGCCGCTTCTCCCAGTCGGCGGCGAAGGGCGGCAACCCGCTTCGGCACAATCTCGGCGTGACCTTCCGTTTCGTGCAGACGCCCCTCGAACAGGCGAATGGCCTCGGCATCCGCCTGTTTGAGCAGCCGGTCAAAGATGGCGTTGATCTCACCCTGCTCGATGGTCACCGTGGCCTCGAGTGCCTGTTCCAGCGTCAGTTCGTCAACGCGCCGGTACAGGTCCCGCAGTTGGGCCAGGATGGTCCGGATATTCGGGTCCCGGACTTCGGGGAGGAACTGCAGGCGCGGATGGGCCACAATCAGATACCGGCATAACTGCATCAGCCGACTGTGTTCCCACTCCTCCTCCTCGAGCTCCCTGAAAAACGCCGCGGCATCGGGTTGCGACGCGAAGCGCTCCGCCAACCTGCCGTATATCCGCGCCACCCGCATCTCGATGAGGGCCGCCAGTCGGTAGGCGCGGCCCACATGACCGGGGAAGGACAGGCCCCGGTTTTCGTAATACCCGACAGCCCGTTCGAGCAGGCTTTTCCGGGTGCTCGTGAGCATACCCAGGAACACACCAAGGCCGAACGACTGCACAATGGTGGCGGGATGTTTGAGACAGTAATCGCGATCGATCAACCCACGCACAGAACACCTCCGTACCGTTGCGAACCAGACCTGCGATCATAGGCCTCTGTTCTACGCTGTCTGCAATGGATGTCTCATCTGGCGTCGCCGTCATCTGGCGTCGCCGGGGCTTTGCAATCGGGCACCCTGCGTGGGCACAGGTGTAATGCGCTTCGCCCCGCCGCCCCCCTCTTCCGGCTGCGCCGATGACACGGCCTGTTGCTGGTGTCGACATTGCGTTGCCGTGTGTTCGATTTTGGGCCAGGTGATGCAAAGCAGGGCGCCGCGCGGCACATTACCCAGCACCTGGACACTCCCGCCGTTGCCCTGCACCAGCTTTCTTACCACAGCCAGCCCGATGCCGGTGTGGCCCGGCGTGGCGCTCGTGGCAAACATCCGGAACACCTCGTCGCGCCTCCCTTCGGGAATGCCCGGCCCGTCGTCGGCCACCTTGAGCAGCCAGACGTCCCCTTGGTCGTGGGCACTGATCCGTACCTGTCCGTCAGGCCGGTCGTGATGGGCAACGGCGTTGCCAATGAGGTTCTGGAATATTTGTCGAAGCTGGACCGGATCACCGCGCACGACAGGCAACGGTTCCGACAGCTGCACACGAAACCCCTTCGGCAAGGAAAATTCACCGACCAACTCGCGCAACAGGGGCGCGAGCTGCACCGGCTCAGACCCGCCGCTGGAGCACCCCAGGCGGGCATAGGCAAGCAGTCCGTCAATGAGTGCGTCCATCCGTTTGACCCGCTCGCGGAGCAGATGCAGCCTGTGCCGGTTCTCCTGGTCGAGTCCCTCATTCACGTCCTCGTCGATAACCAGGGCCAGGTTGGCCACAGCGCGCAGTGGCGCCTTCAAATCGTGGGAGGCGACATAAGCGAACTCTTCCAACTCGGCGTTCATACACTGGAGTTCGCGGTTTTGGCGCTGCAACTCGTGGCTTTGCTCTACCAGCTCCACCGCCAGCCGCTTGGCCAACGTCACATCGCGGACGGTGATTATTCCCAAGCTCAGCCGGCCTTCTCCGTCGAACACCGGTGCACCGCCGTAGCTGCCGATGAATTCCAGTCCGGTATCCTTGCGATGCACCAGCACTTCGTAGTCACTGAAGCGCTCGCCACGCAAGATACGGCTCAACGGCCACTGCTCGAACGGCAGCGGTCTCCCTCCGAGATCGAACAGCTGCCAAAGCCGGGACAGTTGTGTGATGCCGATCTTTGCCGATTTTTCATCGGGGTAGCCGTGCAGCGCAAGGGCGGCGGGGTTGTGGTAGCTCAGGTTTCCGGCCGCATCGGTGATCAATAACGCTTCGCTCATGTTTTCAAAGACAACTCGCAGTCGCTGAGCGGTCGCTTCGGCCTCGGCGCGGGCCTGCTGCAGCTCCTGCTCAATGTGTTTGCGACGGGTGATGTCCTGCACCAGGACCACGACGCCGCGTACCCGACCGACATCATCACAATCGGGGGTGTAGGTTACCGAGCCCCAGCGGACACGCCCGTCGCGCAAGGCATGGTTCTCAAAGGTCACCCGTTCACCAGCGAGAGCGCGCTTCAGAAACGGCTCGGTCCGCCCCCAACTGTCTTCGCCAATGACTTCCCGCACACGCTCGCCGAACAGCGTGTTCGGCAGCCGGCCGAACCAGCTCTCGTAAGCACGATTGACCCAACGGTAGCGGAACTCGGGATCGATATAGGAGATCAGTGCCGGCTCGCTGTCGGTGATCAAACGCAGCAGGCTTTCGCCATCGAAGTGACCCCGCCGTTGCCACCATAAGGCCAGCGCCAGCAGCCAGCCGACGGCGCCCAAGCCAACGGAGAGCGGCCACGTCAGGCTCGGCAACGACACCAGCAAGGCAGTGGAGACAACGACAATGACGAGGGCGGAAACGAGCGGAAAAACCATACGGTGGTGCGACCGATCCCGCCCGCGCGAGATCGCCATTGGTCGCTCAATGACTGCCTGCACGTGCGGGTCATCATTTCCTTGAAAGGGCCGCCATTCCTGCGACATCCCGGACTACCCCCTAATAGTGGACCCCAAAAACCCTTCGTTGATATGACGATTGTCCGGCCATGTCAAATCAATCGGACGCGGGGAACTCCACCAACAGGTTGACCCGTCGGTTTTGCGCATAGCCGGCCGGGGTGTCCTCGTGGGCCACCGGCCGGGTATCGGCGTAGCTGACGGAGCGCAGTCGATCCGGGGCAAATCCCTGCGCGATAAGGAAGCGTGTCACCGCCGTGGCACGGGCGGCGGCCAGCTCCCAGTTCGACAGATAGCGGCCACCGTGAATGGGACGACTGTCGGTGTGCCCCTCCACGGCCACCTGGGCTTCGCCCACCTCCTGCAGTGCATCGACCAGCAGTGCCAGCAGCGGTCGCGCCGCCTCCCGCAATTCGGCTTGGCCCGATTCGAACAAGATGGCGTCGGCAATCGCCAGCGACACCCCGTGTTCGCGCCGGGTGGGCTGCACCAACCCCGCCAGGCGCTCCTCCACGGCGGCGGCCAGACGGGCGTGGGCATCGGGTGAACCGGCTGTCGGTGCCGCCGGTGGGAGCGTTGGCGTTGCCGGGTCAAGCACCGGGGGCGCCACCGATGCCGGGTCAAGCGCTGCCAACGGCCCTTCCGACGAGGCCCCGGATGCGGCCGCCGTGACCGGGACTGGCGACTCGGCCGACGGCGAGGTCATCTGCCGTGCCGCCACTTGGCCCAGCAGCACCACCATCAGGGCCAGCACCACGCTCAGCATGTCAACGTAGCTCAACAGCCAGCTGGCACCGTCCTCCTCCTCTTCCCAGCCGTACCACGGCTCAGTCGGAAGCAGAAGGCCGGCGTGATTTCCAGCGTGTTGTTTCATGCTTGGCAGCACATTCAGCGACTGACCGCCAGCCGCAAACGCGAGGCGGTCGGCTGGGCTGCCGTCGGCAGACCCGGCTGTCCGCGCGTCGCCACTTCGCGGATCAACGTCGAGTGCTGTCGGTCAAACAGCATCAGCACTGCCTGCAGCTGGGCTCCGCGCCGGCCAAGCCGGCTTCGCGCCCGCAGTTCCGCCTTCATGGCGATGGGCTTCAAAACCAGGTTGGACAACACCAGACCGTACACCGTGGTGAGCAGGGCGAACCCCATGGCGCCACCGAGGCTCCCCAGGTCACCGGCGCTCAGGCTGAACAGCATCTGAACCAGGCCCAGCAGGGTGCCGAGCATCCCGAAGGCCGGGGCGTACCCGGCCATGGCGCGCAGCAGTTCCACCGGCTGCCGCAATCCATCGCGCTCCTCGGCAATCTGCCACTGCAGGGCCTGGCTTACCTGCTCCCGGTGAACACCGTCCAGCACCAGTTGAACGCCCTGCCGCAGCAACGGCACGCCGATGCGTTGTGCCACCTGTTCGGCAAGACGGATGTTGCCGCGGCGGTAACAATCTGCCGCCTCCAAAAAGGAGCCGAGCGCCTCATCGGCGGCATCGCCCGCCGCGATATCGCGTAACGCCTGGGGCAGTCCGACCAGGGCCGTCGGCGAGTGACTCAGCGAAGCCGCCAGCAAGGTACCGCCAATGACCAGAAAAAGACCGGCAATCGCGGCAATCGGCGCCGAATCTGCGACAAACAGTTGGGTCGCCAACGAAGCGGCCACGGAAACCGCCAGAATCGAGGTCCAGGAGCGATAGGTCACGGCATGTATCCCGATGCACAGTGTCGCTCGGGAAACTGCAAGAGGCGGGCCAAACGAGCAGCAGGAAGGTCTCAACGCCCGGACATCGCGGGCGGTGTCACATCCCGTGGGGACTAATACCGAATGTCGACTGCCTTGGGATTGAGGGCATCCTTGACGAGCCACCAGGCAACCCGGGGGCGTCGGCGGAGTGCACCGAGGCTGTATGGCAAATAGCCATATCCGAAAGGGATGTAGATGCGCACCGGCACCTGTAGCGCCCGGGCAGCCGCCAGCGGTTGGCGTACCGGCAAGCCATAGAGCAGTTCCAGTTCGGCCGGACAACCCGCCGCCGCCAAGCACTCCAGCGCTCTTTGGGCAAGCGGTGCATCATGGGTGGCGATGCGGACCAACGCTTTGCCGTAGGCCAGGGTCGCGACAATTTCTTCAAACCGCGGGACGATCTCTTCAGTCTTGAGTCCGGGCTCGGCATGCTGCCCCTTCACGACCCGCACGGTCACTCCCCGTTCGGTCGCCCACTCCGCATCCTGCCGGCTCCGGCGCCAGCGGGCCGGGATTGTCAGCCCGATCCCGCCCGGATGGTGCTCGCCGGATGCCAATAATCGCATCGCGGGGTCCGCTCCCGCCCATTCCAGCGAGTCGAGGTGCAGAAAGACACGTTTGCGGCTGGCGTCCACCAACAACTGCCGGTAGGTGCCCTCGTCGTAGTCGAACACCCAGGGCTTGATCGACAGATAGCTGCGCCCCGGATCGGCGGCAAGGGCATCGACACCGGCGCGGTAAACCGCCAGTGTCGTCTCGCCGGGCTCCCCGGCCCGGTTCCAATAGCCCAGCGTACTCTGAAATCCGCGGGACCCGAGTGCGTGGTGCGCAGCCAGGGCATCACTCAGTTGAGGACCGACGAAATAGCGGCGCTTCGCGCTCGCGGCAAACCTGTCGATCAGTCGTGCCAGCGGGTTCCCTTCACTCACTTTCCGCGCCTCCCTTCCGAAAGCCCATGGCGACCTTCATGGCGCCATCCCTCGCCAGCAGGAACAAACCTCGCAGGTTGTATGGATATGCGCGAATCCTCATCATCGGGCGTTCATGGGACGTCCAGCGGGCCGACCATTTGCTGCGGTTGCCGAGGAACTCGACCGTACGCAGCCCCCGTGCGGCGGCGTCGCGGAGGCTCTCCTCCATCAGCAGCATGCCCGGTGAACAGGCCGCAAAGCGCTCGTCATGTCCGATCTTCAGCAGCCAGAGCCGGTCGTTGTGCTCGACGGCGATTTGGGTTGCAACCCGTTTTTCTCCCATTCGCAGGAAGCAGAACCGCAAGGCGGCCTGCTCTGCGGCACGGGTACAGTAGCGCTCGAAAAATGCGCGATGGTGAGGATCTCGGGCCAGTGAAGATCCCGCCTTGCCTTTCCAGCTGTGATCCTCGATCCGAAGCGCCTCGACAAAGAGCGGAAGCATCTCTTCTCGCGACCGCGGGGAGTGGAGCTCAAAGCCCAAGGAGCCGATTTTTTCTGCTTTGCGTCGGGCCCGGCGCAGGTCGCTGCGTGTCCTGGTGCTGAGCACGGGCGAACCCTCCAGTGGGACGAAGGGACAGGCCCCCGCGTCATCCATGCGAAGCCAGGCCCGTCCACGATAGGCCTCGCGGAGTTCGTCCAGTGTGGGAGAATCGGCAGGGACCCTCTCCAGATTGAGTGGGACCCGGCTGCGGGCAAGCCTGTTGGCCAGCGGGCGCAACAAGGCGGGGGCGCGGCAGACGAAGTCGGTCGGTTCCCCCAACCAGTTGTGCCCGGGTTGAACGGCGTGTTGGAACCAGCCCCGATCCACCAGGACGCCCAATGCGCCGATCGCGCCGGCAGCCTCGGTAACCGAAACGACCAACGGACGGTATCCGGTCGTCTCCAGGAAGCTCAACACCCATTCGGGGCGGGCGGTGGGTAGTGTGAACGGTGAGTGCAGCGTGTTCCACAGAGACGGACACGGCTCCAATCGGTGCGTAATGACCGTTCGGGCGCCATCAATAAATCGGCCAGGTTGTGCTACTCCCTCCACGACGATTCCACCCCGGAAACCCTTGCCAAAATTTCTCTCCTGATCTGAATAGTGCCTGGACGCGCAGGGTAAACGCATACTCAACCGAAGAGCGATGTAAGTCCTTGAAAGCAGGTCGTCGGCCACAGGGACGCGGCCGTCGAGCGTACAGGGATGTATTTACAGCGTACCTGCTTTCAAGGACTTACATCGCTTGCAGCACGGCCATGACGTAAGTATGCGTTCACCCTGCCTGGGCGTGGCAGGCGTTTGCTGTATGTAATTCAGCGTAGTCGGTTTAATGAAGAAGGAGGTCCGTCACCCGAAAACCGGCCCGGATTCACCCGGCCGATGGTGGGACTTGAGCGGGAAGGATTGCTGCACCAGCGTCGGCGTTGACGCCTGGCGAATCGAGAGAGAGAGCCCGCCGTTTACGCGGCGGGCTCCCGGGTACTGCAGACGTCGTGTTCAGCCGGCCTTGCAGACCAGTTCTTCCATGATCTTTCCGCTTTCGACTTCGTCGATGATCTTCTGGTATTCGGGGCTGATCGGGCAGCCGCAGGAGTGCTGCTTGGTGGCGTGCAGACGGGCCTGTTCAATGTGCCACTGGGCAACTTTCAGGTGTTGATCAACGTTCATGGTTAGTCCTTATGGAATGGTCACGAAAGGCGGCGCATTTTACATGACTGATTTAGTCGGAAACAAGACATTCCGAGACAGGAAGTCGCTGCGCCCGGCGGAGGTCCCAAACATCTTCGCTCTTGCCCAGGGCATAGGAGGCACACCCGTCATCGAGGTAGTGGCAGGACGCCTCTGGCAGGTCCATGTCGAGAACGCCGGAAGTAAACCAGCGATTGCTACGGCTGGGGAACCGCCACCGCAGCATCACGGAGCGGGGGTGTCTCACCGGGATCGGCCGGCAACTGCACGGTGAACGTCGTCCCCTGACCCGGTGCCGTTCGCAACGACACGCCGCCCCCGTGGCGCTCGGCGATCCGCCGCACCAGATAGAGGCCCAATCCGGTTCCGGGCTGCGATGAGGTCACCGAAGAACGGTAATATTTTTCAAATACCTTCTCCACTTCCGCAGTCGGAATGCCCCGGCCCTCGTCAGCGACGGAAACGACGACGACGCCATGGTGGCGGCGCTCCAGGGTCACACGGATAGTCCCCTCCGGCGCCGAATACTTGAGTGAGTTATCCAGCAGGTTTGCGAAAAGCACCGCCAACAGCGTGGGGTCGCCGGATACGATCGGGTCGTTGCCAAACTGGTCGAATTCGATGCGTTGGTGCGCCGTCTCGCGGCGTTCGGCGCACAGCCGCTTCAGCAGTTCCGCCAGGTCCACCGGCTGCACGCTCATCGGTTCCGTCATCTCTTCCAATCTTGAATCGGCCAGCAGGTCGGCGGCCAGGTCCCGCATCCGTTGTGCGGCGCGCCGAATTTTGGCGGTATCGTTGTCGGCGCTTTGCCTGCGCTCCATCACATCGAGCGTGGCGGTGATGATGGCCAGCGGGTTACGGACCTGGTGGCTGAGCATGGCGACGAAATTGCGGTGCTCCCGCATCGCCGCTCGGGCGGCCGCCAGTTCGGTATCCGCGCGCACCCGATCCCGCTGCACCCGGGCGATCCGGTGCGCCAGGGCCACGCTGAGGATAATGATGTGCGCCAGCATGGCCAGGGTACCGAATTGACGTACGAACAGGATATCCACCCGGGAAGGGAAGAAGGCCTCCGCCGCATGCAAGATGGAGAAGAGCAGGAACGGAATGAACGCAACGATATAGTACTTGATCAGGTAGTTGCCTTTTCCGCTACGCATGTGGGCGACCGCGATGCCCAGACTGAGCAGAGTGATCAGCATCGTCGCTATGAAAGTGGGCCTGACGAAGAAGATGTACCAGGAAGTCGGGATGGCGAGGAAGGAAACCACCGTCACCGCACAGACCAGCAGGTAGATGCGGTGCAGGGCGGGATGGCTCTTTTGCAGGTTCAACACGCTGTCCCACATAAAGGCGAGGGCGGCGATGTTGCCGAGCACCCCGAGCCCTGTTACAAAGCTGATGGCCGTTCCGCCGAGTGAGGGGAACAGGATCGGCATAATGCCGGTGTGGCCGGAGCCGAACAGCACGAAGGTGGAGATGTAGAGGGAGTAGGCAATCATGGGCCGGTCACGCAACGAGGCCCCGACCAGTACGTAGATGATGATGACAAAAGCCAGCACCGCGAAAAACATCCCCAGCAGAACCGACAGTCTGACCTCGACGAACAGCAAGGCATTCGGCCGCCACAGCGCGGCTTCGAACTGGATCTCCTCATGCGAGGCGAGACGGACGAAAACCGCCGTCGGCTGCGCCTCGGGGAACTCAAGCCCCACCACATGGAGTCGTGAGGCCATGGACAACTGAGCATTGGGGATGCGCCGGCCGAGCTCGTAGGTTTGAAATTCACCTTCTGCGTCGGAAACGTAGACGCGGATGTCACCAATAAACGGCTCACCGATCGCCAGCACCCACTCTTCCGGCAGCTCCCGGCCCCGGAGCACGGTGAAGCGGTACCAGATCGCGCCCGTGGTGTAGTTGCGTTCAATTGCATCCGGCGGACGGGGCTGGAAGGCATCACTGGCCGCCACTTGCCGGACGTCGAGATCGCCGGTCGGATCGGTCAGGATGGAGAGGTGCCCCTGCAGTCGAAATCGAACCTCATCGCCGCCCAGGCGCAACGGCGGCGGGAAGTCGTCGGCATGAACGTCACCGCCGGTGCCCCAAAACGCCATGGCCAGCAGAGCCGATGCAAGAAACCTCGGTAGAAAGTCCACTGTTCGAAGCATGCGCCCTTATCTCACCCGCAATCGGCGCACGTAATGTACCATTTGGTCATCGGAGGGCAAGCAGGGAACATGGAGGAAAGTGACATGGCTGTCGACAAGGCGTTTTTCGATGTCTGGACACCTCGTGCCTTGGCATTGCTGCGCGTCGTGACCGCGTTTCTCTTTCTCCAGCACGGAACAGCAAAGTTCTTCGGGATCCCTCCCGCCTTCCCCGAAACCGTGGACCCGTTCTCTCTTCTCGGCCTCGCCGGCCTGCTGGAGGTGGCAGGTGGCGCACTGCTCATCATCGGGTTGTTCACACGACCGGTCGCCTTTGTTCTCTCGGGTGAGATGGCGGTCGCCTATTTCATGGCCCATGCATCACAAGGTCATGTGCTGTCGCCGATCATCAATCAGGGCGAATCGGCCGTGCTCTTCTGCTTCATTTTCCTGTATCTGGTCTTCGCCGGTGCAGGAGCATGGAGCGTGGATGCGGCCCGGGAGACCCGCCGAAGTGAATGACGCCGAAGGGCCGGCGACGTTGTACCCGCCCTCCGCTCCCCTTGTTTCGCACGTATTCGGACTGATGGAAGTCCCGGGGATCACGGAGGGAAAATTCCGGATAGGCAACATTTCGGCCGCGCCCTAGTCTTGTCTTACGTTGATTCTGCCAAAGGGGTTCAGTGATGAACGGGAAACTATGGACGGTTGCTATGTTAGCGGGTGTACTTGGCTTCGGCGGCGCTTACGCCCAGGAGGAGGAGGAAACGATGCCCCTGGAGTCGGTTCTGACCGGGGCACAAGAGGTACCGCCGGTCGAGTCGCCGGGGACGGGACAGTTCACCATGGAATTTGACGCTGGTTTCGACCAGGCCACCTACACACTTAATGTTTTGGGTCTGGAAAGTGCCATCACCGGTGCGCACTTGCACTGCGCCGCGGCGGGTGAAAACGGGCCTATAGTCCTGCCGCTGGACGTGGAGGCGATCGGCGGAGAGGAATCGGCGGCGCAGGAGACCACCGTTACCAGCGATGACGTGACGCCGCCCGACCAGGACGCATGCGATGTCCCGGTCAACAATCTGGCCTCGCTCTACGCGGCAATCCTGGCCGGCAAGGTCTACGCCAACGTTCATACCGATACCAATCCGGAGGGCGAGCTGCGCGGCCAGATTTTTGTCGTCAAAGAGGGCGTGAGCCAAGCGGCAGAGACACCGGACGAGGGCACGGAACAGCCGTGAAAACGTTCGAGGCAACACCAATGCCTGTCCGATGAAGAAATGAATAACGCTGTCGTGGCTACCGCTGCTACGCCCATTGGGGCTAGCGGCGGTAGCCGCGAAAACCGCGAAGGCACGATTCCTTTCCCGCTTCTCCACTGATCAGGACTGGCGACCCGCCGTTCGCTGACAAGTGCCGCACTCACACTGTCGCCGTGAGGTCAAGTCCTAAAACATCGCGCCACTTGTGCGACAATACCGCCCCGCGCCGCTTGGCCGGTCTTCGTGAAGAACGACTGACAGAGTGCATCTGTGCACGCTCAGACCCACCCCCTCATCAAATTTTTTCAATTGGATTACTTGTGCTCACAACCGCCAACATCACCATGCAGTTCGGCGCCAAGCCGCTTTTCGAAAACATCTCCGTCAAATTCGGGGAAGGCAACCGCTACGGCCTGATCGGCGCCAACGGCTGTGGCAAGTCGACATTGATGAAGATTCTCGGAGGCGATCTGGAGCCGACCGCCGGCAATGTCAGCCTCGACCCCAACGAGCGGCTCGGCAAGTTGCGCCAGGACCAGTTCGCCTTTGAAAACCACAGTGTGCTCGATACCGTGATCATGGGTCACACCGAACTGTGGGAGGTGAAACATGAGCGCGACCGCATCTATGCGCTGCCGGAGATGAGCGAAGAGGACGGCATGAAGGTGGCTGATCTCGAGGTCCAGTTCGCCGAGTACGACGGCTACACCGCCGAGGCGCGTGCCGGCGAACTGCTACTCGGCGTCGGCATCCCCATCGAACAACACAACGGCCCCATGAGCTCCATCGCCCCCGGCTGGAAACTGCGGGTACTGCTCGCCCAGGCGCTGTTCTCCGATCCGGACATCCTGTTGCTGGACGAGCCGACCAATAACCTGGACATCAACACCATCCGCTGGCTGGAAGAGGTGCTGAACGCCCGCAACAGCACCATGATCATCATCTCCCACGACCGCCACTTCCTGAACAGCGTCTGTACCCACATGGCCGACCTGGACTATGGCGAGCTGCGGGTCTATCCGGGCAACTACGATGACTACATGACCGCCTCCACCCAGGCTCGCGAGCGGCAACTGGCCGACAACGCCAAGAAGAAGGCGCAGATTGCCGAGCTGCAGGCGTTCGTCAGCCGCTTCTCCGCCAACGCCTCCAAGGCCAAGCAGGCCACCTCACGGGCGCGCCAAATCGACAAGATCAAGCTCGAGGACATCAAGCCGTCCAGTCGCCAAAGCCCGTTCATCCGCTTCTCGCAGGAGAAGAAACTGCACCGCAACGCCCTGGAAGTGAAAGGGCTCGGCAAGGGTTTTGGAGGCGAACCGCTGTTCCGCAATCTCGACCTGCTGGTGGAAGTGGGCGAGCGCATCGCGGTGATCGGGCCCAACGGGATCGGCAAAACCACCCTGCTACGCTGCCTCGTAGGGGATCTGGAGCGTGATGCCGGCGAGTTGAAGTGGTCGGAGAACGTCAACATCGGCTACTTCGCCCAGGACCACGCCGCCGACTTTGCCAATGACATGGCGTTGTTCGACTGGATGTCGCACTGGGGAAAACCGGGCGATGACGAGCAGGTGTTCCGCGGCACCCTGGGCCGACTGCTGTTCTCCCAGGACGAGATCAAGAAATCGGTGAAGGTGATCTCCGGCGGTGAGCAGGGGCGCATGCTGTTCGGCAAGCTGATGCTGCAGCGGCCCAACGTCATGATCATGGACGAACCGACCAACCACCTGGATATGGAGTCGATCGAAGCACTGAATCTGGCACTGGAGAACTACGACGGCACCCTGATCTTCGTCAGTCACGACCGCGAGTTCGTCTCTTCACTGGCAACCCGCATCATCGAACTGACGCCGCAGGGCATCGTCGATTTCAGCGGCAACTACGAGGACTACCTGCGCGGCCAGGCAGCGGCGTAACGAACAGCTTCCCCTCCCCCCAAAAAAAAGACCCCGCCGGAGCGGGGTCTTTTTTTGCAACGAAGCGGCAGCTTATCGGGGAACGATATTGCTCGCCTGCAGGCCCTTGGGACCATTGGTCACTTCGAAGCTGACCGACTGGCCTTCGGCCAGGGTCTTGAAACCGGCGCTCTGGATGGCGCTGAAGTGCGCGAACACGTCGGCACTGCCGTCATCAGGCGTAATGAAACCGAAACCCTTGGATTCGTTGAACCACTTAACCGTACCTGTTGCCATGATGCTTTTTACCTTGAATATAAAAGAGATTGGTTAGCGACAGGCTATGAAAGGACGGGAAGTAGTCAGGAAGGGACTGCCAAACTGCCACCAGCAATATCTGCCGCTGAAGTCACTGTAGGCTAGTCCGGTCCGATTAGCCAGCGAAATCGTACCTTTTTTCCAAGCGAGCGCCCCCGCCGCGGGAAATTACCCAGCTGGCCGACTGATTGAATCACCGGGGAGGGGGCGTCCTGGGCGACATGTTCCCAATACGGGTGGTCGAGTTTTGGGTAACATGGCCACTGTGGTCTCCTTGACACCTGTTGAAAAAGGGCGGCGATGATGGCGACTGGCAGGAGTGGCAGATGGGGCGTACTGGTCCTGTCCCTGGTGGTGATAGCAGCAGCCTGGCTGCAGCCACTCGACAGGCTTGGCACGGCGGCAGGGGAGCAGGCCTTCCAGCGCGCGCTCGCAGCTTTTGCCGTTGCCCGCACCTTGAACGGAATCATCTCCCTCGCCCAAGGGACCGAGCTCGCGGTCCAGCCTGCAGGCGTTGGGATCAGCTTTTCCGCAGGCGAGGTACTCGACCCTGTGAACGACCTGGTCGAGCGCTTTTCCTGGCTCATGCTGGCGAGTAGTGCCGTGCTCGGCCTCCAACTCCTGTTGGCCGGGATCATGGCCTCGCCGGGAGTAACCGCTGTCGCCACGGTGCTGCTGCTGATTGGCAACGGGCTACTCTGGGCAGACCGTGCTGCCGCCCTTCGTCGCGCATTGTTTTCGACAGCGGTGGTGCTCGTTACCCTTCGATTCCTGTTTCCCATGATGGCGCTGGCGCAACAGAGCGTGCACCAGCTGTATTTGACTGACTCCTACAGCCGCGCACTGGGGGAGCTGGAGGTCACCAGTTCACACATCCGTGAACTGGCGGAGAAGCCGACGCCGGAACGCAACGAGTCAGGTGACCCCGAGCACGGCTCCTGGTGGAAACGCCTCAACTCCAGTTACGACGCGATGGCCGACGCATTGAACGTCGACGCTCGCTTGCAGCAGTTACAGGCGGCTGCCGAAGCGCTGACCGAGCGAATCATCCAACTCATCGTTGCCTTCCTGCTGGAGACGATGGTCATCCCGCTCGGCATCCTGTGGGCTGGTGTTGCCATCACGCGCACCGCTGTCAGAGAGGCATGGGATGGCTGGGCCCCGCCCCGCCCGCAAGATCCGGATTGAAGCTTGGCGTCTTTTTTTCGTGCTCGGCCAACAGCTGGTGTACGACGAGGCGTATAGTGGGGGGTCCGACCAGAAAAGTGAGAAATGCTAGTGGAAGGCATCAGCGACATCAAAATCTCTGGCATGGATCCCGCACGTCCCCCACGGATCCGCAAGGAACCGTACATCGATCTCTATTTCAAGATTTCCCACAAGGCCCCGGCATCCTGGTGCGACGGCTTCAACCGGATTGCTTCCGAGCGACAACTCAAGGCGAAGATCGATCCCTCCGATGGGCTGTTCATCGTAACCTGGGTGAGAAAGCCGGAGGACATCGAACCGGTCCTTACCAGCCTGAAGGCGGTGGTCAGCAGCAGCAACGAGGACTACATCGCCCGCATCGAGGCAGAACGGCGGGCAGCCGCGGCACGTAGCAGCGACCCGGAGAACGAGGGCGAACAAGGTCGCCTGAACCGAATTATCGCGGGATTGAAGTTCGACGCCTGAGGGGAAAGGCGGACCACAAGTCGCGGCCCGCCATCCGTCTATAGTCCCAAAAGGGACCCAGCCTTATTCGGAATCGATGTAATCGTCGGCCCCGGACAAAATCCCTTTCAGGCGTGCCGAACCGATGATCTGGAGCACAAACCCGGCCCCGCCAAAAAACACGATCGACGCCAGCAGGCTGGCGCGCACGGGGTCGAGGCCGGATTCGGGCGAATAGTAGAACACCATCGCCCCGCAAGCAGCGGCGATGAAGTAGAACAGTAGCGATGAACCGAAAGCGATCCGCTGGCCGGTCGTTCGGCCCACGCGGCGATCGGCACGTAACTGCAGGTCGAAAAGTGTCCCCATGCTGCGCTACCGTTTGGAATGGACCCGAATTATCTCCTGCCTACGGTCGACAGCCCTTGAGCTGGGTCAATTCAGGCGAACGTCCCACGAGCCGGTAGCGAACTGACCCGGATCGCCCCCCGGCGGCACCGACTTGCCCGGAAAGACGAGCACCATCAACCGGCACAGCGGGCATTCACGACGAGAGTTGCAGGCGGCTCGTATCGATATCGGGCGTCGTGATCTTTTCGGGCTCGATCAGAACCACGCCCGGCTCGGCCATGGTGAAGCTGCTGAGATCGACCTCCAGGTCCGGAACCTCCTCCACCTCCTTCAGGATCACCCCCGGCTCGGCCACCGTCATGCCGTCGAGGTTCACCTGCGGCGGGTGAACTTCGGTCGGTTCCACGAGGACCACGCCGGGCTGGTCGAGAAGAAGATGCGCGGTGTTGACCTGGAGAGGCTCCACATTCTCGGGTTCCACCAGCACGACACCGGGCGGGTCGATGGTCGCGGCGGCAAGCGCCGAGCCTTGGGCGGGGGGCGCAGCGGGAGTTTCCGAGGTCGGCGCCCTGCCCGCTTCGGCCTTCACCTCGGGGCTGGCATTCTGTTGGGGTGCGGTCGGATTCTCGATACGCGCCAAAGCCCCGGCCTTGCGTAGCGCCGCTTCATACTTGGCTGCCGTCGCCTGATCGAGGCCCTTCTTGATGACGAAGCGTTTACCTGAGAAGAGTGGCTCTATTTTGGCCACTTCGGTTTTGAACAGCGCGGCGACATTCTTCCGGACCTGTATGGGATCCGTGCCGGGCGCCATCGCGCCGTAGAAAACGATCTCGAAACTGTTGTCACTCATCTTTCCACTCCTTCCGGCTATGAAACCACGGAAGGCGCGAGGCTGCCAAGTGCGAAGCACGGAGTATGTGAAGCCCGCCAACCAGCGCCGGGGGGTGGCCCTCAAGTCGGGCCGTTCAGGCCCGGTCACCTGCGATTGACGGCCTCCACAAGAGCCCCTACCATATTAGCGCCTCCTAATATACCCCCGTAGAATACAGAGGAAATGATGTACAACGCCTTTACACCCGAAAAGCCGGTAGGCTTGATGGATTTCGTGCAATCGGCCAAATCCTGCATCAAGGAGATTTCTGCCGAAGAGCTGAAGCGGATGCAGGAAGAAGCCACCGAACTGCTGGTGGTCGACGTCCGGGAATCCTCCGAACATGAGCAGGGGCACATCGAAAACGCCATCCTTGTGCCTCGCGGGATCCTCGAGGCTGCGGCCGATCCGAGCTACCCGAGCCACGTGAAGGAACTGACCACCGCTCGCGAACGTCCGCTGGTCGTCTATTGCGCCACGGGCGGCCGCTCCGCGATGGCCGCAGCGGTCATGCAGATGATGGGCTTCGGCGAGGTCTACAGCCTGGCCGGCGGTATCGGCGGCTGGGAACAGGCCGGGCTGCCGGTGAAACGCGAAGCGCGCTACGTCTGAGCGTCGGCACACCACGGGCGTGCAGAAGGGGCCAGTCGGCCCCTTTTTCATGGAGCTTGCCACAAGCCTTCACAACACCATAAGGCCGGCGTCCCCACTCCTCCACCACCGCTCACCGGTTTGGACTATTCTCTGCTCGAGGTCTTATCCCGACGGAGGTGACCATGCACCTGACCTCTCCCGCCTTTGAGGACGGCCAAGAGTTGCCTGCCCGGTTCACATGCGATGGCGACCAAATAGCGCCGCCGCTGGCGTGGGACGATGTGCCGAACGGCACACAGAGTCTGGCGCTGATCATCGAAGACCCCGACGCCCCGAGCCCGACTGCGCTCAATCGGCACACCTTCACCCATTGCCTGATCTTCAATCTGCCGTCGCACGCAGGTGGCCTGGGAGAGGGATCGCCCCACTCCGCGGCGCTGCCGGAATACGCCCGATTCGGTACCAACGATGGTCGCGACGCAACCTACTTCGCTCCCTGTCCTCCGCGAGGCCGACACCGCTACATTCATCGCCTATACGCGTTGGACACGGTGCTCTCCGACCTGGTGCAGCCGAACCGCAATGAACTGCTGGACGCGATGGAAGGGCACGTGCTCGCCACGGCCGAGCTCACCGGCACGTTCGAGCGCCACTGACGTCACACTGTCGATGTTTTCTACATGACGCAAAGCGTCAGCTGGCCCTGTCGCGCTCATCGCCGACTGCAAGGATTGGCCGAGGGGAGTCATCGTGCGAAGATGATCGGCCTCTTTTTGTGAACGGGTCCGGTCGGTTCGATGCGCTGGATTGCTCTTCTGCTCCCACTTCTGCTGGCAGGTTGCGGGTCGGCACCGCCGCGCAACATGGATGACAGCTGTGAGATTTTTCGGGAAAAGGGTGACTGGTTCGAGGTGACCCAGGACGTTTATGAGCGCTGGGGCGTGCCTCCCCATGTGCAGCTGGCAATCATCTATCAAGAGTCCCGTTTTCAACACGACGCCAAGCCGCCCCGGGACACCATCTTCTGGGTGATCCCCTGGTTTCGCAAATCCTCGGCCTACGGCTTTGCACAGGTGAAGGATTCGACCTGGGAGTGGTATCAGGAGAAGACCGGCAATACCTGGGCCGATCGGGACGACTTCGAAGATGCCGCCGACTTCATCGGCTGGTACGGTTCACTCACCTACAAGACCCTGGGGATCTCCAAGTGGGATGCCTACCGCCAGTACCTCGCCTACCATGAAGGACACGGCGGTTACCGCCGGGGCACCTACCGCAGCAAGCCCTGGCTGATGGAGGTTGCGCGTAAGGTCGACGCCCGGGCCAAGCGTTACCACACCCAATTGAGCCGCTGTAAGGATGAACTGGAGTCGTGGGATCTCTGGCCGTTCTGACGAATCATTCCCGATCGCAAACGCGAAAGGCGGACCCGCTCCCTAGCGCCGGTCGTGGTCAGGGCTTGGTCCTGACGCGCTCGATCCCCGCCTGCAGGTTCAGCAAACCGTTCTCCACCAGCGAGTAGACCGCCGGCACCACCACCAGGGTCAGCAGGGTTGAGCTGATCATGCCGCCGATCACCGCCACCGCCAGCGGGCCATTGGTATCGGATCCGGCCCCCACGCCGCCGGCGGCGGGCAGCATGGCGAGGATGACCGTCAGCGAGGTCATCAATACCGGCCGCATGCGGATCGGGCAGGCCTCCAGCAGGGCCTCGTCGATCCCCCGGCGCTGTTCGCGCATTTGATTGGTCAGGTCGACCAACAGAATGGAATTCTTGGCCACCAGCCCGATCAGCAGGACCAGGCCGATCATGGAGTAGATGTTGAGCGAATGGCCCGTTACCCAGAGCCCAAACACACCGCCTATGATGGCCAGCGGTTGGGCGACCATGATGATCAGCGGTTGGATGAAGGAGTTGAACTGGCTTGCCAGCACCATGTACACGAGCATGATGGCCATTACGAAGGCGAGCAGCATGTAACCGGCGGTCTTTTTGAACTCCTCGGCCCGCCCCTTGAGCCGCACCTGATAGCCGAGGGGGATCTCCATCTGTTCCACGTGCTCCAACAACTTCTGCGCCGCATCGCCCTCGGCCACCGTCGGGGTGGCGAAGAAATTGGCCGAGTACTGCAGGTCGTAGCGGGAGATCATGGCCGGACCGACGCCGGTATTCAGGCGCGCGAGATTGTCGAGCCGGATCATCTCGCCGCTGGCGGCACGCACGTAGAGCCGGCTCAGGTCGGCCGGCTTGACCACCTGCCCATCGCCCGCCTTGAGGCGCACGTCGTAACGTTCGCCGTCGCCAGGCACGTCGTTGTACTTGGCCACGTCCATGCCGCCGCCGAGCACATTGATGGCTTGGGCCACATCTCGGGGCGCGATGCCCAGGGAAGAGAGCCGCGTGCGCGCCAGCTCCAACTCCACCTGCGGCAGGTCCACGACCAGTTCCATGTCGACCTGCCCCATGCCCGGATCGGCGGAGAGCTTCCGCTGCAGGGCGTCCGCCAGCTCGGCAAGCCTGTAGATGTCCGACCCGACCATGGAGAACTGCAGCGGTTCGCCGCGCCGGCCCCCGACCATGGGGATCTGGGCGGTAAACGCCTCGATGCCAGGGATCTCGTTGAACGCCTGCTGCACGGTCTGCATCAGTGCCGCCTGGCGGACGCTGCGCTCCTCCTGCGGCACCAGGCGCACGATGGCGGTGCCGCTGCTGACCTCGCCGCCGCTGTCGCCGCCGACCAGGGTGAAGAAGGAGCGGACCTCGGGATGGGACTTGAGCACGGCCTCGACGCGTTGCAATCGGTCTGCGGTATATTCAATGCCGGAGCCGGTGGGCGTCTTGAAGGTCACCATAAAACGACTCTCGTCCTCTTCCGGCATGAAACCCTTGCCGATGTGACCGAAGAAGTAGCCGCTGGACATCACGACCGCCACGGTCAATGCCACGACCTTCCAGCGGTGGGCCAGCCCCAGGCCGAGCAGGCGGCGATAGCCGTTATCCATCCACCGGAACAGCGCGTCCAGCGTGCCATAGATCAGGCCGTGCTGTTTGGGAATGGAGAGGTGACGGGAGCAGAGCATGGGCGTCAGGGTCAACGACACAAACAGGGAGATCAGCACCCCCACGGTGACCACCACCGCAAACGATTCGAAGAACTTGCCGACGATACCCTGCATGAAGATCACCGGCGCGAAGATCGCCACCAGGGTGAGCGAGGCGGCCAGCACCGCAAACACCACCTGACGGGTGCCCTGTTTGGCGGCGGCGACTTGATCCAGGGCGGTGGTCTCGCGGGTGCGGTAGATGTTCTCCAGCACCACGATGGCGTCATCCACCACCACGCCGATCAACAGCAGCAGACCCAGCATGGTCATGACGTTGAAGGTATAACCGGCGAAATACATGGCTGCCACCGCACCCAGCAGCGATACCGGAATGGCGACGCCGACGATCAGGGTCGAGCGCAGGTTCTTGAGGAACAGCCAAACCACCAGCGCCGCCAGCAGCGTGCCCTCGAACAGATGCGCCTTCAGCCCGGCGATGATGTCGGCGATGAGGTCCGCGTCGTTGGTGGCGATACCGATGTGCATGCCCGGCGGCAGTTGCGGGATGATCTCCTGTTCCAGGCGTCGTTTGACTTCATCCACGATCGCCACGGTGTTGGTGTTGGCGATCTTCACGATGCCGATCCCGACCGTGGGTTCGCCGTTGTAGCGGGCCAGGCTGCGGAAATCGGCAAGGCCGTCTTCCACCCGGGCGACCTCGCTCAGCCGGATGTTGAGGCCGCGGCGGTTGGCCACAATCATCCCGGCCAGCTCATCGATGGTGTGAAACTCGGTATCGAGCTTGATCAGGTGGTCCGTGTTGCCGTTGGCCATGAAACCACCCGGCAGTTGCACATGCTCGCGCTGGAAGGCGGCGATCACATCCTGGGCCGTGATGTTGAACGCCGCCATGCGGGTGGTATCGAGATGGACGCGAATGGTGCGCTCCCGACTGCCGCCGACGCGTACCTCCCCGACCCCGTCAATGGTTTCGAGCCGCTTCTTGATGATGTTGCTGGCGTAGAGATTGAGCTGCTGCAGGGTTCGGTTGCCGCTCAAGGACAGCCACATGATGGGCATGGAACCGAACTCCACCTTTGCCACCACCGGCGGATCGGCATCGACCGGCAGCTTGCGCAGCACCTGGTTGACCTTGGCCTGCACATCGTTGAAGGCCACGTCCACGTTCTTCTCCAAAGCAAACTGGATGGCGACCACCGAAATGCCGGGCCGGGAAGTGGACTCGATGTGCTCGATGCCGGGTATGCTGTTGACCGCCGACTCGACAATGTTCGTGACGCTGGCGTCGATGATCTCCGGGTTGGCGCCGGGCAGGGCGGTGGAGACCGTGATCATCGGAAATTCGATCGCCGGATGGCGGTCCACACCAACGCGCTGGTAGCTGACCAGCCCGAACAGCACCATTACGCCCGACAGCATGAATGCCAGCACGTAACGGTTGATGGAGATCTCCGGCAGGTTCATTGCTTGAGCGCCACCTTGACCCCGTCGCTGAGAAAACCGGCGCCGTCCACCGCCACCCGCTCACCCGGCTGCAGGCCTTCGACGATCTCGATACCGCTCTCCAGCCGGGCACCGCTGACCACCTTGCGCTCGACGGCCCGGTTGTCGGCCCCGATCACATAGACCACTTCGCCGGCCGGGCGCCGTACCAGGCTCAGCTGCGGGACCACGACCGCATTTTCATGCACCTCCAGGGTGGCCCAGGCCGTCGCGCTGGACCCGGCCCGGGTGAGGCCCGGATCGGGCAGGGCGGCATAGACCACCACCCCCTTGTTGGCGCTCTCCACCTGGGGACGGATCTCGGTGACGACGGCATCGAAGAGCAGACCGGGATTGACCGCCGTCATTACCTTCAGCGGGATGCCCTTGCGCAACCGGTTCATGGCCGGTTCGGGGAAGACCATGACCAAACGCAGCGCTTCGGTGTCGGCAAGGGTGAACAGTGACGCGCCGTCCTTGACGTAATCGCCCACCGACACGAAACGGGCGTCGACTTTTCCCGCCAGCGGGGCGGTGATCGTGCTCTTGCGCAGCCGGTATTCCGCGAGGGCCACCCGCGCCTTGGCCACCTCGAGTTCCTCGTGCAGCGCCCGCAGCTGAGCCTCCGCCTCGTCGACGGCGCTTGTGGAGACAAAATTCTTCTCTTTCAAACCCCGCTGTCGCTTAACCACCAGGTCCTGGTTGGCGACCATGGCCTCGACCCGGCCCCGTTCGGCGCGGGCGACATCGAGCTCCAGCAGGATGCTGCTGCGGTCCAGTTGCCCCAGTTCGTCGCCCTGGGCGACCACGTCCCCCACATCCACCAGGACCCGGGTCACCCGCCCGGCAATTTCAGCCCCAATCTTCGGTGCAGCGATGCTTTGCACCTCACCCACGACCTCCAGCACGATCGGCACCGCGGCGGCCCTCGCCTCGGTGACGGTCACGGCGACGCCGCGCTCCGGCGCGGCAGCGTTGGTTTCGACCGGTTTGCCGTCGGTCGCCTTGCCGCAGCCGGCAACCAACAACGCGCCCGCCAGCAGTGCAAGCCAAGTTGTATTGCTCATCCAGTTGTCTCTTCAGAGTGAATGCCGTTCACGAAAACCTCCGCCAACAGGCGGCTGTATCGTTTCGGGTCGTCGGCAAATTCCACCTCGGGCTGATGGCGCAGCAGCGAGCGCACCTGAAACTGGAACACCACCGCACCGATCATCGCCACCACCAGTGCCGCCGGGTCGACTTCGGCCCGAATCTCACCGGCCCGCTGCGCCTCCTGCACCAGCTCGAACAGGCGCCTGAACTGGGCGCCCGCTGCCTGCTCCGCCAACTGCTGGGTGATCTCGCTACGGTTCTCCAACAGCTCGCGCAGCACCACCTGGGCGGCTTCGGGATATTTCTGCAAATGGGCGGCGTGGGCCAGCAAAAAGTGGTGCAGGCGCTGCTCGATGGGCGCGCGCTCCCGCTGCAGGTGGTCGGTCAGCTCACCAAATTCGTTCAGTGAGGAGGTCAACACCTCCATGTACAACGCCTGCTTGGTTCCGAAATGGTGGAAGATATTGGCCTTGCTGACCGCTGCTGCCGTGGCGACGTCGCTGATCGACACCCCGTCGAAACCGCGCGCGGCAAACAGACGACGTGCCTCGGCAAGAATGATTCGTACCGTTACGTGGGGGGGACTTGGGCTTGCACCGAGCATGGTCGACTCCGAGCGCTGACCGAGCGGTCAGCCGCAAGAGTACCACAGGAAAAGCCGTGACCACCAAGCGGGCAGGCAGTGCACCGACGCCCCTCGGGATCATTTCGCCTTCGGCTGAAGCGCTCGATCGGGGCGATTCGCGGGGCGAATCAGCCGGAGCGCCTCGACCGGAGGCAGGAGGCAAGTCGCGATTTCACTCCGACCACGCTATCCGGTGCTCCCCGGCCGGGACGCCCGCTCTTCTGCATAGGCAATCCACGGCGCGTCCGGCCGGCCGGATACCAGCGGGTTGCGGTGGTAGGCCATGAACGTCTTGATGCCACCGCTGAGGTTCTGGACATCCTGAAAGCCGTTCTGCATCAGCTGGCGGCTGCCCAGGTAGCTTCGAAATCCGGACAGGCAGTAGACGTACAGCGGTCGTTCCCGATAGGTCGCCAGTTCGCCCATTCGCCCACGCAGTTCGCCAATCGGGATATTGATGGCTCCCGGGATGTGCCAAGCCCGGAATTCGTCGGGTGAACGCACGTCGAGAAACACCGCGCCGTCACCGGCCAGATCCGGCCACTGTTCCGCATACCATGCGCGGACATCGCCGCGAACCATATTGGCGGCGACGAATCCGGCGATATTGACCGGGTCTTTGGCGGCCCCGTACGGCGGGGCATAGCTGAGCTCAAGCTCCTCGAGATCGAAGACGGTCATACCGGCGCGGATCGCCGTCGCGAGCACGTCGATGCGCTTGTCCACGCCATCGAAGCCGACCGCCTGTGCCCCGAGCAGATGGCCCCCCTCGGGAGTGAAGAGCAGCTTGAGGTGCATCGGGTGCGTCCCCGGATAATAGGCGGCATGACCGTTGGGATGGACGTAGACCTTGCGGTGGGCGATCCCCTGGCGCAGTAGCGTCTTTTCGGACGCCCCGGTGCCGCCGGCAGTCATGTCGAACACCTTGATCACCGCACTCCCCTGACTGCCCGGATAGCGGCTGGGGCGACCGAAGATGTGGTCTGCCGCGATCCGGCCCTGGCGGTTGGCCGGGCCGGCCAGGGGGATCAGCGTCCACTCGCCGGTCACCGTGTCGCGGACCTCGACCGCGTCGCCGGCGGCATAGATATCCGGGTCGGAGCTGCGCATCTGCTCGTCCACCCGAATCCCTCCACGCTGGCCGATCGTCAGGCCCGCATCGCGGGCGAGGGCGACGTCGGGACGCACCCCTACCGCGACGAGCACCAGGTCGGCGATGCGCACACTGCCGTCGCTCAGGTGCACCTCGACCCGCCCTGCCACATCGCGGAACTCGCGTACCGCGTTCCCCAGGGCGACGTTCACCCCGAAGCTCTCCATGTGATAGGCGATATCGCGGGACATCTCCGGATCGAGGGAACTCATGATCTGATCCGACTGCTCCACCAAATCGACCCGCAGCCCGCGATGACGCAAAGCCTCGGCCATCTCCAGACCGATGTAGCCGCCCCCTACCACTACCGCGCTGAACGCGCCGGAGTCGACAGTCTGCTTGATGGCATCCATGTCCGGAATGTTGCGCAGGGTGTAGATCCGTGGGTGCTCAATGCCGGGCAGCGGTGGCCGCACCGGCTGTGCGCCGGTTGCGAGAATCAGTTTGTCGTAGCCTTCCTGGAATTCCCGGCCGCTGTTCAGCTCACGCACATCGACCGTCTTCGCCGCCCGATCAATGGCGGTGACCTCGTGCTCGGTATAAACCTGCAGATTCAACCGTTGGGCCAAGTCGTCGGGGGTGACGACCAGCAGGTCCTCACGCTCGCGGATCTCTCCGCTGATGTGGTACGGCAGCCCACAGTTGGCGAAGGAAACATAGCGATCCTTTTCGAACACCACGATCCGTGCCGACTCGCTCAAACGCCGGGCGCGCGCCGCCGCCGACATGCCGCCGGCCACCCCGCCGACCACGACGATCTTCAAGGTCTCCCCGCTCATGGTCGATCCCCCTCCTGCTGAACTCTATACGGGAGACTGTAGACCGATTCGTCCCGGGTACCGCCATAACCCGAGCTGCCTGGGCGTCGAGCCACCGGACGGGTATCGGTGCGTCCGGAAAATCGGACAGCAACATCCGCTCATTCGGCCACTGAGGTTGCCCGGGTCGACGGGCCCCCGCTACCGTTTGCGGCACGCTCGGCCAACAGTTGGACGAAGGTTTGGCTGAAGTGATGGCAGTCGCCGGGCCAGCGCGCCGACACGTAATTGCCATCCCGGAGCACGAAGCCACGCTGCGGGGCGGCTTCCGAATCGCGGCGCGGCCACCAGGGGCCGCTGACGAAATCACCGGGGCCGGCCAGGCTGGCGCTGACCTCCTGTTGGACCGTGACCGGATAGGTACGGTAATAATCGCCGAGCCACCAACGCGTCAACCACCAGCCACTGAGTTCCAGGAACTCGGTCAAGGCGGTCGTGCGGCGTCCGAAGAGCACGGAACGGCCGGTCACCGGCGAGCGGCTGCGCGCCAGCAGCACGACGCCGTGGCAGACCGCCGCCACCGGCACGTCGCGCGCAAACAGGTCGACCATCACCTGCTGCGCGCGCGTCGACTCCAGCAGCGTTTTCACTCCCTTGTCGTGGCCGCCGGGAATCACCGCCCCGGAGAGCGCTTCGGGGCGTATTTGCTGGTAGGAGATGGGATTCTGAAATGCCGGGTCCGCCGCCATTTGGCGGTATTTGGCAGCGGCCTCCGGGGTCGCCTTCAAAATGGGGGCGAACAGGCCGAAGCCCTTGCCGGTGAGCACCCGCGGATCCGCAGCGGAAGGCGCGCCGTCCGGGGTGGCGAACAGTACCTGGTGTCCCGCCTGCCGGAGATACCACCAGGGGACCGCCGCCTCGGTCGGGTCGAAACCGGCGGCGGGTAAAGGCATCAATATCATCGGAATACTCCCTGATCCGCTTCGCCTGACAACACACAGGTCGGGCCTAACCACAAGCGGCCGGCCGGAACCTGATGTTTAAAATGCCGCCAATCTTTGACAATATCCAGTCCAACAAGGAACTGCTCGCCCGGGTACGCTCTCGATGTCCCGCGCGATAAAGGGCATCCGTCTTCCCCGCGAAGGCGGGGATCCAGTGACCGTTCCCTGGAGGGGGCGAGTAGTCACTCCAACAAAAGGTAAATCCCGTAGGCGTATGCTCCCCCGAGGGAATCGCCTGCCGCCGCGCCGCTTGGCTGACCAAAAGGAAACACAAGGATGAAGCGTCTTTCGTCACCCATCGAAGCCATAAAGGACCACTACAGCGTCGTTGTCATCGGCTCCGGCTACGGCGGCGCGGTGGCCGCCTCACGCCTGGCGCGGGCCGGTCGATCGGTCTGCCTCCTGGAACGCGGCAAGGAGTTCCAGCCCGGGGATTTCCCGGACACGCAAGCCGGGGCGATGTTGGAGATGCAGGCCGACCTGCCGGTCGATCGCGTCGGATCCCGCCTTGGCCTGTTCGACCTGCGCGTCAACCAGGAGATGAATGTGGTGCTCGGCTGCGGCCTCGGCGGCACCTCCCTGATCAATGCCAACGTGAGCCTCCGTGCCGACCCCCGCGTGCTCGCCGATCCACGCTGGCCTGCGGCCTTTCGCGCCGATGTGCAAGGCCTGCTGGAAGAGGGCTATCGCCACGCGCAGACGATGCTCCGTCCCATGTCGTATCCGCAGGAGGCGAAGCCGCTGGCCAAATTCGAAGCGCTGGAGCAGTCGGCCGCGGCACTGGACGCCACCTGCACCCGCCCCCCCATCAACGTCTGCTTCAACGGTGGCATCAACCATGTCGGCATCCCGCAACAAGCCTGCAACCTGTGCGGCGACTGCGTCTCCGGCTGCAATATCGGGGCGAAGAATTCACTGAATATGAACTACCTGCCCGACGCCCGAAACCACGGTGCCGAGATCTATACCCAGGTCTCTGTACGCCATGTGGAGCGCCGTGAGGGACACTGGGTCGTCCACTACCAGACTGTCGGCAACGGGCGGGAGGCCTTCGATGCGCCCACCCTCTTCGTCCGTGCCGATGTCGTGGTGCTCGGGGCCGGATCGCTCGGCACCACGGAGATCCTGCTGCGCTCCAGGGCGGCCGGGCTGACGTTGTCCGCGCAACTGGGGCGGCACTTCACCAGCAACGGCGATGTCATGGGTTTCGGTTACAACAACGACCGCCCGGTCAACAGCATCGGCTTCGGCCACCATAAGGCCGAGGGCAGGGCGCCGGTGGGCCCGTGCATTAGCGGGCTGGTGGACCTGCGAGACACGGAAGAGGTCGATGATGGCATGGTCATCGAAGAGGGCTCGCTCCCGGGCGCCCTCGGCCATTTTCTGCCCGCGGCTTTCGCGGCGGCCGACGTCCTCGACGGACGGGACCCGAAGGAGAGCCTCGCGCGGAAAGTCGCGAAGGGGTGGCGTGCCCTTGTGAGCACCATGGCGGGTCCCTATCACGGTGCGGTGCACCACACCCAAACCTACCTGGTAATGTCCCATGACGACGGCGGCGGCGTCATGACGCTGGAGGACGACAGGCTGCGCATTGCCTGGCCTCGCGTGGGGGAACAGCCCGTATTCCGCCGGATCGACAGCAAGCTGGTAGAGGCAACCCGCGCCACCGGTGGCGACTACCTCCCCAACCCCATCTGGAGCGATCTGCTCGGGCACCGTCTGGTCACGGTCCATCCCCTCGGCGGGGCAGTGATGGCCGAAAGCGCCGAGCGGGGCGTGGTCGACCACAAGGGGCAACTCTTCTGTTCCGAAAGCGGGAGCGAAACCCATGAGGGGCTTTACGTCTGCGACGGCGCGGTCATGCCCCGCTCGCTCGGCGTCAATCCGCTGTTTACCATCTCCGCTATCGCCGAACGGTGCGCGGCCCTCATCGCCCGCGACCGCGGCTGGACCATCGACTACGCCCTCCCCTCCACCGCGCCTGCCGACAGACCGCGGCGGGTCGGCATCAGCTTCACGGAGACCATGGCGGGGACCGTCGAACCGGTCGCCGGCGGCGACGATGCCGGGTTCCGTTTCACCCTGACCATCGCCACCGACGACCTGGAGTCGATGCTCCACGATCCGCAGCATCGGGCCCGCATGGTGGGCACCGTCACCTCATCGCTGCTGGATGACGCCCCCCTGACGGTAACCGAAGGCGAGTTCGGTCTCCTGGTGAACGACCCCGACCAGGTCGGCACCCGCCGTATGACCTACCGCATGAAGCTGACCGCGCGCAGCGGCAAGCAGTGGTTCCTGGAAGGCTACAAGCGGGTACGCGACGATCCGGGCCTCGACCTCTGGGCCGACACCACGACCCTCCACGTCACCCTGCGCACCTCGGACGATTCGGGGCCGGTGCTGGCCCGCGGTGTGTTGAAGATCGCCGCGGAAGACTTCCTTCGCCAACTCACGACCATCAAGGCGACCAATGCCGCCACCACGGTCGAGGAGCTCGGCGCCATCGCCCGCTTCGGACGTTTCTTCGCAGGGACACTGTTCGATACCTACGGCGGCGTCTTCGCGCGCCCCTCCGTGTTCGACGCGGACGCGCCCCCGCGGCGCAAGCGCCCGCTGCGCGCGCCGGCCCCGCAAGTTCACGGGTTCCGCACGGAGGATGGAGAGAAGCTGCGTCTCACCCGCTACCGCGGCGGAGCCAAGGGGCCGGTGATGCTGGCCCACGGTTTGGGTGTCTCCAGTTCCATCTTTACCATCGACACCGTCGAGACCAACCTGATGGAGTTTCTGGTGGAGCACGGCTACGACGTGTGGCTTCTCGACTTCCGTGCCAGCATCGACCTGCCCGCCTCCGCCGGCCGCTTCGACGGCGACGCCATTGCCAACTACGACTACCCCGCCGCGGTCCGGACGATCCTCGAGATCACCGACACCCCCAGCGTCCAGGTCGTGGCCCACTGCTTCGGCGCGACGACGTTCACGATGGCCATGCTGGCGGGGCTCGATGGCGTGCGTTCGGCGGTCTGCTCCCAGGTGGCCACCCACCTGAGCGCCCCCGTGGCGAGCGAGTTGAAGGCCGGCCTCCACCTGCCGTCCGTCCTCGATGCGCTGGGCGTGGACTCGCTGACTGCCTATGTGGACAACCACGCCGACTGGCAGCAGCGGCTCTGGGATGCCGCACTCCAATTCGCGCCCACCGAAGCGGGCGAACGCTGCAACGACGCGACTTGCCATCGTATCGCTTTCATGTACGCCCCCCTATTCCGTCATGCGCAACTGAACAGCGCCACCCATGAGGCGCTGCACGAGATGTTCGGCATCGCCAATATCGCGGCGTTCAAACACCTCGCGCTCATGGTGCGGGAGGGGCAGGTCGTGAAGGCGGACGGCGCCGATGCCTATCTCGCCCACCCGGAGCGGCTGGCCATCCCCATCCTGTTCATTCATGGCGCCGAAAACCGCTGCTTCCTGCCGGAGAGCACGGAGCAGAGCCTGCGTTTTCTCTCCGCCGCCAACGGCGCGGGGTTGTACACACGACGGTTGATCCCCGGTTACGGTCACATCGACTGCATCTTCGGCAAGCAGGCGGCGCGCGATGTCTATGGGCATATCCTCGCACACCTGGAGAAGAGCGCCGTCACTGACCAGCCCGACACCACCGTGCAGGCACACGGGAGTCCGGTTGCCGAGCCCCAATGAAAGCGTTTAAACCCTTCGATGCGGATTTCTTCCTGGGCTGGGATGCGCCCAGTGAAGAGGTGAGGGCCAAACTGGTCGAACACCGCCATGGCACCACCCGCGTCTCCGTCATCCTGTTCAATGCCCTGGTGGCCGGGGTGGTCACCTGGGCGCTGTGGACGCACAAACCCACCACCGTACTGCTTGGTTGGCTCGCGGCGATCGCGCTGGTCGTGCTCATGCTCATCTGGAGCATGAACAGCTACACCCGCGACAGGTCCAGCCACTCCTCCCGGGAGTGGGCCTTCCGCTTCACCCTGGGCGCATTTATCAACGGCACCGTCTGGGGCATGGGCGCCCTGCTCTTCTTCGATCCAGCAGCACCGATCGACAACATTCTGATGATCGGGATCATGTGCGGCATGACGGCCGGGCAGGTGGTGACCGCCTTCGCCGTACCGGCTTCCGCCTATGCGTTCCTGGTGCCGGCCATCCTCCTCAGCATGCTGATGCCCCTCACCCAGGGCAGTCTCCCCGAGAAGACGTTGGCACTGCTATGGGTCCCCTACTTCGTCATCATGGTGCTCCTCGCCCGCTCCGCCCACAAGAACCTCGCCCGCTCCATCCGGCTGGGCTACGAGAATGCGCACCTGGCGGAGAACCTCGCGCTCGCCAAGGAGCGGGCCGAACGGCTTGCCCTGGCCAAATCGGACTTCCTTGCCGTTATGAGCCACGAGATCCGCACGCCCATGCACGGCATGCTCGGCACCACCGAACTGCTATCGAATACCCGCCTCGACAGCAAGCAAAAGATGTACCTCGAACACCTGCGTAGCGCGGGCGAATACCTTTCCCAACTCCTCAACAACATCCTCGACTTCTCCAAGATCGAAGCCGATAAACTGGTTTTGCATGAGACCGGCTTCTCCCTTTCCGAACTGGTGAGCGAAGTGCTAAGCCTGTTTGCACTGCAGGTTGCCAGGAAAGGCCTGGTGCTGGAGACCGCTTTTCCCGACGACATTCCCCCCCACTGGCGCGGCGATCCGCATCGTCTGAAACAGGTCCTTGTCAATCTGCTGGGGAACGCCTGCAAGTTCACCGATTCCGGCACCATCCGGCTTGAGATCGGCATCCTGCGGCAAGAGGCGGATAGAACGGACTTTCTGTTCCGGGTGTCGGACACGGGACAGGGGATTTCACCCGATTTGATCCAGACCCTTTTCGATCCCTTCACCCAGGAAGACCGGTCGCTCACCCGCCACTCCGGCGGAACGGGGCTCGGCCTCGCCATCAGCAAACGCCTGGTGGACGCCATGGGAGGTGATCTCACCGTGGAAAGCCGACTCGGTCACGGCAGCACGTTCTCCTTCATCCTCCCGCTCGCGCCCGCGGAGATGAAGGCCAAAGCAGTAACGCTCATGCCAGTGGACGAGAACACTCCGCTGCCCGCTGCCCGCGTGCTGCTCGCCGATGATTCGGCCCTGAACCGGATGGTGGTTCGTGAGTTCCTCGCCGACACTCGCTGTACCGTTGACGAGGTGGAAAACGGCCAGGAGGCGGTTGAGGAATTTCAGATCACCCGCTACCAGGTCGTACTGATGGACATGCGCATGCCGGTGATGGACGGCATAGAGGCAGTCCGTCGTATCCGGGTGTGGGAAACCGAGCACGAACGCAACCCTGCGCACATCATCATGCTCACAGCAAGCGCCTTCGAAAGCGACCGCGTATCCGTAATCGCCGCCGGCTGTAACGCGATGTTGACCAAACCGGTGCAGAAGAACGCGCTCCTGCAGCTGATCCGCAACAGTTCAGGCCTGGAACCAGCCACCCCCGTTGGCGCCTGACCCGCTGGAGCGCATCCGGACCAAGAATCCCCGCAGTGAACCCGGAGGGGTAACTACTCGCCCCCTTTCGCTGGTGGCGGCGATCAATTCTGTTTATCCGTCGATCGAAACAACTGAATAGCATCAAGTTGCGATGCCGTGATCAAA
>JAWLGP010000003.1:0-214556 GCA_041685045.1 Gammaproteobacteria bacterium
GGGTCGAGCCTACCCCCCTGGCTGAGGCCCAGTGATGCCGCCCACCCCCGTGCCCGCAACCTTCGCCATTTATGCGCGGTTTTACTCAGCCGCTAACAACGGTCGCCTCCCTCAAGCGCTTTCGGGCGGCCGGTGGCCGGCTGCTGTTGATCAGCGGCCGTCAGTTGGACGACCTGTTCCAGGTGTTTCCCAGTGCGGAGTTGTTCGACCGTATCGTCGCGGAGGACGGCGCCCTGTTGTACGACCCGGCCAACCAAGAGCTCCGGCAGCTGGCATCACCGCCATCAGCGGATTTCCTCGCACAGTTGAAGCAGATGGGGGTTGCGCCCCTTTCTTGCGGAAGAGTAATCGTTGCCACCAGCGAGCCCCACGGCGCGACCGTCGAAACTCTGATCCGCGAACGAAGCCTTCCGCTTCACGTCAGTCACAACAAAGGAGCAGTTATGATTCTCCCGACCGGAATCGACAAAGCGCACGGTCTGGAAGCGGCACTGGCCGGGTTGGCCGTCGGCCCTGAAGCGGTAGTGGGAATCGGTGATGCCGAAAACGATCTTGCCTTCCTTGAGCGCTGCGCCCTCTTTGCGGTGGTGGGTAATGCACTCGCCACGCTCAAGGCCAAGGCTGATCGCACAAGCAGCGCGACCCATGGCGAGGGAGTTATAGAACTGATCGATTGGCTACTCGCCGCTGATGCCCCCGCCGGATGAGAACGCGGAAGAAGTGGGCCGGCCCGTAAGGGGTGCAAGGACAGGTGTGCAAGGACAGGTGTGCAAGGACATGGGTGAGGCGGTCCGCCGAAAGCGACGCGGCCTCCCGAGAGTCAATGATCAACTCCGGATTGAATCGCTTGGCGCTACGTGGCGTTGGCACCCTCTTGCAAGCAGTCAACGGAGAGCAGCCATTATCCGCCATTTCAGCACCTTGCGTGGTCAAATCTGCCTATGCGGCGGCCAGGAACATTGAGGACATCTTTGAGCGCCGGTCTACCATGTTCTAAATTTTAGAGAAAGTTTCTCCGTTGAGTTTGGAGGCGTAAATCCGATTAAGCCAAGGCAGAACGAAACGGCGGCATGAGTGCCGCGCACTTGATCTGCCAAGCGCCCGTCATGATTAGTTACTTTATAACCAGGGAGCACAGGATGTACGGTGAAAATAGAATGGATGATTTGAGAAGGCTTTCAAGAGCGTTTGCAACTAATCAGCTAGCGAGAGCGGCCCCGGCATTTTACTTCAGGGGCAGGACTGGGCGCGGCACCAACGAAGAGAGCGCTAGCGATATTGCAGATTACTTCCACGCCTGCTTCCTGGACTATTTCCAAGTTCTTGGTATAGCGCAGGATTGCATATCCGCTTTTCTAGAAGGCAAGCAAGTATTGGAGTATGGCCCGGGCGACATTCCTGCAGTGGCTCTACTGATGTATGCGCATGGCGCAAAGCGGGTGATCTGCGTGGATCGTTTTCCTCTGGTTTCCTTATCTGACACGAATCGTAAAGTATTGCGCAAGATAACCAACCGACTCAACGGAAAGGCGCGCGAGCGCGCTGAGAGCTGCCTCAGTAGCGCAGGCTTATTAATAGAAGGCAAAGTGGACTATGTTATCAAGCCAAACGGTTTGGCAGGCTTCGAAACCGAAATCGATCTCATCGTTTCAAGGGCTGTTCTTGAGCATGTAAATGATTTATCCGCCACATTTGACGATATGTACAAAGTGCTAGCGGAATCGGGCCTTGCTATACACAAGGTAGATCTTAGGAGCCATGCGCTTCATCGTCGCAACCAGTTGGATTTTTTAACTTGGCCAGAGGCTCTTTGGCGCCTGATGTATTCCCACAAAGGAGCGCCCAACCGGTTGCGGGTAGATTTTTATCGTCGCCTGGTTAACGAACGAGGTTTCAAAACTGAGTTAATCGAGGTCACAGATCGCGCAAATATCGAGTGCATCAGAGAGGTTAGGCCCCGGTTGGCAAAGGAATTCAGGAATCTCTCGGATGACGATTTGGGATGGCTAGGTTTTTGGTTGGTCATTCGGAAATAGATGCCGTTCCGAGGAACATTCTAGTCCGCAACGTCGCAAGGGGAAAGCGGCTGGACGGGGGCCTTGAACACAACAACGTATATTCTGACACCCGCGATGCGATAATGCCCAGCTCACTCGCTGGGATGGTCGAGTGGAGACATCAAGGGCCGTGATGGTACTCCAGCGAGGGATCGAAAGGCAGAACGATGGCCCGTGCAGCTGCGCGACTTTTGCGTCGATCCGGAAGTGGTGGTCCGGATCTGCGATGCCGAGAATGATTTTGCCGTTACTGAAGCGCTGCGCGTTCGCAGTAGTGGTGGGTCGAGTCACGGCGCCGGAGTCGCTAGATGATCGAAGGCTCCGGTGACGAATTCCTCTTGCGAGGTCGTTACACCTCCATCAGGTGAGTGGAAGCCTGCTCGCCCGGCGAGCGGCTGCCCTCGGAGGCATGCCCGGGACGGCTGCACACGAAGATGTTTACATCGCTCACCCAGCGTAACAGCAGGTCGCCGGAAAGGCGGCCCGCGGCACTGGTCAGGGCGTCGCTGACGCGAATAGCCGCGCGGCCGCCGAGCAGCTCACGCCGCCCGATACGAAACGGTCCGATACCGATCCCTCGAAAGCCGTCAATGCGCAGCCCCGCTGCCAAGATCGCCCGACGCACCTCGCGGGGGTCGAGAAACTGGCCAATGGCCTTCGCCTCCCCCGGGCGGCCGGTGCCAGTGATCGACCGCGCCAACTGCCTGGCGACCAGTACCGGATTGGTCCACAGCCGCCCGAAGCGGTTGCGAAAGCTGATCACGGCGATGGCGCCAGGCTTCAGGATGCGGTGGATCTCCCGAAGGGCATTGACCGGCTGCTCCACATAGCTGATCACGCCGAGGCAGATCGCGCAATCGACCGAAGCGTCCGCAAGCGGCACCGATTCGATGTCGCCTTCCGTCAGCCAGTACGTGGGCGCACCGCTTCCGCGCACTCGCTCGGCGGCAAAGGTGAGCATGTCGTGGGAGTAATCGAGCCCGAGCGGCCGGTATCCGCGCTCGGTAAGCGCAGCTACTAACGGCCCGGCGCCGCATCCCAAATCGACGATGCGGGCATCACGGGGCACACATCGGGCGATCAGGTCGACGGTGACATCGCGGCGTAGACGGAAATGGTGTTCATCAAGGCATTCCGTGTCTTCCAAATACATTCGGTGCCACTTGGGTGCCGACTGCCCGACCGAAAATCGCGCACGCGCCTTGTGCTTCCAGCTCGACATGATGTTTCAGCTCCCTTGCACTGTTCAGACCATTTCACAGCTGTCCTGCCGCTGTCACATGTCGGCGCGACACCAGCGCTCGCCCTGGTTTTCTTCACCAAGTAGCTGCAGAGAACCAGCAGACGGTAAAAACCGTCCACTATTTAACAGGCTAGCGGCATCCGACAACGTAAAACATTGGATCTGCAGTCGTAATACCGCAGCAAATACCGTCTCCAGTGCCGCCCAGACACGCTCGGTGTTCGCTGCGTCCCTGGAGAAGGGGCTATGACCGAGGGACAGTTCGGAGGAGTGCAACGATAGATTGATGACCGGATCTCCGCTCCTCCAGGCATGCTCGACAAATGCGTCGAAATACTTCAGTGGATAGCGAGGATCAGGACAGAACTTCCGTCCGCCCCGAAGAAAGGCACTTCGAATCAGCCCCGAAGCCAGCCGCTTTCCGGGCAACGGCCCCTTCAGGTAGGCGGCGCAGACCCGTGCGGTCAAGGACCCGGGCAGTTCCACGCTTACCGGAATCTCCAATAGCCCGCTCCCCCGGCCGGCCGCCCACGCCACCCTTGCGGGTCGGTAACTGAAGCCGGTGAAGTCAGGACCTTTCGCCCGCCTGCCGGCATTCTTCCGCAGGTCGTGCAGCGGTATGACCGAGGAGTCGACGACAAACCGGTTCTCCGCCAACCAGTTCAACGTACGCAGATCAATCCCCCAGCGTCCGGCGCGATGGGAGGTTGGTTGCAGACCGTAGAACTGTTCAATTGCCGAACGCAGCGCCTCCGCCTTCTCAAAAAAAAGCGAGTCCGGCAGTTCGTACTGATAGGCGTGCAACCAGTCGCGATCGATGCCCCTGGGGGACTCATTCTGAAATGGTGGTGTCGACCAGCAGTGCAGGTGATGGCCGATTTCACAGCGCCGCTGATCCGACAACGGCTTCAGCACCGATAGCGCTTCGTCCCGTGTGGCGCACTCGTACGCAACCAAGTAAGTCGGAACCACACCATAGCGCTCGCAGAGTGTTTGAAACCGTGGGATGCAGCCCAAGTTGTTCAGAGCGAGTCGATCCGGACGCAACCACGCATCATCGGCTTCGGTGTCGACGGTCACCACAAAACGGGTCTGGTTCCAGTGGCCTTGATGTGTATTCATGCCATCTCCGCTCTTGAAGGGCTACATTTCATCTGCGACGCACGGTCTCCGAGGGTGGACGAGCGTAACGGATCAGGCGCCGCTTCATCTCGCCGAGTGTGTGTTCTAGCCAGTGGGAAAGGCTGGGCTTCTGGAGCCGTACCCAGGTAAGTCGACGGGTTCGCGTGCCAAGGCTCCTTTTGTACTGCGCATCTCCCGCCAGGAACTCGTAGGAACCGGCGCAGGCCGTCGCGTTGTGTACTACGGCCTCCACATGGCAGAGCAGCCCAGGGCGGTAGCGGTTGTCCGCTTCAAAGCGAAAACCGCTCTGATAGTTGTAGACCTTTCCCCGATACACCAGGTTGTAAAGAACACCGATGGTTTGCTTCCCCGCCCGCACGCGAAGCAGCTGGATCTCGCCGTGACCGAACCGGGCGCCAATCAGATTTCGGTGAAACGCCAGTACCTGAGCGACGAGGAAGTTGCTGCAAATCCCTTTCCGATCCCATGCGTTACGGTGTAGCTCGACCATTTCATCGAAGTAGTCCCGCGCCTGATCCAGAGTTTGTGCACTCTCCAGCCGGACCGGACCGCTCTCTTGGTAACCTCGTAGTGTCTGCCGCACGCTCGCGCGGGTGCTCTTGCCCAGGAGCGCGAGGTAGTCGTCCCTGTTTGCGATCGGGCCCAGTTCGACGTAATAGGCGGGCGTGTCGCGCTTGATGACTGCCTTGAGCCAAGCCGGTGCAGTGCCCAGTTGCCGGCCCGGAAACCCCGTGCGATCCAGGCCTGGAAGCTCGAACTCGTCCCACTTGCCCGGGATCAAGGAGAGCAGATCGGAAAACGAACAGTCCGCTCGCCGACAGAGTACGGCATTGAATTCGATCGCAATTTGGTCAAGCTCCGGGATACCGGACGCGTTGAGATATACGGCGTGGTTGCGGAAGACATGGTGCCTAACCGGCCGCTGCTGGCCGAGCATGAAGGCCAATACCGGTCTCTTAGTTCGATCTAAGCCGACCACCAGGTCGGCCGGCGCGCCCATCTCGCGCATCACGTCCAACCAAGTCGAAACCCAGCCCCAGGAGAGATAGTAGGAGTGCTCGCTGTCGCGGCACATCTCCCGCCAGATCGTCTCCGCTAAGCCCGGTTCGCGTACCGTATCGATCACTAGGCGTTCCATTGCCCTCTCCATCCGCGCGATCAGCCCGGCGAAGGCGAAAGCCGGCGCGACCAACGCAGCAAGCGGAGCGTAAAATCCTGACGGAGCATGCTGAGCACCGGGGCCAGATCGTCAAAGGCGAGCACGGCATGGGTCCGCGGCCCCTTTAGCGACCAAAGCCAGCGGGGCAGCGTAAGCTGACCCCGCCGATACAGTGTCCGCGCCGCCAGCACGTCCTGCGACAATCGCACCCATTTGACCCCGCTGCGCCAGCGCAGTACCGGCTCCAGCGGCGATCCGACCGCATCACATAACGCGATATAAGGCACGTCGACGCCGCATGCTGGTGCGATACCTATGGTGTTGACGGCGCGTGAGTTGATTTCGATAAGTTTGTACTGGTTGCTCCTTGGGTCCAGTTTCCATTCGACGCCGACAATGCCGTGGAAACGCATGCCCCGCAGCAGCTTCAATGACTGGTCGACCACCATCTGGTTTTCGCAGGTCACGGTTAAGGTGCAATAGCCGAAATCGACCGGTTTTTGTCGGATCTTGCTCCTCACGCAGTAGCCGAGAGGCTTGGAGTCGGCATCCAGATAGCCGATGAACGTGAAAAGACTCTGATCACTCCCCTGGATAATCTCCTGCAACATGACCTCGCCGGCGCGGTCACCAAGTCTCCGGTAGTGAGATGCCAGTTCTTCTGGCGTATCGACGCGCAGCCCCTTCTTTCCCTGGGACACCCGTTTCATGCTGGCGAGACGCCACTCATGGGCTACCGTCGGCTTGATCACATACGGGAAGTTTCTCAGTGTCCGGGCTAGCGCCTCTGCCTCGGCCGTGCTAGCCGGATAGTGGGTCTCCGGTATCGGTACGCCGACGGCCTCTGCAGCAGCGTACTGCAGGCGCTTGTCGATAATCTTTTCCATCACCTTGCCGTTCGGAGCAGGTATCGCGTACTTTGCTGCTAGACGGGCCCAATGCCGGCTCAGGAACAGGGCGCTGTCATCGCTCGCCGGTATCAGCACACGCTTGCCCGGATAGCGTTCGCTAAGCTGTTCCAGATATTCGACCAGCCGCTCTTCTGAGAGATAGAAATCCGGACACACCTCGACCGCAGCGCAGTATCGGGACGACAACCCGATGTCCATCCGATTTGGGTGAATTCGCACCACGCTCACTCCCCGGCGTCCCAGGGCGCGCGTGAGCGTCAGTGCCTGCACGCTCAGGCTCTTCTGGGTGCGTCCGGGATCGGACTCGTGGGTCATTACAAATGCAGTTACACCATCCATGCGAGGTTCTCCATTCGCCCGCTGTCCCTGGGACCGGGTCTCTTTGAATCGAAAGGGGCTCACATCCCGGACGACGCCCCTGCTGCCTATTCAGATATAAGCCGTCGGAACCAGATGCGGACTGGACCGCGGTTGTGCTGAATGCTTCAACATCTCCACCGCCACACGCATCATCAGACCCGCGTAGGCCCAGACGAAGAACCAGGGTTTGTAGAGATTGACGAAAGTTACGGCGGCCATCAGCGACAGGAACCCGATCACGAATACGATGAGTTCACGCCGTGACTCCGGAGGGGCGACAGCTACGGCGCGCTTTGCTGTTTTGAAGATCGCCCACAATAGCAAGACGAACAGTGCCAGACCGATGATGCCGAGTTCGAACAAGTATCCCAGGAAGGTATTATGGCTGGCCCGTCCGTCGAACATCATTTTGTAGGTATTCCAGCCGACGCCGCCGAGGAACGTCACCGGGTGCTCGGCCTGGGTGCTGAGTGCCGTGGTCCAGTTTTCGGTCCGCCCCGAGCTCGCATACTCGAGGTTCTCGATGTCCGCCTTGCCGACGAAACGCTCATAGAACAAGTCGCCATACTGCACGCCGACCGCGACCAGCACCAGGACGGTCGCGAGCAGGCTGTGCACGACGGTCTTGGTCAAGTGCAACTTCGGAAGGTAGCGGTGTAGATACAAGCCCCCGCCCAAAATGCCGGTCAGCAGCCCGACCAGAGCACCCCGCGAGGTGGTCAGGAGCAGGACGGCGATACTGGCAAACATGCCGACGACCCAAGGGATGCGTCGCCAACGCCGGGCGTCGTAGGCTGTCGCCACGAGACTCGGAAGGAACAGGACCATGAATGCGCCGTACTGGTTCGACTCCCCCAGCGGACCACTGACGCGCCCGTCACGGCGCTCGTGGATGATTCCCAAATCTGGCACGTTGAAGACGTCGAACAACGTGATCACGTTGCTCATGGCGACGAACAGTATCAGCCCCTTGGCAACCCAGAGTGCATCATCCACGGAGCGGGTCCCGTAGAGGAAGGCAAGGAAAAACAGATAGTGATCGACCAGCAACGTCTTCAGCGCGATGAATGCACCGGTTTTGTTGTATTCCAGATTCCACGGATTCAGTTGTTCCGTGATGCCCCAGGAGAGCAGCGCGTAGGCAAGAAGTGCCACAAAGAGCAAATTGATGCCGACCAGTTCACCGTCAAGCGATTGTTTTTCGACGGCGGCGCGCAGCGCCAGCACGATTAGCAGCCCATAAAGATATGCGTTTTTGACGCTGAGGCCGAGCGTAATGCTCAAGTCGAAGCCCAGCATGATCTCGAGAAACAGCAAGATCAACAGGCTAAGCAGCACCACTCGCGCCATCGTTCCCTCGTACTCCGTTATTATCGCGTATGTGGCGGCCGGCATTCTTTTAGCAAATCGCAGAGAAATGGCAAGAAACTGGTGGCCGTGACGTATGCGTCCCCACCTGATCCAGCGTCGCCCCCAATAAAAGGCACCCTGGCTTCACGGTTGCCATTTCGCTGTCCGGTTCTTCGAATAACCTATGTCACGTTTGGTGCCTTGTCCAGTAGTCGGCGAATCGTCGTTCAACGGGTGCTCGTGAGTCACTTCACAGTTCGTGACCTCCGACGGCCCCCCTTAAACAGCGCTCGCTTCGAACTGTGAGTCTTGTTCCGGTCCGCCCGCTCCCCCCCGGATAGTCTGTGCGCCGAATACCGGAGCTCCGGTCGAGTCCCGCACACCCGAGAGGTTTCCAAATGTTCAAGAAACATCCCCGCTTCGGCTCGGAAAGGACCGTGGTTTTGTATCCAATTTTCAAGAAGACCGCCATCGCACTCTTTCTTTCCGCCGCCTCCGCAACCCTGAGTGGCCAGGTTTTCGCGGGTCCGTACGTCTCGCCCTCCAGCGCCAGCGGCGAAGTGTCCATCGATGCCGCCGATTTCGACGCCAGCACAGCGAAATCCGGCCATCAGTGGCGCTTGGCGTATCCTTCCGGCTACACCGGCACGGCCGCCGTGGAAGCGTACCCGAACGATGGCACCCTAGTCTCCGATGCCTATGCGGCGAACAGCCCGCGACTCGATTACCAAATCGATTTCGAACAACCCGGCACCTACTATGTCTGGGTCTACGGCATCGGTGCATCCGGGCATGACGACTCCGTGCACGTCGGCGTGGACGGAACGGAGGTCGCGTCGGCTGCCGCCATCGACCGCTTTGGGTCGATAATCGGCTGGTCCAACAAAACCATGAGTCACTCCATTGCGGCAATCACCGTCCCGACCGCTGGGGTGCACACACTTAACCTATGGATGCGCGAGGACGGTTTCATAGCGGACAAGATCGTCATAACCCGCGACGGCGCATTCACGCCCTCGGGTGAGGGGCCGGCGCTCAGCACGCGGAGCCCGGGCCCGGAGACCACCGATCCGACTGCCCTCATTCCCGACGCCAACGGTATGGTCTCCATCGACGTGGCCGATTATGACACGCTACAGGCCGGCAACAACCACGGCTGGGTCTTGGTGAGTCAGCCCGAGGCTTCCGGCAAGGGCGCCCTCGAGGCCCTTCCCAACACTGGTGCGCGCATCGACAGCGGATACGCTACGAGCAGTCCGCGAGCCGACTACGCGGTCTATTTTCGGGATGCGGGTACTTATTACGTGTGGATCCGCGGGCTCGGCCGCTCCGGTGAGGACGACTCGGTGCATGTCGGGATCGACGGCCAGGAGCTGTCTTCGGCCGCCGCCATTGATCGCTTCAATGCGTCGTTTGGTTGGTCGAACAAGACAATGGGGGGCAATTATGCCACCGTCGACGTCGCCACACCGGGCGTACACATGTTAAACCTCTGGATGCGTGAGGACGGTTTCATTGCGGACAAGATCGTCATCACTCGCGACGGCGCATTCACTCCTTCGGGTGAGGGGCCTGCGCTGAGTACTCGGAGCCCGGGCCCGGTGACCACCACTCCGACCGCACTCGTTGCCGACGTGAACGGCATGGTTTCCATCGATGTCGCCGACTACGATACGCGACAGGCCGCCAACAACCACGAGTGGGTCACAGTGAGTCAGGCCGGGGCTTCAGGCAAGGGCGCCCTCGAGGCCCTTCCCAACACTGGTGCGCGCATCGACAGCGGATACGCCGCGAGTAGTCCGCAAGCCGACTACGCGGTCTATTTTCGGGATGCGGGTACTTATTACGTGTGGGTCCGCGGACTCGGCCTTTCCGGTGAGGACGACTCGGTGCATGTCGGGCTCGATGGCCAGGAGCTGTCTTCGGCCTCCGCCATTGATCGCTTCAATGCTTCGTTCGGTTGGTCGAACAAGACAATGGGGGGCAATTTAGCTACCGTCGACGTCGCCACACCGGGCGTACACACGGTAAACCTCTGGATGCGTGAGGACGGCTTCATGGTCGACAAGATCGTCCTCGTGCCCAGTGTGTCCTACGTGCCGACCGGAGAAGGCCCGGCACCCAGCCCACGAACCACTCAGGGCGACATCGGCGGCGACCCGGGTGACGGTGGCAGCGAACCTGTCGACACCCAGCCATGGGCCAACCCGGACAGCACTACGACCCCGGAAGCCACTCCGGTATTGATCGACGTGCTGGCGAACGATTCGGGACTCGACAATACACCCGTCATAGTCTCCGTGTCGGGACCGCCCTCCAACGGCTTGGCGCAGGTGCAGTCGGACAACCGCGTTCTCTACGCGCCGCAGACCGGTTACTACGGCAGCGACAGTTTCACCTACAGCGTCACCGATGCCGACGGTGATCGCGCGATGAGCAGCGTCACTATACATGTGGAGTGCGTCGGCTGCCTCGATGGCCAGTGGCTGACCGTTTCCTGGTCGCCGAATCAGGAGTCGGTCCTCGGCTATCGGGTGTACACCGGATCCGGCGCAACGTCCGTGACGACGGAGTTGTCGGACCTGTCAGTTGCGTCCGGTTCGGTCGATCCCACTGCCCCTTCGGTGCGCTACAACGTTGCCGAGGACCTGGAATTGCGGGCCGGCAGCACGGCGTGCTTCAAGGTCACTGCCTACAACGATGTCGGCACTTCAGCCCCCTCCCAGTCCGCCTGCGTGAACCTGTAGCGGTGTATCCGGCGACCGGCTCGCTCGGGCCGGTCGCCGCGCCAAGTTAGAACCGCGTGGTCGCCCGCTGCTTGAAGGCAGCGACGACCCGTGCCAGCGACTCGGTCCAGTTCAGCCGGTCAAAAAAGTGCAGGAAGTCACGAAAGAACCACCACATTCGCACAAGCCAGCCAGGATCCCAGTCCGCCTCGGCACTGTCGGTCCGGTATCCCAGGGACGCGAGCATCTTTCCCCCAATCCGATCCAGCCGAACCCGTGTCTTCTGGTCGAAGTAGTCGTGCCAGGTTCGACGACTACGGACGATATAGGGCGCCTCCGTACCGGTGAAGTTGCGCACACGGCTTGGCGCTACCACCTCATTGACGAACGGCTCGCCGACGAACTCGCACACCTTTTCCATCCAGTACCGGGGCTCGACGATAAAGTCCTCGTAGTGGAACTCGAGGTACTGCCCCGGCAGCAGCGCCCCCTGTCGGCGCGCCTCGCGCACCACGTTCTTCCAGCGATACATGGTCAGTTCGGGGGTAAAACGCCAGCGCCGGTGAAACGACGCGGCACAGGCGCGCCCGTCTCGGATGATGTGTATGAAGCGCGCATTCGGGAACAACTCTGCTAATCGGACCATATGCAGCGCGTGCATCGGCGTCTTTTCACACCAGCGCCGCTTGCCCTTCTCCTGTGCGTATTGCGCGAATATCCGGTCGACGATATGAACCAGCGACCTCGGCACGGATTGCCAGTCGGCCGGCAGCGCCGGTCGGCGTCCCCGATAGACATAACGGAAGGCGGGTATGTCCCGAATGTCGTTCCAAAGCCGGAGGAAGTTTTCGTCCCGATCGAGATCGCCATACTTTTGGACAGAGGCGAAAAAGTAGGGCAACAGCCGTGTCTCATACGGAAAGCCGAACAGATTTGGATGGCTGTCCAGGCAGTCAAGCAACATCGTGGTGCCGGAGCCGTTCATGCCGACGACGAAAATCGGCTCGGCAAGACCGCCATTTCGCTCGCCGGTCGACCGTTCCAGCCTTCGAGTGGTTGTACATTCCAGTGACATGCCGCTTCCTTGCATCGTTGGCCGTTTCAGGTTGCCATTGCCACAGCGTTCGGTGCATCCGCCCGAACGAGGAGTTCCTCATACTGCTTAAGCATTCGTTCGAAGCTAAACCGCTCCAGAACAATCTGCCGGCCCGCCTCCCCCATGCGCCTTCGCTCGTCGGGGTTGTCGAGCAGATATCTGAGGCGTGCTGCCAGCTCACTTGCCTGCCCCACCGAATAGAGTAGCCCGTTCAAGTTTTCCTCGACCATCTCAGTGGCCCCGCCGATATCTGAGAGCACAACCGGCAATGACATCGCCATTGCCTCCAGCGCAGCATTAGAAAACGTCTCGACGGACACCGAGGTCAGGACGAAAATGTCCATCGCATACAGCGCGCCGCGCACGTCGTGGCACTCGCCCAGGAAACAGACATCGTCCGACAATCCGAGCTGTGCTACCCGCTCGGTCAACGGACCATGCTCAGGCCCGTTACCGACGATCAACAGCTTGAAGCGCCGCCCCTCACGCCGAAGCGCGTCACACGCATCGAGCAGGTTCGGATAACCTTTCTTCTCAAGCAGCTGTCCTACCATCCCGATCACCGGCACGGCCCCGTCCCCGATCAGCTGCCCACGCAACGAGCCATATTCCTTGGGCAAGGCAGCACGATCGAATCGATCCGTGTCCACGCCGTTGTAAATGTGGCCGCAACGTTTGCTGTCGAGACCAAACTGCTCGGCCCACAGCTGCTGCTGTAGGCGACACCCGAACACCAACTGGTCGGCCCGCCTCAGCAGGTTGCCATACACTATCTGCTTGAGCCGTGTACCAGGCAGCTTGGTTGTGTTCATCAGCGTGGTACAACGCCCGCCAAGGCGTGCAGCAGCGATGTGGCCGTAGAGCATCGGATAGTCGTTGATGCAATAGAGATCACGCACCAGATACTTCGTGCAGTAGCGAACCAGGCGGCCGGCGACTGCCAAGTCCAGACGGCGCCGTCGCTTCAGCCAAATGACGCCAACATTACAGTCCACGCTGTCCGCTAGCGTGTGCGGTGGGTTCAGGTACGCAATGTGGACCGCCCAGCCCTTGCGGCTGAGAGCATTCGCCACGGCCACCGTCTTTTTCTCGGAACCGCCGATAGTTAGCGAGTTCAGCAGAAATAGGACCGGTTGGCGGACGGGACGAGCAGAGTTGGGCATGGAGTCGATTCCTTTCGCAAACAACCCGGTCAAACCGGGCGAGCTTGCTGAAGCCGCCCCTTTCGCTGAAGGATTTCCCTATAGAGTGTCAGGTGTTGCTCCGCGAGCACCTCTGTCGAGAATGTGGCTTTGATCCTTTCGTGGGCCGAACGCCCCAGCCGGCAGCGTAGCGGAAAGTCGGCAATCAACCGCCGGATGGCCTCGGCCAAGGGCGCAGGCCGACCGGTTTCTACCAGTACACCATCGACACCGTCCCGCACGGTGTCGGGAACACCCCCGACTTTGGTCGCAACGACCGGCAGACCCCGTGCCATCGCCTCGAGAACCGCTACCGGCTGTCCCTCTTCGACCGATGAGAGCACGAAGATGTCCTGCTGGGACAACCACTCACCAATCTGCCCCTGGAGCCCGCAGAAGCGGACTCGATCCGCGATACCGATCGCGGATGCCTTCTGCTCCATCTCGACACGCAAGGGACCGTCTCCGGCGATGCTCAGCACCGCATCGATTCCGTCCCTTTTCAGAATACCCACCGCCTCCAGCAGCGTCCGGTAGTCCTTCTGCCACACGAAGCGGCCCACGGCACAAAGTCTCACCGGTGACCGTTGTTGCAGATTCAGCGCGGGGGCAAGCCGGGTCCCATTGAAAACCCTGCCGATCTTCCCCGGCGCCAGCTTGGCCCGCTCGCGCATGACTCTTGCCACATTCGACGAGACGGCCAGCCGCCGATCAGCCGCCCGGTTGACTGTCATCCGCTCGACCAAATAGTGCATCGGTCGTTTCCACGGGCTGGTGCCATGGTCTGTGGTGACGACGACCGGTGTTCCAGCCAGCCGCGCAGCCAGTGTGCCGAAAAAGCTTGGCCAGAACATGTGGCAATGGACCACGTCGATCTGCCGGGCCCGGAACCACCCTGCCAGTCTCAAAATATGCAGAGGTGCGAAGCGAATGCGGACCATCATCGACACGGTCTCGACGCTTCGGTCGAGCTCCGGCCACAAGCCGGTTCCGGGACCTTGATCGCGCAGGATGGCAGCATAGCGTTCGACGCCGTCAAGGGCATTGAGGATTTCGACGAACTGCCGCTCGGCACCGCCGAAACGGAGCGCGTCTATCACGTGACAGACGCGAAGCGGTTTACCCCTGTCCGATGCGGGGGCTGCGATGGCTCCATTCATGAAGAAAACGCGCTCCTTGGCTGAACGTTGCAGTCGTTCCTGGAAGACACCGGCACTTCCCTGCACTGCATCCGCGTTATTCACTTAATCTAGTGCACAATTCGCTTGCTTCAACCGAAAAAAAAGCACGGGTACTGCGGCTGCGCCGCAGAACCCGTGCCGGATTTGGCTTACCTCAACTTTCGTTGGTAACGCTGATCTTCACGCCTTGCGGTGCCTTTGGCACCGTCTTGGTCGGAGTACTGCCTTCGACCTCGGCCGCATAGGAATGCAGCCACTCTTCGAGGTTGGTGTAGCCGTCGTTGTCGTTATCCCCGTTCGGGCTGGAAGGCAGAGTCAACGTCCGGCGATTCACCCCCAGCGACGGCCAGCCACCGACATCGGATGGGCTGTTGATGATGGTACCGGTACCGTTTCTCACGTCCTTCACGATACGCGCATCTACCGAGTCGCGGTCGGCCGGACGGGCGCCGACATTCGCCAGCACATTGTCGACCACCTCGCTTTTCGGCTTGGCCTTCAATCCAGTCGGCCAAATCGGTGGCGACGAAACGTTGTAGCTGGAAGTCGAAATGCAGGAACTTGTCTCGCAATAGTTATCCGCATGGTACACCTTTGCGCCCGACGCCAAGTCGGACTTGATCTGAATGGACGACGAAAGCTTCGTATCGACCCCCGGAATGAAGGCGTTGCCAACGATGCTGTATTTCGTCGCGCTGCTTCCCAGCATCATCTCCACCGCCTTCCAGCGCCGGTTGTAAACGACATTGTTGACGTAGGCCACGCCGTCACCCTGGCCCAGGAAGTTCCTGCTGTCATTGTGGGCGAACAGGCTGCCAACTATGCTAACGCGATCGGTACCGGACCCAAGGATCATGCCCATGGAGTGCACACCCTCCGGGTGGATGGAGTTATAAAGTCCTTCGCTCGAAATGACGTTCCGGAAAGTCACATCGGAAACGCCGTCGTACCAGACCTGGATATTCTCATCGACTGCCCACGACACAGACAGGTGGTCGAGGACAACGTTATAGGTCCTGCCGCCGTTCGGTGCCGTAACGATTATGCCGTCCCGGTTTCCCGGGGCGGGGCCACTCGAGTCGTCTCCGACACGAATCCGCAGGTGCTGGACCAAAACGTCATGGGTGTTCTCGATCTTTATGGCGCCGCCGCGAAGGGTGATCCCCGGCGATGGAGCCGTTTGGCCGGCAATTGTCAGGTAGGGATTGCGGATGGTCAGGTTATCCGACATCCGGATGGTACCCGACACCTCGAACACACAAACCCTCGGGCCGCTCCTACTAACGCAGTCTTTCAGCGACCCGGCGCCACTGTCATTCAGGTTGGTTACGCGATAAACGGCGCCGCCACGGCCTGCTGGCGTTTCGATTCCGAATCCCGAAACACCGGGTATGACGGGAATTGCAGCGACAGCAGTGGTAGTCGCGATACCAAACGCCACGCTGGATAGAGAGAGCAATCGTATATTCATAGGGAAAACCTGTCGGATGGCTCCAAACAGGGCTGAGCTCGCCGAAGAATGCGACCACCAACCCCCTCAACATCTTCGACAGGCATGTTAAGTGCTCTCTGTAGAGGTCTCCTTGATTATCTTCACAGATAAACCGGACCGGCCACACGCTTGGGCAACGACCATTGAGACCCGAGCCAAAGGTCGAGAAAATCATCACGAATCGATGGTGTTCTCCCGTGCTTTGGCGGCTTCGGATGCATCATTCGGCGGCAGTTGTGAACCAGTCGGCTGCAGGAGATTCGAATACACTTGGCGCATCAGCGGAACGGCATTGTCCGGCGAGTACAGCGCATGGTAGTCGGCCCGAGCCTTCTCGGCGAGGCTTGTCCGCAATTCCGCATCTTCGACCAATCGCGCCAGTGCGTCGGTCAGTTGTCCGATGTCGCCCGGGGAAATCATCATACCATTGGAGCTATTCAACACGTCCGGAATACCCCCGCTCGGTGTGCTGATGATGGCCGTTCCGGCGTTCATTGCCTCCAGGATGGCCATCGGCAATCCTTCGTTGTAGGACGGCAGCACGAAGATACCGCATTTTGCGAACAACTGTTCCAGATCGCTCGCGGTAACCCAGCCGACCACTAAGACCTTGTCCTGGATACCTAGCCGCTCGATCAATGCTTTTGCTTTGTTGATCATCCCATTTCCGGCCAGATAGAGCATTGGAACAGCCGCTCTTCCAAGTCGCTCCACTAGGGCCCCATAGGCATGGATCAAGTCGAACGTGCCCTTCCTGGCGCCGATCTCTCCGAGAAACAGCACACCCTGACGCTCGGCACGAATCGGGAGCTTTCCGAACCGGTCGATGACCCAGTTGGGAATCAACACCACATTGCGGCAGCCGAGGGTCTCGACGAATCGCTGCCAATACGGTGACAAAACGACAACACGACTGCACTTTCGGAGCGTCAGTCGCACAATTCCCTTACCCACAACAGGCAACCGTTCGTAGAATTCCCGAAAGCGGGAGCCATGAAGGTGAAGGATGAAGCGGCGGCGGAAAGCCAGCGTGATAGCGGCGAACAGGGACTTCCGCCAGAAGCTTCCGTTCATGGACGTGTGCGCATGTACGATCAGCGCCTTGTTGATGATCACATGATATAGCAACACCAGCAATGCCTTGGCCGCCAGGATTGCCCGGGTGCTGACCGGCCCATCAACATGGGAGCAAATGAAGAGGTAATTGACACCGCGATAGAAGCCGATCGACTCATATGACCGGATTACCGACTGCATACCTCCCTGAGTCGCGGTACCGATGACGACATAGCTTGACTTCGGTAGATGTTTGAGTGCCATGTTCTGTATGCACCTCTCAAGTGGCGACACGTGCCATCGGCTCACCGGCCACTACCGAAGCGCGCACATAAATGTTGCCTTCCATGATCCGCCGCGCTGTGCGCTTGACGGTCGCCCCGTCGATATGCCTTGCACCCGCTTCTTCCGAAATGGCGAGCGTCACGTCAATATTCCCTGATGGATGTGCGATGACCAGCCGACTGCCGTCGCTCGCCGGCATCCACCTGCCGACGACAGTGTCGGGAGTGACGGCCGCCGCACCCAGTGCTACTGCACCGGTAACCGCAAAGGCCCGGTGTACACGGCCAGGGTTGACGATTCGGGCCGAGAGATCGGCACCGTTTGTTCCCGCTCCGACCAGTGCCACTTTCATCGCCTTTGAGAGCCGGCGCGCGAGCGCGCCATCGATGATGCCGACCGCAAGCAGGTGCTCCGCCGCCTGCCTCCGAATGTCAGTAACGGTGCCCATGATCTCCCTATCGTTTTCGATAGCAATGGGATCGGAATCGGCGGCAACCCCTAGGTCCGCCGCCGACACGAACGCATACAGGGTTCCAGCGTCTATCAGTGAGATTTCCAGATCACCGCGACAGAGAGGCAGGAGACTGCGGGGCCGTCCTGACGGCAGCAGCTGGCCCGTAATGGAACCACCGGGGTCAAGGAAGGTCAGCGCGATCTCCGCCGCATTACCCGGCACTCCTGCTATGGCGAAATCGCCTTCGGTGCAGGCGCGCCCGTCCGCTACCGGCACGTCTGCCAGAATCATTTTACCCGTATTCGTGTTGTAGATGCGGACGCGAGTGACCGGCTCGGTGACCGTGACCAGCCCCTCATCAATGGCGAAGGGTCCGACCGCGGCGGCGATATTCCCGCAGGCAGCCGCATAGTTGATGCTGCCTTCATCGATGCCGACCTGTCCGAAGGTGTAGTCAACGTCGGTATCCGAGCGGCTGGAGCGGCTCACAATAGCCACTTTACTGGTCAGCGGATCCGCCCCACCCAAGCCATCGATCTGCCGCCTGTCCGGGCTGCCGAAAATCGACAGTATCAAAGCGTCTATTCGTTCAGGCTGAAGCGGCAGTAAATCGCGCCGAAGAAACACGGCCTTGCTCGTCCCTCCGCGCATCAGTACCCCTGGAATCTTGCTGTCCATAGCGACTTACCTCCTTCAGGTTCGCGTCACAGAGTTTGCCTTTCGCACCAAGTTTGGTGACAGCCGATCGATGAACCTTATGATTGTCGGGCTACCGTACCTCCGAATGAACAGTATGTAGCCAAGAACGAATAGAACCGCACCACCGGCAGCACGGGCGATACCAGGAAGCTCGAGGGGAACCAGCACAAACATCAAAGGCGACATAACCGCGCATGCAACAACGATGTGCGCAAGATCGCGCCAAGGCAACATCCCGCTGATCCGAATGTTGTAGGCATGTACGATGACTGCACTAAATGCCACTGCCGTAACGAGTCGGGTTGCCAAATAGGCGAATGCAGGTCCAAGCAAACCGAACCAAGAATAGAACGGGAACAACAACGCCAGATTCACAACAATTCCCACAACGTTGGTCAACAAAAACTGGCCGGTTTTTCCCGCCACTCGCAAGGGCAGTGTAAGATCAAAGCAGTCGCGCATCAGCACTAAGGCGTAAATCGTGAAGATGGGAGCCGCAGCAGCATAGTCGGCAGTGAACAGTAAGCGGATGATGACATCCGCCCATCCGATCAGGACAGTCGCCGCCGGAAATAGCAGAAGGCACAACAATAACGTCGTTTGCTGCCACAATCGCAGCTTGTTGTGACTGTCTGCGTGCTGACTCTCCTCGACCATATTGGGAAAAATGACGTCACTGAGCGACCCGCGGGCTATCTTCAGCAGCGGCATGGCATATGCGCCAACCACATACAGTGACAACGCCTCGACCCCCAGCTGTGTAGAGACGAAAAGGCGACTGACGTTCTCGTTTAGCGCATACAGCATGCTGGCGCCACCAACGGGTAGAAAATACGCCATCTGCTCCTTACACGACTTCCATTCAATGCTGCCACCGAGAAGTTTATGGCGCCACGTGAACGCCAGTACAAGAAGCATTCTTACCGCCTCGAAAAGCGCCATCGCATAGGCAATCTGCACCGGATCGTGCGTCCTGTATGCCACTACGATGACCACCGTTAAGCGCAACAGCACCCGCAACGCCGAGTAATACAGCACCACGTCAGACCGCTTTTTGGCCAACCAATAGGACTCAAAGTAGTCCATGTTGATGAAGAAAAAGAGATACAACACAAGGGGCATAACAAAATCGACACTGGTATAGCTCCGAATCACATCTCCAGCAGCCCAGACCAGCCCACAACCGATACTCGAAAGCACGAATGTGAAGAGCAAAGATTGCGAGACAAATCTCGTTTCCTCGGCAGGACGAAGGGGAATGAAATAGAGGAGACTGCGACTGGCCGAAAGTGCGACAAGCTCCTTCAACAGCATCGCGTACAACACGAATTCGCGATACTGGCCGTAGTCTTCAACGTCCAATATTCTCACCAACAATATTGGACTGAACAACAGTACCGCGTGATTAGAAGCACGCGACAGTGCGAGTATCAAACTCCGATTCTTCAGTGAGCCCACACCCAATCCTTAAGAAAATGCATTTCTGGGCGCGCCGTTCAAATTGCTTCGCGACCCCCTTCTACATCGCTTTTTTTTCAATACCGCTCCCGCACCAGAACACTCCCGACCATTTCCATCGATCGCTCTAAAGGTCTACGGCTGATTTCACCCTCTTCCGACCACAAACAATGACGCGTCAATATGCGGAAGCACCGCCGAGACACCGTCACCATCTGAGATAAATGGCAGAAGACCGAGAACTACACGTTCGGCGCATCAGTGTTTTAACTCTTTCGTCAATTCGCGTATTTTCGGTGAAAACAAATAGTCCGATGAATGGGATAAATTTACTCTATCGGCAATGACGGATTGACGACTTTGGATCACAACTGCGGATCGGTCGATCGCGACACGCATCAATCGGAGCCTTTCTCGCCTTTGTTCAGTACTGTGCCTACGAGCGGTATGTCATGAATTTTCTCACAAGCACGCGCCAGAGCGTCACGACTGGTCCCCTCCTCCACTACGAGCAGGATCGCGTCCATATGCGGCAGCATTGAAAGCACGTCGTCGCCGTCTTCGATGGCCGGAAGGTCGAAGATCACGAATCGATCGGCATAGCGACGCTTCAATTCCCGCGACAACTTCGACATGCGTGGCGACGAAAAAAAGTCCGAAGAGTAGCGCAACATCGAACCTGCCGGGAGAATACTGATGTTCCCGATCTTCGGATGGATCAGGATCTTTTCCACCGGCGTATCGTACAGAAGATGGCTACCCAACCCGTGCTGGCCGTCGAACCCGAAGTGACGGTGGACAGTGGGGCGCCGCAGGTTGGCATCGACCAGAAGCGCCGAGTTGCCGACTCTCCGAGCGATGCTGATGGCTAGATTGACCGCCGTCCACGTCTTTCCCTCCCCTCGAGTTGCACTGGTGATTCCCATGGACTTCCAGCCATGTTTCACCATCGTCTGCAGAACCCGTGTCCTTAGCACACAGAACCTATCCCAAAGCTGGCCACGGCCGGGCGCCCCGACAAGACGATGATGTTCAAGCAGCTCGACGGGAACAGGCACCGACAGGGTACGCTCGTAGCGGATGATACCGCCGCCGTGGGTTGCCTCTGGTATTTGGTCCCGCTGCGCGTCGTTGAACGCGAGCGCATGACCCCTTTTTATCTTCGATATGCTCGTACCCATTTTCTTGTCTTCCTTGCGCTTAACCGTCCGGCGAGGGTCTCTCAATCGTTCCCTGAAGCGTCGTTCCGTCGGCGGCAGTGGACGATTCTGGCATCACCACCGACATTTCGGCGTCGGAGAAGTACAGCCACAATCCGCCACCGCCGGCAAGCAGGAGCATCAGGCCGCCCCGCAGCAGGTAGCGGCGGCGCTTCTGGCCACGCATGTCAAAGACGTTTTCGACGTAAGGCATGACGACCAACGGTGGTTCATCGAAGATAGCGCGAACACCCTCCCTGCCCCGCACCCCGCGGTCCCAATATTCGCGAAATGCTGCTGTACCAACCCCGCTTGCAAATCCCAAAAATGTTCCAAACAAAATAATCGCGAAAGGCTGTGGGTTTTTCGGATTGATGGGTAGCCTAGCCGGCTCAACCAGGAAGAAACGGTCACCTTTATTGTCACCTTCCAACTGGCTCAACATTTGCGCCTCAAGCAGCTTGTCGCTGACTTCGCGAAACTTGGCGCTGACACTTTCTCGCTCCCGAACCAAAACCTGGTATTCCTGCTCCACTCCGGGCGAAGCGACCAAGCGTTGCTCGTAATCACGAAGCAATTGTTGTAGCTGATCCAGCTTCGTTCGCTGCGTGCGGAGGTCGGCATCCACCGCGGCAGTTTCACCTTGCAGAGTGATATAGGACGGATTGGTGGGGGTCGATGCGAGATCGGCGGTTTCACTGGAACTCGAATTGGCCAACTCGGACTCATATGCGCTCAGCTGCCGTTCAAGCCGGACCACGTCTGGATGTTCCCGGGAATGCTTCCGGCGCGTCTCCGCCAACTCGAGCTTCAGCTGCTCTATCTGTCGGGCAAGCACGACGGTGTTACTTGGCACTCCCTCGCCCGCAGCCTCCAACGATGCAATTTCGTTTTCTATCCGCAGCACGTCGGGATGGTCAGGGCTGTAGAGTGAGGAGATGCGTGCATACTCAGTTCGAAGCAGACGCAAGCGCTCGCTGAGGGTGGACACGCGACGCCCCGTCTGATCGTAAACATCGCTGTCGCGCGGAGTCTTTGCAATGCGGGTCCTTAAATCGATACGCCGCTGTTCGAGATTGCGTATCACCTCACGGGTTTGAGCGACGTCGCCCAGGGTGCGCTCATAAAGGTTGCGGTTGACGGGTGTAAGCTCCGGCAGCCGATCGATGTTCTTGCTCTTGAATGTCGCCAGTTTCTGCTCGATGGCACCGACCCGCCGGCTGAGTCGGTCCGCCTCGGCCGCGAGGTAGTCCGCCACGGCGACTGCCTGATTACGACGCCGTTCATTGTCTTGCATATAGAGCTTCGCAAGCTCTTCGGTCACTTGTTGGGCGACTTCCGGCGTCGGCCCTTCGAACGAAACATTGAATGCAACCGTCACCAACATCGTTCGTGCCCGATTCGGGTCGGTCACCTCGATATCGACTTTCTCAACGCTGATAGCGCTGCGCATGGCCCTCAACCAACCCGTTCCCGTCTCCCACCCCGGTTCGAACAGCGAGTATTTTTCAGCGATTGGCCGCAAGCTTTCTTCACTTTGCACGCGGCGTGACAGTGTGTGTAGTCGTTCGTCCATGTACCCAAAGGCCGGGCCAGCGATCCATTGTTCGGGGATCAGTTGACGTTCGATCTGAATGGTGGCTGTCGAGCGGTACGTTTTCGGCATGGTCATCGCAAAGATGACCGCCACACCCACCACGACAGAAAAACCAACCGCCATCGATAGCTTGCGCCGACGCAGCACCCGCAAGTAGTCGCGCAGTTCCATTGCGTCTTTTTCTGCCACCTATCCGTCTCCTTTCCAAATGAGCGACCGTTAGGTCAATGCCCCACCTATATCGAGGCGGCAGCGCATGCCGAGACGCTGCCGGACTGAAATCATTCGATTTCGAGGTACTGATGACGTGCGCAACCAACCCGTGCCGATGCGTGAACGCGGGGCAGTCGCGCGGTGTCAATGCCGTCCGCGCGGACCGAGCCTGGTCCAGGCAATCTGCCGATGGAAATCGAAAACTTGGAACACCTCCCTGCGCACACTTTTCCTTGTTGGACGCGCACACCTGGCGTGTGTGCCTGACGGAAGCCACTGTCAGTGGGTCGCGCGGTGCGAGTTGCCCCGCACAAATAGAGATTAGCCCCCGCTTACGGAACGTCAATTCCGGCCCTGCGTCGTCTGTCCGGTCCCCTATACTGGGCATTGCCGCCCTTTCACACGGAAGTTCGGGAGAGGTCATGGAAGATCTCGGTGCATTACCGCTGTATGGCTTGCTCGTGGTCTTGCTGACGGCGGGTCTGCTGTTGGCTTCCTGGCTGCTCGGCGAGCGCCGGCGCTCGCACGCGACCGAGCAACCCTACGAGTCCGGCGTGCCGCCCGTCGGCAACGCGCGGCTGCGTTTCTCCGCCAAGTTCTTTCTGGTGGCCGTTTTCTTCGTCATTTTCGATGTCGAAACCGTGTTCCTGCTCCCTTGGGCGGTGGCGGCGCGGGAGGTCGGATGGGCGGGCTACGCCGAGGCGCTCATCTTTATCCTGGTTCTACTCGCGGCCCTCGCCTACCTCTGGCGGCTCGGTGCACTGGACTGGGTGGCCCAGGGTCGGGAACGCCCCCGAACCGCCGATCGGAGCAAATGATGCGCTGGTGGCTGGCGAAAGCGGAGAAACCACGCGCCTCGTCCGCTCAGTTCGAGGAGGCGGTCCGCCGCAATCTGGTGCTCGCACGTCTGCAGGATCTCGTGGCGTGGGGTCGCAAGCACTCGATCTGGCCGTTCAACTTCGGTCTCTCCTGCTGCTACGTGGAGATGGCAACCAGCTTGACCAGTCGCCACGACATCGCCCGCTTCGGCTCGGAGGTTATTCGGGCGAGCCCGCGTGAGGCGGACCTGATGGTGGTGGCGGGGACCGTGTTCACCAAGATGGCGCCAGTGGTGAAATACCTCTACCAGCAGATGCTCGAACCCCGTTGGGTGATCTCGATGGGCTCCTGCGCCAACTCCGGTGGGATGTACGACATCTACAGCGTGGTGCAGGGGGTGGACAAGATCATCCCGGTCGACGTCTATGTGCCTGGCTGCCCACCGCGGCCGGAGGCATTAATGGAAGGTCTGCTTCTGCTTCAGGAACAGATCGGGACACAACGCCGTCCGTTGAGTTGGGCAATCGGCCCGCAGGGGATCGAACCCTTCGAACCGCCGAGCCTCAGGGACAGGAAGCGACCCGCGCACCAACGGACGGATAGACTCAAGCCGATGGACGAAACCTGAGTGGTGGCGACGCAATCCCCCGTTTTCGACGAGATTGCCAATGTGGTCGGCGCCGAAGGGGTTACCCCCCAGGCCACCGCCGATGGAATGACCACGCTGTGGCTGGATCGGGAACATCTGCTGCCGGTGCTGCGTTATCTGAAGCACGAGGCCCCCGGCCCGTTCACCTTTCTCGCCGACCTGACCGTGATCGACGAGCGCGTCCGGCATCACCGTAACGGTCAGCCTCCCAGTGATTTCACGGTGGTCTATCAGCTGCTTTCGCTGGGTCGCAATGCCGACCTGCGGCTGAAGGTTCCGCTCATGGGTGACGAGCCATCGATCGCCTCCGTGACCCCGGTGTTCCCCGTGGCGAACTGGTACGAGCGCGAGGCATGGGACATGTTCGGCGTTCGTTTCGAGCGCCACCCCCACCTGCGCCGCCTCCTGCTGCCGCCCACCTGGCAAGGCTACCCGCTGCGCAAGGAGCACCCGGCCCGCGCCACCGAGATGGCTCCGTATCAGTTGCCGGACGAGCGCATGATGGAGGAGTTGGAGGCGCTCAAATTCCGCCCCGAGGAGTGGGGTATGGTCCGCCAGCACGCACGGACCGACTTCATGTTCCTGAACCTGGGGCCAAACCACCCGAGTGTCCACGGGGTGTTCCGCATCATGCTGCAACTCGACGGCGAGGAGATCATCGATGCGGTGCCGGACATCGGTTTTCACCACCGCGCCGCCGAGAAGATGGGCGAGCGCCAGACCTGGCACACCTACATTCCCTACACCGATCGCGTCGACTATCTCGGCGGGGTGATGAACAACTTCCCCTACGTGCTGGCGGTCGAGAGGCTGGCCGGGATCGAAGTGCCGGACCGCGTCAAGGTGATAAGGGTCATGCTGGCCGAGCTGTTTCGCATCGCCAGTCACCTGGTCTTCTACGGGACCTATGCACAGGATGTCGGACAGCTCTCGCCGGTGTTCTACACCTTCAGCGACCGCGAGCGGCTTTTCGCGATCATCGAGGCGATCTGCGGCGGCCGCATGCACCCCAACTTCTTTCGCATCGGTGGAATTGCCTATGACCTGCCGAAGGGCTGGGACTGGCTGATCAGTGAGTTCCTCGACTTTCTGCCGAAGCGGCTCGACGAGTATCAAAAAATGGTGCTCGGCAACCGCATTCTGAAGCACCGTACCGTCGGCATTGGCGAGATGACCGTCGACGATGCGATCGAATGGGGCGTGACCGGTCCGAACCTGCGCGCCTGCGGGCTGGACTGGGATTTCCGCAAGCGACGCCCCTACTCCGGCTACGACCAGTTCGAATTCGACATCCCGACCGCAAACCGCGGTGACAGCTACGATCGCGCGGTGGTGCGTGCCGAGGAGATGCGGCAGAGCCTGCGCATCATCCGCCAGTGCCTGGACAACATGCCGGAGGGGCCGTACAAGGCGGACCACCCGCTGACCACCCCGCCGCTCAAGGAGCGGACGATGCACGATATCGAGACGCTCATCGATCACTTCCTCAACGTCAGTTGGGGACCGGTGATCCCGCCCGGCGAGGCGGCGTTCGGGATAGAGGGAACCAAGGGTTTCTATTCCTACTATTTGATCAGCGACGGACACGCCGAGTCCTATCGTACGAGGATACGAACGCCCTCTTTTCCACACCTGCAGGTACTGCCGCAGATGTGCCGCGGCCTGTTGGTGTCCGATTTGATCGCGATTCTCGGCAGTATCGATTTCGTCATGGCGGATGTGGACCGATGAAAGAAGGACCCGTGATGCTCAGTGACACCGAACGCCAAAACATCGACCGCGAGCTCTCCCATTACGCCGACCCGCGCGCCGGCTGCGTGGAGGCGATGAAGATCGTGCAGCGTGAGCGCGGCTGGCTCTCCGACGCGGCCCTGGCCGATATTTCCGAGCGGCTCGGCATGTCGCGCGAGGAACTGGATTCGATCGCGACCTTCTACAACCTGCTGTTTCGCAAGCCGGTGGGTCGTCATGTGGTGCTGATGTGCGACAGCGCCAGTTGCTGGATACTCGGCTACGAAAAGCTGCTGGAGCATCTTCGCAGCCGGTACGGCGTCGGCTTCGGCGACACCACTGCCGATAACCGCTTCACCCTGCTGCCAAGTCAGTGCCTGGGCGCCTGCGACGGCGGGCCGGCCATGGTGGTCGACGACGACCTGCACCGCGACCTCACCCCGGAGCGGATCGATGGCATCCTCGAACGCTACCGTTGAATACGAGCGTCCGCTGACACGCAACATCCGCCGGGGTGAACCACCGCTGGACATCGATGCCTACCGGCAGGCGGGCGGCTATCGGGCGCTGGAGAAGGCGCTGCGAACCATGACGCCGGGCGAGGTGCTGGAGGAGGTGACCCGCGCCAACCTGCGCGGGCGCGGCGGTGCCGGCTTTCCGGCCGGCCTCAAGTGGAAGGCGATGCGTCAGAACGCAGGCGGTCCCAGGTACCTGGTGGCCAATGCCGACGAGATGGAGCCCGGAGCCTTCAAGGATCGCTTCCTCATGGAGGGCGACCCCCATCAGTTCATCGAGGGGATCATCGTGGCCGCTTACGCCATGCAGGCGGAGATCGCCTACATCTTCCTGCGCGCCTCCTACGAACCGGCGGAATCGCGCCTGAGACACGCCATCGCCGAGGCTTACGCACGCGGCTATCTCGGGCGCAACATCCTTAAGACCCCATTCAGTCTGGAGCTCTACCAGCACACCAGCGCCGGCCGCTACATCTGTGGCGAATCGAGCGCGCTGCTCAATGCGTTGGAGGGCAAGCGCGCCATTCCGAGGGCCAAGACACCGCGCAGCACGGTCGCCGGCCTCTGGGGACAGCCGACTGTAGTCAACAACGTGGAGACCCTGTGCAACGTCCCCCACATCCTCAACCACGGTGCGCAGTGGTTTCTGGACCTCAGCCGCGCCGCGCCCGGCAAACACGGCAAGGACGGCGGCACCAAGATCTTCGGGGTCAGCGGCCGGGTGAGCCGACCCGGCGCCTGGGAACTGCCAATGGGCACCACCATGCGCGAGGTGCTGGAGGAGCACGCCGGCGGCATGCGCCCGGGCTACGGACTGCGCGCCCTGCAACCCGGCGGGGCCTCCACCGGCTTCGTCCTCGAACGCCACCTGGATACGCCCATGGACTTCGATACCGTCGACACCATCGGCAGTCGGTTCGGCACCGGGACGATGATCGTGCTCGACGATCGCACTTGTCCTGTCGGGTTACTGCACAACCTGGAAAAGTTCTTTGCGCAGGAGTCCTGCGGCTGGTGTACGCCGTGTCGCGACGGTCTGCCCTGGACGGAGCGGATCCTATGGGCCATCGAGCAAGGTCAGGGTGACGAGGAGGACCTGGACAAACTGCGCCTGCATACACGGTTTCTGAACATGGGCTACACATTCTGTGCGCACGCCCCCGGTGCAATGATGCCGCTGGAGACAGGACTCGACTTTTTCGAGGAAGAGTTCCGACGGCATATCCACGAGCGACGCTGCCCCTACCACTGACGAGGTCGCGAATGATCACGATCACGATCGACGGCAAGACCTACCAGGTGGAACCCGGCGGCAACCTGCTGCAGGCGGCGCTCTCGCGCGGTATCGACCTACCCTACTTCTGCTGGCACCCAGCCCTGGGTTCGGTCGGCGCATGTCGGCAGTGCGCGGTCAAACAGTATCGCGACGAGAACGACCGGCGCGGCCGGATCGCGATGGCCTGCATGACCCCCTTGGCGGACGGTGCCCGCTTCTCCGTGGACGACCCGGAGGCGGCCGCTTTTCGCAAGTCCGTGATCGAGTGGTTGATGGTAAACCATCCCCACGACTGTCCGGTGTGCGACGAAGGGGGCGAGTGCCACCTGCAGGACGTGACCTTGATGAGCGGCCACGTCTACCGGCGCTACCGCTTCGAAAAACGCACCTACCGCAATCAGGACCTGGGGCCCTGCCTGACCCACGAGATGAATCGCTGTATCGCCTGCTATCGCTGCGTGCGCTTCTATCAGGACTATGCAGGCGGCGACGATCTGCAGGCGTTCGCCTCCCGCAACCGGGTCTACTTCGGCCGCTTCACCGACGGCACGCTGCAAAGTGAGTTCTCCGGCAACCTCGCCGAGATCTGCCCCACCGGTGTGTTCACCGACAAGACCCTGCGCCGGCACTACGCGCGCAAGTGGGACCTGCAGACGGCCCCCTCCATCTGCGTGCACTGCGGGGTTGGCTGCAACACGACCCCCGGCGAACGCTATGCGCTGCTGCGACGCATCGTCAATCGCTACAACGGCGAGGTGAACGGCTATTTCCTCTGCGACCGCGGACGATTCGGATACGAATTCGTCAACAGCGAGCAACGGCTGCTCCAGCCCACCGTGCTCAGCAACGGGCACACCCAGCCACTGACCCGCGCCGAACTGGCCGACCAGCTGTCGCGAATTCTTGCCGGCCGCATGAAGCGGGTGATTGGGATCGGATCGCCGCGCGCGAGCCTGGAGAGTAATTTCGCCCTTCGCGAGCTGGTCGGCGCGGAACGCTTTTTCGCCGGATTCGCCCCGCACGAGCAGCGGCTGGCAGAGCTGGTCATCGAGATCCTGGACGGGCCGGTGCCGGCCGCGACGCTGCGCCAGGTCGAAGAGGCCGATGCGGTGCTGATCCTGGGTGAGGACGTCTCCAATACCGCCCCGCGGCTGGCCCTCGCCCTGCGCCAGGCGGCGCGCCAGGCCGCTTACCGGGCGGCCGAGGCGCTGGACGTTCCCCGCTGGCAGGACGCCTCGGTGCGCGATGCGGCCGGCGACCAACGCTCGCCGTTCTTTCTCTTCACCACGGCGGCGACCCGCCTGGACGACCTGGTGACGGAGACCTTCCACGGCGCCCCCGAAAACCTGGCCCGGCTCGGCCATGCCATCGCGCACCAGATCGACCGTGACGCCCCCGATGTCGAGGGTCTCGCCACCCGTAGCGTCGGCTTCGTCCGTCAGGTCGCCGCCGCCCTGGTCGCGGCCAGGCGCCCGCTGATCGTTTCCGGTACCGGTTGTTCCAGTGAACCGGTGCTGAAGGCTGCCGCCAACATCGCCTGGGCACTGCAGGCCGCGGGGACCGATGCACGGCTCGCCCTGGTCACCCCCGAGTGCAACTCGGTGGGGGCGGCCCTGCTTGGCGGGCGCTTCCTCGATGAGGCGGTGGAAGCGGTGCAGAGCGGGGCCGCCAGTACGGTCATCGTGTTGGAAAACGACCTGTTCCGGCGACTCTCTCCCGACGCTGCACGCACACTGCTGTCTGCCGAACAGGTCATCGCCATCGATCATCTCCATCAGCCGACACTCGAGGCCGCCGGCTACCGCTTGCCGGCGGCAACTTTCGCCGAAGGTGACGGCACGCTGGTCAGCAGCGAGGGGCGGGCACAGCGCTTTTTCCAGGTCTTCACCCGCGATGATCCGGTTCAGGAGAGTTGGCGCTGGCTAGCGCTCTGCGCAGCGGCGGCCGGACGTCCGCAACCGGCGGTGGAAGCCAATCTGGATGCCCTCACCGAGGCCTGCGCCAAGGCGGTTCCGGCACTGCGCCGGATCACCGAGGCGGCGCCGGGTGCCGGTTTCCGCCAAGTCGGCCAACGCATCCCCCGGCAGCCGCACCGCTACAGCGGCCGAACGGCGCAACTGGCCGACCGTACCGTGCACGAAGCTCCGCCGCCGGACGACCCGGACAGTCCACTCGCCTTCTCCATGGAGGGTTACCGGGGACAGCCCCCCTCGCCACTGATCCCGCACTTCTGGGCGCCGCGCTGGAACTCGCAGCAGGCCGTCAACAAATTCCAGTCGGAAGTAGGTGGTCCTTTGGCCGGCGGTGACCCCGGCGTGCGTCTTTTCGAGCCGGGACCGCGGCGGCCGTATTACACCCGAATACCCGAGGCGTTCAAGGCCGATCGCCAGCGCCTGCGTCTGCTGCCCATCCATGAGGTTTTCGGCAGCGACGAATTGAGCCGGCAGGCACCGGCCGTTGCCGGGCGTACGCCGCGCCCCTATCTGGCGCTCAATTCGAAAGATGCCGCTCTTCGCCATAAGGCGGACGGCGCCGTGGTCTCGGCCGAAATCGATGGTCGCACCTTTGAACTGACCCTCCGCCTCCTCGACAGCATGCCCCGAGGCTGTGCAGGCGTGCCCGTCGGCCTGGGCGACCTGGTCGGACTGCCGCCGGACGCCACTGTCACCCTGAGCAACAGCGGCCTACAGTGAGTGGCATGCAGGTATTGCTGGCGATCGGAGTACTACTCGGCGTACTGACGGCGGCCGCCTGGACCATCTGGCTCGAGCGCCGCCTGCTGGCGCTCTGGCAGGACCGCTACGGCCCCAACCGCGTGGGACCGTTCGGACTGTTGCAGGTCGTAGCCGACATGATCAAGATCTTCACCAAGGACGACTGGACGCCGCCTTTCGCCGAGCGGGCGGTGTTCATCCTGGCGCCGACGATCATCCTGGTCACCGCGCTGCTCGCCTTTGCCGTGATTCCATTCACCCCCGAGCTGATGATCGTCGACCTCGACATCGGTTTGCTGTTCTTTGTCGCCCTTCTCGCCCTCGCCGCCTACAGCGCGGTGCTGGCCGGCTGGGCCTCCAACAACAAATATTCGTTGCTGGGCAGTTTGCGCGCCTCGGCCCAGGTGTTGAGCTATGAAGTGTTCCTGCTGCTGTCGGTACTCGGCGTGGTAATGCTCGCCGGTTCGTTCAACCTGCGCGAAATCGTCGAGGCTCAACGCGAGATGTGGTTTGCCGTGCCCCAGATCGTCGGGCTGGTGCTGTTTCTGATCGCCGGTTCGGTCGAGGCGCACCGCCTTCCCTTCGATCTGCCGATGGCCGAATCGGAGCTCATTTCCGGCTATCACACGGAGTATTCCGGCCTGAAATTCGGTCTGTTCTATGTCGGCGAGTACCTCGATCTCGTGCTGCTGTCGCTGATGACCACCGTGCTGTTTTTCGGTGGCTGGCTCGGCCCGGTGCTGCCCCCCATCGTGTGGCTTGCCCTGAAAACCTTCCTGGTGCTCTGTTTCTTTATCCTGCTGCGCGCCGCCCTGCCCCGCCCGCGCTACGATCAGCTGATGGCCTACGGCTGGAAACTGCTGCTGCCGCTGGCGCTGCTCAACCTGGCAATTACCGGGGCGGTGGTGGTCTCGAACGCCTGATCGTCACCTTCCCGTTTTCCACGCGGGAAACAAGGAGGTACCCATGTGGAATGCGCTGAAAACGCTCTGGTATTTCCTGCGTCACACCGTCGCGCGGCGCGAGACGGTCCAGTATCCGGAGGAGAAGCCCTATATCCCGCCCCGCTGGCGCGGACGGATCATCCTCTCCCGTGACCCCGACGGGGCCGAGCGCTGTGTCGCCTGTTATCTCTGTGCCGTTGCCTGCCCCGTGGACTGCATCGCCCTGCAATCCACCGAGGATGAACACGGCCGCCGCTACCCGGCCTTCTTCCGCATCAACTTCTCCCGCTGCATTTTCTGCGGCTTCTGCGAGGAGGCGTGTCCCACCTACGCCATTCAACTCACCCCCGACTTTGAAATGAGCGAATACGCCCGGCCCAATTTGGTGTACGAAAAACACGATCTGCTGATCGATGGGCCCGGCAAGTACCACGACTACAACTTTTACCGTGTGTCCGGTGTGTCCGTGAAAGGCAAGAACCGGGGGGAAGCCGAAGGCGAGGCGCCGCCGGTGGATGTCAGGGATCTGCTGCCGTAATGGCGTAATCGGCTAACCTGTAAGCGATAGGAGCGCTCCATCCCGCAGTCGCACGGAAGCGAGTTATGCCCGTCATCTTCTATGTCGCCGGACTCACGGCCCTGTTTGCCACCGCCCTGGTCATCACGCGAGCCAATGCCTTCCATGCCGTGCTCTACCTGATCCTGGCCCAACTGGCGATCGCCATCGCCTTCTTTGCCTTGGGCGCCCCGTTCGCCGCCGCACTGCAGGTGGTGGTCTATGCCGGCGCCATCATGGTGCTATTCGTCTTCGTCATCATGATGCTCAACCTCGGCCAGGCCGGCGTGGCCCGTGAGCATGCGTGGTTGAACCCACGCGCATGGGGTGGGCCCACGATCCTTACCACCATCCTGTTGGTCGAGTTCCTGGTGGCATTGAACTCCTCCGCGCAATTCGACTTCGCCAAAATCGGCGTGCAGGAGGTCGGGTACTCCCTCTTCGGTCCGTTTCTAATCGCCGTCGAGCTCTCTTCACTGCTCTTGATGGGGGGCCTGGTGGCTGCCTATCACGTCGGCCGCCAGGACCGGGACGACGAGGCGGATCGGCGGTGATCGACCTGGACGCGGCAATGCTGATCGGCACCCTGCTGTTTCTGCTCGGGCTCACCGGCCTGCTCGTGCGCCGCAACCTGGTTTTCACGCTGATGTCGGTGGAAATCATGTTGAACGCGGCCGGGTTCGCCTTCGTCGTGGCGGGGGCGCACTGGAACGCGGTCGAAGGTCAGATCATGTATCTGCTGCTGATTGCCGTGGCAGCGGTGGAGGCAGCGGTTGGACTGACCATCGTCTTGAGCCTGGACAGGCGCATGGAGACCATCGATGGCGACAGTGTAAACCGGCTGCAGGGATGAGCTTCCATCTGCTGCCGCTGGTTCCGCTGCTGCCGTTGGCCGGATTCCTCTGGCTGGCGCTCGGCGCCGGCCGCCTGACACGACGCAGCGCCGCCCGCATCGGTGTCTCATCGGTCGCCATCGCTGCGTTGCTGGTCATTGCCATCGGCACCCGTTTCCTGGTGGAGCCACCCGATGCCGGGGCTCACGTGCAGACGTTGGGGGCCTGGCTGCGCGTGGCCGGCTTTCAGGCCGACTTTGCCTTCCGCTTGGACCCGCTGTCGCTGGTGCTCAGTTTCGTGGTCACCTTCGTCGGCTTCTGGATTCACCTCTACTCCGCCTTTTACATGGCGGAGGACGAAGCCATCGCCCGCTTCTTCGCCTACATGAATCTGTTCGTCGCGGCCATGCTGATCCTGGTGTTGGCCGATGACCTGCTGCTGCTTTATCTGGGGTGGGAAGGCGTCGGACTGTGCAGCTATTTGTTGATCGGCTTCTGGTACCGTGACCCCGCCAACGGCTATGCGGCCCGCAAGGCCTTCGTCATGACCCGGGTCGGCGACACCGCGTTCTTGATTGGATTGCTGTTGCTGTTCTCGCAACTCGGCAGCACCCGTATCACCGAACTGATGGAACGCGCTACGGCAATGTGGGCCAGTGAACCGACGCTGGCGTCGGTGGCGGCACTCCTGCTGCTGGCCGGTGCAGTCGGTAAATCGGCGCAATTGCCGTTGCAGACCTGGCTCCCCGATGCGATGGCCGGCCCCACCCCGGTCAGCGCCCTGATCCACGCGGCCACCATGGTCACTGCCGGTGTTTATCTCATCGCCCGTACCCACGTGCTGTTCGAACTGGCACCGGCGGTACAGAACCTGGTTGCTGTCATCGGTGCCCTCACGCTGCTGCTCGCCGGTTTCAGTGCAGTGGTCCAGACCGATATCAAGCGCATTCTCGCCTATTCGACCATGAGCCAGATCGGTTACATGTTCCTCGCGCTCGGGGTTGGCGCCTGGTCCGCGGCGATCTTCCACCTGTTCACCCACGCCTTCTTCAAGGCACTGCTGTTTCTCTCCGCCGGCGTCGTGATCGTCGCTCTCCACCACGAGCAGAATATCTTCCGCATGGGGGACCTGCGGCGTCGGCTGCCAGCGGCGTTCTGGAGTTTCCTGGTCGGTGCCGCCGCGCTGGCAGCACTGCCGCTGGTAACCGCCGGCTTCTACAGCAAGGATTTGATCCTGTGGCAGGCCTATGCAGCGGAGAACGGCAGCCTATGGTTCTGGTTGGCCGGTTGGGTGGGTGCCTTCGTCACCGCGCTCTATATCTTCCGTCTCTTCTTCATCGCCTTCACGGGCGAGCCGAAAACCCCCATCCGCCGCACACCGGAATGGACCGCACTGGCACCGCTTTGGGCGCTCGGCATTCTCTCCCTGGTCGCCGGCTTTGTGGAGATGCCCGCCACGCTGGGTGGCGTGACACTGTTCCGTGCACTGCTCGAACCGGTCTTGCCCCTGCCCGATGTCCACGCCCCGCTCACGGTCGAAGCGATGTTCCAGCTGCTTTCCATGGCTGCGTCGCTCGCCGGGATTGCGCTGGCCTGGTTGCTGTACCGACACCGACCGGTCATGGCTCCGACAAGTGGCGGCATCACCGAGTACTGGCGGGAGGGCTGGGGCTTTGACCTGGCCTATGAGCGCCTCGTGGTACACCCCACCGTTTGCACGGCGCACTGGGCTCGACATGACCTGTTCGAACGTCCGTACGATCGCCTGGCCGGCCTTGCCCGCAGCTTGCACCGAGGGCTTGCCACGACACAGAACGGCCGGGTGCGCTGGTATGCAGGAGGGATCGCTGCCGGTTCGGCTGTCGCTTTCGCATTGGTGCTGCTGGCATGAGCCTGCTCCTCTTCGTCGCCCTCCCGGTCGCTGCAGCCGTCCTGGCTTGGCTGTCGGAGCGCCGGGGACCGGACTGGCCGCGCCGGGTTGCGCTCACCGCCGGCGCCTTGTTGCTGGGTCACGCCCTCTATCTGTGGGCGCTCACCGGAACCGACCGCTTCATCGGACAAGGCGACTGGTTCCTCGAACTCCAGGCGGACTGGTTTCCGCGCTTCGGCATCGGCTTCCATCTCGCGATGGACGGACTCGCCCTGCTGATGGTGCTGCTCACCGCATTGCTGGGATTGATGGCGGTGGTCTCCGCCTGGCACGTTCGCGAGCGCCCCGGTTTCTTTTTTTTCAACCTGCTCCTGACGCTGGCCGGTGTCTTCGGCGTGTTTCTCGCGCTCGACCTGTTTCTGTTCTTTTTCCTTTGGGAGGCGATGTTGGTCCCGATGTACTTCCTCATCGCCGTCTGGGGATATGAGCGCCGACGCTACGCGGCCCTCAAGTTCTTCCTGTTCACCCAGGCGAGCGGCCTGTTGATGCTGGTGTCCATCATCGCCCTGGCACTCGTCGTGCAACGCGAAACCGGCGTGCTGACCTTCGACTATTTCCGCTTGCTGGAGGCGGCTATCGGCAGCCGCGGAACGCTGTTCTCCGCTGCCGGCTGGATCATGCTCGGCTTCTTCGTCGCCTTCACCGTGAAGCTTCCGATCGTGCCGTTCCACCCCTGGCTGCCCGATGCCCACACCCAGGCACCAACGGCCGCGTCGGTACTCCTCGCCGGCATCCTGCTGAAGACGGGGGCGTACGGCTTGATCCGCTTCGTGGTTCCGCTGTTTCCGGCCGCTTCCATGGAGTTCGCACCGGTGGCGATGTCCCTTGGTGTCGTCGGCATCCTGTACGGTGCGCTGCTGGCCATCGGCCAACGGGATTTGAAACGGTTGGTGGCCTACACCTCGGTCAGCCACATGGGCTTCGTCATGCTGGCGATCTTCGCCTGGACGGAACTCGCCCTACAGGGGGCGGTGGTGCAGATGATCGCCCACGGCCTCTCCACCGGTGCGTTGTTCATGCTGGTCGGCGCGCTGCAGGAACGGCTGCATACCCGCGACCTGAACGCGATGGGTGGGCTCTGGTCGCAGGTGCCGCGCCTCGCCGCGCTTGGACTATTTTTTGCGGTCGCCTCCCTCGGCCTGCCGGGACTTGGCAACTTCGTCGGCGAATTCCTCATTCTTCTCGGCAGTTGGCCGGTCAGCGCGGGCTTGACCGTGACGGCCGCCCTCGGACTGATTGCCGCCGCGGTGTATGCGCTGCTTATGGTGCAGCGGGCGTTTCACGGGGAGCCAGGGTCGCTCCCCTCTCCCCCCGATCTCGGGCGCCGGGAAATGACGGCACTCTCGACCCTGGCCATTTCCCTGATCGGCGTTGGGCTCTATCCTTCGCCGCTGTTCGAAACGGCCGGCCCGGCATTGACGTGGTTGCGGGACATCGTTGACCTGCAGATGGCCCTGGCACGGGGCGGTTGGCCGTGAACGGTACCGACCTCATTGCGATCCTGCCGCTGATCATCACCGCTGCTACCAGCGTGGTGGTGCTGCTGATGGTCGCCTTCCTGCCGGGGCACCGCGGCCTGTCTGTCGTCACCGGGATCGGCCTGGTGGCGGTGCTGTTGGTGCTGCCCTGGTCGGCGGCGCTCGCCCCTCGGCAGGTCACACCACTCCTGCTGGTCGACGGCTACGCACTGTTTTTCACTGCGCTGATCAGCGTATCCGGCCTGGCGATTTCGGTTCTGGCATTCGGCTATCTCGAAGGACGCCCACCCGGCGAGCCATCGATCCGCTACGGCAATTTTTATCCGCTGCTGCTGATTGCGATTGTCGGGGGTATCGTGCTCGCCTCGGCCAATCACTTGGCCTCGCTGTTTCTCGGCTTCGAACTACTCAGCGTGGCCCTGTTCGGCTTGATCGCCTACCCCGTGGAGCATCGTCGTGCGTTGGAGGCCGCAGCCAAATACCTGATCCTGGCCGGCGCCTCGTCGGCATTTCTGCTTTTCGGCATGGCGTTGCTGTTCGCCGAGACCGGTACGCTGATGTTCAGCGGACCGAGCCAGGCCGCCGACGCCGGCGGCGGTTACCTGCTGTTTGGATATGCCTTGCTGGTGGTGGGCATCGGCTTCAAGCTGTCGCTGGTTCCCTTCCACATGTGGACACCGGACGTCTTCGAAGGCGCACCCGCCCCCGTGGGCGCTCTCGTCTCGACCATATCGAAAGGGGCGGTCGCCACCGTGCTGCTGCGCTTTCTGATCGACACCGACGCCTTCAGGAATGAGGTGGTCATCGATCTCCTGGCGCTCGCAGCATTCGCCTCGATGTTGGTCGGCAATCTGCTCGCGCTGCTTCAGGACAACCTCAAACGGATGCTGGCCTACTCTTCGATCGCCCATTTCGGCTATCTGCTCGTAGGCATAGTGGCGGGCGGGGCGTTTGCCGCGGAAGTGGTGGGGTATTACCTGGTGGCCTACTTCGCGACCATGATCGGCGCCTTTGGCGTCATCACCGTTTACTCCCGCGGCAGCTTGGTGGACCTCGATCAACGTTCCGATTATCAAGGGCTCTTCTACGCCCGTCCCTGGTTGGCCGGGACCCTCACCGGCATGCTGCTGTCGCTGGCCGGGATTCCGCTGACGATCGGCTTCATCGGCAAGTACTACGCTCTTGCCGCCGGGGTCGAAGCCGAACGCTGGTGGTTGGTCGGTGCACTGCTGGTGGGGAGCGCCATCGCGCTGTTCTACTATCTGCGTTGGGTACTGGTGCTGTTTGCACCCCCACCGGAGGGGCGCCCGGTCGTCGCGGCCGGGGTGGGTTCGAGCGCGGTGCTGGTGGTTCTCGCGCTGCTGCTGGTGGGGTTGGGGGTCTATCCGCAACCGTTGGCGTCGCTATTGGAAATGGATGTCGCTCGCGCGTTGGTTCCGTGACCAGACGGCAACCCGGATTTCGAGGATGGGCAAAGGAGCGAAGCGACGTGCCCATCACCTCGACGAATCGATGGGCACGCTGCGCTTTGCCCATCCTACGGCTTGCGTAGGATGGGTGGTGAGCCTGCGAACCGCATCACTCCCTACTCGGCGCGCTCCGGGCGCATGTGCGGGAACAGCAGCACATCGCGGATTGAAGGCGAGTCGGTGAGCAGCATCACCAGTCGGTCGATGCCGATGCCTTCGCCGGCGGTTGGCGGCAGGCCGTGCTCGAGGGCCACGATGTAGTCGGCGTCGAAGTGCATCGCCTCGTGGTCACCGGCGGCCTTCTCTTCCACCTGCTTGCGGAAGCGCTCCGCCTGGTCCTCTGCGTCGTTGAGCTCGGAGAAGCCGTTGGCGATCTCGCGACCGCCGACGAAGAATTCGAAGCGATCAGTGACGAACGGGTTGGCGTCACAGCGCCGTGCCAGAGGCGAGACTTCGGTCGGATACTCGGTGATGAAGGTGGGTTCCTTCAGGCGGTGTTCCACTGTCTTTTCGAAGATTTCGATCTGCACCTTGCCCAGACCCCAGCCCTCCTTGAGCGGAATGCCCAGGCCTTCGGCCACCTTGCGGGCCGCATCCAGGTCATCAATCTGCTCGGGCGCGATCTCGGGATTGAACTGCAAAATCGATTCGCGCACGCTCATGCGGCGGAACGGTTCGCCGAAGTGGTAGGTCTCGCCCTGGTACTCGATGCTGGTTCGGCCCAGCACCTTTTCGCAGACGTCGCGCAGCATCGCCTCGGTCAGGTCCATCAGCTCGTGGTAGTCGGCATAGGCCTGGTAGAACTCGAGCATGGTGAACTCGGGGTTGTGCCGGGTGGAGAGCCCCTCGTTGCGGAAATTGCGGTTGATCTCGAACACCTTTTCGAAGCCGCCGACCACCAGCCGCTTGAGGTAGAGTTCCGGCGCGATCCGCAGGTAGAGCTCCATGTCCAGGGCGTTGTGATAGGTGATGAACGGCCGCGCGGTGGCTCCGCCCGGGATCGCCTGCATCATCGGGGTTTCCACTTCGAGGAAACCGCGATGCACCAGGAACTCCCGGATATGGTGGATCACCTGGGAGCGCACCCGGAAGGTCTCACGGGTGACGTCGTTGATGATGAGGTCGACGTAGCGCTGGCGGTAGCGCTGCTCCTGGTCGGTCAGGCCATGCCACTTGTCGGGGAGTGGGCGCAGTGACTTGGTGAGCAGACGAAGGCCGTCGACCTTGATCGACAGCTCACCGGTCTTGGTGCGGAACAGGGAACCCTCGGCGCCGATGATGTCACCCACGTCCCATTTCTTGAACTGCTCGTTGTAGAACCCTTCCGGCAGTGAGTCGCGCTGGACGAACAGCTGGATCTGGCCGGACATGTCCTTCACATGGGCGAACGACGCCTTGCCCATGATGCGCCGGCTCATCATCCGCCCGGCAACGGCGACCCGCACCGGATCGGCTTCCAGTGCGTCCGCATCCACTTCGCTGTACTTGGCGTGCAGCTCGCCCGCCATCACGTTGCGCCGAAAGTCGTTGGGAAAGGCCATGCCCAGCTCGCGCAGCGCCGTCAACTTGGCGCGCCGCTCGGCAATCAGCTTGTGTTCGTCTTGCGTCTGTTGCTGTTCTTCGCTCATTACATTTCTGAATATGGTAGGTGGTAGGTGGAATATGGGGTTACGCACGAACCGAGCTTGCGAGCCCGTGCAGCATTCGACCTACCCTGTTACAAGCTTCGAAATAAGAGTCGGCTATTTCCAGGAACCCAAGGTCGCGACACAGGATGAAGAAGTAACGCAGCTCCTCCAACGAAGCCTGTGCAATGTTGTAGAAATGAGCCTTGTCCCGTAATCCTCTTCTCTTAAACCCTTCGACGATATTCGCCGGAACCGAAACCGCAGCCCGCCGCATCTGTGATATCAAGCCATACCTCTCGTGCGACGGGAGCTGCTCGGTAAGGCGATAGACACCGAGAACCAAGCGGTGAGCTTCCTGCCAAACGTCCAGTTGTTCAAATGAGTTGATGGCCATCGCGTCCTTGCCCCCAATATTCCACCTACCTCATGCCACCTACAAACCCGCCTTCAGGCTGGCCTCGATGAAGTCGTCCAGGTCGCCGTCGAGGACAACCTGGGTGTTGCCGGTCTCGATGCCGGTGCGCAGGTCCTTGATGCGGGACTGGTCCAGCACGTAGGAGCGGATCTGGCTGCCCCAGCCGATGTCGGCCTTGGTATCCTCCACGGCCTGGGCGGCGGCGTTGCGCTTCTGCATTTCCAGCTCATAAAGCTTGGCCTTGAGCTGCTTCATGGAGCGGTCCTTGTTCTGGTGCTGGGAACGCTCGCTTTGGCACTGCACGACGATGCCGGTCGGGTTGTGGGTGATGCGCACGGCCGACTCCGTCCGGTTGACGTGCTGGCCGCCGGCGCCGGAGGCACGATAGACGTCGATCCGCAGATCGGCCGGATTGATCTCGATATCGATGTCGTCGTCCACCTCGGGCGAAACGAACACCGAGGAGAACGAAGTGTGGCGGCGATTGCCGGAATCGAACGGCGATTTGCGCACCAGCCGGTGCACGCCGGTCTCGGTGCGCAGCCAGCCATAGGCGTACTCGCCTTCGAAGCGGATGGTGGCGCTCTTGATGCCCGCCACTTCGCCCTCGGAGACCTCCATCAGCTCGGTCTTGAAGCCGTGGCGCTCGCCCCAGCGCAGATACATGCGCAGCAGCATGTTGGCCCAGTCCTGTGCCTCGGTACCGCCGGAGCCGGCCTGGACATCGAGGAACGCGTTGTGGGCGTCCATCTCGCCGGAGAACATGCGACGAAATTCGAGATCCGCAAGCTGCTTCTCGGCCTTATCGAGATCGGCGGAAACGGCGCTGATGGTATCGTCATCGCCCTCCTCCTTCGCCATCTCCAGCAGGTCGGCCGAATCGCTCAGGGTGCCGTCGAGCTTGGCGATGGTGTTGACCACCCTCTCCAGGGCAGCGCGCTCGCGACCCAGTTCCTGGGCGCGCTCCGGTTTGTCCCAGACCTTGGGGTCTTCCAGCTCGCGGGTTACTTCGACCAGCCGTTCACTCTTGGCTTCGTAGTCAAAGATACCCCCTCAGGGCGTCCACGCGCCCTTGCATGTCCTTGAGGTGGTTCAGGATCGGATTTATTTCGATCATGTCGGGAAGTCGTTGGAATGTGTGGGAAAACGGCCGAGCATCATACTACAGCGGCCGGGCCCGGGTGAACCACGCCGCTCGTAACTCCTTTCGCTCCGTCTAAGCGGTTGCATATGACTCCACCCCCGGACAGGAGGTCAAGCCATGAAAGAGATCACGATCAACGTCAACGGTCTGGATATCGATTACCGCACGGCCAACCAGATCGCCCAATCGGTAGCCGCGATGCTCGAGCGGGAGCCGATGGTGATTGCTTGGCACGACAAACCCCACGCCAGAATGGCGCCGCAGATCGAGGGGGCGGCGACATCCACACCCGCTGGCACGACTACGGGGGCACGGCGGCTCGTCGTAACCCGTTGTAGTAACGACGGCAGCCGTGAAATGTCGAATCGCGGCTGCCGCCGCTCCTACGAGTAAATGCCTCAGCCCGCCACCGGTAACGACGACTCCGCCGGCGCCAGGTGTTCCACGATCAATTGGACGCTGCGACGGCCGTTGAATTCATTGAGGTCGACCCGATAGGCGACATGCAGCTCCCCCGCGTTGGGGGCATCATCGACGGCATTGAAGGCGATGGCGTCGAACGGCTTCGGGTGGTCGGGGTGGCGCAGCACCAGCTTGAGGTGACGTTCGCCAACCACGCGGCGACTGACCACCGCGAAGACATCATCGAACACCGGCTCCGGAAAGCCCTGCCCCCAAGGCAGGGCGAAGCGCAGGGTCTGCGCCAGCTCTTCATCAACGCCGGCCGGTTCGAGCCGCCCGTCGCTGAGGATGATGCCCTCCAGGTCCTCCGCATTCAGCGCCCGGCGCACCTCCGCGTCGAACGCCTCCCGGAAGGTGCCGAGATTCTCCGCCCCAATGGTGAGGCCGGCCGCCATGGCGTGCCCCCCGAACTTCACCAGCAGGCCCGGGTGGTGGGCAGCGACGGCATCGAGGGCATCGCGAATATGCAGGCCGGGAATGGAGCGGGCCGATCCCTTGACCAGACCGTCGCTGCTGTCGGTGAAGACAATCACCGGCCGGTGAACCCGATCTTTCACCCGTGAGGCCAGGATCCCGATCACCCCCTCGTGCCAGTCGGGGTCGTAGAGGCAGAGTCCATAGGGGAGGTCCGACGTCTCCAGGTGCATGCGTTTGAGAATGTCGAAGGCCTGCTCGCGCATTACTTCCTCGGTGCCGCGACGCTCCTTGTTCAACACATCCAGTTCGGCCGCCAGCCGGCGCGCGGTCGGCAGATCGTCGGCGAGCAGACAGCGGATCCCGAGGCTCATGTCGTGCATGCGTCCGGCGGCATTTAGCCGCGGACCGATGGCGAAGCCAAGGTCGGCGGTCACCAGCCGCTCCGGGCGACGACCGGCGATCTCCATCAGGGCGGCGATCCCGGGGCAGGCGTGGCCGGCACGGATGCGGGCGATCCCCTGGGCCACCAGGATACGGTTGTTGTATTCCAGCGGCACCACATCGGCCACGGTGCCCAGGGCCACCAGGTCCAGCAACTGGGCCAGGTTGGGCTCGCCGATTCCCTGCCGCTCGAACCAGCCGCTCTCCCGCAGGTGGGCCCGCAGTGCCAGCATCACATAGAAAATCACCCCCACCCCGGCGAGTGACTTGGCCGGGAACCGGTCGCCCGGCTGGTTCGGATTGACGATCGCCTCGGCCTCCGGCAGCTCCGCGCCGGGCAAGTGGTGGTCGGTCACCAGCACGCGGATACCACGTGCGTGAGCGGCGCGGACCCCGTCCAGGCTCGAAATCCCGTTGTCCACGGTGACAATCAGGTCTGGCTGCCGCTCGGCGGCCACCGCGACGATCTCCGGCGTGAGTCCGTACCCGTACTCGAAACGGTTCGGCACCAGGAAATCCACCTGCTCCGCACCGAGCATCCGCAACGCCCGGACCGCCAGCGTGGTGCTGGTGGCGCCGTCCGCGTCGAAGTCGCCGACGATCAGGATCCGCCACTGCCGGTCCAGCGCATCGGCCAACAACCGCACAGCGCCCTCCATCCCGGCCAGCGTCGCGCACGGCAGCAGGCCGCCAAGGGCATGCTCCAGCTCATCCCGGCTTTGCACCTTGCGGTTGGCGCAGACCTGCGCCAACACCGGGTGCAGTCCGGCCAACGCCGCGGGAACCGCAGCCGGTGTTCGGCGCACAATGCGCTTTCGCGGCATCAACGACATAGCTGTTCAGCCAGGGTGGGGACGGTGCGGGTACGCCGCCAGAAACGTAGAGTCGCAGCTGGCGTATAGCGGAAGCGCCAGCCGCAGCCGGGAAAGAGATCGAACGTGCGGTGAGTTGCGCTGAGCCGCTTGAGTCGCCCTTCCAGGGCGTCGAGCTCACCTGGCGAAGCGGGGTCGACGACCGCGAGCGTCGTCTGCCCCGTATCGTCCGACAGCGGGCCCACTTCGAGCCCCGCGAGTCGGGCCAACCCCCGGAAAAAGGCGTCGTGGCCCACGACGCGATCGAAACGGGCTGTGGCCGGTCCCGGCAACCGCCCGCCACCCCACGGCCAGAGACTGTTGACCGTCGGCAGCCCACGCCGTTCCCTCTCGGTGTTGACGGGGCTTTGGTGCAGCAGCATCTGCACTTCGGTCAGAAAACGGTGGAATTCAAGTCGGTCCTGCCCGGTCGGCAACATTTCGTCCACGGAACGGCCTAACGCCTGCCCCGTGGCCACCGTATGCACCGCCAGTGTGCGTGGCGCGCGCAGGAACAGGCGGCCCTGGCGTAGTTCCAGCCGCCACTCCCCTTCGAACAGGGTGTTGAACTCGGCCAACAGGCCGTCGCACTCCTTTGCCGACAGCGACTCGGTGGACATCAGCAGCAGGCGGTCACGATCGGCGAGCAGGTGTACCGGCTCGGCGCAAAACCAGCAGTCGTCATTGGGCTCGGCGCCAAGCCCGTGACGAGTGACCGCGGCCACCGGCACGTCATCGGCGCCCGGCAAGCGCCCGAACAGCTGCCAAAGCAGCTCCGGTGGCGTGTCGGGAAAACCGGCGGTTCGGTCCGCGCGGGCCAGGACCCGCTCCAGGGTGGGCAGACGGGGGAAGTCGGGCTGCTTCCCGGCCGAGAACAGGCCGGGAAGCGCCAGGGTGAAGGCCGGGCCGCTCACCGGGCCGGGATCAAGCCATGTTGTCGAGAATGGCCTTCTTCACCGATTCGAGGGTCGCCTCGACGGTCAGCAACGAGCCCTCGCCGCCGCTCTGGCGGATGGCGGTGTCGGGGTCCTTCAGGCCGTGGCCGGTGAGGGTGCAGACGATTTTGCTGCCCTCGGGGATCTTGCCCGACTTGATGTCGCGGATGGCGCCGGCCAGGGAGGTCGCCGAGGCAGGTTCACAGAACACCCCCTCCTTGCGGGAGAGCAGCATCTGCGTTGCCAGGATCTCCTCATCGGTGCACTCGTCGAACCAGCCATCGGAATCCTTCTGCACCTGCCACGCCTTGTCCCAGCTCTGCGGATGGCCGATGCGGATGGCGGTGGCGACGGTCTCGGGATTGTCGACCATTTCGCCGCGCAGGAACGGCGCCGCGCCGGCGGCCTGGTAGCCCACCATGCGCGGGGTCGAATTGACGATGCCGTGCTCCTTGTATTCCGTGTAACCCATCCAGTGCGCGGTGATGTTGCCGGCGTTACCCACCGGGATGCAGTGGAAGTCCGGTGCGCCGCCCAACTCTTCGACGATCTCGAAGGCGGCGGTCTTCTGCCCCTGCAGGCGGAACGGGTTGATGGAGTTGACGATGGTCACCGGCGCCTCGGAGGCGACCTCCTTCACCAGCCGCATGCCGTCGTCGAAGTTGCCCTTGATCTGGATCACCACCGAGCCGTGCATCATCGCCTGCGCCAGCTTGCCGAGGGCGATCTTGCCGTCGGGAATCAGCACGAAGGCGGTGATGCCGGCGCGCGCCGCATAGGCGGCCGCGGCGGCAGAGGTGTTGCCGGTGGAGGCGCAGATGATCGCCTTGGAACCCTCTTCCACCGCCTTGGTCACCGCCATGGTCATGCCACGGTCCTTGAACGAGCCCGTGGGGTTCAGGCCCTCGTACTTGACATAAATGTCGACATCCTTGCCCAGCTCGCGCGGGATGTTGTTGAGGCGGATGAGCGGCGTGTTGCCCTCGCCCAGGCTGATGATCCGGGTGTCGTCATGGACCGGCAGACGGTCACGATAGCGGTCAATCAGACCGGTGTAGCGGTTACGAAAAGGCATTACTCTGTCCCGTTAGAAGGAATGTGGTAGGTGGTAGATGGCATATGGAGGAATGTGGTAGATGGTATATGGCATGTGGGATCCCATATTCCACCTACCACATGCCATATCCCTGCACATATTCCTACTTCAAATATTCCACCCGAATGCGGTTGACTTCGCCGAAGATGGCGTCCAGCTTGGCCATCTTGGCCATCGCCTGATTCATCTGCTTCTCCTGCACGGTGCGGGTCAGCAGGATGATGGTGACCAGGCTTTCACCGGAGGGCGGTTCCTTCTGCACCAGCGCCTCGATGCTGATCCCGAGATCGGCGAAGATGCGGGTCAGATCGGCCAGCACGCCCGGCTTGTCCACCACCTGCATGCGCAGGTAGTACGCGGTCTCCACCTCTTCCATCGGCATGATGGTGGTGTCGGCCAGACTGTCGGACTGGAAACCCAGCATCGGCACGCGGCCGGACGGCTCGCAGCCCATGGCACGAACCACGTCGACCAAATCGGCCACCACGGCCGAGGCGGTCGGCGCTGCACCGGCTCCGGGGCCGTAATAGAGGGTCGGGCCGACGGCGTTGCCCTTCACCACCACCGCGTTCATCACGCCGTCGACATTGGCGATCAGCCGCTTCTCGGGGATCAAGGTCGGATGGACTCGCAGTTCGATACCGCTATACCCGGCGCGCGCCATGCCAAGATGCTTGATGCGATATCCGAGTTCTTCCGCGTAGGCCACATCCTCACGGGTGATGTGGGTGATGCCTTCGGTATAGACGCTCTCGAACTGCAGCGGCACGCCGAAGGCAATCGAGGCCAGGATGGTCAGCTTGTGCGCGGCGTCGATGCCCTCGACGTCGAAGGTCGGGTCGGCCTCGGCATAGCCCAGGCGCTGCGCCTCGGCCAGCACATCGGCGAAATCCCGCTCCTCGTCACGCATGGCGGTGAGGATGAAATTCCCTGTGCCATTGATGATCCCGGCGAGCCACTCGACCCGGTTGGCGGCGAGCCCTTCGCGGATCGACTTGATGATCGGAATACCGCCGGCGACCGCCGCCTCGAAGGCAACCATCACGCCCTTCTCCTGCGCCGCAGCGAAGATCTCGTTGCCGTGCTTGGCGATCAGCGCCTTGTTGGCGGTGACGATATGCTTCCCGTTGGCGATGGCGCGCAGGATCATCTCCTTGGCCAGTCCGTCGCCGCCGATGAGCTCGATGATGACTTCGACCTCCGGATTGTCGATCACCTCGGCCGGGTTGGTCGTCAGGGTGATCCCGTCGGTGTCGCAGATGCGCGGCTTCTTCAGGTCGCGCGCGGCGGCGTGGACGACTTCGATACCGCGTCCGGCGCGCCGCAGGATTTCGTCGGCGTTGTCGCGCAGCACATTGATGGTGCCGCCGCCGACGGTGCCGAGCCCCAGAAGACCAACCTTGACCGAATTCATCAACTCTCCCCTGCAAAAAAATCGATCCGCGAATGAACGCGAAAAACGCAAATGGAAATGGTTATTTTGCGGTAACTGCTCGCCCGGACCCTGGATTCCCGCCTGCGCGGGAATGACAGAGGGGGCGAGTAGTCACGTCTTGCGTTCATTGGCGTTGTTCGCGGATCCTCTATTTGATTAAACCGTCCTTGCGGAACATCTCGCGGATGCCGCGCACGGCCTGGCGCGTACGGTGTTCGTTTTCGATGAGACCGAAGCGCACGTGGTCATCGCCGTATTCGCCGAAGCCGATGCCGGGTGAGACCGCCACCTTGGCCTCTTGCAGCAACTTTTTGGAGAACTCCAGCGAGCCGAGGTGTTTGTAGGCTTCCGGAATTGGTGCCCAGACAAACATGGTCGCCTTGGGCTTCTCCACCTTCCAGCCGATGTTGTTGAGACCGTCACAGAGCACGTCACGGCGACTCTGATACATCTCCCTGATTTCGGCGACGCACTCCTGCGGCCCCTCCAGGGCGGCGATCGCCGCCACCTGGATCGGGGTGAACATGCCGTAGTCCAGATAGGACTTCATGCGCGCCAGCGCCGCCACCAAGACCTTGTTGCCGCACATGAAGCCGACGCGCCAGCCGGGCATGTTGTAGCTCTTGGACATGGAGTAGAACTCCACGGCCACTTCCTTGGCACCCGGCACCTGCAAAATCGACGGGGCGACATAGCCGTCGAACACCAGGTCGGCGTAGGCGATGTCGTGAATGACCCAGATCTGGTGCTCCCGGGCGATGGCGATCACCTTCTCGAAGAACTCGAGTTCGACGCACTGGGCAGTCGGATTTCCGGGGAAGTTGATCACCAGGAACTTCGGCTTCGGCCACGAGTCCTTGATCGCCTTCTCGAGTTCGGCGAAGAAGTCCACGCCCGGTACCAGCGGTACGTGGCGGATATCCGCCCCGGCGATGACGAAGCCATAGGGGTGGATCGGGTAGGCCGGATTCGGCACCAGCACCGCATCGCCTAGTCCCGTGGTGGCCAGCGCCAAGTGGGCCAATCCTTCTTTGGAGCCGATGGTGACAATCGCCTCGGCATCCGGATCGAGATCGACGTCGAACCGGTTCTTGTACCAGGTGCAGATGGCCCGCCTTAGACGCGGGATGCCCTTGGAAACGGAATAACGGTGCGTGTTGTCGCGCTGGGCGGCCTCGACCAACTTGTCGACGATGTGCTGTGGGGTCGGCTGGTCGGGATTCCCCATACCGAAGTCGATAATATCTTCACCCCGCGCTCGCGCTTTCGCCTTCAATTCATTGACGATATTGAAGACATACGGAGGTAACCGCTTGATTCGCTGGAATTCTTCTATCAAGGCAATCGTGCCGGAACAGGAGTTGTAGGGACAGCCGGGGGAGGTCGCCCGGCCGGTGCGAAAGCTGCTAACATTACTGAACGCCGCATTTTCCGTCAATCGGCCCCTCGCCATGAAATTCACCGAAGACCGCTCCAACGCCGCTTACACCATCCATGCCTATGCCGAAGGCGAGGTCACGCTGGCGTTGCCGGCCCAAGAGCGTAACGAGGAAAACCGCGGCCGTCTGCGGCTGACCGCAAGTTTTGTCATCAGCGCCGGTACGCTGGTGAGCGACTGGCCGCCGCGGCAATTGGAGGAGTTGGAGGCGGGCCACATGCAGCAGGTCGCGGAACTGGACCCGGAGGTGGTGCTGTTCGGCGCCGGCGACCGGCTGCGCTTCCCCTCCCCTGCATTGCTGGAGCCGCTGATCGAGCGCGGCATCGGGGTGGAGGTAATGGACACCAAGGCCGCCTGCCGTACCTACAACATCCTGGCCGCCGAAGGCCGCCGGGTGGCGGCCGCCCTCATCATCAGTCCGTAGGAAAATCGAGGATGCGGTGACGACTGCATGGATGCAGGAGGTAGAGCAACGCATGGAGCAGTTGCCGAGGAACGAACCGCACCGATAGCCTGCAAGCGCCGCGGATGATGCGGTTCGCAGGCTCGCCGCATCCTCCTACGAAAGCTGATGGGCACGTCGCTCTCGCTCCTTTGCCCATCCTACCGAGCTGTTGGGACACCACGGGGCACACGGGGAACGCGAACAAAGCAAAAAGGCCCCGGCGGTCTCCCGTCGGGGCCTTTGTCGTTCCCTTTGCGTCGGGTTACAGGGCGTCCTGCGTGTAACCTTGGCTCTCCATGATCTCGCGCATCCGCTTGAGCGCTTCTATCTGGATCTGCCGCACCCTTTCGCGAGTGACGCCGATCTGGTTACCAACGTCCTCGAGCGTGCTGACATCATGGCCATGGAGCCCGAAACGACGCTCCACCACCTCGCGCTGCTTGTCCGACAATTGGGAAAGCCACGCGCTGATGTTGCTCTTGATGTCGCTGTCCTGCAGCAGTGAGGAGGGGTCGGTATTGTTCTCATCCGGGATGGAGTCGAGCACCGACTTGTCGGCGTCGCGGCCCATCGGCACGTCCACCGAGGTGACCCGTTCGTTCAGGCTCAGCATCCGCTTGACGTCTTCCACCGGCTTGTCCAGCACCTCGGCAATTTCTTCCGGGGTCGGGTCGTGATCCAGGGTTTGGGCCAGCTGGCGCGCGGTACGCAGGTAGACGTTGATCTCCTTGACCACATGGATGGGCAGGCGAATCGTGCGGGTCTGGTTCATGATCGCCCGTTCGATGGTCTGTCGAATCCACCAGGTGGCATAAGTGGAGAAGCGGAAACCACGCTCGGGATCGAACTTTTCGACCGCACGGATCAGGCCCAGATTGCCCTCTTCGATCAGGTCGAGGAGCGCCAGGCCGCGATTCAGATAACGTCGGGAGATCTTGACGACAAGGCGAAGGTTACTTTCGATCATGCGCTTACGCGCGCTCTCGTCACCCTTTTGGGCCAGGCGCGCATAAAACACCTCTTCTTCCGCCGAAAGCAGGGGAGAAAAGCCGATTTCGCTCAAATAGAGCCGGGTCGCATCGAGCTGCCCCTCAGGGACATCCCCGGCGGCGAACTGCTCGGTCTCCTCTTCTTCGACGCTGTCGGCTTCGAGTTCCTCCCGCTCTTCGCTCGATTCCTCCTCAAAACCTTCCAAATCCTCGATCTCGACCGTCTTTTTTGCCATAAAAATAAATCCTTTACGCTTTTTAATTCGTGGGTAGATAGCGCGCGGGGTCTACCGGTTGTCCGTTTTTTCGGATTTCAAAATGAAGTATAGACCCCGATTTTCCGTTTTGCCCCATTTCGGCAATTTTTTGACCGGCCCGAACCCGTTGGCCCTCCTTCACTGCAAGCAGCCGGTTATGGCCATAGGCACTCAGCCAAGTGTCGTTATGCTTGATAATGACCAAATTTCCATATCCAATCAAACCTTTACCACTGTAAACCACCTCCCCGTCGGCGGCCGCCAGGATGTCCTGGCCGACCTGTCCGCCGATATCGACCCCCTTTTTCCCCGTCTTGGGCGAAAAGCGGGTCACCATTTTGCCCTGGGTCGGCCAGGTCCAGCGGATAATTCCGTTGGATGCGGCAGTTGGCGGCGGGTTCCGTACCGGAGCCGTGCTGACCGTGGCGGCGGGCCTGGACGAAGCCGGCACTGCCGTCGGCGGTGGCGCTCGCGGCTCCGACCGGCTGACGGGGGGGGGTGATGCCGGGCGGGATGATACCGGGCGCTGAGCGGCAGTCCAGGCGCCGACCGACTTCTCCTCGACCGGCTTGGCAAAGTAGGGCTTGGGTTGATAGGCCTGCTCGCCAGGGGGGATGAGCGAGAGACGCTGGCCGAAGTAGATGCTATAGGGCGGGCCGATATTGTTCCAGGCAGCGATATCCCTCCAGTCGAGCCCGTAGGTGAAGGAGATCGAGTAGAGCGTATCGCCGACCTGAACGTGGTGATAGCCGGGGTCCCGGGTCCGGGGAAGAGAACTGCACGCCGCCAGCGCGCCAAGCGCTCCCAGGATGACCAGGATGCGCAGCCCCTTACGCATTAGTCCCGTTGGCGATGACGTAGATGAGGATGGCGATCACCACCAGCACCCAGCCGATGCGGTCGATATAACGACGCAGCGTCCGTTCCATTCGTTCGCCGCCCCATACCATCAGGCCGGCCACCATGAAGAAACGACAGCCGCGGCTGATGGCCGAGGCCACGACAAAGGCAGGAAACGACATGCCGATGACGCCGGCGGCAATGGTAAACAGCTTGTACGGGATGGGTGAGAATCCGGCCAGGAAGATCGCCCAGAATCCCCAGCGATCGAACCAGGAGCTTACCTCCTGATATTTGCTCCAGTAGCCGGCCTCCCGGATCAGGGGTTCCACCAGGTCGAACAGGAAGTAGCCGATGATGTAGCCGAGCATCCCTCCGGCCACCGACGCCAGTGTGGTCACCAGGGCATAGCGCCAGGCCTGTTTCGGGTTGGCCAGCGACATCGGCGCCAGCATGACATCGGGCGGGATCGGGAAAAACGACGACTCGGCGAAGCTGACGCCGGCCAGGTAGCGGGGCGCATGGCGATGGGCCGCCCAACGCATCGTCCAGTCGTACATCGCGGAGAAGAGCATCAGGCAGGCACCCCCGCTCCCCGGATCGCCCCGCTCAGCATCGGGACGAAACTGACCGGTTCGATGTGCTCCTGACGGCAGACGCTGCCACTGCGCGCGATAAGCACCAGTTCCTGGCGCTGCCCCTCTCCAAGCGGCAGCACCATGCGGCCACCGTCCGCCAGCTGATCCAGCAATGCCTCCGGTACGCAGGGCGGTGCGGCGGTGATGACAATCGCCTCGAACGGTGCCTGTCCGCTCCATCCGCCGTAACCGTCGCCATGCCGCAACAGGACGTTCCGTATCTCCAGCTCCCTCAGCATACCCCTGGCCCTCCGGTGCAGTTGCTCGATGCGTTCGATGCTATAGACGTTGTCGGTCAGACCGGCCAGCACGGCAGTCTGATAGCCGCAACCGGTGCCGACCTCAAGCACCCGCCTGGCGCCATCTGCCAGCGCCAACTCCGTCATCCGCGCGACCACATAGGGTTGAGAGATGGTCTGGCCGCAACCGATCGGCAGCGCGGTTTCCTCGTAGGCACGGGTGGCGAGGGCCTCGTCCACGAACAGGTGCCGCGGCACGGTGCGCATGGCGTCCAGCACCCGCGTGTCACTGATACCCTTCTCCATCAACCGCTGCACGAGCCGCTCGCGGGTACGTTGCGAGGTCATGCCGATCCCCAGGTGGCGGTTCATGCCGCCACTCCGCCGTCGGCGAGCCAGTCGGCTACGGTCGCAATCGCCTGATACCGGGTCAGATCCACCTGTATCGGCGTGATCGATACGCGCCCCTGACGCACGGCATAAAAGTCCGTGCCGGGTCCTGCATCTTGTTCCGGCCCGGCTGGTCCAATCCAGTAGATGGGCCGATCGCGCGGATCCCTGGTAGCCACCACCGGCTCCGATTTGTGGCGCTGCCCGAGCCGGGTCGCCTCGAAGCCCTGTATCTCTTCCCAGGGGATGTTCGGGACGTTGACGTTGAGGATCGTGTCCGCCGAAAGCGGGGCGTCGGCCAAACGCCGCAGCAGTTGCACGGCCACTTTGGCGGCGGTCTCGAAGTGAGTCGGCTGGTGACCGGCCAGCGAAATGGCCATGGCCGGCAGTCCGAGAAAGCGCCCCTCCATGGCCGCGGCAACCGTACCGGAATAGATCACGTCGTCGCCCATGTTGGCGCCGGCATTGATACCGGAGACCACCATGTCAGGCTCTTCTTCGAGAAAGCCGGTGATGGCGAGGTGGACACAATCGGTGGGGGTACCGTCGACCCGGATGACGCCGGGTTCTACCTGCGTAGCCCGGATCGGAAGGTCGAGGGTCAGGGAGTTGCTGGCGCCGCTGCGATCGCGTTCCGGCGCGACCACGGTGACGTTGCCAAGTGCCTTGAGGTGTTCCGCCAAACAGCGGATCCCCGGTGCCGAATAACCGTCGTCGTTGCTGACCAGAATTTTCATAGGATTCAGGACGATGTCGAAGGTGTCTACTATACCCGAAACTAGCCGGGCGACGCAGGTGCCGGCGTCCATGTTAGACTCGGAGCCCGCCATGAAACGTAAACCGCAGCTGCCCGAGGACGAACTCAGCCTGTTCCGCGAAGCGGTACAGGATGCGACGCCGTTGGCCCACGACGGCATCCCGCCGTTTCAGCGCCGTCCCCGCCCGGTCCCCTTGCAGCGGGAAGCCGACGAGCTTTCCGTACTTCAGGACCTGCTGTCGGACCCGCTCGATCCGGCCGACCTCGAGACCGGCGACGAACTGCTGTTCGCCCGTCCCGGTCTACAGCACACCACCCTGCGCAAGCTCCGCCGCGGCCACTACAGTGTCGCGGCCGAACTGGACCTGCATGGCCTGACCTCCGCCGAGGCCCGTCAGGAACTGGTGGCGTTCCTGCATCACTGCCGGCAGCGGGATATCCGCTGCGTCCGCATCATCCACGGCAAGGGCAAGGGCTCCTTCAATAGGGAACCCGTGCTCAAGGGGAAAGTCGCCCATTGGCTGCGACAGCGGGAAGACGTACTGGCCTACAGTTCGGCCCGCCCGGTCGACGGCGGTACCGGGGCGGTATACGTGCTGCTGCGCCGGGCGCGGTGACTTTTCAGCCGTCCACGTCCGGCTCGACCGCGGCAACCAATTCCCGCAATACGGTGGTGGCATAGGCCCCAGCTTCCAGCGCGAACTCCAGCACCACGGCATCGCCTTCGAACTGCCAGCCGAAGTCCCGCACGGTAAGGCGCAGGGCGCGCCGCTCCTGCTCCATGCGAGCCGCGGCCAGCGCCGCAATCCACGGCTCGAAACCGGCCCGCGCCCCCTCCTCAACCGTCTTCGCCTCCGCGCGCACCAGCGACGGCCCGTCGCCATAGAGCGGTCCCGTGGGATGAATGGTGCCGGCGGCCACCCGCTCCGGAACGGTCGTGTCCCCTTCGGTCCAGGGGAAAAACCCCCGACGGCCGTCGACGATCAGGACCTCGCCCGGCAGCGGCCGGTCCCAGTCGCCGCGCGCGACGCGGGCGGACAGTAGGCGATTGAAAAGAAAAGAGCGGGCCGCGGAAAGATAGAGGCCGCGCTTGTGGCGGTCCCGCTCACGGCGCCCGCCGAACATGGCGTCGGCACGCACCAGGTTCATGCCGCCCCGACCGAACCGCTGTTCGCCGAAGTAGTTCGGTACGCCGCCGGCGGCGACCGCCGCCAGGCGCTCCTCCAGCGCGGCGCGGTCACCGTTCAGATCGCGCACTACCAGGCGGAACCGGTTGCCCTGTAGCGCCCCGCGGCGCAGCTTGCGGCTGTGGCGGGCCACGCTCAGTACCCGCATTGTCTCGCCATCGAGAGCGTTCCAGTCAGGTTCCGGGCGACCGGCCAGTCGGATGCTGAACCACTGGGTGGTGACGGCGTTTCGGTCCTTCATGCCGGCATAGCTGACGTCCACCGGCTTCACCCCGGCCAGGCGCCCGAGCTCGCGGGCGGCGAATTCGGTGTTGGTGTTGCGCTTCCAAAGGTGCAGGAGGACGTGCTCGCCCTCGCCATCCGGCTCGAAGCCGAGGATCTCGTCGACCTGGAAGTCCTCCGGTTCACGGCGCAACCGGCCGCTCGCAGTTGGCCCATCGAAGACGTAGGCAAACTGGTCCAGTTCGGCGCGTGCCTGTTCACCAAGGCTCATTGCGGCGCTTCCCTGACCAGGGCCACCGCAAACGCGGCGATCCCCTCGCCCCGGCCGGTGAATCCCATGCGCTCGGTGGTGGTCGCCTTGACGTTGACCTGTCCCGGCGCGAGCTGCAAATCCGCCGCCAGCACCGCCTGCATGGCCGCGATGTGCGGGGCCATTTTCGGCGCCTGGGCGACCAGGGTGAGGTCGACGTTACCCACGCTCAGCCCGCGGGCGTGAAGCTGCTCGACCACCCGGCGCAGCAGAATGCGGCTGTCGATGCCGGCGAACTCGTCGCTGGTGTCCGGAAAGTGGCGACCGATGTCGCCCAGCCCCGCGGCCCCCAGCAGGGCATCGCAGAGGGCGTGAATGGCGACATCGCCATCGGAGTGCGCCACCATGCCCTGGTCGTGGGGAATGCGCACGCCAGCGATGATCACGTGGTCGCCGGGACCAAACCGGTGAGCGTCGATACCTTGTCCGATGCGGAGGTTCATTTTGTGAATTTTGGGGGATTTGCGAATGACTGATTCAACAGGATTAACAGGATTTTTCAGGATTAACAGGATTCTATTTTTTTTCCATTTCGCTTATCCAGCACGGCACTGAAAAAAAGATCGTCTTGCCAAGGCGCCAAGTCGTAGGGTGGATAAGCGCAGCGCATCCACCGTCACGGTGTCTGTGGCACGATGGTGCCGATACCGCACCGGTTGGTGGACTCTCAGGACTGGCCGAATTTCCCTTAAAAATCCTGTTAATCCTGAAAAATCCTGTCCATCCTGTTTAATTGGGCAAACCACCGGCCTCAACCGCCGGCACACTGCTGCTGCAAGAACAGTTCGGCCAGCGCCAAATCCCCCGGCCGCGTGATTTTGATGTTGTCGGCGTGCCCCTCCACCATCTTCGGCCGGTGGCCGGCGTGCTCCATTGCGGCCGCCTCATCGGTGACCAGGACGCCGGCGGCCAACGCGGCGGTCAATGCTTCGTGCAGCATGCCGAGGCGGAACATCTGCGGGGTCAGCGCGCGCCAGAGGCCTTCGCGAGGGACGGTCTCCAGAACGGTGCCGGCGGCATCGGTGCGCTTGACCGTATCCGAGACCGGCAACCCGAGCAGGCCACCGACCGGGTGGTTATCCAATGCATTCAGCAGCCGGTCGATATCGGCGGCGCGCAGACACGGTCGGGCCGCATCGTGCACCAGTACCCAATCGTCGCTCGACACCTTGGCGGCGAGATGCTCCAGACCTCGCAGGACCGAGTGGCAGCGTTCAGCCCCGCCGGTGACCGTTTCGATGGGGGCACGGGCGCCCGTCGGGGCCGACCAGTAGCCGTCTTCCGCTCCGATAGCCACCACCACCCCGTCTATCCGGTCGTGGTTGGCCAGCCGCAGTATTGTATGGTCGATCACCCGCAGCCCGGCCAACTCAAGGTACTGCTTCGGGACCTCACCGCCCATCCGCCGACCAACACCGGCCGCCGGCACCACGGCCCAGGCGCGGCAGCGGCTCACCGGTCGACCACCTGGTGGAAGGTTTCACCCTCCTTGATCATCCCCAGTTCGGTGCGGGCGCGCTCTTCGATAGCGGCACTGCCCTGCTTCAGGTCCAGAACCTCTGCCGCCAGAGCTTCGTTGCGCGCAGCCAGCTCCTCGTTTTCCGCCTGCTGGGCAGAAACGGCTTTGCTCAACTGATGGACCTTGAGCAGGCCGCCGTCGCTGAACCAGAGCTTGTACTGGAGCACGAGCAGGAGCACGACGAGGATGGCGATGAGAACTTTCATGGAGGTGACAAGGATGCCCGGACCGGACGGTCCGGGCAATCCCCATCACGGGCCCGATCGAAATCAGGCGAGGTTGTAGAAGGCGTCCCGTCCCGGGTAGCTGGCCTTGTCGCCCAAGGCCTCGGCGATGCGCAGCAGGCGGTTGTACTTGGCAACCCGATCGGAACGCGACAGGGAGCCGGTCTTGATCTGGCCGGCGGAAGTGGCCACCGCCAGGTCAGCGATGGTGGTGTCCTCGGTCTCGCCGGAGCGATGGGAGATCACCGCCGTATAGCCGGCGTCCTTGGCCATCCGGATCGCCTCCAGGGTCTCCGTCAGGGTGCCGATCTGGTTGACCTTGATCAGGATCGAGTTGGCGATCTGCTTGTCGATGCCCTCTTTCAGGATCTTCGGGTTGGTGACGAACAGGTCGTCACCAACCAACTGGATCTTCTTGCCAAGCCGCTCGGTCAGCAGTTTCCAGCCATCCCAATCCGACTCATCCATGCCATCCTCGATGGAGATGATCGGGTACTTGTCGACCCAGGCGGCCAGATAATCGACGAACTCTCCAGAAGAGAGACTCTTGCCTTCGGAGGCCAGGACGTACTTGCCATCCTTGTAGAACTCGGACGAGGCGGCGTCGATCGCCAGCATGATATCGTCGCCGGCCTTGTAGCCAGCCAGCTCAACGGCTTCGAGGATCACCTCGATGGCGGCCTCGTTGGAGGGCAAGTTCGGGGCGAAACCACCCTCGTCGCCCACCGCGGTGTTGAGGCCCTTGCCGTGCAGCACCTTCTTCAAGGCGTGGAACACCTCGGCACCGTAGCGAATCGCTTCGGCAATGCTCGGGGCGCCCACCGGCATGATCATGAACTCCTGGATGTCGACGCTGTTGTCGGCGTGGGCACCGCCGTTGATGATGTTCATCATCGGCACCGGCATGGCGAAGGTCTTCTCCGTGGCCAGGTAGCGATACAGCGGCAACTCGTGGGAGGCAGCGACCGCCTTGGCGGTGGCCATCGAGACCGCCAGCAGTGCATTGGCGCCCAACCGGCCCTTGTTCTCGGTGCCGTCCATCTCGATGAGGGTGCGGTCCAGACCCTCCTGGTCGTTGCCGTCGAAACCGATCAGCTTTTGGCGGATCTCGCCATTGACGTTGGCGACCGCCTGCTGCACGCCCTTGCCGAGATAACGGCCCTTGTCGCCGTCGCGCAGTTCAATCGCTTCCCGCGAACCGGTCGAGGCACCGGACGGAACGGCGGCGCGGCCCAGCGTGCCGTCCACCAGGAACACATCGGCCTCCACGGTCGGGTTACCGCGGGAATCGAGGATTTCGCGCGCACGGATATCCTGGATCTGGGTCTTGAGTCTGGTCATCGGTCGTTTCCGTATTGGTTTCTTGTTGGAATCCTAGATAACGATTTGCTACATCGATATCGGGTAATTCTGTAGATGTGCGAGTTTCTTCAGAGGGACTGCTCGATGAAGCCGCGCGATTTGACCGTGTCGTCCAGGGCCTTCAAGGTCTCGAGCAGCGGCTCCAACTGCCCCAGCGGCCACATGTTGGGACCGTCGCTGAGGGCCTTTTCGGGATCTGGATGCACCTCCATGAACAGACCGGAAATGCCGGCCGCCACCGCCGCCCGCGCCAATACCGGCACGAATTCGCGCTGGCCGCCCGAGCGCCCGCCGAGCCCTCCCGGTTGCTGCACCGAATGGGTGGCGTCGAACACCACCGGACAGCCGGTATCCCGCATCGCGGCCAGCCCGCGCATGTCGGAGATGAGCGTATTGTAGCCAAACGAGACCCCGCGCTCGCAGAGCATGATCTGCTCGTTACCGGTGGCACGCGCCTTGGCGGCGACGTTGGCCATGTCCCAGGGCGCCAGGAACTGCCCCTTCTTGATATTCACCGGCCGGCCCTGACGGGCCACCGCCTGGATGAAGTCGGTCTGCCGGCAGAGGAAGGCCGGCGTCTGCAGCACATCGACCACCGAGGCCACCTCGTCCAGCGGGGTGTATTCATGGACGTCGGTCAATACCGGCACCCCCACCTCGCGCCTGACCCGCTCCAGAATGGCCAGGCCCTGGGCGAGCCCGGGACCGCGCGGGCTATCGGCGGAGGTGCGATTCGCCTTGTCGAAAGACGCTTTGAAGATGAAGGGGATCGCGAGTCGATCGGTCAGGCGCTTGAGTTCCTCGGCGGTCGCCAGAACCAGCGCCTCACTTTCAATGACGCAGGGTCCGGCGATGAGGAACAATGGGCGGTCGATACCCGCCTCGAATCCGCAAAGCTCCATCAGTGCGAGCCGCTCCCTTCCCGCTGCACCAGGGCGGCCCGGACGAAGCCGCTGAACAGCGGGTGCCCGTCGCGCGGAGTCGAGGTGAACTCCGGATGGAACTGGCAGGCGATAAACCAGGGGTGATCCGCCAGTTCGATCACTTCGACCAGGTTGCCGTCGGTGGAGCGACCGGTGATCCGCAGGCCCGCCTCGGTCAACGGTTCCCGATAATAGTTGTTGAACTCGTAGCGATGGCGGTGCCGTTCACGAATCACGTCGCGGCCGTACAACGCGCGCACCCGGCTGCCCTCTTCCAATCGGCAATCCTGACCACCGAGGCGCATGGTGCCACCCAGGTCCGAGTGCTCGCTGCGCTTTTCGATGGTACCGTCCGCCGCCTGCCACTCGGTGATGAGTGCAATGACGGGGTTATCCGTCTGCTTGGCAAACTCGGTGCTGTGCGCCCCCGTGAGGCCGGCCACATTGCGGGCATACTCGATGACCGCCACCTGCATTCCGAGACAGATGCCGAGATACGGCACCTTGTTCTCGCGGGCGTACTGCACCGTACGGATCTTGCCCTCGACACCTCGCTCGCCGAAACCACCGGGCACCAGGATCGCATCCATCCCCTCGAGGCAGCCGACGCCCCGCCTTTCGATCTCCTCGGAGTCGACGTAGACGATCTTTACCTTGGTGCGATTCTTGAAACCGGCATGCAGCAGCGACTCGGACAGCGACTTGTAGGCCTCGGTCAGGTCCACGTACTTACCGACCATGGCGATGGTGACCTGGTGCTGCGGGTTCTGCTGGGCTTCGACCACCTCCTGCCACTCCCGCAGGTCGGCCGGCATGCAGTCGATGCGCAGCTTGTCGACCACAATCTGGTCCAGCTCCTGGTCGTGCAGGGCCAAGGGGATGCGGTAGATGCTGTCCACGTCGATGCAGGAGATGACCGCCCGCTCCTCGACGTTGGTGAACAGCGCAATCTTGCGCCGCTCATCATCGGGCACCGGCCGATCGGCACGGCAAATCAGTACATCGGGCTGAATACCGATGGAGCGCAGCTCCTTGACCGAGTGCTGGGTCGGCTTGGTCTTCAGCTCGCCCGCGGTGGGAATGAACGGCAGCAGGGTGAGGTGAATGAACAGGACGTTGTCGCGCCCCTTCTCCACCCCCATCTGGCGGATCGCCTCCAGAAATGGCAGCGACTCGATATCGCCGACCGTACCGCCAATCTCCACCATGGCGACATCGGCATCGCCGGCGCCGGTCTCGATGCAGCGCTTGATCTCGTCGGTGATGTGCGGAATCACCTGCACCGTGCCGCCGAGATAGTCGCCGCGCCGCTCCTTGCGGATGACGTTTTCGTAGATGCGACCCGAGGTGAAATTGTTGCGCTTCGTCATGGTGGTGCGGACGAAGCGTTCATAGTGGCCAAGGTCCAGGTCGGTTTCGGCGCCGTCTTCGGTGACGAACACCTCCCCGTGCTGGAAAGGGCTCATGGTGCCCGGGTCGACGTTGATGTACGGGTCGAGCTTCATGAGCGTAACCTTCAGCCCACGCGCTTCGAGAATGGCCGCAAGGGAAGCGGAAGCGATGCCTTTCCCAAGAGAAGAAACAACACCGCCCGTGATGAAGATGTACTTCGTCATGAAGAGATATTCGGGTATTGGAAGATGGAGGATGCCCGGCCCCTCGAGGCCGCGCCCATTGTCGTTTTTTTCACGGTCCATTTCAACGGCGAAGCACGTGCGTGAAGCGCACCGCCGGTCCCAGGTCGTCGGCGACGAAACGCTCGTCGACGCACAATCCGGCAACGGCGACCAGTTCGTCGTCGGCCCAGAGCAGGGGCAGATGCCGCCGCTTCCAGGGCGGAATCCCGGCCTCCTGCAGCAGCTTTTTCAAAGAGTGGGTAGCGCCGCGCCCCGGGGGCCGGCAAAGTTCGCCCCCCTGCCTGTAGCCGACACGAAGTTGGCGCGCCTCGAGGCGGGCCAGGGCGATGCCGGGGCCCGGTTCCAGCCGAACGAAACTGCCATCCGGCAGCTCGAGCTGGGCACCGGGAGTCAAGGGTGCGGTCCAGCCGGGGGGTACCGCCGGCAGCGGTGCCAGGGCGTAGAGCGAGCCCCGATAGCGCCGGAGTTCGACACCGGGCCAGGCCACTATCGGTTCGGCATCCTGGGCGGCCGGAAGCAGTTCCGCGAACACCCGCGTCAGATTGCGGGCGTCGGGCACCGGCAGATCCTGTTCGTTCAGCCAGTGCCGCAGTACGTTCCCGGCTCTCGCCGCCGACAACCGCTCAAGGCCTGCCACGGACAGACCGGCGTCGGCCTGCCTCAGCGCCGTCAGGTCTTCCCGGGCGATCTCGTCGAGCAGTGCCGCCGTTTCCGCTGCCACCAGGCCGTTTCGCACCAGCACCGTCTCGATGCCGGGCCGACGCGAGGCCAGTTCGGGCAGGACAGTCCGGCGCAGCCAGTTGCGCTCAAAACCGATGTCGAAATTGCTGGGGTCGTCGATCCAGGCCAGTCCCTGCGCCTGCGCCCACTGAAACAGCGCATCGCGAGTGAAGGCCAGTAATGGCCGCGCCAATGCCCCTGTTCCCAGTGGCCGGCTGGCCGGCATACCGGCCAGGCCGCGGGCGCCGGCGCCACGCAGGAAGCGCAGCAGGACCGTCTCCGCCTGATCACTACGGTGGTGGGCGGTCAGCAACAGGTCGTGTTCACCAAGCTCGGAAGCAATGGCCTGGTAACGGGCTTGCCTTGCGACCGCCTCTGGGCTCTCGCCCCGCGCGGGAGAGGCATCCACCCGTCGCGTAACGATGGGGACCGCGAGACGGGCGCAAACGCGGGCACAGTGGTCGGACCACTCCGCAGAACGGGGATGGAGCCCATGGTCCACGTGCACGGCCGCCACCGCCGGGAAGCCCGGACCTCGAAGGCGGGTCAGGGCAGAGAGGAGTACGGTGGAGTCGAGGCCGCCGCTGAAGGCGACGAGGTAACGTCGGGGGCGGGGGAACCTTGTGAGTGAGGCCGCCAGCCCCTCCGGCGAAAAAGGCATCGCCGGGTTCATGGCAGGCTCAGCCCTTCTCCTCGAAATTGCCGAAGCCCATCAGCCGTTCGTAGCGCTGCTCCAGCAGCTTGTCGAGCGGCGTTTCGCAAAGCACCTCGAGATTCTCAAGCAGTGCCGTCTTCACCCGGCCGGCCACGGTATCGATATCCCGGTGCGCGCCGCCGAGCGGCTCGGGGATGATCCGGTCGATCAGACCGAGCTGCTTCAGCTTTTCCGAGGTGACCCCCAAGGCTTCGGCGGCATCCGAAGCCCGTTCGGCACTCTTCCACAGAATCGAGGCACACCCTTCGGGCGAGATGACCGAGTAGGTACTGTACTGGAGCATCATCACCCGGTCGCCGACCCCGATCGCCAGCGCCCCGCCGGAGCCGCCTTCACCGATCACGGTACAAACGATGGGAGCTTTCAGCCGGGCCATGACGAACAGGTTACGGGCGATCGCCTCGCTCTGCCCCCGCTCTTCCGCACCGACCCCCGGATAGGCGCCCGGTGTATCGATAAAAGTCAGGATCGGCAGCTTGAAGCGTTCGGCCATTTCCATCAGGCGTAGCGCCTTGCGGTAGCCCTCCGGCCGCGGCATGCCGAAATTGCGATACACCTTCTCCTTGGTGTCGCGCCCTTTCTGCTGTCCGATCACCATCACCGGCCGACCTTCCAGCCGCCCGATGCCGCCGACGATGGAAGGGTCGTCGGCATAGGTGCGGTCACCGTGCAGTTCTTCAAACTCGGTGAACAACCGCTCGATGTAGTCGAGGGTGTAAGGACGTTGGGGGTGACGCGCCAGCTGCGAAACCTGCCAGGCGCTCAGGTTCGAAAAGATCTGCTCGGTCAGGCTCTTGCTCTTCGCCTGCAGCCGCGCAATCTCCTCGGTCAGATTGACCTCGTTGTCGTCACCGACGTAACGCAGCTCTTCAATCTTTGCTTCCAGCTCGGCAATCGGCTGCTCAAATTCGAGGAAATTCAGGTTCATAAGAATTGTTCTTAAGACGCGTTCTCGCCACGGAATCGGCGTAGTTTACCGGTTTCCGGGAGAGCGGTACAAACTGGCGCCAAAAGGCCTCCCCTCCAACGACCCTCAGCGCCGATTAACCCTCCTTTCTGTAATGCTTTCGGTTTCGTCACGACAGGGTCCGGCGGTGTTACAGTGGAGAAAAACCCGGATTGAGTATCCATGGATCTGTCTGCTGAATTTCCACTCTGCCCCGGCATCGTCTACCTCAACCACGCAGCGGTCGCTCCCTGGCCTCGCCGCACCGCCGAGGCAGTCCGGCGCTTTGCCGATGAAAATCAGGAGCAAGGGGCCCTGGAGTATCCGCGCTGGCTGGAGACCGAGCAGCGGCTGCGCGAGCAGCTGTGTACGCTCATCAATGCGCCGTCGGCCGACGACATCGCATTGGTGAAGAACACCTCGGAAGCCCTCTCCTTCGTGGCTTGGGGGCTCGACTGGCAGCCGGGCGACTCGGTGGTGATCAGCGACCAGGAGTTTCCTTCCAACCGGATCGTGTGGGAGTCCCTCGACCGTCGTGGCGTTCAGGTGCGTGCAGCGCGGCTGGACAATGCCGTCGATCCGGAGGCGGCACTGTTTGCGGCGGTGGACGGCTCCACCCGGCTGCTTGCCATCAGTTCGGTACAATACGCCAGCGGTTTGCGGATGGACCTCGAGCGCATCGGCGCATTTTGCCGGCAGCGCGGGATCCTGTTCTGCATCGATGCGATCCAGAGTATCGGCGCCCTCGCCTTCGATGTTCAGGCAGTCCAAGCGGACTTCGTCGCGGCGGACGGCCACAAATGGCTGCTGGGACCGGAAGGGCTGGCAATGTTTTACTGCCGTGCGGAACTGCGTGACCGTCTCGACCTCTCCCAGTTCGGCTGGCACATGGTGGAACATGTCGGCGACTACGATCGACTCGACTGGCAGCCGGCCACCTCGGCACGGCGATTCGAGTGCGGCAGCCCGAACATGCTGGGCATCCATGCCCTGAGTGCCAGTATTTCCCTGCTGCTGGAGGTAGGCCCCGCGCGGGTCGAGGCGGAGCTGCTGGAGCGCACCGGTTGGCTGCTCGGGCAGATCGCAACACGACCGGAACTGCGGCTGATCTCCTCTCCCACCCCGTCGAGACGTTCCGGCATCGTCACCTTCGGCCACCACGCGCTGGAGAAACAGCGGCTGCACGCACAGCTCTGGGACAACGGTGTCGTTTGCGCTCTGCGCGGCGGCGGTGTGCGGCTGGCCCCACACTTCTACACGCCATGGGACTCGCTGGAGCAGGTTATGAGGTTAGTCGACCAAATGGGCCAAACCTGACCTAAGTCCCTGATTTTCATTTTGTATGGAACGGGGGTGAGGTTTGCAGTGGTCCGTTGTGACCAGCGGCGGCAGGTGGTAGCATTTGCGTTCCCGGCAACCGTTCCAAAGCGGCTGCAACCACGCGTCTCTTATACAACCGAATGAGTCAAAATAAACAGCACATCAATTCGCAGGAACTACGCCGGTTCGTGCCACTCGTGGAGCTGACCCACGAAAACCTCATCGATCTATCGAAAAAGACGGTGATCGAGGAGCTGCCGCGGGGACGCGTGCTGTTTAAAAAAGGTGACTCGATCAACAAATCGTTTTACCTGCTCTCGGGCGAAGTGGGGCTGGCCGATGGCAGCGGTCCCGAAAAGATGGTCGCCGGCAGCACGCCCCAGGCACGCTTCCCGCTCGACCACCACAATCCGCGCCAGGCCACGGCCACCGCGCGTAGCGATGTCCGGTTCATTCGCATCGATAACGACCTGCTCGACATTCTGCTCACCTGGGACCAGAACGCCGGTTACATGGTGAACGAGATCGATACCGGGATGGAGGTGAGCGAAGAGGATGGCGACAGCGACTGGATGACACAGATGCTGCGCTCCGACATCTTCCACCGCATTCCGCCCACCAATATCCAAATGGTGTTCGTGCACATGGAGGCGGTGCCTTTCCGTGCCGGCGATGTGGTCATCCAGCAAGGCACGGAAGGCGACTACTACTATCACATCAAATCGGGGCGCTGCGTGGTCACGCACACCTCGGCCAAGTCGGGCAAGGTGATCAAGCTTGCAGAACTGGAGGCCGGGCAGGGATTTGGTGAAGAGGCGCTGATCTCCAATTCCAAACGCAATGCCAACGTCACCATGTTGACCGACGGCGTACTCATGCGCCTGGGAAAGGACCATTTCGAGCAGCTGTTGAAAGCGCCGGTCCTGCACTCGGTCAACTACGAGAAGTCCAAGGAACTGGTCGCCAACGGCGCGCTGTGGCTGGATGTGCGCCTCGATAGCGAACACCGCAACAGCGCCATTGCGAACAGCTTGAACATTCCGCTCTACATGCTGCGTATCAAGGCACGCGCCCTGGACAAGAGCAAGACCTACATCGTCTACTGCGATACCGGACGCCGCAGTTCCTCCGCCACCTACCTGTTGAACGAACGCGGCTTCGATGCCTACGTGTTGGAAGGTGGAATGATGGCCATCAAGGAAGCGGCCAGCGCCTGAAATGGCAGCGACGGTTAAATGGTACAGGATTAACAGGATTTCTCAGGATTAACAGGATGGAATAAGGGCGAGAAGCACCTGCCTGCAACCTTCGAGTAAAGGTTTAGACCCGAGTAAAAGGCCGCTTCCTGTAAATGGTACAGGATTAACAGGATTTTGCAGGATTGACAGAATGAAAAGGCGAGAAGCACGCGCCTGCAATGTTCGAGTAGAGCTTTGGATCGGCAGCAAATACCCCCTTCCTGTTAATCCTGAAAAATCCTGTTAATCCTGTTGAATGCCGCCGTTCGGAGTATTGGCGTCATCACTTCGTCGTGCGCACGAAGACGCCGTCCCACTCCTCGCCCAAGTCAAGCTGCGACAGATCCTGAATACGCTCCAGGTAGAGCGTATAGACGCGGGTCTCCGGGTGCGCCTCCGACAGCGCCTGGAACGCTTCCCTCGCTTCTTCCCATCGCCGCGCACGGAACAGCCCCAACGCCAGGTCGTGCGCTGCCAGCTCTTCGTGCAGTTCTGAATCGGCCTGTTCGGCCGGACAGATCGGCTGGTAGATGGTGATCGGCTGTGCCTTGCCTTTCACCCGGACCCGGTCGAGTTCCCGATAGACGAAGGCATCCGCGGCCTGCTCGCGGGTCTCCTCGCCCACGATCAGGGCGACACCGTAGTCCTTGGTTGCTCCCTCCAGACGCGAAGCGAGATTGACGCTGTCACCGAGCACCGTATAGGCGCGGCGGTAGTGTGAGCCCATATCGCCCACATTCATCAGCCCGGTATTGATGCCGATGCCGATCCGGACTTCCGGCAGGTCCCGTTCCCGGAATGCCGGTCTGAGCTTTTCGCACTCTTCGAGCATGAACAGCGCCGCCTTGATCGCATGGACGGCATGCTGCTCATCCGGCACCGGTGCTCCCCAGAACGCCATGATCATGTCGCCGACGTACTTGTCGATGGTTCCCCGGTTTTCGAAGATGACGCGGGTCATGGGAGTGAAGAATTCATTCAACATCTTTTTCAACTGCGCGGCTGTCAGCCGCTCGGAGATGGTGGTGAAACTGCGGATGTCGCAAAACAGGACCGACATCACCCGGCTCTCCCCTTCAAAGCCATAGCTTCGATCCGGATACCGGTTCATCTCCTCGACCAGCTGCTGCGGCACATACTGGCCGAACATGTCCTTCAACCGACGCCGCCCACGCGACTCGACCAGGAAGCCGTAGGCGATATTGAAAAGACCCAGCAACGACACCAACACGGCGAGCGGTGCCAGCGAAAGCACCAGTTGGTGTTCGGACCAGAGCCAGAAATTGAAGGCGACGACCCCGGAGCCGACCAGCGCGGTCATCACAATCATCCCCAAGGGGGAGAGGAAAGGCAGGCTGAGAACCAACAGCAGACCGACCGCCACGGTAAGGCTGAAATTGGCGCCGGTGGCCCAGGAGGGTTCCACCGGGAAGGTCTGGTCGAGGATGCCGGAGATGATATTGGCGTGGACTTCGACACCCGGATAGACCGAATCCAGCGGCGTGGCCCGCAGGTCGAAGAGGCCGGCGGCGGTCGTCCCGACCAGCACGATCGAACCCGGCAGAGTCACCGATTCGGGCACGCGATGATTCAGCACATCGGTCGCTGAGATATAGGGGTAACTTCCTCTTGGACCGCGGTATGGCACCATCGCCCGCCCCTTGCGATCGGTCGGGATCCGGTAATCGGCCAGTCGGATCTCCTCGATAACCTCGGCGCCGCCGATCACCGCCGTCTTCAGCTGCAGCGCCTCCACCAGCAGGTAGCGCCGCACCGCTTCCAGGGAGAGCAAGGGGTAGATGTCGTCGCCGAAACGCTGCAGCATCTGCGCCCGGCGGATGATCCCGTCGTCATCCGGCAGGACGGTGAAAAATCCCCCATAGACGCCAGCCCCGCTCAACGCTTCCGCGTTTCCGGTGTAGCTCAGGGCGCGCGGCAGGTCGACCCGAGAGGCCTGTTGCGGGTCAGTAAACGCCAGCGGTTCGGCCAGTACGCCGCTCGACTCGCGCTGTGCATACTCAAATACATTGCCGAGCACCACATCCCGGCCCCGGATGTTGGAGACGAAGACCGCATTGTTGTCGAACAGTTGCAGGTGGCGGGTCACCAGATCCCGGAGCTCCGGCGACTCAATCCGGTGCTGCGCCAGACGGTCCAGCACCATCCTGCCGGGATTGCGCTCCGCTTCGGCGAATACCACGTCGAAGGCAATCACGACCGCGCCTTGCGCAAACAGCTCGTCCACCAGTGCGGCCAGCCGGTCGCGAGGCCAGGGCCAGTGCCCCTCTGCCCGTAAACTCTTCTCGTCGATATCGACGATCACAATCCGCGGGTCGACGGCGCTGTTATCGAGATTGGCCTTCAGCCGCAGGTCATAGGCGAGATAGTCCAGGCGCGCGATGGCCTGGCGCGTCAAAGGTACATTGCTGAACTGCAGCGACAGGGTGATGACGATGAGCAGAAGACCGACGACGATGGGATAGAACCGGCCCTTCATCGGTCGGCCCTAACCGGTGCCGAACAGGCGGTGGAAGTTGTCGGTCGTCTGCGCCGCCAGGCTTTCGTAGGACTCACCACGCAATTCTGCGAGCTTCTCCGCGACGAAACGCACGTAGGCCGGCTGATTCGGCTTGCCCCGGTGCGGGACCGGTGCCAGGTAGGGCGCGTCGGTCTCCACCAGCAGGCGATCCGACGGCACCTGACGGGCCACCGCCTGCAAGTCCCTGGCGCTGTTGAAGGTGACGATGCCCGAAAAGGAGATATAGAACCCCATTTCCATCGCGCGCCGGGCCGTGGGCCAGTCTTCGACGAAGCAGTGCATGACACCGCCCACCGTGGCGGCATCCTCCTCCTCGAGGACCCGCAACGTATCCTCCTTCGCCTCGCGGGAGTGGACGATCAGCGGCTTGCCTGCCTGCTTGGCGGCGGTGATGTGGCGGCGGAAACGATCTCGTTGCCACTGTAAATCACCTTCACTGCGGAAGTAGTCGAGACCGGTTTCACCGATGGCGACCACTTTGGGGTCTTCGGCCAAGGCGACCAGCTGCTCGACCGTCGGTTCCGGGCCTTCGTTTTCGTTGGGGTGCACGCCGATCGAGGCATGGACGTTGGCATGCTCCCGGGCGATCGCCATCACCGCCGGCAGGTTGTCGAGGTTGATACCCACGCAGAGAAATGCCGAAACATCGTTGTCGGCAGCGGCGGAGAGGGCCTTTCCCAACTCCCCGTCGAAGTGAGACAGGTCGAGTCGGTCCAGGTGGCAGTGGGAGTCGATGAGTGTAGCGGTCATGGCGGCTCGAGGCGCCCCGACGCGGGACGCCGGGGACCGTCAATCACATCGTATGCGTCTGCCGGTCGGACTTCAGGGCGCCCGCCAGATAGGTTTCGATCTTGCTGCGAATCTGACCGTTATCCTGCTCGGAAAACTGCACGCCGATGCCGGTGGCGCGGTTGCCCTGTGCGCCCTTCGGGGTCACCCAGACCACCTTGCCGGCGACGGGCAGCTTCTCCTTCTCTTCCATAAGCGTCAGTAGCATGAACACTTCATCGCCCAAGGTGTAATCCTTGTTGGTGGGGATGAACAACCCGCCATTTTTCACAAACGGCATGTAAGCCGCATAGAGGGCGCTCTTGTCGCGGATGGCGAGGGATAGAATACCTTTCTGGCCTGCTGCACTCGGGATCATTGGCTCATCCAAACCCGGAAATCGATCGTCCGAATTTTAGCGGGTCGCGGCGGCGAAACACCGTGCCCAGGTTATCATCAGCTCCTCCACCAGGAGCTGTTTGTTGACCTGACCCTGCACCAGGGCCAGCCCCCGCTGGATGCGCTCCAGCAAAATGCCCAGCGCCCCCAAGTCTACCGGTTCGGCCAAGGCTTGCAAACGTTCGCGCCGCTCCGGATTCGCCAGACGGCCGTTGACCGGCGCCGCTTTGAGGCGGGCCATGTCGGCGACCCAGCTGTAAACCCACAGCAGAACCGGCTCGGCCCGGGTATGCCAGGCGGCGGCCAGCGTTACCGGTTTACCGCTACCGGCGGCGAGCTGCTCCAGGGCGGCGAACAGCTCGTCGCGCAGCGCCAATTCGTCCCCTTCGGCCAACGCCAGCGCCGCGAGCGGAGCCCCCCCGCTCATCGCCAGCAAGTGACCGGCATCGGCCACATCGCCGATACGTGACTGCAGCCACTCACCGGCCTGGACGGGAGCGGCCGGCGTCAGCGCCACCTGCTGACAGCGGCTGCGAACAGTCGCCAGCAGCTTCGACGGGCGTGCCGTCACCAGCAGCAGGATGGTGCCTTCGGTCGGCTCTTCGAGGGTCTTCAGCAGCGCATTGGCCGCGTTGACGTTGAGGCGGTCCGCGGGATTGATGACCACCACCCGGCGCGAACCGTACTGACCGGTGAGGGACTGGAAGCTGCCCAGGTCGCGGACCTGTTGCACATCGATCCCCTTGCCCTCCTCCGCCGGCTCGACCAGTGCAATATCGGGGTGGCTCCCGGCGCTGAACAGGGTGCAACTGCGGCAACCGCCACAGGCCCCGTCGGCCGTCGGTTGTTCGCACAACAGGGTCTGCGCGAAGGTCAGGGCAAGGTGCCGCTTGCCAATCCCCGCCATGCCGGTAAACAGAAGTGCGTGCGGCAACCGTTCCGATCGCAGGCGTCCCCACAGGGACTCCCACACGGCGGTCTGCCAGGGATAGGGCCGCAAAGCTTCGCTCACGCGGCCGCCCCGGCGAGGTACTCGTCCAGCAGCCGGTCAAGGCCTGACTGGACGGATTCGAGGGATTGCGCCGCATCCACCACCCGGAACCGTTCGGGGTAGGTGGCAGCCCGGTCGAGATAGCCCTGACGAACCCGTTCGAAGAACACGATCGCCTCGCGCTCGAAACGGTCCGGTTCGCCTCGGCGGCCGGCCCGCTCCAGGCCGAGCGCCACCGGCACATCGAACAGCAGGGTCAGATCGGGCTGCAGACCCGCCTGCACCCAGCTTTCCAGTGCAGCAATGCGGCCCGCATCCACCCCGCGCCCGGCACCCTGGTAGGCGTAGGTGGCGTCGGTAAAGCGGTCGCACAGGACCCAGCGCCCCGCCGCCAACGCCGGCCGGATCAACTCGTCCAAATGTTGGGCGCGGGCGGCGAACATCAGCAGCAGTTCGGTATCGGTGCTCATGGTCGACTGCCGATGGTCCAGCAGCAGATCGCGAATCCGCTCCGCCAGCGGCGTGCCGCCCGGCTCACGGGTGACCAGCACGTCGATCCCGACCGCCTTCAGCCGCCGTTCGATGTAGGCGACATTGGTGCTCTTGCCCGACCCCTCGCTACCTTCCAGAGTGATGAACCGCCCGCGCATTGACCCGTATCCCGTGAAGATGCGGCAATGCTACCCGAATGCGGGTGGCGGTTCGACTGGCTGCGTTGATGGGATCCGCGAATGAACGCGAAGAACGCAAATGACAGGAGGTTTTAGGTCGCACCGGAGCCCCGCCACAACTCTTCGGCCTGCCGGCAAACGCAGTGAATTCGCGTTTATTTGCGTTCATTCGCGGATCACTCAGGCAAACGGCCCCTCGACGGCGGTTTTGAGTTTCTTGAGCACCAGCGGGGTTTCCACTTCCATGACCTGCTCGATCACCCACTTGTTGTCGGTACCGCCCATCACGGCCTCCACATGGCTGCCGAACAGGCGCAACAGCGGGTAGCTGGGCTGTCCGTCGACGATGTTGTAATCGCTGTAATCGGCCAGGCGGGCATTCATCAGGTCGACGAAGGCCTGCCGGTACTCGCCCGGCCCCTGCTCTTCGACGCGGTTGTCGACCATGGTGTCGATCAACTTGGCCGCCATGGCGCCGACAAAGCGCTGGCGCGGTTCATCGTCCAGCCGTTCGTGAACCCAGCGGTCGGCCATAAGGACGAAGAAGGCGACGAACTCGCCAATGACGTCGAGGATCTGGGTGTTGGAACGGAAGTTGAAGCCGTCGTTGTACATCTTGTTGACGCTGTCCTGGGCGATGCGCCAGGCGTTGAAGGCGACGACGCCGGCAATCTCCTCGACGGACTTCTCTCGCTGCTTGTTGTGCCACTTACTTTTGACGCGCACGGGTAGACTCCTACGGTTCGGTACCCCGTTGGCAAGCGGGAACCGGCATGCTAGGGTTAGCGATAACTTAGCATTCTACTAAACAATTATCCGGGAGCAAGCCTGCTCCGCTAACCTGTCGGAAGGTCCGCTATGGTAACCGTGAGCGACCGGACACCGCACTCCCTCATCGCCGCCGTACAATATAACTGCGACATCTCCGACGCGTTATACGCCCGCGACTACTCCATGTGCATCTATCTGCTGAAGATGCGCGAGTATTTCCGCTGGGAAAAGGGTTACGGCTATGGCGACAGTCTGCCCAAAGAGGAGCTCGGCGACTGGCTGACCGCGCGCGAGGCGCGCTGGGAGACGATCCAGGAGCAGCCGTTTCGTCCAATCGAGTGGGACGGACAGGAACTCGACCCGTTCGACAACGACGCTGTGAATGCGGCCATCCACACCTTGGGTTTGGTCTACAGCGGCGGGTTGGGCAATTTTGCCAAGCCCCACTTCTTTCTGGCCGAGTTGGAGCGCGAGGAGCGTCACGAAGGGCGCAGTATCCTGGTGGCCGGCCGTGAACTCGCCCGCGACATCACCGCCCCGCCCGCGATGACCCGCGACCACACCGTTTTCATCCGCCGTGAGTCGCTGCGGCGCACGGTGTGGGAAAAGGTTGAGGAGTGGCAGTGGCGCAAACGCGCCGACCATCCGATGGCCCGGGCGGTTGTCGGCTATGACTTCACCGGTGATTTGGATGGGGCCCTCGACCGAATGACCGACGACCAGGTCGAGGCGGTGGTTCTCCACGAGCTCGGAGAGCTGGAGGCCGGTCATCGGCTCGGTCCCGAGTGGGAGCCGATGCTGATGCGCATGATCCGCACCCCGACCGAATTTCTCGCGCGGGCGGTGCGCGACCACCTTGCCGACGCGCTGGTGACCCTGCCCGCTCTGTTGGAGCGTGAAGCCTGGGCGGCGCTGCACTTCTATTTCGGCAACTTCACCGGCATGCGCCGGGAGATCTACCCGGCCCTCTACCGCGCCTATGTGGAGTGGCAGGAACACGGTCGCCTGGATCGGCTGGCGCAGACCGTCGAGCAGGGGCGCGGCCACTGGCTGGCCATCGGAAAGGAGCTGTTGGCGCGCTACCGCCAGGAGACCGGCGCGGCGGAACTGCGGCCGGCGGATATCGCCAGGTAACCGCAGCGGCACAGAGGACACGTGAACGTTCAGCGTCTAGCCAATAGAACAGGATTAACAGGATTTTTCAGGATTAACAGGATTTTTCAGGATTAACAGGATGATTAAAAATAGCTGCCGGCGTCGTTCTCAGGTAGGTTGTGGTGAGCCTGCGAACCGCACCGTTCCCGGCGGAGGGCGGTGTTCAAGGAGTGACCCGCCTACGGCCAACGCCCTGCTTTACCAAGCAAAAATCCTGTGCATCCTGAAAAATCCTGTTAACCCTGTACCATTCGCGCCTAACCATAGGACAGGATTAACAGGATGATCGAAGTAGCTGCCGGTGTCGTTCTCGGGTAGGGTGTGGTGAGCCTGCGAACCGCACCATTCCGGCGGAGGGCGGTGATCACGGAGTGACCCGCCTACGGCCAAGGCCCTGCTTTGCCAAGCAAGAATCCTGTGCATCCTGAAAAATCCTGTTAATCCTGTACCATTGGTTCGACTCTATGCGCCGTATACTCCGCACTCGAATATGCAACCGCCCTATCGCTTGCCGGCCTTGCGGTCCAGCTCACGCAGGTGGGCCAGCTTTTCCCCGATCTTGATCTCCAGGCCGCGAGCCACCGGCTGGTAATACTCCCGCTCGGGCATCTCCTCGGGAAAATAGCTCTCACCCGCTGCGTAGGCCTCCGGCTCGTCATGGGCGTAGCGATACTCGCGGCCATAGCCCAGTTCCTTCATCAAACGGGTCGGCGCATTGCGCAGATGGATCGGCACCTCCAGCGAGCCGTGGTCGCGGGCATCGGCCATGGCCGCCTTGAAACCCATGTAGACACCGTTGCTCTTGGGCGCGCAGGCGAGATAGACCAGGGCCTGAGCGATGGCCAGCTCCCCTTCGGGACTGCCGAGCCGATCCTGCACGTCCCAGGCGTTCAGCGCGATGGCGAGGCCGCGCGGGTCAGCATTGCCGATGTCCTCGGAGGCCATGCGTACCACGCGGCGCGCAATGTAGAGAGGGTCGCAGCCGCCGTCGAGCATGCGCGCGAGCCAGTACAGGGCCGCGTTCGGCGATGACCCGCGGACCGATTTGTGCAGGGCGGAGATCTGGTCGTAAAAGGCCTCGCCTCCCTTGTCGAACCGGCGCACGCCGCCCGCCAACACCTCGCCGAGCACCTCGGCCGAGACCACTTCACGACCGTTCTGCTCTTCGGCGAGGTCGGCCGCGATCTCCAACAGGTTGAGGGCACGGCGGGCATCACCATCGGCGGCCTCGCAGAGGCGATCACGCAAATCGGGACCGATCACCAGCTGGCGGCTGCCGAGGCCGCGCGCCTCATTTTCCAGGGCACGATCGATGATGGTGCGGATGTCTCCGCTGCCGAGGCTCTTCAGTACATAGACGCGGGCACGCGAGAGCAGTGCGTTGTTCAGCTCGAAGGAGGGGTTCTCGGTGGTGGCGCCGATGAAGATCACGGTGCCGTCTTCGACGTAGGGCAGGAAGGCGTCCTGCTGCGCCTTGTTGAAGCGGTGCACCTCGTCGACGAACAGCACCGCCTTGCGCCCCTCCATCTGGCGAGCACGGCGCGCCTCCTCCACGGCGGCACGGATCTCCTTCACCCCGGAAAGGACGGCGGAGATGCTGAGGAAGCAGGCGTTGGCGCGGCCGGCGGCCATGCGCGCCAGGGTCGTCTTGCCGGTGCCGGGCGGGCCCCACAGGATCATCGAGTGCAGGTTGCCGGATTCGATGGCGGTACGCAGCGGCTTGCCGGGGCCGAGCAGGTGCTGCTGGCCGAAGAACTCGTCAGGCCCCTGCGGCCGCATACGGTCCGCCAGCGGCCGGTAGACCGGCACCGGCTCGTTGAACAGGTCTGCGGTCACGAATCTTCGCCGATTACATCGACTCCGGCCGGCGGGTCGAACTTGAACGCCCCGGCCCTGATGGCAGGGTTGCGCTCGACCGTATCGAAGTAGAGGCGCGTGACCTGGCCGAAGCCGTCCACCATTTCCATGGCCCGCAGGAGCTTCGGCTCCAGGGCGAGGCGCACCTGCTCGAAGGTGGCGTCTTTGGCCTTCGGCCGCAGTTCCAGCCAGGTGAAGCCCTCGTGTTGCCCGAGTTCGATGATCTCGAAGCTGTCGGAGAGTGGTTCGGTGCCCGACAGCAGCAGCGCCGGCGTACTGCCGAGGGTCTCGTCCTGCACGCGTACCGTCACCTGTTCCAGGTCGCGGTCGTACATCCAGATCCGCTCCCCGTCGGCCACGTAGGTCTGGCGGTAAGGCTCCAGATACTCCAGCCGGAAACGTCCGGGCCTGGCGACCAGCAGTTCTCCCTCACTCTCCTCCAGGACGTTGCCGTCGGGTTCGATGAGCGTCTGCACGAACTGGGCACGCATGGTCTTGAGGCCGTCGAGGAACTGTTCGAGGCGCTGTTCGCCCTCGGCCGCCTGGGCGCCGGTGGCGGCAAGGAGTGCGATGATTGGCAATATTCGGGTCAATAATGAGCGCAGGGTCATCTGTTGGTTACCTGATGCGTCCGGTTATTTAATGTATATCGCTGCGCCTGCCAGCGATTCCTGCAGGTGCCACCGGCACGGGTTGTCGCGCCGTAATCGCTGAAACGAACTGTCTATCTCGTTTTCTCGTTCCCACGCTCCGCGTGGAAACGCCGGTCGAGGCGCTCCGCGCCCGAAAAGCCGGACAACGGCACCGGCTTCGGCCAAAAAAGACGCAGAGCGCCTGCATTCCCACGCAGTCGTTCCCACGCAGAGCGTGGGAACGAGAACCCCGGCGGCGCCCCAACGCCCAAGCGCCGGGACGGCGCTTCAGGCTGAATCAATCTTCCGGTGGCGGTGGCGCCAGCACCTCGCGGGCACCGTTGGCCTGGAGGGGGCCGACAATGCCAATGCGCTCCATCTCTTCGACCAAACGGGCTGCGCGGTTGTAGCCGATCTTGAGCCGCCTTTGGACACCGGAGATGGAGGCCTTGCGGCTTTCGGTCACGATTTTCACCGCCTCGTCGAACAGCGGATCGGACTCGCCATCGCTGTCACCGCTGGCCTGTTCGCCCGGCAGCAGAATCTCACCGCTCGCGCTGTTGCCATCGAGGATCTCGTCCAGGTAATCGGGCTCACCGCGCCGCTTCAGGTCTTCGACCACGTTGTGTACTTCGTGATCGGCGACGAAGGCGCCGTGGACCCGGTTCGGCATCCCCTGCCCCGGCGGCATGTAGAGCATGTCGCCATGGCCGAGCAGCGCCTCGGCGCCCATCTGATCGAGGATAGTACGCGAGTCGATGCGGGAGGAGACCTGGAACGCGATACGGGTCGGGATGTTGGCCTTGATGAGGCCGGTCAGCACGTCCACCGACGGCCGCTGTGTCGCCAGGATCAGGTGGATACCGGCGGCACGCGCCTTCTGCGCCAGGCGGGCGATCAACTCCTCCACCTTCTTGCCTACGACCATCATCATGTCGGCGAGTTCGTCCACCACCACGACGATGTAGGGCAACGGCTCCAGCATCGGCCGGTCCGCCTCCAGTTCCGGCGCATCCGGCACCAGTGGCTGCCAGATCGGGTCGGGGATCGGCTGCTTGGCAGCGATCGCCTCCTTCACCTTCTTGTTGTACCCGGCGATGTTGCGCACCCCCAGGTTCGCCATCAGCTTGTAGCGGCGCTCCATCTCGCCGACGCACCAGCGCAGGGCGTTGGCGGCGTCCTTCATGTCGGTGACGACCGGTGCGAGCAGGTGCGGAATCCCCTCGTAAATGGAGAGTTCCAGCATCTTGGGGTCGACCATGATCATGCGCACGTCGCGCGGCGTGGCGTTGTACAGCAGCGAAATGATCATGGCGTTGACCGCCACCGACTTGCCGGAGCCGGTGGTGCCGGCCACCAGCAGGTGCGGCATCTTGCCGAGGTCGGCCACCGCCACTTCGCCGGCGATGTCCTTGCCGAGGGCCAGGGTCAGTGGCGAAGAGGCCTTCTCGTAGATGGGCGAGCGGAGGCACTCGGAGAGATAGACGATCTCGCGGCTCTCGTTCGGCACCTCAAGGCCGATGGTGGTCTTGCCCGGGATCACCTCCACCACCCGCACGCTGATGGCCGACAACGAACGCGCCAGGTCCTTGGAGAGATTGGTGATCTGGCTCACCTTGACGCCGGGCGCCGGCTGCAATTCGAAACGGGTGATCACCGGACCGGGGTGCACCTCGACCACCTGCGCCTCGATGCCGAAGTCCTGAAGCTTGAGTTCCACCAGCCGCGACATCGCCTCCAGCGCGTCGGTGGAGGCCGCCTTGGTGCGGCCGGTGACCTGATCCAGCAGTGCCAGCGATGGCAGCGCCGCGTCGGCCGTCGGCTCGAACAGCGGCACCTGCTTCTCCCGTTGTTCCCGCGGACTCGGTTTCGGCGCCTGCACCACCGGCGGCTTCTTGATCTCCGGTGCCGGCCGGTTGACCACCTTCTGTTTCACCAGCTCGACCGACTTCTCGCGTTGACGACGAGCCCTCCGGGCGGCTATCGCCTCCGGAATGGCGGCGAGGCGTTCACGCACCCAGGCCAGTGCATCCAGGGTCAGGCCGCCGGTCACATCCATCACCCGGATCCAGGAGACGCCGGTAAACAGCGTCACACCGCTGAGGAACAGCGCCAGCAGGAACAGCGTGGCGCCGAGAAAACTGACCACGTTGGCGAGGCCTTGCCCCACCAGGTCGCCCAGTACGCCGCCGGCCGTCAGCGGCACCACCTGCGGGTTGGCTTCGAAATGCAGGTAGGCGAGGCCCGCCCCGCTGGCCAGGGTTACCAGAAATCCGGCAAAGCGCAGGCTCAGCTGGGCCGGGGTGGCCCGCGCCTCATCTTCCGTCCGGCCCCGGAACAGCAGCCAGCCGGCGTACCCCACCAGGATCGGGAACAGGTAGGCCATCACCCCGAACAGGTAGAGGAACAGGTCGCCGAACCAGGCCCCGACGGGGCCCCCGTAATTGGCGACGGCACCGCCCCCGCCGCTGTGCGACCAGCCGGGATCGCCGGGGTCGTAGCTGGCCAGTGAGATCAGCAGATAGACCGCCAGCGTGGCGCTCAGGTACAGCGCCCCCTCGCGCAGCCCGCGATGGAGGTGATGGCCGATGGAAAAGGCGCCTTCGTTCTTGGGAGTGGCCTGGGCCAAAGTTAATCCTGTATAAAAACTATTCGTCGTAAGTGTCTATTCTAGCGGGCCTATTCCAGCGCGTTCAACGCCGGATGCACAATCCTGCCGGCACGCACGTTGACCCCGGCGGCCAGGTCAGGGCCCCCCTCCCAGCCGCCCGCGGCAAGCCGCCGGGCGTACGGTATCAGCGCCGCCGACAGCGCCTGCGAGGCGGTGCGCGGCACCGAACCGGGCATGTTGGTCACCCCGAAGTGCACCACCCCTTCCCACAGGTAGGTCGGATCGGCCCAGGTGGTCGGTCGGGTGGTTTCGATGCAGCCGCCCTGATCCACCGAAATATCGATCACCACGCTGCCCGGCTGCATGCGCCGGACCGTCTCCGCCCGCACAATGTGCGGCGCCTTGGCGCCCGGGATCAGAATGGCGCCCACCACCAGATCGGCCTCCTCCACGGCATGCTCCAGCGCGTCGGCGTAGGGATAGAGCGCAGTCACGTTGGGGCCGAGCGCGCGCATCGCCTCCAGCCGATCCCGCTTGCGGTCGAACACGGTGACCTGCGCCCCAAGGGCCGCCGCCACGCTCGCTGCGCCACCGCCCGCCACACCACCGCCCAGCACCACCACCCGGCCGCGCTCCGCCGCGGGCAGGCCGCCCAGCAGGAGTCCCTTGCCCCCGAGCGGACGATAGAGCAGGTGCGCCCCCACCTGCCCTGCCACCCGGCCGGCGATGTCGCTCATGGGTGCCAGCAGTGGCAGATGTCCGTCCACCTCCACGGTCTCGAATGCCACCGCGGTCAAGCCGATCTCCAGCAGCGCTTTGGTCAGCGCCGGCTCGGCGGCAAGATGCAGGTAACAGAACAGCAGATGGTCCTCGCGCAGCAACGGCCACTCCTGGGGCTGCGGCTCCTTGACCTTGATTATCAGCTCCGCGGACCCATAGACTGCCTTGGCATCGGACAGAAGCTTCACCCCGGCGGCCTTGTAGTGTGCGTCCGAATACCCGCTGGCCAGGCCGGCCCCCTGTTGCACGAAGACGCTGTGGCCCCGGCGAACCAGTTCGCCCGCCGCCGCGGGAACCAGGCCAACCCGGCCCTCGAGGGTTTTCACTTCGCTGGGAATGCCTATGCGCATGGTGCTCGACGCTCCTTTACCGGCCGAATTGCTTTCCGTAACATACGTTTAGTTCAAGTCTAAAAACGCCTGAAATTCCAAAGAAACCACCGAGTTCGGAGTCTACCACATGAGTGAAACCAAGCATTGCCGCCTGCTGATCCTCGGTTCCGGTCCGGCCGGCTACAGCGCCGCCGTCTACGCCGCCCGTGCCAATCTCAATCCCGTGCTGGTGACGGGTCTGCAGCAGGGTGGCCAGCTGATGACCACCACCGAGGTGGACAACTGGCCGGGCGACGCCGAGGGCGTGCAGGGTCCGGGTCTGATGGAACGGATGCGCCAGCACGCTGAGCGTTTCGGTACCGAGATCCTGTTCGACCATATCAACGAGGTGGACCTGACCAACCGCCCGTTCCGCCTGAAGGGCGACGCTGCCGAATACAGCTGTGACGCCCTAATCGTCGCTACCGGCGCCTCCGCCCAGTATCTCGGCCTCGAGTCCGAGGAGAAATTCAAGGGCCGCGGCGTCTCCGGCTGCGCCACCTGCGACGGCTTCTTCTACAAGAACCAGAAGGTCGCCGTGATCGGCGGCGGCAACACGGCCGTGGAAGAGGCGCTGTACCTCTCAAATATCGCCTCCCATGTCACCGTCGTGCATCGGCGCGACCAGTTCCGCTGCGAGAAGATCCTTGCCGAACAGCTGCGGGAAAAGACGGAGAACGGCAACGTCACCATCGAGTGGAACCACGAGGTGGATGAGGTGCTGGGCGACGCCTCCGGTGTAACCGGCCTGCGCATCAAGAGCACCGCTGACGGCAGCACCAAGGATCTGGACCTCACCGGGGTGTTCATTGCCATCGGCCACAAGCCGAACACCGAGATCTTCCAGGGCCAGCTGGAAATGGACCACGGCTACATCAAGGTCCAGAGCGGCAGCGCCGGCAACGCCACCGCGACCTCCGTGCCGGGCGTATTCGCCGCCGGCGACGTGGCCGACCACATCTACCGCCAGGCGATCACCTCCGCCGGTACCGGCTGTATGGCGGCGCTGGATGCGGATCGCTATCTGGAGAGTCTGGAGAAGTAGTCGAACGCCTGTGGGAGCAGAGTCCCCCGCCGCGAATGTGGCGCGCACAAGCCAGACCGCATCGGGCCGGGGATTTATGCCCCGCAGGGGGACGCCCCTCCCAAAGGGCGTTGCCCCATTCGACTCGGCATATTTTGTGTGGGAGCGGCGTCCTCGCCGCGAATGTGGCGCACAGCGCCACCCGATAGGGCCGCATCGGGCCGAGGATTCATGCCCCGCAGGGGGTACGGCCCTCCCACAAGGGCGTGCCCCGCTCGACTACGCTTCGGTAATCCGCCTCAAACCACTCCCCCATGCGCATCACCATCGCCGAAAGCCTGACGGACGTCGCAGCCACCGCCTGGAACCGCCTGGCCGAGCCCTCCGGCAACCCGTTCCTGCGCCACGAATTTTTGGTCGGGCTCGAGGAGCACGGCTGTCTCGGTGAGCGCTGGGGTTGGTTGCCGCGGCACCTGCTGGCCTACGAGGGCTCAGAACTGGTGGGTGCCGCCCCGCTCTACCTCAAATTCAACTCCTATGGAGAATTCGTCTTCGACTGGTCGTGGGCGGATGCCTGGGAGCGGGCCGGTGGGCGCTACTACCCGAAACTGGTCTCGGCCATCCCGTACACGCCGGTCTCGGGACCGCGACTGCTGACCGGCGACGACGCCGTTCGCGAGGCCTTGGCCGAGGCGGCGCTGGAACTCGCCCGCTCGCTGGAGGTCTCCTCCCTGCATTGGCTTTTCCCCACTGCGGACGAGACCGACGCGCTGGTGCGCGCCGGCCTGCTGCGACGCACCGGCACCCAGTTTCACTGGCACAACACCGGCTACCGGGACTTCACGGACTTCCTCGACCGCTTCACGGCGCAAAAACGCAAGAAACTGAAACGGGAGCGGCGCCAAGTACAGGAGGCAGGCATCGCCATCGAGGTGCTCGACGGCCACAGCGCAAACGATGCACACTGGCGAACGTTTCACCGCTTCTATCGCGACACCTTCGACCGCCACGGCGGCCACGCCACCTTGAGCGAACCGTTCTTCCTGCATCTTGCCGCCACGATGCCCGACGCCCTGGTGCTCGTGCTCGCAAAAGACGGCACGGACTATGTGGCCGGAGCCCTGAACTTCCGCGGTAAGGACACGCTCTATGGCCGACATTGGGGCTGCTCCGGCGACTATCCTAGCCTGCATTTCGAGGCCTGCTACTATACGGGAATCGAGTACTGCATTCGCCACGGCCTAGTCCGTTTCGAGCCGGGAGCGCAGGGCGAGCACAAGGTGCCGCGCGGGTTCGAGCCGGTACCGACCTGGTCCGCCCACTGGCTCGCCAACGACGGTTTCGCCGCGGTTGTTGGACGTTATCTGCAACAGGAGCAGGAGCTGATCGAACACTACATGCAGGAGCTGGCACAACACCTTCCCTACCGGCAGGAGACCGGCTGATGCGTGATACCGGCGCCCCGTTCCTGTTAGACCCGCGCTATCCCGGGTTCCCGGAGCCATCCCTTGCGCTGGAGGACCCGGATGGACTGTTAGCCATCGGCGGCGACTTGAGCCCGACGCGGCTGCTGGAGGCCTACCGTCGCGGGATCTTTCCGTGGTATAGCGAGGAGCAACCGCTGCTGTGGTGGACGCCCGATCCACGTGCCGTGCTGTTTCCCCCTGACCTCAAGCTCTCGCGGAGCCTGCGCAAGACCCTGCGCAAACGCCCCTATCATGTGACTTTGGACCAGGCCTTCGACACGGTCCTGGAGGGGTGTGCCGCCACCCGCCGTGACGCCCTCGGCACCTGGATTACTCCGGAGATGAAGCGCGCCTACCGGCGGCTGTTCGATCTCGGTTATGCCCACTCGGTGGAAAGCTGGGCCGGGGAGGAACTGGTCGGCGGGTTGTACGGCGTGGCCCTCGGGCGGGTCTTCTTCGGCGAATCCATGTTTGCCCGGCGCACGGATGCCTCCAAGGTCGCCTTCGCTCAACTCGTGCGCCAACTGGAGGTGTGGGGCTTCGGCCTCATCGATTGCCAGGTCGCCTCCGATCATCTGGCCAGCCTCGGGGCCACCGAGATCCCGCGCGAGCACTTCATCCGCCTGCTCGACGACTACTGCGGGCAGCCTCCCGTCCCCGCTCCGTGGCATTTCGACCAAGGGAGGCTCGATGACTGACCGCCTCAAGGTCATCCCGCTGGACCTGGCGTTCTATGCCACGCCGCCCCACGAATGCAGCTATTTGCCGGAACGGCGGGCGGTCACCCTGTTCGCCGATCCCAAAATCACGATGACCAACGGGGTCTACAGCGCCCTGGCTGACGTCGGTTTCCGGCGCAGCGGCGAGTATGTCTACCGCCCGCGCTGCCCCCACTGCGACGCCTGCCAGCCGGCGCGGATCCCGGTCGAACGGTTCCGCCCCAGTCGTAGCCAAAGCCGTATTGCCCAGCGCAATGCTGATCTCGATTTCATCCTTCGCGCGCCCGGCTACGTGGAGGAACACTATCAACTCTACCGCCGCTACATCCGCAACCGTCACGCCAACGGCGGCATGGACGTAGACAGTCGCGAGCAGTATGTGGCTTTCCTGACCAGCAGCTGGTCGGAAACCTCGTTCGTGGAATTCCGCCACGGACCGGACCTGCTCGGGGTCGCCGTTATCGATCGCATGGAAGACGGGCTGTCGGCCGTGTACACCTTCTTCGACCCGGATCAGCCCAAACGCGGTCTCGGCGTGCAGGCCGTCCTATGGCAGGTGGAAGAGGCGCGCCGCCTGGATCTGCCGTACGTCTACCTCGGTTACTACATCGCCGAGTCGCCCAAGATGGCTTACAAGCGGGCCTATCGCCCCCTGGAAGTGCTGTCCGAAGGCCGCTGGCACGACCTGGACAGCCTTTAGTTTCGCTTGTTGGGATGTCCTGATTTAACAGGATTAACAGGATTTTTCAGGATGGACAGGATGGGTTAAAGGGCATTTTCCTGTTAATCCTGAAAACATCCTGTCAATCCTGTTGAATGCCTTCTCGAGGCTGCGCCTTGGCGAGATATCTTGCTTGCCAATTCCACTTTGTCCGTCTCTTCCCGCCTCGGCTATACTTGCGCTTTGATTCCGTACGCGGATTCAGGCAATATAAGCGGCCGTTTTAACACTGGTTGATGCGTTAATACGGCTTTTCAGCGGAGAAATGAGACTGCATGGCAAAAGAAGAAGGCATTGAAATGGAAGGGACGGTCATCGAGACCCTTCCGAACACGATGTTCCGCGTCGAACTGGAAAATGGGCATGTCGTCACCGCCCACATCTCCGGCAAGATGCGCAAGCACTACATCCGGATCCTCACCGGCGACAAGGTCACCGTCCAGCTGACCCCGTACGACCTCTCCAAGGGTCGGATTACCTTCCGCGCCCGCTAAGCTTCGCTTCCACCGGCTCCGCTGCAAACGCAAAAAAGCCTGACCGGGAACCCGGCCAGGCTTTCGCTGTTGTACGGATGCTTTGACTGACCTTGCCGCAGGATCCCCTCTCCTTGGAGAGAGGGGTGCCCACGCCGGTCGGGTCAGTGGACGACGGCCTCTTCCTTACCCTCGAATTCGAAGGAGAGGGCCCCGCCCTCTTCGGTAATGGAGACGTGTCCGCCACCCTCGAGCTGGCCGAACAAAAGCTCCTCGGCGAGCGGCTTCTTGATGTGCTCCTTGATCACGCGTGCCATCGGCCGCGCACCCATGGTCGGGTCGTAGCCCCGTTCGGCAAGCCACGCCTTGGCCTTCTGGTCCACGTCCAGGGTGACACCTTTTTCGTGCAGCTGCTCTTCCAGCTCCATGACGAACTTGTCGACCACATGACGGATGGTGGCCGGGTCCAGCGACTTGAACTGAATGGTCGCATCCAGGCGGTTGCGGAACTCCGGCGTGAACAGCCGCTTGATGGCCTCCATGCTGTCGCCCGAGTGGTCCTGTGGCGTAAAGCCGATGGACGGCCGGGCAATCCGGTCGGCACCCGCGTTGGTGGTCATCACGATAATGACATTGCGGAAGTCCGCCTTGCGTCCGTTGTTGTCGGTCAGCGTGCCGTGGTCCATCACCTGCAGGAGGATGTTGAACACCTCCGGGTGCGCCTTCTCGATCTCGTCGAGCAGCAGCACCGCGTGCGGATGCTTGGTGATCGCCTCGGTCAGCAGCCCGCCCTGGTCGAAACCGACATAGCCCGGCGGTGCGCCGATGAGCCGCGAGACGGTGTGCCGCTCCATGTACTCGGACATGTCGAAACGCACCAGCTCGATGCCCAGGGTCCGCGCCAGCTGGCGGGTGACCTCGGTCTTGCCGACGCCGGTCGGACCGGCAAACAGGAAGGCGCCGATCGGGCGCTGCTCCTGGCCCAGGCCGGAACGCGCCATCTTGATCGCGGTGGCGAGGGCGTCGATGGCCTCGTCCTGACCGTAGATCATCAGCTTCAGGTCACGTTCCAAGTTGCGCAGGCTCTCCTTGTCGGAGCTGGAGACGGTCTTCGGCGGAATACGGGCCATGCTGGCCACCACCGATTCAATCTCCTTTACGCCGACCGTCTTCTTGCGCTTCGACACCGGCAACAGGCGCTGCTGGGCGCCTGCCTCGTCGATCACGTCAATCGCCTTGTCCGGCAGATGGCGCTCGTTGATGTAGCGGGCCGAGAGTTCCGCCGCCTGGCGGATCGCCTGCTTGGTGTAACGCACGCTGTGGTGTGATTCGAAGCGGCTCTTCAGCCCTTCCAGGATGAGCACCGTCTCTTCGGCGCTCGGTTCTGCCACGTCGATCTTCTGGAAGCGCCGGGCCAGGGCATGGTCCTTCTCGAAGATGCCGCGGTACTCCTGGTAAGTGGTCGAACCGATGCACTTCAGGTCACCGTTGGCGAGTACCGGCTTGATCAGGTTCGACGCATCCATCGCGCCACCGGAAGCGGCGCCGGCACCGATGATGGTGTGGATCTCGTCGATAAACAGGATGGCGTGCTTCTCCCGTTTCAGCTGTGCCAGGACTGCCTTCAGGCGTTTTTCGAAATCGCCCCGGTACTTGGTGCCGGCCAGCAGCGCGCCCATGTCGAGGGCATACACCGTGGCGTCCTTGATCACCTCGGGCACCTCGGCATCGACAATCTTCTTGGCGAGCCCTTCGGCCAGGGCCGTCTTGCCGACACCGGCCTCGCCGACGAACAACGGATTGTTCTTGCGGCGACGGCAGAGCACCTGCATGGTGCGGTCGAGTTCCTGGCGACGCCCGATAAGCGGATCGATGCGCCCCTTGCGTGCCAGCTCGTTCAAGTTCGTGGCGTAAGCCTCCAGCGGGCTGCGGGAGGATTCGGCGTCCGTTTCGGCCGCGCTGTTCAACTCGTCTTCCTCCGCCTCTTCTTCGTTGTTTTTGCTGATCCCGTGGGAAATGTAGTCCACGACGTCGAGGCGGGTGATCTGTTGTTTGTTCAGCAGGTAGACGGCCTGCGATTCCTTTTCGCTGAAAATCGCGGCCAACACGTTGGCGCCGGTCGCCTCCTTCTTCTCCGAAGACTGCACCTGGAACACGGCGCGCTGCAGCACCCGCTGGAAACCGAGTGTCGGTTGCGTTTCGCGGTCCGCATTCTCCGGCAGCAGCGGGACGGTTTCGTCGAGAAAATCGCTCAACTCCCGACGCAGGGTGTCCAAATCCGCGCCGCAGGCGCGCAACACCTCGACCGCCGACGGGTTGTCCAACAGCGCCAGCAATAGGTGCTCAACCGTCATGTATTCATGACGCTTGGCGCGCGCCTCCTTGAAGGCGAGATTCAGGGTAAATTCCAGTTCTTTGCTCAGCATGTCAGACCTCGGACGCTTACGCAGCTTCCATTGTGCAGAGCAGCGGATGCTGATGCTTTCGCGCGTGTTCGCATACTTGGGTCACCTTGGTCTCGGCGACGTCCCGCGAAAAGATCCCGCATATCGCCTTGCCCTCGTTGTGTACCGTTAGCATCACGCGTGTTGCCTTGTGTCGGTCCATGCCGAAGAACTTTTCGAGCACATGGACCACGAAGTCCATTGGAGTATAGTCATCGTTCAGCATCACGACTTTGTACATCGGCGGCCGCTTCAACGCGGGCTTACTCTCCTCGACCGCCAGTCCATCATCGTGCTCGTGTTGGACGTGGTCCTTGTTCGCCATGACCTGTTACCCCGAAAAAAACGCGCCTATTCGTCGAAAACCCGAGTTCTCTACCTTATAGGCCGGTCTGGCGATTTCCAACCCCTTTCCCGACTATACCACTATGGGGTTAGAAACCGCGTTCAATGGGAAGTTCGTCCCGGGCCGGGCCGTCATTGTTAGTGTAACAACGACTCGCCGAGGCCAAAGACCGCGAGGTCTGCCCGGGAACTCGAATCGTCTGCCGGATGCCGTGGCGACGGACCTGCCGAATCCACCGACGACACCGAAGGACTCACGCGTTCTCTCCGGTGCCTCGGTGGTTCCGGGTCACATGTTATCGATGATCGCGTCACCAAACCCGGAACAGCTTAGCAGGGTCGCCCCCTCCATCAGCCGCTCGAAATCGTAGGTGACGGTCTTGGCGGCGATGGCGCCGGACATGCCCTTAACGATGAGGTCGGCAGCCTCCACCCAGCCCATGTGGCGCAGCATCATCTCGGCGGAGAGCACCAGGGAGCCGGGATTGACCTGGTCCTTGCCGGCATACTTGGGCGCGGTGCCGTGGGTCGCCTCGAACATCGCCACCGTATCGGACAGGTTGGCACCGGGCGCGATGCCGATACCGCCCACCTGCGCCGCCAGGGCATCGGAAACGTAATCGCCATTCAGGTTCAGGGTGGCGATGACGCTGTACTCGGCCGGACGCAGCAGGATCTGTTGCAGGAACGCATCGGCGATCACGTCCTTGATCACGACGGGCTTGCCGGTCCTGGGGTTCATGAACTGCATCCACGGACCACCGTCGAGCAGCTCCGCACCGAACTCCTCGGCGGCCAGCTCGTAGCCCCAGTTCTTGAAGGCGCCCTCGGTGAATTTCATGATGTTGCCCTTGTGCACCAGGGTCACCGAGTCGCGGTCGTTGTCGATGGCGTACTGGATCGCCTTGCGCACCAGGCGCTTGGTGCCCTCGGCGGAGACCGGCTTGATGCCGATCCCCGAGCTTTCCGGGAAGCGGATCTTCTCGACCCCCATCTCCTTCTGCAGGAATTCGATCACCTTCTGCGCCTCCGGGGTACCGGCGGCCCACTCGATACCGGCGTAGATGTCCTCGGAGTTCTCACGGAAAATGACCATGTCGGTCTTCTCCGGCTCCTTCACCGGGCTCGGCGTACCGGTGTAGTAGCGCACCGGGCGCAGGCAGACGTAGAGGTCCAGCTTCTGGCGCAGGGTGACGTTCAGGGAACGGATGCCGCCGCCAACCGGGGTGGTCAGCGGTCCCTTGATGGAGACCACGAACTCTTTCACCGCCTCCAGCGTCTCGGCCGGCAGCCAGGTATTTTCGCCGTAAACGGCGTTGGCCTTCTCGCCGGCGTAGACCTCCATCCAGGCGATGGAGCGCGCATCGCCGTACGCCTTCGCCACCGCGGCATCCACCACCTTGCGCATCACCGGGGTGATGTCCACGCCGGTACCGTCCCCCTCGATGAAGGGGACAATCGGCCGCGACGGCACGTTGAGGGAGTAGTCGGCATTGACCGTAATCTTCTCACCGCCCGCCGGTACCTGGATCTTCTCGTACGCCATGGTTGTTCCGATTCCTCGAACCAAATTTAGAAAGAGGGATCTTATCATGGGGTCCCGGGTTGAGGGCTCGGCGGCGTGGTTGTCTCCTCCGCCGGCCAACAACCAACCGGCTTGTGGCAGAATAGCGGTGTTTCTTTCCGACCCGCCTTTTGCATGCTGCTCCTGTTCAACAAACCGTTCGGTGTCCTGACCCAGTTCCGTGGCGGAGACGGACGTCCGACCCTGGCGGACTACATCGACGTGAAGGGGGTCTACCCGGCCGGCCGCCTCGACCGCGACAGCGAGGGGTTGCTGCTGCTGACCGACGACGGGCGCCTCCAGCACCGCATCACCGAGCCGCGCCACAAGCTGGCGAAGACCTACTGGGTGCAGGTGGAGCGCGAACCCGATGACGCGGCGCTCGCGACGTTGTCAAAAGGAGTGGTGCTTAACGATGGTCCGACCCGGCCGGCGCGGGTAGCGCGGATCGAAGAACCCATACTATGGGAACGGGATCCGCCGGTTCGCTACCGCAAGCAGGTGCCGACGGCCTGGCTCGCACTGACCATTGTGGAGGGCCGCAACCGGCAGGTCCGGCGGATGACGGCCGCTGTCGGCCACCCCACGCTGCGCCTGGTGAGGGTGGCGATCGGCCCGTTGCGACTCGATGGCCTGGCGCCGGGCGAGTGGCGCGAGGCGAGCCGGGACGAGTTGCAGGCGCTTGGCCGGCCGGCAGGCCAACCACCGGGCCCCCCGGCCCGAAGGAGGACGAACCGATGAACATGCGACCGCGTCTGACCGTCGCTGCGATGATCGAGCACGACGGGCGCTTCCTGATGGTGGAAGAGCAACGGGGCGAATCGATGGTACTGAACCAGCCGGCCGGCCACGTGGAAAACGGCGAGTCGCTGCTGGATGCCGTCGTCCGCGAAACGCTGGAGGAGACCGGACGCCGCTTCACGCCCGAGGCGCTGCTCGGCATCTATCACTGGACCAACCCGCAGAACGGGCTGACCTTCCTCCGTTTCGCCATCACCGGCGCCGCCTCCGAACCCGACCCGGGACAGACCCTCGACGAAGAGATCATCGATACGATTTGGCTTGACCGCAACGAGATCTTCGCCCAGCAGCACCGGCTGCGCAGTCCGATGGTGCTGCGTTGCGTCGAAGACTATTTGACCGGGCGTCGCCATCCCCTCGACCTTGTGACGCATATTCTTTGATGGAAACTGTTTCCCGCCATGTGATCGTCGGTCTGTCCGGCGGTGTCGACTCCTCCGTGGCCGCTCACCTGCTCCTTCAACAGGGCCATCGCGTCGAAGGCCTGTTCATGAAGAACTGGGAGGAGGATGATACCGAGGGCTACTGTTCGGCTGCCGAGGACCTGAAGGACGCGCAGGCGGTCGCCGATGCGCTGGGCATTCGGCTGCACACGGTCAATTTCGCCACCGAATACTGGGACCGGGTGTTCAGCCACTTCCTGGAAGAGTACCGCGCCGGCCGAACCCCGAACCCCGACGTGCTGTGCAACACCGAAATCAAGTTCAAGGCGTTCCTCGACCACGCCCTGCGCCTGGGTGCCGATGCCATCGCCACCGGCCACTACGCAAGGGTGCGGGAGCGCGACGGCCGCTTCGAGCTGCTGCGCGGGCGGGATGCGGGCAAGGACCAGAGCTACTTCCTGCACGGCCTGAATCAGGCGCAACTGTCACGGGCGCTGTTTCCGGTGGGAGAGCTGCGCAAGGAACAGGTACGTGCCATTGCCGAGCGCGAAGGCCTGGTCACGGCAGACAAGAAGGACAGCACCGGAATCTGCTTCATCGGTGAACGCAAATTCCGCGAGTTCCTGAGCCGCTACCTGCCGGCCTCCCCCGGCGAGATCCACACCCCCGAGGGAACCCGCGTCGGGCGCCACCAGGGGCTGATGTACTACACCATCGGTCAGCGCCAGGGACTTGGCATCGGCGGCGTGCCCGGCTTTCCGGAAGAGCCGTGGTACGTGGTGGACAAGGACCTTGAGCACAACCTACTGGTCGCCGCCCAGGGACACGACCACCCCCGCCTCTTGAGCGAAGGGCTGATCAGCGGACCGGTGCACTGGATCGCCGGCGAAGGACCCGCACTGCCCCTGCACTGCACCGCCAAGACCCGCTACCGGCAGGTGGACCAGCGGTGTACGGTTTCACCGCGGGAGCACGGCAGTGAGGTGCTGTTCGAGGCGCCACAGCGGGCGGTCACGCCCGGCCAATCGGTGGTGTTCTATGCCGATGAGGTGTGCCTCGGCGGGGCCGTCATCGAGAAGCGCTTCAAGCTTTCCGACATCGCCCGTTGAGTTGTCGGTCCAACATCCCTATTTTCACGATGCGCCCGCACATTAGGCTATGAACAAGAATTTGACCGACAAGACGCTCGCCCTCGCCGGCATTTTTCAGGCCGTTCACCTGGTCGACCAGGTGGCCCGCCGCGGAAGCGCCGACAACTCGGATGTGGAGACCTGTATCCGCTCCCTGTTCGTCACCTCGCCGCAGACCACGGAGGATGTCTACGGCAGCGCCGCACAGCTCCGCACCGGCCTCGAAATCCTGGAACGCCAGCTCACCACCGGCGCCGCCCCGCGCAATGCCGAACTGACCCGCTACGCGGTCGCCGTGCTGCACCTGGAACGGAAGCTGTTCAAGCGGCCGGACCTGCTGGACAAGGTCGGCCGAGGCCTCGAGCGCGCCGAACGTCAGGCAGAGCATTTCGCCCTGACCCACGACAATGTCTTTGCCGGCCTGGCCGATACCTACGTGAACACCGTCAGCACCCTGACGCCGCGGATCATGGTCACCGGTGAACACGGTCACCTCAATCACACCCCGGTCTCCAACCGCGTCCGCGCCCTGCTGCTGGCCGCCATCCGCTCCGCGGTACTCTACTACCAAAGCGGCGGCAGCCGCCTGCAACTCCTCTTCCGCCGCAAGGCCCTCCTCGACGAGGCCCGTCGCCTCCTGCGTACCGCATAAAGATCCAACGCAAAGACGCGAAGGCGCAAAGGAAGGGATGCGGTAAGCGTGCGGAAGGCGTCGCGCTCATTCCAACTCCCCCTAGAACGGTAGGCACCGAATAAAGAAACCTTTGCGCCCTTCGCGTCTTCGCGCCTTTGCGTTGAAGGCTTTTCGCCACTAAAGCTGTCGCACCTTGATGTTCATGGTCTGGATGCGGTAGGCGATCTGGCGCGGGGTCATGTCCAGCAGGCGCGCGGCCTTGGCCTGGACCCATCCGGCCTGTTCGAGGGCGGCGATGACCCGCTCGCGTTCGTCGAGTTCGGGATCGCTGAGGTCGCGGGTGTCGGGAGCCGGGGTGCGGCGCAGGGGCAGGCGCTCTTCCAGGCCGGTGAGGCTGATCACGTCGCGGTCGATGGTGCCGCTCTCGCTCATGATCGCGGCCCGCTCCAGGCAGTTCTCCAGTTCGCGTACATTGCCGGGCCAATCGTGGCGGATCAGCAGGCGGAAGGCGCTGTCGGTAACGGCCAGCTTGCGGCCCTGGGCACGGCCGATCTTCTCCACCAGGAAGCTGGCCAGGTCCGGGATGTCTTCCGGTCGCTCGCGAAGGGCCGGCAGGTAGATCGGCATGACGTTCAATCGGTAATAGAGGTCCTCGCGGAAGTCGCCGGCCTCCACCGCCGATTCGAGGTCGCGGTTGGTGGCGGCGATGATGCGCACGTCCACCTTTAGGGTACGGGTGCCGCCGACCCGTTCAAATTCACTCTCCTGCAATACGCGCAACAGTTTGGCCTGAAAAGTGGCGGAGATCTCTCCGATCTCGTCGAGGAACAGGGTGCCGCCGTGGGCCTGCTCGAAGCGCCCCTTGCGCTGCGTCACGGCACCGGTGAAGGCGCCCTTCTCGTGACCGAAAAGTTCCGATTCGAGCAGGTTGTCCGGCAGCGCCGCGCAGTTGAGTTTCACGAACGGGCCGCCGGCACGCGGCGAGTTGTAATGGATTGCGTTGGCGATCAGTTCCTTGCCGGTGCCGGACTCGCCACGGATCAACACCGTGCTGTTCCACTTCGAAACCTGTCGGACCTGCTCGAAGACGCGCCGCATGACGTCCGCACGGCCGACGATATTGTCGAAGCCGTAATTGCCCCGCACCGCCCGACGCAGGCGATCGCGCTCGTCCGTGAGGTCCCGCCGCTCGCGCTCGACCTCGAGGGCGAGGCGCACGTTGCGGGCAATCAGGTTGCTGACCATCTCCAGGAAGTGGGCGCGCTCCTCCAACCAGTCGGCCCCCTCCGGTTGTGCCGCGAGCACGCCCATCGACTCGCCTTCCCCGGTTCGGATCGGTACACCGACGAACGGCAGCTTGGGGTCGTAGATCCCGAGCCGCCCGAGGAAACGCGGCTCGTTCGCCAACCGCTCCACCACCACCGTTTCGCCCCGCGCCAGGATGGTCCCGACGATACCCTCGCCGGCGCGGTAACGGACACCCTCGATGCGGGTCTCGATGCCATGCACGGCGCTGACCCACTGTTCGCCGGAGTCGGGATCGAGCAGGGTCACCATCCCCCGCTGCATGCCGGCGCCCTCGTGCAGGATCTCGAGGACACCTCTTAACGTCTCTTCCAGATTCAACGAGCGGCTCAGGACCTGACTCGCCTGGTAGAGGGTTTCCAGTTCACTTTCGATTAGCAGGCTTCGGTTCATGATGATTCCAAATCAGGCGTCGCGGGACTTGGTCGGAAGGGAAACGGTGACGCGGCTACCGCGCGGCTCGCCCGGCTCCAGGGCCAGGGTGGCGGCATGGCGGTTGACTACCTCCTGCACCAGCGCCAGCCCCATACCCGGATGGCCCTTTTCGCCGCGGGTGGTGAAGAACGGTTCGAAAATTCGGAATCGGAGCGCATCATCGATCCCCTCCCCCTGATCGGCGATCACCACCTGCACGTGCCCTGCACCATCGGTCAAGGTGCGCACCAACAACTCCCGGCGCTGGGCAGGGACCTCCTCCAATGCATCGAGGGCGTTGTCGACCAGTTGCTTGAACATCCCGCGCAGATCGCCCTCGAACCCGTTGAGCGCCGGCAACACCGATGCCGGCTGCCAGTCCACGGTGACGCCGAGAGCCAGCATGCGCGGGGTGACCACCGCCAGCACATCGCGCAGCAGTTCATTGAGATTGAGCGGTACCGCCGCCTCGTTGCGCGGCCGCAGTCCCGAGGATTCAAAGGTGGCGATCGCTTCGTTTCCCGCATTCAGCGCCTGGCGCAGCACGTCAATGATGCCGCCATCCGATTCCGGGCACTTGCCGATGCGCCGCTCCAGCATGCCGAGTGCTGCCGACAGCAGATTGAACGGGCCACGCAGCTGATAGGCCGCCGCCGCCAGCGTCTCGCGAAGCGCCTGCTCCCGCTCCGATTCCGCCATCAGGGCATGCATGGCGTTGGTCCGGATCTGCTCCTGCTGGCGGTGCAGGTCCGTGGTTTCTTTCGCCATCAGCAGCAGGTAGTCGTTTGTTTCCTCCCTGAAGAAGGCATCGGCACTCGGGTCGCGTTCGCGAAACCAGGTTCCAGAGCAGGCGAACCAGCGGGTGCTGCCGCCGAACGAAAAGGTCACTTCCAGATCGGCGAAGCCCATACCGGGATGGCCGCCGATCCGTTCGCGGGCCGCGCTCAGGATCACACCGGCCGGTTCCCGGCCCATGTCACTGGCCAGCGTCTTGTAGGCGATATTGTCAAGGACGACCTGCTGTTGCCCATCGAGTAGCGCCACCGCCACCGGCGCGGCATCCATGGCCGACTCCAGCAACGCCTTTTGATTGGCGGCCTGCTGCTCCAGGCGATGCATTTCGGTCACGTCGCGGTGCATGCCGAGATAGTGCGAAGTGCGGCCGGATGCATCGATAACCGGCGCCACGATCAGCTCGGCCAGATAGCGGCGCCCGTCGCGGCGTCGATTGACCATGCGACCTGACCAGGGCCGCTGTTCGGTGAGCGCGCCCCACAGATCCTGATAGACGTGGCGGGGCGTCCGCTTGTCGGACAGCAGCGACTCGTTATGCCCGAGCACGGCATCCAGGGTGTATCCGGTCACGCGCACGAAGGCCGGGTTGACGTAGAGGATGTTGGCATCGAGATCGGTAATCGAAATGGCGACCTGCGCCTGTTCGACGGCCGCATAGAACAGACGCGGCGGCAAGGCCCCGGCGACCTGATCGACCGCCCTACCCAGTGATTCGATCAGCACCTGAGGTGTGCCGTGCGGCGGCGCGGCCAGAAAGTCGCGGATCACGTCGGCCAGGCTGTCCATGGTCGGTGACTCGCTCATGGCCTACTACCTCCGTCTTCTCTCATATCACGTTCCCGGTTCGTGGACCGAAATTCATCTGTTCTCTCGCCGAGGCGCCAAGCTTGTCATCGCGATGCCGATTTACTCAGCTTCCCTTAATGATCCTGGCGTCTTGCGAGAGCCCTCTGTCTTGCTTCAGGGCAAACGCAAATTGCGGGCCAAATCGTATGCGCGGGGTTGATCGTGCGTGTGCCTGTCGTATTTCCTACATTGCCGCTGTCGATCCGGGCGGTGTTGCAGTGTTCGTCACACGACATTCGCTCCCCATTTTGGGGCGGGCGTGCCGATCGGCTCCCGAAAAGCGTGCACTGCCCCGCCCCTCACGTGTCCCGGCGTGGTCATCCCGACAAAGCCGTAGCGGTGGCACGGATACTGCACCCTGCTTCGCAACGACCACTGGGAACGACACAGTGCAATGAGCGAATACCTGTTGATCCTGTTAGGCACGGCCCTGGTCAATAACGTCGTGCTGGTGAAGTTCCTGGGGCTCTGCCCGTTCATGGGCGTCTCCAACAAACTCGACACGGCGCTCGGCATGGGGCTGGCCACCACGTTCGTGCTCACCCTCGCCTCGGTCGCCAGTTGGGCGCTGGAGCGTTTCGTGCTGGTGCCCCTCGAGGTCGAGTTCCTGCGCATCCTCTCCTTCATCCTGGTGATCGCCGCGGTTGTGCAGTTCACCGAGACGGTGATCCGCAAGACCAGTCCGGTCCTCTACCAGATGCTGGGGATCTTCCTGCCGCTCATCACCACCAACTGCGCGGTGCTGGGCGTGGCGTTGCTCAACGTGCAGGAGGGCAACGGCCTTATCGAGAGCTTTATGTACGGGTTCGGCTCCGCCCTCGGCTTCACCCTGGTGATGGTGATGTTCGCCGGGGTACGCGAGCGGCTGGCGCTGTCGTCGGTGCCGGCGGCGTTCGCCGGGGCGCCGATCGGTTTCATTGCCGCCGGGCTGCTGTCCCTGGCGTTCATGGGATTTACCGGCCTGCCGGTCAAATAAGGGAGCGAGAACATGCACGCGATCCTGGTCCTGACCCTCCTCGGCCTCGCCCTCGGTTTCCTGCTCGGGCTGGCGGCCAAGAAGTTCAAGGTGGAAAGCGATCCGCTGGTCGATGAAATTGCCGGGTTGCTGCCGGGCACCAACTGCGGCCAGTGCGGCATGCCAGGTTGTCCGGCGGCGGCCCAGGCGCTTGCCGCCGGCGAGGCCCCGCTCAATCTCTGCCCACCCGGCGGCAAGACGCTGGTGGAGGCATTGGCCGAGAGGCTAAACATCAGTGTCGACCTCGCCGCCCTGGGCGACGACACCCTGAAACTCGCCCGCGTCGATGAGCACCTCTGCATTGGCTGCTTCAAGTGCCAGAAGGTCTGCCCCACCGACGCCGTCGTCGGTGCCCCCAAGCAGATCCACGTGGTGTTTTACGAGGCCTGCACCGGCTGCGGCGCCTGTGTCGACGTCTGCCCCACCGAGTGCATGCAGATGGTCGAACCCGAACCCGGCCTGCGCGAGTGGCGCTGGCCGAAACCCGAAATCGAACTGCCGCGGGCAGCGGCCTAAAAAGGGTTGATCCGCAAATGAACGCGAATGAACGCAAATTTTTGAAAACAGGTGTTTCCACTGCGGTTGCACACGGCAGATATCAGCGAACTGCGGAGACCAGAAAGTGAAACTTCCTGTTATTCGCGTTTATTCGCGTTCATCTGCGGATCACTAATCCAAAACGGTATCCATCGATGCGACTGTTTCGGTTTAAAGGCGGCGTACACCCCGACGAGCACAAGGGGCCTACCAGCGATCTGGCGGTTCGCCCGCTGCCGTTGCCGGTGCGACTCCATGTACCGATGCAGCAGCACATCGGCGTACCGGCCAAGCCCTCGGTCAAGATCGGCCAACGCGTCCTCAAAGGGCAGGTGATCGGTGAGCCCGACGTCGGCCTGTCGGTAGCGGTTCACGCACCGACCTCGGGCACGGTGCTTGCTGTGGACGACGTAACCGCGCCGCACCCGTCGGGGCTGTCGACCCTGGCGGTGGTGATCGAGCCCGACGGCGAGGAGCGCTGGTGCGATGTGGTGGTACCCATCGACCCGTTCCAGATCGAACCGGAGGTGATCGCCGGCAAGGTGGGAGCGGCCGGTATCGTCGGCATGGGCGGCGCAGCGTTTCCCTCCGCCGTGAAGCTGAACCTCGGCCTCTCCAAGCCGATCCACACCCTTGTGATCAACGGTGCCGAGTGCGAACCCTATCTCACCGCCGACGACCGGCTGATGCGCGAGCGCGCCGACGGCGTGATCGACGGCATCCGCATTATGCAGCACGCCCTCGGCGCCGGGACCGCCCATGTCGCCATCGAGGACAACAAGCCGGCGGCACAGAAGGCGATGCGCGCGGCCGCCGAGCCTTATCCCGCCATCCGCATCGTCGGCGTGCCGACCCGCTACCCGATGGGTTCGGAAAAACAGATGATTCAGACCGTCACCGGGTTGGAAGTGCCGGCCGGTCAGTTAAGCGCCGCGGTCGGCGTGCTGGTGCACAATGTCGCCACTGCCTACGCCGTGCACCAGGCGATCCGCTTCGGCCGACCGCTGGTGTCACGCATCGTCACGGTAAGTGGCGGCGCCATCGCCGCGCCGGCCAACCTGGAGGTACCGTTCGGCACCCGCGTACAGGACCTCATCGATCACTGCGGCGGCTATCGCGAGGAGCCGGCGCGGCTGGTGCTCGGCGGGCCGATGATGGGCGTTGCCCTCGCCCATACCGATATCCCCGTGGTGAAGGGCAGCAACGGTGTGCTGGCGCTGACCGCCGATGAGATCGCCAATGCCCGCCCGCCCCACGCCTGCATCCGCTGCGGTCAGTGCTCGAACGTCTGCCCCCTCGGGCTGCTGCCGCTGGAGATGGCGGCCCGCATTCGCGCCGGCAAGAGCGAGGCCGCCGCCGACTTCGGCCTCGCCGACTGCATCGGCTGCGGCTCCTGCGCCTATGTCTGCCCCGCCCACATTCCGCTCACCCAGTACTTCAACTTCGCCAAGGGCGAACTGGCCGCGAAGCGCGAGGCCAAGCGCAAGGGCGAATACACCAGGCAGTTGGCCCAGGCGCGCCGTGAACGCCTGGAGCGGGAGCAACGCGAAAAGAAGGAAAAGATGGCCGCACGCAAACGGGCCGCCGCCCAAAAAAAGGCGGCCGAGACTCAACAGGAGGCCGGGCAATGAGCGTACCGGTTCTGACCGCCCCCCACGCCCACGCCCACGCCTCGGTGCGAGGCGTCATGCTCACCGTTTGGCTGGCACTGCTGCCGGCGAGCACATACGGGCTGTGGCTGTTCGGCTGGCCCGCCCTCAACCTGCTGCTTGTCACCTGCGCCTTCGCCCTGCTGGGTGAGGCACTGTCGCTGCGCATCGCCGGCAGGCCGTTACGCCCTTACCTGACCGACGGCTCCGCCCTGCTTACCGCCTGGCTTTTGGCCATGAGCCTGCCGCCCTGGGCACCGTGGTGGATCGGCGCGGTCGGCGGCCTGTTTGCGGTGGTGGTCGGCAAGCACGTGTTCGGCGGACTGGGCCAGAACCTGTTCAACCCGGCGATGCTCGCCCGCGTCGCACTGCTCATCTCCTTTCCGCTGGAGATGACCCAGTGGGCCAATCCGGCCCCGCTCGGCAGTGCCCAGGCACCCGGCTTTATGGACGGCCTGCTTATCACCTTCGGCGGTCACCCGGCGATCGATTCGGTCACCGGCGCCTCGATCCTCGGCCATATCAAGACCGAGCTCTCCCGCGGCCATGAGGTGGCAGCCGCCCTCGCCGGCAACTTCGACCGGCTCGACGCCGCGGTCGGCGGCATGCGCGGCTCCCTGGCGGAAACCTCGGCGGGACTGCTGCTGCTCGGCGGTCTGTTCCTGATCGCCCGCCGCGTGATCGGCTGGCAGATCCCACTCGGGCTACTCGGCAGCGTCGCCCTGTTCTCCGGCATCGCACACCTCGTCGATCCGGGCCGCTTTGCCGACCCGCTGGTGCATCTGCTCTCTGGCGGTCTGATGCTCGGCGCGTTTTTCATTGCCACCGATCCGGTGGGCTCACCCGCCAGTCGCCTGGGGCAGTTCCTGTTCGGCGCCGGCTGTGGCGCCCTGGTATTCGCCATCCGCACCTGGGGCGGTTACCCCGAGGGGGTCGCCTTCGCGGTGCTGCTGATGAATGCGGCCACGCCGCTCATCGACCACTACGTGCGTCCGCGCATCTACGGCCGACGCCGCGACGGCGCGCCACTCGAAGTGAAGCGCAAGGGAGCGTCCCAATGACCAAAGGCGTTCTCGTTCCCAGCTATCGCTCGCGTGTTGCCTACCAGGCGATGCTGCTCGGCGGGATGGCGACCCTCGCGTCGGCCACGCTGGTGCTCGGTGACCTGGAGACGCGCGGCGCCATCGCCGAACGCCGGGCCGAGGACCTCAAGGCTTCATTGAGCCAAGTGGTGCCGGAGCAACTGCACGACAACGATCTGTTGGACGCGCCACTGACCGCCGAAGGCCCCGATGGCAAGCCGCTGACGGTCTACCGCGCGGAGACGAAAGGTCAGGTCAGTGCTGTCGCCTTCGAGGTGGTCGGGCAAGGTTATGCCGGCACCATCACCTGCATCATGGGGCTGGACCGCAACGGCAACGTGCTCGGCGTACGGGTCATTGCCCACGCCGAAACGCCGGGGCTTGGCGACAAAATCGAGCCGGCGAAGGACGACTGGATTAACCGCTTCAACGGGCGCTCCCTGACCGATCCCGATACCGCCGGCTGGGCGGTCAAAAAAGACGGAGGCATCTTCGACCAATTCTCCGGCGCCACCATCACTCCGCGGGCGGTCGTCAATGCCGTCCATGGCGGACTCACCTGGTTCGAGGCGAACCGTGCGCGATTGCTGCAGCCGGAACCGATCACCGAGGTGGCGGCGCAATGACGGTCATCAACGGCAACTCTCTTTCCGGAGCGCACCTATGATCGATTACGCGCGGATCGCCCGCGACGGGCTGTGGGACAACAACGTGGTTTTTGCCCAGCTGCTGGCACTCTGCCCCCTGTTGGCGGTCACCGGCACCGCGACCAACGGCCTTGGGCTGGGGCTCGCCTCGCTCTTCGTCCTGGTGGTGGCCAACCTCGTGGTGTCGCTGTTTCGCGGCATCATCACGCCGGAGGTGCGTATCCCTGTGTTCATCCTGCTCATCGCCGCCATCGTCACTCTGGTGGATATGATGATGAACGCCTGGCTGCACGAGCTACACAAGGTGCTGGGGCTGTTCATTCCGCTCATCGTCACCAACTGCGCCATCCTCGGTCGCGCCGAGGCATTCGCCTCGCGCCAGCCGGTGAGGGCTGCGATATTCGACGGCCTGATGATGGGCATCGGATTCATCATTGCGCTGGTCACGCTCGGTGCCGCACGCGAAATTGTGGGCAGCGGCACGCTGTTTGCCAACGCGGCGCTGCTGCTCGGTGACGGCTTCCGCTTCCTCGAACTCACGCTGATTCCGGATTACCGGGGTTTCCTGCTGATGATCCTGCCGCCGGGGGGATTCTTGATGATGGGGTTTCTGATGGCCGGCAAGCGCATTATCGACGCCCGCCGCGTCGCACGCACACCGCGGCCGCTGGCGTCGGCATCCGCGGCCCCGGCCACTTAGAAAGGAGCGCCCAATGATGCACATCTCCTTAGTGTATGCCGAACCGGTGCAGCAGGCGTGGTTGCGGCTGGAGGTGCCTGAGAACTGTACCGTGCTTGAAGCCATCGAGCGCTCCGGGATCCTGAAACGGTTTCCGGAGATCGATCTGGACGTCCAGACCACGGGCATTTTCGGCAAGGTCGCCAAACCGGATACGCCGCTGCGCGACGGCGATCGGTTGGAGATCTATCGGCCCATCACCGCCGACCCGGAAACGGTGCCACGGCGCGACCTGGATGAATAAGGCATATCGCTAACACGGCGTGAAATTGGCCGTAGGGTGTGGTGAGCCCGCGAACCGCACCATGCTCGCGGTCACGTCCGCGTCCGGTGCGGTTCGTTCCTCGGCAACTGCTCCCGGCGTTGCTCTAGCTCCTGCACCCAAGCAGGTTCAAGGGGCAAAGCCCCGCGTGCCTTCAATTCGACTGCGGCTTCGCAGCCTGTCGCGGCATTCGCAGCACCTTCAATGATCGCCCCGGCACTCGGCAGCGTGCCCCCTGCGGGTAGCGCAATGACCTTGGCGGTTGCCAGCCGGCCGCCGTATCAATCTCCGTAACCCAACATCCACGTGGAAAATCCGGCAATCGGAAATTCACTGCCTGTACCTCGGCATTCAGGATCAGCAGAAAATGGTCGTCGAACAGCCGGCCGCCATCGGTGTCGCGCTCATCCAGACCGTCGCCGGAGAGGTACATCGCAAAGCGGTGGCCCGGTTCACGCCATTGCTGCTCATCCATCTCGACGCCATCCCGGGAAAGCCAGACAATGTCCTTGGCGCCGCTGCCATGGAGTTTGCGTCCCTGCAAAAAGCGCCGGCGACGGAAGGTCGGATGGCCTTTGCGCAGCGCAATCAATCGCCGCACATAATCGAGCTGTGCGCGGTTCTTTTTGGCCAACGACCAGTCATGCCAGCTGATCGGATTGTCCTGGGCATAGGCGTTGTTGTTGCCGTTCTGGGTTCGCCCGAACTCGTCGCCTCCCAGTAACATCGGAACACCTTGCGACAGCAACAAGGTAGCAAGCAGGTTTCGCTTTTGCCGATTGCGACATGCGTTGACCCTCGGCCGCTTGGAAGCTCCCTCCTCGCCGCAGTTCCAGCTGCGGTTGTCGTCGCTGCCGTCGCGGTTTTCTTCGCCGTTGGCCTCGTTGTGCTTATGGTTATAGCTGACCAGGTCCTGCAGGGTGAAGCCGTCATGGGCGGAAATGAAATTGATCGACGCATACGGACGCCGCCCCCCGCTCTCGTAGAGGTCGGATGACCCGGTCAGGCGATACGCGAACTCACCGACCACGTCGTCGCCGCCGTTCCAATAGCTGCGCACCGCATCGCGGTAACGGCCGTTCCACTCGGTCCATCCCACCGGAAAGTTGCCCACCTGATACCCGCCCTCCCCCAGATCCCACGGCTCCGCAATCAACTTCACCTGGGACAGCACCGGGTCCTGATGGATAACATCGAAAAACGAGCTCAGTCGGTCGACCTCGTGCAGTTCCCTCGCGAGGGTGGCCGCCAGATCGAAGCGGAAGCCGTCCACGTGCATCTCGGTGACCCAGTAGCGTAACGAATCCATGATGAGTTGAAGCACGTGCGGATGCACCAGGTTGAGGCTGTTCCCGGTGCCGGTGTAATCGAAGTAGTAGCGGCGATCATTCGTCACCAATCGGTAGTAGGCGGCGTTATCGATACCGCGGAACGAGAGTGTCGGTCCGAGTCGGCTGCCTTCCGCCGTGTGGTTATACACCACATCAAGGATCACCTCGATGCCCGCATGGTGCAGGGTACGGACCATCTGCTTGAACTCGGTGATCTGACCAAAGGCCGAGTAGCGCTGCTCGGGGGCAAAAAACGCGATGGAGTTGTAGCCCCAGTAGTTGCGCTGGCCGCGCTCGCACAGATAGCGATCATCGACCAAGGCATGCACCGGCATCAGCTCCACCGCCGTGATCCCGAGGGCCTTGAGATAGTCCACCACCGGTTGACTCGCCAGTGCGGCATAGCTGCCGCGAAGTTCCGGTGGCACCGCCGGATGTTGCTCGGAGAAGCCTTTCACGTGCAGCTCATAGATGACGGTGTCGTGCCACGGGACCCGCAGGGCCGTGTCCCCTTGCCAGTCGAATGTTCCGGAGCCAATCACCCGCGCCTTTGGCACGAAAGGGGCGCTGTCCCGTTTGTCGAAAGAGAGGTCGGCACTGTCTGCCCCAACCCGATAGCCGAACAGCGCATCGTCCCAGACAAGATCACCGTAAAGACACTTGGCGTACGGATCGATAAGCAGCTTATTGGCGTTGAAGCGATGCCCATCCTCCGGCCGGTAGGGTCCGTGAACACGATAGCCGTAGAGACGTCCCGGCTGTTCGTCCGGTACGAAGCAGTGCCATACCTGATCCGTCTGCTCGCAGAGCGGTATCCGCTCAACCTCGTGCACTCCTTCGTCATCGAACAGACAGAGGAACACCTGCTCCGCGTTCTCGGAAAAAAGGGCAAAGTTCACCCCGCCGTCGCGGCAGCTCGCTCCCAGGGGATAGGGTTCCCCGACCCGGACGGTCCTGCCCATGGTCAGTAGACAGGTACCAGGTTACGTCTTCCCTTGGAGACCACCACCACACCGGACTCCGTGTCGACGTAATAACGTTCGGCGTCCTGCTCCGCGTCATAGCCGATGCGGGTATCGGCCGGGATGATGTTGTAACGATCGATGATCGTCCGCCGCAACCGGCAACCCCGCTTGATCACCACGTAATCCATGATGATGCAATCCTCGATCTCCACGTCCTCCTCGACCACCACTTCGCGGCGCAGGACCGAATTGTGGATCTTGGAGCCGAAGACGATGGTGCCGGCACCCATGGTGCTGTTGTCGATATCACCCCGGATCAGCTTGGCCGTCGGCCCGTCATAGGTGCTGGAGCGGATCGGCCAGTGAGGGTTGAACAGGTCGAAAGGTGGCGTGGCCCCCAGCAGATCCTGGTGTGCCCGCCAGTAGGATTCGATGGTTCCCACATCGCGCCAGTAGGCGTGCTCCTCATAGGGCTTGGTACCCGGGACACGGTTGCGGGAGAAGTCGTAAGCCAGCACCTCCCGCTCCCGAATCAGTCGCGGGATCACGTGCTTGCCGAAGTCCTTCTCGCCCAATTCGTGGGCCCTTTCCAGGGCGTTCTCCAACACCTCGCGCCGGAACAGGTAATTTCCCATCGAGGCGAACGCATGCCCGGGGTCGTTGGGCATGGCCGTGGCGCGTTCGGGTTTCTCCTGGAAATCGACGATGCGTCCGTCGGGACGGGTGGCGATGATGCCAAATGATTGGACCTGGCTGAGCGGAACCGGAAGCGCCGCCACCGTCACATCCGCACCCTTTTTCTTGTGGAACCGCAACATCTGTTGCAGATCCATGCGGTAGATGTGATCGGCTCCGAACACCGCGACCACATCGGGTCGGTGTTTGCGGACCAGATTCAGATTTTGGTAAACGGCGTCCGCGGTTCCCTGGAACCACTCCGGCCCCTCCCGCATCTGTGGCGGTACCACGGTGACGAAGTGGCCGGTCAGAATCGGGGAGAGATTCCATCCCTTGCGGGCATGCTCGATGAGCGACTGCGACTTGTACTGAACCAGGAGGTAGATCGAGTAGACGCCGGAATTGATAAAGTTGCTCAGAACGAAATCGACGATCCGATAACGTCCGCCAAACGGTACGGAGGGTTTCGAGCGCTCCTTGGTCAGCGGGTAGAGCCGCGATCCCTCGCCGCCCGCAAGAATTATCGCAAGGACCTTCGTCCTACCGCCCATACCACCTCCATCGGGCAGGCGACGCAGCCCACGGTTACGGCCAATCGCTCCCGCTACCGATCTCCATTCGTTGCCCCGCCCGGGACATCAGTGCCTGATTCCCTTGTGGATCCCCATCAACGCGCGGATCCCTTCGGATGCCCGGCGGTCATCACGTTCCACGTAAAGACCGACGCCGCCCTCCTCCGAGTGGACCACGATGGCCGGGAAGCGGTAGGTCCTGGACCCGCTTCTGCTCCGGTATTCGATCTCCACGTAATCGTCGCGAGAGAAACCGCTCGTGTCCGTCGTCACGAACAGTCCGTCAAGACTGACGTTTCGCACCTTGCCGCTGGCAGCCGGAACCCCGTTGTGATACAGGACGAGCTCCGCGTCGACCGGCATACGCCGGCTTTGGCGATCTTCCCACATAGGCCACCCCTCACCCTCAAGCCAAAGATTAGCGCCGCACCATTCACTGTCAACGCAACGGCAGCCGGCATACACTGAATTTGACTGGAAATTACTGGGATTCGCCGTGCATCTGCTTACCGTGAATACCGGCAGCACATCGGTAAAACTGAAGCTCTGGGCACAGGGTCAGCCGGTCGCAGCTCGCTCCCTGTCTCCACAAACAACCGAACCGGCAAAGGCGATCGCAGCCTTTACCGGGAGCCGCCCGGTTGCGGCCGCCGCCCATCGGGTGGTCCACGGCGGCAGTGAGCTGACCGGCCCAACCCGCATCGACGAGCAGGTGCTGGCAACGATCGAGCGTTTGGGCGACCTGGCTCCCCTCCACAATCCCGTCGCCGCACGCTGGATTCGCGCTGCACGGCAGGCCCTACCGACGGTGACCCAGGTGGCACTGTTCGACACCGCATTTTTCCGGACACTCCCGGAACGGGCGTGGCGGTACGCGCTCCCGCGGGAAATCGCCGACCGTTACCGGATTCGCCGCTTCGGCTTCCATGGACTGGCGCATCAGGGGATGTTGCGCAGTTGGCAACGGCTGCATCCGGATCGGGGCGGCGGAGGTCGTCTTGTTACCCTGCAACTGGGCGGCGGCAGCTCCATCAGCGCCATCCACGAGGGGCGCGCCATCGACACCTCGATGGGTTTTTCCCCGCTGGAGGGATTGGTGATGGCCACCCGCGGCGGCGATATTGATCCCGGCGCACTCATCTACCTGTCCGAGCGCTCCGGCTACACCCCTTCCCAACTGGAGGATCTGCTGTACCACCGCTCCGGTCTTTTCGGCCTGGCCGGTACCGGCGATATGGCACACCTGCTGGCAGACGACTCGGCGCCGGCCCGGGTTGCCATCGATATCTACTGCTACAGAGCGTGCAAATATATCGGTAGCTACCTGGCGGCCCTGGGCGGTGCCGACGGCATCGTCTTCGGCGGCGGCGTCGGAGAAAACGCTCCGGAGATACGGCGCAGGATTCTCGCCCCCCTGAACGCACTGGGGATCCGCCTCGACCCCGATCGCAACAACCAAACCCAAGCGACCGCCGGCCGCATTTCGACGGACGACAGCGTCACCGAAGTGTGGGCAGTGTCCTCCGAAGAGGACAGGGTCATGGTCGAGGAGACGGCTCGACTACTCTCCTCGATGCACACCGACTGACAACTCCGCCCCTGGCTTCTCCCTCGTGGAAACTACGGATGGCGCGTCATTCGCGTCCCCGCTAAATCTTTGGAAACTCAGATTGGCATTCCCATTCCAGTTCTTCAGGAGATACGTCATGAAGCTGAAAGAAATCGCTGTCGTTACCGGTACCGTCGCCGCACTCTCCCTTGCAGCCCCGGCCTGGGTGGTTGCCGCCGGCGCGGGCGGATACTCCGATTCAGGCGCAGCGGCGGACACCGGTGCCGCCACGGGCGGCAGCATGCCCGGCGGCACGTCGGCTGCTGCCAGCGACCTCATGAACATGCAAGTCAGTGAACTGGAGGGCAAGGCGGTGGTCAGCCCGGACGGGGCCGAGCTTGGACAGATCACGTCGGTCGTCAAGGACCCGCAGGACCAGAGCCTGCACGCGGTCGTGTCGGTGGGCGGCTTCCTCGGGCTCGGTGAGCAGCAGGTGGCGGTACCCGTAGACGAACTGCAACTCCAGCAGGAACGGATCGTTGCAAGCAACATTGAAAGCCGCGACGCGCTGATGGAGCGCACAGCCTATAACGAAGCGGACTTCGACAACGTCGACAGCAACCTGTCGCTGGCCCAGGCGAGTCAGCCCGGTGCTGCCGACACGACCGCCGATATCGCCTCTTTCGACGAGCTCGATGCCGACAGCAGCGGCTATATAAGCCGTGAAGAGGCGCAGACCAGTGATCCGCTAATCAACAACTGGCAGTCGGCCGACAAGGACGCCAACGACCAGATCGACCAGAGCGAGTTCAGCGCGTTTGAAGACCAGCAAAAGAGCCAGGGCGCGGCGCAATCCTCCTTCAACCAGCTCGACGGCGATGGCGACGGCAATATCAGCCAATCCGAGCTCATGCAGTATGAGGTGCTGGCCCGTCACTGGAATGCCATCGACGTCAACTCCGATGGCCAAATCGATCAAGCCGAGTTCAGTGCCTTCGAAGCCGGCACCCAGGTCGATCCGTCGCAACTGCCGAGCGCAGGTATGGGAGGCGCTGGCACCGGTATGGACGGCGGCAACACGGGAGACTCCGCCCCGATGGACGGCGCGACCGAGTAGTCGTCCCACAGTCGTTCGGTTCGGCCCGGCCCCCGCCGGGCCGAAATCACGGCCACCGGAGGTTGACACGATGGACATCTACTCCTTGCTTCGACAGGACCATCAAAACGTATACGCGTTGTTCGACGCTATCGACAAGAACAGCGATGCCGGCGAAAAGGAGCATCTGTTCAAGCAGCTCAAACACGAACTTGACCTGCATACGCAGCTCGAAGAGGAGCTGTTCTATCCCGAGTTGCTGCATTCGCAACGTACCGGTGATCGGGTCCGCCACGCTCTCCATGAACACGGTGAAATCAAGAACGGTCTGATGAAGCTGGAGACGACGGACGTCAATGACCCCAGCTGGAACGAACAGTTCGTCAAAATCCGGACCCAGTTCGACGACCACATCAAAGAGGAAGAGAATCAGCTGTTCCCGCAGGCGCGGCAGATCCTCTCCAAGCGACTGGAAGAGGACATGCTCGCCCGCGTACGGCGCCGCCGGGACGAGTTGACCGGAGCGACCGCAACTGCCGGTCGCGCCAAGGCCAAGGCGTCGCAAGTCGCCAGCAGCACGAGTTCCCGGATGCGCGAAGCCAGCCGACACTACGTATCGGATCAAGCGCGGCAAGCGGCGGGACAGGTCCACGGTGTGGCGGAAGCACTGCGACAAACAGCGTCCTCGCTGGAACAGCAGGGCCAGGCCGGCGTTTCCGGCTATCTGGGCGGCGCCGCCGATGGGCTCGACCGTCTCTCCTCTTCCATGCGGGACGGTGATATCGACGCGGTTGTCCACAAGACCACCGAGTTCGCCCGGCGCCAGCCGGCCCTCTTCATCGGCGGAGCATTCGCCGCCGGCTTTCTGATGACCCGCTTTCTCAAGAGCAGCGCAACCCATCATGAAGGCGGCTACGAGGCCAAATACAGCAGGGAGGCACACTGATGGAACAGTCAATCCCTCGCACAGAGCATGAAGCGCCCCTACGTACGGAACACTATCGTCGACGCACGATTGGCGGTCTGTTTGGCGACCTGTTCCGGGAGACCACCGATCTGCTGCATGGAGAGGTCGACCTGATCCGCGCCGACCTTTCGGAGAAGGTCAGTCAGGTGCAGACCGGGGTCAGCGAAATCGGTGCCGGTTGGCTGATCACCTTCGCCGGTGTTCTGACCCTGTTGGCCGCGGCAGTGATCGGGCTGGCCTACGTCGTGCCGATATGGTTATCGGCGTTGATCATCGGCGGCGTGGTCACGATCATCGGTCTCGCCATGATGGCCGCCGGTCGGAAAAACCTGAAGACTCGCAACCTTGCGCCGGGCCACACCGCAGAATCGCTGCGCAAGGATCGTGACATGATTAGGGAGCGGATGTGATGGCATACGAAACGTCACCCCACAACGGCGAGAAAAGCACATCGGAGATCCAGCGCGATCTGGATCGTACTCGTGCCGAACTGTCCAGCACGCTCGACGCGCTGGAGACCCGACTCAATCCCAGCGAACTGGTGGACACCTCCATCGACTACCTGCGCTCGGGGCCGGCGGCTGACTATGTGCGCAACCTGGGCTGGACCGCCAGTGAAAACCCTATGCCGATCACGCTGGTCGGAGTCGGTCTAGCGTGGCTGATGATGAGCGGCCGGCACACTGGCGAGTCGACGGGCCGAATGCGCGGGGCCCTATCGGAGAAGGCGCACGCCATCAGTGAATCGGCGCAGAGTATCGCCGGCCAGGCCAAGGTGGGCAGCGCCAAGGCAAGCGGCCGGATGCGTGCGGCCGGCGAACGTGTATCGGCCAAAAGCTCCGAGGTCTACGGGCAGGCCCGTGACATGAGCCGAGGGGCCAGCAGGGGCGTTTCCGATATGGTCCACGACAACCCGCTGCTGGTGGGGCTCGCCACCATGGGCATCGGTGCCCTCTTCGGTGCGATGTTCCCGCCGACCCGCGCCGAGGACGAAACGTTGGGCCCGAGCCGGGATGCGGCGATGGAACGCGCCCAGCACATGGCGCAAGAGGCAACGGAAAAGGGTGAGCAGGCCGCCCGCGCTGCAGCGGAAACGGCCAAGCACGAGATGTCCAAGGAGCAACAGGGCAAGGATGTCGGCGAGAGCACCGGCGACATCGTGCGCTCTGCGGCCGAGGCGGCACGTGGCCAGGAGAAGCCGAAGGGCGGCAAGCGCCCGGGCGCGTAAATACAGGAGCGGGGGACGAGTTACGAGGGAGCGCGCTGCGCACAGTTTACTAGGCTTTATAAGCGGGCCAGCGAGCTTGACCCTCGTCTCTCGTTCCTCGTCCCTTTGTTGTTGGGGGAGTCATGAATCCGCTTCGCGAACTCCACGACCATGGCCAAAGCTACTGGATCGACAATCTCACGCGGAGCATGATCCGCAATGGTGATCTGGCCCGCCGCGTCAATGAAGAGGCGTTACGCGGTGTCACCTCCAATCCGGCCATCTTCCAAAAGGCGATTGCCGGCAGTAGCGACTACGACCACGACATCCGCGACCTCGCCGGGCAGGGTCTCGGCCCGGAGGCAATCTACGAGCGGCTGGTAACCGACGACGTCCGCGACGCCTGCGACATCCTGAAACCGGTTTACGAGTTCAGCGGCGAGCGTGAAGGCTTCGTCAGTCTGGAGGTGTCGCCACACCTCGCTCGCAATGCCGAGGCTTCGGTCGAAGAGGCGCACCGCCTGCGCACAACCGTCGACCGCCCCAACCTGCTGATCAAGATCCCGGGCACGCCGGAAGCCCTGCCCGCCATTGAACAGCTGTTATACGACGGCGTCGACGTCAACGTCACTCTGCTGTTCTCGCTCGACGCCTACGAAAACGTGGCTCGGGCCTACCTGCGTGCCCTGGAGCGGCGACAGCGCGATGGCCGCTCGGTCCACGACGTCAACTCAGTCGCCAGCTTCTTCCTGAGCCGCATCGATTCACTGGTGGACCAACACATCGAGGCCGGCCTCGATCCGGAGGTACCGATCCAGCAGTCCGATCCGCGCCCGGTGGACCTGCTGGGGCGAACCGCCATTGCCAGTGCCAAGGTGGCCTACCAGCATTTCAAACGCCTCTTCTCCGGCCAGCGCTGGCAGGCCCTCGCGGAGAACGGCGCCCACCCGCAAAAGCTGTTGTGGGCGAGCACCAGCACCAAAAACCCGCGCTACAGCGACGTGCTATACGTCGAGTCACTGATCGGTCCGCACACCATCAACACCATGCCCGACGAGACCATCGCTGCCTTCGCCGACCACGGCAAGGCGGCCGACACCCTCGAGCAGGAGCTGGAACTGGCCGATCAGACGTTACGCGATCTCCCCAAAATCGGCATCGACCTGCATCAGGTGACCGACCAACTCCTCGTGGAAGGGATCCGCAAGTTCGTGGAGCCGTATGACGCACTGTTGGCCCTGATTGCGGAGAAGGGCAGGACGCTGGGTACATGGACCCCGCCTCCCGAGTCGACGCGGCCCCACGAACGACCGCAGTGAGGCCCGGCTACGCCTCCATGCAAAACCGGGCGTGGCGCACCGGAATCAGCTTCGGTCTAACCTCCGGCGTCATCACCACCCTTGGCCTGATGGTGGGGCTGCATTCGGGAACCCACTCGCGCCTGGCCGTGATTGGCGGCGTCTTGACCATCGCTGTCGCCGATGCCCTGTCGGACGCGTTGGGGATCCACATCGCCGAGGAGTCCCAGCACGGCGGTGACTTGCGCCACATCTGGACGGCCACTTTGGCCACCTTCCTTGCCAAGTTCGTGGTAGCGGCCACCTTCGTCGTCCCGATCCTGCTGTTCGTGGCACTGGACACCGCGGTCCTCGTCAGTGTGGCCTGGGGACTGGCGCTGCTGGCCCTACTCAGCTGGCGCACGGCCCTCGCGCAAGCGGAACGACCGCTGCCGGCCATCGCCGAACATCTCTCCATCGCAATCGCCGTGGTGATCCTGACGCACTTCCTTGGCGAACTCATCGCGCGGACCTTCGGCGAATAGCGGCATGCAGACCCTCTTCGAGCATTTCGACCGGTTTCCCGACCACGCCGACGCCCCGGCCGTCATCGCCTTCACAGCAGAAGGCAAACGGCAGATCACGTTTGCCGAGTTGTCTGCACGCGTCGACGATTTGGCCGCGGCGCTGCGGTCACGCTCGGACAGGGCGACACCCCGCATCGGCCTGATGGCGGGCGCATCACTCGAGAGCGTGATAGCCGCCCTGGCGGTGCTGCGCAGCGGCGCCACCCTGGTTCCGTTGGATGTTCAGCTGGCCGACGAGGCGCTGACCACCGTGCTCGGCGACGCCGCCCCCTACGCGGTGCTGTGCGACGGACCGCGCTGCCAACGCCTGGCCACGCTCGCCCCTGAGCTGCAGCGCCATTCAATCGATGCCCGTCTGCCGCGGCCCCCCTCCGCGCGGATATCGAAGCCGGAGCCCGGCGCCACCGCTGCGATTTTCTATACCTCCGGCACCACCGGCCCCCCCAAGGGCGTCCCCCTGAGCCAGGCCAACCTGGCCTACCAAATCGACGCCGTGCGCGACGTCGGGCTGGTCCATCCCGGTGAACGCGCGCTGCTGCCGCTGCCCGTTCATCACGTCTATCCGTTCGTGATCGGGCTGCTGGTCCCGCTCGCACTCGGATTGTGCGTGGTGCTGCCCCGCTCACTCACCGGCCCCCAGGTGCTGCGGGCCATCCGGGAAGGCGAGGTCAACGTCATCATCGGCGTGCCGCGGCTCTACCGGGCCCTGCTGGAGGGGATTGCCAACCGTGCGGCCGGCGGTGGCGTGTTGGCCGCCGGGCTGTTCCGCGTCGGCGATGCGTTTTGTACCGCCGTTCGCCGGCGCACCCGGTGGCAGCCCGGACGGCTGCTGTTCGCCCCGCTGCACCGGCGACTGGGACCGAACCTGCGCCTGCTCGCGAGCGGCGGCGCCGCCCTCGACCCGGAGCTGGCCACCCGGCTGGAAGGCTTCGGCTGGTCGGTGGGTGTCGGCTACGGCCTGACGGAGACCTCGCCGCTGCTTACCATCAACCTGCCACGCTCGCCGGCCCCCGCCAGCGTCGGCCGTACAATCCCGCGTACCGAACTGCGTACGGTCGACGGCGAGTTGCAGGCGCGCGGCCCCGGCGTGTTCCGCGGCTACCGCCACCGCGCCGATGCCGACGCCGAAGCGTTTACCGAGGACGGCTGGTTTCGAACCGGCGATCGGGGGCACATCGATGCCGACGGTTTCGTCTATGTCGAAGGCCGCGCCTCGACGCTGATCGTCACCGAAAGCGGCAAGAACGTGCAGCCGGAGGAAGTGGAGTCCGCCTACGATGCGCATCCGGCCATTGCCGAGGCTGGCGTGTTCTACGCGCAAAACCGCCTGCACGCTCTCCTCGTGCCCGGTCCGGCGGTGCAACCGGGCGACCCATTACGGGCAGAACTGGAGCAAGCCGTTGCCGAAGTCTCGCGCCACCTCCCCAGCTACCAGCGGGTGGCCGAGTTTGCCGTCACGCTGACCCCTCTGCCCCGAACCCGGCTGGGCAAGATCCGTCGACACCTGTTGGCTGACCGCTACCGCGAAGCCCGGGAAGAGAGACCCGATTCCCGCCACGAACCGCTGCCGGTGGAACAGATGAATCCGGCCGACCAAACGCTGCTCGACGACGAGGCACTGCGGCGCGTCTGGGACTGGCTCGCCCAGCGCTATTCCGAGTCACGCCTGAGTCCGGACAGCCGGACCGCGACCGACCTGGGGATCGACTCGATGGAGTGGCTGGATGTGAGTGCCGAGGTGGGGCGGATGACCGGGGTCGAGTTGAGCGAAGAGCGGATCGCCGCCATCGATACCGTCCGTGGCCTGCTGCAGGCGGTGGCCGAGGGCGAACAGGCGCCCGCCGCGGCCTCACCGCTGGACGAACCGCAGCAGGTACTGACGCGCCGTGAGCAACGCTGGATTCGGCCCCTGGCACCGTTTCCCGCGGCCGTCGCTGCCCTGATCCACGCGGTCGATCGCCGACTGCTCCGCCGCTACTTCGATCTCGACATCCGCCAACCCGACGCGCTGCCGGATCAGTGTGTCTTCGCCCCCAACCACCTCAGCTACCTGGACCCGTTCGTCGTCGCCGCGGCCTTCGAGCGGCGCCGCCTGCGGCGCACCTTCTGGGCCGGGTGGACCGGCGCTGCCTTCCGCAACCCGCTCACCCGCTTCTTGAGCCGACTGGCGCAGGCGATCCCGGTGAACGAACGCAACCCGCGCGCTACTCTCGCCCTGGCCGCTACCACGCTGCGGCAGGGCTACGACCTGGTCTGGTTTCCGGAAGGGGGGCGTTCCCGTGACGGCCACCTGCAGCGCTTCAAGCCGGGGCTCGGGCGCCTGCTGGAACGCTACCCGGTGCCGGTCGTACCGGTGCTGATCCGCGGCACCTTCGATGCCCTGCCGCCCGGCCGACGGCTGCCCCGCCGTCGCCAAAAGGTGATTGTCGAGTTCGGTCCCCCGCTCCTTCCCGCTGAGCTGGCCGCTCGCGGCCAGGGGCACGACCGCCCCGAACGTATCGCCGACGGCCTGCACCACTGGATGGCCGACCACCTGGAGGCATAAGGTTCAGAATGTCGTGAGCCTGCGAACCGTGTCTTCCTGACCACGCCCTTGGGATTTCGTAGGATGTGGTGAGCCCGCGAACCGCATCGTTCGCGGCATTCCCGGGATTATCGGTGCGGTTCGTTCCTCGGCAACCGCTCCATGCGTTGCCCTACCTCCTGCATCCATGCAGTCGTCACCATTGACTCGGGATTAGCGGTGGTCCCCGCGTAATCCTACTTCCGGGTGAACAGGGCGATGGATTCCACGTGGCCGGTGTGGGGGAACATGTCCATAACGCCGGCCTGCTCCAGGCGGTAGCCGAAGTCGTTGACCAGGATTCCGGCATCGCGCGCCAGGGTGGCCGGGTTGCAGGAGACATAGACCAATCGCCTCACCTTGAGCCGGGCGAGGTGCGCGAGAGTCTCTTGCGCGCCGCTGCGCGGGGGATCGAGCAGCACCTTGTCGAATCCTCCCTGCCACCAGGGGGAATCCGACAGGTCGGCGGCGAGATCGGCAACGTGAAAGGTGACGTTTTCCAGCCCGTTGCGTTCGGCGTTCTCCCGCGCCCGCTCAACCAGCGCCTGCTCCCCCTCCACGCCCACCACACTCGCGGCACGGCGGGCGATGGGCAGGGTGAAATTGCCGAGACCGCAGAACAGATCGAGCACCCTTTCCCGGGGCTGGGGGTCGAGCAGCGCAAGGGCACGGTCGACCATCTGCCGGTTGATGTCGTAATTGACCTGGGTGAAGTCGGTCGGGCCGAACCGGTAACCGACGTCATAAGCCTCCAGCCGGTAACTCAATTCGACCTGTTCGGGCCAGAGCGGCGCCACCGTGTTCGGTCCGCCGGGCTGCAGGAAGATCCGCAGGTCGTTCGCCTGGGCGTAACCAATCAGGGAATCGCGATCGGCGGCCGACAGTTCGTCGAGATTGCGAAACACCAGCGCGGTCTGGCGATCGTCCACCGCCACCTCGATCTGGGCGATGCGCTGATAGGCCTCCAGGCCGCTGATCAGCTCCGCCAGTTCGGTCAGCCGCTCACCCACGCTCGGATGCAGCACCTCGCAACGGCTGAGATCGGTGAGATAAGGGCTGCGCCGCTCACGGAAGCCGACCAGCAGCTTCTCCTTTTTCAGCACGTACTTGACCCCGAGCCGTGCCTTGCGCCGGTAGCCCCACAGCGGCCCGGTCAGCGGCGGCAGCACGAGTCCGGGCGTGACCTTGCCGAGGTGCGTGAAGTTGTCGAGCAGGATCTGCTGCTTGGCGTTGATCTGCTCGCTTGGGTCCAGGTGCTGCAGCGAACAGCCGCCGCAGACACCGAAGTGCGGGCACTTCGGTTCGACCCGGTGGGGCGAGGCCTCGATCACCTCGATCGCCGCCCCCTCGTCGAAGCGGCGGTGCTGGGCGGTATAGGTGAACAGCACCGTCTCGCCCGGTAGCGCCCCGTCGATGAAGACCGTCTTGTCGTTGACCCGGGTGACGCCGCGGCCGTCGTGGGCCATGTTGTCGATGCTTGCGCGGACCGGTTCGGCCGGCAGTCGGTTACGTCTTCTTCGGGCCATGACTCAAGCTTTCCAGCGATTCAGAAATTCTTCGAAATGCGGCTTGCCCTCGCTGCGCAAGTTGTCACGCACCCGCTCACACTCGGCGGCGTAGGCCTCCGCGGTAAGTCGACCACGCATCAGTTCAAAGCGCAGATAGACCAGGAAGGTATTGAGCACGTCGGTCTCGCAGTAGTTCCGGATCCCTTCGATATCGCCGTCGAGAAAGGCATCCCACACCTTGGCCCCGCTCATGCCCATCTTGCCGGGGAAGCCCAGCAAGGTGGCAATCTCGTCGAGCGGCGCATTGGCCCGGCCCTGGTAGCCGGCCAACACGTCCATCAAATCGAGGTGGCGGTAGTGGTAGCGGTTCAGGTAGTTGTTCCAGCGGAAGCTCTGGTCGTCGTCGCCGGTCTCCCAGTAGCGCGGCGCCGCGACACCATGGACCAGCGCGCGATAGTGCAGCACCGGCAAATCGAAGCCGCAGCCATTCCAGGAGACCAGGGTCGGGGTGTAGCGCTCGAGGCCGTCGAAAAAGCGTTGCAGCAGCTCCGGCTCGCTGGCGTCCGCATCCCCCAGGGACCAGACCTTGAACTGCTCCTCGCCATGGCGGAACACCGCCGAAATGGCGACCACCCGCTGCAGGTGCAGGCGCAGAAACTCGCTGCCCGTCTCCTGCCGCCGCTTGTGAAACAGGATACTGGCCACCTCCTTGTCGGAGAGCCCATCCAGATCGTACAGACGGCGACCGCCTTCCACATCGGGGACGGTCTCGATATCAAAAACCAAAACGTTCATTCAGACTCCGGGAACAGCAAACACGGTGATCTCGCCAAAACGAAAAACGCCAAGAAAAACCAAAGCGCGTCTATTCTTGGCGCCCTTTTGGGGACCCTTTGCGATGATGCAACAGGATTAACAGGATTTATCCAGGAACGGGGTCGCCAGCCAAAAACCTTGGTCATTCTTTATCCTGTCAATCCTGAAAAATCCTGTTAATCCTGTCCTATTGGTCGTGGCTGGGCTCTTAACCGTCAGCTACTGGCCCACCATTCACACGGGGAACACGCCGGTGGAGAGATAGCGGTCACCGCGGTCGCAGATGATGGTGACGATAGTGGCGTTCTCCACCTCGCGTGAAAGTTGCAAGGCCGCCGCCACCGCCCCACCGGAAGAGATCCCGCAGAAGATCCCCTCACGCGCCGCCAGTTCGCGGGTGACCTGCTCCGCTTCCGCCTGGCCGATGTCCAAAGTCCGGTCGACCCGCGCGGCATCGAAGATCTTCGGCAGGTACTCGGCCGGCCAGCGGCGGATCCCCGGAATGGCAGCGCCCTCCGCCGGCTGCACGCCGACGATCTGGACGGCGGGATTCTTCTCTTTCAGGAAACGGGAAGTGCCCATGATGGTGCCGGTGGTGCCCATGGCGCTGACGAAGTGGGTGACCCCACCGTCGGTATCGCGCCAGATCTCGGGGCCGGTGCCTTCATAGTGCGCCTGCGGGTTGTCGAAATTGGAGAACTGGTCGAGCACCTTGCCCTTGCCCTCGGCCTGCATGGCGTCGGCCAGATCGCGTGCGCCCTCCATGCCTTCAGCCTTGCTGACCAGCACGATTTCGGCCCCGTAGGCACGCATCGAGGCACGCCGCTCCACGCTCATGTTCTCGGGCATGATCAGAATCATGCGATAGCCCTTGATCGCCGCAGCCATCGCCAGGGCGATGCCGGTATTGCCGCTGGTCGCCTCGATTATCGTGTCGCCGGGCTTGATCTCGCCTCTGCCTTCGGCGTGGCGGATCATGCTGAGCGCCGGCCGATCCTTTACCGAACCGGCCGGGTTGTTGCCTTCCAGCTTTACCAGGAGTGTGTTGCTGGTCTGCCCCGGCAGCCGTTGCAGGCGGACCAGCGGGGTGTTTCCGACGAACTGTTCGATGGTGGGATAGGCCATGCCCGCCTCCGTTGCGCAATTTGGCGCCGATTATACGGCATGCTTGCCTCGCCTGCCGATTACGGTACACTGGCCTCGAAGTCACCGAATGCGGCCACGAACGGCCGCAAATAACGGTTCAACGGCGACGGAGAGTGTACCGGCGATGGAAACGCAACTCGCCACTTTCGATGAAACGCAGGCCCTGGAACAGGCCGGAGGCAGCCCCGAGCTGGCTCGGGAGCTGTTTGGAATGCTTGTGCGTGAACTTCCGCAGTTCGATCAGGAGATCCGTGAAGCCTACGCTCGGCAGGATTTTGATCTGCTTTTGCAGCGGGTTCACAAACTTAATGGTGCCGCGACCTATTGCGGCGTGCCAGCGCTGAAGGCGGCCGCGCACAGCTTCGAAACCTCCCTCAAACGCGACGAGTCGGAACGGTTTGCCGAGCAACTCGACGACCTCTTGGATGCCATCCAGGGGATTCAGGAACGGGCCCACGAGCGGCTCGGGTAGTCGGGGTGACTTCTGAGCAGCTGATAGGACAGGATTAACAGGATTTTTTCAGGATGAACAGGATTTTATCTTTGGTCTAAAACAGTAGTTTTTTATCCTGTTAATCCTGAATCCATCCTGTTAATCCTGTCCCATTGGTCAACGTTACCCCATCCTCAGGCGACGGTTATCCGATCCGAGGCGCAGCTTCGTAGGATGTGGTGAGCTTGCGAACCGCATCGCTCGCGGCCAAGACGCTCTCGGTGCGGTTCGTTCCTCACCACACCCTACATGGACTTTGGTCTAAACAGGCGTTTTTTTATCCTGTTAATCCTGAAAAAATCCTGTAAATCCTGTCCTATTACCCAACGTCGCTCCCATCTCAGGCAATGGTGATCCGATCCGAGGCGTACACATCCTGGATCGCGTTCAATAGGGCCACCCCCTCCTCCATCGGCCGTTGGAACGCCTTGCGCCCCGAGATCAGCCCCATACCGCCGGCACGCTTGTTGATGACCGCGGTACGCACCGCCTGCTGCAGGTCATCGGCGCCGGACGGCCCACCGGAGTTGATCATGCCGATCCTTCCCATGTAGCAGTTCGCCACCTGATAACGGACCATGTCGATGGGGTGGTCCGAGGTCAGTTCCTGGTAGACCTTGGGGTGGGTCTTGCCGAAGTTGATCGCGGTATAGCCGCCGTTGCACATCGCCTGCTTTTGTTTGACGATATCCGCCTCGATGGTCACCGCCAGGTGATTGGCCTGCCCGGTCAGGTCGGCGGACTCGTGATAGTCCTGCCCATCCTTCTTGAAGCCGCTGTTGCGCAAGTAGGCCCAGAGGAAGGTGACCATGCCCATTTCGTGGGCGCGCGCGAACGCCTCGCTCACTTCGATGATCTGCCGGCGCGACTCGGGCGAGCCGAAATAAATGGTGGCACCGACCGCCACCGCCCCCATCTCGAATGCCTGCTCCACTGAGGCGAACATGGTCTGATCGTGCAGGCTCGGGTAGGTCAGGAGCTCGTTGTGGTTGAGCTTCACCAGAAACGGGATCTTGTGGGCATACTTGCGCGCCACCGTCCCCAGCACGCCCAGGGTCGAGGCCACCGCGTTGCAGCCCCCCTCGATGGCGAGCCGAACGATGTTTTCGGGATCAAAATAGATGGGGTTCGGTGCGAACGAGGCGCCGGCAGAGTGCTCGATGCCCTGGTCGACCGGCAGAATGGACATATAACCCGTGCCGGCCAGCCGGCCGGTATTGAACAGCAACTGCATGTTGCGCAGCACCGTCGGCGAGCGGTCCGTTGCCGCCATCACGCGATCGATGAAATCCGGCCCCGGCAGGTGCAGCGTATCGCGGGGGATCCCTTGGCACTGATGCTCCAACAGATACCCGGCTTTGTCTCCCAGATAGTCGGTAATCTCGGCCATTTCTTCGCACTCCTCTCGCTGGCGTTACGAAACAGCATATGCATAGCCGGCAGTCCGGGCCACGTCGGTCGGCCCCCAAACGCCCTGCCCGCGTGGGCTTGGTTCCAATAGCATTCAACAGGATTAACAGGATGTTCAGGATTAACAGGATAAAAGCGGCGGGATTGGGTTCTCGACTCAGCCCAGTCCAGGCATTGTTCTCGCCTTCAATCCATCCTGTTAATCCTCTGAAATTGTTACTCCTCCGCCTGTCACACGGCTATGCATAGCCTGCGATCCGGGCCACGTCGGTCGGCCCCCAAACGCCCTGCCCGCGTGGGCTTGGTTCCAATGGCATTCAACAGGATTAACAGGATGTTTCAGGATTGACCGGATAAAAGCGGCGGGATTTGGGTTCTCGACTCAGCCCAGTCCAGGCATTGTTCTCGCCTTCAGTCCATCCTGTTAATCCTGTGAAATCCTGTTAATCCTGTGAAATTGTTACTCCTCCGCCTGTCACATGGCTATGCATAGCCTGCGATCCGGGCCACGTCGGTCGGCCCCCAAACGCCCTGCCCGCGTGGGCTTGGTTCCAATGGCATTCAACAGGATTAACAGGATGTTTCAGGATTAACAGGATAAAAGCGGCGGGATTGGGTTCTCGACTCAGCCCAGTCCAGGCATTGTTCTCGCCTTCAATCCATCCTGTTAATCCTGTGAAATTGTTACTCCTCCGCCTGTCACATGGCTATGCATAGCCTGCGATCCGGGCCACGTCGGTCAGCCCCCAAACGCCCTGCCCGCGTGGGCTTGGTTCCAATAGCATTCAACAGGATTAACAGGATAAAAGCGGCGGGATTGGGTTCTCGACTCAGCCCAGTCCAGGCATTGTTCTCGCCTTCAATCCATCCTGTTAATCCTGCGAAATCCTGTTAATCCTGTGAAATTGTTACTCCTCCGCCTGTCACATGGCCCGGATCACGTAGACGTCGAAGCGGTGGCTGCGGGTGGGGAAACTCAGGGTGGGCTGGATGTTCGCGAGCGGTGCGGCGAAATCGGGGCGTTTGACCACGACCCGCTCCCGCGCCACGGTGAGGGCGGCCGTCAGCAACCGGTCCGCATCTTCATCGGCGCCGATCACCGCCTGGAACGCCTGCATCTCCTTCTTCACCTTGGCGTGCCGCTCCTTTTTCGGGTACATCGGGTCGAGATAGACCACCTCCGGCCGCTCCGGGGGCGACAGCTCGCGCATGTAGGCGGGCGCATCTTTGTGCACCAGGTGCATCCGTTCGGCGATCACCCGGACGTCGGCGTCCTCCGCGGCACGCCGCAGGCCGTCCTCCAGCAGCAACGCGGCAACGGGCGAGCGCTCCACCAGGGTCACCTCGCAGCCGAGGGCGGCAAGGACAAAGGCATCGCGGCCGAGTCCGGCGGTGGCATCCAGCACCGTGGGTGACCGTCCCCCCTTGAGGCCGATGGCCTTGGCGAGGGGTTGTCCCCGGCCACCACCAAAGCGGCGTCGGTGGCCCACGGCGCCACCTACTAAATCCACCCAGATCGGCCCCTGGCGCGGGTCGTCGCACTGGCGCAGCTGGACCCGCTCGCCGCCGACCTCCAGCACAAAACCGGACGAAGGATTGAGGGCGAACGCAAGCCCCCAGCGGGCAGCCAGCTCGCGGGCGCGGGCCTCCTGCTCGGGGGCGGCGGGAACGACAGGGACGGGTGGTTTCACGGGCGCTCCCGAACTTGTGATCAGGAAAATAGGACAGGATTAACAGGATTTTTTCAGGACTGACAGGATGGATTAAAGCGGCGACCACATGCCTTTGTTGTTCTCATTCCACTTACTTAGGCCTTTTCCTGTTAATCCTGAAAAAATCCTGTTCATCCTGTTCCATTGACAAAAGGTGCCACGTTTCCACCTTCGCAGTGCACCTAAATGTTCGTGTTCCCGCATTCAAAGGGCCGAATAGAGCAGGCTGCAGGCGGCCACTGCCGCGATCACGCCGGCCAAATCGGCGGTCAGCGCCGCCGCCAGCGCATGGCGGATGCGCCGCACCTGGACCGCGCCGAAATAGACCGCCAGGACATAGAACGTGGTCTCCGTCGAGCCCTGCAGCGTGCTCACCAGATAGCCGGTATAGCTGTCCGGGCCGATGGCCGGGTCGTTGATGATGGAGGCCAAAATCCCGTAGGCACCGGAGCCGGATAGCGGGCGCAGCAGCGCCATCGGCAGCGCCTCGGCAGGCATGCCGAGCGGCGCGGTCCACTGCCCGATCCAGCCGACAACCGCCTCCAGGGCCCCGCTCGCCCGCAGCATACCCACGGCCACCAGGATGGCGACCAGATAAGGGATGATCCGCAATGCCACCTGAAACCCGTCCTTGGCCCCTTCGACGAACGCCTCGTAGACCGCGACCCGCCGCACGACACCGAAGCCGAGGAACCCGACCATCAGCCCCGGCAGAATCCAAGGCGCCACCAGGCTGCCATAGGCGACCGCCAGCGGGATCAGGGCCAACAACGCCGCCAGCGCCGTGATCGAGACTCCGACCGGATAGCCGCCGCCGGCCTCCGGCAGCGGCTCGGCGCCCGCCTCCGCACCCGATGCCGGCGTCGCGGCCCCGGTCGGGGCGGGAAAGAACCGGCGAAAGGTGAAGGCGGCGGTGATCGCTACCGCGGTGGAGCAGAAGGTGGCGAACAGGGTGGTCGGCAGAATTCCGGCCGGGTCGGCCGAACCGGCGGCAGCCCGCAGGGCGATGACGCCGGTCGGCAACAGGGTGATGGACGAGGTGTTGATGGCGAGAAAAAGCACCATCGCATCGGTCGCGGTACCCGGACGCGGATTGAGCCGCTCCAGCTCCTGCATGGCGCGGATCCCGAAGGGCGTGGCGGCATTGCCGAGTCCCAGCGCGTTGGCCGACAGATTGAGCACCATCGCCCCCATTGCCGGGTGGCCGGCGGGGACCTGCGGAAACAATCGAACCAGCAGCGGCTGGATCAGCCGGGCCAGAATGTTCAACATGCCCCCGGCCTCGGCCACCTTGACCAGTCCGAGGAACAGGGTCATCACCCCCACCAGCCCGATGGCGAGCTCCACGGCGCCCGACGCCGAATCGATCATCGCCGTCGACAGCGCGTTCATCGGCGCCTCGCCGACGCCGTCCCACTGGATCTGCCGCCAGCCGGCGGTCACGAAGGCGACAACGACCAGGACGAAAAAGACGCTATTCACGATGCCCTTCCGGTTGCGGGGGTAAAACGGCGCGAACGTCTAACCTTGTTCACACACACGCCGCGCGCAACGGTAACAAAGCCACTGCGGCGAGACAATTTCGGGGTTCGCAATGGACGTTCTACAGGATTTGCCCACGCTGTTCGACTGGAGAACGCTGCTCCTGACCGCATTGCGCGTGTTGCTGGTGATTGGGCTCGCCTTTGCCCTGCTGAGCCTGACCCGGCTATTTACCACCCGCCTCGAGCAGCGGATTATTGCCCGCGCCTTGGGGGAACGCGAAGGCGCCGAGGAGTTCGGCAAGCGGATCAGCACCCTGGTGCGTCTCATCCGACAGGGCCTGGTTATTTCGATCGGTGTGGTGGCCCTGCTTGTCATCCTGCGTGATCTCGGTGTCGAGATCGGCCCCATCCTGGCCAGTGCCGGCATCGTCGGACTGGCAGTGGGATTCGGTGCGCAAAACCTGGTGCGCGACGTGATTTCCGGTTTTTTTCTAATCATCGAGGACCAGATCCGCGTCGGCGATGTCGCCGTCATCAACGGTACCGGCGGGCTGGTCGAGCAGATCAACTTCCGCACGACCGTGCTGCGCGACATCGCAGGCGTGGTTCACATCTTCCCCAACGGCACCATCACCACGCTCTCCAACATGACCCATGAGTGGTCTGCCTACGTCTTTGAGATCGGAGTGGCCTACAAGGAGGATGTCGACCGGGTCATTGCCCTGCTCGAACAGGTCGGTGCCGAGTTGCGCGCGGATGCCAAGTTCGGACCGGCGCTGATCGCCGATATCGAGGTGTTCGGACTCGACCAGTTTGCCGAGTCGTCGCTGGTCATCAAGGGGCGCCTGAAGACCCGGCCGATCAAGCAGTGGGAGGTGGGGCGGGAATTCCGGCGGCGGGTCAAGCACGCATTCGACGCTGCCGGAGTCGAGATCCCGTTCCCCCATCGTTCACTCTATTTCGGGGAAGTCAGCCGCCCATTCGACGTCTCGGTGAGGGCCGAACCACCGAACCCTTAACCATTCGCGGCTTGGCGCCAACGGATTTCATTGCCGCGACAATGCCGGCGCGAAAAACGCTTGGCGGTGGCACTGAGGTTGATTCGATGCCCGGTCAGGGTGCAACATTGCGCTTCATTTGGCCACGCGACATGGCCCGAAGCGGAGTTTCTCTTCTCTTTCTCAATGCCTAGGCTGAAAAAACGACCTCTGCGATGGAGAGCCTCAATGCACCGATTCCGGCGCTCATCGCTCCGATGCCGGGCCTGGCTCTGCACCACTCTCCTGCTGCTTTTTGCGAGTGCCGCCGGTGCCGGCAGCTGGCTGCCCGAAGAGGAGCTGTTCGAACCGCCTTTGGCTTCCCCGGAAGAGCCGCGCTTTTTTGCCGCCTTTCGCCAATACCGGTCACCCAGCGTCGACGGCAACGCCCTGGCGTTCGGGGCCGGAGAGACCCTGCCGATCTACAGTTTCGGACAGGATCACGATCGTTCCGGCGTGCAGTTGGCGATCCACGGCGGCGTGATCGGCCTGCTCGACATCGGCACCGAGTCGGATGCACTGGTCAATGCCGATTACATCATCGGCATTCCGCTGCTCTGGCGTAACGGCCCCTGGTCGGGGCGGCTCCGCTTCTATCACCAGAGTTCCCATCTCGGTGACGATTATCTCATCTATCGGGCCACCTTCCGGACCGAGTTCGCCTTCGAGTCTTTGGAACTGCTGCTCTCGTACGACAACGACCGTTGGCGGCTTTATGGTGGCGGTGAATACCTCTGGCAGCGCATTCCCGCGCAGCTCGATCCGCTGCGGGTCCGGGGCGGTTTCGAATACCGCTCGCGCCGGGGATGGCTTGGGCAGGGCCGGCCTTACCTGGGGGTTGATCTCAGGGCCTGGGAGGAACTCGGATGGGATGCCGCGACAGCGGTTCAGGTCGGTGTGCAGTTCGACAACGAAGACTCGGGCCACTTTCTGCGGCTGTTCGCCGAAATGCACACCGGCTACTCGCCCCACGGGCAGTTTTTCATCGAGGACGCGGACTGGGCCGGAATCGGGCTCCAGTTCGGATTTTGAGTCGGCTTCCCTATACCTCCCTTCGACCTCGTCTACACTTTCGATGCGGCAAAGGAAAGCCGCTGCAATAAGGGTGCCGGGCGAGAGCCCGGCGGGCGGCGGAAAAGGAAACGGATTTCCTTTTCTCCGTTTTTCACTGTCAGGTGGCGGGCCGTGCATCCTGCTCCAGCCCGCCGGCGCGCGCCCTGCGCTGCGCCGAACCCATCACACCGTTACTGCAACGACGCGAGACGCGAGCCGCAACGGAGAGCAATCCCCGATGCGTACACGCTGTAGACCTTACTTGTGAGCATAGCAAGGATCTTATTCGTTGCTAGTTCCCCCGAAATATCCCGCGAAGGCTCTTATCCCCACGGCAGGAGGTCGCCCGTGTTTCTCGAACGCTTCCGTTCCGAGGGCTTGTCGCATCTCTCCTATGTGCTGGGTGACGCCGGCGAAGCGTTTGTCGTTGACCCGAGGCGTGATGTCGACGACTACCTTGAGTGTGCACACCGCCACGGCAGCCGCATCACCCGAATCCTGGAAACCCACCGCAACGAAGACTATGTCGTCGGCTCCTGTGAACTGGCGGCACGCACCGGAGCCACCATTCACCACGGTGCGGCGCTGGGGTTCCGCTATGGCCTGCCGGCCGGCGACGGCCAGTGCTTCGAAAGTGGTGACTTGCGTATCGAGGTCCTGGAGACGCCGGGCCATACCGATGAGAGCCTCGCGTTCGCGCTCTACGACCTTGCCGGCGACGAACGCCTGCCCGTCGCCGTTTTCACCGGCGACACCCTGTTCATCGGCAGTACCGGCCGCACCGATCTCCTCGAGGATCGCGCGACGGAGAGCGCCGCGCGTCTCTACGACAGCGTCCACGGCAAGCTGCTCCCGCTCGGCGATCAGACCCTCATCTACCCGGCCCACGGCGCCGGTTCGGTGTGCGGATCGGGCATGGCCAAACGGGAGTTCTCCAGCATCGGCTACGAACGCGGCACCAACCCCGTGTTCCGGCTGGATCGGGAGGCGTTCATTCGGCACAAGCTCGCCGAGCGCCCCTATCAGCCGCCCTACTTCCGCCACATGGAACAGGTCAATCAGGAGGGGCCGGTCATTCGCGGGCACCCGCCAACCCCTTTACCGCTCACGGCAACGGCGTTCGCCGAGGCGATGGCCAATGGGCTCTGGGCCGTCGACGTGCGCTCGCCGGAGGCGATCGCCGGCGCCCTGATCCCGGGCAGTCTTGCGCTTCCGGTGGAGATGATCTCAGCGTTCGCCGGATGGTTCCTGCCCGATGGCATCGAGATCGGCCTCATCGCCGACCGCTACGGGGACGTGGAGGAAGCGGTTCGCCGTCTTTATCGCCTCGGCTACGACCGGATCGATGCCCGGCTGGACGACGGACTCCACGGCTGGGAGGTCACCGGCCGGCCCTACCAGACGGTCCCGCCGATCCATGCATCGGCACTCAAGGAGCGGATGGAAAGCGGCACACCGTTTACCTTGCTCGACGTGCGCGGCAGGTCGGAAATCGCCACGGCCGCCCTGCCCGGCGCCACCGAGATCTACCTCGGCGAACTGCCCGGTGCCCTCGATCGCATCCCCCCCGAACGCCCCATCACCACCTTTTGTGGTAGCGGCCGCCGCTCCATCATCGCCGCGTCCCTGCTGCTGCGCGCCGGCTTCGATCAGGTGGAGATCTGTCTGGGGTCGATGGAGGCGTGCAAGGCAGTCGGCTGTCCGATTGAAAGGCGAAGTTAGGAGGACCGTAGGATGGGGTGAGCCCCGCGAACCGCATCACTTTCGCGACCGATGCGGTTCGTTCCTCACCACATCCTACGGGCTTAACAGAACAGATACCGGAAATGCCGAGGTGGGAAACCTCTTGAGCAAATACCTTCTTCCATCCTGTTAATCCTGAAAAATCCTGTTAATCCTGTTCTATTAGCCAGGCTAGGCGCCCCACAGCGCGACCGATGCGGTTCGTTCCTCACCACATCCTACGGGCTAACAGAACAGATCCAGAAAATGCCGAGGTGGGAAACATCTTGAGCAAATACCTTCTTCCATCCTGTTAATCCTGAAAAATCCTGTTAATCCTGTTCTATTGGCCCTCGGCGCCCCACAGCACGACGATGCGGTTCGTTCCTCACCGCATGCTACGAGCTCTGCCACTGCCAGTTCCGGATCTCCGGCATGTCGCGGCCGTGGCGGGTGATGTACTCCTGATGCTCGATCAGTTTGTCACGCATCGCCTGCTTGGCGTAGGCCGCCTTGTGGCGGAGTTGGGGCACCCGGTCGATCACGTCGCCGACCAGATGGTAGCGATCGAGTTGATTGCGGACCACCATGTCGAACGGGGTGGTGGTGGTGCCCTCCTCCTTGTAGCCGCGCACGTGCAGGTTGGGGTGGTTGGTGCGGCGGTAGGTGAGCCGATGGATCAGCCAGGGATAGCCGTGATAGGCGAAGATGATCGGCTTGTTGGTGGTGAACAGGGTGTCGAAGTCCCAGCCCGAAAGGCCGTGGGGGTGCTCCTCCTTGGGCTGGAGGGTCATCAAATCCACCACGTTGATCACCCGCACGCGCAGTTCCGGCACCAACCGACGCAGCAGGTCGACCGCGGCCAGGGTCTCGATGGTCGGCACGTCGCCGGCGCAGGCCAGCACCACGTCCGGCTCACTGTCGCGGTCGTTGCTCGCCCACTCCCAGATCCCGATGCCGGCGGAACAGTGCTTGATGGCGGCATCCATGTCGAGCCACTGGGTCTGCGGCTGTTTGCCGGCCACGATCACGTTGACGAAGTTGCGGCTGCGCAGACACTTGTCGGTCACGACCAGCAGGCTGTTGGCGTCGGGCGGCAGATAGACGCGGATGATCTCCGCCTTCTTGTTGACCACGTGATCGATGAAGCCGGGGTCCTGGTGGGAAAAGCCGTTGTGGTCCTGGCGCCAGACATGGGAGGTCAACAGGTAATTCAGCGAGGCGATGGGGCGCCGCCACGGGATCTCGCGGCTGGTCACTTTCAGCCACTTGGCGTGCTGATTGAACATCGAATCGACAATGTGGATGAACGCCTCATAGCAGGAGAACAGGCCGTGGCGCCCCGTGAGCAGGTAGCCCTCCAGCCAGCCCTGACAGGTGTGTTCCGACAGGATCTCCATCACCCGCCCGTCCGGCGCCAGGTTCTCGTCCTCGGGCAGGATCGGCTCCAGCCAGGTCCGCTTGGTGACCTCGAACACGGCATCCAGGCGATTGGAGGCGGTCTCGTCCGGCCCGAACAGCCGGAAGTTGCGTTTGCCGGCATTCAGCCGGAACACGTCGCGCAGGAATTTGCCCATCTCCCGGGTCGCCTCCGCCACCGTTCGGCCCGGGTTCGGCACCGGCACGGCGTAGTCGCGGAAGTCCGGCAGTTCGAGATCGCGCAGGAGAATGCCGCCGTTGGCATGCGGGTTACTGCCCATGCGCCGCAGACCTTTCGGTGCGAGTTCGGCCAGCTCGGGTTTGAGGGCGCCGTCGTCGTCGAACAGCTCCTCCGGCCGGTAGCCCTTCATCCAGGATTCCAGCAGCTTCAGGTGGTCCGGGTTCTTGTGCATGTCCGAAAACGGCACCTGATGGGAACGCCAGAAGCCCTCCACCTTTTTGTTGTCTACCGTCTTCGGGCCGGTCCAGCCCTTGGGCGTGCGCAAGACGATCATCGGCCAGTGCGCGCGCTCCGCCCGTCCGCTCTCGCGCGCCCCACGCTGGATGGCCCGAATTTCGTCGAAGACGGCATCGAGCGTGGCCGCCATCAACTGATGCATCCGTGCGGGTTCGGCGCCCTCGACGAAATAGGGGTGATAGCCGTAGCCGCGGAACAGCTCCGCCAATTCCCCATCCTCCAGGCGGGCCAGCAGGGCCGGGTTGGCGATTTTGTAGCCGTTCAGGTGCAGGATCGGCAGCACCGCGCCGTCGTGGATCGGATTGAGGAACTTGTTGGAGTGCCAGGCGGTGGCCAAGGGTCCGGTCTCGGCTTCGCCGTCTCCCACCACGCAGGCCGCGATCAGATCCGGGTTGTCGAACACGGCGCCGTAGGCGTGGGAGATCACGTAGCCCAACTCCCCGCCTTCATGAATGGAACCGGGTACTTCCGGCGCCACGTGGCTCGGGATCCCGCCGGGAAAGGAGAACTGCTTGAACAGCCGCTGCATCCCCTTCCCGTTCCGGGAAACATTGGGATAGTGCTCGCTGTAGCTGCCCTCGAGCCAGGTGTTCGCCACCAGCCCCGGCCCCCCGTGACCCGGGCCGGTCAGATAGATCATGTCGAGGTCGCGCTGGCAGATGACACGGTTGAGATGGGCGTAGATGAAGTTGAGTCCCGGGGTCGTTCCCCAGTGGCCCAACAGCCTGGGTTTGACGTGCTCGAACTGGAGCGGTTCCCGCAATAACGGGTTGTCCAGCAGATAGATCTGGCCCACCGACAGATAATTGGCCGCGCGCCAGTAGGCGTCGATTCGGTAAAGCGCCTCCTCGGACAGCGGCCCCTGCTCGACGCTCACGGTCGCTACATCGTTCATGCCGTTACTCCCTCGCAGACTTTCGTTCGAAGGTCCGACCCACGGGCCTGTAGGCCTGAACGCGGCAGCTACTTCAACCGCCGCCGATCGTTTATTGCCCGTGCCGCCTCACGCCAGACGCTCGCCCTGGCCCCGATGGGACGGCGATACCATCGATAGAGCCAAACCCCGGGGCCTATCAGCAACGCCACCAGCAGGATCGGCCAGAACAGCGCGAAAATCATGACGGTTCGTGGCAGTGACCAGCGCTCTTCGGTCACTGAAATCGACTCGTTGACTCCGTAAGCGATGACGCCGAGGGCGATACCGACGGCGAAAAAATCCCACACGGGCGGATGTCCTCTTGCTTGGGAATGCGCTGATCCGAACTTAGCACACGAGGACAGAAAGGGAGGGGAGACAGAACGAAACCGGCCCTCGCGAGGGAGGGCCGGTGGACAGGCTAGGGGTCAGACGCAGCCGGTCGGCTTCGGCAGGCCACCGTACTTGGTAATGGGCTTCATCGGACCTGTCATCCAGATCTTGAACATCTCCTTCTGATCCTCGCCCGCGTATTTGGCGAACTTCCGGATCGGCGGCACCACCGAATTCTCTTCGTAGAACTCGCGGGCCTTGAGGATATGGGACCACTTCACGTCGTCCAGTGGGATACCGTCGGTTTCCGCCATGGCGCGTCCGATATCGGGGGTCCAGTCGTTCATATTGGTGAGGTAGCCGTCACCGTCACGGTCGGGAAGCTGCATTTTTCTCTCTCCTTCGCTGTTCGAAGTCCGGGTTTTTGGCAACCGCGGACGAATACCTTAGCGTCTACGTGTGTTATTTAAACATAAACCTAGCGCGTTAGTCAAGTATTGATTGGCAGGAGAGCTCAAGCGGTGCAGTGACCCTCAGACAAAGTGCCGCAGGTAGAGATAGAGATGCGCGATGGCGGTACTGACGAGCATGACCGGCAGCCCTATCCCCAGGAAGCGCGCGAAGCTGATCGGGGTCCCGGCCCGCTCGGAGAGGCCGGCGACCATCACGTTGGCCGCCGCGCCAATCAGCGACCCGTTGCCGCCCAGGCAGGCGCCGAGCGCCAACGACCACCAGACCGGCTCGATCGCCTCGGGACCGCCAAGGGCGGGCCCCATCGCCTGTACCAGTGGGATCATGGTGGCAACGAACGGGATGTTGTCGATCATCGCCGAGACACCGGCCGACACCCACAGGGTGGTGAACGCCGTCACCATCGGGTCGGCCCCCGTCAGCTCGAGCAATCCCTCGGCCAGACGGTCCAGCAGTCCGGTCGCCTGCACGCCGTGCACGACGACGAACAGTCCCATGAAGAAGAACAGCGCGTTCCACTCCACCTCCTCCAGGGCGGTCCGCACCTGTTCGGCCTGGCCGCGACGGTCCTGGCCGATGCCGATGATCAACAGCAGCAGCGCCGCCCCGAACATCGCCGTGGTCCCCGGCTGGATGTGGTAGTGCTCACCGAGCACAAAGCCCGCGATCACCAGCGCCAGCACACTCAACGACTGCTTCATCAGCTTCACGTCACGGATGCTGCCACGCTCGTCGAAGCTCATGACCCGAGCCTTGAGGATCTCCGTGGTCGACAGCGCACGGGCCCAGAGCGAATAGAACAGCAGCAGGGCCGCGATGAGAATGAGCGCCGCAACCGGTCCCAACTCAAGCAGAAAGTCGTTGAAGGAGTAACCGGTGGCCGAACCGATCAAAATATTGGGCGGGTCACCGATGAGGGTCGCCGTGCCCCCGATGTTCGCGGCCAGGATCTGGCTGTAAAGAAACGGATAAGGCGACACCTTTAGCTTGTCGACAATCAACAGCGCCACCGGCACCACCAACAGCACCGTGGTGAGATTGTCGAGAAACGCAGAGAAGACGGCCGTGACTGCCGCCAACATCAACAGGATACCGATGGGTTCCGCACCGACCCTTTTCGCCGCCCAGATGGCCACGAACTCGAAGATCCCGGTGCGGCGGGTGACCGCTACGATGATCATCATGCCGGTGAGCAGCGCAATGGTGTTGAAGTCGATGCCGGCGATCGCCTGGTCCTGGTCGATGATCCCCGACAGGATCATCACGCCAGCCCCGAGCAGTGCGATGACCGTGCGGTGATATCGCTCCGACAGCAGGACCGCATAGGTCACCAGCAAAATGGTGGCGGAGAGCCACAGCGGGTCCAGCCCGAACAGCACCAGCGGGGCGCCCTCACCCAGCGGCTCGGCGTGCATCAGGCGTGCTCCGGGCCGGACACCCCGGGATCCAGCCGCTCGCTCCAGGCGGAGTCTCCGCGCAGCAGCGCGAGGATGGTGAAGGCGGAGATCGCCCCCACCAGTCGCCGGCTCTCCGGCTCGACCACCGGCACCACGAACTGGGTACCGGCCAGCAGCTGCTGGGCCTCCACCAGCGGCGTTTCCGGGCGCACCACTTCCGCCCGCGGATCCATGACCTCACGGATGGGATGGGTTTTCAGCTCATTCAACCGTTCCTTGAGCTCCTGGGTCGACTCGCGCAGGTAGCCCATGCGGTCCAGGCCGCGAACCATGGTCAGGTGTTTCGGCAGCAGGGCACGCATCAGCCTGTCGCCGGAGAACAGACCGGCAAAGCGCCCGTCGCGCTCGACTACCGGGACGAGGCCCATATGGGTGGTGGCAATGAAATCGACCGCGGTCGCGACCGGGTCGTCGGCATAAAGCCAGGTGGTGATGGGGCGCATGACTTCGCTGCAGGTGGGCATCTATGTCCTCCCGTAAAGCGCCTGATCGTACCGCTTTTTTCGGTCAGCCATACCCCTCCCCCATCGACAGCCGTTAAGATCGTGCCATGATGTCGGCAAAACCCCAGTGCGATGCCTGCTTTCTGCGGCAGGCGGAAAATGCCGCGCAGCTGGCCGGGCTGGACCGCGACGCCCAGCGCAGGCTGCTCCGGACCGTGCGCGCGGAACTCGCCCGCTGGCCGGCCGAAGCACCGGCGCCGGTAAAGGCCAGCGATGTTCATGCACTGGTGCGGGCAATCAGTGGCCATCCCGACCCCTACCGGGCGGCGAAGCGAAAAGCCACCGAAGAGGCCCTCCAGCTGCTACCGGCGCTTCGGGCACGCGTTCGCGACAGTGCCGACCCGCTCGCCACCGCCGTACGCCTGGCGATCGCCGGCAATATCATCGATCTCGGCGTTGCCCCCGAGTACGACCTCGAGGGCAGCATTGAACGCGTATTGTCCGACCCGCTCGCCATTGACCACGTCGAATCTCTGCGGGCGGCACTGGATGCGGCGGAAAACATCCTGTATCTGGCGGACAACGCCGGTGAAACGGTGTTGGACCGCCTGCTGATCGAGCGGATCCGCGGCCCGGTCACCTACGCCGTGAAGGGTGGACCGGCGGTCAACGATGCCACCCGCGAGGACGCCCTGGCCGCCGATATCGGCAGCGTCGCCGCGATCATCGACCACGGCGCCGCCACCCTCGGCACCCTCCTCGACCGATGCAGCGTCGAGTTCCGACAGGCATTCGACAGCGCGGACGTGGTGATCGCCAAGGGCATGGCCAATTTCGAGAGTCTGGAGGGCAGCCGCGAGCGTCTGTTCTTTCTGCTACAGGCCAAGTGCCAGGTGGTCGCGGCGCATTTGAGTGTACCCGAACACGCGCTGATCGTGCTGGAGAACGGGAGCCGTGCGGGCCGGTAGCGGGAAGGGTGCGGTTCGTTTCACTGGAGTTCGCCCTCGGTGTCCCGCTTTCGGTCTGGAGCGACCAATTCGATGATGCTGGATTTGATCGCGGCGATGTCCAGCGGTTTGGCCAAGACCACATCCATGCCCGCCGCCAGATACATCTTCCGCTCCTCCGTCAGTACCGATGCGGTGACGCCAATCACCGGCAGCCGATGAATGCCGGGATCCCCATCCGCGCGGATGCGCCGGGTGACCTCCATTCCGTCGAGGTCCGGCATATGGACATCCATCAACACCGCATCGAAGCTGTGCCGACGGACCAGGTCCAGAGCCTGATTGCCGTCGCTCGCCGTCGTGACCTGGAATCCGCTGCGCTTCAGGATGACCTCCGCCGCCTTCCGGCCGATATCGTCATCGTCGACCACCAGAAGTCGACACCCCGCCAGGTCCACCTCCTCGGTAGCTGGCATAACGTGGGAATCCGGCTGCGCCTCCTTCAACTCGATTTCGAAGAAGAACCGGCTGCCTTCACCGGGCACGGAGACCAGGCCGATCTCCCCCCCCATCTGCTCCACCAGCTGCCGACTGATGGGCAGCCCCAGGCCGGTACCGGCATAGCGCTTGGCGAAACCGTTACTGAGTTGAACGAAACGATCGAAGATCAGGGCTTGCTGCTCTTCTGGAATACCGGGGCCGGAGTCCTCCACATCCACCCGCAGCAACGGGCGCCCATCCGCGAGGGTGCGTACCTGAATCCGACAGCGAATTTCGCCCTGGTCGGTAAATTTCAGGGCATTGCTGATCAGGTTTCCGGTGACTTGAATCAATCGACCCTTGTCGCCATGAACTCGCGCCCACTCTCCCCTGTCGAGTTCAAGCTGAAACAAAAGCCCCTTTTCTGCCGCCGCCGGCCCAAACAGGTCCTGGCAGTGGGTCGCCAGTTCTTCCGGGGCGAAATCCGCGTCGACGATCTCGAGCATGCCCGATTCGATCTTGGCCAGATCGAGAATATCGTTGAGGATGCGCACCAGGATGTCGGCGGAACGGACAATCGTTTCTCCATAGTGGCGTTGTTGCGGGGCGAGTCCGGTGTCCAGGAGCACCCGGCTCATGGAGAGGATGCCGTTCATGGGTGTACGGATCTCATGACTCATGTTGGCCAGAAAAGCACTCTTGGCCGCATTGGCCCGTTCAGCCTGTTCTTTGGCCTGTTCGAGGGCATGGGTACGCTCGAGCACCAGGCATTCCAGGTCTTGGCGGTACGAGCGCAGTTCATGGTCGTAGCGCTCAATCTGGTCCAACATGACGTTGAAGCCGTCGACGAGGGCGCCCAGTTCGTCGTCACCGACGCGCTCGGCGCGGCAGCCGAAATCCCTTCGCTCCGCGACCGTTTTCATGGTGTCGAGCAGCCGCTGTACCGGCACGGAGACGACGCGGTGAAGTCGCTTCGAGATCACCAACGCCAACAGCATGGAAAGGGCAAAGACCCCCAGCGCGATGAAGGCATGCTCGGCCAACGTGGCATATGCCCGCCCCGTATCGCCAACGATCCGCATGCGGCCGATCACCACATCGTCCAATATGATCGGTTCTTCCACGTCGACCGTTGCGAACGTACCCGGCGGGTGGGGCTTGCCGCCGAAGTGGGGAGAACGGTATTCGGCAAAGATCTCGCCGTTGTCACCGACGATATCGGCCCGCACCACTGCGGCCTGGGTGGAAAGCGTGGAGAGGATTTCCGCTGCGGTCTCGCGATCGCGGAAGGCGATCGCTGCGCTGCTGTTGGCGCCCAGTACGCGAGCCAGGGCCTGAAGCTGGGCAGTTGCCTGTTCCCGGATCGAGCCGATTTCAACCACGAGGAACAGAAACAGGTTCAGCAGCAGCACGATGGCGGCTGTGACCAGGATGATGGCCTCCAGCTTCCGCTTGATGGAGGCGTCCCGCAAGAACCTCATCGTGCCTCATCCTCGTGGATGACGATTCCCAAGCTGAGCAGGCGGGAACTGAACTCCAGGCCGGCTGCACGGGCGAAACCGAGGTCGATGATAAACCGAATGCGTTCGTCCTCATCGAAAAACTCGATAACGGTCTTCGACTTTCCCGAGGGGGAGAACTCGCTGACCGTCAATACCGGTCTGCCATGCACCGCACTGGCGATATCGAGGGCGGCGCCGAAGTCCGAAGGCGCGATATAGAGGACATGGCAGTACGCCGGCGATCGCCCCTTCTCCACCGATTGGACGTTCACCGAATGGCCCTGGACGCTCTTTCCGGCGAGTTGCTGAAGTGCCTCCACTACGCCGTCATTGCCGGCCGTGCACAGGACCAGATCCGCGCCCTCCGCCTCCCACGCAGTGCTTGGCCAGCGCGTGAACTTGGCGAAGTTGAAAACGAACGCCGCCTTGAGCAGGTTTTCGTCGGCCCCCTTTTCCGGCGCACCGTAGGCCGGTGAACCCGTGCAGGCGATCAGACCGAAAAGAATGCCGACCAGCAGCCTTGTCGTTGACTGTGCCAATTCGTCCCTCTTGAAAATTTCAAGTTCCAACTTCATCCCAGCTGCTTTGATGCACAGTTCGGCTCGTTCCCCACCGGGAGCTTCGGCTACCAGCCGGTGAAGCGCAGTTCGGCGTAGTAGTTGCGCTCCGGCAACGGTAAATCGTTGGGGACAGAGCGACTGGTATATTCGCGGGCATCCACGTCAAACAGGTTGCGCACGGAAAAGGCGAATTCCCACTGTTTCGGCGCCGAATACCGAATGGTGGTGTCGGTCAGCAGGTAGTCGTCCAGGGGCGCTCGAACGTCGCCGGGTGCTCGCACTCGCTCCCCGATCCAGTTGCCCTGCAGGTTCCAGTTCCAGCCCGGACGAAAACCCCAGTCGGCGCGTAGATAGCCATCCCGGTCCGGTTGGTCGAACGCGCGAAGCCCGCCGTTGTCCTGATCCCGGACGGTGTAGTTGCCGTAGAACCGCATACTGTCCGTGGCCTGCCACCTGCCTTCGACCTCGACCCCGCGAATCGTCTGCTCACCCGAATTCCGGAACTGGTTCTTGGAGAGTCCGGCAACCGGGATGGCGCGAATGATGTCACGCTGTTCAAAGTTGAACAGGTTGAGACTCAAAAACAGTGACTTGCTGGCGGCGTGGGAAAAGACCAGCTCCACCGTTTCAGATCGTTCCGGATCGAGGTCGGGATTGGGCAGCGAGAACGACGTTTCGGCGAAGAGTTCCTGAAAGGATGGGGCCCGAAACGCCTGGCCATACATCAGTTTCGAGGTGAATTTGTCCGTGTGTTGCACGACCAGTGCAGCACGCGGATTAAACGTGTCGCCGAAATCCGAGTAGTGATCGTAACGGGCCCCCAACGTCAACTCCGATGCGGGGGAGATGTTCCATACGTCCTGGGCAAACAGGTAATCGATATACCGGGTCTTTTCCGGCGCGAAAGCATAGGGCGTATCGGAGAGATCGACCAGTCCCCCGCCAGGGGGCAACGGGTTCCCGTCGGGACCGGTCCCACTGTTCACCCATTGCTCCACCCGATACAGGTCCTGCCAACTGCGACCGCCCCCGACCCGCAATGCATGGTTTTCCAGGCCGGTGTACAGGCCGCTGACCTCGGCATCGAGATCGCGTTGAGCCGACCGCATCCGGTTGATCACGCCCTCGGGATAGACTGCGTCGAAACCGGCGGGGCGCTCGTAGAACCCGCCCCCCGAAGAGTAATCAAGATGCTGATAGCGAAGGAAGGCGTTCAGACCCAGGTCTTGGGCGAAGCGCGGGTTGCCGTAGCTCAGGTCGACGCTGTACCGGCTGTCACTGGCGCGTGTGCGCGGGTCCAGCACACCGGCGCCGGTCAGCCCGATTTCGAGATCACTGTGGCGCAGGTAATCGGCCAGCATGCGCCAATGGCCTTTGGCAATCGACAGGCGCATATCCGTATTTTGCCAGCCATATCGAGCCGGGGCCGGCGCGAGTGAAACGCTGGTGCCAACCGTTTGGTCACGAATCGTCTGGGCGTCCACGTCGATTACGGGACCGTGACCGTCGGTCTCGGACACCTCGGCAGTGAAACCGACATCGAACCCGTTCCAATCGGTACCATGCTGAATCCAGGCGGCGTGGGTGTCGAAACTGCCTGCCCTCACACCGGCTTCCGAGTCGGATATTCCCCCGGCGGTCTTGGTGATCACGTTGATGACACCGGCCGATGCGTCTGCACCGAACAGGGCGGACCCCGGGCCACGGATCACTTCGATGCGTTCGATGGCACTTGCCGGCACCCCCTTCCAGAAGATGCCCGATGTCCACATCAAATCCCGCACGGACTTTCCGTTTACCATCAACAAGGTTTGGGTGGCACTGGCCCCGCGAAACTGCACCAAAGGACGGAACGCGAACTGGCTGGCCCGGACGTGCACGCCGGGTACGCTCTCCAGGATATCGACCAGGTTGGTGGCGCCGGTCGCCTTGAGATCCGCCGCCGTGAGGACGGTGACCACTGCCGGTGCCCTCGCGACGCTCTTTTTGGTGTCGGTGGAGATGGTGACCTCTATCTCCATCAGCTCTTCCAGGCTCAACGAAAGGAGATGCTCCATCCGGCCAGCGGCATCGGCGTGAGCGAACGCTACGTGAAAAAGGGCGAGCAGCGGAATAAAGCGCACAAACTTTGCGGTCATGTTCTTCGGGGACGGTAAGTTTTTCTCGAAAGGCGCGCACTCTGTCCCATCCGCGCTGGAACAGCGCCGCGCCTCTCTGTCATCGGTCTTCCGGGACGGCTGAGACTCAGAGGCAGGCGCTGAGCAGAACTCCGTCCTTTTCTCCCTGACAGGGCAAATCTGTATTGTTTTTTTTGAATAAATTCCCAGGGGTTACGTCAGGGAACAGAAGGCCATGGAGTGATTCACTCCCAGAACCGCCACCATTTCCTGCGTACTTCCTCCCGCTGCGTTTGCCCCTGCTCGGATCCCTTGCCGAGTTCTTTCTGGGCTTGTGCGGCTTTCTTCTCCTGCTGTTTCTCCAACCTTGGAGGTACTTTTTCGGTATCCCTGAACTGGCGCTGCTCCCTCTCTTCTTCCGTCTCCCTCTGCCGGTTCTCCCGCTCCATCTCTTTCTGGAATTTCCCTTCTTCCCGTGCCATTTCCTCCTGGTGCTTTCTCTGTTCCCGCTCCAGTTCTTCCCGCTGCTTGCGCGCCTCCCGCTCCATCTCCTCCCCGGCCTTGCGGGCTTCCCGTTCCTGTTCCTGTTCGCGCTTCATCGACTCTCGCTGCGTCTCAAACTGCTCTTTTCGGGCCTCCCGCTCGGATTTTCCAGGCGGGTCCGCGAAAACGGTGGAAGTGGTGACGGGAACGGCAAACATACTGGCAATAATCGCAAGCTTTACGCTGTTCATGGCCTGACTCCGGGCTTCATCTGTACCGCCGAGTATTGGGCGGGGTGAAAACTGGGCGAAGCATACCCCCTCGGACGGCGGGACGGAAAGGGGAACCCGGGCCAACATCAGGGCGATCGCACGTTTTCAGAGAAGGCGGTGTAAGTACTTGATTGCGGGTCGTGGGCCGCAGGGATACGGCCGCCGAGCCTACAGGGATGTATTCACGGCGCACCCGCAATCAAGTGTTTACACCGCGCCGCTCCGCCAGACGGCGTCAGGCTCTTGCCGTCACCCCTCCGTGCCGGCGCCATTCTTCTGCGTTTCCGGTAACGAATTCGAACCGGTGTTCTTCGCCGCAAGGCGTTCAATGTTTTCGGCGGTTTCCACCACCTGGCTGCTGAGGGCGCGCTTGACGGCCCACGGACCGATCAGGGGCGGGACCCAGAAGTCGGGCACCAGGCGCGTGTAAACGGATAGCCGCGTCCCACTCTCTGTCGGCTGAAGACGCCAGTGAATGACGCCCTCCTCCAGGTTGCTCTGCTCAGGGACGGTGAGCGCGAGGATCTCCCGACCGGGGACCTCGTAAACGTCCTGCACCTGGTCCACCTCGCCACAAAAGATCAGTACGCACAGTTCGGCCACTGTATGGACCCGATGGTGATGTTCGGCAGGGGAGTCCAGCAGCTCGGCCTCTTTTACAAGTGTGCTCAGCTGTTCGAGCCGGTCGTAGTCGGACAGCAGTCGATAGACTGCGCCCGGCGGCGCATCCACCACCATCTCCGCGTACAGGGCATAGGCGCTGCCCTGACGCTCGACCTCGAGCAGCGTCGACTGAACCGCCCTTGCGGTGCCCGAGCCAGTCGACCACGCCACCATGGCCAGTGACAGCGCAGCCGCACGCCATGCGTGCGAAGAGCGCGTTGATCGCTGATTCGGTTTCACGACACCCCCTTCGTGTGTGGTTTTTGCGATGAACCTCCGCTTCGTCCAGGAGCGCTATCAACTATAGGGTACGTTTCGAGGAAAACGGCAAGCCGATTCGGACGGAAATTTCAGACCGGGCCGACTGTTGTCTTGTAAGAAAACTTCCCATTCGCGTGTAGGAAATGGCCGACAGACAACAGCGCGGCGTTTTGGCATATTGGCTAACGTTGACAAGCCAAAACCCCGTTTCGCGGAAACCGGCGCAGAATGATGACCGAAATCCAATTACAGAGGGGGCGCGAGGCCATACACACCCAGGCGATCGCGGAAGCGAAACGCCGCGGCGTAACGCTTCGAGTGCAATGGCTGCCTCCCTACAGGCAGGCAAACGGAGAGGTGCACACGCTCAAGTTCGTCGGCATCCGGGCGACCTATCAGATTCAGCTGGATCGGCAATGGATCGAGGAGCACGCTGATCGCGCCGTCGACAAGGTAAACCATGCCATTAGCACCGGCATAGCTGCGGCGGGTTAGCTGACGCGTCGAAGAACGCAGACTGCCAACAAAGACGCTCACTCACCGGTGTTCCAAGCTCCTGGCGTGGCCCCTCAAGGTTTCGAAAACCTCAATGTTGAGCAAATACCTCGACAGCGCCTTGTCGGGTAAAGGTGACCGTCTGGAACCGCTCACGGTAGGCGCCCTCCATGCCGGGTGAACCGACAGGCATTCCAGGCACGGCGATCCCGGTGACCGCTGGGGCTTCTTCCAGCAGGCGGACCACGTCAACCGCCGGCACATGCCCTTCGATGACATAGCGACCCGCGACGGCGGTGTGGCAGGAAGCAAGCTGTGGGGAAACGCCGTATCGCTGCTTGATGGCGGGCAGATCATCGACGTCGTGCGTGGTCACCTCAAAACCCGCTTCACGCATGTGCTCGACCCACTTGCCGCAGCAACCGCAAGAGGCGTTTTTGTACACGGTAATCCCGGTCGCCTTGGCGGTGCCGAACAGGGCGAAACCCGCTATCAACATCACGGCTCCCAAAAATGGCTTTTTTGGCATTTCGTTCTCCTCCTGTTTTTTCCGCATGAAACTTGATTAAGAACCCTGCAGGCAAAGCGCAATCCGGGGCCTACACGACCGCGGCCAAACGGATATTAGAACCATGCGCGCAATCCGATGACCCCGCGGGTCTCGTCGGTCGGTTCATTGTTCGCTCGCGCGAAGTCGGCAGTCTCGCCGTTCAGGCGGTGCCACTCGACTCCCACGTAAGGGGCGAACTCTCGCCGGATTTCGTAACGCAGACGCAACCCGAATACCGCCTCGGCCAGGCCGCTACCCAATTCCCGGGCTGCATCCCTTTTGCCGTAGAAGTTGGCCTCGAAGCGAGGCTGCAGGATCAACCGTTGGGTGAACAGCAGTTCGTATTCCGCCTCGAGCCGCAGAGCGGAGCGCCCCTCCTCGCCAACGTAAGCGGTGGCGCCGAGTTCGAACCAATAGGGGGCCAGGCCCTGGATACCGAATGCGAGCCAGTTGCGGTCCGGATCGACGCCGGCGTCGTGACGCAGCCCCACCTGCGTGTCCCAATAGGCGGTGATGGCGTGCCCCCAGAGCAGTTCGGCTCGCGCTTCCTGGAGTCGACCGTCATCCACCTCGCCCTCGGCCTTGACGACGGCCCGGTCGTAGTCACGCCCGAACCAACCCTGAAGGTCAAAGGCAGCGGCACTGTTGCCGTCACTGTGCACGGACTCCAGGCGATCGACGAGCAGCGAACCGAAGTTATGCTCGTCGGCCAGGCGTGGGCGCGGAATGGGGCCGAAGTCGTATCCACCCGAATAGGCGTGTGGATCCCGGGCGCCGGGCGGGGCCGAACCGCCCTGCATTGCAGCCATCTCGTGACTTGCGTCCATTTCCACGGCATTGCCGCCGGTTGTCGGCATCGCTGCGGGCTGATCTTTCACGACCGGTGTCGAAGCGGCATCGCTTCCATGGTGCTCATGCATCGTGCCATCGTGGGGCATCGGCATGGCTTGGCTCTCTTGCGCATTGGCGGAGAGTACGCCGGGCAGCGCGAGAGCGAGAATCGTCCACAGCCAGTTCTGCATCGAGATTTCCTCCGTGCTTGGCGCGCGTTCAGGCAACGACCACTTCCCGGAACATGCCAGCTTCCATGTGGTAGAGAATGTGGCAGTGCCAGGCCCAACGGCCTAATGCATCCGCGGTAACGAGGAAGCTCACGCGCTGGGCCGGCTGCACACTGATGGTGTGCTTCCGAAGCTGGACATCGCTGTCGGGGTGTTCCAGATCGCTCCACATGCCATGCAGGTGCATCGGGTGAGTCATCATCGTGTCGTTGTGCAGAATTACCCGCAGCCGTTCGCCATGACGAAAGTGCACCGGGGTCGATTGACCGAATTCGAGGCCATCGAGCGACCAGGTGTAGCGTTCCATATTGCCGGTCAGGTGCAGCTCGATCTCCCGTTCCGGGCCGCGCGGGTCCAGCGGAGCGCCGAGGCTCTTCAGGTCGGAATAGGTGAGCACCCGCCGCCCGTTGTTGCGTAACCCGATTCCCGGGTCATCGAGATTGGTCCGAGGCGTATCCACCCGCATGTCGACGCTGGGTCCGTACTCGGTGCGGGCGTGGCGGACCTGTGTGCTCGCTCGGCGTAGCCCGCCGCCCGCTGCAGCCGCCTCCTCCATGGCCGAGTGTTCCATCCCGCCCATCGCGGAGTGGTCCATCCCGCCCATCGTGGAGTGGTCCATCCCGCCCATCGCGGAGTGGTCCATCCCGCCCATCGCGGCGTGGTCCATCCCGCCCATCGCGGAGTGGTCCATCCCGCCCATCGCGGCGTGGTCCATCCCGCCCATCGCGGCGTGGTCCATCCCGCCCATCGCGGAGTGGTCCATCCCGCCCATCGCGGCGTGGTCCATCCCGCCCATCGCGGCGTGGTCCATCCCGCCCGTCGCGGCGTGATCCATCGCCCCCATCATATCTGTCATGGCCAGCCACTCGCGTTGATCAACCGGAGGGACGGCGGCGGACAACCCCTCGCGTATGGCCAGCGTTCCGCGGGCATAGCCGGTTCGGTCCATGGATTGCGCGAAGATGGTGTAGGCATCGTTTCGTGGCGTCACCACGACGTCGTAGGTTTCCGCCGGCCCCATGCGGAATTCGTCAATGGTCACCGGCTCGACCGGCTGGCCGTCGGCCTGCACCACGGTCATTTTCAGCCCGGGGATGCGGACATCGTAAAAGCTGGACGCGGCGCCGTTGATAAAGCGCAGCCGCACACGTTCTCCCTGCCGGAAAAGACCGGTCCAGTTGCCGGCCGGAGTCGTGCCGTTCATCAGGAAGGTGTACGTATGCCCGGAGATGTCGGCCAGATCGGTCGGGCTCATGCGCATCTGGTTCCACATGCGCCGTTTGGTCAGCGCCGATTTCAGACCATCGCTGGAGACGTCGCGGAAGAAATCACGAACCGTGGGCTCGTTGAAGTTGTAGTAATCGCTCTGCTTCTTCAGTTTGGCCAGGACGGTCATCGGATCCTCGTCGGTCCAGTCCGAGAGCATGACGACGTGCTCGCGTTCCGTGCGAACGGCGTCGCCGGCCGCGGGGTCGATGATGATCGCCCCGTACATGCCGGTCTGCTCCTGAAAGCCCGAGTGGGAGTGGTACCAGTAGGTACCACTCTGCCGGACCTTGAACTGATAAGTGAAGGTCTCCCCCGGTGGGATGCCGGCGAAGCTGATCCCGGGAACACCATCCATCTGGTACGGCAGAACGAGACCGTGCCAATGGATCGATGTCGGCATGTCGAGCCGGTTGGTGACGCGAATGGTAACCGTGTCACCCTCCCGCCAGCGCAGGGTCGGTGCAGGGATCGAGCCGTTCACCATCGTGGCGATGCGGGGAGTGCCGGTGAAGTCGACCGGTCCGCGCTCGACGATCAGGTTGAACTCCGTACCGCGCAACATAGGTACGGCACGCGGTGCACCGGCGGCGAGTGCCGCTCCGGAGCCAAGCCAGGGGGCCAGTCCGTACAGTACCCCACCGGCGGTCAGGCCTTTGACGAAGGTACGCCGGGATATTCCGTGGTGATTGAACAGGGGGCGATTAGGCATGTTTCGTTGCTCCTCCAGATGCGATGGCGCCTCGAGTCACCGGCCGGACATGAATTTGCGTTTGACCGGTGTACAGAATGGACGCTAACCGCTTTCACAACCCTGACGGGGCGATTACATTTTTGTAATGTTGCACTCAGCCCCATTCTGCGCGGCACAATAGTCGGCAGGGCGGCAGGAGGAGCGTCGGTGAAGCTGTTGATCGTGGAAGACGAACCCAAAACCGGGGATTACTTGAAGATGGGGCTGCAGGAGGCCGGCTTCGTGGCCGATCTCACCCGCGACGGGGCCGACGGTCTGCACTTGGCACTGACCGGAAGCTATGACCTGCTTATTCTTGACGTAATGCTGCCGGGACTGACGGGTTGGCAGGTGCTGGAGACCCTTCGCCGCGGCGGTCGGGAGCTACCCATTTTGTTTCTGACCGCCAGAGACGAGGTCGATGACCGCGTCCGGGGGCTGGAGCTGGGTGCGGACGACTATCTCGTCAAACCGTTCGCCTTCTCCGAACTGCTGGCGCGTGTGCGCAGTCTCTTGCGGCGCGGCCGGGCCCGGGAACCGGAGGTGCTGCGCCTGGCCGACCTGGAACTGGACCTCCTGCGACGGCGGGTCACCCGGGCCGGCGAAAAGATCGATCTGACCGCCAAGGAGTTCGCCCTGCTCGAGCTGCTGTTGCGAAGACAGGGCGAAGTCCTGCCGCGTTCGCTGATCGCATCCCAGGTTTGGGACATGAATTTTGACAGCGACACCAACGTGATCGAAGTGGCGGTGCGCCGGCTGCGCGCCAAGGTCGACGAGCCGTTCGAACCGAAGCTCATCCAGACCGTGCGGGGCATGGGTTACGTACTGGAACTCCCCGAGACCCCATGAAACGACGGTCCATCACGCGTCGGCTGGCCATGCTGTTCGCCCTGGTTTCCGGTGGGGCTTTTCTCGCCCTTGGCCTGTATCTGGGGCAGGCGATCCGGGTTCACTTCGAAGAGATCGATCAGAACGAATTGGCCGGAGCGATTGAACGCGTCGCCAAACTCGCTCAAGCCGCACAGGCCCCGGAGACATTGGCGTCACTCCGTCAGCGGCTGGACGCGCTGATCGCAACTCACGACCAGGTTGCCCTCTGGATCGCACGCGAAAGTGGCGAACGCCTGCAGTGGGATGCCGCGCTCCCTTATCCCGAGGGCCTCGGGGAACACGCCATGATCCAGGCAAGCCCCGGTCGCGCCCCGCTCTTCGTCTGGGAAGGCCATGATGGTCTTTATCGGGGGATGGCCACGCGTGTCCCGGTCAAGGTCGCCGGCGAGCCCCCGCTGAAAGTTTGGGCCGCTCTCAACATCGATCATCATGAGCATTTCATGGCGCTGTTCGAACGAGCCCTTTGGGCGGCCATCATCACCGCCTTTCTCCTCTCCGGCATCTTCGGCGTGGTCATCGCCCGGAGCGGCATGCGCCCGGTTCGGACCATGGCTGCCCACGCCCGCCGGGTTTCGACCACACGGCTGGGCGAACGTATCGATACCCGCGACCTGCCTCATGAACTGCTTGGCCTGGCCGAGGCCTTCAACGACATGCTCGCCCGTCTGCACGACTCCTTCCAGCGCCTGTCGGACTTCTCCTCGGATCTTGCCCACGAGCTGCGCACCCCCGTCAGCAACCTCCTGACCGAGACCCAGGTAATGCTGTCCAAGGCACGCAACACCGAGACCTACCGCGAGGTGCTCGCCTCCAATGCCGAAGAACTCGAGCGCCTCGCCCGCATGATCGCGGACATGCTGTTTTTGGCCAAAGCCGATAACGGCCTGCTGGTGCCCCACCCCGAGCGCATCGACCTGGCGGCGGAGGTCCGCGACCTGTTCGACTTCTACGATGCCCTCGCCGACGAGAAGGCATTGAGCTTGACGCTCGAAGGGGACGCAACCGCCGACGGCGATCGCCTGATGTTGCGCCGCGTCATCAACAATCTCCTGTCCAATGCGGTTCGTCACGCAAGACAAGGCAGCCAAATCCGGGTGCGTCTGGCACAGCATCCCGCGCGGGCCGTGGTGTCGGTGTTCAATGCCGGCACGCCGATCCCGAAAGAGGTCTTGCCGAAGCTTTTCGAACGCTTCTATCGGGCCGACGGTTCACGCCACCGGGCGAGCGACGGGGCCGGCCTGGGACTGGCCATCAGCCGTTCGATTCTGGCCGCCCACGGTGGCGAGATCCGCGCCTATAGCGGAGGCGACGGAAACACGTTTGAATTTTGGCTGCCGGCCTTTGCCAAAGCAGACGGGTATGCTTTGACAGAACGCCGGCCTTCACCTAGACATAAAGCAGACCTGATAAGGGCAAACCTGTCGAAAGACAGGGGCGCAAAGCCACCGGTCTAAGGGACTCCGGTCCTATGATCGCGGGGCTGCCAGGTCCTCATCCTTCCCCCTCCGATCACGCAATTCTCCGCCTACAAAGCGAATCAGCGCCCGATCGAGCAGCGCTTCGAGTGGACTCGAACCGTCGGTAACTTCGCATGGCGCCACTAAATACGTGTTCCAAATTGGCAGCCAATCATCCGAGGCGGTGGCGGTGGGCTATCCGGGACCGTCAGCGGCAGGGATGCCGCTGCCGAGCTTACATGGACGTATTCACAGCGTGTCCCGGATAGCCCACCGATACAGCCTGGGCACCATTTCCGAACAGCTATTTAGACTCTTGAGGTGAGCATCCGTAAGGCGTGGAGAGCTACGGGCCCGCCTCTCCCCTACTGCATCAGCAGCTTGCGGTCGATTTTTCCGGTCGCGGATTTGGGCAGCGTGTCGATAAAGGTGATGCTTGCCGGCACCTTGTAGTCGGCCAGGTGGGATCTGGCGAACGCCAGGAGTTCCTGTTCGCTGACAGCGCGGACGCCTGGTTTCAGCGCGACGAAGGCGTGTACCGACTCGCCTGCGAACTCGTCCGGCACGCCGATAACGCCGACTTCGAACACGGCGGGGTGGTGATAAAAGACCTCTTCGACTTCGTGCGGCGAGATGTTGCTGCCCCCACGAACGATCAACTGTTTTCGGCGCCCCTTGAACCACAGATAGCCATCGTCGTCAAAGCAGCCCAGATCGCCGGTCAGAAACCAGCCGTGACGAAAACTCTTCATGGTGGCTTCGGGATTGTGCAAATAGCTGCGCATGACGATGGGTCCCCTCACAGCAATCTCCCCGATCACTCCAGACGGCAGTGGCTTGCCCTGGTCGTCCTGGACTTCGACCTCCGTGTAACCGACCGGCAGACCGACAGACCCGAGCTTTTTGCCGCCGCACAGGGGATTGAGCGCATATATCTGGGTTTCGGTCATGCCGATCCCTTCGCACATTTCCAGGCCGAAGTTCCGTTGGAACTGTTCGAACACGACCCGCGGCGTGGTATCGCCCGCGACGATGGCAAGGCGAAGGCGATTGGCTATCTGAATGCCCCTGGCGGCAGCCCTTTGGTTCAGGGAATGAAACATGACCGGCATCATGTACAGCATGGTAATGCCGTCTGTTTCGATGCTCTTCAGCACTTCATCGGGGTCAAAAAAGGCGTTGATAACCAGTGCCGCACCGGCATGCAGTGCCGAGAGCATTTGATGGCTGAAGGCGAAATTGTTGGAAAGCGCAAGACAAACCAGGGTTCTGTCTTCACTGCCGTAACCGACCAGTTCGCGATGGTTGGTGGTATGCATCATCATCTGGTCGTGTGCGAGCACGACGCCTTTCGGTTTCCCCGTCGTGCCGGATGTATAGAGCACCACGGCCGTTGCCGTGCCCGGAATCCTTGGTGCGAGGTTCGTGTCTTCCGCGCCGCCCAGCAGAGCAGAGAAGCGTGAGGCCTCCGGAGACTCCTCCTCGACGTCCAGGAGGAAGCAGTGCCGCACGCTGGACAACTCGGGCAAGCCGGATGCGATCTCGGCGAAGAGGTTTTTCTTGCTGATCAGGACGGCCGGCTGACTGCGGCTGATGATGTAACGGACTTCATCCTGCTTGAGGCGATGGTTGATTGGGATGACAGTGACCCCGATCTTGAAACAGGCAAAGTAGCAGGCGATGAGTTCGGGACAGTTGTAAAGAAAGAAGGAGAGCCTGTCACCCTGTTGCAGCCCTACCCTTTCCAGGGAAACGGCCAGCCGGTCGGTCAGTTGAAGCAGTTCGCGGTAGGTAAATTGCTTGCTGCCATCGAGTACGGCGATGTTGTCGGGAAAACGTTCGGTCGCGTTTTTGAGAATTTCGTACAGCATGCCCGCCCCTGGCTGGCTGAGGTCGCTCTTATGACAGTATGTACAATCTCTCGATAATGGCGGCGAAATCCTCTTCCAGTCCTTGGCTGTTTTCCTCGGTCAGCACCGGCACATGGACAAAGAGGCAGTGGTGGCCGGTTGGCTGCGCATGCACGTGCTCGAGCGCCCGGTAGTAGAGCGTATTGCATACGAATTTCCCGGCATTGTGGCTGATTCGGGTCATCGGCAGATCCGCGGTAAGCCGTTTTAGATTGACGCGGGTTTCCAGCATGTTGCCATCCAGAACGGCCCTCGACTCCACGTTCAACTTGCTGCGCCTTTCGGCCATGCCGCAGCAGATCAATACCTTGGGTTTCAATGCATCGAATCGTTCCAAGACGTGGCGAACCGCCAATTCGAAGTCCACAGGGATTCGTCGCAAATGGTGAAGAGGGCGAGCCTTCTTATCGATCACGCGCTGCAGCAGGTCATCCGATGCGTTTGAGCTGTGATGGGGTTTCCATCCGGAGAATGAAGTGATGAGGATGTCGTGCATGGTGCCGCATTCCCCGAGGACATGGATGCCCCTGCCGCGGGCGGGTATCGCCCAGGATACAGCAAAAATGATCCCCTCACCCCAGCCCTCACCCTGAGGGACCAAGGGGGGTCCGGTGGGCCCTGCTAAACGCCTGGCCAATGAACTACCTTGGGGATATTGGGATCAGTGCCCTGCGGTCGTGTTTTCCGCTCCGCGGGCAACAGGAGGAAACCGGAGATGAACGTCAAAGTCATTGCGACCAACCTGTGCAGTCACCGCCCCAACCTCGAACACGAACTGCAGGACCTGGGGATTGACTATGAACTCGTCCTCGCGGAGGAGCACCCGGAGGTCATTGAGAAGTACGGCATCCGCCACTCCCCCAACCTGGTCGTCGACGACGAAGTGGTTTTCCGCGGCCAACCGAGCGAGCATGAACTGCGAGAATTCTTTGCCGGCCGCCAACACTGATGGCGACCGCCCAACCGCAACACGCTCCTGAGCACCACCACGGCCAGGCCGCGGCGGCGGACCGCAGCGGCCGCGGCGGACACGGTCACGACCATGCGGCAATGATTGCCGACTTCCGGCGCCGCTTTTGGATTTCACTCGTTTTGACCGTTCCGATCCTCGTGCTGTCGCCGCTCATCCAGGCGTTTCTCGGCTATCGGCTCGTCATCCCCGGCGGGCCTTTCATCGTCTTCGCCCTCGCCTCCGTCGTCTATTTCTACGGCGGTTGGCCGTTCCTGCGCGGGCTCTTCAGCGAACTTCGCGGTCGGCGGCCCGGAATGATGACGCTGATCTCAGTGGCGATCAGCGCCGCATACTTCTACTCCAGTGCCGTCGTTTTCGGCCTCGCCGGCGATGTCTTCTTCTGGGAGCTGGCCACGCTGATCGACATCATGCTGCTCGGCCACTGGATCGAAATGAAGTCGGTCATGGGCGCCTCGGGCGCGCTGGAGAAGCTGGTGCGGCTCATGCCATCGGAAGCCCATCGGGTGGTCGACGGCGGCACGGAAGAGGTGTCGGTCACGGCCCTGAGCGCCGGTGAAAAGGTGCTGGTCAAGCCGGGCGAGAAGGTGCCTATCGACGGGACCATCGTGGAGGGCCGCACCACCGTCAACCAGGCCATGCTCACCGGCGAGAGCCAGCCGGTGGAAAAGGGCGAAGGGGACACGGTGATCGGCGCCTCTATCAACGGCGAATCCAGCATCGTGGTCGAGGTGCAGAAGACCGGCGCCGACACCTACCTGTCGCAGGTGATCGAAATGGTGCGCCGTGCCCAGGAGTCGCGCTCCCGCACCCAAGACCTGGCGAACCGGGCGGCCCTGGTGCTGACGATCGTCGCCATCGGCGTCGGGACGCTCACGCTCACCGTATGGCTTTTGCTGGACAGTCCTGCCGAGTTCGCGGTCGCGCGCATGGTCACGGTCATGGTGATTGCCTGCCCCCACGCCTTAGGCCTTGCCGTGCCGCTGGTGGTGGCCATCTCCACTACTCTTTCGGCACAGCAGGGGCTGCTCATCCGCGACCGCTCCGCCTTTGAGCGTGCCCGGGGACTGCAGGCGGTGATCTTCGACAAGACCGGCACCCTCACCGAGGGGCGCTTCGGGGTGAGCGATGTGCTTGCACTGGGCGAACAACCGCAGGACCAGGTGCTGGCCCTGGCGGCGGCGCTGGAGAGTCAGTCGGAGCACCCCATCGCCACCGGCATTGTCGAGGCGGCGAAACAGCGCGGCCTGACCGTGGCCACCCCACGGAACTTCCGGGCCATCCCGGGCAAGGGAGCGGAAGCGGAGGTGGACGGCAAGTCGGTGAAGGTGGTCAGCCCGGGTTACCTGAAAGCGCAGGAAATTACCATGGACGATTCCCGGGTGAACGAGGTGGCCGCTCAGGGCAAGACCGTGGTCTATGTCCTGGTGGACGAGGCGGTCATCGGCGCCATCGCCCTGGCGGACATCATTCGCCCGGAGTCGCGCGAGGCGCTGGCCCGCCTGCGGGAGATGGGCATCCAGACCATGATGCTGACCGGCGACGCCCGCGCGGTGGCGAAGTGGGTCGCCGACGAACTCCAGCTCGACGACTACTTCGCCGAGGTGCTGCCGGACCAGAAGGCGGCCAAGATCGAAGAGGTGAAGGCGCGGGGCCTGCGCACCGCCATGGTGGGCGACGGGGTGAACGACGCGCCGGCGCTGGTGGCCGCGGACGTCGGTATCGCCATCGGCGCCGGCACGGACGTGGCGGTGGAGTCGGCGGATATCGTCCTCGTCCGCTCCGATCCACGGGATGTGGCCGCCGTGGTCGGGTTGGCACGCGCCACCTACCGCAAGATGATCCAGAACCTGTGGTGGGCCACGGGCTACAACGTCTTCGCCATTCCGCTCGCCGCCGGCGTCCTGTACACCCTCGGCATCGTCCTGTCACCCGCGATGGGGGCGGTGTTGATGTCCGCCTCGACCGTTATCGTCGCCATCAATGCCCAGTTACTGGGGCGCAAGCCCGAGCCGGCATGAAGGACGCGACCGACGCTGCATCGTTGGAGGTTTCCCATGCGCCATCTGACCCTTGCACTCGCTGTCGTGGTCCTGACGGCCTGCACCAGCGTCCCGGAGGAGTTCCGGAACGTCCCCAGCCTGCAAGGCCGTTCCGAGGCCTATACCGAAGGCTTCTATGACGGCGTCCGCAGCGGGCGTCACCTGACCGGCCACTATCTGACCTTCCACACCCTGGATGCAGGGCGCTATCGAACGGACGAAAAGTACCGTCTCGGCTGGGAAGCCGGCGTACGCGCGGCCATCGAAGCCGCCGGTTAGGAACGGACCTCAGCGATTCGGCGGCGGCCCCAGCCTGCCGGCGCCGAGAACCGCTCGACGGCTCTGCAACACGAGCGCACTGAGGCCACCCCCGCGCCTGCCGTGGTCGTAGTAGAGCACGTCCGACACCGTCTGCTGCCGGTCGAATACCAGCGTGTAGCTGCGGTGCCACTCCCTTTCGCCGACGTTATAGAGCCAGCCGGTGCGACCGTTGGGCAGCGTGATCGTGCGGTGCGCCCCGCCGTGATGGGAGAAGGCGGCCTGCTGCGCGATGACGCCGAGGGGATAGGAGCCCAACACCGTTTTCGGGTCCGCGTTCAGGTCGAACGTGGGCGGCATCGCCATCTGCGCCATCGCCGGCCCCAGCAGCGCCAGGCCGGTCACTCCCAGGGCGAGCTTGAGCAGTTGCGTCATGGACGTCGGTCCTCGCTGGTTGGCGATCAGTCGCGCTCCCCGGAGCGACGCAGCTCGACGAGGAGACCTACTGTCAACCATAGCCCCCAAGCGTAGCCCAGCAGGGCGAGCAGCGGCCAGCCGGCCAGGCGCGGCCCCAGGCTGTGCTGCATCAGCAGCGAGGCGGCCAGAAACAGCCCGACGATAAGCAGCGCACGCACCAGGCGATTCCCGACGCGCTCCAGGCGCCCGGCAGCCGAGTCCAGCTCACGCACGTGAAGCGGCAGGGAGAAACCCTCGCGCCGGGCTCGCCGCAGCGTTCTGGCGATCCCGGCCGGGAGCTGCTCCACCAATGTGGCCAGTTCCGCTTCGATGCGTTCGCCACCGGGTTCGAGGTGCTGCAGGGCGCTGCGCAGCGAACTGCCGGCGCCAAAGTGTCCGCCGAGCGCCCCCACCAGGTCGTAGTCAGAATCCAGATCCCGCAGCGAGGTCTCCAGCAGGAAGACCGCCCGCATCAGCACCAGCAGCTGGTGCGGAAGGCGGACGTTATGACCGCGGCCGAGGCGCACCACGCGCATGAAGGCCTCGGCAAACGACCACGCCTTCAACGGCAGGCCGACGTAGTCGCGGAGCAATTCGTCCAGGCCACGCCGGAACTCGGCCCGGTCGAGCCTCCCCCCGACGAGGCCGAGGTCCAGGTAGGCGTCCAGGAGCCAGTCGGCGTCGAGACGGACCAAAGCGCTGATGAAGGCCATGATCCCCTGGCGCTGCTCCCGATCGAGATAGCCGACGAGGCCGAAGTCGTGAAAGCAGAGGCGACCGTCGTCCATGACGAACAGGTTTCCCGGGTGCGGGTCGGCGTGGAAGGCCCCTAATACCAGGAACTGGTGCAGATAGGATTCCAGCAGGTTATCGGCCAGGGTGTGGCCCTTCGGCCGGACGGCTGGGTCGTCCACGCGCTTGCCGCCGCTTTTGACCTGGACCAGCACCGATTCGCTGTAGAGTTCGTCGACGACATCGGGCACATAGATACCCGGAAGGTTACCCAGCGTGTGCACGAACCGGCGGATATTGCGGGCTTCCTGCCGGAAGTCCAGTTCACGGAGAAGATTTCGCTCCAGTTCGGCAACCAGTTCGCGGGGGCGATACCGGCGCAGCCCGGGTGCAAGCCACGTGGCCAGCCGCACGAGCCTGCGCAGGAGGCGTAGGTCGCCCGCCATCCGCCCCCGAATTCCCGGACGGCGCACCTTCACGATCACCTCGGCACCGTCGCGGGTCCGGGCGCGGTGGACCTGCGCAATGGATGCCGCAGCAAAGGGCTCGGGCTCGAAGTGCTCGAAGCGGGACTCCAACGACCCAAACGCCTCGCGGACACTTCGCTCGGCCTCGGCAGCGGGAAAAGGCGGCACCCGATCCTGAAGCTGTCGCAACCGCTCCAGGTATGGTTCCGGCAGCAGATCGGCGCGGATACCGAGCATCTGGCCCAGTTTGATAAAACTGCCGCCCAGGCGCTCCAGTGTGGCGACCACCCACTCTGCCTCTCTATCGAGCGAGCGCCGGCCCAAGAGGCATCCCGTCCCGAACCGGAGAGCGAGAAGCGTCACGGCGACGAGGATTTGGATGGAGCGCCACATCGCCGCACCCTATCCAGGAGAATGGTGGCGGACCGCTATCGCGCTACCTGAACGAGCCTGCATCATGTCGAGACAGATCGCTGAAGTGAGAGGCATCCTGGTCGGCCCGCTTTGCAAGCGCAGCCATTCCGGGACAGCCTGGAGCGAGCAGCGGCAAGACAGCCGTTCCCAATTCATCGCCAGTTCGGGACTTATCACCAGAATCCATTCCTTTCTTGGCCTGCTTTAACGATTAGTACCCACTTGCGCTGGACGACAGCACCGCGCAGCGATTGCACAGTTGGAGGAACAACCGGCTTCTTCTTCCGACCTGAGCGTCACTTCCCAGCACGGGTCGATGGACTGAAGATTGCAGCCAACTGATTCACCCGCGTTCTTTTCTTCTTATCGAACGGCGGCTCAATGAACGTAATCTGGTCGTGGAATTGTTGCCCTTAGTGGCGGCTCCTGGCCGGGTTCAGCCCAATGTGCCAGGAGAATCGGCAGAAACCGACCCGCACCCGTCATTCCCGCGAAGGCGGGAATCCAGGCGGCAACCGGCAGCTTGCGACCCTGAGCAGCCGTTCGCCGCTCCTCCCTTTAATGACCGATTTGAGACTCAAAGCGGCCATGGGCTCCAACTGCGAACTGAGGTTTGCGTCGGCGCGTGCTAGGTGCCGTCCGATTTTGCTCCGCCCACCGGGAGCGGCTAAGCTTCCTTGAAGCTTGCCCGATCGCGAGAAGATTGATCAGATGGCCACACGCGAGCGAAGGAGACCAACACGCGTATTCCGAAACAGCGAAATAGCACCGAGATCGAACTCTGCAGCCCGTTCCATGCAAACAGAGCGATACCTATTCGGTACTCATCACGCGCCCGCCTCAGTGTGGTTTTGGCGACGTGATTCAGTTCATTCATTAGGCGATTAGGGATAGACGTCGCTGATGTGTTCTCGTCGCCGCCGTCGCATGGGCGGCGTTCAAGGGATTTGGAGCGTGGATATGCCAACCAACTACATCTACGACTATCAGGCGCTTATTGCCGGCATAATGGCGTTAGTGGCGGGAGCCTTGGGTTTTGTGGCTGCTGTTTGGGCGATAGGGCAGCAGCGCAAGGCAAACTCCGCACGCCAGACGAACTTCAATGTGTCGATCGTCGCTAAACTGAGGATGTTTGAGTTCGACGTCAGCGACCTATACGACGCGTTTTCTTATCATGAAAAACAAATGATGAGCGATCCATCTTATTACCCCGACCCTGACAGCTTCGACACGATTCGGCTGCCCGTAGTGTTTGAAGAAATCTGGAAAGTGGATGTTGGATTGCCTGAACCCGTTATTGTTGATATTGAGAAGCTTACGGATCTAGTGTCTAGTGCGCGCGACTCCATTGCGAGGTTCGAAAGCGCGCTCAAAGAGGTTCAGACGCCTACGGGGACTCCACAGCAGAATGAGCAACATAAGCTAGTTCAATTAGTGCACGCGGCCCGCAACTTTGTTTGCGATGTTCAGAAATACGCCGCTGCGTCAGCCGATCGCATGATCAATCATTTTGGAATAGACAAAGGGAGCATAGACGCACTATGGCGAAAGCAAGAAGACGAGTGAGCATCGGAGGCTGCTACAGGGCTTGGAAGAACATCAAGAAGTGGCAGAGAAATGAGTTAAAAAGCATCTTGACGAGGATCCACGAAAATGAGTGCGAACACGAAACTGAACTTTCGCTTATTGAAGTCCTGGGTAACGAGGTGCGTTGCCTATACAAGGAATATGAACTCAAATACGTCTGTGATGCGAATGGCCGACTTGAGGTTCTCAGCATTCGATATTGCGTAAACGCTGAGCGCGCTGCTTATGCGTGACGAAGGCGTTTGCCGATGCAAACGAGGATGGGCGCGGCTCTTTTAGAAAGAGCACAACTGTTCGCTTTCTGTTCGCTTATATGCACGTCGGAGTGCGAGTAGCCCCCATATTGCGGCAATCACCGTCTCCGGTTGCCTCAACGGCCGGTTTCCAACGGTACAACAGCCATTCACCCAAGTTCCACTGATCGGCGGCTAATGGCCGGTTGCTGCCGCTGCAACTTGGATTCCCGCCTTCGCGGGAAGACGGGTATCGGCCGATAGCTGCTGTAACGTTTCTTTACCCACCTATCTCGCCCTCCTTCCCGAATCGGTAAGCCTGTAAACCACAATCGTCAGCGGGTCAGCCTGCTGCAATCCGTTCCCGGCACAGCGGCTCCGTCGTTTCCAGTAGCTGTTTTACGCGTGGGGCGAGGTATTCCACTTCCTGCCAGAACACCTGGAAGTCCTTGTGGTAGCGGGCGCCGATGTAGGCTTTGTCCAGCAGCGTGAAGCGTTCGCTCTCTTCGCGGGTGCGCTGGGGGAAGATCGCCTCGAACACCGGGCCGAAGCGTTCGGCGGAGAGTCCCAGGTGTTTTAAGAAGTGTTCGTGGGGGCAGTAGCCGGTGAAGACGAGGAGGGTCGCCTTGTAGGCGGATTCGGCGGCCTGGTTCAGGTTGAACATCGCGCCGCGGAGGTCGCCTTCTTCATAGCCGACTTCGAAATAGCGGTAAAAGCGCGTGGCGCGTTCGAACCAGGATTCAAAGTCGCTCTGGGCGATACGCCGTTTCTCTTCCGGTGAAAGCTGCCGCGGTTCGGCGAGTTCGTGCCGCTCGGAGTCGTACAGCAGGCGGCCTTCCCGCTTGATGTCGAGGAAGAAGTAGCGGCTCTCCTCCAGGGCTTTGTCCACCTCGTCGATGGAGTGGCAGATGAGCCGCACCAGTGCCGAGAGGCCGGCCCGGTTGCAGGCGTCTTCCACCTTGGACCAGCGTGCCGTGTCGACGGCGCGTGCTTCGTCTTCGACGAGGACCAGGATGTCGTAATCGGAGGCGTGGCCGGACCAGCGCTTCGGCGCGAGATCCCTCTCCTCCTTGAAGTCGCCCCGGGCATAGGAGCCGAAGAGGATGATCATCTCGACTTCTTCGTGCGCCCGGATGATGCGCACGATTTCGCCAAGCTCGCGCTGCTTGGCTTCGGGCAGGTGGGAAAGGTCGGTCTGCATTTTTCCGCGGTCGTTGAGGCTCTCTTCCTTTCGGTACATCGGTGCCCTTCCCTAATGCCTGTCGCCTGTTCCTCGGCCTGTCGATTGTCCCGCGGCGCTTTGCTGCACGGAAACGTAGTGGGTATCGGGCTCGATGGTAAAGGGGCGCACAGACAACGGCAAGTCAGGACAGCGGTGAATGGCTTGGCGTATCGACAGCGAGTCCCCGCGCGACGGACACCACCTGCCGCGAGGTGCGGAGTGCTCCGCCTGCGCCCGCCGGAAAAATGCCGGCGGCACGTGCTATGAAGAGTGCATGGAAAGAACGGACACCGCACGCGACCCGGATGCCGAGAAGCGCCGCCTTAAGGCGCAGGCCGAGGGCAAGGCGCCGTGGCACCGCTGGGGGCCTTATCTGGGCGAACGGCAGTGGGGCACGGTGCGCGAGGATTACAGCGCCAATGGCGATGCGTGGGGGTACTTCCCCCACGACCACGCCCGCAGCCGGGCCTACCGCTGGGGCGAGGACGGCATTGCCGGCTTCAGCGACGACCAGCAGCGGCTCTGCCTCGCGCTTGCGCTGTGGAACGGCCGCGATCCGATCCTCAAGGAGCGATTGTTCGGCGTGAGCAACAGCGAGGGCAACCACGGGGAGGACGTCAAGGAACTCTACTACTACCTGGACGCCACACCGAGCCACGCTTACCTCAAGATGCTCTACAAGTATCCGCAGCGCACCTTTCCCTACGAGCAACTGCTGGCCGAGAACCGGCGCCGCGGCAAAGCGCAGCCGGAATACGATCTGCTCGATACCGGCGTGTTCGACGACGACCGCTACTTCGACGTGTTTGTCGAATACGCGAAGGCCGATGTAAACGACATCCTGATGCGGATCAGCGTCCATAACCGCGGCAGCGAGGCGGCGCCCCTGCACCTCTTGCCGCAGCTGTGGTTTCGCAATACCTGGTCGTGGGGCTATGACCCGACACGGCCGCGACTCTCAGCCACTGAAATCGGCTGCGTAGTGGTGGAGCACCGGAAGTTGGGCCGCTATTACTGCCACTTCGATGGCGAGCCCGATCTGCTGTTTTGCGACAACGACACCAACCTGCGCCGCCTTTACGGCCTGGGCGCCGACGGCCACTTCAAGGACGCCTTCCACGACTACCTCATCCAGGGCGATCACCACGCGATCAATCCGCAGCAAAACGGCACCAAGGCGGCGGCCCACTATGATTTCATGGTTCCGGCCCAGGGCAGCGTCGAGGTGCGCGTGCGCCTGACGTACAAGGATGTACTAATCCCGCGGGCGCAGGATGCGCAGGAGCGGGGGACGTACAGGGGAGAACAAACTCCGCGGGCGCAGGCGGCGGACCCTTCGGTACGCGCAAGTCATGAGGCGCCGCCCTTTGCGGACTTCGACCGGGTAATGCAGCAACGGATTGAGGAGGCCGACGCCTATTACGCGGTGACGCAGCAAGGGCTGCCCGATGCCGAGGCCGCAGCGATCCAGCGCCAGGCGCTGTCCGGCATGGTCTGGAGCAAGCAGTTCTATTACTTCGACATACCCCAGTGGCTGGAGGGCGATCCGGGGCTTCCTGCGCCGCCCCCCGAGCGTCGGCACGGCCGCAACCGCGAGTGGCGCCACCTCAACAATGCCGACGTGATCTCGATGCCGGACAAATGGGAGTATCCCTGGTACGCGGCCTGGGACCTTGCCTTCCACTGCATCGCGCTGGCGCAGGTGGATCCGCGGTTTGCCAAGCAGCAGCTGCTGCTGATGACCCGTGAGTGGTACCAGCATCCCAACGGCCAGATGCCGGCCTACGAGTGGGACTTCGGCAACGTCAATCCGCCGGTCCACGCCTGGGCGGCGTGGGAGGTCTACAAGGCTGAGCGGGATGCCGCCGGGGGCGTCGGCGACACCGACTTCCTGGAGCGTACCCTGCACAAGTTGCTGCTGAACTTCACCTGGTGGGTAAACCGGAAGGACGCCGAGGGCCATAACGTGTTCCAGGGTGGTTTTCTGGGACTGGACAACATCGGGGTCATCGATCGCAGCGCACCGCTGGGCGGTGGCTACATCAACCAGGCCGACGGCACCAGCTGGATGGCGATGTACACACTGAACCTGATGCGCATCGCGCTGGAGCTGGCCCAGTACAATCCCGTCTACGACGATCTTGCCACCAAGTTCTTCGAGCACTTCCTCTATATCGCCGAGGCGATGAACAATATCGGCGATCAGGGGATCGGCCTGTGGGATGAGGAAGACCAGTTTTTCTATGACGTGCTGCGCCTGCCCGATGGCACGATGCGGCCGCTGAAGCTGCGATCCATCGTGGGCCTGATCCCGCTGTTCGCGGTCGAGATCCTGGAACCGGAACTGCTCGATCGCCTGCCGGACTTCAAGCGGCGGCTAAACTGGTTTCTCAGATACCGGCCCGACCTGGCATCACTGGTCTCCCGCTGGAACGAACCCGGCCGCGGCGACGTCCGGCTACTGTCGCTGTTGCGCGAGCACCGGATGAAGCACCTGCTCCGGCGAATGCTGGACGAGCGGGAGTTCCTGTCCGACGGCGGAATTCGCTCCCTCTCCCGCGCCCATGCCGACGCTCCCTACGTGTTCGGCTGTATGGGAACGCAGATGAAGGTGCAGTACGAGCCCGGCGAATCGCTCTCGACAATATTCGGCGGCAACTCCAACTGGCGCGGCCCCGTCTGGTTTCCCCTCAACTATCTATTAATCGTCGCCCTGCGCCGCTTCGCCGAGTTCTACGGTCCGGAGTTTCGGATCGAGTGCCCGACCGGCTCGGGCAACCGGCTTTCCATCGACGCCATCGCGGACCAGTTGGCTGAACGGCTGGTCGGACTGTTCCGCCGCGGTCCCGACGGTCGCAGGCCGATATACGGTGACCACGAAAAGCTGCAGACCGATCCCCATTTCCGCGACTATCTGCTGTTCTACGAATACTTTCATGGCGATACCGGCCGCGGCCTCGGCGCATCCCATCAAACCGGCTGGACCGGGCTGGTGGCCAGCCTCATCCGCCCACTCCACGCCACCCGGAAAAACAGGGCGTAAACCATGCGCGAACGCGAGCGGACTCCCCCCTCGAGATGCCCCATCCGCCGCACCGCAACCTCCTGCGCCCCCTTCGACGAGATGACACTGGCCCTAGTGGCAGCGGGTCATCGACGTCAATCTTACCGGCCAGTTCCTCTGCGCCCGCGAGGCGACCCGAGAATTCAAACGCCGCGGCATGTTATCGGCGATCTCCTGCGCCGCCGGCGAGATCATCAGCATGAGTTCAGTGCACGAGGTCATCCCGTGGGCGGGGCACGTCAACTACGCTGCTTCAAAGGGCGGCATGGGTACAGAGCTGCGCCCACAAAAAACAGACAACCCGCTTGGCTTTTAAATGGTGCCCGGGGCGGGAATCGAACCCGCACGGCCTTGCGGCCGAGGGATTTTAAGTCCCTTGCGTCTACCAGTTTCGCCACCCGGGCGGGCGAGAGAATTGTAACCAAGTACGGCGGCAAAAGGGAAAAACGAAAAAGCCCCGGCAGGCCGGGGCTTTTTTTATTTGGAGCGGGAAACGAGACTCGAACTCGCGACCCCAACCTTGGCAAGGTTGTGCTCTACCAACTGAGCTATTCCCGCGTCTGTCTTCTACTAATTGGAGGCTGGGCCCGGAATCGAACCGAGGTACACGGCTTTGCAGGCCGCTGCATAACCACTCTGCCACCCAGCCTTAAAACAAAAAACCCCGGCTTTCGAGCCGAGGTTTCGGCATTTGGAGCGGGAAACGAGACTCGAACTCGCGACCCCAACCTTGGCAAGGTTGTGCTCTACCAACTGAGCTATTCCCGCGTAACAGCGACCGACATTGTAGCGATGAGAGCTTTCGTGTCAAGCGCGTTTCAGCCGGACTCTCGCATCGCCAAAACGGGCCACGCCGCTTTGAGGTACCTGAACATCGACCAGAGCGTCAGAGCGGCGGCGATGTAAAGGAGCGCGAATCCTACCAAAGCCGTCGGCAGGCCCGCAAGGGGTTCCTGGTACAACAACAAAAGAAGGGCGGCCATCTGGGAGGTGGTCTTGATCTTGCCCAGCATGCTGACCGCCACAGTGCTGGTCGCCCCCACTTCCGCCATCCACTCGCGCAGGGCCGAAATGGTGATCTCCCGCCCGACGATGACCGCGGCAGGAAGTGCCAGCCAGACGCCGCTCAAGGGGGTCGGGTTGTTGTCGACGATGAGCACCAGCGCCGTGGCCACCATCAGCTTGTCGGCAACCGGATCGAGGAAAGCACCAAAGCGCGAGGTTGCCTTCAGACGGCGCGCCAGGTAGCCGTCCAGCCAGTCGGTGACCGCCGCCAGCAGGAAGATGCCCGTGGTGGCCAGGTGGGCCCACTCCACCGGCATGTAGAAGGCGACGACAAAGACCGGGATCAAGCCGATGCGCAAAAGGGTTAGCAGCGTGGGGATGGTAAACTTCATCGGCTATCTCTCGTCCGGATGAAACGCGTCGTAAATTCTTTGGGCCAGGTGCCGGCTTATTCCGTGCACTGTACAAAGGTCCTCGATACCGGCTCTGGCCAGTTCCTGCAAGCCGCCGAACTGTCTCAGCAGCAGTTGGCGCCGTTTGGGCCCAAGTCCTTCGATGCCCTCCAGCGGCGACGTGCGACGCGCCTTGGCGCGCCGCTGCCGATGACCGGTGATCGCAAACCGGTGCGCTTCGTCACGAACCTGCTGGATCAGATGTAGCGCGGGTGAATCGGCCGGTAGCGCCGTGGCACTATTTTGCCCGGAAACAATCAGTTGCTCCAGGCCGGGTTTTCGACTCGGTCCCTTGGCGACGCCGACGACGCGCACGCCATCGACCTGTAAATCGGTCAGCACGTTTTCGGCCTGGGTCACCTGTCCGCGTCCCCCGTCGATAAGCAGGAGATCGGGCAGCTTGCCGTCTTCGGCCTTGAGGCGCTTGAAACGCCGCTCCAGTGCCTGGTGCATGGCAGCGTAATCGTCGCCGGGCGTGATCCCTTCGATATTGTAGCGGCGATAGTCGGATTTGACCGGCCCGGTGACATCGAACACCACACACGACGCGACGGTCGCCTCGCCCATGGTGTGGCTGATGTCGAAGCATTCGATCCGCCGCGGGGGATCGGCAAGCCCTAACGCCGCCTGAAGGGCTTCAAAGCGCCGTTGAATACTGCTGCGGCTGGCCAGATGGGCCTTGAGGGCGTGCTCGGCATTACGTGCGGCCATTTCGACCCAGCGGGCCCTCTCTCCGCGGACCCGCCCACTGATCGAGACCTTGCGCCCGGCCCGCTCGCCCAGGACCTCCTCGAGGACTTGGAGATCCGCTGGCTCCGCGTTGACCAGGATCTCCGGCGGAATCGTGCGTTCCCCGCGAGCAGAGAGGTAGTACTGGGCGATGAAAGCGCCGAGGATCTCGGGCCGCTCGGAATCACCGGTCTGTTGCGGGAAATAGGTGCGGTTGCCGAGGTTGCGCCCCGCTCTCACGAAAAACACCTGTACGCAGCTGGCGCCGGCCTCGCTGTGCACCGCCACTACATCCAGGTCGCCCTTCTCGCCGCTGACGTATTGGCGCTCCTGCACACGGCGCAGATTGGCAATCTGATCGCGGTAGCGGGCAGCCAGCTCAAACTCGAGGTTGGCGGCGGCCTGCTCCATCCGCCGCACCAGTTCGTCCACCACCTCACCGCTCTTGCCCTCCAGAAACATCACCGAGTGGCGGACATCCTCCGCGTACTCCTGTTCGCTCACCAGCCCGACGCAAGGGCCGGTGCAGCGCTTGATCTGATACTGGAGGCAGGGACGGGAGCGATTGGCGAAGTAGCTGTCCTCGCACTGGCGTACCGGGAACAGCTTCTGTAGCTGGCTCAGGCTGTCCCGCACCGAAGCTGCGCTGGGGAACGGTCCGAAGTAGCGGCCGGGGGCACGCCGTGCTCCGCGGTGGAACTCCAGCCGGGGGAAAGGCCCGTCCGACAGGTGGATGTAGGGGTAGCTTTTGTCGTCCCGCAGCAGCACGTTGTAGCGGGGACGGTGCTTTTTGATCAGGTTGTTCTCGAGCAGCAGCGCCTCGCCTTCCGTGTTGGTGACGGTGACCTCGATCTGTCGGATCTGTGCCACCAGGCTTCGGGTCTTGGGCGAGTTGTCACGGCGCTGGAAGTAGCTGGAGACGCGCCGTTTCAGATTGCGGGCCTTGCCGACATACAGGATCTCTCCCTCGGCACCGAGCATGCGATAGACCCCGGGACGGGTGGTCAGGTGCTTGAGAAATTGCGCGCTGTCGAAGGCCTGCGCTTCAGGAGATGCCATGTTGTTCAGGGGGTTACCGCTGCTTGTTACAGCAGGATATAAGACGTGGTTTCTAGCCTGTCACGCCATCGAGCAGCCCAAACCGAAGCGCCAGGCGTGTCAGTCCGGCGTCATTGCGGACCCCGAGCTTGTCGAAGACACGGTAGCGGTAGGTGGCCACTGTTTTTGGGCTGATGTGCAGTTTACCGGAGATGTCGCTGACACTATGTCCTTGTACGAGCATCAGGACCACCTGAAGTTCCCGGTGCGACAGCTCTGCGAAAGGCGATTCCTCCGTAGCGGAATCGTCGCGGTCCAGCGCCGAAAAGGCGAGGTCCTGGGCGATGGAGGGACTGATGTAGCGTCGGCCCTCGGCCACCTCGCGGATGGCATGCACCATCTCGTCGAGGCTGCCGCCTTTGGACAGGTAGCCCATGGCGCCAGCCTGGATGAGCCGCCCCGGGAAAGGCGCATCGGTGTGGACGGTGAGAGCGATGACGCCGACTCCGGGGGCAACCTGCCTGACCTTGCGGGTGGCCTCGAGGCCGCCGATCCCAGGCATGTTGACGTCCATCAACACGACATTTGGCGATTTGGTCCGTATCGCCTCAAGGGCCTCCTCACCGCTGCTGGCCTCACCGACTACCGATATGTCCTCGATATCGTCCAGCAACCGGCGAATGCCCGTCCGTACGAGTTCGTGATCGTCGACAATGAGGACCTTTATCATCAAGCAGCCAGTGGCAAGTAAGTCTCCCGGAACGCCGGGATTATAGCGTCATGCCCGCTCCGTGTCAGACCCGAGCTCCGCATCGGCGGTCAGCGGTTCTGCCAACGGTTGCTGTTTCGGCTGCTCTTTCGGCTCTTCCAGGGGCGTCTCTCCGGACGGACTGGCGAATCGGTCATTGAGCGTCTGCACAAAACCGTCGGTATCACCCACGACGCGGGCAATACGCTTGCGGGACCCCCGCCCCCAACCAACCGGGCTGCTGTTGAAGAGGCTGCGCCAGATCCGGGTGTTCTTCTGGAACGCCCGTACCAGGCCGGAGCGGTCCAGACTGTCTCGCGCCTGACTCCGCAACCAGCGCAGTGACGATTTCCGGGCCAGGTCGCGCATGAAATAGTGCAGGTAAATCACCAGCGCCAGCAGCACGACCCCGACGGTTATCGCGGTGCCGGTATTGCCGGCGATGCGCTCGAACCAGGGGGCGGTAAAATTGAATCCCTGCCAATAGCCCGCGTTGATGGTGGCCGCCATGAACAGCGCCAGCAGAGTACCAAACAGGGCCGCGTCGTAGATTAAAGTGCGTCGACGCCAACGGGAGAGGGCTTCGCTCAAGATCGGCACGACCCGTTCTTCGATATCGCGCGCCTTGGCCTCGAGTGCACCGACGATCCGGTAGGCCCGCTCGATGGTTACCTGACGGATGCGCTCGTAAATCTCGCCAAGATCATGGTCGCGTTTGGCCTCGAAGCGCTGCCTCAGGTTTTCGTCATCGATGGGGACGGCCGCGTCCGGATTGTAGATGGTATAGAAGCGACCGGCGGTCAGCCCCTTCTGGGCCAGGGCCCGTTGCCAGGCGCCGAACACCTCTTCCGGATTGTCCTCCCGGGCAGCTGTGTCAATCTGATTGAGGATGTACAGGAATTTGTTGGAGTCGGGTCGCCGCACGGTGTTGGCCACCAGATGCTCCAGGGTGTCATGCATCGCCCCCGGCTCGGGATGACGGGCATCGAAAAACACCAGCACCAGATCGGAGAGATTGACGATGTGCTCGGTGATCCGGAGCGTGGAGGTGCGCTGGGCATCGGCATCGAAACCCGGCGAATCAATCACGATTTTTCCCAACAGCCGGTCGCTCGGACAGGTCTTGAGCTGGAGATAGGCATCGATACGTCGGCCTTCCCCTTCAGCGACCTTATCCAGTTCTTCGCTGATCTGGTAGAAGGGAAACCGCGGGTCGGCATCGAGCGCGATGCCCGGCAGGACATGGACATTGCCTTCCCGACTGTGGCACATCACGGTGAACTTGTCGTCCACCGCCTGGTTGCCGGTCGTTTGCAGCCGGAATTGCAGATAGTGGTTGATGAAACTCGATTTGCCGGAGGAAAACGTCCCGAGTACGGCCACCAGCGGCCACCACGGGATCAGCGTGGCATAGGACTCGCTTCGATCCAGCAATCCCATTCGATAGCCGACACGGTCGAGGTCCCGGAAGCTTTTCACTGCCGAGAGCAGTACCGGATTTTCGTGCTTGAGGTGCTCTTCGAGCTTTCTCAGCCGCTGCTCGATGGCGGGGTCTGGGCCGAACATAGTCGATACCGCTCCTCTACCAAGGCATGAAGCTACCCATCATCCCCATCGGGCGGCCAATGTTGTGATTGAGAGCCCCGACGTGATAGCCCATGCGCTCAGTGCTGGCTGCCATGTAGCGGGTGGAGTTGTCCATCGAGGCCATGCTCTCCCGCATCGGGGCGAGGGAATTCATCTTGTCCGATACATCGGTCATGGTGCTGTTGACGGAGTTCATCGCCACCGTCATTTGCGACATGTCGGCAGTGATGTTATTGAGGTTTTTCGCCATGCTGTCGACACTTTCGGTCAATGAAACCACGTTATGGGCCAACTGGCCGACGTCATGGGTAAGGTTGTAAATCAGATAGAAGCCGTAACACGCCAACACGATGAATGCGAACAGGGCAGGATAGACAACCAGTTCCCAGCGGCGGGCGCTTACCTCGAAGCTGGTCGCCAACCGGTCCAGATGGTGGCCCCCCATCTGCAAATCCGCCGGCACGTGCTTCTCGTCATAGGGGCTCACGGTTGCTTCCCGCTCCGTGGTTTCATCATGATTCAGAGTAGTCATTCGCCACTTCCACTTCGAAAGGTTACCGGTTTTTACCGGCGATTTCTTTCCTTAGTTCTGCCGCCCGTTGCGGGTCGAGGCCGGCCACCACGCTGTGCAGATACCAGGCCGTCCGCAGCTCCCCACTCCCAGCTGCACGCAAAGCCGCCCGCTGATAGGCATCCGCGGCACTACTCCAGTCGCCCATCCGCATCAATACGTTGCCCATCTCACCATAGGCATCGATGCTTTGCGGCGCCTGCTCCGCCAGTTCGCGGTAGCGTTTGACGGCCAGTTCCAACTCACCCTGCCAGGCGGCCAATCGAGCCTGCCGCCAAGTCTCCGCCGGGTCGGTGGTGACAGCCATCGTAACAGGCGGCTCTTCCGAAGGCGAGGCTGTCTCCCGGGCCTGAACAACACCCTCTGATACCGCACCGCTCGCAGCCGGTTCCGCTGCGGAAGTGGGCGCCATCTCCTCTACCCGAGGCACATCGGTTTCAGCGGTAGTGTTGGTTGCAACCGGGACTGCGGCAGTGTCAACCGACTGCACGATTTCGGATGGCGAGTCGAGGTCGGTGGCCGTGGAATGCGAGTCATCGCCGGCGACAGATTCGGCCGTTCCGAACAGTTCGGCACGATTGAGATAGATCGCGACAACGATGATCACCAGCAGCAGGTTGACCGGATGAGTGATCCACTTGAGCAGTTTCACGCTGTCTCCCCTTTCCGGACCTTGGCTTTGGCCTTCGCTTTCACTTGAGCCGGGTAGAGCGCAGCCGCCAGTTCATGGAACTCCCCCGCGGCCTTGCCGGACGGCTCCAGCTCAAACACCCCCAGTCCTTCACTGAAGGAACGGCGGTAAGCCGTACGTTGATGCAGCCGCTCGGACAGCAGACGAATTCCCGGGATCATGGCCAGGGCCTCAGCCGCTTCGTCCGACTCACGAACGGCATGGTGGGTATCCGCGCGGTTGACGAATACCCATATATCCGGGCTGCCTTTGGAGGACTCTTCGATCAGACCGAAGAAGCGCTGCGTGGACCAGATATCCGCCTGACTCGGCGGTACTGGCACGATGACGCGGTCGGCGACCGAGAGAGCCTCGCGAAGGGCTTTCATGTCGGCTGTTCCGACATCCACCAACACCTCTCCGCTTTCTGAGCGCAACAGCTTGCCGATGCCCTTGGTCGGGCGTTTCACCGCCACCGACGGAGCAAAGTTCTCTTCATCCCGCACCTCAGCGACATCACTCAAGGTGCGTTGCGGATCGAGATCGAAAACCGTCACGTTGCATCCGCGCGTAGCGAGCCAGACCGCGGTGTTGAACGTAACGGTACTTTTCCCCGAACCACCCTTCAGATTCCCGATTACGGTGATCATCCCCCTCCCCTCTTACGTTCTTATCGCGTCAACGCCCCGAAACCGGACCGCTACCGAATGCCGGCGCGGGAGCCCGTTTGAATCCTGCCGGTATTTCGAACAGGGCCGGGGACTGAGGACCGATTGTGATCTCTCGAAGTTCACGGACAAACCCGCCCGGCAGCTCCTGCCGAATGGCGATATTGAGCTCCGGATCGTACCACTGTGTACTGCTCATTTCGCGACCGTTCTGCGCCTGCACAGCACGGATCCACTTCTCGGTATTGCGTCCATTGACGCTCTCGCGCCCGAGATAGTGCATTGCTGCGATCACTCGCCCATCCACTTGCTCACGAACCGGAAAGCCGTGGTTGGCATCGGTCCAGATCAACGTGGGTGAGTTGTCTCTGCCGCGGGCGGTCAACTGCCATTTGATGGTGCCGCGGCCATTGAGTGTCTCTCTGGCGACCTGCTCGCACACATTGCCTTGGTCAAGGCATGGCGGCGGTAAGTCGCTATTGGCTGCCGCGGACCTGGCCGACGGTGGCAACGGCAGCTCAACGTAAACCTTTTCTTGCGGTTGCAGCATCCAAATCTTGCCGAGTTGCGGGTCGATAATCTGGATCTGTCTTTTTCCGGAGGAGACCATCTCGGTACGCACACGCCCGTCACTGACATGCATCGTTCCTGTGACCGGACTCTGATTCGGACCGGTCTGCACGGCCGTGGCAGAAAAATCCTTTCCGAACCATTTGGCCGAAACTTCACCGGCAAAGGCTGACATAGCGATACAAAGAATCGCCGCCAGAGGCGTGCGCATGAAATGCTCCCCAAGTTTATAAAGGCGGCGAGAGGGCCGCAGCCCCCTCGCTCCGCCTGCCTTACTTGTTGCCGCCAGCGTTGTTCTGCTGGTTCTGCTGCGGAGCCGGAGCATTCCACCCCGGAGCACCCCACGGGCCCTGCGGGCCGTACGCGCCAGGGCCGTAGGCGCCAGGGCCATATCCCGGGCCGTTGCCGCCCCAGGCCGGACCATAGCCGTAACCCGGACCATAGCCACCCCACGGAGCATAGCCACCGCCGTACGGGTTGCCATAGCCGTTGCCATAGCCGTTGCCATAGCCGCTGCCGTTGCCGCTTCCGCGGCCGCTGAAGTTCATGGAAAAGTCACCGGTGCCGTCGCCATTGAACGGCCCCCAATTGCTTCCCCCCCAACCCGGGCCGTTCCACCATGCATGAGCACTCTGGAACGGAATGGCTGCGGCGCCCACAAGAGCGGCAGCTGCGAGGACGGTTTTCATTTTCATTTGCTGTTTCCTCCACATTGATTCACGACCTTCCGGTCGTCCAAGTCCCCGGGCCACTGGCCTCAGGGTAACGCTACCAACCCCATAGTGAAGACCAGGGATTGATCCCGCCAAGACCCCAACCGTATGGCGAATACAGCGTGCTGCCGCCATATCCGTACGGCTGGTCGATTGGTCCTGACGGGTACTGCGAAACGCCGTACCCGTAGGGGTACGCAAAATAATTCGGGTCCGATGTCCCCGAGGACGCAGGCGACTGCACAGACCACGAACCGGTCGTATTCGGTTCGCGGGCACCTGCGGAAAAATCACCACCGTACTGGCGGGCGCGGCCGGTGCCTGGTGCGTAGGCATCGGCCTGCTCCGTGGCGGAATTCAGGTTGCTCCAGGTGCGTTGGCCGAATCGCCCCGAGAACACCGCTGGCGGCATTTCGCGTGGCGGCTCGGCAGGCGCCGGCGTCTGCGCCCACGGGTTATAGCGGCGTGGTTTCGGCGCCGGAGCGGTCTCGGTTTCCGGGGCTTTACCGTATCCCAGGTCAAACCATGCCCGTCCGTCGCCAGCCCCTTGCTGGGCAAGGGCCCCACCATTGCATGTCAACAGCGACAACCAGAGTGCAAGCGATTTGACTCTTCTCACCGTCGTCACTGTCCTGCGTTGTCCGGTGACGACTGCGGCGCACGGCTCGACCAAGGATTCCACCTCACTGCGGGACCCTGTCCCCATCCCGGTGCCCCCCAATACCGGGGTACTCGGGCGTCATCCGCTTGCGGGTCGTTCGTTGGCGCCCGCTCCGGTCCCCAAGGCGGGGTCGGAACGGTGGCAAACTCCTGCCTTTCGCTGCTACCCGGCTCGGCCGCCCAGTAACGCCCGGGCCCGGCATAGGGGCGCTGGTGCTGCATAGATGGAAAGGCCATCGCGCCGAAGTACGGCAGCTCCCCTTCCACCTCGCTGCCCTTCGGGTAAAGGTAGGGCTGTGAACTCTGGTACGGGCCGGGCGGCGCAGGGATCGGTCCACTGTGCTCGGACCCCGCCCCTTCCGCCTCGCTCGTGCCGGCATGAACTGCACCGGCAACCCCAAAACAAAGGACGACGATCAGGCGCTTCATTGCCATGGTGGCCCCTCGCTTGTTAGTGGGTTTCGCTTTCATCGGTCGTCTGACCAATGCCGGGCTTCAGGCGAATACCGCGACGTCCGGTCTTCGGATTCACCTTCTTGGACGGCGCGCGCTGCACACTGGCCGAGCTGTTCTCGACCGTTGGTTGTTTCACTGTTTCTGCTTGAGCCGTGGTTTCCTTGGCCTCGATTTCCTTGGCCTCGATTTCCTTGGCCTCGATTTCCTTGGCCTCGATTTCCTTGGCCTCGATTTCCTTGGCCTCGATTTCCTTGGCCTCGATTTCCTTGGCCTCGATTTCCTTGGGCTCGATTTCCTTAAGCTCGATTTCCTTGGCCGTGGTTACCTTGTCCGTGGTTTCCTTGGTAGCCGCGGCTTTCCTCGATGCGGGCTTTTTGGCTGCGGCTTTCTTTGATGTCGCCTTCTTGGGCGCGGCTTTCCTGGATGCCGCCTTCTTCTTCACCACCGTCTTTTTCTTTTCTGCTTTTGATTCTTCGGTGGCCATTACCGCCGGCTTCTCATCTGCCGGCAAGGACGCGGGGGCGGCGACGACCGCCCCTTCGTCACTTTTCACTTCCGAAGAAACTTCGGAAGCTCCCCCCTCCTCTTTGAAATCGGCTACGTCCGACTCGCTCGTCGTATGAACAGAGTTTGCCGGCACCTCGTTCTGTGCCACCGGAATCTCTGCGTCCACCATTTCGACTTTGTTGCTGTCGTCTTCGGTTTCGGACGCCAGCACATCCGGCTGAGGCGTTGCAGACGCTTCCTGCTCCGTGATCGGTTCCGGCTCGACTGCGTCCAAGGTTTCCGGCTGCACAGCCTTCGCTTCGGTGGCAGTGAGTTCCAGTTGCGCTTGACCGGCCTGCGCCGATTGCGCCGCCCGCCTGCGCCTGGCCAGCACCCCGGGCACACTCGCAATGGCAACCAGCATCGCCTGCATATCGCGCAGTAGATCGCGTGCCAGCCCAACGACGACGGCACCCATGAGCATGGCACCCGACGCGAGACGAGGACCCAGCGGCTTTTTCGGACCGGGTCCGCCACCGTCGTCATCGCCGCCCGACTCGCAGCCAGGCGACCCGCCCGCCGGACAGAAGTTGCGGCGGGCCGAGATGCAGCCGAGCGGGATCACCACCAACGTGAGCAGGGTCGAGACCAGCACACCGAACAGCAGTGAAATGGCCATGCCCTGGAAGATGGGATCGAACAGGATCACGCTCGAGCCGGCCACGAGTGCCAGGGCGGTGATGAGAATGGGCCGTGTCCGTGTCTTACAGGACAGAATCACCGCATCCCGCACGTCCCTGCCGTTTTGGACTTCGTGCTTGGAGAAGTCCACCAACAGAATGGAGTTGCGCACAATTATGCCGGCCAGTGCAATGAAGCCGATCATCGACGTCGCGGTGAATTCGGCATCGAGCAGCCAGTGTCCCGGGATGATGCCGATCAGGGTCAAGGGGATCGGCGCCATGATCACCAGGGGGACCAGGAAGTTGCCGAACTCCCAGACCACCAGAATATAGATCAGCACCAGGGCCACGGCGAACGCAGCGCCCATGTCGCGGAAGGTTTCGTAGGTAACGGTCCACTCGCCCGTCCACTCGAATCCCGACTGCGCATCGTTCGCCGGCGGGCCGAGGTATCTTTTGTAGCGTGTAGAGTCTACGCCAACCAACTTAACCTCATCTGGCGTGGTGTAGCCGTCGAGCAGGTCTTCCACCTCCCACATGCCGTAGATGGGGGCGGCCAGGCGCCCGACCGCATCGCCCACGACGTATTCCACCGGACGGAGATCCTTGTGGTACACGATCGGATCCTGGGTCACCGTCACGAAGCGGCCGAGCTCGGTGAGGGGCACCATGGAACCATCAGGGGCCGGGATCGGCAGGTCGCTGAGCCGTGTGATCTGGGCTCTTACCTCGAGCGGCACCTGCATGACGATGTAGGTCGGATCCAGCACGGTACCCTGCTTCACGTCACCCAGCCGATGACCGCCCATCGCCATGCTGAGGTTGCGGTTGATGGCATCGACCGAGATCCCGCGCCGCACCGACTTTTCGGTATCCACCTCGAAGCGCCAGATGTCGTACGGCTGTTGCATGTAGTTGTCGACGTCGGCGATACCTTCCGCCTGTTCAAACACGTCGGTCATCTTCTGGGCGACTTCGCGCCGGACACCTGTCGGACCGTAGATCTCGGCAACAATCGACTGCAATACCGGCGGTCCCGGCGGCATCTCCACAATCGTGAGCCGTGCACCCGCTTTCTGCACCAGCGGTGTCAGCAGTTCACGGGCAGCCACGGCGATTTCGTGGCTGGAGCGGTCACGCGCCTTCTTGTCCAGCAGTTGGATGTGCAGTTCGGCCTGCCACGGCTCGTTCCGCAGATAGTAGTGGCGCACCATACCGTTAAAGTCGAACGGTTGCGCCGTGCCGACATAGGACTGCAGCGCGGTCACCTCCGGGATCTCCCGTACCAGCTCTGCCAGGCGGCCAGTCAGATTGGCGGTAACCGGCAGTGCCGTCCCCTCCGGCATGTCCAGCACCACCGAGAACTCCGGCTTGTTGTCGTACGGCAGCATCTTCACCGTCACCGCCTTGCTGTAGAACATTGCACAGGACAGGAAAAAGACGGCAACGATCCCGGCCAGCGTCAACCAGCCTCGTCGGCGGTTTTCGATCATCGGTACCAACAGGCCCCGGAAGAAACGGTCGAGCCGCTCGTTCTGATGGTGCTCCCGCTCCTCGGCCTTTTGCAGTTGCGCCATACTCGGCCGGATGCGCATCGCCAGCCACGGCGTAAAGATGAAGGCGGCAAACAGGGAGAACAGCATCGCCACGGAGCCGAGCGCAGGAATGGGCTCCATGTAAGGCCCCATCATGCCGCTGACAAAGCCCATCGGTAGCAGCGCGGCGATAACGGTGAACGTAGCGAGAATAGTGGGGTTGCCCACCTCGCGCACGGCATCGACGGCCGTGGCCGTGTCCATCTCACCCTTGTTGAGCCAGCGTCGATAGATGTTCTCCACCACCACGATGGCATCGTCGACCAGAATGCCGATGGAGAAGATCAGCGCAAACAGGCTGACACGGTCGATGGTGTACCCCAGCACCCAGGCGGAAAAGACGGTGACCAGGATCACCACCGGGATGACAAACAGCACCACCAATGCCGGCCGCAATCCCAGCGAGAGCCAGACCAGCACCGCAACGGCGGCCGTGGCGATGAACAGCTTGAAGATCAGTTCGTTGACCTTGTCATTCGCCGTTTCGCCGTAGTTGCGCGTCACGCTGACATTGACGTTATCCGGGAGCAGGTGCCCTTTCAGATCCTCGACTTTGTCGATAATGGCGTTGGCCACGGTGACGCCATTGGCACCCTCTTTCTTGGCGATGGCCACGGTAACCGCCGGCATGCCGTCGGCAGTTACGTCACCGGCATAACCGACGCCGGTGTAGAAGTTGACCAGCTGTTCGGCATCGGCCGGCCCCTGCGTCACCTGCGCCACATCGCGCACGTAGACCGGAACACCATCGTGGACCGATACCACCAGACGCGCGATATCTTCCGCCGTTTGCAGGAAGGAACCGGTGTAGACCGTGTAATAGCTGTCACCGGTCTCGAGATTACCCGCGCGCTGCTCGCTGTTCGCGGTCCGGATGGTTTCGGCCACCTGGTCGAGAGAAACGCCGTAGCCGGACAGACGTTCGGGAAGCACCTCTACCCGCACCTGCTCCGGACGACCGCCGACGATGAATCCCTGTCCCGTGTTCGGGATCTGCTTCAACCGCTGCAGCAGGTCGAGAGACAGCGTACGCAGCGCCCCATCGTCGAGGTCTTCCGACCAAAGTGTCAGCGTCACCACCGGGACGTCGTCGATGCCTTTGGGCTTGACCAGCGGCATCGAGACACCCGGCGGGATGTGATCGAGATTGGATTGGAGCTTGTCATGCACTTTGACGATCGACGGCCCCAGGCTCTCACCGACCTCAAACTGCACGGTCACCATGCCCTGGCCCCGTTGAGAGGCCGAGTAGACGTGCTTGACGCCAGGGATTTCGCTCATGATCCGCTGCAGCGGGTCGATGGCGAGGCTGGCTACCTGCTCCGAGGAGGCACCCGGATACTGGACGAAGATATCGACCATCGGCACGGAGATCTGCGGGTCTTCCTGCCGTGGAGTGAAGATCAGCCCCAGCACCCCCACCACCAGCATGACGAAAAACAGGAGGGGTGAGAGCGGAGAGTGAATGAATGCCCGGGCCATCCGCCCGGCCAGACCCAGCGACTCGTCGTGGGCTTGCGGTGTCTGATTCTGTTCAGTCATATCCTGCCGGCCTTATTGTTCTTGGAAGGCGTCATGCAATCGCACCCGCTTAGCGGGGCTGACGCGCCGAACTTGAAGCCATTCCCGGGCGGGGATTGACGACGACGCGCTCGCCGGGATTGACACCCGAGAGCACCGCGACGTGCTGCGGATCGACCTGTTCACCCAGACGCAACAAGCGAAGCTCGGTCTTTCCGTCGGTCCCCTGGATGAAAACGGCGGGCAGACTGCCTCGACGAACCAATGACGAGACAGGAACCACCGGCAGGGATTTGGAAGGAATGGTGGTATCCAGCACCATCACCTCGGCGTACATGCCGGGGGCGGCGGGCGCGGTCGCCGCCAAATCCAGCTTCACGGTGACCGTGTGCCGGCCGGGATCGGCCATCGGATAGACCTGTGCCACACGCGCGTTCACCAACGCGTTATGCACATCGAGGCGCACCGGCACACTAACGCCTTCCGAAAGACCGGGCATCAAGCGGGACGGGACGTGGACTTCGAGCTGTAACAGTTCGGTATCGGCGTAGCGCAACAGCGGCTGGCCCGGCTGTACCGTGTCACCCACCTCGACCAGCTTGTGGGTGATGACGCCGTTGAACGGCGCCCGACCTTTGGCATCTTTCAGTTTGGCGTCGATCTCCTCGATGGCCGATTGCGCCTGCATGTACGTGCTGCGCGCCTGCTGGATATGGGTCTCTTGGGCAATGATGTCGGCATGCCGATCGAAGCCCGAGTTGTTGAAACCCATCATGTCGCCCATGCCGCGGGTCACGAACCAGTCGAACATGGAGGGCATTTGCATGCCCGGCATGCTGCGGCCGGACCAGGGATTGACCAGTTCGCGGGTGAACTGAACGCCGGCGTTCCGCAGGGCGGCCTCGGCGTTATTCATCTGCGCAACCGCAGAGCGCCGCTGCGCCAGCAGTTCATCATCGTCCAACGCAACCAGCACCGTCTCCGCCGGGAAACTGTCCCCTGCTGTACCGGCCAGGAACTCCACGCGCCCCGGCAACTGGGCGGCGATGGTGACTTGGCGGGCCGGGATGACGGTGCCGCCCAGAACGACTCGCTGGTCAACACGCTGCTCGGGCACAACAAACAGTTCTTCACTTCCCTGGGCACAAGCCATGGAGGTCAAAGAAACGGCGAATAAAGTCGCCTGCAACAACCTGAACGGTCGAATCGCCATCAAATCCCCCTGCTCAATTGCTAACGCAAAAATAGAAGCCCTTCGCGGCCTCTTTGCTTTCAAATAGTAGACGTTAGTTCCGCGTTTGCTCGCCCGAAGAACATGGAATGTCTAACGCAAATTGTATGCCAAATTTTAAGTTATTGATTTTGCGAAATTTTAACTACAGGACTCGCGTTGCGGTTGCAATGCAAAATGCCCGCCGCAGCAACGTACAGCGACCCTTCCCACCTTTAACTCATTGATTTAATTGAGAACCAACGCTGTTGCAACACGGTTGCAACAAACGTTGCAGCATCGGCTGCGTCAGGGTAGTTTGTGCATGAGCCGGCGAAGACCGGGGTCGATATTGGGGGGATTGATTGAAATGAATGGATTGGATGAGTTTCTGCCGGTAATCGAAGCCGTCATCTCTCGCATCGACGAAGGGGTGGTTATCGCCGACCCGGGCGGCAAGGTGCTTTATTACAACCCTGCCGTCGCGGAGATGCTCGGCCTGACGGACGATCGCCCTCCGAAGGAGATCCGGCGCCTGGGCGGAATCAATGTACAAAAGGCGCTGCTCAAGGCGGCCCTTGATGCCGGCGAGGTCGACGCCGCCGGACGCCCCAGCGGCAACTTCGTTCGCTTCGAAGAGAAGGTCAGTACCGGTGACACGGTGCGCTTCCTCGAGTTCAACAGCGGTTTGGTCCAGCTCCCGGAGATGGATACCAAGGTGCGCCTGATCATCGTTCATGATCGAACGGGCCAGAAACACCTGGAGGCCGTGCTCTCCGGCAGCAGCAGCAGCGGCATGGTCACCAAGGACCCTCAGATGCTGGACATCATCGCCCGGATCCAGCAGATCGCCCCGACCAATGCTTTCGCGCTGTTCCAGGGAGAATCGGGAACCGGCAAGACCCAGCTGGCGCGGCTGGTGCACAAGCTCAGCAATCGCGCCAACCAGCCATTCGTGGAGGTCAACTGCGCCGCAATACCGGAGTCGCTGATCGAATCGGAGCTGTTCGGGCACATCAAAGGGGCCTTCACCGGCGCAGTGCACGACCGGCCGGGGCGTTTCCAGGCGGCCCATAAAGGCACCCTGTTCCTGGATGAGATCAGCGAAATCCCACTGAACCTGCAGGCCAAGCTGCTCAAGGTGTTGCAGGACCAGGAATTCGAGATGGTCGGTTCCGATAAGACGGTACGGGTCGACGTCCGCGTGCTCAGCGCCTCCAACAGCAATCTGCGTGAAGCGGTCGACCGCGGCGATTTTCGGGCCGACCTCTACTACCGGCTTGCGGTCATCCCCATCAACGTACCACCCCTGCGGGAACGTCCCGGCGACATCCCGCTGCTAATTGAGCACTTCTGCGAAAGTTTGGTTGCCCGGGGCTATCCGGACAATATCAAGTGCAACCCGGACGCCATGCGCATGATGATGGACTACCCGTGGCCGGGCAACGTGCGGGAACTCGCCAACGCGGTGGAGCACGGCATGGTCTGCTCCGACAACGGCGTGGTGGTCCCCGAAAGCCTGCCCCAGGACGTCCGCAATTACAGCACCGGCGGCGTCCGGCGCCCGGTTTTGCGTCGGGATGCGGAAGACGAGGAGCAGCGTCGCATCATCGAAGAGGCCCTCGACCAGGCCGGTGGCAGCCGGGCCGTTGCCGCCACCCTGCTCGGCATTGATCGCACCACCCTTTGGCGGCGCATGCAGAAACTGGGGGTCGGGTGACCCACAAGTTGGCGGCGACCTGGCCAGTGGCAAAATTCCGGAAGGCTAACTATATAAGTGGGTAACGCCTCGCCACCTGGTTTTTTTTCTTCATGAGCACCACCGCAGCCAATTCAAACTGGGACGTGATCAGCGACATCCTGATTGCCAGCAACATCGACGAGATCGTCCGCAACGTCTGCGACCAGCACTACCGCAGGGCCGCAGACGATGACATCAACAAAGGTCCGGAGAAGACGCCATCGGATGGCTGACGCTGTTTCAACCCTCCTGCTGTAGCTGGCTACATCGCCTTCCCGCTTTGGCCGCTCCCCCCCCCCGACCGGAATGTTGTTGCCGATGCAGTGCGGCGGACTGCGGCTATTGGGCGTCCCCCAGGGTCCGCAGAGTTGACAGGTCGCGTTGCATGGCCGTTTCTTAGTGCAGTGCCGTTCCGCTGACGACGACGTGCCAGAAAGCCGACGAGGCCGGGGCTGTGCTTCGTCAAGCAGTGTCGCACCGACAGTGCTGATGCCCCACAGCCCACAGCCGGTGGGAGACGGATGGACTATTCGGCAATGCTGCAACCCGCACTTGAAGAGGCGCGCCAGGGCTTCGCCGAAGGCGGAGTGCCCGTCGGCGCAGCGATCTTTGACGCCCAAGGGAGGCTCCTCAGCCGGGGGCGCAATCGCCGCGTGCAGGACAACGATCCTTCTGCACACGGCGAGACCGATGCGTTCCGCAAAGCGGGCCGGCAAACCTCCTACAGGGACAAGATTCTCGTCACCACCCTGGCGCCCTGCTGGTACTGCTCCGGGCTGATCCGCCAGTTTCGCATCGGTACGGTCGTGGTGGGCGAAGCCCAAAACTTCGCTGGCCATCTGGATTGGCTACGCGAGTCGGGGACGCAGGTCATCGAACTCAACGATCCCGCATGCATCGAACTGATGCGGCGGTTCATTCAGCAGTCCCCCGAGCTTTGGAACGAGGACATCGGCACCTGTGACTGAAGGGATGCAGCACGCTGCGTCCCGTTCGAAAAGGCCACAACTCAGGACATGGAGCGGTTGATTCATGAGCGAACGACATCGGGAACGTGCAGAGAAAGTCGTTGAGTCCTTCCGGGAATTGCTGGACAAGGACGTGTTGGCGGCCATCCCACCGAACGACTTCGAGCAGTTGACTCTCTTCGTTCAGGAGGCTCTCTCCGACGAGTTGCACGATGCGGCCGAACAGGTGGAAGAACTGGCACGGAGCATGCGAGCCGGCACGAGCCTGAGTGACGTCGGAATGGGCTTGATGTAGGGCGTGCCGGTGGCGAGAGGATATCGAACGGTTACATCGCCCCAGGCCCGGGTGCCAAATGGGCGCAGTCGCACCTCCACAGACGTCTGATCAGTCGTTTTCGGGAGCCGTTACCGTGTCGGCGGTCCCTTTCTCACCGGTATAGAAGGCCACCAGTTCAACCGGCGCGTCTCCTCTGTTTGTGGCATTGTGGAGCGAGTTCACCATTTCGATGATCGCATCGCCCTGGTGATACGTAATCACCTTGCCGTCCTTCATCTTCACCTCGAGCGTGCCGCTGATGACATAGCCGTAGACAGGGACTGGATGCCGGTGCCACCCGGTCTCCGCACCCGGCGGCACGCTGATGAAACGGGCTGTCACCTCCGGGTTCTCTGTCCGCGGGTACCTCACCGGCTGGCCATCTGCCGTGACCGTGGTTTTTGCGATTTCCCGGACGGTGATCGCTTCCTCATACTCGTCTGCCGATACCGGCACTGATAACGAGAGGATGACAACGAGGACGGCAGATGCCAAACGGACATTCATCTCCCTGGGTAGTGGCACGGTCGTTCTCCTGATTGGCTGAAGGGGCATCTTTCCCTTTCTGTAGCATCTTCGGAACGACACGATCAAGCACATTGCCAAGATGCCGAAGACTAACGACCGAAAATCGGGATCACGGCTTCCGCAGATCCGATTTATTCCTCTGCCTTCGGGATGAGCCCGAACGCATACCACCAATCGGTTACGAACGATCGACGGAAGAGCACCGTTCGCTTTTTACCTCTGAATCGGTAGCTCACCACACCCTCCTGTTTGGACAGCATTTCGTCGAGTGCCCGAACCAGCTCATCGTCGCCCGTCTTCTTCGGATTAATGAAGATCAGATCGGGATTCCAGTCCAATGCCACGCGACCGGTATGGTCGAACGAGTAGAAGATGATGCTTTCATCCAGCGCCATCTGCTGCTCCAACAGGGCAGATAGCCGGTCCAAATACACCGATGCTCCCAGAATTCCAACAACCCTGTCCTGTTGTCCTCTGACTGGGACGTCGACAATGGCGACAGGCTTCCCGGTTCGCGTGCTGACCACCAACTCACCGATGATCGTCTGGCCATTCATGACTTTTGGGAAATAGGCCCGCCTCGACAGGTTCCCGGCCTCTTTTCCGTTCTGCACGCTCCAATAGGAGCCATCTGGCGCGGCGAACCAGTTCAGCGCGGCAACGTTTCGTTCCGCAGCCTGCGCCAAGGGCTCCTTGATCAGCTCCCATTCCCCCGTTTCCGCTGCATCGCAAAGGGCGATGATCTGCAGCGAGTCAGCCATCTTTTGCAGATAACCATCACTCAACGACACGAGTGATGCGAGGCCAATTTCTCCATCGATGGAGAAGACCTGGTGCGACGCCGGATTGGAATCATTGGAGGTCTGTGCTACCTGGCCGTTGCCTGCGAATGCCGGGAGGCCGACGGTGATGGCGACGAGTGCCAGGAGTCGAATCGCTGCCGAGTGAGACATTCAATCCTACTTTCCAGGCTGGTGGGCTCCTTGGGTCAGCATAGTTGCCGTGAGTGCATCGGCGCCCGAGCCCCCAAAAACGTTGTGTTGACGGCTTCCTCCTGCTTCCGGTCGCCCGGTCCGAGGCCCTTTCGGTCGCTGGCTATACTTCGATTTCATATTCCATTCGGCGACGGCCCACCTGTGGGCCCGCTTGTGCCCACGTATTTGCATGAGGCATGGCCGAAATGCTCAACACCAGGCGAACATGGCTGATCACCGCGGCTGCAGCCATATTCTTGGTCGTTGTCATCCTCTTCGTCTGGACGTCTGAACAGTCCGCGCTACCCGAGGGGTTCGCATCGGCCAACGGTCGTCTCGAAGCAACGTCAGTCGACATCGCAACCAAAAGGCCAGGCCGTTTGAGCGAGGTTGCTGTTCGGGAGGGGGATCGCGTCGAGAAAGGACAGATCGTCGCCCGCATGGATGTGCGCGACCTGGAGGCGGATCTGCGGCTGGCCCAAGCCGAGTTCGAGGAAGCGGTCCAGGCCAAGTGCGCAGCCGAGGCGAGGCTCGCGCAACAGGAGAGTGTGGTTGAATTCGCGGCCGCCGAGTTCGAACGCAGCCGAAGCCTGGTCAACCAGCAACTCATTCCGCAGCAGGAGGCCGACCTCTCCCGGAGCAAGCTACAGAGCGAAAAAGCCGGCTTGGAAGCGGCCCGCGCCACGGTCAGCCAGGCCAACGCCGCGATCGCCGCAGCGCAAGCCAAGGTCGATTCCATTCAGACCGATCTGGACGACAGCATCCTCACCTCGCCGATCGCGGCGCGCGTCCTTTATCGCCTGGCCGAGCCCGGCGAAGTCCTCTCTGTCGGGGGAAAGGTCCTGACGCTGATCGACCTGAACGACGTTTACATGACCGCCTTTCTGCCGACCCAGCATGCCGGCCGGTTGAGCCTCGGGTCAGAGGCAAGGATCGTTCTGGACGCCCGGCCCGACGTTGCGCTTCTTGCCCGAATTTCCTTTGTCTCGCCTGAAGCCCAGTTCACCCCGAAGGAGGTGGAAACGGAAACCGAGCGCGAGAAACTCATGTTCCGGATCAAGGCCGACATCGCACCCCAACTGCTGAGTCGGCATTTCGACAGCATCCCCACCGGGGTTCCCGGCACCCTCTATGTACGTCTGGACCCCGGCGCCGAATGGCCGGGGATGCTACAGCCGCCCTCGGCCATCAATCCAAACTAGAGCGCCATGGACGATGCCATCGTCGCCACTGGCCTGAGTCATCGCTACGGTGGAACGATGGCGCTTTCCGGTGCCTGCGTCCGGGTTCCTTCCGGTCAGCTGTTCGGCCTGTTCGGACCTGACGGTGCCGGCAAATCCACACTCCTGTCGCTGGCCGCCGGCGCACGAAAATTGCAACAAGGCAGCCTCAAGGTTTTGGGCGGTGACATGCGCGACCGCGCCGACCGCGCTCTCATCCGCCCCCGCGTTGCCTACATGCCCCAGGGACTCGGACGTAACCTGTACCTCACGCTCTCGGTAGGTGAAAACATCGATTTCTTTGGGCGTCTGTTCGGTCAGAGCCGCCAGGAGCGCCGGCGGCGAACCGGGGAGTTGCTTGCGGCCACGGGCCTTGCCCCCTTCCGTGACCGGCCTGCCGGCAAGCTCTCGGGCGGCATGAAACAGAAGCTCGGCCTCTGTTGCGCGCTCATCCATGATCCCGAACTGCTCATCCTGGACGAACCGACCACCGGCTTCGACCCGCTCTCCCGTCGCCTGTTCTGGGAGTTGATTGACGATATTCGTGCACATCGCCAGGGCATGAGCGTACTGGTGGCGACCGCCGACGTCGAAGAGGCGAAGGCCTTCGACCAGATCGTCATCATGGACTCCGGCGCGATCCTTGCCGGGGGGCGCCTGGCGGAGCTCATGGCACGGACCGGCACCGACAGACTGGATGAACTCTTCATCCGACTCCTTCCCGAGGAGCGGCGCAAGGAGCACAAGCCCCTGTTGCTACCCCCACGCGAGTCCCTGCCCGGGGCGCGGTTTGCGATTGCCGCCAAAGGTCTCACGCGCCGTTTCGGTCATTTCACGGCGGTGGACAAGGTCTCCTTCAGTATTGAACGCGGTGAGATTTTCGGCTTTCTCGGCTCGAATGGCTGCGGCAAGACGACAACGATGAAGATGCTCACGGGCCTGCTGCCGCCCACGGAGGGCGAGGCCTGGCTGTTCGACAAACCTGTCGACGCCAGCGATATCGAGACGCGCCGCCATATTGGCTTCATGTCCCAGGACTTCTCGCTCTACCGTGAACTGACGGTGCGGCAGAACCTGCTTTTGCACGCCCGGCTGTTTCACATGCCACCCGAACAGGTGTCGTCGCGGTTCGACCAGTTGGTCCAACACTTCAACCTGTCTTCTCATCTGGACAAGCTGGCGCAGTCACTGCCGATGGGCATACGCCAACGTCTGTCTCTCGCAGTTGCCGTAATCCATCGGCCGGAGATCCTCATCCTGGACGAGCCGACATCCGGTGTGGACCCGATAGCCCGGGACAGTTTCTGGGAGTTGCTGCTCGGCCTCTCCCGCACCGAGGGAGTGACCATCTTCATTTCCACGCACTTTATGGATGAAGCGGCCCGCTGCGACCGCATCTCCCTGATGCATGCCGGTCGCGTACTCGCCATTGGCGCACCCGGCGAATTGATCCGGGAACGCAATGCGGCGACATTGGAGGACGCGTTCGTCAGTTATCTCGAAGCAGCCGCCCCGACCGACCGCTCCCCTAACGCCGAAATACCCACTTCCACGCCGGTCGTTACGGCTTCACCCCGGACGCAAACGCCGCCGTTGGCACGCGCCTTCGATATCCGGCGCAGCTATGCCTACGGACGGCGTGAGGCCTTCGAACTGCTGCGCGACCCGATCCGTCTGGTGTTCGCGCTGTTCGGCACCGCGCTGCTAATGATCGCCTTCGGCTATGGCATCAGTCTTGATGTCGAAGACCTGCCGTTCGCCGCGCTGGATCGGGATCAGACCCCCGAGAGCCGTACCTACCTTGAGAATGTTGCCAGTTCGCGGTATTTCCGCGAGCAGACGCCGATTCGCGACACCAACGAGCTCGACAGGCGCATGCGCACCGGCGAACTGGCGTTGGCCATCGAGATCCCGCCCGGATTCGGCCGGGATTTGGGCCGCGGCGTCAGCCCGCAGGCCGGTGCATGGATTGACGGAACGAACCCTTTCCGGGCGGAAACCATCCGGGGATACACCCAGGGGCTGCACGAGCGCTACCTCGAGCAGTTGGCGGGCGAGCGCGGAGATATCGAGGCCCCGCCGATCGACGTGGAGACCCGTTTTTTTTACAACGAGGACTTCAGGAGCTTCGTCGCCATGGTCCCCGGGGTGATTGGATTTCTCCTCATCGTGATCCCCGCCATGCTCACAGCACTCGGCGTGGTGCGTGAAAAGGAGTTGGGATCAATCACCAACCTTTACGTCACGCCGGTCACCCGTCTGGAGTTCCTGCTCGGCAAGCAACTCCCCTACGTTCTGCTGGCCATGATCAACTATGCCGCTCTGGTGCTCATGGCCATTCTCGTCTTCGGCGTTCCATTGAAGGGGAGCTTCGCCGCCCTCACAGTGGCGGCCCTGCTCTATGTCACTGCGGCCACCGGCATCGGGATCCTCGTGTCCTCCTTTACCACTTCACAGATCGCCGCACTGTTTGGGGCCGGGATCCTGACGGTCCTCCCTGCCACCAACTTTTCCGGTTTGATCGATCCCGTCCATTCGCTGCAAGGCCCTGCTCAGGTAATTGGCAACCATTACCCCGCCACTTACTTCATCGATGCCAGCGTGGGGGCGTTTACCAAAGGCCTTGGGTTCGACGGCCTGCTCCCATTCATCATTGTTTTGGCCTTGATGGCGCCGCTGTTTACGCTTCTGGGCCTGGCGTTTCTGCGAAAGCAGGAGCGGTGATGCAGCGCGAGCTTCGGAACATTTTCGACCTCGGCGTCAAGGAGCTGTACAGCATCTGGCGCGACCCGGTGCTCCTGTTCCTGATTGTCTGGGCCTTTACCGTCGGCATCATCACCCCCGGCAAAGGGGCCGGGGAGGCAACGCTGCACGGCGCACGGATTGCCATGGTGGACGAAGATGGCTCCTCACTGTCCGGGCGCCTTGCCGCCGCCTTCAATCCACCCTACTTTCGTCCGCCGCAGGCCATCGCGTTGGCCGAGGTCGATCGGCTAATGGACCGGGGCGAGATCACTTTTGTCCTGGTCATCCCGCAAGGGTTCGAACGCGATGTGGTCGCGGGCAAATCTCCCGCCGTCCAACTGCTCGTCGACGCAACGCGCATGAAGCAGGCCGGCATCGGTGCCGGCTATATCAACCGCATCGCGAGGGAACAAGTGCGCGAGTTCCTGCAGCGGACCAATCGGGGCCAGCCGCGGCCGGCAGACCTGGTGGTCAGAGTGAAATACAACCCGAACCTGGTTCCTGCCGGTTTCCAGGGTCTGGTGGTTCTGATCAACAACACGACGCTGCTCACGATCATACTGACCGGAGCGGCGGTCATTCGGGAACGCGAACACGGCACCATTGAGCACGTGCTCGCCATGCCGCTCACCCCTTTCGAGGTCATGCTCGGCAAGATTTGGGCCAACGCCCTGGTGATGACCGTCGTGCTTGCCGCCTCCTTTCTTTTCATCGTCCGAGGGGTCCTGCACCTGGCTATCGCCGGTTCGCTTCCACTGTTACTCGGCGGCGTGGTCGTCTACCTCTTCGCAGCCACTTCCATCGGTGTCTACCTGGCCACCCTCTCCCGCTCCATGCCTCAACTCGGGCTGTTGGCGGTCATGGTGGTGATTCCAATGAACATGCTGTCCGGCAACAACACGCCGCTCGAGTCGCAACCGCTGGTGTTGCAGGGGATCATGCAGCTCTCACCCTCCACGCACTTTGTCGGTATGGCACAGGCGGTCGTCTTCCGTGGCGCCGTGCTGAGCGATGTTTGGTTCGATCTTGTAATGACGGCCGCAATCGGGCTCACCCTCTTTCTGCTCGCCCTACTGCGGTTTCGTAACAGCATGGCCGCAGCGCGCGGCTAGGGTCTTTTCGAATGCCCAAAACAAGGCGCAAGCGCAGACCATGGCGAGCTCGCCAGGCATTGCAACGCAGAATCGAGGCAGTTGGGTGGGTCCCCTGCGGGGGCGCCGCAAAGCGTCGAACAGTGTGAAACACTAAACTGGACTGGAATATTGGCGTGGGCATCCCCAAATAGATGGAATGCCGAAGGCGGAGATTTTCTGCAATCAGGTGAAACTTACTGAACCGCAGCGTTAACTGGCGGAGGAGGTGGGATTCGAACCCACGGGACCTCTCGGTCCAACGGTTTTCAAGACCGCCGCTTTCGGCCGCTCAGCCACCCCTCCGGGGCCGGCAAGCATAACCCAAGCCGGAGGCCGGTTTCCAGCTTGATTCTGCCGAGTCGGCCGGTATCCTTTGGGAACCAAACTCTATAGAATCGGTCTGCGAATACAGGATGTAGATTAGCAACCACCAGAAAACGCAATAAGGAGACGAGATGGACTACAACAACGCTGCTGTCGCTCGCCCGGTCGACGCGACCCTTGCGGTCAACAAGCTCATCCGCAACACCTACACGATGCTGGCGATGACCCTGCTGTTCAGCGCGCTGATGGCAGGCGTATCGATGGCGGTCAACCCGCCGCCGATGACCTCCCTGCTGACGCTCGGCGGTGCCATGCTGCTGATCTGGCTGGTTCTTCCCCGTACCGCCAACTCGACCGCCGGCCTGGCCGTTGTGTTCGCCATCACCGGGCTGCTGGGCTTCGGGCTCGGCCCGACACTGAATGCCTACCTCTCGCTGCCGAACGGTGGACAGATCGTCGCTACCGCTCTGGGCGGCACCGGCATCATCTTCCTTGGCCTGTCGGGGTATGCCCTGGCCACCCGCCGCGATTTCAGCTTCATGGGCGGCTTCCTGTTCGTCGGCATGCTGGTGGCGCTGGCGGCGATCCTGGCCAACATCTTCCTGCAGATCCCGGCCCTGTCGCTGGCGATTTCCGCCGCGGTCATCATGATTATGAGCGGCTTCATCCTCTACGACACCGGCCGGATGGTTAACGGTGGCGAGAACAATTACCTGCTGATGACGGTCAGTCTTTACCTCAGCATCTTCAACATCTTCATCCATCTGCTGAACCTGCTGTCCGCTTTCGCGCGGGACGATTGACCTATCCGCCACGGTCTCGCAAAAAGCCCCGGTCCCGCCGGGGCTTTTTCGTTGGTACAGGCGCGAAGAGCGTAAACTTTTTCGGGGAAGGATTGGCTGTATGGACTGGATGAAAATCGGTTACGCGCTACTGCTCGGTGCGATGATTGTGTTGCTGCTGCCGAAGGCCAAGGCAATGCTGCAAGCGAGCCGCTCGGCCACCGCTGCGGACTGGCGCTCTATCGTTCTGCCGCTGCTCCTGGTAGTCGGTTTCATCATGCTGCTGATCGCCTCGGTGTCCTGAGCGGCCCCACGCGGACGATGCGGTTCGCAAGCTCAGCACATCCTACGAGTCCGAGAGTCCATGAGAGGGTGCGGTGACGACTGCATGGATGCAGGAGGTAGGGCAACGCAGGGAGCAGTTGCCGAGGAACGAACCGCACCGGGAACAAGCCACGAGCCCCCCCACAGGTCGCGAAAACTCCGGAGCTACTTCCCGGCCGGGTTGGAGGAAAAGGGACGCGCCCGACCATTCAGCTGGTAGCGGATGACCGCCTTGTTGTGCTGCTCCAGCGTGTCGGAGAAGGCGTGACTGCCGTCGCCCCGGGCAACGAAGTACAGCGCCTTGCCATCGGCCGGGTGGAGCGCCGCGCGGAGCGCTTCGGCGCTCGGCAGGGCGATGGGGGTCGGCGGCAAGCCGCTGATGCGGTAGGTATTGTAGGGATTGTCGTCCGCCACCAGGTGGCGTCGGCGCAGGTTGCCGTCGTAAGCATCGCCCAGGCCATAGATAATGGTCGGATCGGTCTGCAGCCGCATCCGCTTTTGCAGTCGACGGACAAATACGCCGGCGATCTGCGGACGTTCATCGGGAACGCCTGTCTCCTTCTCGATGATGGATGCCAGGATCAGCGCTTCGTAGGGGTCCGAAATCGGCAGCCCCTCGGCCCGTGAGGCCCATTCTCGCTCCAACAGGTCCGCCATCGCCGCGTAAGCCCGGCGTAGAAAATCCACGTCACTGAGCCCCTGGGGGAAGTGGTAGGTCTCCGGCAGAAAACGCCCTTCCGGGTGTTCTCCGGGATACCCGAGCCGCGCCATGACGGCAGCGTCATCGAGCCCGTCCAACGTGTGATCGATGTGGGGATTCGCGGCCAACGCCGCCAGCATCTGATGGAAGGTCCAGCCCTCGATCACCGTCAGCGTATACTGAACCACCTTGCCGGCCACCAGCAGCTCCAGCAGCTGCGGCGGCGTCAGACCCGGCTCCAGCAGGTACTCGCCGGCCTTGATCTTGCTCCCCACGCCACGCAGGCGCGCCATCCAGACCAGAAGCCGTTCATCATCGATGACCCCGTCCGCTCGGAGACCGGCCGCCACCCTTGCCATCGGGGTGCCGGGCGTGATCAGCAGTTCATAGCCACTCTCATCGATGGTGAGCGGGGTCTCCGAGAAACCCTGATACCGCATCCACTGCCAACCGACGGCGAAACTGGCGACCAGCAATGTAAGTCCGGCGAGTTTGAACAGCAGCTCGCGCAAGTTAACCTCCGAGTTGTCGGTCGAGGGCGCCCTGCAGCCGGCGGGTAACGGCGCCAACCGGGTAGCCACGAAGCTCGTCGATCATCCGTACGGGCCAGATGCGGATCAGACTGTTGGTCAGGAAGACCTCATCGGCATCAGCGAGTTCGGGCCAGTCCAGCTCCCCCTCGCGACACGGGACATCTTCAACCTTGGCCAGCTTCATCACCGCTTCCCGCATGACACCGGCAACGCCGCACCGATCCATGCGCGGTGTCACCAGTTCGCCGTCGAGCAGTACAAAGAGGTTGGTCATCGTTCCTTCCGCCACCCGCCCTTCCGGGTCCAGCATGAGCCCCTCGGCGATATCCGGGTCGGTCCACTCGGCACGCGCCATCACCTGCTCCAGCCGCGCCAGGTGTTTCATGCCGGCAAGCGAAGGCGTGATACCGAGGCGTGTGTGACAGCGCCGGACCCTAACCCCGCGCATGGGCCAATGGGAAGGATAGTCCGGCCACGGGGCACCGACAACGAGGCGGCACGGTTGGGCCGGCTCCGGCGGGCGGTAACCGCGCCCCCCACTGCCGCGGGTGATGACGATCTTGGCCACTGCCCTACCGACCGCAGGCACAACTCCGCCCACCTCCTCCAGCAGCACGGTCGGTGAAGGCATCGCGAGATTGAGGCGCCGACAGCCGGCCTCCAGGCGAAACAGATGCTCGGTCCAGAGTTCGGGGTTACCGTTGCGAACGGCAATGGTCTCGAACAACCCATCCGCGTAATGGAGCCCGCGGTCCAGGGCGTCGATGTGAGAGGTGGCTACTCCGTTGACCAGAATCATGGTCCCGTCTCCGGCGAGGTGACCGGCAGCGCACCGGAGGAGGATCGGCCCCGCCCGCAGGCGGGGCCGCCAACCGGTCAGATCTTACGAAACACCAGGGTGCCGTTGGTGCCGCCGAAACCGAACGAGTTGGAGAGCGCCACTTCGATCGGCATCTCCCGCGCCTCGTTGGCGACGTAGTCGAGATCGCACTCCAGATCCTGGTTGAAGATATTGATGGTGGGCGGTGCCACCTGATCGCGAAGCGCCAGCGCCGTGAAGATCGCCTCGATCCCGCCGGCGGCCCCAAGCAGGTGGCCGGTCATCGATTTGGTCGAGCTCATGGCCAACTTGTAGGCATGATCGCCAAACACGGACTTGGTCGCCTCGGTCTCCGCCTTGTCGCCGGCCGGAGTCGACGTACCGTGGGCGTTGATGTAGTGCACCTGTTCCGGGTTGACGCCGGCGTTGCGAAGGGCATTCTGCATGCAGCGTGCCGCCCCTTCACCGCCGGCCGCGGGCAGCGTCATGTGGTAGGCGTCGCCACTCATGCCGTAGCCAATCACTTCCGCATAGATCTTGGCCCCGCGCGCCTTGGCATGTTCATACTCCTCCAGCACCAGCACGCCGGCGCCATCCGAGAGTACGAAGCCGTCGCGATCCCTGTCCCAGGGACGGCTTGCCGTCGCCGGGTCATCGTTACGGGTCGACAGGGCGCGCGCCGCGCAGAAACCACCCAGACCACAGGGTGAGGTGGCCATCTCCGCACCGCCGGCCAACATCACGTCCGCATCGCCGTATTCGATAATGCGGGCGGCATCGCCGATGCTGTGCGTCGCCGTGGCACAGGCGGTCACCAGTGCGATATTCGGCCCCTTGAAACCCCACTTGATGGAGACATTGCCCGAGACCATATTGATGATGTTACTCGGCACGAAGAACGGCGAGATCTTGCGCGGACCGCCCTTATCGTAGGCCTCTCGCCCCTTCTCGATGCCGGGCAGGCCACCGATGCCGGAACCGATGGAGACGCCGATGGTGTGTGCGTTGGACTCGGTCACTTCCAGTCCGGCATCCTCGATCGCCTCCGCGGCGGCCGCTATGCCGTAATGGATGAACGGGTCCATCTTTTTGGCTTCTTTCGGGGAGATGTATTGGGAAACGTCGAAGTTGCGTACCGAACCGCCGAAGCGTGTCGGAAATTCGCTGACATCGAAGTGTTCCAGCGGCGCAATGCCGCTCTTCCCGGCGAGAATGTTCTCCCAGGATTCCTTAACATTGAGGCCAACGGGAGACACCATCCCCAGGCCGGTGACTACGACACGTCGCTTAGCCAAGAGACCAACCCTTCCTGCTTGCTCGTTTCAAACAAAAGGCCGCGACCACAGGCGTGGTCAACGGCCCTCGATGATGGTTCTGACGATCAGCCGGCCTGATGCGCGTTGATGTAATCGACGGCCTGCTGAACGGTGGTGATCTTTTCCGCCTCTTCGTCGGGGATCTCGGTGTCGAACTCTTCTTCGAGAGCCATCACCAGTTCCACCGTGTCGAGGGAATCGGCGCCAAGATCGTCGACGAAGGAGGATTCGGATTTGACTTCTTCTTCCTTCACACCCAACTGCTCAACCACGATCTTCTTGACGCGCTCTTCGACAGTACTCATGACGGATGCTTCCTCCCAGCTTGAGATAATTCGTCTTCTACTGCCGCGGTATTGTATGTAAAAGCGGCAGCGGATGCCATATAACAACAACTAATTGAAAAAGGCTCGACTCGAAAGAGACAAGCCGCTGATTATATTAAGGTTTAACCCTCAACCCATGTACATGCCGCCATTGACGTGCAGGGTTTCGCCGGTGACATACCCGGCCTCGGGCGAGGCCAGAAAGGCGACGGCGGCGGCAATCTCCTCCGGTTGACCGAGTCGCGCGAGAGGGATTTGATTGAGCAGCGCCTCCTTGTGCTTGTCCGCCAGGGCACGGGTCATGTCGGTGTCGATGAAGCCCGGGGCCACCGCATTGACCGTCACGCCACGGGCGCCCACTTCCCGCGCCAGCGACTTGGCAAAGCCGATCATGCCGGCCTTGGCGGCGGCGTAGTTGGTCTGCCCGGCATTGCCGGATGCGCCCACCACCGAGGCGATGTTGACGATACGGCCGTAGCGCGCCTTGGTCATGCCCCGCAGGCAGGCCTTGGACATCCGGTAGGCGGAGGTCAGGTTGGTGTCGAGGATGTCGCTCCACTCCTCGTCCTTCATGCGCATCAGCAGGTTGTCACGGGTGATGCCGGCGTTGTTGACCAGGATGGTCACCGTGCCAAATTCGGCTTGAACCTGCTCCATGCCGGCGTCGACACTGGCCGGGTCGGTCACGTCCAGTTTGAGGCCGCGACCCTTCACGCCCGCCTCCGCCAACACGGAGGAGATCGCCTCGGCGCCCTTGTCGGAGGTGGCGGTACCGATCACGGTAGCCCCGCGCCGCCCCAGCTCCAGGGCAATGGCCTGGCCGATGCCGCGGCTGGCGCCGGTGATCAGGGCAATCTGATTATCCCATGACATCTTCGATTCTCCTGTGTTCTCTCAGCGGGTGGCCGCCAGTGCCTGCTGCAGGGTATCGCCGTCGAAAACGGCCAGCGCTTCGACGGTCTTGTCGATGCGCTTGTTGAGCCCCGCCAGCACCTTGCCGGGACCACACTCGATCACCTTGTCGACACCCTGCCCCGCCATGGCCTGGATGCTCTCAACCCAGCGCACCGGACTGTACAGTTGGCGTACCAGGGCATCGCGAATGGCCTCCGGGTCCGTCGCCGTGGCGACGTCCGCATTGTTGATGACCGGAACGTTGGGGGCGGCCACGGCCAACTCGGCCAACCGCGCCTTCATGCGCTCGGCGGCCGGCATCATCAGGGCACAGTGCGACGGCACGCTCACCGGCAGTACCACGGCACGCTTGGCGCCGGCCGCCTTGGCCTGCTCCACCGCGCGCTGCACCGCCTCGGCATGGCCCGCGACCACCACCTGGCCGGGGGAGTTGAAATTGACGGCCGAAACCACCTGGCCCTCGGCTGCCTGCTCACAGACGGCGATCACCTTGTCGTCATCCAGGCCCAGGATGGCGGCCATGGCGCCAGTGCCGGCCGGTACGGCCTCCTGCATGAAGCGGCCGCGATCAGCCACCAGCGAGACGGCATCTTCGAACCGCAGGCTGCCGGCGCAGACCAAGGCGGTGTATTCGCCCAGACTATGGCCGGCCATCAACGCCGGCATGGCGCCGCCGTTGGCACGCCAGACCCGCCAGGTGGCCACACCGGCGGCCAGCATGGCCGGCTGTGTCACATGGGTCTGATTCAGTTCGTCGGCAGGGCCTTCCTGGACCCGCCGCCAGAGGTCGTAGCCGAGCACGCCCGATGCCTCGACAAAGGTCTGCTCGACCTGCGGATGTCCTTCGGCCAACCCCGCGAGCATACCCACGGATTGCGATCCCTGTCCGGGAAAGACGAAAGCAAGTGACATGTTTCCCCCTCGGAAGAAGTCAGAATCTGACCAGGGCCGAGCCCCAGGTAAAGCCACCGCCAAACGCCTCGAGCAGGACGGTGTCGCCGCGCTTGATGCGCCCGTCGCGTACCGCTTCGTCCAGCGCCAGCGGCACGGAGGCGGCCGAGGTGTTGCCGTGTTTGTGGACCGTGACCACCACGTGGTCCATGTCCATTTTTAGTTTTTTGGCGGTGCCGTTGATGATGCGGATGTTGGCCTGATGCGGGACCAGCCAGTCGACGTCGCTCTTTTTCAATCCATTGGCAGCGAGGGTTTCGTCAACAATGCGGCCCAGGGTGTTGACGGCCATCTTGAACACTTCGTTGCCGCGCATTTCGATGTACGGCCCCGCCTCTCCCCGTAACCCTTCGGAGGTGCCGCCGTTGGTGGTCAGCAGTGATTCGTAACTGCCATCGGCATGCAGGTGGGTGGAGAGAATGCCGGGCTCGTCGGAAGCCTGGAGGACGACGGCGCCGGCGCCATCGCCGAACAGGACACAGGTGCCGCGGTCGCTCCAGTCGACGATGCGCGACAGGGTCTCGGCACCGACCACCAGAGCGGTCCGGGCGGAGCCGGCACGAATGAAATTGTCGGCCACGCCCAGGGCGTAGACAAAACCGGTACAGACCGCCTGCACGTCGAACGCGGCACCGCCATGGATATCCAGGCGCTGCTGCAACAGACAGGCTGTGCTGGGAAAGACGCGGTCGGGCGTGGTCGTCGCCACGACGATGAGATCGATGTCGCTCTTGTCAATGCCGGCCGCTTCGATGGCGGCAAGGGAAGCCTGTTCCGCCAACGCGCAGGTGGTCTCACCTTCGGCGGCGATATGGCGCTCCTTGATGCCGGTGCGCTCGGTGATCCACTGGTCCGTGGTGTCGACCATCCGCTCGAGTTCGGTATTGGTCAGCACCTTTTCCGGCAGGTAACTACCGGTTCCGAGAATACGTGAATAAATCAAACTGCGCGCCTTTCTTCCAACAATTGGCCCAACCGCTCGGCGATCTTTTCGGGCACATTCTTTTTGACTTCGAGCATCGCTTCGCGAATCGCCTGACTGAAGGCAAAGACGTCGGCGCCGCCGTGACTTTTGATGACAATACCGCGCAGTCCGACCAGACTGGCGCCGTTGTAGGTGCGCGGGTCGATTCTGGCACGGAACGCCTTCAGAACCGGCAGCGCCACCAAAGCGGCCATTCGTGTCAGCAGGTTGCGTTTGAACTCCTGCTTCATGTAATGCGTGATCATTTTGGCCACGCCTTCGCTGGTCTTCAGCGCGACGTTTCCGATGAAACCATCACACACCACCACGTCCACGGTGCCCTTATAGATGTCGTCACCTTCGACGAAACCGTAATAATTGAGGTCGCTGGTGGCGAGTAGCCGGGCGGCATCCTTGACCTGCTCGTTGCCCTTGATCTCCTCCTCGCCGATGTTCAGCAACCCGACCGTCGGCCGCTCGATGCCGTCAACCAGACTCGTGAGCACCGAGCCCATCACTGCAAATTGATAGAGTTGTTCGGTGGTCGAATCGACGTTGGCGCCAAGATCGAGTACATGGGAGTGGCCACCGATGGTGGGCAACGCGCTGATGATCGCCGGCCGGTCGATTCCCGGCAACGTCTTCAACACGAATCGCGCCGTGGCCATCAGCGCCCCGGTGTTGCCTGCGCTCACGCAGGCCTGCGCTGCCCCTTCCTTGACCAGGTCGATGGCGACGCGCATGGAAGAGTCTTTCTTGCCGCGCAAGGCGGAGGACGGCGGCTCGTCCATCCCGACCACCTGGGAGGCGTGCCGGATCGACAACCGCTCCCCCGGCAGGCCACCGTGGCGATTCAATTCCTGGGTGATCTGCTGCTGATCGCCCACCAGGATGAGCTTCAGCTGCAAATTGTCCCGCAGCGCGCGCAGGGCCGCCGGCACGACAACGCCGACGCCGTGGTCACCGCCCATGGCATCGAGCGCTATCGTGGTCATCGCTGGTTCACTCACAGGCCGGGCCCTAAACCAAAAACGCCGGTCCGGATCGTACAATTCCGATCCGGACCGGCATCTGGTTCATCAAAGCGTTAGTCGCCCTTGACGTTGAGAACCTTGCGGCCGCGATAGTAGCCATCCGGGCTGATATGGTGGCGCAGGTGGGTCTCGCCGGTGGTCGGCTCGATGGAGAGCGCCTTGGGCTTCAGGGCGTCGTGCGCACGGCGCATGCCACGCTTGGAGGGACTCGTACGGTTCTTCTGAACAGCCATTGCCTATGATTCCTCGTCAAGGTTTCCGTTCTTACGCAACTTGGCCAGAACGGAAAAAGGATTATCCCGTGCCGGACCGTCGTCATTCGTTTTCGCGGGGCCGCCGGCCGACAGACTTCCGGGGGAGCATTCACCCTCCGAATGCCGCGCGATGACCGGCAGCGCCAAAATGAGCTCGTCCTGGACGAGCTCTTTCAGAAAGAGCGGTTCTTCACCGATGACCAGAGGCTCGTACTCCTCGGGCAGGCGATCGGCCTGCGCCTCTCTGGCAATCAGCGCCACCTTGGTATCGGTGTGCACTGTCTGCCGACACGGCTCGAGGCACACCTGGCACTCCAGCATCAGCTCTGCTTCGACCCGGACCAATATATAAGGTACGTTCTGCGCATCGCTGTCGAAGCGTAGATATACCTTGGCCTCGCCGCCGGTCTCGACCAGGGACGCCTTCAAGCGCTCCATCCCTTCAAGGGGATAGCTGCCTTCGAAGACGGCACCACGCCGGGCCAGGCGGACCGGATCCACACTTTCCGGAAGCCGCTCTCTCATAGGAGCGCGAATAATACGCGCGGGCCCCTGGGTTGTCAAAGAAAAGCCAATAAAATCCGCTTGTTCCGGCCAGTCCACAGGGTTTTGAAGCGGGCTGGAGAAGGGCGTTTTCCTTGACAAGACAAGGCCATTTCCGTACATAGGGACGCTCTTTCGGGCGAACGGACGGATGCGGGACATCCGCCCTTCGCTTTTTTCGTGTCTGAGGCGGGGAATCGTGATCAAGAAAATCCTGATCGCCAACCGCGGCGAAATCGCGGTGCGAATTGTGCGTGCCTGCGCCGAGTTGGGTATCCGTTCCGTGGCCGTCTACGCCGAGGCGGACCGCCATGGTCTGCACGTCAAGAAAGCGGATGAGGCCTACAGCCTGGGGCCCGATACCGTAGCCGGCTATCTTAACGCGCACCGGCTGGTCAATCTGGCCATTGCCACCGGCTGCGACGCCCTGCACCCCGGCTACGGCTTCCTCTCGGAAAATGCGGAACTGGCCGAGATCTGCGCGCGGCGCGGGATCCGTTTTATCGGCCCGAGTGCCGAGGTCATCCGCCGAATGGGTGACAAGACAGAGGCCCGGCAGGCGATGCAGCAGGCGGGGCTACCGGTCACCCCTGGCAGTGAAGGCAATATTGCCGGGGTTGAAGAAGCGCTGGAGTTGGCCGAATCGCTGGGCTACCCGGTAATGCTGAAGGCCACCTCCGGCGGAGGCGGCCGTGGTATCCGCCGCTGCAATAGTGCCGACGAGCTGAAGAAGAACTTTCAGCGGGTGGTCTCAGAGGCCACCAAGGCGTTCGGCAGCGCCGAGGTGTTCCTGGAGAAGTGCATCGTCAATCCGCGCCACATCGAGGTGCAGGTACTGGCGGACAGCCACGGCAATGCCGTGCACCTCTACGAGCGCGACTGCTCCATTCAGCGCCGCCATCAGAAGCTGATCGAAATCGCCCCCTCGCCACAGCTGACCCCTGAACAGCGGGAGTACATCGGGCAACTGGCGGTCAAGGCGGCCCAAAGCGTCAATTACGAGAATGCCGGTACCGTGGAGTTCCTGCTGGATCACGACGACAGCTTCTACTTCATGGAGATGAATACCCGGCTCCAGGTCGAACACCCGATTACGGAAGAGATCACCGGCATCGACATCGTTGCCGAACAGATCCGGATTGCCGCCGGTGAACCGCTCTCGTTCACCCAGGAGCAGGTCCAGCCCCGCGGCTATGCGATGGAGTTCCGTATCAATGCCGAGGACCCGAAGAACGATTTCCTGCCGAGTTTCGGCAAGATTACCCGTTATTTCGCGCCAGGCGGTCCGGGGGTACGGGCGGACGGCGCCATCTATACCGGCTATGAGATCCCGCCCTACTACGACTCGATGTGCGCGAAACTGATCGTGCGCGCCGCCAGTTGGCCGGAGCTGATCGCCCGCGCCGAACGGGCACTGCAGGATATGGGGGTCTACGGCATCAAGACCACCATCCCGTATCACCTGGAGATCCTCAAGAACGAAGCGTTTCGCAAAGCCAGTTTCGACACCGGTTTTGTCGAGGCGCACCCGGAATTGATCGAGTATCACGTCCGACGTCCGGCACACGAGCTGGCCGCAGCCCTCGCGGCCTCCATCGCTGCGTCCATGGGCCTCTAAGCGGGCAGACGGGCACCACTTCTCACAACTTTGACGGGAAACGATTTCGATGGCCAAGGTACAAATCACCGAAACCGTTCTGAGAGACGGCCACCAGTCCTTGATTGCCACGCGCATGCGCACCGAGGACATGCTGCCGATCTGCAGCCAACTCGACAAGATCGGCTTCTGGTCACTGGAGGTCTGGGGCGGAGCCACCTTCGACGCCTGCATTCGTTTCCTCAAGGAGGACCCGTGGGAGCGGCTGCGCAAGCTGCGCGAGGCGCTGCCCAACACCCGCCTGCAGATGCTGCTGCGCGGACAAAACCTGCTCGGCTACCGTCACTACTCCGATGACGTGGTACGCGCCTTTGTCGCCAAGGCCGCGGACAACGGCATCGATGTGTTCCGTATCTTCGATGCCCTCAACGACCTGCGTAACCTCCGTGTCGCCATCGAGGCGGTGAAGGCTGCCGGCAAGCATGCCCAGGGCGCCATCAGCTACACCACCAGTCCGGTGCACAGTATCGGGCAGTTCGTGAAGATGGCGCAGGAGATGGAGTCGATGGGCTGCGACACCATCATCGTCAAGGACATGGCCGGTCTGCTGACCCCGGCGGTCGCTACCGACCTGTTCAGTGAACTCTCCGCGGCGGTCAAGGTGCCGCTGCAACTGCACACGCACTCCACCGCCGGCCTGGCCGACATGTGCCAGCTAAAGGCCATCGAGAACGGCTGCAGCCAGATCGACACCGCCATTTCAGCCTTCGCCGGCGGTACTTCGCATCCGCCGACCGAGAGCATGGTGGCGGCCCTGCGCGGCACCGAGTACGACACAGGCCTCGACCTCACCGCTCTGCAAGAGGTCGGTTTCTACTTCCACGAAGTCCGCAAGAAGTACCACCAGTTCGAAAGCGAATACACCGGGGTCGACACCCGCGTACAGGTGAACCAGGTCCCGGGCGGGATGATCTCCAACCTTTCGAACCAGCTGAAGGAGCAGGGCGCCCTGAACCGTATGGGCGAGGTGCTGGCCGAGATCCCGCGCGTGCGCGAAGACCTTGGCTACCCACCGCTGGTCACGCCGACCTCACAGATCGTCGGCACCCAGGCGGTGCTGAATGTGCTGACCGGTGCCCGCTACAAGAACATCACCAATGAGGTGAAATTCTACCTCCAGGGCCGCTACGGCAAGTCGCCGGCCCCGGTCAATTCCGTGGTGCGCCAACAGGCCATCGGCAATGAAGATGCCATCGAGTGCCGTCCTGCCGACCTGCTCCACCCCGAGATGGACAACCTGCGCACCGAGATTGGTGCCCTGGCCAAGAGCGAAGAGGACGTGCTGACCTACGCCATGTTCCCGGAGGTCGGGCGCGACTTCCTCGAACAGCGTGCCGCCGGCACCCTGAAGCCGGAACCGCTGGAGCCGCTGCCGGCGGAAGACAAGGAGGTGAAGTCGGTACCGACCGAGTTCAACGTCAGCCTGCATGGCGAGACCTATCACATCAAGATCACCGGCACCGGCCACAAGAACCAGCTGCACCGCCCGTTTTACGTCACCGTCGACGGCGTGCCTGAGGAGATTGATATCGAGGTTCTGGATGAACTGTTCAAGGAGAGCGCCAAGGAGGGGGTACCTGCCGGCGCCGCCGGCCAGAGCCAGCGTCCTCGTGCCACGGTTCCCGGCCAGGTGACCACTTCCATGCCAGCCACCGTGGTCGACGTTCTGGTCAAGGAAGGCGATCAGGTGGAGGCCGGTGCACCGGTGCTGATCACCGAAGCGATGAAGATGGAGTCGGAGATCCAGGCCCCCGTCGCCGGCAAGGTCACGGCGGTACGGGTGCAGAAAGGTGACCGCGTCAATCCGGACGAAGCGCTGATCGACATCGAATAGCAGCCCCTTCCCGCTTTAGAAAGATCGATCCGCAAATGAACGCGAATAAACGCAAAATTTTTTATTCGCGTTTTTTGCGTTCATTTGCGGATCAGTGGAGCGAATTTACGTGAAGCTCGTATTGGCCTCGACCTCCCCGTTTCGGCGGGAGCTGCTGGGCAAGCTCGGCTTGCCCTTCGAAATCGATTCGCCCGAGGTGGATGAAACCCGCCTTCCTGGAGAGACGCCGGAGGCACTGGTGGGACGGCTGGCGGAAGCGAAGGCGCGGGCGGTAGCCGAGCGTCATCCCGATGCGCTGATCATCGGCTCCGATCAGGTGGCGGTGAACGGCAGTGAGATCCTGGGAAAACCGGGCGATCACGAACGGGCGGTCGAGCAGTTGCGGGCCGCATCGGGCCGTGCGGTCATCTTTCAGACGGGGCTTTGCCTGTTCAACGCCGCCAGTGGCTGCACACAGGTGGAGGTGGTGCCGTTCACGGTACATTTCCGCGATCTGACCGACGCCCAGATCGAGGGTTATCTGCGCCGCGAACAGCCCTACCGCTGTGCCGGCAGCTTCAAATCGGAAGGGCTCGGGATCGTACTGTTCGAGCGCCTGGAAGGCGATGACCCCAACGCCCTCATCGGCCTCCCCCTCATACGCTTGGTGCGCATGCTGGAGCGCGAAGGCGTCGATGTTCTAGATCATTAAAAAACCTGACGCAGAGACGCAGAGACGCAGAGGTTTTTGGGTACAACATCGGGCAGGTTCGAACTGAGACGAAACTCCCCGCCTTCGATGCGCTTCGCTGGTGCGTTTCGTTCCTCACCACACCTACGACTTCGTAGGATGTGGTGAGCCTGCGAACCGCATCATCAGTGAGCCGAAACTTCCCTCGCTTCGAGCGTTTCTGACGCAGAGGCGAAGGGCATTCAACAGGATTAACAGGAAAGTATGTTTAATGCGGGTTGAGAGTGGCAACCCTGATAAGCCCAAACACGGGTTTTTCCTTCATTTCATCCTGTCTGAAAATGCTGTCCCTCTGAATCAAAGCTCCAGCAGCTCCGCGTTCGCGACCTTCTTTTTCACCGCAACTGCGGCGCCGCGCCGATGCCGGCGATCTCCGCCAGGGCTCGGGCGCCGGCCACGCCGATACGGTCGGCGAAGCGTTGCAGCAGGTCCGGCTTGCGGGTGAAATCGACCAGATCTTCGGCGCCGACAAGCTCCCGCGCCACGTAATCGACGTCGCCGATGCCATCGGCGAGCCCCAGGTCAACCGCCTCTTCGCCGGTCCATACCAGCCCGGAGAACATCTCCGGAAACTCCTTTAGGCGCTCTCCCCTACCCGCTTTGACGGCACCGATGAACTGGCCGTGGATCTTTTCCAACATCTTGCGCATGTGGGCGACATTCTCCGGACTGGTCGGCGAGAACGGGTCGAGAAACCCCTTGTTTTCACCGGCGGTATAGAGACGGCGCTCGATGCCGAGCCGTTCCATCGCATTCACGAAACCGAAGCTGTTGACCAGTACCCCGATGGAACCGACCATGCTGGATGGATTGACGTAGATCGCGTCGGCTGCCGAGGCGATGTAATAGGCTCCGGAAGCCCCGACGTCGACGATCACGGCATAGACGGGGATGTCCGGATGCTCCTCCCGCAGGCGCCGGATCTCCGCGTAGACGTAGTCGGACTGGACCGGGCTGCCTCCCGGGCTGTTGATGCGCAGTACCACACCTTTGGTGTTCTTGTCCTCGAATGCCTTGCGCAGCCCCTTGTTGATGCTTTCGGCATTGGCTTCGGTGCCGTCGGCGATCATGCCGTTGATCTCCACGGTGGCGGTATGCTCGCCGATGTGGGCGGTGTTGGTGAACTTCGACGCCGGCATGGCGAGGAACAGCAGCGTGAAGAGGTAAACGAACAGCAGTACCTTGAAAAAAATGTTCCAGCGCCTTGTACGCCGCTGCTCATTTACGGAAGCAAACGCCAGCCGATTGATCAGCTCGCGCTCGTACCCCGGTTCCCGGTCTCTCGTATCTTTGTTTTGTTCGTCGTCCATCATCTTTCCCTTCAGCCGGTTTCACGCATGCGGCCATGCGTCTCCAGCCACGGCTCCAGTTCAACGATGTCATGAATGCAACCGAGCGGGCCGCAGCTCATCAGCCGCTCCCGGGCATGCACCCCATAGCTGACCGCCAGGGCGCTTGCGCCGGCATTGCGGGCCATCAGCATGTCGTATTCGGTGTCGCCGATCATCAAGGTTTCGGCCGGCTCGGCGCCCAATTCGTCCATCACTTCCTGCAGCATCTGCGGGTGGGGTTTCGAAAAGCTCTCGTCGGCGCAGCGGGTGGCGTGGAACAGCGGCCCCAGTCCGGTCTCATGGAGCACCTTGTCGAGCCCTACCCGCCCCTTGCCGGTCGCCACGGCCAGGAAATAGTCCTGCTCCGCCAGGCTGCGAACCACCCGTGCGGCCCCGTCGAACAGCTCCGATGGGGTCGGATCGGCGGTTAGGTAATGATAGCGGTAGCTCTCGACCAGTTGCCGGTGAAGCGTCTCGTCAGCCCCGGGGTACAGGGTGTCGACAGCCTCCCGCAGCCCGAGTCCGATGATGTTCTTGAGCGCACTCTCCTCACGGCTTTCCAGCGCCAGGTCGCCGATGGCGGCGCGCAGGCACGCCACGATGCGTGCCTCCGAATCCATCAGCGTACCGTCCCAATCGAAAACCAAGAGTTTGAATTTACGCGGCATGTTCATTTTCCAACTGATTCAGCACCGCTGACAGCGCAGGGTCGAGCGGTGCCTCGATACGTAGGGTAGTCGACGCCTCGTCGAGGGTAAAACCCAGTTGATGGGCGTGGAGAAACAGCCGCTTCAGTCCCCTCTCGGCCATGAAACGGTTGAAGGCCTCGTCGCCGTATTTCGCGTCGCCCGCGATGGGTTGCCCCAGGTGTCGGGCGTGAACCCGGATCTGATGGGTGCGGCCGGTCAGCAGCGTCACTTCCACCAGTGTCGCTGCTTTGTATATGGTCACGGGCCGGAACAGACTCAAGGCCGGTTTGCCCTCTGGATCGACATTGACCATGCGCTCCCCGGAGCGCAACACGTTCTTGCGCAGCGGCGCATCGACCCGGCGCACCCCGCCGCGCCAGCTGCCTTTCAGAAGTGCCAGATAGCGTTTTTCGATCCCGGTGCCGCGGAGTTGCTCCTGGAACGCCCGCAACGCACTGCGACGCTTGGCCACGACCAGACAACCGGAGGTGTCGCGGTCCAGACGGTGGGCCAGTTCCAGGAAACGGGCGGTGGGCCGCGATGCGCGCAGCGCCTCGATGACGCCGTAGCTCACGCCACTGCCGCCGTGTACGGCGATTCCGGAGGGCTTGTTCAGCACAATCAGGCGATCATCTTCGTAGAGGATGCTGGCTTCGACCCGCTCCACCAGGGACCGGTTGGGGTCTGAGGGCCGCGCTTCCGCGGTCCGCACCGGCGGGATCCGCACCCGATCGCCCGGCTCCAGTCGGTACTCCGGCTTGATGCGACGTCCGTTGACCCTCACCTCGCCTTTGCGCAACAGACGATAAACCCGGCTTTTCGGTACGCCTTTGAGGCACTTCAACAGATAATTGTCGACGCGCTGTCCGCCCTGCTCATCATTGATGGTGGACTCGCGGACCTGGGGGCGCTTGGAATCGATCATAGCCGACTATAGTAACAGGGAACCCCTTTGCTGCACTATCGCAACGCTGTTATAGTTACCCGTCGCCGAACCGGTACAGTTCCATTGGTATCACACTGATTCGGCGGAATTTTCGGCCGCGTTCGGCGTAATCGCCGCAAACGGCCGGTCGAAGAACAAGACGAGTAGGTTTATGCATCGCCGCACTGCGGTGATGCCCAATGCAACTGCGCTCCCGCAGCCCTTTTCAGGCGCTTGCAGGATTAGCCTCACGGAGTGCGACGACGGGCTTTCAGAATGCTGAGGCCCGCTTTTTCATGTGCCGCGCATCGCAAAAAAGCGGCACCACTCTGGCGAACCCGCGCCTGGTGGCGGTGGTCGAGCGCCTGAGAGAACTACAACATGAAGAGAATGCTGTTTAACGCGACTCAGCCGGAAGAGTTGCGGGTAGCGCTCGTGGATGGGCAACGGCTGTACGACCTCGATATCGAGAGCGCCAGCCGGGTTCAGAAAAAATCCAACATCTACAAAGGACGCATCACGCGCGTCGAGCCCAGTCTCGAGGCGGCGTTCGTGGATTACGGTGCCGACCGGCACGGCTTCCTCCCGCTCAAGGAGATCTCCCGCAGCTACTTCCGCCCGGATGCCGACCTATCCGGTCGCATCAACATCCAGGAAGTATTGAGAGAGGGCCAGGAGGTGGCGGTCCAGGTGGAGAAGGAGGAACGCGGCAACAAGGGCGCGGCCCTCACCACCTTTATCAGCCTGGCCGGACGCTACCTGGTGCTGATGCCCAACAACCCGCGGGCCGGTGGCGTCTCCCGCCGCATTGAAGGCGAGGATCGCAGCGAAATCCGCGACGCGATGAGTCAGTTGCAGATCCCCGCCGACATGGGGCTCATCGTGCGCACGGCCGGCGTCGGCAAGAGCGCCGACGAGCTGCAGTGGGACCTGGACTACCTGATCCAGGTCTGGCGCGCGATCGAGGACGCCGCCGAAAAGAAATCGGCTCCCTTCCTGATCTACCAGGAAAGCAACGTGGTGGTGCGCGCCATTCGCGACTACCTGCGCAGCGACATCAGCGAAATCCTGATTGACGACCCGGCCGTCTACGAACAGGCCCGCCAGTTCATGCAGCAGGTGATGCCCCACAACCTGCAGCGGATCAAGCTGTATCAGGACCGCACGCCGCTGTTCACCCGTTACCAGATCGAAACCCAGATCGAATCGGCATTCCAGCGCGAAGTGAGCCTTCCCTCGGGCGGCTCGGTCGTTATCGATCACACCGAGGCGATGATCTCCATCGACATCAATTCCGCCCGCGCCACCAAGGGCGGCGACATCGAGGAGACGGCGCTCAATACCAATCTGGAAGCAGCGGACGAGATCGCCCGCCAGCTGCGCCTGCGCGACCTGGGCGGCCTCATTGTCATCGACTTTATCGACATGACGCCGGCGCGCAACCAGCGCGAAGTGGAAAACCGCCTGAAGGAGGCGCTCAAACAGGACCGTGCCCGTGTACAGGTGGGCCGCATCTCCCGATTCGGGCTCCTGGAAATGTCGCGCCAGCGGTTGCGTCCGTCCCTGGGCGAGTCCAGCCAGATCGTGTGCCCGCGCTGTAATGGCCAGGGCACCATCCGCGGCGTCGAGTCGCTGGCCCTGTCGATCCTGCGCATCATCGAAGAAGAGGCGATGAAGGAGAAGACCGGCAAGATCCTCGCCCAGTTGCCGGTAGAGGTCGCCACCTTCCTGCTGAACGAAAAACGTGGCGTGATCGCCGGCGTCGAAGAGCGCCAACAGGTCCGGGTGGTGCTGGTCCCCAACATCCACCTGGAGACGCCGCATTACGAGTTGCAGCGCATCCGCGCCGATGACCTCGAACCGGTACACAAGGCACTCCCCTCCTACGAGCTGATGACCAAGCCGGAATCCGCCGAGGAAGTGGCGAGCGACAAACCCAAGACCAGTAGTGAGCAGCCTGCTGTCCGCGGTGTCGCGCCGGCCGCCGCGCCGCCGCCGCCGACCGTCACCCCGACCGTCACCCCAACGGTCGCCGAAACGGAAAAGCAACCCGGCTTTTTGCGCCGCCTGATTGCCAATCTGTTCGGCGGCGACAAACACGACGAGGGAGAACCGGCAGAGCGACCGAGCCAGCGCCGCACCCGTGCGGAAGCGGGTGAAGGTGCTCGTGAGCAGAGCCCGCGGCGCACCCGCGGCGCCGGAAGCGGCGGGCGCAGCGGTAGCCGCCGCTCGGAAGGCGGCAGAACGCGGGGTGAAAAGACCCGTGCGCCCAAAGGCACCGAAGGCAGCAAGCGACAGAGCCCCGGTCGTTCCGAGGGCCGCGCCGAAAACCGTGCCGAGCAGCGGCCCGAACCCGCCCCGGCAAAAGCGGAAGCGGTAGCGGTGGCGGAGACCGAGAAGCGGCAGCTGCAAACCGAATCTGCGCCCGAGACAGGCAGCACCGAAGCGCGCGGCGAGGAACAACGCAGTACACGGCGTGGTCGCCGCGGCGGTCGGCGTCGGCGGAGGACCGCTGGCGGCGGCGAGGCCGGCACGGTGAACGAGCAGACTAACGGCAACGAAGCAACCGCCTCCACAGCGCCAGTCGCCGAGGCCCAGCCCCCTGCCAGCGAGCGCGAGCCTTCCCAGAGGGGCCGTTCACGCCGTAGTGACGGGGCCCAAGAAAAGAAGGCCCAGGCGGAGGAGCGCCGCCAATCCGACACGGCGAAAACCAAAACCGAGTCGGAAGCGTCGCGGGAACCCCGACCAAACGCACCGGCTTCTGCGCCTCCAAACTCCAGCGCAGTACCTGAAGTGAAGGCACCGGCCGCGGCACCGGAAGCGAAGGCACCGGCAGCGGCACCTGAAGCGAAGGCACCGGCAGCGGCACCTGAAACAAAGGCACCGTCAGCGGCATCTGAAGCGAAGGCACCGGCTGCGGCACCTGAAGCGAAGGCACCGGCTGCGGCACCTGAAGCGAAGGCATCGGCTGCGGCACCTGAAGCGAAGGCGCCGGCAGCGGCACCTGAAGCGAAGGCACCGGCAGCGGCACCTGAAGCGAAGGCACCGGCAGCGGCACCTGAAGCGAAGGCACCGACAGCGACACCTGAAGCGAAGGCACCGGCAGCGGCACCTGAAGCGAAGGCACCGGCAGCGGCGGCACCTGAAGCGAAGGCACCGGCAGCGGCACCGCCGTCCCCCTCTTCGGAACAGCAACGGCCATTATCGGCCGCACCGGCTGACACCAATTCGGCGCCGCAACCGGCGCGGAAGGAGTCGCCCACCGACGAGTCGACCGCTCCGAAACAGCAAGCGGCCGAGAATGTGCCGGTGGAGCGCCGAAACACCCCGCCGGCGCCCGCTGAGACACCACGCGCCAGCGGCGAGTCGGGGCGGCAGGAGTCGGAGCCGCACTCCAAAGAGACCGGCTCGTCCGAGTAAACTGCACGACCGATAAGTGGCCGGCGTTGCCGGCCACTTACGGGTCGGAAGCTTGCTCGACCTACTGTGATATCCCGGGGGACCCTGTTCCCCATCGGGCCTTTCCCAAAGGCACGTCGGACCGCATTCGCGCGGCGTGCCCGCTTGAACCTGGTCACCCCGCCACCGAACGGGAACTCGCGATCCTTGCGGTGGCAGCAGATCGCCCACGGCCGGCCTCCAAAGTAGAGCATGTGCACCACGTAGCCTGGGCCGCCGACCTATTCCTGAACCGACGGTAGCCCGTCCAATTCACGCTCCAGGTCGCTGATCTCCTGAAAGCTGTCCGGCAGTTCCTCGGCCCGGGTGGCGAAACACACGTGGGGGCCAGGGGCGACCTCGGCAGGGTCGCTAAAGATGGTCGCGACGGATCGTCTCCAACAAACCCTGCGCCGCAGCATGCACCATTTCATAGACCCGCTCGAACCCCGACACCCCACCGTAATAGGGATCCGGGACCTCCCTCTCCCCCCGTTCCGGCGCGAACTGCATGAACAGCATCAGGCGCTCTTCACGTCCCGGCGGGCAGATCGCTTCGAGCATCGCGTAGTTGTCCCGGTCCATCGCCAGCACGAAGTCGAAGGCCTCGAAATCGTCTGCCATCACCTTGCGGGCACGCTGTGCGGTGATGTCGATTCCGCGGCTTCGGGCCGTATCCTGCGAGCGCGGATCCGGCGGCTGTCCCACGTGATAGGCGTGGGTCCCGGCCGAGTCCACCTCGATCCGGTCGGACAGACCCGCCTCTGCCACCAAATGCTCAAAGATGCCATGGGCCAGCGGTGAACGGCAGATGTTGCCCATGCAGACCATCAAAACACGTACTTTTTTCATCTCGAGACCGCTATATCTGAATTGGAATGAATAGCGACGCCAGGTCGGGGCCGCTAGCATAGCAAATTTGTCCGACGCTTCTTCCCCCATGCCGTCGGGCATGCGCTGGCCTAAACTGGATCTTTACGACGGAGGGGACGTGAACGATTCGACGATAGTGATTACCCTGCCCCAGCTGCGCGGCATGATTGGGACCGAGGTCCGGCATCGGGGGATGACCTGCCGGGTGATTGAGGTGCTCGAGGACGGCCCCGCGCTGGTGCTGCAGAACGTCAACCAACGTTCGCTGCAAGCCGATCAATTCGGCGAGCCGCATCGCCATGTGCCGGACACCTACACCGTGCCGGTGTTGGGCGCCGACCGGCGCTTTCTGCATCCCGATTTTCTGTTACTGGACCTGCTCGAACTCCCGAAATAGACGGCGGACCTGTTCAAGGTCGCGCTCGGTGTCGATCCCCGGACCCGGGACGGTTTCGGCCTCGGCCACATGGATACGTCCCCCGTGCCAGAGCACCCGCAGCTGTTCCAGGGACTCCATGCGTTCCAGTTGGCAGGCCTCCAGCGCCACATAGCGGCGCAGAAAGCCGGCCCGATAGGCGTAGATCCCGAGGTGGCGGTGATGGACCGCCTGGGGTGGCAGTTCCTCGGTGGTAACAGAAAAGGCGTCCCGGTCCCACGGGATCACCGCGCGGCTGAAGTAGAGCGCGAACCCGTCCCGATCCCGCACCACCTTCACCACGTTCGGATCGAACAGCTCCGCCGCGGTCTCGATGCGGGTGCACAGGGTCGCCACGTCGGCGCTCGTCTGCCGCTCCAGGTCAGCGGCCACCTGGGCGATCAGCGTAGCGGGCATGAGCGGTTCGTCGCCCTGCAGGTTGACCACCACGGCGCCATCCCCCACTCCGCCCCGCTCGATCACCTCGGTGATACGCTCGGTACCGGAACGGTGTTCCGCCCGCGTCATCATCGACTCGGCACCGAATGCTGCACCGGCATCGCGGATGCGCTCGTCATCGGTGGCAATCACCACGCGCGCCGCCCCGCTCTCCTGCGCCCGCTCGTAGACGTGCTGCAGCATCGGTTTGCCGGCGATCTCCAGCAGCGGCTTGCCCGGCAGGCGCTGGGAGGCGTAGCGGGCGGGAATGACGACGGTGAATCCCATCAATACTCCTCTTCGGCCGCCAGTTCGCGCGCCTCATCCTCGAGCATGACCGGGATATCGTCACGGATGGGATAGGCCAGGCGGTCGACCTTGCAGACCAGCTCCTGGCGATCCTTCAGGAAAACCAGCGGGCCCTTGCAGATCGGGCAGACCAGGATGTCGAGCAGTTTTCTGTCCACGTCAGCTCTCCTTTTTCAGTAATTTGGTCAGCGCAACGCCGAACGCCGCCGGCAACTCCGCCTCGATGGGTAGATACCACCAGTCGCCTCCCGCAAACGGAGCACACTTGACGGCGTCCTTTTCCGTCATGATCAGCGGCAACCCCTCCCGGAAGTCGAGTTCCTCGGCCCGGTAGGGGTGGTGATCGGGAAAGGGGTGTTCGACCGGAATGAGCCCGGCGCGCCTGAGCATAGCAAAAAATCGGGCGGGGTTTCCGATGCCGGCGACGGCATGGACCTGTCTGCCGCGGTAATCCGCCAGGGCTGCCTGCCGCTGCGGATCGGCGACAGCATGCAGTTCCGCATGCCGAAAGCCCATGCTGTACTCGCCCGGGCCCGCGTTACCGTTGCCGACAACCAGATCGGCCTCGGCCAGGCGCCGGGCCGGCTCTCGCAGCGGACCGGCCGGGAGACAAAGACCATTGCCGAAGCGGCGGTCGCCGTCGATGACCGCGACCTCGACATCCCGCTCCAGCCGGTAGTGCTGCATACCGTCGTCACTGACGATCACATCAACCCCCCGTGGGAGTAGCAGGTGCGCTGCCGCCAGGCGATCAGGGCCGACGGCCACCGGTACGCCGGTACGCCGGGCCAGCAGCACCGGCTCGTCACCTACCGCCGCCGGATCGCTGTCGACGGCAACGGCGCGGGGCCATTCGCCGCTGTTGCCACCGTAGCCACGCGCAATGATGCCCGGGCGCCATCCCGCTTCGCGCAGGATCTCTACGACCTTCGCCACCAGGGGGGTCTTGCCAACGCCGCCGACCGTCAGATTGCCGACCACCACCACCGGCACGGGTAGCCGCTCCCGGTGCAACCAACCGCGCCGATAACCGAGGCGACGCAGACGCACCAGCGCACAGAAGAGCAGTGAGATCGGCCAGAGCAGCCAAGCCAGGTGGCGGGCGCGGCCATACCAGAGCTGCGCGAAGAGCCGGTGCACCGCTCTATTCCGCAAATTGCAGGTTGTACAACGCCGCGTAGCGGCCGCCCTGCTCCAGCAGTTCCTCGTGCCGACCCGCTTCCATCACTCGGCCCTGGTCGATCACCAGAATGCGGTCGGCCTTCTCGATGGTCGAGAGCCGGTGCGCGATCACCAGGGTGGTGCGGTTCTGCATGAGCGTCTCCAGCGCCGCCTGGATGTGCCGCTCGGACTGGGTATCCAACGCGGAGGTGGCCTCGTCGAGGATGAGGATCGGCGCATTCTTCAGCAGTGCCCGGGCGATGGCCAGGCGCTGGCGCTGGCCACCGGAGAGCAGCACACCGTTTTCGCCGACCATGGTATCCAGTCCATCGGGCAGCTTCTGGATGAATTCCCAGGCGTGGGCGGCGCGGGCCGCTTCGATGATCTGCTCGCGGGTCGCCCCTTCCAGTCGGCCGTAGGCGATATTGTGGGCGATGGTGTCGTTGAACAGGGTGACGTGCTGGCTCACCAGTGCGATCTGGTCGCGCAACGACTCGAGGCCGATGTCGCGGATGTCGGTCCCGTCGAGACGGATCGCCCCCTCGGTTACATCGTAGAAACGCGGCAGCAGCCCGGCGATGGTGGACTTGCCGCTACCGGAGGGTCCCACCAGCGCGACGCTCTGGCCCGGTGCAATGCGAAAGCTGACCTGTTTCAGCACATCGGGTTTGTCCGGGCCATAGCGGAAGGAGACCGCCTTGTACTCGACCTCGCCGCGGCTGCGCTCCGGTCGCTGCCTGCCGGCATCCTCCTCCGGCGGCAGGTCGAGGAAGCTGAAGATGCTGTCGGCGGCCGCGATACCGCGCTGCAGGGTGCCGGCGATCTGGGTCAGGCGCTTCATCGGCGAATGCAGCATCATCATGGCGGTCACGAACGACATGAAGGTCCCGACCGTCAGGGTGTCCAGCATCGACAGCGCCAGGTAGATCACGCCGGCCGAGGCCATCGCCGCCACCAGTTCCACCACCGGCACGCTGGCCGCATTGGTGGTCTCCAGCTTCATGTTGAGGCGCCGGTTGTTTTCGTTAATCTGCTCGAAGCGGGCCAGTTCGTAGCCGTGGCCGCCGAAGGTCTTCACCTCCCGCTGGGCTTCGACCACTTCCTGCGCTATCTGGGTGACGTCGCCCATGGAGCCCTGGATGCGGCTGCTGTAGCGACGGAAGCGGTGGTTGATGAGGTTAATCACCTTGGCCACCACCGGCGCCCCGATCAGCAGCACCGCCGCCAACACCCAATTGATGTAGAACATCAACCCGAGCAGCCCGATTACGGTCAGGGTGTCGCGCACCAGGATGGAGATGGCGCTGGTACTGGCCGCCGCCACCTGCTCCACATCGTAGATCAGCTTGGAGACGATCTTGCCGGAGGGGGTGGTATCGAAATAGGGCACCGGCAGGCGCAACAGGTGGCCGAAGATCTGGCTGCGGAAGCGGCGGATCACCTCACGCCCAATCCAGGACATCAGGTAGGACGAGCAGAAGGCGGCGCTGCCCCGCACCAGGAAGAGACCAATGATGAAGATCGGGGCGAGCTGAATGACCTTGGGGTCACGCTCGACGAAGGTGCCGTCCAGCAACTCCTTCATCAGGGCGGCAAAACTGGTTTCGGCGGCGGCCACCAGCGCCATGCAGACCACCGCGATCAGAAACCGCGGCCAGTACGGCACCACATAACGGAGCAGACGACGATAGATAGCGGCGCCGCTGCCGCTGGTTCGGCTCGTTGATGTCATGGACTCAGCGCCCGTCGTCCGGGCGCGAGGTGGCAAAGGTCAGGTTGACGTATCCCACCTGGCGTGCGGCATCCATGGCGCTGATCACCGCCTGGTGCGGGGTTTCGCGGTCGGCGCTGAGGATCACCTGCGGGTCCTCGGCCCCGTCCGCCGCGTCGCGAATGGCACGCTTCAGGGTATCGAGCTGCGTGTTCACCAGTTCCTGGCGATTGACGTAGTAGCGCCCCTTGGCATCGATGGTGATCTCCACCACCTTGCGTTCGGTGGCGAGGGGCTCGCCACTGGCCTCCGGCAGTTGCACGCTGATCTCGGTCTCCCGCTCGAAAGTGGTGGAGACCATGAAGAAGATCAGCAGCAGGAAGACAACGTCGATAAGCGGCGTCAGATTGACGTCCGGCGCCTCCCGATCGGGACGGCGAAACTTCATGCCGCGGCGCCCTCCACCGGCTCACGCTCGCCATGGATCACCTCCACCAGCTTGAGCGCCTCCTCCTCCATCTTGAGCACCAGGGCATCGACCCGGCCACGGAAATAGCGATAGAACATCAGGCTGGGAATGGCCACCGAGAGCCCGGCGGCGGTGGTGATGAGTGCCTCGGAAATGCCGCCGGCCAACACCCCGGGGTCACCCACGCCGTGGGCAGTGATGGCGGAGAACACCTTGATCATGCCGATCACCGTGCCGAGCAGCCCCAGCAGCGGGGTAATCGACGCGATGGTGCCGAGGGTGTTGAGGTAGCGCTCCAGCTCGGAGATCACCTGGCGGCCGGTCTCTTCGATGCTCTCCTTCATCACTTCGCGGTCATGCCGCACGTTGAGCAACCCGGCCGCCAGCACCCGGCCCAGCGGGGAACTGTCGCGAATGGCCCGAATGCGGGCGTCGTCGAGCTGGCGGTGACGGTGCAGCTGCCAGATCTGGGGCACCAGGTTTCCGGGAGTGATGCGTTTCTGTTGCAGAGCCCAGAAGCGCTCGGCGACGATGGCGAATGCAGCGACTGAACAAAGCAGGATCGGCACCATCAGCCAACCGCCCGCCATAATGATTTCCAGCACGTGTAACCCCGTTGCAAGTACCTGAAAAAACCGGCTCAATTTAACAGACCGGGCGCCCGCGGCAAAGCGCTTATGGTCCGTTCCAGTAGTGTCCTGCCACTTCTCTGAACCCGGTCACGTCGATTCGTCCCCCGGAATCGAGGCGCACACGAATGGCACCCGCCTCTGCGGTATCGAGGGCCTCGGCCCCGGCGCGGCGGTAACGGGCCGCCACCTCCTCGTTGGGGAAACCGAACCGGTTCCGATACCCGGTCGAGTAGAGGACCCAGCGTGGGGCTACGGCCGCGATGAAGGGCTCACTCGAGGAGGTCGCGCTGCCGTGATGTGGCGCCACCACCACGTCCGCCCGCAGTTTTCCACGCTCACGTTGCAGCAGCTGCCGTTCCGCCTCGACTTCGATGTCCCCCGTCAGCAACACCGAGCGCCCGGCGGCGCGCACCACCAGCACACAGGAATCGTTATTTCCGCCAAGGCGTGCGTCCGAAATCGGGTGCAGGAACTCGAACGTTACCCCGTCCCATTGCCAGCGGCCATTGCAGGGTAGATCGCCCACTTCCGAACCGAGGATTTCGCCAACGGTATACACGCGCCTAAGCGCGTCCAGACCGCCCACGTGGTCGTCATCGCCGTGGCTGAGGACCAGCCGATCGACCCGTTCGACGCCACTGGCGCGCAAGAACGGCACCAGCACCGCCTCACCCGCATCGAACGACGCCGAAAACCTCGGGCCCGTGTCAAAGACCAGCGTGTGGCGGGCGGTGCGCACCACCGCCGACAGGCCTTGCCCCACGTCGAGCACCGTGACCTCTGCCGCGCCCGGGGTAATGCCCGGCGACCTATAGAGCAGCAACGGCAACAGGCCGAGTGACGCCAGCCAACGCCCGGGCACTCCCCGGGGGGCCAGCAGCAGAAGCGTTGCGGGAATGGCCGGCAACAGCAACCAAAGCGGTGCATGCGCCGTCATGGGGCCGACCGCGGCCGATCGCTCCAGCACCCACCAGAGGGCCGCCATCGCCGCCTCGGCAATGAGCAGCAGCGGTTCAGCCAATGTCATGGACACCGGCAACAATATCGTCCCCGCCAACAGCGGCGGTACCACCAACAGCCCCACCCACGGCACAGCGAGCAGATTGACCAGCGGCGCCGACAGCGAGGCCTCCCCGAAGCCCACCAGCAGCAGCGGCGTCAACCCGAGGGTGACGACGCCCTGCACCCGGATCCAGCCGGCCAGGCGGCCGGTACGCCCGATGCGGTTGGCGGAAGCGAACAGGATCACGGCGACAGCGGCGAATGAGAGCCAGAAACCCAGCGACAGTACGGCCAGCGGATCGAGCAGCAGCACCGCCGCCAACGCCACCGCCAGAGTTCGACCGGCGGCAGCATGGCGCCCGCCCAAGAGCGCCGCCAGCGCCACCGCAGTCATCACCAACGCCCGTTGCGTAGGGACCGAAAATCCCGCCAAGGCGGCGTAGAGTGCCGCCGCAACCAGCGCCGCCACGGCGGCCGCGCGCGCGGCAGGCAGACGCAGGGTGCAACGGCAGCAGCGGGACCAGAGCCAGCGCGCCGCCAGGAAGGCCAAACCCGCCACCAGACCGATATGCAGACCCGAGATGGCCATCAGGTGGGTGGTGCCGGTCGCCGAAAGCACCTGCCACTGGCGGTCGCTGACGCCACGGCGGTCACCAACTGCCAGCGCCTGTAACAACCCGGTCGTGGACCGACCCTCCAGTGCCCCGGCGAGACGGGCAGCGGTTTCATCACGTACCCGATCCAGCGACCACGCGGTCGAAGCCAGGCGCCGGTTGCGCGGGTCGTCCCGCACATAGCCGGTGGCCCGGATTCCTTCGCGAAACAACCAGCGCTCGAAATCGAACCCTCCGGGGCTCATGAAGCCGTGGGGCCGTTTGAGGCGGACCCGCAAGCGCCAGCGTTCTCCCGGTGTCAACGGCGGATAGCGGCCATACCAGGCGAGCCGCAGGCCCCCGGGAGCCGCCACCGACCGCCCGTCCGGCAGATGCAATCGCTCGGGTTGCAGCCGAAAACGCAGGCGGCGACCTTCGCGCCTGGGCAGATCGACGATCTGCCCGACCACCACCAGGTCGACCCCCTGCAAATCGGCCGACAACCCCTCACCGAGCCGTAGTGCCGCCGCCCCCCAACTCCAGGCGAATCCGGCACTCAGGGCCGCAACCAGTGTCACACTTGCGTGAGAGGCTCGGGAAAGCATCCCGAGCGTAGCCCCGAGCGCGAGCAGTACCCCCACCGCAGCGGATGCCGGTGGTAGCGTCGGCAGGGTTTGGAAAAGGGAGATTCCGACGAGAAACGCGATCGTCCTTGAACGCACTGTTAACCACTTCTCAATTTTGGTGGATAATCATCACCCGGCCGGGAAACGCCACGCGGCATGCCGAAACGACTCTTACAACGTTATATGCCGGATCACGCCACGATCCGCAACCACAAACACCTGCAGATCTTCGGGACGATGCTGCACGACCCGAATTTATGGCACCTGAACCGGCGCTCGGCGTCCGGGGCATTTGCAACCGGCCTGTTCATGGCCTTTGTGCCGGTGCCGTTCCAGATGGTGCTCGCCGCCGCGGTCGCGATTCTGGTCCGCGTCAACCTGCCGCTATCGGTAGTGCTTGTCTGGCTGACCAACCCGGTGACCATTCCGCCGATGTTCTGGGGTGCTTACCGGCTCGGCTCCTGGGTGATGGGGTCGCCGGAGCGGCCGTTCCAGTTCGAGCTTTCCTATGACTGGCTGGCGACCGAGATGGGGGCGATCTGGCAACCATTCCTGCTCGGTTGCTTCATCTGCGGCACGCTATGTGCCTTTTTGGGCTACTTCGGTATTCGTGGCCTGTGGCGCATCCGCCTGATCAAACAGCACCAGCGGCGCAAGCAGGACCGCGCCGCCCGGGAGGCGGCGCAGCACCAGTAACGTTCAGGATTTTTTCGGGCAGGTGTTGAAGCCCGCCAGCGGATAGATCGGGCAGAATCCGGCCAGTCCGGTCAACAGCGGCACCAGCCCAATCCAGCCCCACGGCGTCTGCGGTCCGACGAAAACGATCGCCAGCAGCGCCAGCCCCACTACCACGCGCAACACGCGGTCGATCCCACCTACGTTCTGTTTCATGGCGGCTCTCCTGTTCCGGTTGATTTGGCCGTGGCCAGTATCCGGATTCCGGGTATCCCGAATCAGTGACAAAGTCACACACCGGCGGCAATTTCGGAGAGCGCTTTCCGGTCGTTTACGGCCAGGTGGCCACGCCCCAGGGCGATCCAGCCACGCTGCTCGAACTCCTTCAGCTGACGGCTGACCACCTCGCGCGCGGTGCCGAGTTCCGCCGCAATCGTCTGGTGGGTCGCCTGAAGCTCAGCGGTCGGCTGGGCCAGCAGATAGCGCGCCAGACGCACATCGACACGCCTGAACGCCACCTCCTCCACCAGCAGAATGAGATCGGTCACCCGCTGGCCGTAGGCGTCGAACACGAAGCGGCGAAACGGCTCCGATTCGGTCAGGCCGCGCTGGAACAGCACCGCCGGCAACAGCAGCGCCACCACTTCGCTTTCGGCAACCGCTTCGGCCGGAAAGTGAGATGAAGAGAGCAGACAGGAGGTGGTGAGGATACAGGAGCCGCCAGAGGCGATGCGGTAGAGGACCATCTCCCTTCCGTTCTCGGCACGGGCAAAGACCTTGACGCTCCCCTCCACCACCAACAGGTAGTTGCCGCAACGGTCTCCCTGGCGCATCAGCACGGTGCCTTGCGGGATGGCGATCGGATGCAAAGCAGCAACGATCTCTCGACCGGCGGTGTCATCCAGCTCGGTCAGGGGCGCGAACAGCTGCCGCCAATTCGAGCCGTCCATCAACCCATCTCGCCGAGCCGGCCGTCCTCCATACGCAGCACCCGCTGCATACGACCGGCGAGCCGTTCGTCATGGGTCACCACCACGAAGCTGGTGCCGAGTTCTTCGTTGAGCTTCAGCATGAGATCGTAGACGTGGGCGGCGGTACCGCGGTCGAGGTTGCCGGTCGGCTCGTCGGCCAGCACACAGCGCGGCTCCGAAACCAGCGCCCGCGCAATGGCGGCACGCTGACGCTCGCCGCCAGAGAGCTCGCCCGGTTTGTGCTTGATGCGACTGCCCAGACCGACCCGCCCCAGCAGATCGGCGGCGCGGGCACGTGCCTCGGCGACCGGGGTGCGGCGCACCAGCAGCGGCATGGCCACGTTCTCCAGGGCGCTGAACTCCGGCAAGAGATGGTGGAACTGGTAAATGAACCCGAGGGAGCGGTTGCGCAGCCGACCGCGGCTGGCCTCATCAAGGGCACTCATCTCTTCGCCATCGACCCAGACCCGGCCCTTGCTCGGCTTCTCCAGACCTCCCAGCAGATGCAGCAGCGTGCTCTTGCCGGAACCGGAGGTACCAACGATGGCGAGCCGCTCCCCGCGCGCCACCGACAGGTCGATTCCCTTCAGCACGTCGACCGCGATCGGCCCCTGCTTGAAGCTCATGAACAGACTGCTGCAGCGAACCACGTCGCCCGCGGCATTACTCATAGCGCAAGGACTCCGCCGGTTGCGTGCGTGAGGCGCGCCACGCGGGGTAGAGGGTGGCCAGCACGCTGATCAAAAAGGCGATCGCGGTGATCGCCGTCACCTGATCCCAATGCAGCTCCGACGGCAGATCGCTGATGTAGTAGACGTCCGCCGGCAGGAACTGCACACCGAAGGCCCTCTCCAGGGCCGGCACGATGGTCTCGACATTGAGCGCCAGCGCCAGCCCGCCGGCCAGCCCCAGCAGGGTGCCGACAAACCCGATGACGGTGCCTTGCACCATGAATACCCCCATGACGCTGGCCGGGGTCGCCCCCAGGGTGCGCAGGATGGCGATGTCGGTCTGCTTGTCGGTGACCACCATCACCAGGGTGGAGACGATGTTGAACGCCGCCACCGCCACAATCAGCAGCAGGATCACAAACATCACCGTCTTCTCGGTGCGGATCGCGCGGAAGAAGTTGGCGTGGTACTGGGTCCAGTCACGCACCTGGTAGATGCCGGGGAGTTGGCCGGCGAGGTCGCGGCTGATGAAGGGGGCCTGGAATAGATCGTCCACCTTGAGTCGCACACCGCTCACCTCCCCCTCCATGCGAAACAGCCGCTGGGCATCGTCCAGGTGGATAACCGCCATGGCGCTGTCGAACTCGTACATGCCGACCTCGAACAGGCCGACCACGGTAAACCGCTTCAGGCGCGGCAGGATCCCTGCCGGGCTGACGTTGGCGGTGGGCGAAACCAGGGTGACCCGATCGCCCGGGGAGGCGCCGAGAATGCGGGCCAGATCGACGCCCAGGATGATTCCCCATCCACCGGGCTTGAGGTCATCGAGGCTGCCGCTGATCATGCTCTCGGCCACTTGCGAAACCTCCGGCTCCTGGTCGGGCAGGACACCACGAATCAGGCTGCCGTTGACCCGCTGTCCGTTCAGCAGCATGCCCTCCTTTTGAATGAAGGGGGCGGCGCCGAGGACCCGCTCGTGTCGCTGCGCCAGCGCCTCCAGCTCACGCCACTCCTCCAGCGTGCCGTCGTAGGCACCGATGGTGGCGTGGGAGGCCATGCCGAGAATGCGTTCGCGCAGTTCGGTCTCGAAGCCGTTCATCACGGAGAGCACGGTAATGAGCGCGGTCACGCCGAGGGCGATCCCGAGCATCGACGTCAGCGAGATGAACGAGATAAAGTGATTACGGCGCTTGGCGCGGGTGTAGCGCAGGCCGATGAACAGTTCGAGTGGGCGATACATGGGGCGCCATTAAAGCACAGGTTGCCGGTTTCTGGACATCACCGCTCGGGCAACGCTAGTGTAGTGTTTCACACTGTTTGGCACTTTCAGAGCCCCTCAAATGACTCAAGACAAGGCGCAATGCGCAGGCAATGACGAGTCCTTGTCAAGCATTGC
>JAWLGP010000034.1:0-38258 GCA_041685045.1 Gammaproteobacteria bacterium
CCGTGGTAAGGGTGAACGCTTGGCCCGGGCCCGCCAGGCGCTGGGTGCCGCGGGGCCTGAGCCGCTGGAGGTCGAGAGTGTCGAGCAGTTCATGCAGCGCGTGCTCGGCATCGACATCCATCGCTGCCCGCACTGTGGCGCCGGCCGGCTTGTGCTCGTGGCCATTCTCCCCTCGCAGCGCGGCCCGCCCGGAGCGATCCGATGAACCGCACCACCGCCCACATCGAACGCCGGCCCCAGCAGCCGGTGCCGGCGACCTTACGCGGTCAACGGGAATTGATCTCTTTACGCCCGTTTGGGATATTGGCCGGACACGGAACCCGAACAGGGGACGCACTATTCCATGGACAATCCGACCGCCCGACACCGAGCATGGCGCATCGCCAACCTTGCGCGGCCCCACGCCGCCCCTTGGCCCCCGAATACAAACCCCATTAGTCCAAGCGCCCTGCCGGGCGGTTTAGTCCAACAGCGTGTATCCGACCTGCGCGAAAGGTCGGGGGCTCTCCCGCTCGATGCCGTGCCGGCGCAGGTCAGATACACGCCATATCGTTATGCATAGAAGCAGATGGAATTCCGGTATACGTTGCCAAGAGAATTGATTGCTAAGGTCGCCCAGCTTTCGGAATTCGCGAATGGGGCCACCCAAGTGACGATCAAGCTGCATGACGGAAGGGTTTTTGGAAAGGCACTGGTCTCGAATTGCAGTTCTATTGTTGCAATGAGGGGGTACAAGGATCTTCCGTTTGCAGTAAGCGATATAGAAGACGTATATCAAACCGCAGAGGATGAATCGCCTCGGCAAAGAAGCGAGTGGGACTATTGGGATGACTGGAAGGCTTGAGCATAACAACCAGATCGAGTCCGACGCCTTACCCTTCCGCTGCGCTCCAGGGCAAGGCGCGGCTCATCTGGGACGTTAGGCTGCAAAGAGGGATACCGAACAATGGAAGTCTCGGAAATACTCGGTAACGCTGAGGATTGGTATCGGTTGCCCGGTGCACCGGAAGAGCAAATCGCTATTCTGATCGAATCTGCTCCAGTAGAGCTCCCCGAAGAATTGCTCATCCTCCTGCGATACTCGAATGGGGGAGAGGGCGAACTGCCTTCCGCCGAGATGGCCTTTGTGCTCGACCCGGTAGAAGAGATAGTTCGTTCTCTTCAAGGTTCGTTCGAGCGATCGGAATTTCCGGGTTTATTGTTCTTTGGCGGGGACGGTGGCGGAGTACGGTTTGCGCTCGACATCCGCGACAAATTGCCATGGCCTGTTGTTGCGGTCGATCCAATCGCCGGCCGTGAAAGCGCCGAGATCGTGGCTTCCAGCATTACTGAATTCCTGAAATCTGTGGGGCGAGCCGTCGATGAAAAACACGCCTAACCACCCGCTGAACCCGACGCCGGAAAGCGCCGAGGCGCTTCGCGGAGAGCTCGGCAGCGGCGCGGGTTAGCGGGAACGTTAGAGAGTAAGCACGGAATGGCGCTTTGGCCGAGAATGAAATGTCCGAACTGCGAGGCGGGAATCTCGTTTTGGTCCGTGCGCCGCCGCTTTAGTTGCCATTGTTGCCAACGTCGACTCTGCGCCAGCAAATACAACCAAGCAATCCTGGTGTCGTTAGGAGTGTGGGGGTTTTTGCTCTCGCCGATCTTGTGGGCGTTCTTGTGCTGCGAGCCGGTTACGGTGGTAGCTGACGTTATCGGCCTCGTTCTGTTAATGGCGATTGTAGGTCCTGCAATTGTGGAGCTAGAGGGTGCAGATGAAACTCTCTAACAAGCCAGTAAACCGGACGCCGGAAAGTGATGCGGCGCTTCGCGGAAACTTAAGGGGCGGCGCCGGTTACCGGCGGCGTTAGAAGACGATGAAGAACGAACGTTTCCCATTATCTATAGGCACGATTGCAGAGGTTATAGCGATCGGTGTTGCTACAGGATTCGTAATTTCAATCATCTATGACTGGGGGTTTGTTTGCGCCTTAGGTGTTGATTTCGTAAGGCTGCCGACAACCACATCTGATCACTTTCGCACAGGTGTGCTTTGGTTTCCGTATCTTCTCGCATTCGTTTTCGTGTACTTCGCTGTAGAGTTCCAGTTTCAACGGGTTGAGCGTGGTTTGTCTGAAGACGAAATAGTTCAAAACTCAAACAATCCAGAAAGATTGATAAAGTTCCGGGAAGGCCCATGGAAGCTCGTGAAATGGGCGGCCCCTCTTGCGGTTTTTAACTTTATAGTGATCGGCGATATCTTCTCATCAGTGCTGCCATTTATGGTGTCGATAGTGTGGATGGGGTTTGCCGAATGGTGTTATTCGGCTCCACTTATACAGCTCCGACGAAGCTGGGAGTCACAAGCTGTCTTTACCTTTCTCCCGATCATATTCATCCTGGCTTTCTTCTCCGGGTACAATGAAGCCGTTGATGCTGCGTTGCGCAAGCCTGCGCCAGTCGAGGTGACCATCTCTCCATCGGGTTTTGCGATTAAAGGAAAACTGCTCCGTGAGTTCGAGCGCGGTATTTTAATGCTGGACGAAGGCGACCACATAACGTTTGTTCCTTGGGGAGAAGTGCGATCGGTAGTTAATCGGCAGTCATATACTCCATTTCGCGGCGTGCTTTGTGAATGGTTCGGCCGCTGTCCGGAGGAGTTTTCTAACGAACCGGTGCAGCCGACCGCTGAAAGCGGCGGCTGACCGAAAGCGTTATGTCGCATGATTACTAGACACATCCCAGATAACTGGCAGGCACTGCAGATCGAGGTAGGTCGCATCCTCTCGGAATGTGGCTTCTCCGTTGAAGTAGAGCGGAAAGTTCAATCCGCTCGGGGGGCCGTCGAGATCGACGTCTATGCGGAGGAGACTGTTCGAGGAAGGAGGTACGCTATCGCGTGCGAATGCAAACACTGGAAGTCACGCATCCCCCAAGCTGTCGTACATGGGTTTCGAACCGTGGTTCAGGAGATAGGTGCCAATATTGGGTACATTGTTTCCATGGAAGGGTTTCAATCGGGAGCCATCGCTGCAAGCGACCTTACCAACATAAAATTGGTAACCTGGCAGGAATTCCAAGACATTTTTGAGGAAAGCTGGTTCGAAGAATATTTCACAAAAGAAATAGACGACAAGCTAGATGGGCTAATGACTTATGCCGAACCGTTCTTGCCCGCATGGTTCGATAAAATGACTGAAGAGGATAAGGCCACGTATTTGGCCCTCAAAGAAAAACATGACCTATTCGGGGTTGTCATGCAGTCTCTTGGTCCGTATAGCCGTCTTTTGCGGAAAGCTCCTATTCCGACGCTTCCGCTACGCGCAAGGCTTACACCTGATCCAATTCTAAGCACGATCCCGGATTACATCTTGGATGAGACTGCTTACCGGGAACTATTAGAAGCTTCAATTATTCATGGTGAAGCGGCACTAGGCGAGTTCAGGGCGTTGCGAGACAAATATGCGACATAACCAGTCATTCCAGCCGACGCCGTACCGGCTCGGCTGAATTCCAGCGTTATGCGGTGAAGGGGTTCAAAGCTTAGTGCGAGCGTCAAACACAATTGGTGGGCTTGTTGGCATTGGCGTCGTCGCAGGTTTGGCTGTGGCGAATGAGCAGTGGAAACCATTCGTCTTCTATCCTGCATGCTTGCTGGTTTCAGCATTTCTCGCTTTGAAAACAGTGCGGGAATTTCGAAGTAAAGAGGAATGGGGATTCGAGAAGCAGATGAGAACGTGGCCTACTGGCAAAGGTGGCTATAAGTTATTTCTGGTCGCATTTTCCGGCGTATTCACGCTGGCTTGGACGTTGTCGCTGGTGATGTACGTATCTACATGACCCACAAAAGGGGTCACGCGTGGGGCGGGGTCAGGTCTTGCAATCATGCATTTTGAATGGAATAAGTTGGGTCGAAGTAGATTAGATTAAACGGTCGTTGCCGCTGCTACGGGGCAGCCGAAAGGAGCGGTGGCAAACGCGGAACGCCAAGAATGGGTAGCTTTCACCGAGCCGTCTTGCGCCGCTGATGAGCGTTTGCAGGGAGAACAATCGTGAACGAGGTACAACCGCAATTTGTGTTTGTTGGCGGTGTTTCGCTGGCGACTGCATTATTGATGGCGCTCAAAACGCTTGCCTCCATGCGCAAATCGAAACGAGCGAAGGGGGTGATCGTCGGTCACGCGGGATACCACAGCGAGAGCGACAGGCTTGTGCGGCCGCGAGTGCAGTTTGAAACCGAAGAAGGAAAGCTCATCACCTTCACCAGCTCGGTGGCACAGAACCAGTCCGGGGTCCCGCTCTACTCACGCGTTAGGGTGCTGTATGACCCACGCTCGCCACAACAGGCCATCATCAATTCGTTCTGGAACACGTGGTTTATCGAAATCGGGCTAACGGTGTTCGGGCTAATCGTAATTGTCGCAGCACTGCATGGCGCAATTAGAACCTGATTCCAGCGCTCGTTCCGGGGTAAACCACCACTGGCGCCGGGTCCTGCCGTCGGCTGCCGGGAACCGCGAAGGGCGCGCGGTTTGGATACTATTCCTAACATCCAAAAACGCTGTTTTCCGAGCCGCGATCTGGCACATTAACGGGATGTCGCAAACGGGCGGGAAACAATGGAGAGGGAGCGAAGATGATCATCGGCATCGACCTCGGGACCACCAACTCTCTGGTTGCGGTCTGGCGCGGTGGTCGCGCGGAACTTATCCCCAATGCCTTGGGCGACTATCTCACCCCTTCGGCGGTCAGCCTGTCGGACGATGACGAACTGCTTATCGGTCGTGCGGCGCGGGACCGTCTGATCACCAACCCGGACCGCTCCGTCGACGCCTTCAAGCGCTACATGGGGAGCGATCGGGTGATCCAGCTCGGTCGGCGGGAGTTCCGTCCGGAGGAGCTCTCTTCGTTGGTGCTGCGGGCGCTCAAGGAGGATGCGGAGCACTTCCTGGGTGAGCCTGTGGAGGAGGCGGTCATCTCCGTACCGGCCTACTTCAAAGGGGCAAAAGGGGTCAAGTCTTTCCTTGTGCATGGAGCACGAGAAAAGGGGACGGAGGGAAAAAACAATCCCTCCGTCCCCTTTTTCGGTCAACGGCTCGGCCATTCCGGGCTGGTTCTGTTTCTTGTCGGAGTGTTTGTGCGCAACTTCGACGAAATGGGGTTCGACCAGGTTCGACCAAGGCATCGGATATTTCCTGATGGGTATTAACGTCGTTTCGCTCACGGCGGGATATCGCAGGTTGAACCGGCTTCAGGGTCGGGAAGGGAAGGGGGTGTCGGATACTCGGGGCCGGAGTAAACGTTGTCTTTCCGGTCAAGACTTTCCCCCTGGGTCATCAGCAGTTGGGAGCATGGGGAATCCAGGAACGCGCAGTTGGCAACGAGGGGCCTTGCCCTGCTCAGGAGAGAGTTTGCAGGAGATCAATTCGTGAACGAGATACAACCGCAAATCTTGTTTGTCGGTGGCGGCATGCTGGTCGCTGCGTTGGTTATGGGGGGCAAAACGCTTGCCTTCATGCGCAAGGCGAAACGAGCGAAGGGGGTGATCGTCGGTCGCGAGGAATACAGCAGCGAAGACCAGTGGCTTGCTCGGCCGCGAGTGCAGTTTGAAACCGAAGAGGGCAAGCGCGTTACATTCACCAGCTCGGTGGGGCGGAATCATTCCAGGGTTCCGCTCTATGGTGAGGTCAGGGTGCTGTATGACCCGCGCTCGCCACATCAGGCCATGATCGATTCGTTCTGGGACACGTGGTTTATCGAATTCGGGCTCACAGTGTTCGGGCTGATCATAATTGTCGCAGCACTGCATGGCGCAATTAGAACCTGATTCTAGCGAATTGAGCGACTCCCCACCTGACGAGGGAAAGGCGTAGGGGTCACCCATTAGCCGCCGCAAGCCGGGGATCGGGGCGCAGCTGGCAGCTGGTGCAACGGGTGGTAATGCACGCCCGCAGACTGGGGCCTACAAGATGAACCGGAGTGGCCTACTCCGGGTCACCGACCGCGTACATGACACGCACCGGCTCTCCCTCCTCTGCGTGCAGCCAGGCGAGGTGCAGGCGGCCTTGTTCATCGAACGCGATCGCGGGGTTGTCCTGTCGGCCGGGGCCGTGGGCCGGTTCGACCAGGAGGTCGTCGCTCCACCCATTCGCTGCCCGACGGGAGAGCCAGATGTCCGGTGTGCCGTCCCGCGGGTCGTCCCAGGCGGCGACGGTGGTGCCGTCCGATGCGACAGCGACGGCCGGGTGCCACTGCGGCGTGTTTTCGCCGAACAGGTCCTGCACCTTCTCGTTGGCGCCGAAACGGCAACGCTCGCCGAGCAGCGCCGCATAGGTGTCGTAACCGCCCTGGAAATTCCGTTTATCCATCCAGACGGCGGCAAGGTGCTTACCGTTGCTGGCCAATGCCACGCGGGTCACCCCGGTGCCCCGGCCGAACTCGGCGCTGCGGGAGGGGGGCCGTTCATTCAGCTGCTGCAGCGGTCCGAAGCTGAGCGGGCCGAGTGGCGAGCAGGCGTAGAAGAGCCGGGTGTGACCGGCCCGCCGGTCCTCCCAGGCGACCACCAGTGTGCCGTTGGTATCGGCGAGGGCGGGGTAGAGCTGCTGATGGGCCGCCGGCTCGGGATCCGCCGGCACCGGTTCGCCCGGACGGACGGTGTCTCCATCGACCTCGAGCGGCGCGACCAGCACCCGCCCCGGTCGGGTCTGCCGATCCACCCAGGCGGCGAACAGGCGGCCTGCGGTCGAATGCAGGGTGACCTGGGCAGAGCGCGTGCTGCCCAGGCGCTGCGGCGGGCCGGCCCCTTCCGCGGTGATGACCCGCATCCGCACGCCACCGTCCTCCTCCCAGGCGGCCACGAACCCGTCGGCGTGCGCTGCCACGGCCGGCTCATACGCCTCTCGACCTCCGCTGAGTTGCTGCGGCGTCAGAAAGCCGGCCTCTTTCGATGGCTTGAGTGCCACGTAAACCTGCGGTGGCCCGGCGCGGTTGTCCTCCCAGACAATGGCAACCGAATCGCCATGCACAGCGAGGGAACGGCGTCCTGCGGACTCCAGGTGCGCGAACACACCCGTTGCGGTTTCGCCGCTGACCGCCACCGGTTTGGTAAACGCCCACTCCGCCGCCGCCGGGGCAGTCAGCAACAAGAGGCCGGCGAGTAACCGCCTCATCGGCGTGACCCAAGATAGTCGAGCAGTTCGGTATCCCGGTAGTGACCGCCACGCACGTAGTCATCGAACTGGCGGAACTCTTCGGCGCTCTTGTAGCCGGGCACCTTCAGCAGCTGGGTCCCCTCCGGGGCCAGCCAGGCGAATACCGGGGTGGCGAAGACGTTCATGCGTGCACCGAGCTCCATTTCAGTGATTCGCTCGCCGCTCGGCAGGGTAAGCCGATCGCCGCTCTCGGCATCCACGTAGACCAGCACGTAGTTCTCCGCGTACCGCTGCTTCACCTCGGCATCGGAGAACGACTCCCGATTGGTCTTGTCGCACCAGCCGCATCCATAACGGCCAAAATAGAGGAAGATCGGTTTCTGCTCGGCCGCGGCGAGGCGAAGCCCCTCGTCATAGGCCAAAAACGGATAACCCTCGGGCGGGTCGGCCGCCGCCGGCAGCGCAACCCAAGCGAGCAGGCACAACAGAACCGTTCTCGTAAAACGCATGGTTTTCCTCTTGAACAACACACTGTATATGGATTGTGACCGGCTGCCCGCGGGTGTTCAAGAAGAGGCCCCAAAAGGGCTGCAAAGCATATACGCCTCGTGCTCTCTCGGGTAAACCACCGCTGGCGTCGGGTGCTGCCTTCGGCTGCCGGGCACTGCGAATGGCGAGCGGGTTGGATCCTATTCCTAACATCCAAAAGCGCTGTTTTCCGAGCCGCGATCTGGCACATTATTGGGATGTCGCAAACGGGCGGGAAACAATGGAGAGGGAGCGAAGATGATCATCGGCATCGACCTCGGGACCACCAACTCTCTGGTTGCGGTCTGGCGCGGTGGTCGCGCGGAACTTATCCCCAATGCCTTGGGCGACTATCTCACCCCTTCGGCGGTCAGCCTGTCGGACGATGACGAACTGCTTATCGGTCGTGCGGCGCGGGACCGTCTGATCACCAACCCGGACCGCTCCGTCGACGCCTTCAAGCGCTACATGGGGAGCGATCGGGTGATCCAGCTCGGTCGGCGGGAGTTCCGTCCGGAGGAGCTCTCTTCGTTGGTGCTGCGGGCGCTCAAGGAGGATGCGGAGCACTTCCTGGGTGAGCCTGTGGAGGAGGCGGTCATCTCCGTACCGGCCTACTTCAACGACTCTCAGCGCAAGGCCACCCGCCTGGCCGGCCAATTGGCGGGGCTTAAGGTCGAGCGCCTCATCAACGAACCCACCGCGGCGGCGCTCGCCTACGGGTTGCACCACAGTGCGGAGGAGAACCGCTTTTTGGTGTTCGACCTGGGCGGCGGCACCTTCGACGTCTCCATTCTCGAACTGTTCGACGGGGTGATGGAGGTCCACTCCTCGGCTGGCGACAACTATCTGGGCGGCGAGGACTTTGTAGAGGCGCTGGTGGAGGCGTTCCTGCGCGAGCACGGCCTGACCAGGGAGGCGCTCGACAGCCGCGAGGAGAATCTGCTGCGCGCGCAGATGGAGGGTGCCAAGCGGGCGCTCAACAACACGCCTGCTGTCTCCGTTCGCCTTGCCCGCGCCGAGGGGGAGTTGACGTGGACCATCACCCAGCACGCTTACGAACAGCTCACCCGCCCGCTGATGGAACGGCTGCGTGCGCCAGTGGAAAGGGCCATGCGCGATGCCGGCCTGCGCCTGGCCGACATCGACGAGGTCATCCTGGTCGGAGGCTCCACCCGCAAATCGGTGGTGCAGAAGCTGGTTTCGCGCATGTTCGGCCGCCTGCCCCTGCGCCAGATCAATCCCGACGAGGTGGTCGCCCTCGGTGCGGCTGTGCAGGCGGGGCTCAAAACCCGCGATGCGGCGCTGGGCGAGGTGGTGCTGACCGACGTCTGCCCCTACACGTTGGGGGTGGAGACCGCCTCCAATGAGGGCGGCCGCGAGGTTGAGGGGCTCTTCTCGCCGATCATCGAACGCAACACCATCATCCCGGCCAGCCGGGTGGAGACTTACTATCCACTGGCCGACTTTCAGACCCGGGTGCTGCTGAAGGTCTACCAGGGCGAGGCGCCGTTCGTAAAGGACAACGTGCCGCTGGGCACACTGCAGGTTCCGCTGCCCCGACTCAAGAAGGAGGAGGCCGGGGTGGACGTGCGCTTCACCTATGACGTTAACGGCCTGTTGGAGGTGGAGGCGACCGTCCTCGCCAGCGGCAAGCTCCACTCGCTGGTGATCGAGCAGAACGCCGGGACCCTGACCGCCGAGGAGATCCAGGAGCGGCTCGCCTACCTCACCGCCCTCAAGATCCACCCCCGCGAACAGGCCGAGAACCAAGCCCTGATGGCCCGCGCCGAGCGTCTCTACGAAGAGGCCCTGGAGGAGGAGCGGATCAACCTCGGGCGCCTCATCGCGCAGTTCGTCGCGGTGCTCGAAGGCCAGAAGCCGCAGGAGATCCAGCGGGCCCGCGTCGCCTTCAAGGCGTTGCTCGATCAACTCGAAGAGGAGGGGGTGCTCGCGACGTGAGCGCGATCTGGGAGGTGCTGGGCATCGAGCGGACCACCGATGCCCGCGCCATCAAACGCGCGTACGCGCAGCGTCTGAAGAGCACCCGCCCGGAGGATGACCCGCAGGGTTTCCAGCGCCTGCGCGCCGCTTATGAAGCGGCACTCGCAACCGCCGGTGGGGATCAACGCCGCCGCCGGGCGGTGCCCTCCACGTTGGAGGGCGCTCAGCCGCGGGCACGCCGCGAATCGGGTCGGCGCCAAAGCGAAGGTCCGGCCGGGGGCGCTACCGAGCCCGCACCCGAGCCCGCACCCGAGCCCGCACCCGAGCCCGCACCCGAGCCCGCACCCGAGCCTCTCCCGCCGGCCGACCCCGGCGCCGACGCGGAACCTCCGGTCGTCGCGGCCGACGACACCACCGAGCCCCGGGCCGACTCTCGTGTCGAACCCGCTGTGGAGCCGGCCCCTCTCCCGCCGCCGCCTGTGTCCCCGCTGGAGCAGCCGCTGGTTATCGAGGAGCGGCGTCCCGCCCCGCCCCGGGTGCAGCATCAACCCCCGTACCGAAGGGCCGGGCATTTGGTTCGTTCCCTGTTTTTCCTGCTGGGTGAAGAGGGGGACAAGGCCGCGGCGCGGCGGCTGGCAGTGCTGCTGGAGGACGAGCTCATCGATCTCGAACTCCGAGAGTGGTTCGAAAACGAGCTGCTGAAGCGGCTCGCTGCACACCCCGTCGTCCCCCTGCACCTGCTGGCACAAGCTTTCCAGGCCTTCTATTGGGACGACCCGCGTCATCCCTTGCGGCCGCAGTTCGGCAGCCTGTTCGAGTTTGCCGATAGTGCGCGCCAAGCGGTCGCTGCTTTGGCGATGTTGGAGCGGCTGGCCGCCGGCGAGGACAGGCGCATGCCCAACTGGCGCCGATTGGGGCAGGCCGCCCGGCTGCTGCTCGAGCCGGCACCCCGCGGTGGCGTTGGGCTCTGGACCCTGCGCCCGAAGCTGCTGGAAGCGGTTGGTGAACTGCTCGGCATCCTCCACTCGAGCTACGACACCTCGTTCCGCTTGGTCCTCTCCGAGGCGACCGTCGCCTACTGGGAGCAGGCTGCCGGCTACTATCCCCGCCACACGTTGGTTCACTATCTGGTCTATCTGGCGGGCGCCACGATCTTCTTCGTGATCGGCGCCACCGCAGAGTTGTTGCCGGAGCCGACTGGCAGCGCGGCCGAGGTGATCATGCTGTTCGCGATTGCTGCGCTCGCTGTGGTGTTCTCTCTGAGCGGGCGACAACTGGCGCTCTGGTATGCACTCTGGCGCTGGCCGGTGACGGACTGGCTGCAACGCCGGCTCCGCGCGATCGGTAGGCGTCGGCTGCATTTGACGGCGGCCACGCTCGCCACCGCCGGCGTGGCGGGGGTGTTCTTCGCCCCCGAACCGTGGCTGTTCTTCAGCGGCACGGGCGCCTATATCGTTGCCCTGCTGTGGATCGGAGATAGCGGCTACTTCGTCGGATCAGTGCTGCTCGCCTTTGTCGCTGCCATGACGCTGGCGGCAGCGGTTAGCCACTTCACGGGCTACTTCATGCCATTCGGAGGGACGCACCTGCTGGCCATGCTCCCCACCTATGGGTTGCTGCGGGCGGTGTTGTCACCGTGGGCCGTGAACCGAGTCTGGCGCCGACTCTACACGGTGGGGGAGAGCGACCGGGGCCGGTTAGTCTCCGCGCTGCTCGCCGTGACGATGGCCGGCACTCTCGCCTTGCTCGACAATGAGGTTACGCAACTGGTCGTTGGTGCGTTGGCCTATCTGTTCCTGGCCTATTGGGTGAACAACCGTTGGTACTTCTTCGCCAGCGTCTTCTGGGGCTTGATGGTTGCCAACCCGCTGGTGGAGGGACTCAACAGTGAGTTCGGTATGGCGCCCCCTTTTTTCGCGGCCCATCTGCTCGCTACCGCGGCCTGCTACGGGCTCTTCCTTCTCTACGCCGCCCTGTGCACCCGCTCCCAGTGGCTGATCCGGCCGGTGCCCTTTTACGTGTTAATGGTGGCCGCGGCCGCACTGCTCTGAAACGAGAAAACAAAGATCGGGGTCACCCATTAGCCGCCGCCGATCAAGTGGCAATAGGTACCCCGAAGCCACCAAGCTTCTTGTTAACCGAAGCCCAAGAGTGGCAGAGCTGCCGACTACGCTCCCGGGTTTTCGGGCTTATGGTTTGCGGCGGCCTGGTCTTCGTCGCCAAGAAGGGGACGGAGCGATTAGATTATCGGTTCACCGAACAGATCGAGCTGATAGTGCGGCGGGTGACGCCTGGAGAAGCCCGTCAGGCGGAGAAAGGGAGAGTCTTTTCTCTGACCCGAATGACTCGGGTATAGTTCTTGTTCACGGTACGGACGAATCCAATGATATTTTCCCGAACGGTCTCTTACGGCACAAAGCCTCTCCCGCCGAAACCCACCGCGGTGGCGCTCGCGGTGGTGGGTTTGCTTCTTCTCGCAGTGGCCGGATGGCTTGTCAGTTCCACCTTTGAGCTGGAAAGGAACGGTGTCCACACCGAAGGCGTTGTCGTCCAGTTGGCGTTGAGCGGCTCGTCGCATTACCCGGTTTTCAAGTTTAAGGACCTTAAGGGCCGTGAATTGACCGTGCGTTCATCGGTAAGCTCGAAGGACTATTTCGTCGGCGATCCGATTCCGATTTTGTACAACCCCGCCAGTCCTTTGGACGCAAGGGTGAATGAGCCGTTGATGCTGTACTTGCCCCCAGGGATCTTTGGCCTAATCGGGATTCTTTTTCTGTTTGGAACTTTCATGCTCTGGAAAATGCTGCCTATGTTTGAGCGGGCATACGATCGGGAAAGAGAACGACATGACAGATAAAGGGGCACGGCAAAACGGAGAATACGAGTAAATAGAAACCAGGGAATATAAAGGAACAAAAAGGGGCGGAGACGCGCATCTGTGCCTCGGAGGGAAATAACGATGACTAAACGAAATGCCGCGTTTGTGGCCTTTGTTGCCATCCTGGCGTTTTTTGTCGGTTCAGTGGAAGGCTCCCCTTCGCTGCGGGATACGTTGGAATCGCTGTGGACTCGGCATATGGATGCGTACCGTTCCGGGGACGTGGCGCGTATCAGCACGACCATGTCGGCGTACCGATACGGCGCCATGAAGAACGCCTTTGCCAGCAAAGGGCGGCAACTGACGCCTGACCTTTTCTCGCGTTTGGCCCGCCTTTATCCGGAACTTTCCGAAACCCGCTTCGTAACGCTCCTTGAAAAAGGCCGCACCGCGGGCCTCGTCTATGTTCAGGACGCGAAGGAGGCCGACGATCCGGGAAGCCGCGCATCAACTTTTTTGTGATTAAGTTCGTACAGGAACCCACCGGCTGGAAGGTGGACGGCACGACTGTAGTTAATGAACCCAAGTTCCGGCCGGATGGGCGGGAGGCCACGTTTGACGTCTCCAGCTTGCCTGCGGAGATGCTACAAGAGCTAGGCCAGAAAGGCACGGATGACCGCCGCCTATGAACACCTGAAGCGCGTGAGCGCGACCAATTCGACCGTCGAGCGGGCTGGGAAAGATGTTCGCCGATGTGAGTTGCAGTTGCCTATCAGAATAAAAAAGGATTCCGATGAATAACATGAAAGGTGCTTTATTTCTGTTTGCCCTGGCATTGGCTGGCTGCGATCAATCCGGTAGCGAGCCGGCCCCACCGCCGGAGACCGATTCGGCTTCGGTCGCGACAGAAACGAAGCCGGATACCTATGCGACGCAGCCGGCAGGCGGCCAACTCAACGGCCGGGCGTTCACAGTTGAGCGAGCCCGGCTGAACGACCGGATTCTACAGCTCCGTTCGGGTAAGGACTTCTTTGCCGATCGTGAGTTGAAGGTCTTCTTTTTCGATGAGTCGAGCATGGAAAACCGCGAACTCATTGCGGAGGCCGCCAGGATGCGGCCGCACGTCCACATCTCATGGCGCGATGAGGGGGATTCGCTCCCGAAAACCGAGGTGCTGATGGACGGCTATGAGCTTGCAATGAAGTTCGGTGCCTTCACGGAATTCGGTGTCCCGTATGCAATCCGGTTTCGTACCGACAAGCTGCCCAACACCGAGGTGTCCGGTACCGGATTCGCCACCTTTGAGGATTTGAATGTCGTCGACGGTAAGTTGGACCGGGCATTCGATGGATTCGGCACGTTGCGCTACATCGGCCGGGAATACCTGGAGGGCGAACATGGAGTCGACATCGAAGTCCTGGGGGAGTTCGCCGGACGGTACATCGGCGGTGACAGGTTGCCGAAAACCGGGTACTTGGGACTCGAATACCGCCCCGAGGGCGGGGAGGAGCAGGTAGCCAAGCTGCAGATGTTAAAGGATGCAAACGGCTGGCGGGTTGCCAACCGGCTGCCCGTTGACCAGATCAACGAAGCCCATCCGCTGGTTGCGGATCCGTCGAGTCCGCCGTCTGCCCGTTCAGGGGCAATGTTGGAAGTGGCGGCTGCTCTGTTCGTGGAAGAGCAACTGCGACGGGACGGCTCGATATCGAAGGTCCGCTATACCAGCGCGAGCTGCAACATGGACTCCAGCTATACGAAGGGGAGTTGCCGGATCACTTATGCGCTCAAAGAAGGGTCCGCACAGGAGTGCTTTGCGAGGACATTGCTGTTGTCGTTCAAGGGGGACCGCTGGCAGGTCGAGCGGGAACTGAATGACAACCAACGGATCGCCTATCGGACGGGAGAGCTGGAGGAGTTCGACGCGGAAGCGCCATCTTGTGGGTTTTAAGTACGCGTCCCCCTTGGCAAGGCAATGGAGAAGTGTGTGGACGAGAAGACCTGGGTGAAAGGCGCTGTGGGTCTTTGGGGCAAGATCCGACAAAGGGCTTCTCTCTGCCCGTTGGAGGGTGCGTGACCGCGTGTAAATCGATGGCTTCTGATTCGACCATTTTGTATGGGTTGCCCCAGTGGAAAATTTGACGAGATCGGTTGCAAGCACTTTCGACGTGCCGCGTCGCGCGCAAGTCTTCCTGCGTCACTTGGTTTTGCTGGCGATTCCGCTGCTCCTGTGCACGACCGCGCTGGCAGCAGGAGGCCCTGAACAGGGCAGGGCACCGGAAAAGATCCCCTTCGCAGTCGCGCTTTGGAACCTATCGGGCAGCGCAATGGACGCGCTTATCGACGAAGACCGGACTGTACTCGATGCAATATTCACCAAGGTATTGGTCTATTCGGCTCATGAAGTGCCCCAGGCGATGGTCGTCTTTGCCTATACGGGGCTGAACGATGAAGGAACGCTCGCAGACTTTCCGGAGTACAGCGTGAAGGAGGTTGCGCAGGCGACGCACGCAAGGCTCTTTGTTGTTGCGGCGGAAAACTCGGCAACCAGCGTCAGAGGGGCCGTGGAGCGAAAAGGCCCAAAGGTCACTACCGTCTTTGCTCTCGACAGAAAAGGTAACGCCTTCGGCCGGTTTTTTGGCGAGTTGTTCGCCGACATGCTCTCTGGGACCCCGATTCTGTCGGCTTGGGTGAAACTCGCCCCGCAGACTCCCGATGCCGATACTTGGGCGCCGGCAACCATTCTGGTGGCTGAAGGAGGGAACTGGCAGTTCCCCGCCTACGTCGAATCGGGGGCGTTAAACGCGGAACTAATGCGGGCGAAGGCGCGACTGCCCGGGGAGCAATGCGAACGCGCCTCGCGCTGTGTCCGTGCCGATATGGCGACGGAGCGCGCGGTGTCCGACTACGTTGATGAGGTAATCGCCAAGGTCAAGTTAGGGGCGGGCCGCCTTGCAAAGCCGTCGTTCGATTTCCCGGGCAGGCACGCGCTGTCAGTAAAGGTACGGCTGGCGATGGGGGGAGGGTTGTCACGGATCGCCGTCACCAGGCCGTCTGGCAATGTAGCGATTGACCGGTGGGTGTTGAACGCCTTCCGATTCGCGTCCGAGTCCTTCGAGCCGCTACCGGTCGAGTTGCTGAAAGAGGGCATTCAGAGCATGGAGGTTTATCTCAAGCTGGATTTGGAGGCTGGTGTTATCAAGAAAATCGCTCAAATCCCAGCTGAGCAATCAACGCAACAAAATGATCGCCGAAATTGATCCGTTGGCGCATGAGTTTCCCGCTGTAGAGTCGCACGAGCAACAGAAAACCGCATCTCAAATGTTCTGTCACCCGACATGCCTGTAGTCGCTGATCCGCACACACTGTTGTTCATGGGCTCGCTCATCGTCTGCGCAGCCTTGTGCTGTTTTCGCAGACAAGACGATTCGTGAAGTCGGCCGCCGTAGCGATTGGAACGGTGGTCGGCAGGAGCGAGGGGTCTGGTGCTGACTCGGGCGGCACGACCGCTGTGGTTCGCTGTTGGTCCAGTGGAGCCGGTGAGCCAGAAAGTTCAGAAATTCACTTAAGAAGATGGTAACTGTTCGCCCGGGTACGCTCTCGATGTCCCGCGCGATACAGGGCATCCGTCTTCCCCGCGAAGGCGGGGATCCATTGACCGTTCCCCGGATTCCCGCCTGCGCGGGAATGACGGAGGGGGCGAGCAGTCACGGAAGATGAGGCAACACCGTGGCCGTGGGCCGGGCGTAGATCTCAAGCAATTTGTAGCGGTCGAGGGCAGGGATTACAGCTCTGTTGAAATCGTGCAAGGCGGTGGTTGCGAGCTTGGTTGTGCGCTCGATGTTGGCCCGTACCGGGGCCCGATGTGTCTTCTCTTTTTTACTCCAGTTGCTAACCACAGGTGGTTCCGGCGCACGGGGCGGTTTTGGGGTTGACAGAGTGTGCCCCCGCGGGGAAAACTGACGGCAGTGGATGAAGGAGACAGGAATGGCGGTTATTAGGGAGTCAGAGGAGTTTGGCACGGTTTCTGAAGCTGAGCGGTCGCTTAGCGAATCCCAATCTTTCAAATTCGTTTCCCTCGGCCTCTGCAACGCCTCGAGCGTAGGCGAACTGCGTGCCGTGCTCGGACGCTTCACTCCTTCCACTCGGGTCGTTCTGGACCCCGCCCTGCCTGTTAGTCACGGCATCGACATCGCCCGCGAGCAGAGTGGCGGTTCCGCTGTGCCCGTCATCATGCTTACTGATAAGGGCGAGATCATCGAGCAGGGCGGCAGGCTCGAGGCGGGGGCCGACGACTACATCATGAAAACCACCGGCGAACGCGAGTTTTTTGAGCGACTGTACAGTATGTTGCGCTGCCGCGGCGCTGTGTATCAGGCGGTGGCCGCGACGCCGACGATCCGCGAGGGCGATCAACTGTGCTTCGAGGGGTGCGTTCTCGACCGCGAGGGCGATCAGCTGTACTTCGAGGGGTTCGTTCTCGATCGCGAGGCCTTTGAGCTGCGCCGCCAAGACGGAGAGCTGGTCGAGCTGACCAGCCACGAATTTCGCCTGCTTGAATATTTGGTCAGTCGGCCGCACCGGGTCCACAGTCGCGACGAACTGCTCGAAGCGCTCGCCCACCGTGAGTGGTCCCCCTACGACCGCAGCGTCGACGTGATGATTGGGAAGTTGCGCAAGAAGATCGAGGTGGACCCCAAGCAACCCCGACTGATAAAGACCATCCGCGGTGTAGGGTACAAGTTCACCGGCAAGATTCGCGGCCAACGCCACACCCCCGCTCAGCCTAGAATTTGATTAGTCGCCTTCGAGGTCGCAAGGTAGAGCCTCATCTTCGGAATAGGCCAGAGCCGGCGTAAGCGTCAGTTGAAGAGGGGCCAGTCGAGAGGCCTTTGTATCGCACGTCTCCACACCGCTCTCACCCAGTTGCCAAAGGAAGCCGTCGACCGATCTGCGTTCGACACTGAGGATTCCGCTAGTCGGGTCGACGCCGTAGCTTGCTTTTGTAACGATGGCGCTGTTGCACTGGCCGTCCCAGTTGATTTGGCTGAATAGCTCAGTCATCGTGTAAACGGGGCGGCTAGCCGCCTCGCTCGTGTCGGTATCTAGCACCGCATTGCCGTAATTGTTGTTGGGGCTGAAATACCAGAGGTAGTCGGCGACCGCCTTAACCAGAGCGGCATCGGCCTCGCTGTCAATGCGGGCAAGCGCGGTACTCGGCTGATCCCAGTCGTAGACACTGCGGTCGGTGAAGCTGCACTTGAAAACCCTAATATCCCGGTAGCTGGTCGGTTCGGTGGCAATCTCCCAGCGGGCCATGTAGTAACGCTCGGTTTCGCCGGTGTCGACGAGGGTGGCGCATTCGCGATCAGCGTAGTGTGCGCTTACCCAGTTGATTCCCTGGTTGACGTCGTTGGTGCAGAGGTCGAATTTGCCGCTGCCGTTCGCGAGCGGGGTAGCTACGTCGGTCGATTTGAGGTGGTAGATAGTGCGCTGCACCTCCGTTTCTTCCGGCTCTCTGTGGAAGTCGCTAGGGAAGCGGCGGTCGGTTTTCAGCACATCCAGGGCGTACCGATTGATGTCGGGGGCGCTCGTCTTGGCTGTGTCGCTTGCGGTATCGCTGGGAGCAGTCGGGGCGCTCGGGGCATTGGGCGACTCATCGCCGCCGCCTTGCTGACAACCGGCGACCGCCAGGGCGGCCAGCACAATGATGGTGCTCTTGCCGATCGCCTGCGATCCTTCTCGGGTCAGCATTTTCATTGTTCTTTTCCCGTTCAGGTGGCCCTGATTCACTGGCTTCCTTGTGGAACAGTTTCTCGCCGGTCCGTAACGCTAATGTGTGTGGGAAGTAGTTTTTTGTAACCGTTTGTAATTGTGCCGGTCAGGATCGCGTTATCGACTGGCCGGCCCGGCGCACCGAAAAAATGAGTCCTCAGGCGAGGCTCCCTGGGTGCGGATAGGATCGTCAACAGGGGTCACAACAGCATCACAACAGGGGTCAAGTCTTTCCTGTTGCATGGTCCCTCGCAACTGCGCGCATGATGAAAGACTTGACCTCTCCCGTATTGGATCGAAGAGGTGTCGAGAGGGGGGGCGGGGGCACGATAATCAGTACACCCTATGCAGAAATGCTGCGCTATTCAAAATCCCGGTACTGCGGATCTTCGACTCGCTGAAAGGTCACCACAGTTTGCCCCGGCTTGGTTACGTCATCGATAACAAGAGGATCCCGGCAACGGTCACTCGGTCTCGTCACGCAAGTACACAAGAACACCGGGGCCACAAACACACAGGGAGCCAAGCTGCTTCAGGAAGCTGTGCGCTAGTGAGTTTGCAACGCACCCCGACGCAAATTGCCAGAGACTCAGGGCTGTAGCTGGGCGACGCCTTGGCTCTACCCGGTGTCTGATTCGGTTGGTTTCGGCGCTATCCTTTCTATCGTGTGGGCTTGATGCTAAGAAGCAGCTGTCCGCAAGTAATCTGTTCCACCGCTCCGACGGGATGCGCTCCCGGGACGTGTTGAGTTGCTCAAATACAAGGAAACGGGACGCCCTATGCTGATAGTCCAGAACACGTGTCGGGCTGGGTTCTTCCATTCGCGAATAGAAAGCACGGCAGTGACGCCGCGAACCCTTGCGATCGCCATCGCTGCGCTCCTGTTTGCCGCCCCGGTCGATGCCGAGGAGAGGTTGGAGCGGTTTCTCGACCTGACGCTCGAGGAGCTGATGAATATCGAGGTCAAGATCTCCACCGCGACCGACATCAGCGTCGGTCGGGCGCCGGGGGTGGTCACGGTACTCACCCGAGAGGATATCAAGGCGACCGGTGCCACCAATCTGGTCGACCTCCTGGAGGGCGTCCCGGGAGTGCATGTGCGAGCCAACCAGTTTGCGTTCCGCCCCCTGGTCCACTTCCGCGGGGCAAGCGCCAATCAGACGTTGCTGATGATCAACGGCAATCCGACCCGCGACCTGACGTGGAACACCGGGATCTTCTGGAAAGGGATCCCGGCCAGCGCCATTGAGCGCATCGAAGTGATCCGCGGGCCCGGGTCGGCTCTATTCGGCGCGGACGCCTCTGCCGGTGTGATCAACGTGATCACGAGGACGGCCGCCGGCATCGACGCCTCCGAGGTGGGCGCGCGGGTCGGCAGTTTCGACAGCCGGGCGGGCTGGGTCCTCCACGGCACCCGCTGGGGACGCGTCGCTGTCGGGCTGACTGCCGAGGTTTCCCGCACCGATGGCCATGGCCCTTTTTTGGAGCAGGATGCACAGACCCTCGCCGATCGTGTTGACGGAACCGACGCCTCTCTGGCCCCGGGTGAAGCCCGCTTCGGGTGGGAAAACACCGACCTGCGCCTCTCCTTTGCGAGCGGCCACTGGCAACTGCTCGCCGATTACGTGGAACACGATGATCTGGAGATTGGGATTACCGGTGCCGGTGTCCTGGACCCGGTTACACGGGCGAGCGACAGCAAGCTCAACCTCGACCTGCTCTACGACAACCCGGCTCTCAGGCCACAACTCGGCCTGACGGCGGCGCTCAAGTATCAGCACCTCAAGTACTCCTCCGGCTCCGGCTTCCAGGAGCGGCCTCCCGGCTACCTCGGAGCCTATCCGGAGGGCGTGATCAACCGCATGAGCGCGAGCGAGCAGCGCTGGCTGTTCGAGGCCGCTCTGCTCTATACCGGATTCGAAAATCACGCGATCCGCATGGGCGCCGGGCATGCGCGGCGGGACATGTACCGGGTCGAACAGTTCGTCAACCGGGGGATCGGACCCGACGGCACCGTACTGCCCATCGATTCCCCCCTCGTTGACCTCTCGGGGACGCCCTATGCATTCGCACCGGAGAAGGCCCGGACCGATGACTACGTGTTCGTCCAGGACCTGTGGCAGCTCGCGGACGATTGGGAGCTGACGCTGGGGGCGCGCTACGATCACTACTCGGACTTCGGCGGCACCTTCAATCCGCGCTCCGGCCTGGTCTGGCAGCAATCGGAGCGCCTGACGATGAAGCTGCTCTACGGCGAGGCCTTCCGCGCTCCCAACTTCCAGGAACTCTACGCCGAGACCTCGTTCACCCTGCCCAATCCCGCCCTGGAGCCGGAGCGTTCCCGGACCGTGGAACTCGCCGCCTCGTATGCTGCGCGCAGCAATCTGCTCCTTGGTGCCAATCTGTTCCGTTTCCACCAGTCGGATCTCATCCGCCCCGTGCCGGTCGCCGGGCTGACGAAGGCGCAGTACCGGAACACAGGAGGCCAAACCATTGTGGGCGTCGAACTCGAGGCGCGCTGGGAGGTGACTGACAAGCTGCTGGTGCAGGGTAATTTCACCGCTCGTGATCCCAAAGATGATGCATTTCGCGCCTTCGACCAGCCGAAGCGGGACGGCTATCTGCGGCTGGATTACGCCTTGTCGCCCAAATGGCACTGGAATGTGCAAAACAACTGGATCGGTGAGCGGGAGCGCCCCGCAGAGGATGTTCGGGAGCCGCTGGAAAGCTACTGGTTGACCGATACGACGCTGCGCTATGCGGCCGACGGCGTCGAGTATGCGTTTTCAGTACGCAATCTGTTCGACAACGATGCCAGGGAGTACACCAGCGCCTCCCTCCCCGGCGACCTGCCCTTGCCGGAACGCAACTACTTTGCCGAAATACGATTTTCCTTTTGAGCGGCTGCACCTGGATGTGAAGAGTGAAATTTAATAGGGATTGGGGCAGGGAAAACCCTTCGCTAGTGAAGTGGCTACGCCTGCTCATCGTGTTCGTGTCTATGGCTTCGTCCGAAGTGGCCGCCAACCCGGTTGAGGAGGAAGACCTCCTGCGGGCGGCGTTCATTTACAACTTCACCAAGTTTACCCGTTGGCCCGAAGGCAGCTGGAACAGCGCGGCGAACGAGTTGCGGCTGTGCACCAGCGGCAACGACGGGGTCGTCGAGGCTCTCGGGGGGCTGAGCGGCAGGACGGTCCAGGGCCACCCCCTCGAGGTCCTGCCGTTGGCGTCGGTCGAAACTCCGGCGGCGTGCCACGTCCTCTATCTCGCCGAATCCGACGACGACAATTACGCCGAGCTGACTGAATCCATCCGCGGTTACCCGGTGCTTACCGTCACCCAGCTTGCCGAGGAGGAGGTCCCGGCAGCCATGATCCGGCTGTTCTACCGCGATCGGCGCGTTCGTTTCAGCATCGACATGAGCGAAGCCTCCCGTAGCGGTCTGGGGTTCAGTTCGCGACTCCTGGATCTGGCGGAGGAGATCCGATGAGAGTCCTGCGCGATGCACCCATCAGGCGCAAGCTCGAGGCGATCATGCTCGTCACCTCCGCCGTCGTGCTCTCGCTCAGTCTCGTCGCACTGCTGGTGCTGCAGCTGACATCGATTCGCGAGGAGCTGGAGGATCGCCTTCAGGGCCTGGCCGATGTGCTGGGCGCCAACAGCACGGCAGCAATGGCGTTTGAAGACCGGAGCACCGCGAGCGAAATTCTCGCCACGCTGAGTACGCAGCCCGATGTGATCAGCGCCACGATCACCCGTCCCGACGGCGACCTGTTCGCCCGCTACCGTGAGCAGGCGTTGGGCAACATCGTTGGCGATTCAGGACTTGTCGAAGGCGGCCTGTTCGCTTCATCGCTTGCGGTGAAACGGCCTATCGTGCTCGACGGCGAGTTGCTCGGCCACATCCGGCTGATCGGCGACATGCGTCGCGGCTATGCCACGCTGTTGCACCAATCGCTGCTGATGTTCGGCGTGTTCGTGGTTTCCATGCTGCTGGCGTTCATGCTCTCCAAGCGTTTGCAGCGGATCATTTCCGTGCCGGTGGAACAACTGTTGACGGCGATGAATCGGGTGGCGGCGACCAGGAGCTTCACCTATCGGGCCGATCGGTTCGGCAACGATGAACTCGGCGCCCTTGTAGATGGCTTCAACCTCATGCTGGGCCGGCTTGAAGAGAACCGGTTGCAACTGGACGCCTATCAACACCGGCTGGAGCAGTTGGTGCAGGAGCGCACGACCGATCTCGAGCAGCGCACACGGGAGCTTAACGGCGTGCTCTCATCGGTGCAGGACCCGGTCTATATCCTCGACACGAGTGGCCGCTTCCTGTTCGCCAACCAAAGGTTGCTGGACTTGCTGGGGCTTCCTTGGGAGCAGGTGATCGGTGCCTGCGTCACCGCGCTGGCTTGTCCGAAACCGTTTGCCGAAGTGTTGCTGACCGGGGTGATCCAGGTCGCCCAAACCGGCGCTGTCGTGACCAATCAGGCCACGTTCCGAACCGCGGCCGGCGAGGCGCGGACCTTTGAGAACATCCTGGCGCCCATGCCCGGTGGCGACAGCTCGGTGGCTTTCGTCGCCGGATCCAGCCGCGATATCTCCGAACGGATCGAGGCCGAAAAAGCGTTGATGCGCCGAACCGCGGAACTGGAGCGAATGAACACGGAACTGGAGGAGTTCGCCTACATCGCCTCACACGACCTCAAGGCACCCCTGCGCGCGGTGGCGAACCTTTCCCTAGTGGTGGTCGAGGACGCCGGTGACCGGTTGGATGATGAGAACCGCCGCCTGTTGCAGCTGATGCGCGACCGGGTCACCGCCATGGATGCGCTGATCGACGGGCTGCTGCGCTATGCGCGGATCGGCCGCGCGGAACGCCACCCCTCCCCGATCGAGTGGTCCCCGCTGCTGGGCGAGCTCGTGGAGAGCCTCTCACTGCCGGAAGGTTTCCGGGTGGAATGGGAACCCTCGATGCCGACGATGGTGGCCGATCCGCTCGAACTGCGGCAGGTGCTGCAAAATCTCATCGCCAATGCAGCGAACCATCATGATCGGCCGCAGCAGGGGCATGCATGGATTCGAGCCGTTGATTGCGGGGACCACTGGTCACTCGTGGTGGCCGACGACGGCCCGGGCATCCCCGAGCACATGCGCAGCGAGGTCTTCCGCATGTTCAGCACCGGCGGGGCGCCGGGCCACACCGGTATCGGGCTGGCGGTGGTCCGGAAGATCGTCCTGGCCAACGGAGGCCGCATCGAGGTGAACGGCAACTCCCCTCGCGGTGCTGTCTTCAGAATCGAGTGGCCGAAGATCCGCTGAATCCCCTCGCTCACCGCGCTCGTCCCCGCTATCGAGTCGCTCAATTAGATGGCAGACAAATCGTTTCGAATAATGCTGTCACGCGACCATGCCGGCTGACCCGTCTTTACGGTAGTCGGTGCATTCCTGAAGAAAGCCTGGGGGCTGCTCCTAGAGCACCGAACAGATAAACCGGTCGGTGCCCCAGCCTGGGGGAAGCCCGTAGCCTGGGGGAAGCCCGTAGCTGGGGAAGCCCGTAGCTGGGGAAGCCCGTAGCTGGGGAAGCCCGTAGCTGGGGAAGCCCGTAGGATGGGCAAAGCGCCGCCGCCCATCCGCTCGGTTTGGCACCATCGCTTTACGGCGCGTTCCCATCAGTGTCGGTAGATGGGCACGCGCCGGTCAGGTTCAGGCTCAATGCAACCGGCATAGGCGGCGCTTTGCCCATCCTCTCATGGCTGCGCTCGGCGTTTTCGGGCAGCGCCACAGCGACGCCCCCGGCACCGTTGTCGTAGGATGTCGGTGAGGAACGAACCGCATCGTTTGCGGAGGCGATGTGTTCGCTGCGCCCACCACACCCAACGAGTGCAACGAGGATGGGCAAAGCGCAGCGTGCCCATCAACAGCGCATCGATGGGCACGTCGCTTCGCTCCTTTGCCCATCCTACGAAGCTTCCGAGCTTTTATCTGTTCGGTGCTCTAGGGGACTGGCTGACTCGCCGCCGTTCGGGGAGGCTTCTGCCCTCCGAACCGCGCAGCGCTTCTGGTTCGTTCATCAGCTTTGGTCGCGAATCCATACGCTTCTCAGCGCACGCAAGCCTCCACAAAAAGGGCCGCATAGAGCCGCGCCGCCTCGCGCGTCTCCTCCAGCGAGACGTGCTCGTGACGGGTGTGGGCCACCTCCAGCCGGCCGGGGCCGCAGACCAGGGGCAGGGAGCCTTTCTGGTGGAATAGACTGCCGTCGGAATGGGAGCGGAAGGCACCGGGTTGCCATGGCCTGCCGATGGCGGTGAAGGCGCGGTGAACCGGTTCGAGCAGCGGGTTGTCGGCGGCGTGGGCGTAACCACCGGCCCAGTAGAGGTTCTCGTGGGAGAGGGTGCAGCCGGGGTGGGTCTCGAGTGCGCGTCGGCATGCCCCCTCGATCAGTTCCTCCACCATCTCCCGCTCCATCCCGGGCGGGGCGTGGATGTCCACTGCCGCCTCGCAGCGCTCGGCCACCATGAACAGGTCGGCACCGCCGCGGATCTCGCGCAAGTTGATGCTGACACCGGGCGGTAGGCCGCCTTCGAGCAGTTGCTGGATCCAGCTCAGCATGGCGTGGATGGCGCTGTCGCCGATCTCCGGCAGGGCGGCGTGGGCGCGGTTGCCGTGGGCGGTCAGCAGCCCCTCGTAATAGCCGTAGTGTTCACCGCAGGGAACGAGCCCGGTCGGCTCGCCAATCACCACCAGCGGCGTGGTGCGCCACTCCAGCAGCGCCGCCGACCCGTCGCCGTACTCCTCCTCGCCCACCACGAGCGCCAGCGTCAGCCCGCGCTTGAGCTCCAGCCCCGAGGCGGCCAGCGCCGCCAGCGCTTCGATCGCGGCGGCGCAGCCGGACTTCATGTCGGCGGTGCCGAGTCCGTGCAGGATGTCCCCCTCGCGCCAGGTGCACTGCTCGTCCTCGATCTGCGGCACGGTATCGACGTGGCCGACCCACATCAGCGTCGACGGCTGCGGCCCCAGTTCGATGATGAGGTTGGCGCGTGGGCTGCCGCCGCTCTCGGGCAGCGGCTGGCGGATGTAGGGAATACCGCACTCGCTCAGGCGTGCGGCGAAGATCTCCATCGCCGGCTCCTCGAGATAGGAGGGGCTATACTGCTCCACCGCCTCCTCCAGCAGCACGATCAGCCGCGCCTCATCGAGGTGGGCGAGGACCTGTTGGACGGGATCGTTCACGGAAGTGGCTACCGGTTGCGCCGCAGGCGTTTGTAGTCGGGGTGGGTAGTGAGGTTCTTGCTGAGATAGACGTGGCGATCCTCGTTGAGGAAGCCATGACTGCGGAACAGGCCGATGGCACCCTCGTTTTCGGCATCGGTGTCGGCGATCATGATGCGCGCTCCGGCGCCGATGAAGCGCTCGGTCAGCTCGGCGATAAGCGCCGAGGCGATGCCGCTGCGGCCGAACTCGGGCTCCACCGCCAACCAGATGAGATAGCCGTAGCTCCACGCGCTCTTGCGCTTGACGATATGCGCGCCGAGGGCGAAGCCGGCCAGCTGCTCATCGCGGTCGGCCACCAGGCAGAACTCGCCGTCGGAGTTGAACAGCCCCACTGGCTCGTACTCGTCCCAGGTGCGATAGAGACTTGGCCAGCGGTCGGCGGTGAATACCCTCTCCCCCAATGCGTAGACTGCCGCCAGGTCCTCCAGTGCCATTTCGCGAATGGTGACGTCAGCGCTCTGATCCTGCATCCCGGTGCCCTCGGATGACTCGCGTCAATCATACACGATGGCCCTGTTCCGCATCTGCATCGCTATGTTGAAAAGATGACGGATACGTCGCCAAAGGTGCATTCATGCTGCGATCTCGCGCGACGATATGGTTGTTCCTGGCGCTAACGGTTCAGGGTTGCGCTGGCGATCGGCCTTCCCCGGGGCGGGGGCCGGCCGCCGCATCGGACGACACTAGACCCGCAGTGGCCGAATTGGTCCCGGCTGCCGCGACGTGGTACCGCGAGCTGCAGGAGCGTTTCAACTCGCGCGGCCGCGCGCTGACGAACCGGGAGCGACAGCTGGCGGCATCGCTGGGCGTCGAAGAAGTGGAAGTGGTGCGAGTAGTGGTGCTGGAGCGCTTCCCCGTGCCGGAAGACCCGGCTCTGCGCGCCGAGGCCCCGCGCTATGGACTGGGGACCTGCCGCTTCGCCGCCCTCGCCATCGGTCACCTGATTCTGATCAAACCGCGGGCGGTGGATGACCTGAAACTGCTCGCGCACGAATTCGTGCACGTAGCACAGCAGGAGGAATGGGGCACTGAGGAGTCGGTCCGGCGACTGCTCGCCCAATACCGGCGATTCGGCCCGTTTGCGGCGCCTCTGGAGGTGGAGGCGCGGGAGATGGTGGAAGGTCTGGCGCGCCGCCTCAATCCTTGAGCACCATCGTGCTCTGCATAATGTGCCATCTTTCCCAGAAATGGCTCCACTCCGCCGCGGGCGCTTTCAAGGTGAGCACATAGACGACATCGCCCCGAGTACTCGCGATGGCGAGGAGATTAGCCGTTGTTTCCGCGCCTCGGGCCCCGCTGTTGTATCGGAGCGCGTAACCTTGATATCCATGCTGTTCCGGTACGCCATATGAGGCGATAACGCGAAGGTTCTTTGTCCGGTAGGTTGCCAGCAGTCCCTGGGCGTAGTCTGTCGGCTTTTGGCCGGTCCGCTCCGTCACGTGGGATATTCTTTTTACCGTCATCCCCGTGGTGATCGTCCCGTCTTCGGCGAGCGGCTCCTTGCTGATCGAAAGGGTCACGACGGAATCGCCCTCCGCGCCTTCCGCCACGTGCCAGCCATCCGGCCGCAGAAACGACCCGGCACCGTTTTCGGCCACATGCCAGTGAAATCCGGCGGGCGCCGCAGGCTGTGCATGAGCCTGCAAGCCACAGAAGAACAGCACGATGGCTCCAAGGACTTTCAGCAGCCGCACACACCCGTTTTTCCGAGATTTCATCGACACTTTGTTTGATTTCGAATACGAACCGACCTGAGTATCCCTTGTCCGCCGCCTTGGGTCCACATATGCGAGGATGGAAACGCTCTGGTAAAGCAACGTTATTGAGCCGAGTTTCAACAGAAAACGCTGAGCGTGCATAATGCTCGCTGCGATCAAAAGAAAGGAGGAGTAATGGACGTGGAGGCACCCACCGGGCAACTGGCTTATCCGCCAAAATCGGACAACCGTACAGAGATTACGCAACTCGCCTATCTGCATTCGTTCGATGCCGTGCAGAACAAGAACTATGTGTGCCTGGTGTACAAGGAAGAGAGCAGGAAGACGGGGGAGTGGAAGCTGAAAGTGGACTTGAAAGGAATGCGCGTCACGGCAATTAATCCGGATTCATCTTCCCTTCGGAGAAACTTGGCGAAAGCGGCTGCAGACGGCAGGGAATATCTGGTCACGGGCTACCAAATCGAGCCGAGCGAAGACGATCCGCGCCTCCTCGAAAACCGAATCTTCTTCGACGAAGCGGCACAGCCGCAGTCCATTGAAATACACTTGGTGACGAGGAACGCCGACGGTTCGCCGACCGAGCGACAGGTTGTTGCAATCGACTGGCCGGCAGGGAACAGATCGGAAGCCGGCAAGCGTTTTGTCTCGCTGCCAAAATCGACCTTCTCGCACAGCAATGAGGAACTCGCCTATGTTGATTCCTACGATGTCATCGCCAATCACCACTACGCCTATCTTGCGTACAAGCGGACGCATGTGAAGACGGGCAAGTGGGAGTTGAGAATAGTGGCGAACGGCACGTCGGGGACCTCCATCGACTCGGAAGATGCCACCTTGGTACGGAGGATCCAAGCGGCCGTTGGCGATGGCAAGGATTACGTCGTACTCGGCGTGCCGCTTGCGACCAAGGACGCGAGGATGGCGGAGACGCGACTCTACTTTGACGAGACGCTGACACCATCCCACGGGGAAATTCATTTGGTCACCCGCAAGGCGGACGGCAGCCCAATGGAGAAACAGGTCGCAAGGTTCGCTTGGCCTGCACTGGTGCCAGTGGGGCCTTGATCAGGTCGCTCTACGATATGGTGGCAATTCGCCGAAGGAACGATGGGGGAGCAGGGCTTTGGTAAGACGAATCGTTGGTACGGTGGTAGTGATGCTTGTGTTGGCTGCGTGTGGTGGCGGCCTCAGCGATTTCGAAGCGAAGATCCCGAAGCCGGAGTGGTTCGGCTCGGTGGCGGCGCCGGAGGTCGGGTCCGCGACGGAGGTCAGCGCACTTTGGCAGTCGAAGGAGCGGTGCTGCATCGATGCGGCACAGTTGCTGGCGAACAATCGCGAGTTCTACAAGAGCTGTTACAGCGGGATCGTCGGCCATCCCGATGACGAGGAGATGGTGGTCAAATGCCTCTGGCTGATGGGGGCGGGGGCACCGAGCGAGCAGCAGATCCCGATCAGACAGTACCTGGTGGACAACTACAGCCATCACCGCAACAGCGTCGCGGATTGCGTCAACTGCGCCCCTGGGGACACCGTCTCCCGCGTGACGGCGGAACTGGCAAACCTGCGCTTCGCCAAGGGAGACGTGGAAGAGGCGATCCGGCTTATTGAAAACGTGCTGGACAGGCGGGGCGGTGAGGTGAGCCTCTGGGTACAGACCGAAATCTACGCTTCGCTCGGGCGGATGTACCTGGCCTCTTCGGTCACCAAAACGCGGAAGGCGCGGATGACGGCCGCCTACGAAAGACTGAATCGTGCGAAAGCGGTCAACCCGGCCGTTGAACGGCGGATCGAACGACTCGAGAAGGTGTACGTCGAAGTGAGTGCAAGGGCCGCAAGTTAACCTCGCCGGTAGCGACGACAGGCAGGCTATCCGGCGCCTAGACGCAAGACCGATACACAGCTCGGCTTTATTGCTTACGTGGACTGGAGCGGAAAATGTTGCGGGTGTTTGTTTCTTTATTGGCCTTTGCGGGCTGCGCGGCGGCAGCGCAAGCGCAGTACACCGCAGCGGAAAAGAGTTGTCTCATTGGCGTTTACCAAGAGTATGTAGAAAGCAGCGAAGCACACAGCCGGGCCCTGAAGTCGCTGCTTGTCGACGTTGCTCCGGATCTTCGGGAGCAGGTTGCGTTAGCCATTCCGCTCAACGAAAAGGGCGAGACGCCGAAGGCGCGAATGGACCTCATTGAGTTCGAATACCTTCTGGAGTACGAACCGGAGGCGCTTGATTTCAGCAAGATCATCAGGGGCTGGATGCCGAGACAGACCGGCTACGAACCCTACATCATTCATTTGAAAGCAACCAATGCTGAATACAAGCGGTTCGCCGAACAGGACGAAGCATACGGCGAGCAGGTGGAGCGGTTGTTCAGCCAAGGGGCCGAAGTGATCGGGCTGCTTGAGCCGGGCGCTGTTCCTGGTGGTTCCGAGCTTGGAAAGACCTTGGCAAAACGCAATGAAACCATTTCTGAAAAAGGGAAGTCCTGTCTGGTGGTAACTGCGGGCCACCGAAAACCGCCGCACGACTAGTGCAAAGGGGGGGAGGCACTGCTTTTTTTGTTGAGCAATTGAGCAAAACCCCTTGGTTTAATCCCTTTTTGTGATCAGCCAATAGGTGATTCCAAGCGCGAGGACGGTAGCCGCCGAAGCATAAATGAAGGGAGGCGCCACCTGTTCGAAGTCGAAGATGATTACCTTTCGCGAGATCGCCATCAGCGCAGTGGCGACCACCAGCCGAACCGGGATCACATTGCTGCTCAGGTACATCGAGATGTTTACGAATATCTCGATCGCGATCAGGACAGCGAGGAATGCGCCGAATGTGGCGAGGATGTCGTTGATGTTGAGCAGGAAAATCGGCGGCTGCATGAGGCGCTGATACAGCACGTATACGACGTCACCGATACCCCAAACAATCACCAACACCATCAGCAAAGCCAAGACCTTGACCGCCAGGCGGATGATCTTGTGCAGATATGCGATAGTCGGGTCTTCGTGCTCGAGCGGCAGTTCGTGGCTCGGCTTCTGCTGCGTTTGGGAGTCCTTTTCCTCGTCCATTTTAGGTCAGCCTTTGAAAATCCCATTTCGATCTTAGCCGAGCTACGGAGTTGGGGAAGCGGGGAATCGGGACGGCGGACTTACCGCCCCTGCATGAAACCCTCGAAATCAGGCTGATTCTGTCGCTGGCACGCCATTCTCTGTTGCCGGACTTTGTCCTCTTCGACCTGCGCCTCGGACAATGTCTCGCGCGTAACGTTGATGGCAGGCAAGAACAGGTCGCTGGCGGAATATTTGCCGGCGAAACCCAGCATCTGCTTGCCGGTCGCCTTCTCTACCGCAACCACCGTGCTGTTCAGATTGCTGCCTTCACACCGGAAGTGGGAGCCAAGACAACTGCACCGCTGCTCGGTGCTGTAGCTCCCGAGTTGCCCTTCAAATTCGATAGTTTCGACTTCTTGAGCGATATCGCCGATCAACCGGCTGCCAGGCTTGTAAGAACCGACGGCTACCGCCCGGATATCCACGCGGTGCGGATTGTGGACTTGCCACTTTACCGGGCTGTATGAGCTGAGAAGCAGGATGACGGGTTCATCGACCTGTTTCAGTGTCACGTTCGTTAGCAGGTCAAGACGGCTGCTCTCATAGACCGCGGCACTGATGACTTTCGCGCCACGAAAACGCTCGTCACCGAAACGCCTTTTCAGCTCCGAAGAGGGCAACCGCTCCCGTGACTCTGCGAACTCCACCATGAACTCGGTGGTATGCCAATTGTTGAGGAACTCGACCTCAATCAAATGTTCTCCGGCAGCAAACACAAACGGAACCCTTTTGTTGCCACCACCTTCGTAAACCAGTTGTCTGTCGATCACGATGCGGGCTTTGGACCAACTCATGCTCACGTTGATGACTCTCGGGCTGTCGGCATCAAAGCGCATGCGCCCGACCCAGTAGGCACCGAAGTCTTTGGAATGGATACCGTGGAAACTGTCCCAGGCGTAATTAATGCCGATATCCGGGACCACTTCACTGGCAATGACCTCTTTGGGTCTCTGACTGTTGAAATAGAACGCCTTGAACTGGTTCAGTGGCGCATTGCCCGACGGGTTGAATTCCTCACCCCAGGTTGAATTCACGGGCGGGTAGGAGACGCCCGGCCTAGTGGAGCGCTCGCCTTCAGCCTTCCGGCCAACTGACGGCTTCGCCGGTTGCCGCTTTGTCAGAGCCTGTAACTCCACAGTCCGGACGACCGTATATACCTCTACACACTTGGCCTTGGCGGGCTGTTGTGAAATTTGTTCCAGCCAATCGCTCGCGGCGCTTTCTGCCGGTGTGACAAGGCAACTTGCGTTCCGCTCACGCAGCCAGTTGCGCTGAGAGCGGATTAGCCCGGCCTTGCTCTCGCCGCTGAACGTGCCCAACAGAGCACGATACGTTTCGTTGAGTTCGCGATCGGCTTTCTGCAGGTTTTCCTGCCGACAGCCAAAGAGTTGAGCTTCCCGGGACGAGGGATCGCATTTCGCCGAATGGGCCTGGCCTGAGACACAGAGCAGGGCGAAACAGTGCGCAGACAAAATCCAGATTACAGTTCTCTTCATGAGAAGTTTCCCGATGCCGCGGCAAGTCCGCGGAGTTTTTTCCAATCCAGGTTGCAATTACGAAAGCCTAACATGATCGCGAAGGAGGATTGCAAAGGGACGAAGGAACAAGGGTTTCAACAAAACGCCGGCAAGTAGTGTTCTTGTCCTTGCTCCTCCTGGGGCTCCCGGGAGAATGGTAACCTATTGGAACAACAGAGGTGCCGTGCCGGTCGCACGGTCCAGGGCAAGGTCAACCGGACTGGGAAATTGCGTTATGAAGACATTGGATACCAGCATCAAGACCTGGGGAACGGATGGTTTCTCCGCCGTCCTCAAGGCCGAGTTGGAAGAACTCCGCAGCGATGTTCTGCCGATTGCTCACGCTGTCGAGGAGGGAAACCGGCTTGATGACAGCGACTTGGGGATTATCGTCAATGAGGTTACGGACGATGCGCAGCACATCTATGCCAAGGTGGGGGTGTTTTTTGCGCAATTCCTGGAGTGTGTGACCTGCGGTGGCGGTAGCGGTGTTCGTGATGAAGCTTACTGCGAGTTGCTGGTAACCATCGACAAGTCGAATGGCCGAACGGCATTCGAGCCGCTTTGACGTTCGGCACCACTGGGCGGTACGCGACTCGTCGAGTCGTGAAGGATCACGAGAAGGCTGCGCTGAACGAACTGGGACCGGTGTTTTCGGCGATGGGCGTTGCTTTGAGCCGTTCCTGAATCCGAAAGCGATACAGGTCGGCTCTCATTCCCTGCGGCCATTCGAATATCGGCGCACCATATTACCGCGCTGTGGGCAGTGGCTTTTGGCCCAAGAAGGGTCTACGGACGGCTGGGAGTCACGACTGCCGGTCGTGTCTCCCTACCGTCAGGCACCGCCATGCCATGGTTCCCCTCGCCGACACTGGTATCATAACGGCTCCCGGGCACCATGTCGGTACCCGGAATGCCGAAGAGCCTCCTGTGAACACCGATTTTGCCTGCCTCAAGCTCGATCCCGCCCTGCTGGCCAATCTGGAAACGCTCGGCTATCACCGCATGACGCCGATCCAGGCCGAGGGGCTGCCCCACGTGCTTGCCGGCAAGGACCTCATCGCTCAGGCCAAGACGGGCAGCGGCAAGACGGTGACTTTCGGGCTCGGTTTGCTGGAACCGCTCGAGCGCCAAGACTTCTCGGTTCAGGCCCTGGTGCTCTGTCCGACCCGCGAGCTGGCCGATCAGGTCGCCAAGGAGTTGCGTCGCCTCGCTCGGGCCAGCGCCAACACGAAGGTGGTCACCCTTTGCGGTGGCGCGCCGTTCGGGCCTCAAGTCGGTTCGCTGGAACATGGGGCGCATATCGTGGTGGGCACACCGGGGCGAGTCCTCAAGCATCTGCAAAAGGGGACCCTGACGCTGCAACGCGTCCGAACGGTCGTGCTCGATGAGGCCGACCGCATGCTGGATATGGGGTTCCAAACCGATATGGCCGCCATTCTCGCCGCCACGCCATCGCAGCGCCAGACGCTGTTCTTCTCGGCGACCTACCCGCCGACGATTCAGGAACTGAGCGGGACATTCCAGAAGGAGCCCGTGTCGGTGCGTGTCGAGTCGCAGCACAGTGAGCTCAACATCCGGCAGCGCTTCTATGAAGTGGACAAGGGCAAGCGCACCAAGACCCTGGCCGCGCTGTTGGCACAGTACCGGCCGGCTTCAACGGTCGTCTTTTGCCACACCCGTCAACAGTGCCAGGAGGTCACCGATGAGCTGCAGCAGCGCGGCATTCCGGCTCTCGCGCTGCACGGCGATCTTGAGCAGAAGGACCGCGACCTTGTGCTGGTGCGGTTTTCCAATAACAGTGTCCCGGTGCTGGTGGCGACTGACGTCGCTGCCCGCGGCCTCGATATCAAGGAGCTCGAGGCCGTGATCAATTACGAGCTGCCCCGCGACCCTGAGATCTATATCCACCGCATCGGCCGCACCGGCAGGGCAGGCAGCAAGGGGCTGGCACTGAGCCTGTTCATCGCGTCAGAGGCCTATCGCGTGAATGCCATCGACGAATATCAAGGCACCGAAGCGCAGTTGGAACAGGTGCGGGGTGGCCTCGATCTCCCCGAGGACTTCACCCTGACAGCACCGATGGTGACGCTCTGCATCGACGGCGGGCGCAAGGACAAGGTGCGCGCCGGGGACATCCTCGGTGCGCTCACGGCAGAAAACGCGGTTCCCGCCGACAAGGTGGGCAAGATCGATATCTTTGACCACGTCGCCTACGTCGCCATCGATCGCACGATTCGCAAAAAGGCCCTGCGCGTTCTCTCTGAGGGGAAAATTAAAGGGCGCCGTTTCAAGGTGCGTGCATTGCATTGAGCCGCTGGGCACCCAAGCTCGTGCATGTCTGGAAAAAACCCCGAAAATGCCACCTGAAGCCAATCACCTTGTAAAGGGCCGTCTCATTCGAATGCGCGCAGGCTTCGCCCAAGGCGGCTGCGAAGCAAGGTGACGAATTCGTCAGCTGGCAACGGTGGAGCGAAAAGGTAACCCTGGGCGTCACGGCAGTGGTTGTCCCGCAGGAAGGTGAGTTGGGCTTCGTTTTCCACCCCCTCCGCGACCACCTTCAACTCCAGGCTACTGGCGAGGGCTACGATGGCAAGGGAGATCGCCCTGTCGTCGGGATCATCCACCACACCGCTGATGAATTCCTTGTCAATCTTGACCGAATCAATGGGCAGTCGCTTCAGATAACTGAGGCTCGTGTAGCCGCTGCCGAAGTCATCAATCGAGATGCTTACACCGAGTTCCCGGATCTCCGACAGCAGGCGAGCTGCGCTCACCGGATTCTGCATGACGCTGGTCTCGGTCAGTTCCAGTTGCAGGAATTCGGCGGCGAGCCCACTCTTTTCCAGTGCCGCGGCGACTTGCCTCGGTAAGCCGTCCTGCCTGAGCTGACGCCCGGAGAGGTTGACCGACATACGGAATTGTCCGATGCCGCGCTCCTGCCATGACTTGGCCTGTTGGCAAGCCTCGTCAAGGACCCATCGGCCAATGACGTTGATCAGACCTGTTTCCTCTGCAATGGGGATGAACGCGTCAGGCAGAAGCAAGCCGCGATCCGGATGGAACCAGCGCAGGAGCGCCTCCACACCCACCAAAGAGCCCGTAGCGGTGTCGACCTGAGGTTGATAGAAGATCCGAAGTTCATTCCTTTCAAGCGCGCGACGAAGACCATTTTCCAGCTCGAATACCTCGCCCAGCTTGCTCTGCCCCTCCGCTCGGTAAAATGCATAGCCATCGCGCCCGTGTTCCTTGGCTTGATACATGGCAATATCGGCCGCTTTGATCAGCGACTCCGGATCATTTCCATGTTTCGGGAAAAGGCCGATACCGATGCTGGTCGTCACGAACAGCTCCTGTCCTTCGATGGTGAACGGCACCGCCATCACCTCGATGATTTTTCGCGCAACCCTGGCAGCTGCGCTCGGGCTCACCAGATCGGTGACGACGATGGTGAACTCATCGCCGCCCTGGCGCGCCACGGTGTCGGCCTCGCGAATACTGCCGAGCAGTCGATGCGCCACATCGATCAGCAGTGCATCTCCCGCGTTGTGGCCGAGCGTATCGTTGATCACCTTGAAACGATCGAGGTCGAGAAACAGGACCGCGACCATTCGGTTATTGCGCCCGGCCCAAGCTATCGCCTTGGCGAGGCTCTCCCGAAACAGTCCCCGATTGGGCAGGCCGGTCAGTGAGTCGTAGTGCGCAAGCCGATACAGCCGTTCCTCGTTTCTCTTGGCTTCGGAAATGTCGGAGAACATTGCGACATAGTGAGTGGCCGTAGCACTCCCATCTTCGTGGATGGCGTTGATGGAGAGCCATTCCGGATAGATCTCGCCGGTGCGCCGACGGTTCCAGATTTCACCCTGCCAGCATCCCTGTTCCTGGAGAGCACGCCACATCTCCTGGTAAAAATCCTCGTCGTGGTACCCTGATTTCAGCAGCCGCACGCTCTGCCCGGTCACCTCTTCGCGGCGGTAACCGGTCACCTGCTCGAACGCGCTGTTTACATCGATGATTATCGCTCGGGCGTCAGTAATCGCTACCGCTTCGGATGCACTCTCGAACACCCGCGCGGTAAGTCGCGAGGCATTGCTAAGACGTTGCTTGAAACCCGATTCCAGCCGAATCACCAACCGGAGAAGTTCGGCGACGTAAGTTGAAAACTGCGCATACTCGTCGCTCCCAATACGATGTCCTTGCCGGCGCTTCAGCAGAAGCTGACGTGCCTCCTGATGCATCTGTCGGTGAACCTGCTTCAGTTCCGCAAAGGTGCTGCTGCTTTTCAGCAGGGGCGAGTCTTGTTGGTAAATCCATTTCCCGAAACAGCAATGGCGATGAGCATCGTATCGCAAATCCTTGTCGGACGGTTCGGCGTCATAGAACAAAGATTGGTTGAACGTGTCGAGCCATTGCCCGTGCCGCTGCAACAGCAGCGCGACCTCGTCGAAGATCCGCTGGATGTCGTCGAGCATCGATGTGTCTAACGGATAATGCATTTGCTTCTGCTATTCTCAACGCCACGTAATCGCGGCAGTATACTTTCAGATAGGGGCTGCGAAAACCGATTGTGATTCCGACATGGTTGGTAGCCTGGTTCTTTTGGCGCCCGAATTACGATTCATTACATAAAGGCTACGAAATGGCTAGGGCACCGAACAGCTAAAAGCTCGGAAGCTTCGTAGGATGGGCAAAGGAGCGAAGCGACGTGCCCATCGAAGCGCGGTTGATGGGCACGCTGCGCTTTGCCCATCCTACGCTCGTTGCACTCGTTGGGTGTGGTGGGCGCAGCGAACACACAGCCTCCGCAAACGATGCGGTTCGTTCCTCACCGACATCCTACGGGCTGCGAAAACCGATTATGATTCCGGCATGGTTGATGGCCTCGTGCTTTTGATGCCCGAATTACGATTCATTACATAAAGGCTACGAAATGGCTAGGAACGGTGTCACCGGCGAGCAAGTCGCACACGTAGCTGAGGAGCTGGAGAAAGCGGGAAAGCCGGTTACCGTGAACACGGTACGTTCTGCGCTCGGAGAGACCGGAAGCTACACGACCATATCGAAATATCTCCGCGGTTGGCGTCAGCAACGTGGAGACGCGGTGCTGCCGAAAGCCGTCGAACGATCGGCGATCGGGTTGCTCGCAGGCATTTGGCGCGCTCTCAACAGGAGTGTTGGTCGACGTAATGATCAGCGCCTGGCCGAGGTGGAGAAGGCATTGCGCCGCAATGAAAAAGAAATCAAAAAATTGCGGGTGGAACTCGAGGAGAGCGAGCGTGCAGTGGCAGCGCTGGAGGCGGAGTTAGGTAAAATCCGGGGAAACGTGGAATCAGAGTAGGGAAGGGATGTCAGGTGGATTTGGGGCTCAGACGACCACTGGAAAGGTCTCGAGAGTTTTTGAGCGTAGCCTTCATCTGACCATGTTCGCGGACATGCCTGAACGCGTTTCCCGGCTTTGTGCCGTGGCGCCCGGCATCACGATGAGCTCGCGATGGAAAGGGACGGAGTCACCTTTTGTCGGCACGCCGGCAAGGCACCCAGCCGTTCATCTTCTATGCTTATAGCCGGTTGATGATGCCGTTGCTCTCAAGGAGGAGGCAATGCCAATCCGGAATGTCGTGTGTTTTGGGCTGCTGGCCTTGGCCGGTGTGGCTGGGGCGGGGGAGATCAAACCATTACAGAGCGTCGACCGGGGCCGCTATTTGGTTGCCACCAGTGGCTGCAATGATTGCCACACGCCCGGCTATGCGGAGGCCAGTGGGGCAGTGCCAGTCGCGAACTGGCTGACGGGGACAATGGTTGGTTTCCTCGGCCCGTGGGGTACCACCTATCCCGCCAATCTTCGGCTGAAAGTGCAGGCAATTACGGAGGATGAATGGCTGGTCAAAGCTCGCCAGCCGACCCGCCCGCCCATGCCCTGGTTCAACCTGCGTGACATGAGCGATGAAGACTTGCGGGCGATCTATCGATTTGTCCGCAGCCTTGGCCCTGCCGGTGAACCGGAGCCACCCTACGCTGCACCCGGCCAGGTAGTGGCTACGCCTTACATCGATTTCGTGCCAAAGAACCTGCCGCGACAGGCAAGGGCGGATTAACCCTTCTTCACCGGTTGGGGTTCACGCCGCGGCGGTCCTCTCCCCGTTTGCACACAATGACCGCCTTCCCCTCTGCCCCTGGGGCAAACTCGCGTAACTCACCACACCCTTGCGCCCACGCCCCAGTGAACCGTAGGGTGCGGCGAGGAACGAAACGCACCGGCTACGGCAAACCGGCTCGAAACTCACATGTGCGGTGGAGCCGCAGTGAAAGTATACCTATTTAGCAGTAGAGCGATGCTATGGGCTTATGTTGTACGTTAATATAAAACAACGGTAACTACTCGCCCCCTTTCGCTGGTGGCGGCGATCAATTCTGTTTATCCGTCGATCGAAACAACTGAATAGCATCAAGTTGCGATGCCGTGATCAAA
>JAWLGP010000059.1:0-6439 GCA_041685045.1 Gammaproteobacteria bacterium
CCGACCCCGGACCGAGATGGCGAGCCATTACTTCCAGGCCCGCGTCGCCGAGCAGTTCGATGGCGTGGTGCACATCGATCGCACCCAGGCGCTGCAGCCCCTTGATCTCACCCCTGCCTGGGAGCCCGACCGTCTCCCCGAGACCTATCCCTTCGGGGTCTGACGGGCCTTTCGCCACTTCCCCGGCTCCATTCCGGCTTCCCGCTCGGGCGACGGGGTCAGGCCTCGCACAGCACTCCCGCACACCGCCCGGATCCGACCGTCACTTTCGGGTCAGACCGTGACGGTCGGGCGCAGGCGCCACGGGCCGCGCCTGATCCCTCTTCCCTTTGCGGTCACTTTGCCGCGAGCTGGGAGTCGATTTCCTGCTCGGCCTGCAGCCAGAAGGCGTGGTTGTCGCCGGTGAAGCCGTGCCTCTCGGCGATGTAGTAGGCCGCGTCCTGGATCATCCGGTAGCGCTGTTCCGGCGTGACCGCGGGCTTTGCTGCAGCCTTGCGGGTACGCGAGGCTGCCGGGGCCTTTGTGGTTCCGGCCGCCTTCCTCGGAGCCGCGGGCTTCGCCGCAGGCTTCTTCGCGGACGTCGCGGCAGGCTTTGCAGACTTGGCCGCTGGAGCCTTACTTGTCGGGGCGGGCTTTTTCGTTGGTGCGGCCGCGGGCGCCGCCGCGGGCTTTGTTACCTTCTTCGGTTCTTTGGCCATCCGGTATTCCCCCTGGGTTAGCCTGCTACAGTCGCTGCGACACCGCTTCAAGTGGCCGCTCTTTCGATCATAAGTTGCCCACACACCCTCGGCAAGCACTTCCCACCGACGGCGCCCATACAGGCCTGAGCCTGTTCACCTGAACAGCCCCTCGCGCTCCAGGAAGGTGACGACTTCCTCCAGCCCCTGTCCGGTCTGCAGGTTCGTGAACACGAAGGGGCGCTCGCCGCGCATGCGGCGGCTGTCCCGCTCCATCACCTCCAGCGATGCGCCAACCCCGTCGGCGAGATCGATCTTGTTGATCAACAGCAGGTCGGAGCGGGTGATGCCGGGACCGCCCTTGCGCGGGATCTTGTCGCCGGCGCAAACGTCGATCACGTACAGCGTGAGATCGGAGAGCTCGGGGCTGAAGGTGGCGGAGAGGTTGTCGCCCCCGCTCTCCACGAAGATCAGCTCGAGGCCCGGGAGGCGCTGCTCGAGGTCGTCCACGGCGGCGAGGTTCATCGACGCATCCTCGCGAATCGCGGTGTGCGGACACCCGCCAGTCTCGACCCCGATGATGCGACCGGGATCCAGCGCCGCGCGCCGGGTCAGGAATTCGGCATCCTCTCGAGTGTAGATGTCGTTGGTGACCACCGCGAGCTGATAGCGATCGCGGAGCCTGTGGCACAGGGCCTCGACCAGTGCGGTCTTGCCCGAGCCCACCGGGCCGCCGACCCCGACTCTGAGCGCCTGTGATGTCATCCGGATCCTCTCTCCCGTTAGCTTCGGAACAATCGACTGTACTGCGTTTCATGCAGCATCGAGGCCAGCGTCACGCCGGGCAGGCTGCCGCCGAGATCCTCGTCCTCGAGATCCTGCGCGAGTTCGGTAGCCCCGGAAAGACAACCGGACAGATGAGCCAGCAGGCGCTGCCCTTCGGTCTGACCGAGCGGCACCAGCTTCACCGCTGCCGCGACCTGATTCTCGCACCACGACCACAGGTAGCCGTCCATCACCTCGTCCAGCGGTATCTGCCACTCGACTGCGGCGAGCGCGAACAGCGTGGCCCAGCAGGCGTCATCGCGTCGCGCCCAGGGCGCAGCGCGCGGCACGTCGAGATCCGTCAGCAGGCGGGCCAGCGCCCGGCCCTGGCTCAGGTCCTGCGCGCGCAGCTCCGCTGTCTCGCGGCTGGCACGAAGCCAGTCGTTCCAGCCCTCGACCACGGAGACGTCGTCCGCCTCCCACGCCGCATACAGTCGCGTCAGTGCCGGCAGGTCGACCCGCGCGTGCAGGTGCAGCAGCTGCGCGCTGATCCAGTCCCGTGCCACATCGGCATCGGTCACCCAGCCCGCCTCCACCGCGTATTCGAGCCCGGTGGAGTAGCTGTACGCCCCTACCGGAAGGGTCGGGCTGATCAGCTGCCACAGGCGCCGTCGTGCAGTCCGCAGGTCCGTGCGCCCGTCGTGCGGATGCGCAGCCTCAGTGGGCGTGGTGATGATGATGGTGTCCATGCGCGTGTGCGTGCCCGCCACCGGCATAGGCCCCTGCTTCGGGTTCGAAGGGCAGCCGGGCCTCGGTCACGGTCAGCCCGAGGCCGCGGACCATGTCATCCAGCACGTGATCGTGTAGGTATCGCAGCGAGCCCCGTGCCAATTCCAGCGGCACGTGGCGGTTGCCGAGATGATAGCTGGCCCGCATCAGCAGCAGCAGGTCGGGGGATCGCACTTCGCTGACCAGCTCCGGAGCCGCCGCCACGCGCACCACCGGGGCGGCGGGACCGCACAGGTATTCGCCGTGACGCAGGATCTGGCCGCGCTGCAGCATCACGGCCACTTCGGTCCCGTCGTCGAGCACCGCCCGGAAGCGGCTCCGCTGCCGGGTCTCGAACGGCAGGCTGAGCGCCACCGAAACGGTTTCGGAGGAGGGGGCGGAACACCGGCGATCCAGCCTGAGCATCGACATCAGAACAGGAAGTAGCGCTGACCCATCGCGACCTCCGCGGCGGGCTCGCAGGTCAGCAGTTCGCCATCGGCACGCACCTCGTAGGTCTCCGGATCCACCTCGATATTCGGCATCCAGTCATTCAGCACCATGTGCTGCTTGCGCACCGAGCGGCAGCCTCTCACCACCACCGGGCGATGGCTCAGCCCGAGGCACCCCGCGACGCCAGAGGCCAGCGCCGCCGCGGACATGAAGGTCACGGAAGTACTGCCGATCGCTCCGCCGTAGCTGCCGAACATCGGGCGGTAGTGGACCGGCTGTGGCGTGGGGATCGACGCGTTGGGATCACCCATCGGAGCGGCCGCGATCATCCCGCCCTTCAGGATCATGGCCGGCTTCACGCCGAAGAATGCCGGACTCCACAGGCACAGATCGGCCAGCTTGCCCGGCTCGATACTGCCGACCTCGTGGGCGATGCCGTGGGTCAGCGCCGGGTTGATGGTGTACTTGGCAATGTAGCGCCGCACCCGCAGGTTGTCCGCGCCCGGGTCGTCGCCCGGCAGCGTCCCGCGCTGAACCTTCATCTTGTGGGCGGTCTGCCAGGTGCGCAGGATCACCTCGCCGACACGCCCCATGGCCTGGGAATCGGAGGCGATCATCGAGAACGCGCCCATGTCGTGCAGGATGTCCTCGGCGGCGATGGTCTCCCGCCGGATCCGGGATTCGGCGAAGGCCACGTCCTCGGGTATCGCGGGGTCCAGGTGATGGCAGACCATCAGCATGTCAAGGTGCTCGTCGACGGTGTTGACCGTATAGGGGCGCGTGGGATTCGTGGAGGATGGCAGCACGTTGGGCAGCCCGCAGGCCTTGATGATGTCCGGTGCGTGGCCGCCGCCCGCGCCTTCGGTGTGGTAGGTGTGGATGGTGCGGTCCTTCATCGCCGCCAGGGTGTTCTCGACGAACCCCGACTCGTTCAGGGTATCGGTGTGGATGGCGACCTGCACGTCGTACTCTTCGGCAACGCTCAGACAGTTGTCGATGGCCGCCGGGGTCGTTCCCCAGTCTTCGTGCAGCTTCAGCCCCAGGGCACCGGCTTCGACCTGCTCGCGCAGGGCGTCGGGCAGGCTGGCGTTACCCTTGGCCAGGAATCCGAGGTTCATCGGGAAGGCATCACCGGCCTCGAACATGCGCTGGATGTGCCAGACACCGGGCGTGCAGGTGGTGGCGTTGGTGCCGGTCGCGGGACCGGTGCCGCCGCCGAGCATCGTGGTGATCCCGCTCATCAGTGCTTCCTCGATCTGCTGCGGGCAGATGAAGTGGATGTGCGGATCGATGCCACCCGCGGTCACGATCATGCCCTCGCCGGCGATGGCCTCGGTGCCAGGGCCGATCACGATGTTCACACCGGGCTGGGTGTCGGGATTGCCGGCCTTACCGATCGCCTGTATGCGCCCGCCCTTGATGCCGATGTCCGCCTTCACGATGCCCCAGTGGTCGATGATCAGCGCGTTGGTGATCACGGTATCCGCGACCTGCGTACCGAGCCGCTGGCTCTGCCCCATGCCGTCGCGGATCACCTTGCCGCCGCCGAACTTCACCTCGTCGCCGTAGATCGTGTGGTCCTGCTCCACGCGCACGAACAGCTCGGTATCGGCCAGCCGTACGCGGTCACCCACGGTCGGGCCGTACATGTCCGCATAGGCGACCCGCGGAATCCTGATGCTCATCGTTCCTGCTCCTTGCCCAGCGCGCCCATCACCTGCCCCTGAAAGCCGTAGATCCGCCGCTCGCCCGCATAGGCCACCAGTGCCACCGTGCGCGTCTGGCCCGGCTCGAAGCGCACCGCGGTGCCCGCCGGGATGTCCAGCCGGAAGCCGCGCGCCGCGCCGCGGTCGAAGTCCAGCGCACCGTTCACCTCCTGGAAGTGATAGTGCGAACCGACCTGTACCGGGCGGTCCCCGGTATTCGTCACCGCCAGCGTGGCCGTCGGACGCCCTTCGTTCAGTTCGATCTCGCCCTCTTCGAGCAGGTACTCACCGGGTGTCATGGCGCCGTTCTCCTCGTCTTCGAATCGCAACCGCCGTGCACGGGGTTCGAGCCGGGTGATGCATCAGCGGGACGCCGTGAATACATCCCTGTAGGTTTGACGGCCGCATCCATGCGGCCGACACCCGCTGATGCATCACCCGGCTCGAACCCTTTAGTGGGAAGGTCACGCACTCTCCCCGCTCCCGCTCGCGGACAAATCCGCCGGGAGCGACTCGAACCGCCCCCGGGCGGGCCCGAAGGGCGGAGGGCAGGATGCCCGGAGTAACGGGGCCGGGGGTGAGGGCCGGGCTCGCCCCCCACACGCAGACACGCAGGCACCCCGAGATCAGCGAATCGGCTCATGGACCGTGACCAGCTTGGTGCCGTCCGGGAAGGTGGCCTCGACCTGAACCTCCGGGATCATCTCCGGCACGCCCTCCATCACCTCCTGACGGGTCAGCACCTCGCCCCCGAGCGCCATCAGCTCCGCGACCGTGCGGCCGTCGCGCGCACCTTCGAGGATCGCGGCCGAGATCAGCGCGATAGACTCGGGATAGTTGAGCTTCAGCCCCCGGTCGCGCCGGCGTTCGGCGACCAGCGCCGCGGTAAAGAGCAGCAGCTTGTCTTTTTCCCTCGGGCTCAATTCCATGCCGGAACTCCGGTGTTCAGGTGGACCAGATGCGCGGGGCAGATGCGGGGCGGCCCATGACCAGGGGCCTAAGCAGAAACCATGCCCGAATCATCGCCTCCCACAGGGCCTCGCCGGAATGTGCGAGCCAGCGGCAGGCCAACAGGCCGCCCTCCTGCACATCTGCTATGGCAGCCCCCCCCAGCAGCGTGCAGCCCATCACCGGATCCGTGCGATCACCGGCCGCCTGGTCGCGCAACGCGTCGAGCATCTCGCCGGTACCCGGCGAGGCGATCAGTGTCGCCAGATAACGCCTGCCCTGCAGGCCCCAGGGGGCCTGCAGCAGGGCCCCGCCTCCTTCCAGGTGCAGGCGTTCACGGAGGAGCCTGCGTTCCCCGGCGTCCACCTCCAGCGCGAGATCGCAGGAGCCTTGCTCGAAGTGATCGCCGCTGCCCGGCCGCCCGAGGCCCAGCAGATCCCAGGCGAGCAGCCGTCCTCCCGGCGCAATGTCGAAGCGGCTGTGCAGGGCGGCCCGGGCCCCCGCATGAAGGATGTTCAGGGCCGGCAGCCACTCGAGTGCGGCGCCGTCGCCGACACGGAAGTGCTGGCGCTGGCGCGCCGTCTCCCCGGCCGAGCGGTAGAACTTGCCTGCTGCAGGGGTGGTGATCAGTGCATGCGCACCCGCCGCGCTCCCCACGTCGATCTCGATGGTGTCGCCTCCGACCACGCCCCCGGGCGGGTGCAGCAGATAGCTGTGGCAGGGGTCGCCCTCGGGATGAAATGTGCGTTGCACCCGCAGGGGCCCGTAATGACGCCGGTGCCGCAGCACGGTCCGGCAGGAGCCGGACTCGAACCCCAGTTCCAGACGCGCCCGCCAGCCGTCGGCACGCGGTTCGGGGGACGGGTGTGCGTCCGCAGTGGCCGGGCTCTGGCAGGAAGGCGCCTGGATCATGCCGTCTGCGGAAGCAGAAAACGGGCCAGGGCATTCCTGGCCGGTGGCGCTCCGGCCATATTCATTTGTTCGACGCGGGCACCATCATGGTGCATAGATGCGCACCGTAATGGTGCAGATATGTCACCCCAGCTGTGCACGTACCCGGCTGGCGATCTCCTCCACGGAGAGATGGGTGACCTCGAGCCGCGGGATGCGTTCGCGGTACAG
>JAWLGP010000035.1:0-37198 GCA_041685045.1 Gammaproteobacteria bacterium
GGCGCGCAGAACGTCGGCCTCACTCGTCGACTGTGCATGAACCTCGCCCGCCTACACCCGGCCAAGGACTCAATGCGTGGCAAACTCAAAGCAGCGGGCTGGGACGACGGCTTCCGCGAGGAATTGATCTTCGGGATCAAGGACTAAAGTATGCGGTTGCCCTGGCTCCTATGTGCTGGCACTTGCTGAGCGAGTGGCGGCGGTGGTACAGGCCAAGGTGGGAGTACGAAATTCCGGAACTGAGCGAGGAGGTCGCCAGCGTCGCCGTTGGGCTCGACGGCACCTGCATGCTGCTGTGCGAGGACGGATGGCGGGAGGCGATGACCGGAACCATCTCGCTGTATGACAAGGGCGGAGAACGGCTGCACACCGTCTATGTCGGTGCCACGCACGAATACGGAAAGCAGAAGTTCTACACCCGCCTGGATCGGGAACTCGAGCGCCTTAAGAGCGTTTACCCTCGCGCCCGCTACGTCGGCTTGGCCGACGGCGAGAAGACCAACTGGCAGTTCCTCGAGGGGAAGGTCTCCGAGCAGATCTTGGATTTCTATCATGCCAGCGGTTACGTGGGACAGGCCGCGGTTGCTGTTTTGCCGAGTGAGCGCCAAGCGTGGATCGACGAGCGCTGTCACCGCCTCAAGCACGAAGAGGGAGCCGCCGAACAACTCCTCGGCGAAATAAAAAAGCTGCCCATTGGCGGCCTGCGGAAGAAAGAAAAGGAAGAACTGCACTCGTCCGTCACCTACTTCACCAACCACAAGGAGAAGATGGACTACGCCCGCTGGCAGAGCGAAGGCTTGCCCATCGGCTCCGGTGTTACCGAAGCGGCCTGCAAGACCCTCATCAAGCAGCGACTGTGCAATGCGGGCATGCGATGGAAGGACAAGGGTGCTGGGGCTGTCATCAGCCTTCGCTCGTTGGCAATCACCGAAGGTCGCTGGGAGCAGTTCTGGGACAAAGTTAATCACTACGGTGTGCCTCGGGCGGCGTGATGTTTGACATCAAGCGAAGATCGCACCCCCTGCGGGTGTGAACCCCGCCTGGCAGAGCCTAACCACCAGCCATAAGCGAGTCTTGCGTCGGGTCGGGGTAACCCACACGGCGAAGCGTAGACAGCGAGCTTGAAAGCCGTGCTATTGAACTTCGAAATGTACATCGTAGACGCCTTTGCTTTACCCCAAGCGGGGGCCGCGTTGCCGTGGCGTATTGGTGAGCCACGGACAAGTCTGCCGGAGTCGCGGGAACATGCGCAAACAGGCAAGCGGGTTGCACAGGAACTTGGGAGGGCCTGATTTCTCCACCGGACACTGGCAAGGGCCAGCCAGCCAAAATCGGTCCCCGCCGTCAGGATGGGATTGCCGCCTGACTGAGCGAATAGCAATCAACGGGTGGTACCGCCACGCGAAGGCAACGAAGCGGGAGAGGGACGGTGAGCAGGTCGTCGGAGCGTGCTGATAGTACCGATGAAAGCGGGGAATGGTGAATCGAGCCGGCGCCGTGGGAGGGAAGCGGCACGTCGGATGAACGAACCGGGACTGGGAACTACGCCGAATGCATCGAAATTCGAACCGCGTATCACTGGAACACACCCCGGATAGCGGAGCTTGCGAAACAATCCCCCGAGATAGGGTTCACCTCATTGATCCACCACCTGGACCCGGAATGGCTGCGTGAAGCCTACCGGCGCACCCGCAAGGACGGCGCGCCTGGGGAGGACGGGGCCAGACCTGGGCGGATTATGGGCAGGACCTGGAGGCCAACCTGTGCTCGTTGCTGGAGCGCCTGAAGACCCAGCGTTACCCGGCGCCAGCGGTACGCCGCAAGCATATTCCCAAGGCCGGCAGGCCGGGGGAAACACGCCCCCTGGGTATCCCCACTCTGGAGGACAAAGTGTTGCAGCGTGCCGTGGCCATGCTGCTGGAGCCGATCTACGAACAGGACTTCTCGAACGACTCCTACGGCTTTCGCGTCGGGCGCAGCGCCCACTAGGCGCTGGAGCGTCTCTGGCGCCAAGCTATGAGAATCTCGGGCGGCTGGGTGCGGGAGTTGGGCATCCGGAAGTTCTTCGATGAAGTGGACCATTGTCACCTGATGGCGTTTCTCAAACATCGAATACGCGACGGCGCGTTGTTGCGCTTGATTGGCAAATGGCTGAAGCCGGGGTGATGGAAAACGGCCGTCTCAGCTACACCGATGCGGGTACGCCCCAAGGAGGTGTAAGCACGCCACCAACAATAGAGCAAACTCTCGGGTAAAATGGGGCTTGCGCATCGCCCGAGGCTGCTTGGCGGCAGGGTTTGCGGGATGTCCGGATGTCGAGCTCACCCTCATCATCGACGTCACTACCCCCATCGCCGGAGAGCCCCAGCTATGACAGAAAGCCGCCTCAAGCGCATTCGCAAACGGGTCCGCATCCAAACCCACCAATGACAAGCGCACCTCCGCGAAAGGAGGTAGGCCATGCGTGATCAGTTAACGGCAGCCGTTTTTCGTTTCCGTCCCTGCGAGACTTCCAACCACGCAGTTGATCGAGAACAGACGGACGACATCGCCAGTTGGGATCTTTACCGAGGTGCTCTAGATAATCAGTCAACTCCTGCCAGCGCTTCGTCGCTTCGGCACCCTCAAGCTCCATGGCGGCCGCGATGCTCTTTGACGCGTGGCCAACGGCGCGGGCCAGCGACTGCGGGTGAATTGGCGCAGTGGTTCGCTCGGCACCGGCTCTCGCCGGCGGCCTCTCGCGGCGCCGGTGATGGTGTGCCAACAGTCCGATCATGATCGAACCGACGAGAGAGGCATGGATGAGGGCGCGGACGGCCGGGCCGGTTCGAGCAGCCGATCTTGTCCAGGTTCATGCACGACTTGTCGAGCTTATTGTCGCTCTCGATCTCCCAGCGGACCCGGTACAGTTCTGCCACCTGATGCGGTCCGATGTTCCCCGGCAGATTGGTCAGATAGAAGCAGTATCCCTTGGGGGTAGATACGGCCGCCAGGCGGCATGCCACTTCATCCTTGCCGCGCCCTACGCGCACCCGCGCGTCCAGCGCATTACCGTCGAGCTTCAAAACGTCCTGTTCGACCAGCAGATCAAGATCGCTGCCCTTCGCAAAGGTGCCGGTGACCTTGCCGCGGCTGATGCTGTCGACCTTGGGTTTCCAACTCTCCTTGAGTCGGATCACGTACTTCACACCATGCTGTTCGCAGCTTTTGAGCAGCCGCAGGCTGGCATACCCCAAGTCGGCCAGCAGCCCAAGCCCGGCCCACGACTCGTCGATCACCAGATGCGGCGAATCATGTTCGCGCGCAGGGCTGAGGTGGTATCGCAGCGTCGTACCGACGCCAACAGAGAAGTGCTTGTGAACCTTCACCGCCGCATAGTCGCCCGCTCCCGGATATTCGCCCTTGAGCCGATCATCCAGTTTGACCGTGCTCGAATCGACGATGATCCAGTCGCGAACCCAGCCCAACCAGCCCGGCAGGTCGCACGGCTGTTGCGCCACATAGCCAAGCGCCAGGTCTCGCACCCTCTCCATCACCGCTTCGAGTTCGGGACCGAACCAGCCATAGAAGCCGCCGCGCACCACCCGCTCGCCGCCCATCTCGAAGTAGTGGCGCATGACATCCGCCTGCCGGCCGCCGTACCCCGTCGAGGCAGCGATCACCATCGAACGCAGCAGCCGAACCGCATCCAGCTTCCGCTCGCGTTCCTGAAAGCCCGCCGCATCGACTGCGGATTTCAGCGCCTGCTCCGGCAAAACGGTTTCAAAGACTTCGCGAACGTCGGCAGCATCCAAGGCAGCAGCTCCGTTGGTAAATTGTGCCGCCATGAGATCACAAAACCGGCCCGTCGTCCCCTTAGAAATTTCGATCGCCGCATACAGAAAACTGATCATCTCAGGTACGCGTTTGGCGCCAGCGCCTATTGCTATAACGTGCTGGCGCATAAGGGGTGTTTCTCTTAACTAGACAGATATGAGCCGCCCCCAATCACGCAGGTAGCGCAAATATCCAGAATCGGCCGACGCGGCGTGCGGCGCGCTCTGGAGCAAGGAGGAACCATGGCTCGCGGCGTGCGTCGCGGGTTTTGCGCGGTTTGATGACGTATCCGCTCTACCGGCTGGACAGGGCACTCTCCTTCGTTGTCGAGTGCTATAAAGGTCACCGTCAGAGGGTCAGCACAGCGCGTTCCCGCAACTCACTCGGCGTAACGATCGGAACAGGGAAATCGTTCTTCAGCATTCGGGTAAGGCAAGCGGGTCGTTTAGCTCTGTAACTTCGGAAAACGGAAGGAAGTCGCCCAGTAGTTCTTCGCGCTCCGTATCGCCCAGGCGAAATGTCGGGTAGGTCAGAACGCGCAGCAATTCAGTAACCGTAGCTCGGCAGACGAGTGGCACGATCGTACCCTCGTGCCACGCCTAGCGTAGCGGGTAACCCCACGCGAGGCGGCCTCTGGAGAACAGTGGGGCAGATACAACGACGTTCGTATCGCAAACGACCCTTAACCGACGTCTCGCGCATTCCACCGCATCCCTGACGTCCTCGTCGGTGATCCCCAGCCGTTCCAGTTTGGCGCGGATCTCGTCGGCCCGGCTTGGACGGACGGGGATGAGGACAATACGCCCCGACTCTTCCTGGACATCGAAGTAATCGGTATCAGGGAAATGGTCGACGATCTTCTTTGGCACGGTGATCTGGTTCTTGACGGTCTTCTTCGCCAGCATGGTAAGAAATCCGTGAAAAAAGGAATAAGGAAAGTCTAGGGAGCCATTCCGATGGGATCAAGCGGCGGATGAGGCGAACAACAGGGGATTCCGGGCAGCTCGGGTTCCCTTTCTGAGTTTGCTCGGTCACAGCTTCCGGCCACTACCCTGCGCTATCGAGCAGATTTTCAAAGGGTTCGTGTCGCTTCCACCGATAGGTGTTGAAGTCCCGTTGGTCGGTGGAGAGTATGCGGCCATGCCCCAGGTGCTCGGCAAAAAGCACCAGGGAGGCGTCGGCCAGGTCCATGGGGAGGTCGCGATACTGGTCCATCAGCGCGACGATGCGGCCGGTGTGGCTCTCGTCGAGGGCGAACACGCTACACGCACCGTTGGCTAACGAACTCATGAAGCGTGCCTGGGCCTCGACGCCAAGGCGACTGAGCAGCAGGTGACAGGTCTCGGTGAGCACCGACCAGGTGGTGATCAGCGGCTCGCTCAACGACTGCAGGGCTTTGACCGCGATCAGGTGAAACCGATCATTCCGGCTGGCCAGTGCCAACCAAAAACCGGTATCAGCGATGATCATGCTTGCTCAGGAGTTCTTCACTCAGCCGCTGTTTATAGGTGGTGGAGAGTTCGGGATCACCATCGGCCACTCCCACGAATCCGGAAGCCGTCAGCGCGGCCGTCGCGTCACCGCACTCCCGACGACGGTGTTCGTAATAGAGATCGATGGCGCGTTTCAGTACCTCGCTGACACTGGCGTTGGTGCTGCGTGTCAGAAAGCGGAGACGCTCGCTGTGCTGCTCGTCGATTCGCGCGTTGATGCGCATCTCAACTCTCCTGTGCTGTCATACCGTTGTATGACAATCCATTTCGCCATCGATTTCAAGGCGGGTTTTGCCTTTCGCGGCATGCAGGCCGCGGGCACAGAGGTGCAGATACGCAGAGGGAAAATGGGGCAACGCCCCTCTCCGCGCCCTCTGCGCCTCTGCGGTGAATCCTAAGGCAGCACCACCGGCTGCGGCGGGGTCCAGCCCTCGGCCCGGTGCTCCACCACTACGTTGGTATAAATGCCGCCGCGGACGTTGAACTTGCCAGTCACGCGCATAAAACGGGGCTGGCAGGCGGCGACGAAGTCCTCCAGCATGCGGTTGGTGACCGCCTCGTGAAAGGCGCCTTCCTCGCGGAACGACCAGATATAGAGCTTCAGCGCCTTCAGCTCCAGACATTTCCGGTCGGGAACATAGTCGATATAGATGGTGGCGAAGTCCGGCTGGCCGGTCTTGGGGCAGAGGCAGGTGAACTCCGGGATCTCGATGTGGATGGTGTAATCCCGCTCGGCGCGGGGATTCTCGAAGGTCTCCAGGTCTTTGCTGGGTTGGGTAGGCATCTCGGGTCTTTCGTGGTAGTTTTGACGGCCCCGAATTCTAGCGGAAAACGACGGGCGCACGAAGGCGCGCGACGGAGACGGACCCCGACAGAGGGCCCCGAGAAGGCCCGCTCCCCCGCCGTACAGCGCCGCTTCCCGACAAGTTTTGTGGTTTTGACCCTATGCGCCTAAGCAAGATCAAGCTGGCCGGCTTTAAGTCGTTTGTTGATCCGACGAGCATTCCGCTGCCTAAAAACCTGACAGCGATCGTCGGCCCTAACGGCTGCGGCAAGTCCAACACCATCGACGCCGTGCGCTGGGTCATGGGTGAGAGCTCCGCCAAGCACCTGCGCGGCGACTCGATGACCGACGTCATCTTCAACGGCTCCAGCTCGCGCAAACCGGTAGGGCAGGCCTCGGTGGAGCTGGTGTTCGACAACTCCGACGCCAGCCTGGGCGGGCAGTGGGCCAACTACAACGAGATTTCCATCAAGCGCCTGGTCACCCGCGACGGCCAGTCCAACTACTTTCTGAACGGCACCCGCTGCCGCCGACGCGACATCACCGATATTTTCCTCGGCACCGGCCTGGGGCCCCGCAGCTACGCCATCATCGAGCAGGGCACCATCTCACGGCTGATCGAGGCCAAGCCGGATGAGCTGCGCACCTTCCTGGAGGAGGCGGCCGGTATCTCCAAGTACAAGGAGCGCCGCCGCGAGACCGAGAACCGGATGCGCCACACCCGGGACAACCTCGACCGCCTGAACGACCTGCGCGACGAGTTGGGCAAGCAGATCGCCCACCTGCAACGCCAGGCGCGCACCGCCGAGCGCTATAAGGAACTGAAGGCCGAGGAGCGTCAGCTCAAGGGCCAGTTGCAGGCGCTGCGCTGGCGGGCGCTGAGCCAGGAGGCGGAGCAGCGCGAGGGTGTCATCCGCGAGCAGGAGACGGCGCTGGAAGCCCAGCTGGCGCGCCAGCGCGCCGCCGAGGCGGAGATCGAGCGCAAGCGCGACGAGCACGTGGAGGCCACCGAAGGCTTCAATCAGATCCAGAGCCAGTTCTACGGCGTGGGCGCTGACATCGCCCGCCTCGAGCAGTCGATCCAGCACGCCCGCGAACGGCGCCAGCAGCTGACCCGTGACCTGGAGCAGGTGGAGCGCGCCTGGAACGAGGCGCAGATCCATCAGGAGATGGACCGCCGCAAGATCGAGGAGCTGACCGCCGGCCTTTCCGAGCACGGTCCCGCCCATGAGGAGCACAAGGCCGCCGCCGAACTTTCTGCCGCCACCCTGCTGGAGGCCGAAGAGGAGATGGCCGCCTGGCAGCTGCAGTGGGAGGAGTTCAACCAGCAGGCAGCGGAACCCTCGCAGACCGCACAGGTGGAGCGGACCCGCATTCAGCAGCTGGAGCAGCAGATCGCCCAGCTCGGCCAGCGCATCAAGCGCATCGAAGACGAAAGGCAGCTGCTCTCCACCGACAACCTGGCCGAAGAGATCGCCATGGCCCAGGAGCTGTTGGCTGAGCGCGAGCTGGCGGCGGAGGCCAATCAGGAGCGGCTTGCCAACTGTCTGGCACTCATCGCCAGCCAGCGCGAGGAGACCCACGCCGCCGGCCAGCGGCTGGATGCGGTGCGCACCGAACTCCAGTCCCGGCGCGGCCGTCATGCCTCTCTGGAGGCGTTGCAGCAGGCGGCGCTGGGCAAGCGCAAGGGCGCGGTCACCGATTGGCTGAACAGCCAGGGCCTTTCCGGCGCCCCGCGTCTGGCCGAGGGGATGCAGGTGGAGCCCGGCTGGGAGGCCGCCGTCGAGTGTGTGCTCGGCAACAGCCTCGAAGCCGTCTGTGTCGATGGGCTCGACCCGGTGCTCGGTGCCTTGGGCAGCCTGGACCAGGGCGCCCTGACTCTGTTCGACACCCGCGCCGCCGCCCCCGCGGCGGCGGCGAGCGTCGGCACTCCCCTGGCCGGCAAGCTGCGCAGTACGGTCGGCGCGGAGAGCCTCTTGTCCGGCATCTACGCGGTCGACACCCTCGATGAGGCGCTCTCGCTGCGCGGGCGGCTGGCGGCAAACGAGTCGGTGATCACCCGTGACGGCATCTGGCTCGGCCCCAACTGGCTGCGGGTCACCCGCGACTCCGACGAGCACGCCGGCGTGCTGGCGCGCGAGCAGGAGCTGAAGGAATTGGCCGCTGCCATCGAGGAGCTGGAGCAGCAGGTCACGGAATTGCAGCAGACCCTGGAAGAGGGGCGTGCCCGGCAAAAGGCGGCGGAGGAGGAGCGTGAGCAGCTCCAGGCCGAGGCCAACGAGGCCAACCGTGCCACGGCCGAGCTGAAGTCGCAGCTCTCCGGCAAGCAGGCGCGCCTCGAGCAGATCAGTCAGCGGCGCGAGCGGCTGGAGGGTGAGGCCGAAGAGCTGGCCCGGCACACGGCGGAAGCCGAGGCGGGCATGGAGTCGGCACGTTCCACTCTGCACCGCGCCCTGGAAATGATGGAGGAGTTGGCCCGCCAGCGCGAAGAGCTGTCGGCCCGGCGCGACGAGCTGCGCGCCGGTCTCGAACAGGCCCGCGAGCAGGCCCGCCAGGACAGGGAACGCAGCCACGAGGCCGCGATCCGCATCCAGACCATGCGGACCGAGCTGGAGACCACCGAACAGGCCCTGGAGCGTGCCACCCAGCAGCTGTCACAGCTGGCTGAACGGCGCGAAGAGCTACGCCTGGCCCAAGGCGAAGGCGAGGGGCCGGTGCAGCAGATGAGCGAGGAGCTGGAACAGCTGCTCGCACGCCGCATGGAGGTGGAGGCCCGCCTGGCCGAGGCGAGGCGCCGGGTCGAGGATATCGACCACGCCCTGCGCGAGAAGGAGGGCGAGCGCATCCAGTCCGAGCGCAAGGTGCAGGAGATCCGCTCCGGCCTCGAGCAGCGGCGCATGGACTGGCAGACCCTCAAGGTCCGCCGCCAGACCCTGCAGGAGCAGGTGGGCGAGGCGGGCCTGGAACTGGAACAGCTGCTGGGCGAGCTGCCCGAGCAGGCGGAGATCGGCGACTGGGAGCGGCAGGTGGACGAGGCCGCCCAGCGCATCGCCCGCCTGGGGCCGATCAACCTCGCCGCCATCGACGAATACGAACAGCAGTCCAAGCGCGCCGAATACCTGGAGTCCCAATACGCCGACCTCACCGAGGCGCTGGAGACCCTGGAAAATGCGATCAAGAAGATCGACCGCGAGACCCGCACCCGCTTCAAGGAGACCTTCGAGCGGGTCAACAAGGGCCTGCAGGAGAAGTTCCCGCGGCTGTTCGGCGGAGGTCACGCCTACCTGGAGCTGACCGGCGACGACCTGCTCGATACCGGCGTCACCGTCATGGCCCGCCCGCCGGGCAAGCGCAACAGCACCATTCACCTGCTCTCCGGCGGCGAAAAGGCGCTCACCGCCGTGGCGCTGGTCTTCTCCATCTTCGAACTGAACCCCTCGCCATTCTGCATGCTGGACGAGGTGGATGCCCCGCTGGACGAGGCGAACGTCGGTCGCTTCTGCAAGCTGGTGGAGGAGATGAGCGAGCGGGTGCAGTTCATCTTTATCACCCACAATAAGGCGACCATGGAGCTGGCCCATCATCTCGCCGGCGTCACCATGCACGAGCCGGGCGTCTCCCGCCTGGTGGCGGTGGACGTGGACGAAGCGGTGGAACTGGCGGCGGTCTGAGGAGTGATGATGGATCCCCTGCGATTGACCCTGATTCTGGTTGGCGTGGCGATTGTCATCGGCATCTACTGGTGGGGCCGAAAGCGCGGTGCGCGGAAAGATGCGGTGCCGGTCCTCCTGGATGACGTGCCGATGGACGAGGCTTTTGCGGTGCGCAGCGGGAAAGCCGCGCTCGAAGAGTGGGACGGGGGCGGCTTCTCCGCCCGCAGCGAGCCGGAGTCCCTCGACCACCTGGCCGGGATGGAGACCGCCGAACCCGGCGACCTGGAACCGGGCATGGTGGCGGTGCTGACGGTGATGAGCACCGGTGCCCCCTTCGCCGGCACGGCCTTGATGGCGTCGGTGCAGGCGGCCGGGCTGCACTACAGCAAGGTAGGCGTATTCCACTATTACCCCGACCTGGAAGGGGTCGGTGGCGAGCCGTGGTTCGGTGTCGCCAACGTGCTGGAACCGGGCATGTTCGAGCTGGAGGCGATGGCCGATATCGAGACGCCGGGCGTCGTCTTCTTCATGCAGCTGCCGGGGCCGGATAGCGCCCTTATCATGTACGAGCGTTTCCTGGCGGTGGCCGAAACGTTCGCGGCTCAGCTCGGCGGACAGCTCTGCAACGAGCGGCGCGAACCGCTGGACGAAGCCGGCCTGACCGCTCTGCGTGAGCGGGTGCGGGCCCAGGACGCCCTGAGTGCAAACGCCGACCGCAAGAGCGCCTGAGTGTGACCGACCCGATCCCCGCCGATCTCCGTGCGCGCGCCGCCGAGCTGCGCCGTCTGCTGGAGTACCACAACTATCGCTACTACGTGCTCGACAATCCGGAGATCCCGGATGCCGAGTACGACCGCCTGTTCCGCGAGCTTCAGGCGCTGGAGCAGCAGCATCCCGAGCTGGTCGAGCCCGATTCGCCCACCCAGCGGGTGGGCGGCGCGCCGCTCAAGGCCTTTGGCGAAGTGCGCCATGCCATCCCGATGCTCTCGATTCGTACCGAGACCGACACCACCGAAGCGGGTGCCGTGGCTTTCGATGCGCGGGTTCGGCGTGAACTGGGCCTCGGCCCCGGCGTCCCGCCGGTGGAGTATTCGGCAGAGCTCAAATTCGATGGCCTCGCCATCAATCTGCGCTACGAAAGCGGCGTGCTGGTGCGGGCCGCCACCCGCGGCAACGGCGAGGTCGGGGAGGACGTCACTCAGAACGTGCGGACGGTCGGTTCCATCCCGCTGCGGCTGCACGGCGTGACCCCGCCGGTGCTGGAGATCCGGGGCGAGATCTACATGCGCCGGGACGACTTCGAGCGGCTGAATGCCAGACAGCGCGCCGCCGGCGACAAGCCATTCGTCAATCCGCGCAATGCGGCGGCCGGCTCCATCCGCCAGCTCGACCCGAACATCGCCGCGCGCCGTCCCCTTAGCTTTTTTGCCTACGGCCTCGGCGAGGTACAGGGCTGGGAGGTGCCGGCGACCCACAGCGGCGTGCTCGACGCACTGGAGGCGATTCGCGTGCCGGTCTGCGAAGACCGCGCGGTGACGCGCGGAGCCGAGGGGTTGGTGGCGTTTCACCGGCAGATCGCCGAGAAGCGCGATGCGCTGCCGTTCGACATCGACGGTGTGGTCTACAAGGTCAACAGCCTGGCCCTTCAGGCCCAGCTCGGCTTCCTGACTCGTGAGCCGCGGTGGGCCGTGGCGCACAAGTATCCGGCCCAGGAGGAGATGACAAAGCTCCTCGACATCTTCGTGAACGTCGGTCGCACCGGCAAATTGACGCCGGTGGCCCGACTTGAGCCGGTGTTCGTCGGTGGCGTCACGGTCACCAACGCCACCTTGCACAACATGGACGAGGTGGAACGCAAGGGCGTGCTGATCGGGGACACGGTGGTGGTGCGCCGCGCCGGCGATGTCATCCCGGAGGTGGTCAGTGTGGTGCTCGACCGCCGCCCGTCCGATGCCCGTCCTTTCGCCATGCCGGAACACTGTCCGGTCTGCGGCTCGGAGGTGGTGCGGATCGAAGGGGAGGCCGACCATCGCTGCACCGGCGGCCTCATCTGCGGCGCCCAGCGCAAACGCGCCATCCAGCACTTCGCCTCCCGCGGGGCGATGGACATCGAAGGTCTGGGCGAGAAGCTGGTCGATCAACTGGTCGACTGCGGCCTGGTGAAGGACGTGGCCGATCTCTACTGCCTCGCGGTACCGCAGCTCGCGGCGCTCGAGCGCATGGGCGAGAAGTCCGCCGAGAATCTGGTGCGGGCGCTGGAGGCGAGCCGCTCGACCACCCTGGCGCGCTTCCTCTACGCCCTCGGCATCCCCGAGGTGGGCGAGGCTACCGCGGCCACCCTGGCGGCCCACTTCGGTAGCCTGGAGGCGCTGACCGCGGCCGCCGAGGAGTACGCCGCGGCACTCGAGCAGGAGGAGGACGAGGCCCCGGCGGCGAGAGCCAAGCGGTTGAAGGGGCTGGCCCTGCAACAGGTCCCGGACGTCGGTCCCGAAGTGGCGGCGCAGATCAGCCGCTTTTTTGCCGAGCCGCACAACGAGCAGGTCATCGCGCGCCTGCGCGATCCGGCCATCGGTGGCGTGCATTGGGAGGATGTGGAGGTCACCCCCGCCGCCGAGCAGCCACTGGCCGGCCAGACCGTCGTCCTCACCGGCACCCTGTCGAGCCTCGCCCGCGATGAGGCCAAGGCCCGGCTGCAGGCCCTCGGCGCCAAGGTGACCGGCTCGGTCTCCAGGAAGACCGACTTCGTGGTGGTGGGCGAGGACGCCGGCTCCAAACTGACCAAGGCTCAGGAGCTGGGCATCCGCATTGTCGACGAGGCCGAGCTGCTGAAGATCCTCGGCGGGTGAATTCCTCAGACGCGACGATGGCATTCAACAGGATTAACAGGATTTTTCAGGATTAACAGGAAAGGCTGTTTGCGGCGGGTTCAGAACACGAACCTCGATTCTAACAGTCCAGCATGTGGTTCCCGCCTTTATTCCATCCTGTCAATCCTGAAAAATCCTGTAAATCCTGTTGAATAGGTCAGCGCCAGCAAACGGCCGCCGGCACCTGGGGTCCAATCCAGGGACTTTCCCCGTTACAATCGGCCTGTTGCCAATCCCGCCTCTGCGGAAAGGAGTACTGTGGCTGCCATCGAACCGACCCTGGAGCGCTTCGGCAATCCAGTCGCCAAATATATTCACGCCACCCGCCCGCCGTTCCTCGTTGCCAGTCTGGTGCCTTGTCTTATCGGGATCGCCGGCGCCCGTTACAGCGGAGCGTCGCTGGAAGTGATTGCCGGGGTATTCACCGTGCTTGGTGCCGTGCTGGCCCAAGCCGGCATCAACGTGCTGAACGATTACTACGACGCGCTGAACGGCACCGACGCGGCCAACGTCGATCGCGTGTTCCCCTTCACCGGCGGTTCCCGCTTCATCCAGAACGGTGTCATGAGCGAGCAGCAGATGGCCACCTTCGGTTGGGCCCTGATGAGCGCCGTCGCCCTGATCGGTATCCTGCTGATCCCGCTGGCGGGTCCCGATCTGATCGGCGTCGGACTGCTCGGTCTGCTGATAGGCTGGGCCTACTCGGCACCGCCGTTGGCGCTGAACAGCCATGGTCTCGGTGAGCTCAGCGTCGCCCTCGGCTTCGGGGGACTCATCACCCTGGGCGCCGATATGGTCCAGCGTGGTGACTTCGCCGCATATCCGCTACTGATCGCCGTCCCGTATGGGCTGCTGATTGCGGCGCTGCTCTATATCAACCAGTTCCCGGACCACACCGCCGATGCCGCCGCCGGCAAGCACCACTGGGTGGTGCGGCTGGGGCCGCGCAAAGCCCGCTGGGGCTATTTGGCTCTGGTGGCGGTTGCCTACGGGTATCTGCTGGCCTTGCTGCTCTCCGGTGCGTTGCCGGGTTGGGCGGCCATCAGCCTGTTGCCGCTGCCATTGAGCCTGATGGCCGCGCGCGACCTGTTGCGTCACGCGGAGCAGCCGCCGCTGTTGGTGCCGGCGATTCAAAACACCATTGCCGCCGGCGCGCTACACGGGCTGCTGCTCGCCATGGGTTTGTGGATCGCCTGAGGCTCGCGACCGTGTAGGAGCGGCGGAAGCCGCGATTACGTTCGCCCATGCGCAAATGCGCGGCACGGGCCAGCGGCAATCGCGGCTTTCGCCGCTCCTACATGAGCTCCGTCACCAGTGAAAATTTTTGACAACCGCCCAGCCCTCACCTAGACATTGAGTAGGCCTGATAAAGGCAAACCTGTCGAAAGACAGGGGCGCAAAGCCACCGGTCTAAGGGTTCTTCGGAATCTATGAGCGCGGGGCTGCCAGGTCTTCTCTCTATTCATCCCCGCGCCACCAATTCCTGTCGATTCCCAACCCGCAGCACCAATGGCCCTGAGTTCTGGAATTCCGTGATGTGGTGGTTTCTCCTTTCCCTTGTCGGTCTTACGCTCCTCGTCATCGGCGCGCCCTGGGCGGTGCGCCGCGGTTTTCGGGTGCCGCGTCATCGGGAGCGGCACTCGCCGGGTGATGTCGGGTTGCCGTTTGAAACGGTATCCATCCCGACAGAACGGCAAAAACTGCTTTTCGGCTGGTTCGTTCCGGCGCCCGGAGCAGGATCGATGCCGGCGGTCGCACTCGTCCATGGTTGGGGTGGGAACGCGGAGTTCATGCTGCCGCTCGCGCCGCTGCTGCACAACGCCGGATATTCCGTGCTGCTGTTCGATGCCCGTTGTCACGGCAGCAGCGATGAAGACGATTTCGTCTCTATGCCGCGATTTGCCGAGGACCTCGAACATGCCGTGGACTGGCTGCGGGCCCGCGGCGATGTCGACCCGGGTCGAATCGCGGTGATGGGGCACTCGGTCGGTGCCGCCGCCTGCCTGCTGGTGGCCTCGCGCCGGCCGGACATCGCCGCGGTGATCAGTCTCGCCGCCTTCGCCCATCCCGCAGAAGTGATGCGCCAGATGATGCGCGCCAGCCGCATTCCCCACTGGCCGGTCGGCTGGTGGGTGCTGCGCCACGTGGAAAAGGTGATCGGAATTCCCTACGAGGCCATTGCACCGTGCAACACCATCGCGTGGGTGACCTGCCCGGTGCTGCTGGTGCATGGCGAGGCGGATCGGACGGTACCGGTGGCCGATGCACGGTTGCTCTATGACCGACGCGCCGATGATCGGACCGAGTTGATCGTGATACCTGGTGCCAGTCACTATGCCATCAACCGGTTGCGGGAGCGGGGCGCCCTGCTGGCCGCTTTTCTGGCAAAATCTTTCGGACGAGCGGAAAACAAAGAAAAGATTTTTGACAACCGCCAAGACCTCACCTAGACATTGAGTAGGCCTGATAAAGGCAAACCTGTCGAAAGACAGGGGCGCAAAGCCACCAGTCTAAGGATTCTTCGGAATCTATGATCGCGGGGCTGCCAGGTCTTCACCTTTCCCGCCTTTTCAGCACACTCACCAAGCACTCGTACGAAACGCGGCTTTTGTGGCCGGGCTCCTGTCGCCATACTTCTAAGTGACCCTTAGAACAATATAGAGGAGGCGTCATGACCGCATTCACGCGTTCGGTCGCGTTGGGAGTTTCTGCTCTCGCCGCAACTTCTGCAGCCGCGGCCGATCTGATCAGCGTCAAGCGATTAACGATGGAAACCGCACGCGACGTGGCACAGGCCGCCGTTGCGGCGTGCCGGGAACAGGGCTACCAGGTGACCGCGGTGGTGGTGGACCGCGACGGGTTCGAACAGATGATCATGCGCGACACCCTGGCACCGCGCTTTACCATTCAGATCGCCCGTGACAAGGCCAATGCCGTCATCCTTTCCGGCACCGTCTCTAGCAACTTTCGGGCGAATCGGCAGGACATTCGCATGGAGATGAACCATGTCGACGGGATTCTGGTACTGGAGGGCGGAGTGCCCATCGAGGCGGCCGGCTCGCTGGTCGGTGCGGTCGGCGTCAGCGGTGCCCCCGGCGGCGACAAGGACGAGGTCTGCGCAATAGCCGGTGTCGCGGCGGTGCAGGAGCGGCTGGATTTTTCTGATTGATTGTTGATCCGCAAATGAACGCGAATGAACGCGAATGAACGCGAATGGAGCCAGGCGACGACCGGTTGCTTCCGCCGGTGAATGATGTACTGCTTTGGCCGGTGAAAACGCCTCCCTTTATTTGCGTTCATTCGCGGTAACTGCTCGCCCGGGTGCGCTCGATGTCCCGCGCGGTACAAGGCATACATCTTCCCCGCGAAGGCGGGGATCCATTGATCCGTTCCCTGGATTCACGCCTGCGCGGGAATGACGGAGGGGGCGAGTAGCCACCATTCGCGTTCATTTGCGGATCTCTCAAATGACCGCCAGGCGCACCCCATAGACGCCGCCGATCACCGCGTATTCGTCCTCGCCTTTCAGCAGCCCCGGCAGCAGACGGTTGTAGAAGAACACCTTTGAACGCGGTACCCGCGTCTCCAGGATCTGGTCGCCGAATTCGTCCGCACGCTGGCGGTTATCGGTAAACGAATTCAAGTTGTTGAGCAGCACGATCTGCTCGGCCCCTTCCTGTCCCAGCAATTCGTGCTCGCCCAGGCGGTTGATGCCGCGGTAGAGCGGAAGGTGATCCCGGTCCGCGACGGCATGCTCGAGTTCGTATTGGGCGTAGGTGTAGAGGAGGTCGAGTTGGGCCTCAAGGGCGTTGGTGTTGTACAGCCCGGTGGTGCGTAGTTCCTGATAGGCAAAAAAAGTCGGATCGCCCGGCGTGCGGATCGGGCCGCGGTGATAGCGCGGCACCAGGCCGAAGCGCGACTCCACCCAACCCTTCAAGACCGCCCCTTCGCGGCTGTCCGGGTCGAAGGCCCAGCCGCGGATCAGGCGCAGGTAATCGGCCTTGCCGCGATTCACCCGCTGCCCCGGCGTGAGGCCGGCGTCCTCCGGGTGTTCCAGGCGAAAGTGGACCACCATGTAGTCCTTGAACAGCGTCGCCCGTGCTTCCCGTTCCGCTTCCCTGTCGAGCCGGCGAAACAAATCGCTGTGCAGCTCTCGCACACCGTCGATGAACAGTGCGGTTGGATGGCGCTGGAAGGTAAGGCTGCCGAGGATCACCGCCGGCAGGTTGCAGCGGTTGATCGGCTGGCGGGCAGTGACGGGCAGGGTGGGGTTGAGCGGCATGGGGGCAGGTTACCGGGCGACGGTGCCTTGGGCAATGTGCACCGTCGCCCGTCGTGTAGGATGGGCAAAGCGCAGCGTGCCCATCACGCCTCGACCCGCCGGAATGATGGGCACGTCGCTTCGCTCCTTTGCCCATCCTACCAGTAACCCGAGCTGCAAAGATGTTTGTCGGTAACCGCACAGGCGACGGGGGTTTGTAGCTGTTGTCGCGCATGCGACATAACCCGGACGATTGTAAAAACATCGTAATAACAGCCTTTTAGGTGCTAAAAGCGAAGCTGGCATGCTCCCTGCTCAAGGTTGCTCGACACCACTGTGCAACCCTGCAACGCAAGGAGAACAAAATGGCACTTCGTCAATGCGCTATCTACGGTAAGGGCGGTATCGGCAAGTCCACCACCACGCAGAACCTGGTGGCGGCCCTGGCCGAAGCCGGCAAGAAGGTCATGATCGTCGGCTGCGACCCGAAGGCCGACTCCACCCGCCTCATCCTGCACTCCAAGGCCCAGACCACCGTCATGCACCTGGCTGCCGAGGCCGGTTCGGTGGAGGACCTGGAACTCGAAGATGTCATGTCCGTCGGCTACGGCGACGTCAAGTGCGTCGAGTCCGGTGGTCCGGAACCGGGCGTTGGTTGCGCGGGCCGCGGCGTCATCACCGCCATCAACTTCCTGGAAGAGGAAGGTGCCTACGAGGAAGACCTCGACTTCGTCTTCTACGACGTGCTTGGTGACGTGGTGTGCGGCGGTTTCGCCATGCCCATCCGCGAAAACAAGGCGCAGGAGATCTACATCGTCGTCTCCGGCGAGATGATGGCCATGTACGCCGCCAACAACATCGCCAAGGGCATTGTGAAGTACGCCAACTCCGGCAGCGTGCGTCTGGCCGGCCTCATCTGCAACAGCCGCAACACCGACCGCGAAGACGAGCTCATCGATGCTCTGGCGGCCAAGCTCGGCACCACCATGATCCACTTCGTGCCGCGCGACAACGAAGTGCAGCATGCGGAAATCCGCCGCATGACCGTCATCGAATACAACCCGAAGCACAAGCAGGCCGACGAATACCGTGCCCTGGCGCAGAAGGTGATCAACAACACCAATTTCATCATCCCGACCCCGGCCAGCATGGACGAACTCGAAGATCTGCTGATGGAGTTCGGCATCCTCGAGGAGGAAGACGAGTCCATCGTCGGCAAGACCGCCGAGCAGGCGAGCGCTTAAGGGCAAGGAAAACCGATCAACGCAAAGACGCTAAGGACGCAAAGAGCCGCAAAGAAGATTGAAGGGGGTTACCACATTGTTTCCTTTGCGAACCTTTGCGCTCTTTGCGTCTTTGCGTTTAACAGAATCTTGACAACGTCCGCCGGATTGGGCGGCGCATAGCAGGAGAGAACCATGGTTACCATGACCCGCGAAGAGACCAACGCCCTCATCGAAGAGGTGCTGGAGGTCTATCCCGAAAAAGCCCGAGAGGATCGGGCCAAGCACCTCACGGCCAACGACCCCTCCGTCGACAAGTCGAAGAAGTGCATCACCTCCAACCGCAAGTCGCTGCCGGGTGTGATGACCATCCGCGGTTGCGCCTACGCCGGTTCCAAGGGCGTGGTGTGGGGTCCGATCAAGGACATGATCCATATCTCCCACGGACCGGTCGGCTGCGGTCAGTATTCCCGCGCAGGTCGCCGCAACTACTACGTCGGCACCACCGGGGTGAACACCTTCGGCACCATGAACTTCACCTCCGATTTCCAGGAGAAGGATATCGTCTTCGGCGGCGACAAGAAGCTGGCCAAGATCATGGAGGAGATCGAGACCCTGTTCCCGCTGAACAAGGGCATCTCGGTGCAGTCGGAGTGTCCCATCGGCCTCATCGGCGACGACATCGAAGCTGTGGCGAAGAAGACCGCAGCCGATACCGGCAAGCCGGTGGTCCCGGTCCGTTGCGAGGGCTTCCGCGGCGTCTCCCAGTCTCTCGGTCACCACATCGCCAATGACGCCGTGCGCGACCACATGTTGCCGCGCCGTGATGGCAAGCTGCCGGAAGCCGGTCAGTACGACGTCGCCATTCTCGGCGACTACAACATCGGCGGCGATGCCTGGGCCTCGCGCATCCTGCTGGAGGAGATGGGCCTGAACGTCATCGCCCAGTGGTCCGGCGACGGCACCGTGGCCGAGATGGAGAACACCCCGCGGGTGAAGCTCAATCTCCTGCACTGCTACCGCTCCATGAACTACATCTCCCGCCACATGGAAGAGAAGTACGGGATCCCCTGGATGGAGTACAACTTCTTCGGCCCGACCAAGATCGCCGAATCGCTGCGCGCCATCGCTGAGCACTTCGATGACACCATCAAAGAGGGCGCCGAGAAGGTCATCGCCAAGTACCAGCCGATGATGGACGCCGTCATCGCCAAGTACAAATCCCGCCTGGACGGCAAAAAGGTGATGCTCTACGTCGGCGGCCTGCGCCCGCGCCACGTGGTCGGCGCCTACGAAGACCTCGGCATGGAAGTGGTCGGCACCGGCTACGAGTTCGCCCACAACGACGACTACGACCGCACCATGAAGGATCTGGGCAACGCAACGCTCATCTACGACGACGTCACCGGCTACGAGTTCGAAGAGTTCGTCAAAAAGATCAAGCCGGACCTCATCGGCTCGGGCATCAAGGAGAAGTACATCTTCCAGAAGATGGGCATCCCTTTCCGCCAGATGCACAGCTGGGACTACTCCGGCCCGTACCACGGCTACGACGGCTTCGCCATCTTCGCCCGCGACATGGATATGACCGTCAACAACCCCTGCTGGGGCGAAATGACGGCCCCCTGGAAGAAGTCCGCGAGTGCCGCCGACGAGGCTGCTGCTTAAAAAGCTATCAACGCAAAGGCGCAAAGGACGCCAAGGACGCAAAGTTTTTCAAAGGTTAGAAACCAAAAGGTTTTTTCTTGGCGACCTTTGCGTCATTGCGCCTTTGCGTTGGGTTTTTAACTTCCGAACGCAGCGTCCACGGATTAGTGGCGCCGCAGGAGAAACGAAATGAGCCAGACTGCAGACAATATCAAGCCGTGTTACCCGCTGTTCAACGAGCCGGAGTATCGAGACGTTCTGGGCCGCAAGAAGGGCCAGTTCGAAGAGGCCTACTCGAAGGAGAAGATCGACGAGGTCTTCGAGTGGACCACCTCCGAGGAGTACAAGGAACTCAATTTTCAGCGTGAGGCGCTGACCATCAACCCGGCCAAGGCGTGCCAGCCGCTCGGCGCCGTGCTGTGTTCGCTGGGCTTCGAAAAGACCCTGCCGTACGTACATGGCTCCCAGGGCTGCGTGGCCTACTTCCGCACCTACTTCAATCGTCATTTCAAGGAGCCGGTCGCCTGTGTCTCCGACTCCATGACCGAAGATGCAGCGGTGTTCGGTGGTCAGAAGAACATCTACGCCGGCCTGGAAAACGCCAAGGCACTGTACAAGCCGGCGATGATCGCCGTCTCCACCACCTGCATGGCCGAGGTCATCGGTGACGACCTCAACGCCTTCATCGGCAACGCCAAGAAGGAAGGCTATATCGAGGCGGACTTCCCGACCCCGTTCGCTCATACCCCGTCGTTCGTCGGCAGCCACACCACCGGCTGGGACAACATGATGGAAGGGACCCTGCGCTACTTCACCCTTAACGACATGGAGGGCAAGGAGCCGGGCAAGAGCGGCAAGCTGAATCTGGTGCCGGGTTTCGAGACCTACCTGGGCAACTACCGGGTGATGAAGCGGATGATGGCCGAGATGGGCGTTGAAGCGACCCTGCTGTCGGACCCGTCCGAAGTGCTGGATACCCCGGCCGACGGCCAGTTCCGCATGTACGAGGGCGGCACCTCCATCGCCGAGATCAAGGAAGCGCCGAACGCGGTGAACACCGTGCTGCTGCAGCCGTGGCAGTTGGACAAGACCAAGAAGTTTGTCGAGACCACCTGGAAGCACGAGACCCCGAAACTGAATATTCCGATGGGTCTGAAGTGGACCGACGAGTTCCTGATGCAGGTCTCCGAGATCACCGGCAAACCGGTCCCGGCTTCCCTGGAACTGGAGCGTGGCCGACTGGTCGACATGATGCAGGACTCCCACACCTGGCTGCACGGCAAGAAGTTCGCCCTGTGGGGCGACCCGGACTTCGTCATGGGAATGACCCAGTTCCTGCTGGAGCTCGGCGCCGAGCCGACTGACGTGCTGGCCAACAACGGCAACAAGCGCTGGATGAAGGCGATGAAGAAGCTGCTGGAAACCTCGCCCTATGGCCAGAACACCAACGTCCACATCGGTAAGGACCTCTGGCACATGCGCTCGCTGATCTTCACCAATAAGCCGGACTTCATGATCGGCAACAGCTACGGCAAGTTCATCCAGCGCGACACCCTGTACAAGGGCAAGGAGTTCGAGGTTCCGCTCATCCGCCTGGGCTTCCCGATCTTCGACCGCCACCACCTGCACCGCATGACCACCCTGGGCTACGAGGGCGCGATGTACATCCTCACCACCCTGGTCAACGCCGTGCTGGAACGGCTCGACGAGGAGACCATGGAAATGGGCGTCACCGACTACAACTACGACCTTGTCAGGTAGGTGGCATTTGGCATGTGGGGGCTGGGAAAACCACCCCCACATGCCATCTACCACATACCAAGTACCGGAGGTTTCAATGCCAAGCGTGATGATTAGGCGGGATCAGGATGGGGCGTTGTCCCTCTATGTCGCGAAAAAGGATCTGGAGGAGGCGATCACCTCCGTCGAGTTCCAGGAGCCCGACAAGTGGGGAGGCACCATCGAGGTGGGTGACGGGTCGAGCTACTACGTCGAGCCGATGCCGGAGCCGAAGCTGCCGATCACCGTTCGGGCGAAACGTTTGTAGAAAGTAGGTGGTAGGTGGAATGTGGGATATGGGAAAAAACACCCCCATCATTCCACCTGCCAACTACCATGTACCAGGAGAATCCATCATGGCAATGACGATTGTTCAGGAACTGTGCACCGTATGCGGCGACTGCATGCCGGTCTGTCCGACCGGGGCGGTGCAGAAGAAGAAGGGCACCTACGTGATCGATGCCGCCACCTGCACCGAGTGCGAAGGCGAATTCGACGACCCGCAATGCATCATGGAGTGCGCGGTCGACGACTGTATCGTTCCCATTTGAAAAAAGTAGACCGTAGGATGGGCAAAGCGCAGCGTGCCCATCAAAAGCGCATCGATGGGCACGTCGCTTCGCTCCTTTGCCCATCCTACGGGGCTAACCGCAACAGGAGACGACGATGAACCCTTCAACGTTGACCGAAGCTGCCGCCCTCCGCATCGGGCTGGCCGCCCGTGCCCTCCCAGACACCGACCCGGCGCGGCTGATGAAAGTGCTGGTGAACACCTTCGGTCTGCCGCTGAACGAAGAGAAGCTGGCGCGGATCACGGTGCGCGAGTTGCAGTCGGCTGGCGATGGCGCCTTCTCCGCGGTGCCGCTGCCGGCGATGAAGGCGGCGCTCGATTTCCTCTGGGGCAAAGCCGACGTGCGCGTTGACGAACAGCTGCCACCGGTAATGGCCTACGCCAGCGGCGACATGCCTGGCTCCATTCGGGTGGCGGTCGCCTCCAACAGCGACGAGCAGGTGGACGGCCACTTCGGCAGCTGCACCCGCTTTCTGGTTTACCAAGTCGCGCCCAACGAAATGCGCCTGATCGATATACGGACGCCGGCGAATGTCGGCGGCGCCGACGACAAGAATACCCATCGCGCGGCCCTGCTGCGCGATTGCGACGTCCTTTACGTGGTGTCCATCGGCGGCCCGGCTGCGGCCAAGGTGGTCAAACAGAATATCCACCCCGTCAAGCTGCCGAACGGTGGACCGGCTCGTGATGCGCTGGCACAGATGCAATCGGTGCTGGAGGCCAATCCGCCGCCCTGGCTCGCCCGGGTCATGGGCCGCGACGGTGCGCTCGCCGAGCGCTTTGCGGTCCCGGCCGACGAGGAGTGACCCGATGCTCACCGACGAGCAGCTGCACGCCATCACCGCCCGCGCCCTGGGGCGCATCGATGACGCGGCATTGACGGCGGAACTGCGCCGCGAGTTCCCGGGATTGATCTTCACCGTATGCAGTGACGACGACGTCATTGGCGTCGATCCGGTGGTGGAGCGAGGCGACTTCAACGTCTACCTCGTCTCCGGCTCGGAGCACTGCCTCGGCCTGACCCGTGACATGGCCAGTGCCGCTGGCGTCGTGCTGGCGGCCAAGTTCGACGACTTGTAGGAGCGGCGGAAGCCGCGATTTCGGTGCCTGCCAAATGCGGCTTCCACCAAGCGCAGGACTGGCAAGGGCGCGAAGCGATGCGCCCATAGCCCGAATGATGGGCACGCTGCGCTTTGCCCATCCTACGGTGCTTCAGGAATGCGGACAAAACGGGCTTTTTGGCAACAACAAGGGGGAAGGGAGATGGTACCGCCGTTTGCAATGTCGATGGATGCGCGGATGATGCTGGCCAAAATGAGCGTCATCTTCGAGCGGGAGAAGGGCACGCGGGTCAAGCTGTCCGAGGACAGCGACGTGGTCGGCCTGATCAACTATGGCTGGGAGACGCTCAATCACGAGTACCTGCGCTATTTCGAGCGTTTCTGCAACCTGCTGGCGCCGAGCGAAGTGCAGGAACTCGAGGCCAAGGGCGCGCAGCTCTATCGCGGGGCCCAGGTAAGGGAGCGGGACGAACCGAATCCGGCCGAACTCAAGGGCAAGGTGACCTACCGCGGCACCCCCATCGGTGGCAGCAAGCCGGAGGCGGTCGCCAGCGACCAGGACGCGCCGGAATCGCCGGCGCCGAAGGGCAAGCGGGTCTACCGCGGCCGCGTGATCGAAGACTGATTTCACGGCGTACTCCTTCCGGGGAAGTGCGCCGTTTTGCCAACCGCTATATCCTGCCGAACATAACGCAACGATGGGCATGATGACGATGGCCAAACCGAAAGAGACGCAGCTGGCCGGCCGCTTCTGGGTCGACAAGGGCGGCAGTGGTTTCCTTGGACGCGGACGGGTCGAGCTGCTGGAGAGGATCGCCGAACACGGCTCGATCTCGGCCGCGGCCCGGGCGATGAAGATGAGTTACAAGGCAGCCTGGGAGGCGGTCGATGCCATGAACAACCTGGCGGACGAACCGCTGGTGGAGCGCAGCGTGGGCGGGCGCCACGGCGGCGGCACCCGGCTGACCGCGGCCGGCCGGCGCACCATCAACCTCTTCCGGGTGATCGAGGAGGAATACCGCCGGTTCCTTGGCAACCTCTCGGCCGGAATCTCGGATTTCGATCGCTTTTACGAACTGATGCGGCGCTTCTCCCTGAAGACCTCGGCCCGCAATCAGTTCCGCGGTGAGGTGGCGCAGCTCACCCTTGGTGCGGTCAATGCCGAACTGATTGTCGATTTGCCGGGCGGTATCGCCCTGACCTCCATTCTGACCATCGAGGCGGTGGAGAGCCTGGGCCTCAAGGAGGGCATGCCGGTGCACGCCCTGTTCCAGGAGTCATCGGTGCTGGTGGCAGCGGCCGAGCAGCCGACCCTGACCGCCCGCAACTGCCTGCATGGTCACGTGGTCCGCTGCCAGGAAGGTGCGGTCAACGGCGAGGTGACGGTGGAGATCGATGGTGGTCAGGCGGTCACCGCCATTATCACCAACGCCAGCATCCGCCGCCTCGGCCTGAAGGAGGGCGCTCCGGCCTGGGTCTACGTCAAGGCCAGCGATGTGCTGTTGGCGGTGAATGATTAACGGTAGGTGGTAGGTGGTAGGTGGTAGGTGGTAGGTGGTAGGTGGTAGGTGGTAGGTGGTAGGTGGTAGGTGGAATATGGAATATGGGATGTTGGGTTTGAGGGTTTTCCCCACACTCCACCTACCACCTACCATATGCACAAGAGCCTTTTTATGCAGATAAGTGCCAGAAATCGCTGGAACGGCATCGTCGAACAGGTGATCCCCGGGGCCGTAAATACGGAGATTTCGGTGAAGCTGGAGAGCGGTGAGACGGTCCACTCAATCATCACCTGCCACAGCGCCGAGCGGCTGGAACTGGCACCCGGCAAGCCGGTGATCGCGCTGGTAAAGGCGAGCAGCGTGATGCTTTCGGTGGGGGAGACGGCGCCGGCGATCGGTGCCCGCAATGTGCTGCCGGGCAAGGTGGCGGGTGTGGTCGAGGGCCCGGTCAATGGCGAGGTGACGGTCGATACCAATAACGGCCTCGGCATCGCCGCGGTGGTGACCTGGGGCAGCGTAGAGCGGCTTGAAATATGCCTCGGCACGCCGGTGTACGCCCTGTTCAAGGCCTCCAGCGTCATGCTGGCGCTGCCGGAGGGCAATTGATTCATTTGTCTTGCGTTATATCCGAAAGGATACAGCGCTGTTCCCCCCAGGTGAAAAGCAGGAGAGAGAACATGAAAACGGTGAAGCAGTGGTGGGTTGCGTTGGGACTGTTTGCTGCCGCGGGTGCGGCACAGGCAGAGACGGTTTCGGTGGCGGTGGCGGCCAACTTCACCGACGCCACCCGCGATATCATTCCCCTGTTCGAGCAGGCGACCGGACACGAAGTCAAGGTTAGCTTCGGTTCCACCGGCAAGCTTTACGCCCAAATCGAGAACGGCGCCCCGTTCGAGGTGTTCCTCGCCGCCGACAGTGCCCGTCCGCTCAAGGCGGAGAACGAGGGGTTGGGTGTGCCCGGCTCCCGCTTCACCTATGCCAGGGGGGCCTTGGCACTGTGGAGCCCCAACGCCGGCACATTCGAGGACGGCCCGGCTTACTTGAAGCAGGGCGACTTCCACAAGCTCGCCATCGCCAATCCGAAAACTGCACCTTACGGCCTCGCCGCGCAGCAGGCGATGGAGAAGCTTGGCGTGTGGCCGACAGTAAAGCCGAAGGTGGTGCGCGGCGATTCGATCGCCCAGACCTTCCAGTTCGCGGCCACGGCGACCGAGGCCGGCTTCGTTGCCCTGTCGCAGGTGCGGGCCTGGAAAGCAGGGCAGGGCAGCGAGTGGGTGGTCCCGGCCGAGTTGTACGACCCGATCGACCAGCAGGCGATCCTGCTCAAGACCGGCGAATCCAACCCGGCGGCCAAGGCGTTCCTCGACTTCCTCAAGGGCGGCGAGGCGCAGTCGGTGATCACCGCTTACGGCTACGGCGTGGAATAGGGATGTGGTAGGTGGTAGGTGGAATGTGGGGTGTGGTTTGGGGTTTTCCCAACATTCCATCTACCACCTACCAGCCCCCTTCAAAACCCGGCCTATAAAGGCTTCCTCAAGGGTGCAGAGGCGCGGTCTGTGATCACGGCCTACGGCTACGGCGTGGAATAGGGATGTGGTAGGTGGTAGGTGGAATGTGGGGTGTGGTTTGGGGTTTCCCAACATTCCATCTACCACCTACCAGCCCCCTTCAAAGAGGTAACAATCATGGCATTCGATTGGACCCCGGTCTGGCTGACGCTGAAGCTGGCTTCGGTGACGACTGTCCTGCTGCTGCTGGTGGGCACGCCCATCGCCTGGTGGTTGGCGCAGACGCGCTCCTGGCTGAAGCAGCCGGTGGGGGCGGTGGTGGCGCTGCCGCTGGTGCTGCCGCCCACCGTCTTGGGCTTCTATTTGCTGTTGTTGCTCGGGCCGAACGGGCCGGTGGGCGAACTGACGAAGGCGCTCGGGCTCGGCACCCTGCCGTTCACCTTCGAGGGGCTGGTGGTGGCCTCGGTGATCTATTCGCTGCCGTTCGTGGTGCAGCCGCTGCAGAACGCCTTCGAGTCGATCGGCGAGCGGCCGCTGGAGGTGGCGGCGACCCTGCGCGCTTCGGCCTGGGACCGCTTCTTCACGGTGGCGGTGCCGCTGGCCCGGCCCGGCTTTCTCACGGCCGCGGTGCTCGGCTTCGCCCATACCGTCGGCGAATTTGGCGTGGTGCTGATGATCGGCGGCAACATCCCGGGCGAGACCAAGGTGTTGTCGGTGGCCATCTACGACCACGTGGAGACCCTGGAGTACGACCAGGCCCACCTGCTGGCCGGCGGCATGGTCGCCTTCGCCTTCGTGGTGCTCTACCTGCTGTACCGGGCCAATCATCACCTGGAGCTGCGACGCACATGAGCATCGAGGTACGTTTCGAGCGGCGCCAGGGCGATTTCACCCTCTCCGCCGCCTTCACCGCCCCTGGTCGCGGCATTACGGCGCTGTTCGGCCACTCCGGTTCGGGCAAGACCACGCTGCTGCGGCTCATTGCCGGCCTCGAGCGCGGCGACGGACGGTTGGTGGTCAACGGCGAGGTGTGGCAGGACGCGGGCCGCTTCCTGCCGGTGCATCGTCGCCCGCTCGGCTATGTGTTCCAGGAGGCGAGCCTGTTTGCCCACCTGTCGGTGCGCCGCAACCTGGAGTACGGCTTGAGGCGGGTTGCCCGCGCCGAGCGCAGGGTGGCCTTGGACAACGCCGTGGAACTGCTTGGCCTCGGTCACCTGCTGGAGCGCAACCCGGCCCGACTCTCCGGCGGCGAACGCCAACGGGTGGCCATCGCCCGCGCACTTCTGACCAGCCCGCAGCTACTGCTGATGGACGAGCCGTTGTCGGCGCTGGACGAAAAGAGCAAGCAGGAGATCCTGCCTTTTTTGGAGCGGCTGCACGACGAACTGGCGATCCCGGTTTTCTACGTCAGTCACTCCCTCAAGGAGGTGACCCGGCTGGCGGATCATATGGTCTGGCTGGAGCAGGGCCGGGTGGCGGCCGACGGCTCGCTCTCCGCGGTGTTGGCGCGGCTGGATGTGGAACGCGCGTGGGAAAAAGAGGCCGGCGCGGTGCTGGACGCGGTGGTGGTGCTGCACGACGACCATTACCACCTCACCGCCGTCGATACCCGCTGCGGCCGCCTCTGGATCCCGCGAATCGATACCGAATCCGGCCGACGTGTCCGTATCAGGTTGGCGGCAAGGGACATCAGCCTCAGCCTGGAGCCGGACCGCAAGAGCAGTATCCTCAACGTCTGGCCGACCGAGGTGGAAGCGGCGACCGAGGTGAGTCCGGGGCAACTGCTGGTGCGACTCGGCTGTCCCCTGGACGGTGGGTCCGGGGAGAGCTTCGTCGCCCGCATCACCACCCGATCCTGGCACGCCCTGGAGTTGGAACCCGGCACCCGCGTCTACGCCCGCATCAAGAGCGTCGCCATTGTCGATTGACGGTTCGCCTATGGGCTTGTCAACCTACGGATAGCTCGGAAGAAGCGAGAGCAACGACCGGGGGATCGACCGGCGTTGCGGCGGACGCGATGCTCACGTACCTTCTCTGCGGACAAGTTTTGGCGGACGGGGATAGATGCACGAAGACATCGCGCTGGTCATGACCGGGGTGCTCCTGGCCGGCGCCCTCTGTCAGTGGGCGGCCTGGCATTTCAAGCTGCCGGCCATATTGCCGCTGTTGCTGACCGGCATCGTGCTGGGGCCTGTGACCGGTGCGGTGAACCCCGACCGGGTCATGGGCGAGTTGCTGTTCCCGTTCGTCTCGCTCGCCGTCGCCATCATCCTGTTCGAAGGCGCACTGCGCCTCAAACTGTACGAGGTTTCCGGCGGGCTCGGCCGGGTGGTGCGCAATTTGGTGACTGTCGGCGCCCTGGTGACCTGGCTGGTCATGACAGTGGCGGCGCACGCGTTCACCGGGCTGGAGTGGCAACTGGCCTTTCTTTTCGGCGCGGTAGTGACCGTCACCGGTCCCACCGTGATCATCCCGCTGCTGCGTACCATGCGCCCCAACGCCGCCATCGCCCGGGTGTTGCGCTGGGAGGGGATCATCATCGACCCGTTCGGCGCGTTGCTCGCACTGCTGGTGTTCGAGTTCATCGTCACCGGGCTCAGCGCCAATCCGCTGTGGGCCTTGGCCACGGGCGGGCTGGTCGGCATCGGCAGCGGTGTGGCAGGGGCATTGCTGCTTGGCTTCGTGCTGCGCCGCCACCTGCTGCCCAGCTATCTCACCAACGTGGTCACCCTGGCGCTGGTGCTGTCCGTATTCGGTGCCGCCAACCTGCTGCGCGAGGAGACCGGACTGCTGGCGGTGACCGTCATGGGCGTGATCCTGGCGAATATGCGCGACGTGCCGGCCGAGGAGATCCTCGACTTCAAGGAGAGCCTCAGCGTCATGTTGATCTCGGTGCTGTTCATCGTGCTGGCGGCACGGCTGGATCCGACGGCGCTGGAGTTGGAGTTCTGGGGGGCGCTGGCCGTGCTGGGGGTTGCGCTGTTTGTTGCACGGCCGCTGGCGGTGGCGGCTTCGACCTACGGTTCACCGCTTAACTGGCGTGAACGGGCGGTGGTCGGCTGGGTGGCGCCGCGCGGGATCGTGGCCGCCGCCGTGTCCGCCGCCTTCGCTCTGCGCCTGGAGGCGCTCGGTTACCCCCAGGCGGATCTGCTGGTGCCGCTCACCTTTATGGTGATTATCGGCACGGTAGTGTTGCAGAGTGCGACGGCGCGGCCGCTGGCCAAACGGTTGGGTGTGTCCGAGCCGGAGCCGCGCGGGGTGCTTGTCGTGGGTGCGCATCGGGTCGCCCGGGCCATCGGCCGCGAACTGGTGGACAACGGCTTCCCCGCGGTGCTGGCGGACACCGCTTGGGATGACATTCGCGCCGCCCGCATGGAGGGGCTTGCCACCTATTTCGGCAACCCCATCTCCGAGCACGCCGACCGCCACCTGGATCTGGTAGGGGTGGGACGGCTTTTTGCCATGTCGCGGCGGCCGGCGTTCAACGCCCTCACCTGCCTGCGCTTCAAGAACGAATTCGGCGCCAACCACGTCTATGCACTGCGCACCCCGGAAGAGGAGGGCGGTGAAAAGCGCCAGCCAGCCCGGCCCTTCTCCTGCACACGCCTGTTCGGTGAGGATGTCACGCTGGCCAAACTGAGCAGCCTTCTGGCGAAGGGAGCGGAGATCCACACCACGCTGTTGACCGAAAACTTTACCTATCCGGACTACCTGCACAGCTTTTCCGGTCGGGCGCTGCCGCTGTTCGGCATCGACAGGAACGGCCATCTGCGGGTCTTCACCGCCGATCATGAGCCCTCGCCGGCTCCCGGCTGGCGCATCATCGGCCTGCTTCCGGTCGAGCAGGTGCAGAAAGTCCGTGAACGCCGCGGCGCTGCGGACGGCGCGCCCGACGGCGAAGCCGGACCTCTTCCTCAGGGCTGACCTACACTCTCCCTGATGCGAACGGGGAGCACCGCTGCTCAACACCGGTACGCTACTTCCGGGTCGACGGACGTTCCGGACCTCTGAACCGGGGCCCGGGGGGAAGCTGTAGGCATGAGACTGGGGCTCCAGGCCAAATACGCCAGTTCGATTTTTACGGTGATCGGGGTGGTGGCCCTGCTGCTGTCGGTGGCGCTTCTGCTCTATTTTCGTGACGTGCTCGAGCACATGACCGAGGCGAGCACCGCGATCGCCAACCGACTCGCAGAGTCCCAACTCGAAAACCACGGTCTGGAATTCGGCTACATCCTGGCCCAGAACCTGTCGGTGCCGCTGCGTCGAGGCAATACCGAGCGGATCGCCGAACTCCTGGGTTCGGCGCGACTGCACCACAGTGTCGAATACGCGCTGTTGTTCGATACGAACGGTAACCTGGTCCACGACGGGCTCGCTGCGGGCGCTGCACGGCGCGGTGGCGAACCGCTGGACCACGCACTGCTGCGCCGCGTCCTGCGCGCCGATGAACCCATCGTGAATGTCACCCCGTCGATGGTGCAGGTCGGAGTGCCGGTGGACGAAGGGAGGGAGCGACTCGGAGGCGTTCTGCTCGGTTTCTCGACCGTCATGCTGCACAACCGGTTGCAGACGCTTGGCCGGGAGTTGGGCGACATCCGCGCCGAGAGCATGCGCCAGGCGGTCTACGGCCTGGTGCTGATGACCGTAGCCCTGCTACTGCTCGGCACCCTGCTGGCCGTGCGTCTGGCCAGACATCTGTCGGAACCGATCCGAAGCCTGGCCACGGAGGCGACTCGCCTCGGCAAGGGCGGGAGCGGCCGGTTCACCCTGCGACGCGGGGACGAACTCGGCGAATTGAGCGTCGCCCTCGCCGCCATGCAGGAGAGCCTCAACCGCACCACCGTTTCCAAGGAATATCTGGCCGACATCCTCGACAGCCTCGAAGATGCGGTGCTGGTCATCGGTCCGGACGGCGCCGTCCAGATGGCGAATCAGACCACCTGGAAGCTGTTTGGCTACCGTGTCGACGAGCTCAAGGGCCAACGGATCGACCGCTTGGTGGCCGGGCCGCGGCGGTGCCGAGGTCTGATCGACCGGCGCTGGCAGGACTGCGAGCGACGGGCCGGCATCGAGTGCCTGTTCCGCACCCGCTCCGGAGAGACCCTGCCGGTCAACGTCTCCCTATCCTGCCTGCGTGGGGAAGAGGGGATGGGGCCACCCGTCGTCATGGCGGTCCAGGACATCAGCGAGCGCCGGCAGTTGGAGGACGAGCTGCGCCGCTACCGTGAGAACCTCGAGGAACTGGTCACGGAGCGCACCCGTGAACTGAGCGCATTGAATCGCGAGCTGGAGAGTTTCAGTTATTCGGTCTCCCACGACCTGCGCACGCCGCTGCGGGCGATGAACGGTTTCAGCCAGGCGCTGGTGGAGGATTTTGGCGATACCCTGGCGCAACCGGCGCGCGAATATCTGGAGCGGATCCGCAAGGCTAGTGAAAGCATGTCGCAGATGATCGACGGCCTGCTCACGCTGTCACGGGTCTCCCGTACCGAGCTCAATCGGGAACAGGTGAACCTCAGCGCACTGGCGGCGGACATCGTCAACGAACTCGCCGAGACGGAACCGCGTCGGAATGTCCGGGCCGACATTCAGCCGGACCTGCTGGTGATCGGCGATCCGGCGCTGTTGCACCTGCTGTTGCAGAACCTGCTCGTCAATGCGTGGAAATTTACCAAGGCGCGCGACGAGGCGCGCATCGAGGTGGGGCGCCAAAGTGGTGGAGAGGCGCCGGCCTACTTCGTGCGCGACAACGGTGTCGGGTTCGACATGAGCGGTGCGGAGCGCCTTTTCCAGCCCTTTCAGCGGCTGCACAGCAACCATCAATACGAGGGCACCGGCATCGGACTGGCGACGGTGCAGCGCATAGTGGCCCGGCACGGGGGACGTGTTTGGGCCGAAAGCGCCCCGGATCAGGGCGCCACCTTCCACTTCACCCTGCCGCAGCCACGCGACTACGGCAAACGCCACGAGTTTTCGCGCCCGTTGTAGCATTCCGTACCGAACGGACCGGCCGCTTGTCGTGTTCACGACAAGCTTTTTTGAACAAGCTCCCGGAAAATCAACAGGTTGCAAGTGGCACACCGGTTGCTCCGACCTGCTCGAGCACACCACCGGACGTTACCCATGCGACCGACCGACATCGCCGCGCTGCTGGATGAACCGGCCTGCGCCCACAACGACAAGTCCAAATCCGGCTGCGCCCGGCCCAAGCCCGGTGCCACCGCCGGCGGCTGCGCCTTCGACGGCGCCCAGATCGCGCTGTTGCCGATCGCCGATGTCGCCCACATCGTCCACGGCTCCATCGCCTGCGCCGGCAGCTCCTGGGACAACCGCGGCACCCGCTCCACCGGTCCCACCCTGTGGAAGACCGGCATGACCACCGACCTGACCGAGCAGGACGTGATCATGGGCCGCGGCGAAAAGCGCCTGTTTCACGCCATCAAGCAGGCCATCGACGAATATTCCCCGGCCGCCGTCTTCGTCTACAACACCTGCGTGCCGGCCCTCATCGGCGACGACGTCGATGCGGTCTGCAAGGCCGCTGCGGAGCGCTGGGGCGTGCCGGTGGTGCCGGTGGACGGCGCCGGTTTCTACGGCACCAAGAATCTCGGCAACCGCATCGCCGGCGAGGCGATGGTGCGCCATGTCATCGGTACCCGCGAGCCGGACCCGGTGCCATCGGAGGCCCAGCGCCCCGGCATCACCGTGCACGACATCTCCCTCGTCGGCGAATACAACATTGCCGGCGAGCTCTGGCACGTGCTGCCGCTGCTGGACGAACTCGGCCTGCGGGTGCTCGGCTCCCTCTCCGGCGACGCCCGCTTCGCCGAGGTGCAGACCCTGCACCGGGCCGAGGTGAACATGATGGTCTGCTCCAAGGCGATGGTGAACGTGGCCCGACGTCTGAAGGAGCTGTACGGCACCCCCTGGTTCGAGGGCAGCTTCTACGGCGTGCGCGACACCTCCGAGGCACTGCGCAGCTTCGCCCGCCTGATCGGTGACGACGACCTCACCGAACGCACGGAAAAACTGATCGCCCGCAAGGAGGCGCGTATCGATGCCGCACTTCAACCCTGGCGCGAGCGCCTGACCGGGCGCAAGGCGCTGCTCTACACCGGCGGGGTGAAATCCTGGTCGGTGATCTCCGCGCTACAGGACCTCGGCATGAGCGTGGTCGCCACCGGCACCCGCAAGTCCACCGAGGAGGATAAGGCGCGCATCCGCGAGCTGATGGGCGAGGACGCCCTGATGCTGGACGAGGGCAACCCGCGCCTGCTGCTCGACACCGTCAAACAGTACGGCGCCGACGTGCTGATCGCCGGCGGGCGCAACATGTACACCGCCCTCAAGGCGCGGCTGCCGTTCCTCGATATTAACCAGGAGCGCGACTTCGGCTACGCCGGCTACGACGGCATGCTCGAACTGGCGCGCCAGTTGACCCTGACCATTGAAAGCCCGGTGTGGGCGGCGGCACGCCGACCCAGCCCGTGGGCGGGAGGTGCGAAATGAGCGTGTCGGTCATCAAGCGCAGCAAGCCGTTGTCGGTCAATCCGCTCAAGGTGGCGCAGCCGGTCGGCGCGGCCCAGGCCTTTCTCGGCCTGCACCGGGCGATGCCGATGCTGCACGGCTCCCAGGGCTGCACCGCCTTTGCCAAGGTGCTGTTCGTGCGCCACTACCGCGAGCCGATCCCGCTGCAGACCACCGCCATGGACCAGATCAGTACGGTGATGGGCGGCGACGGCAACATCGTCGAGGGGCTGAAGACCATTTGCGAGAAGCAGCACCCCGAGGTGATCGGCCTGCTCAGCACCGGCCTTACCGAGACCCAGGGCACCGACCTCAAGCGGGCAGTAAAGGAGTTCCGCATCGCCCACCCGGAGTTTGCCGATGTGGCGGTAATCCCGGTCAATACCCCGGACTACAGCGGCTCGTTCGAGACCGGCTTCGCCGCCGCGGTGGAGGCAATCGTCGAGGAGCTGGTGCCGACCGAGGGCACACAGCCCGGCCGTCGCCATCGGCAGGTCAACGTGCTGGCCGGTCCCGGCCTCACCCCCGGCGATCTGGAGGAACTCAAGGCGATCATCGAGGCGTTCGAACTGCGGCCGCTGCTGCTACCGGACGTCTCCGACTCCCTCGACGGTCACCTCACCGAAAACGATGTCGAACCGCTCACCATCGGCGGCACGCCCCGCGCCGAGATCGCCATCATGGGCGATTCGGCGGCCACGCTGGTGATCGGTCCGTCCCTTTACAAGGCCGGCGACCGGCTCGCCGAACGCACCGGCGTGCCCCAGCACCGCTTTGCCGGGTTGATGGGTCTGGAGGACACCGACCGCCTGCTGATGGTCCTCTCGGAGCTGGCCAACCGGCCGGTACCGGCCACCCTGGAACGGCAGCGCGCGCAGCTACTCGATGCAATGGTCGACACCCATTTCGTGATCGGCCAGACCCGCCTCGCCATCGCCGGCGAGTGCGACACGTTGCTGGCCGCGACCCGGTTCTTCGCCGGTGTCGGCGCCGAGACCGTGGCGGCGGTGGTGCCGACCCGGGGCGCAGCCGTCAGCGAGCTCGCACTGGATTCCGTGAAGATCGGCGACCTCGCCGACCTGGAGGCGATGGCCCGCGAGGGCAAGGCAGAGCTGCTGGTCGGCAACTCCCACGCCAGCGCCGGGGCCGAACGGCTTGGCATCCCGGAACTGCCGATGGGCTTTCCCCAATACGAGCGCTTCGGCGGCTATCAAGAGGTCTGGGTCGGCTATCGCGGTGCGCGGCGGGTGCTGTTCGACACCGCCAACCGCCTGCATGGCCTGCATCGGGGCGCCATCGCCCCGTATCGCTCCATCTACAAACCGGCCGACCGGGAGGCGGACGCCAATGGGCATGCAAAGGCAACTGCGAGTGCTGCCGGGTAAGGAGGGCGGCGAGTTGACCGCCGAGGGCATCCGCGTCGCCTTCGCGACTTCCGACCTGCGCCGCATCGACCAACACTTCGGTTCGGCCGAGCGCTTCACCCTTTATCAGATCGAACCCGGCCGCAGCACGCTGCTGATGGTGAGCGAGTTCGGTTCGCTGGCCCAGGACGGAAACGAGAACAAGCTGCTGGAGAAGTTCGTCGTACTCGACGGCTGCGCCGCCGTCTACTGCCTGGCAGTCGGCGCCTCGGCGGTACGCCAGCTGGTCGGCATGGGCGTGCAGCCGGTGAAGGTCTCTCCCGGCGCCACCATCCCTGCGGTACTGGACGAACTGCAACGCCAGCTCCGCGACGGCCCCGCCGGCTGGCTGGCCCGCGTGCTCGCGCGGGACCAACAGAAAGACCCGGACCGCTTCGAGCAGATGCTGGAAGACGGGTGGGAGGATTGATGTAGGTGGTAGGTGGTAGGTGGTAGGTGGTAGGTGGTAGGTGGAATATGGAATGTGGGGAAAACCTTCATCAGCCGACCCACATTCCACCTACCACCTACTACATTCCAATAACCAGGAGTATTCGCAATGACCGAGACAGTAGTGGCAGAAAACGATCCGATCCTCGAATCGGATTTCATGCAGGAAATGACCCGGCAGATGCGGGCGCTCGACAGCTACGGCGTGTGGGAGGGCTACAGCGTCGTGCAGTTGCTCGACCCCTTCGTGCTGACGCCCGAGCGCAAAAGGGAGATCCCGATTGTCGGTGACCCGGACGAGGAAGTGGTGGCGCGGGTGAAGGCCTTCTACAACGCCATCGCCTCCCTGATTGAAAAAGAGTGCCGACTAATGGCGGTACCGCTGCTCAACCTCTCCCACGAAGGCTTCGGTCGTGTCCTGATCAGTGTCGGCAAACTCGTGGTGCTCGACCGACCCTTGCGCGACGTCCACCGCTTCGGCTTCGCCAGCCTCTCCAAGATGAAGACCGAAGCCGACAAGTACCTGTCCGTCGCCCTGGAGCTAGTGGGCGAACACTCCAAGGTGGCCGGCCTATAAAGGCGAACAATGGCGCGGCCATTTTGTAGGAGGGCCGTCCCGGCGCGATTGGGCGGCGTTAAGCCGCCGCAGCACGCCAGAAACCGGCGCTACGCACCGGAATCGCGCCGAGGACGGCCCTCCCACACGATTCGTGGCGCGGCTGGCATTCTGTTTGCTTTGCGATTACGGCGCGAAAACCCGTGCTGAAGGCTTCTATCAAACAAGCATCGGCGTGGCATCGGCTCGGGTCTGTGTGAGGGCCGGAATTGCACCGGGGACGGCGCTTCGCACGATTCGTGGCGCGGCTGGCCTCCGTTTGCTTGGCGACTACGGCGCGAAAACCCGTGCCAAGGGCTCCTGCAGGACGTATCCAAACCGGAGGTGATTCATGAATGACGACGAACTGAAGGCGCTGGAAAAAGCGGTCAAAAAGGCCAAGCGGATCGCCACCGAGCGGGCCGGCGAACTGCACGACCTGGTGGAAGATCGGCTGCCTGCTGCCTTCGAGGAACTCCCGGCCATTGCCGAGGCCACCTACCAGGCGTGCCAGGAATGGAAGGAGGCAAGTGAACGACTCGCCGCCGCACAATCATAAAAAGAGAGAAATCAGATGAGCGAAATGATTACCGGCCTCACCCGCGGGGGCAGTGAATGGGTGCCGGCCTTCGTGACTGCCGTCGACCAGTCCAAGTGCATCGGCTGCGGCCGCTGCTTCAAGGTCTGTCCGCGCAAGGTGTTCGACCTGGTCGAACGCGAGATGGATGACGACGACGACTCCGACGACGGCTTCGACGACGATGTCGCCATGGTGATGACCATCGCCGACGCCATGGACTGCATCGGCTGCGGCGCCTGCGCCCGCGTCTGCCCAAAGCAGTGCCACAGCCACACCCCCGCCGCCGCGGTTTGAATCGTTTCGGAACCCCGTGCCAGGAAAAACCTGCGCAGAGACGCAGAGGCGCAGAGGTTTGCATTGGCTTTATTTAAGTACCGTAGTAACTACTCGCCCCCTTTCGCTGGTGGCGGCGATCAATTCTGTTTATCCGTCGATCGAAACAACTGAATAGCATCAAGTTGCGATGCCGTGATCAAAT
>JAWLGP010000036.1:0-37156 GCA_041685045.1 Gammaproteobacteria bacterium
GCGGGAACTGGAGGCGCTGATCGCCGGCCTGATGGGGGCGCTGGAGCCGCTGCTGCTGATCGTGATGGGCTCCGTGGTGTTCATGATCGTGCTGGCGACACTGATGCCGATCCTGAACCTGAACCAGCTGGTGATGTGAAAAGCCTTCAACGCAAAGACGCGAAGGGCGCAAAGGACGCAAAGCGGTTTTTTGTAGGATGCCGGTGAGCTTGCGAACCGCATCGCTCGCGGTGTGAAAAGAATCCAACGCAAAGGCGCAAAGACGCAAAGGACGCAAAGAAATTTTATTTAAGTTGTAACGTAGGTCGGGTGAGCGCAGCGTAACCCGACGGGGTTGGTGAGGAACAAAAATAGTCCTCTTTGCGTCCTTCGCGGCCTTCGCGCCTTTGCGTTAAAAGCTTTTTCGAAAAGGTAAACACGATGAAAACGACACGGAGCAGATTGCAGCGGGGTTTTACCCTGATCGAAGTGATGGTGGTGGTGGTGATTCTCGGCATTCTGGCGGCGATCGTGGTGCCGAAGGTGATGGACCGGCCGGACGTGGCGCGGGTGACCAAGGCCAAGCAGGACATCCGGGCGCTGGAGAGCTCGCTGAACCTGTACAAGCTGGACAACTACAACTACCCAAGCACGGACCAGGGACTGGAGGCGCTGGTGAACAAGCCGGCGGGCTCGCCGGAGGCGCGCAACTGGAAGGCGGGCGGTTACCTGGACCGGCTGCCGAAGGACCCCTGGGGCAACGACTACCAGTACCTGAGCCCGGGCGTGCACGGCTCCATCGACATCTACTCCCTGGGCGCCGACGCCCGCCAGGGCGGGGAGGGCGTGGCCGCCGACGTGGGCAACTGGAACCTCGAGCAGTAGGGGGGGTGAGGAGTGACTATTCAACAGGATTAACAGGATTTTTCAGGATTAACAGGATAAGGCTTTTTGTTTTGCCGGGTTGGGAGCGACAAACTCGCTGATCGAAGGGTCGCCCATGGTTTCTCGTGCCTTCGCTGCATTTCAACCTAAAGTCCCGTTTACCCTATGGCATACGGTACCTTCTACAGAGCCAAAACACCTTTCTTATCCTGTTAATCCTGAAAAATCCTGTTAATCCTGTTGAATTCTTGTTGGGGACCCCATTGGATCTACGACGTCGTCAGCGCGGCTTCACCCTGATCGAAGTGCTGGTGGTGATCGTGATCATCGGCGTGATGGTCACCTTTGCCACCCTGTCGCTGGGAGATGGCGGCCGGGCGGAGCGGATCGAGACCGAGGCGCGGCGGCTGGCGGCGCTGCTGCAACTGGCCGGCGATGAGGCGGTGCTGAACGCCCGGGAACTGGGTGTGCGCTTCGACGAGGCCGGATACGGCTTTCTGGCCCTGCAGCCCGGCAGTGGCTGGGTGGTGCTGGGTGACGACCCGCTGCTGCGGCCCCGCACGTTGCCGGACGGGATCGCCGTCAACCTGCTGCTGGACGGCCTGCCGGCGGACCTCTCGGAAACACCGGAGGAGCCAAGCCCGCACCTGCTGCTGCTCTCCAGCGGCGAGCGCACCCCCTGCGAACTTGAGGTGGGCGTTCCGACCCCGTACGGCCTCGACCCGGCGGTGGTGCGCTACCGCCTCACCGCTCCGCTGCTGGGCGCCCTGGAAGTAGCCCGCATCGAGCCGGAGCGCTGACGTCAAAAGATTTCAACGCAAAGGCGCAAAGACGCGAAGGGCGCAAAGGTTTTTGGGGGTGGGGATAGGCGCAGGTCGGGTTAGCGCAGTGTAACCCGAGGGTTCTGGCTTCTTGCGCCGTCCCGTCGGGTTACGCCCTTCTGGCTAACCCGACCTACGGCTTACTAACGCCTTATGGGCTAACCCTGCGTCCACGCCTTTAATAAAACATTTTCTTTGCGCCCTTCGCGTCTTTGCGCCTTTGCGTTGGATCTTTTCTTTGCTCCGCCCCCGACCGGGACCACACCGGCCGAAATGTGGTAGTCTGCCCGGCCTCTCAGAACAGCTGTTTGTGACCGGCTATGTGGTTCAAAAACCTGCGACTCTATCGTCTTTCCGCCCCCTTCACGCTTGACCCCGAAGAACTGCATTCGCGTCTCGAACAGGATGCGTTCCGCCCCTGCGGCAGTCTTGAAACGGCCACCATGGGCTGGGTTTCGCCCTTGGGACGGCGCGGTACTCAACTGACCCATGCGGCCGCTGGTGCGATCCTGATCTGTGCGCGCAAGGAGGAGCGAATCCTGCCGTCCTCGGTAGTGGCGGAAGAGGTGGCGGAGAAGGTCGCGGCCATTGAAGACGCCGAAGGGCGGCCGGTACGGCGCAAGGAGCGCCAGAGCCTGAAGGATGAGATCACGCAGCGGCTGCTGCCCAGGGCGTTTACCCGGTCCGGCTATATCTTTGCCTATCTGGTACCGAAGTCGGGCTGGTTGGTGGTCGATGCCTCCAGCGCCAAGAAGGCGGAAGAGGTGGTGACCCTGCTGCGCCGCTCGCTCGGCTCGCTGCCGGCGGTGCCGCCGCAGACGCAGTCCTCGCCGGGCGTGATCATGACCGCCTGGGTATCCGGTGAGCCGACCCCCGACGGAGTCGAACTGCGCGACGAGTGCGAGCTCAAGGAACCGGGTGACGACGGAGGGGTGGTGCGGGTCAAGCGGGTCAACCTGCTGTCGGATGAGGTCGGTGCCCACCTCGAGGCCGGCAAGCGGGTCGTGAAGCTGGCGCTACAGTTCGAAGACCGCCTCAGCTGCGTGATCGACGAGGAATTGGCTGTCAAACGCCTCGCCTTCGAGGATACCGTGCTGGAGGCCCTGGACGGCACCGAGGCAGACGATGCCGCAGCCTTCGACGCCCAGTTTGCCCTCATGACCCTGGAATTGGGGCGCTTTCTGCCGCAGCTGCTGGAGTGGTTCGGCGGCGAGGCTGATGCGGCCAGCGCGGCGTAGGGAATTCGAGCCGCGAATGAACGCGAATAAACGCAAATAATTCAGGCTTCGTAGGATGCGGTGAGGGACGAACCGCATCGCCTGCTCCGGTGCGGTTCGCAAGCTCACCGCACCCTACATCCCCGTGTGCTTTTCGTGGCTTTTCCGGCCTGTTACGTGGGGATACCCTCCGGGGCCTCGAAGCTGTAGGGCAGCGGCAGGAGCTCCAACGCCGGGCCGTTCTCGCCGAGGCGGACGTCGCCCCGTTCCGCACACTCGATCTGGATCACCGCCAGCAGGTCATATCCACCTGCCGGAGCCGGTGCGGCGGCGACCACTTTGCCGGTGCCCTGGCCACTGCCACATTCGGGGGAAAAGAGGCTGTCGCCGGGCAGCGGACGGGTGGTGCTCTCCACGTGGGCCAGGTACATGCGCCGTTTGAGCTGTCCCAGGTACTGCATGCGCGCGACGATCTCCTGCCCCGGATAGCAGCCCTTTTTGAAGCTGACGCCGCCGATGAGCTGCATGTTGGTCATCTGCGGCACGAACGCCTCGACCGTCTCCGGATAGACCGTCGGCAGGCCGGCCTGCACCTCCAGCCACTCCCAGGCATCGGCGCCGACCGTTCGGGCCGTTTCACTCAGTGATTCCCATAAACCGCGCACCGCTGCCTCACTGCCGTATACCTCGAAACGCGGGCGGATACCGGGAACGCGCAGGACGGTGATTCCGTTGGCCTGGATGGCGGCATCGACCGCTTCCGGCACACTGCCGACCAGCCCGCGCAGGCGCTCGGCGACCTTCTCACCGGCGACGCCGATGCGGACCAACGCGTCGGAGACGTCGTCAAGGCTCACCTTGGACATCAACACGAACATACGCAGGCGCTTGAGAAATCCTTCGAGCAGCGGCGCCGAAAGCCGCAGGTAGTGGTCGCCGTCGCGGCCAAACAGCCGGAATATCGCCAGCATGCGCCCCTTCGGGCTGGAGTAGCTGCTAAGCTGGCTGAAATCATCGCTGACCAGACGGACGTCATTGCCGAACTGGTTCTGCAGGAAGCTCTGGGCGTCCTCGCCTTTGGCGCGCACCACGGCAAAGTGAGACAGGTCTGCAATCACATCGCCATCGGCCGCGGCGTGCAGCTCGCCCTGGGTGTCGCCGAATGCGGTGACCCGGTTACCGTCGAACTCGGCGCCGGACTGCTCCAGAAAGCTTTTCCAACTCTCGATCATCGTTGCCTGTCCAAGCAAAAAACTGGACTAAAGCATAGCGAAAGTTTTATCCCTTTGTAATGCTTTACTTTTTCAAGGCCACTATTTTCTGTGTCGCGGATGACTCGTCCTAACAGCCGCCCGGTATTTCTCGATCTGCTGCGGATCCGGATGCCGGTGACAGCCGTAACCTCCATCGGCCACCGTCTCTCCGGCGTCCTGCTGTTCGTGCTGTTGCCGTTATTCCTCTACCTGCTCGAACTGTCGCTGCGCGACCCGGCCGGTTTCGATACGGCGCGGGCGCTGCTCTCGGCTTGGCCGCTGCGTCTGCTCGGGGTGTTTACCCTCTGGTGGTTCGTTCACCATCTGCTGGCCGGGATTCGGCTGCTGCTGGCGGATGTGGAGTGGGGCACCGATCTGCCGCAGGCACGGCGCAGCGCGTGGTCGGTGAATCTGGCCGGTGCGGCGGTATTGTTGGCGGGGGCGCTGATCCTGCTATGAGTCAGCCGCTGACCGGACTTTCCGCCTGGCTGGTGCAGCGGCTCAGTGCCGTCTACATGGCGCTGTTCACCATGGCGGCACTGCTGCTGTTGCTGGTCGCCGCGCCTCACGACTTCGCGACGTGGCGCGCGCTGTTCGCCCATCGGGCGATTGCCGCGGCGGTAATGCTGTTTTTCATCGCCCTGTTGCTGCACGCCTGGGTCGGTGTGCGTGACGTCATTCTGGATTATGCGGGGCAGCGACCGGGCTGGCGGCTGGCACTGCTGGCGCTGCTCGGCGCCTGGTTGATGGTACTGGCGGTCTGGATGTTACATATCGTGTTAGGGGTGCTGACGCCATGAACCTGCGACGGCGACGCTTCGACACCCTGGTGATCGGCTCCGGCGGCGGCGGTCTGCGTGCGGCGCTGCAACTGGCGCAAGCCGACGCCAACGTGGCGGTGGTCTCCAAGGTGTTTCCGATCCGCTCCCACACCGTCGCGGCTCAGGGCGGCATGAACGCGGCCCTGGCCAACGTGCTGCCGGACAGCTGGCACTGGCACATGTACGACACGGTCAAGGGCAGTGACTATCTGGGCGATCAGGACGCCATCGAGTACATGTGCCGGGCGGCGGCGCATCTGGTGGTGGAGCTGGAGCACGCCGGCGTGCCGTTCTCGCGGTTGGAGGACGGGCGGATCTATCAGCGCCCGTTCGGCGGCCAAAGTCAGAACTTCGGCGGCGAGCAGGCCGCACGCACCTGCGCCGCCGCCGATCGCACCGGCCACGCCATCCTGCACACGCTGTATCAGCAGAACATCCGGGCGCGAACTCACTTCTTCGACGAGTTCTTCGCCGTTGACCTGCTCCTGGACCCACAGGGTTACGCCCTCGGTGCCCTGGTGCTGGAGATCGAAAGCGGCGAGCCGCTATTGATCGAAGCCAAGACCACGCTGGTCGCGACCGGCGGCGTCGGCCAGCTATTCCGCACCAATACCAACGCCCACATCAACACCGGCGATGGCATGGCGATGGCCCTGCGAGCCGGCATTCCGGTGCAGGATATGGAGTTCTTCCAGTTCCACCCCACCGGGATCGCCGGCAAGGGGATGTTGATCAGTGAGGGCGCGCGGGGGGAGGGTGGCTATCTGGTCAACGGCGAGGGCGAACGCTTTATGGAACGCTACGCGCCGCACGCGAAAGACCTCGCCAGCCGCGATGTAGTGAGTCGCGCCATTGCGGTGGAAATACGCGAGGGACGTGGCTGCGGTCCGCACCGCGATCATGTGCTGCTGAAGCTCGATCACCTGGGCCAAGAGACCATCGCCAAGCGCTTGCCGGCCATCCGCCAGATGGCGCAAACCTTTGCCCATGTCGATCCGGTGCGCGAGCCGATCCCGGTGTTTCCCACCGCCCACTACACGATGGGCGGTATCCCCACCGACCGCTACGGCCGGGTGGTGGTGCCGGAGCAGGAGGGAGAGGAGCCGATTCCCGGTCTCTACGCGGTCGGCGAGTGCGCCTGCGTGTCGGTGCACGGTGCCAACCGCCTCGGCGGCAACTCGCTGCTGGACATCGTGGTGTTCGGCCGCGCCGCCGGCAACCACATCGTCGACTACCTGAAGGAGCATCGGCAGCACCGGCCGCTCTACCCGGAGAGCGTGGATCGCGCCTTGGCGCGACTGGCGCGCTGGGAGCGCAAAGGCGGCAGCGAATCGGTGGACGGATTGCGCCGCGAGTTGCAGCGGACCATGGAGGAGTACTGTGGCGTGTTCCGCAGCGAGGAGGTGCTGCGGGAGGGGCTGGAGAAGGTGCTGGCGATCGAACAGCGCCTGAGCGACGCCGGTCTGGCCGATCAGAGTCGGGTATTCAACACCGCCCGCATCGAGGCCCTGGAGCTGGAAAATCTGGTCGAACTGGGCATCGCCACCGTGGTCTCCGCCCTGGCCCGAACAGAGAGCCGCGGCGCCCACTCCCGGGTCGACTATCCGGAGCGGGATGACGAGCACTGGCTCAAGCACTCCCTCTTCTTCAGGGAGGGGCGGGTGCTGGACTACAAGCCGGTGCGCTTCAAACCCTTGAGCGTGGAGCCTTTCCCACCGAAACCGCGGGTCTACTGAGCCGGTTATGGCGTCGGCAGGATCTCGTCAAGCACCGCAGCCAACTCCGTTCCGTCGCGGTAATCCTCATTCAACTGGATCGTGCCACTGGCATCGATGACCACCACGGTGCCCATGGCGGCATCGAACTGGTTCAGCACCTCCTGTTTTGCATCGACCAGGGTGACCAGGGCGCTGCCGCCATAGCCATTCGCGAGTTCCGCCGCACGGCTGGGTGTGATCGAACCGGAGACGTAATCCACCAGGTAGTAGCGCACCGTCCCCCTTCCCGTGAAGCGCGGCACGATATCGTACAGCAGGTGGTCCGAGTGCGAGAGGCAGATCGGGCACCACATGGTGAAATAGAGGACCACCGCATCACCTGGCGTGGCGCCGCCCGCCAGCTGATCCGAAAGTCGCACCGTCTCGCCAAGGGTGTTGGGGAGCGAAAAATCATCCGCCACCTGCCCTGGTTGCTCGCCCGTTGTCCCGGGGACCACGCTCTCGCGTTTGTCCTCGCCGGAGGGCTTGAGATCGTCAGTCTGCTCGCAACCGCTGAGCGCCAAGGCGAAAGCGGCGGCGAGCAGATAGAACGGAAGGCGGTTGAAACGAAAATTGATGGCCATGGCGATTGACTACCGCAAGACGTGATTGACAGAAATGCTGAAGAGGTCGGTGGTCGGAAAATTCTCGCCCCAGTCGTCTTCACGCGGTGTGTAGGTGTAGGTCCCCTTCACGACCCAGTCCTTTTTCCCGGTCGCCCAAGCCAGCGTCGCGGCAACGGAGCGCTTGCGAAAGCCGGTGGTCGGATCCGTCTTGCCGTTCACCGTCGCCTCGTCCTCGGAGAGATCGGTGTAGGCGAGGGTGGCAGTCAAGGTGTTGAAGCTTTCCAGGGTGAAGGTACGCCCGAAATTCACCGACCAGCTGGAGCGGTCGCCGAGTTCCTTTTTGTACGGCTCGACATATCGGCCATATTCCTGATTCACCGAACGTTCCAGATAGGTGCCATAAGTGAGCTCCAGCCCCGCATTCCAGGGGAAGACCGTCTTTTCCACCAACATGGTCGCGTCCAGGCGATAAAAGCCCCGCCCGGTGATGTCGAAGTTGTCGTCGACACTGTCGTAGGGCGACACCCCGGTTGGAACGATCAACATCCCACCAAGGTACACGGCCGGTTTGAGATCCTCCCAGCTGTTCACCTCATAGACGCAGGTGATGTTGTCGAAGGTCTCGTACCAGAGCGAGATGGAGGCGTCGCCGAAGCCGTCGGTGTTGCGGCGAAGACCGCTGTATTCGTTGCGGTTCCACACGTACGGAATACTGATCGAGCCTTGCCAGTTGGTCCCGAGCCGGCGGGCGTAACCGGCGTTGAGCCGGTACTGGTTGAGGTCCGACCCGGGTGGGTCCGGAACCCAGCTGCCGTCCCGGCGCCAGAGCCCGTCGTAGCGCTCCGCCTCGAAGGAGAGGCCGACCATCTCGTGATTGAACTTCGGCAGGATCAGGCTCGTGCCGCCGCCGCCGCCGCAACAGGAGGCGGCGTGGGCGGCGGGAGCGGATACAAGAAGTGCCGCGGCCCCCAGTAGGGCCGCGGTTAGTGGCTTGCCAAACATGTTATTGCGGTGCCGTAAAGATGAGCTGGAGGTATTCGCCTGCCGCCCTGACGATGTGACCGTCAGCCAGGGTGACGTCGACGTACAGGGTGCTGGACCCATCGCTGGCGAACCCGGTAAGACCGGTCGTGCTGTACAGGCCGTTGCCATCGTTGGCCAGCGTAGTCCACGGCCCCGCCGGATCCAGGGCGACTTTCACCGTGGCGTCGGTGATTGGCGGGAAGCTCATCATGCTCTGCTTGGTGGAGACGAACAGGGTGACGTCGTGGCCACCGCCGGCGTTGGCCGACACCGCATCCAACCAGGCCCAATACATTACTTCGGTCTGCGCGGTATCCACGCCCTTGGCGGAGAAAACGCTGCCATCCATCGGCATGACCACCTTGGGGTGGAACAGGGTGGTGCTGCCGTCGGCGAAGGTGAGTTTGAAGTCCCACAGGCCCATTGGCACATCGCCCATGCCGGAGGCCATGACGTAATAGACCACGAAGTCGTACACGCCATTGACGGGGTCTGACGTGACCGCGTAGTCGGCTACATAGGGGGTCCGGTGGGTATGCCCCTGCAGCATGTGCATCTGTACCAGGGCCTCGATTTCGTCCGCAGCCAGATTCACCGCTGCACCGGTAGCCTTATTGGTAACGGTGACGCGGTGAACGGTCCGGGCCGTGGCCGGCATGCCAGAGAACGGCTCCGGGCTGTTGACCTTCAGCTGGACCTTGTACTCGGTGCCATCTCCGAGCGTCACGATGCGCTCGGCGGAGTCCATTTTGGAGATCTCGTCCACCGTGTCGGCCAGGGGCGGCAGTCCGGCAGGGTAGGACAGACCGGCAACGTTGTGGACCGTATCACCGGCAAAGGTCGCCATGGCCGCCAGGTAGCGAGCGGCCAGCGGGCTGGCTCGGTGCATCGCGTTGAAGTCGATGGCGTCGATGGCTACGGGGTTGGCGCCGTCGTGGCCATCCAGGTCGCCGTCGGCGAGGTCGGCGGCGAGGGCTCCCGGCAGTGCCGCCAGCTGATCGCCGGTCAGACCCAGGAGCTGGCCCCATTGACTGAAGGCGCCCACCCGAAATGCGGCATCGGACGCACCCTCGGCGGTCGCCGCCCAGGAGGGGGCGCTCCCGGTGGGATCGAACGGCCGGGCTGTACCGTCGGGGGTGTAGCCCATCACCGCCTGATAGGTGTTACGGGCCTTGCTCAGGGACATGTTCTGTGTCCTGACCAACTCCCGGATCACGGTGGTGTCCGGGGTGATGCCGACGGTGCCATTGGCGCCGGAGAGCGCATTGGCGCCAAGGCGAAGCGCCAGACAGTTTGTTGCCGTAAGGTTGACCTTCTTACCGGAGACCTCGTCGGTGTAGCTGCCGATGACCTCGAAATCAAGCTGACCGGCGACGGCACTGCGCGGCAGCGTGACCGAAAAGTCACCGCCGGACACGTTGGCGGTTCCCAGTGTTTTGCCCTTGGCATCGGTGACGGTGAGCTTGCCATCGACCGCACCGGCCACAGCGCTACCGGTGATGGTGGTAGTCTTCGTGTCGCTGCTGGTTTGGGTACCGCCTGACGAGCCGCCGCAACCGCCCAGTAGCATGGCAGTCGCGAGCGCTGCGGTCAGTGAAACGAGTTTCCCCCGGAAGTGCATGGTGTTGTCCCTTTCTTGTTGGAATTGGTGGGTGGCTACCTAGCAGGATTTATACCAATTACAAGTTCCGGAAGAGACTTGTAGTTAGGGGGCCAGAAGCTTCAGAAGGCGCGGCAAATGCCACAATGGTGGGGGAAATGACGCGTCGCGGCGCTTGGATGTACGGGCGGTTAAACTGTTCATACGCAACCAGGAACCCGCTCCCCATGCGTTTTCGAATTTTCCGTTACAACCCGGAGACGGATGGCGGGCCCCGTATGCAGGGTTATGTGCTCCCTTCGGCCCGGCCGGACATGATGCTTCGCGATGCCCTGCTGGCGATCCGGGCCGAACTGGACGCGACGCTGACCTTTCGGCACTCGTGTGGTGAAGGCGTGTGCGGCTCCGATGGCATGAACATCAACGGCCGCAACGGACTGGCGTGCATCACGCCTCTGGACAGCCTGAAGGAGCCGGTCGAGGTCCGGCCCCTGCCGGGGCAGCCGGTAATTCGTGACCTTGTGGTTGATCTGGGGCAATTTTTCGACCACTACCGGGCCGTACAGCCCTATCTGACCACCCGCAGTCCGAAGCCTGAGGTGGAGCGACGGCAGAGCCCCGAGGAACGCGATCGGCTGGACGGGCTCTACGAGTGCATCCTCTGCGCCTGCTGCACCACCGCCTGCCCCTCCTACTGGTGGAATCCCGACAAGTTCCGCGGCCCCGCCGCGCTGTTGCAGGCGGCGCGCTTTCTCGCCGACAGCCGCGACGAGGACAGCGAACGGCGACTGGATGCACTGGATGGGCCCTACAAGCTGTTTCGCTGTCACACCATTCAGAACTGTGCGGCGGTCTGCCCGAAGGGACTCAACCCGAGTGCGGCTATCGGCGCCATCCGTCGCCTGATGCTGAAGCGCAAGCTGTGACCGACACGGCGCCCGACCCGACTTTGGCACGGTTGCGCTGGCGCTGCCGGCGCGGCATGCTGGAACTCGACCTGCTGTTGCAGGCCTTCATGCAGCGCGACTATTCGGCGCTGGAGCCGGAGGGACGGAGGCTATTCGCCGAGGTGTTGCTGCCGATGCCGGACCAGGAGTTGCTGGAACTGCTGCTCGGCGCCAAAGAACCGGGGGACAAGGACGTTGCGCAACTGGTCGCACAAATTCGCGCCGCTCAGGATTGACCCGGTTCCGTCCACACGTTTTTGCGCCCTCTTTGTTTTCCTTCACCTGATCCTGGCGATGGGCCCGTGGTTGCTGCCGCTGGCATGGCCCTGGGCGACGCTGGTCTCCGTAGCTGTTCTGATCTCCTTGCTTTGGCAATGGCGGCGGCGTCCCGAGCTGGCCGGACCGCCGGTGGCGCTGCTGTGGGATCGGCAGGGTAGGTGGTATTGGCGCCTGGGGGAAGAGGAGCGGGAACTCCGGCTGCTCGGCGATACTTATGTCACCCCCTGGTTGGTGGTGCTCAACTTCACCGCGATCGATGACGACTCGCGCTTCCGTTGGCTGCCGCGGCGTGAAAGCCTGCTGCTGTGGCCGGACAGCATCGACCCGGAGCGCCTTCGCCGCCTGCGGGTCCGCCTGCGCATCGACGGCGTCGAGGTTGGTGAGCCCGACGGTTCGCGCGACTGATGCGGTTCGTTCCTCACCGCATCCTACGGCTGCTCAATGATCGTAGGGTGTGGTGAGCTTGCGAACCGCACCGCGTTACCGAGGCGACCTACACGGCCTGCCCCGATGGCGAAAACAGGTGCATCGTATTCTCCTGCGCCGCCAGGGCAACAGGGTCGCCCGGGCCCAGCCGGCTGTCGCCCGCGGCGCGCACCGTCACCGGCCCCCCGGCGGTCTGCACCAGGAGATAGCTTCACCGCATCCTACGGTTGCTCAATGATCGTAGGGTGTGGTGAGCTTGCGAACCGCACCGTGATACTGAGGCGACCTACAGGGCCTGCCCCGATGGCGAAAACAGGCGCAACGTATTCTCCTGCGCCGCCAGGGCAACAGGGTCGCCCGGGCCCAGCCGGCTGTCGCCCGCGGCGCGCACCGTTACCGGCCCCCCGGCGGTCTGCACCAGGAGATAGCTTTCGCTACCGAGCCGTTCCACCCGGAGCACGCTGCCGCGGAGGCCGTGATCGGCCACCGCGAGATGTTCCGGACGGACGCCCAATGTCACCGGTGCGCCATCGGGCAGATCGGACGCGCGCGAGAGTTGGAGGCGGTCGCCGCCACCCAACCTGATCGCCGGCTCCGGAGCCGCCGCATAGCGGCCCTCCAGAAAGTTCATCTGCGGCGAGCCGATGAACCCGGCCACGAAGCGGTTGGCGGGACGATGGTACAGCTCCAGCGGAGCCCCGACCTGTTCCACGCGGCCGGCGTTCAGGACCACGATCCGGTCCCCCAGGGTCATCGCCTCCACCTGATCGTGGGTGACATAGACCATCGTCGCCGCCAGGCGGCGTTGCAGCTCCGCCAGCTCCTGGCGCATCTGCACCCGCAGCGCGGCGTCCAGATTGGAAAGTGGTTCGTCGAACAGAAATACCTTGGGCTCGCGCACGATGGCACGGCCGATCGCCACCCGCTGGCGCTGCCCCCCGGAGAGCTCGCGCGGCCGTTTGTCGAGAAGCCCCTCGATCTGCAGTGTGCGCGCCGCGGCACGCACTTTGTGTGCGATCTCCGCTTTCTTCCCACGGGCCAGCTTCAATCCGAACGCCATGTTGTCGAACACGTTCATGTGGGGGTAGAGGGCGTAGGACTGAAACACCATGGCGATACCGCGCCTTGCGGGCGGGCGGTCGGTCACCTCTTCCTCTCCGATCACCACCCGGCCGGCGGACGGGTCCTCCAGACCGGCAATCAGCCGCAGCAGCGTCGACTTGCCGCAGCCGGAAGGCCCGACGAACACCGACAGCTCACCGCTGTTCAGATGCAGGTCGATGCTGTGGATCACTTCGGCCGGGCCGAAGCGCTTGGTCAGGGAGTGGAGTTCGACGGCGGACATTGGTTGGAGTTGACGGTTAGGACCCGTAGGTCGGGTTAGCGCAGCGTAACCCGACAAGGTTCGGCGAAGTCGGTGGACGTCGGGTTACGCTGCGCTAACCCGACCTACTTTTGACTCTTAACTCTTAACTCTTAACTCTTCACCCCTTCACCGCCCCCGCCGTCAGCCCCGCTACGATCTTCCGCTGAAACACCAGTACCAGCAGCACCAGCGGCACCGTCACCACGACGCTGGCGGCCATGATGTGGCCCCAGGGCAGTTCGTAGGCGCTGGCGCCGCTGATGAGGGCGATGGCCACCGGGACCGTGCGCATCTCGCTGGTGAGGGTGAAGGTCAGGGCGAAGAGAAATTCGTTCCAGGCGGCGATGAAGGCGAGCAGGCCGGTGCTGACCAGGGCCGGTCCCATCAGCGGCAGGAATATTCGGGTCACCACCTGAAACGGTGTCGCGCCGTCTATCAGTGCCGCCTCCTCCAGCTCGCGGGGCAGTTCGCGCATGAAGGTGGTGAGCACCCAGACGGTGAACGGCAGGGTGATGATCAGGTATGACAGGATGAGCCCCGGCAGCGTGTTGTAGAGACCGAGGGCGCGGATGAGCTCGAACAGCCCAGAGAGCACCGCCACCTGGGGAAACATCGAAACGCTGAGGATGGTCAGCAACAGGCCGGTCCGGCCACGGAAACGGGTGCGGCTGAAGGCGTAAGCGGCGCCGACGGCGAGCGCCAGACTGAGTGAAACGGTAACCAAGGCCACCACGCTGGAGTTGACGATATTGCGCCCGAACGGCTGCTCGCGAAAGATGGCGACGTAGTTCTCCCAGGCGGGGAGGTCCGGCCACAGCTCGGCATTGAACAGCGCGCCGCCGCTCTTCAGCGATGAAACGACCGCCCAGTAGAAGGGGAACAGGGTGTAGATGAGCAGCAGTGCCGCCAACACGCCGTAACCGATTGCGGCCGGCAGTTTGCGGAGGACGGGCCTCATTGCAGCGCGGCCGTGCGGGTACGGCCGGCGGTCAGCACCAAGGCCACCAGCAGCGCGACGATGGCGAACAGCAGGGTGGCGGCGGCCGAGCCGTAACCGACATCCTGAAACTCGACCAGCTGCTGGCGGGCGTAGACCGACATCGACATGGTGGTCTCGCTGTTGGCGGTCAGCACGTAGATCAGGTCGAAGATGCGCAGCGCATCGAGCAGCCGGAAGATCACCGCCACCAGCAGGGCCGGGGCGATCAACGGCAGGGTGATGCGCAGGAAAACCTTGAACGGATGGACACCATCGACCCGGGCGGCTTCATAGAGCTCCTCCGGCACCAATTGCAGTGCGGCCAATGCCAGCAGGGCGACAAACGGCGTGGTCTTCCACACATCCACCGCGACCACCGCCCACAGCGCGAGATCCGGGTCGGCGGTCCAGGCGATCGGTTCGGCGATCAGCCCCAGTCCCAGCAGCCCCTGATTGATGACGCCGTAGAGGTCGTTGTACATCCACTGCCACATGCGTGCGGAGACCACGGTCGGGATCGCCCACGGGATCAGTACAGCGGCCCGCAGCAGTCCACGCCCCGGCAGGGCGGCATTGAGCATCAGGGCGACGCCGAGCCCCAGCATCAGCTCCAGCGAAACCGAGGCGACGGCGAAAACCAGGGTGTTGCGCACCGCCTGCCACCAGAGCGGGTCCTGTACCAGCAGGGCGAAGTTGTCGAGGCCGATGAAGCGGTAGCTCTCCAGGTCACCGAGGTAGGCATCGGTAAAGGCGAAGCCGACGGTGCGCGCCAACGGCCAGCCGGCGGTCAGTACCAGCACCACCAGCATCGGCAGCAGGAACAGCCAGGCGGTGCGGACCCGCTGTTGCGCCAATGTGGGCACGGTTACCAGCCCCGGCGGGAGAGTCGTTGCAGGCGGCTCGCGAGGCGATCGAGATTCCGTTCGGCGCTGCCGCGCCCGGCCAAGGTGGCGTGTACCGCTGTCCAAAAGGCGTTGGAGACCTGGTTGTAGCGGCGGCCGGTGACATCCGACGGGCGGGCCACGGCGCCCTCGAGCACCGCCTGCAGGATGTGGGCGGCGGGGTTGGCCGCCAGCACCTCGGGGTCGTCGTAGAGGGTCTCCCAGGTCGGGTAGTAACCGGCACCGATGGCACGGCGCCTCTGTTCGGCCAGGCTGGTCAGGTGCAGCACCAGGTCGATGGCCTCTTCGCGGACCTGCGAATAGCGGGAGACGGCCAGTTGCCAGCCGCCGAGCGTTCCCGTGCTCTTGCCGCCGTCGCCCCCCGCCGGCAGCGGGGCGATCCCAACCCGGCCGGCGATGGGACTGCCTTTGCCGTTGACCAGGGGCCAGGCATAGGGCCAGTTGCGCATGAACACCGCACGTCCGGACTGGAATACCCCGCGTGTCTGCTCCTCGTCGTAATTGAGTACACCGAGCGGGGTGATGGTGTCGATCCAGGAGGCGGCCAGCTCGAGCGCGGCGGCGGCACGGGGGTTGTCGATGGTGACCTCGCCCCGGGAGTCGATGAGGGTACCGCCGTCGCGACTATAGACCCACTCCAGGGCATTGCAGGTTAGTCCCTCGTAGGCGCGACCCTGCCAGACGAAGCCCCACAGTTGGTCGTTGTCGGCACGGCGCTCCTCGCTCTGGATCCGCTCCGCCGCCTCCGTGAGTTGCTGCCAGGTTCGCGGCGGTGCGATCGCGTACTTCTCCAGCAGGTCCTTGCGGAAGTAGAGCAGGCCGGCGTCGACGAACCAGGGCAGGGCCACCAGTCGGCCCGCCACCGTGTTGTTGGCCGCCACGGTCTCGAACTGCGCGGCCAATCGCTCCGGTGTTACATGAGGGGTGAGGTCGATGAAGTGCTCGTGCAGGATCCCGGGCCAGATCACGTCGATCTGAAAGACGTCGATATCCGCCGATCCGGCGGCGAGCAGTTGCTGGTACAGGGCCAGCCGGTCGGTGGCGGAATTGGGGGTGGAAATCACCCGGACCTGGTGGCCGGTCTTAGCCGCCCACGCCTCGGCACCCTCACGACAGACCGAGAGCTCCAGACCGACGGCTCCGCAGGAGATGGCGACGGTGGCGGCCTGGGGCTGTGCCGTCCACAGCACGACACCTGCGAATAGCAGTGGGCGTAGAAAAGGCATCCGCATTCCGGGAACGAATGTATTCGGCTGGGGGAAATGCCTAAAGCCTAGTTCATACGGTGGCGGGGGGGGCGGGGCGGCCGGTTCCTTCAGAGCTCGCGATCGTGGCTCGCCAGCAGTCGCCGGCCCCGGTTGACCTGCCGGGTCCAGTTGTCGTCGAGCGGCGGAATGGAGGGTGGTCGGTTGCGTAGCTGTTGTACCGGGACCACCGGAGCCGGTTCGGCGTAGGCCGCGATCACCTGCAGCGTTTCCAGGTCGGCTCCGTAAACGTCATGCAAGAAGCCGATGGCCTTGTCGGTCAGCTCGATGCGGTAGTGGTGTACCAGTGCCGCCGCCAGCCGTTCGGCAGGCCGGGCGACATCGGTGTGGATCGCCTGCACGACGGCGGAGCCGACCGCCGCCTTGGTTGCGGCACTCATTCCCGGCTCGATGTTGGCCAGCAACGGCGCATTCGAAGCGTTGATGGCACGCTGGTTTTGCGGTCGGCTGATCTCGGCGAAGCGCTCTAGAACCAGCGCAACGTCGACCGCCAGATCTTTGGCCGACTCGACCGTCAGCGGCCGCATACCGGTATGGGAGGCAATGGCCGGGCGGCGGCGATTGCGCCGCAGGTCGAGCGAGCGCAATGGCTGCATCAGCGCCTCGGCCGCCCGCAGTTTTTCGTCGTCATCGAGGCGGATCGCCCGCTCGGCGATACTCAGGCCGGAGCGGCGCCCACCGGTGCTCAGTTCGGTGGCGGAGGCGCGCTTCCCGGACGAAAGCGCATCCCAGCGCCCGCGCGCCCGAATCAGCTCGGCATGGCGCCGCCCCATTTCACGGTAGGCGGCGCGCAGGGCCTCGTAGATCTCGATCCCGGCGGCCAGGGTGCGGGTCTTGTCCTCCAACTCGTCCAGCACGCTGATCCGGCCATTGGCCACCTCGACACGGAGGTCGTAAATCGCCTCGCGCAACTGGTCGAAGCTCGCCTGCACCTTTGCCAGCAGCGTGTCGCTGTCCTGACCGGCCACGGTCTCGGCCAGTTCCACGTCGCTTTCGGTCAGCAGGGCGATCAGCGCCTTCAGCCGGCTGTAACCGGTGGCCTTGGCGATCTGGAACTGGACACGGGCCCGCTCCAGGGCATCGGTGGCCCGGGCCAACTGCCAGCTGCCGCGGTAATTGAACGTCAGCACCGGGATCTCGCGGCCGCTAATGAGCTCGAAGGCCAGCACCAGGACCTCTTCCACGTCGTAGAGCGTCATCAGCGCCGGGTTCTCGTCGCCAATGGCGGCGAAGATCCGTTCGACGAAATTCTCATCCCGCGGTACACCGGTTCTCACCGTCACGCCCCGCCCCTCGAGGCGCTCACGCAGTGTCCCGGCCATGGCCGGCGCCCCGGCCTGCAAGGCATCGACCGCCCAGCCGATCAGGTCCGCCTCTTCATCGAACAGGTCGCGGGCACGGTGAAACATGCCCTGGCGGCGATAGATCTCCATGCGGCGCGCGGTGTCGGCAAGATGGATGCTGCCGGTCAGATCCTCCACCGCAGTGGCGAGACCGACGGGGCCGAGCTCGGTCTCCTTGAGCAGGCGCCAGGCGGCTTCCCGCTTTCGCTGCTCGGGTGGCAGCGAGGCCAGGGTAAGGTCGCGGACCGCAAAGATGAGTTCGGGGAGGCGGTCGATGACCGTGGTCAACGCCTCTTCCCGGCGCTTGCGTTTGCCGCGGACGTGTTGGTCGTAGAGCAGTTTGGTCAGGATCCCGATGACCCCGGCAAAGGCGGTATAGCCGACGAAGAAAATGATGCGATCGGTGGGCAAAAACTCGCCGAAACCCAGGTAATAACCGCCTTGAGCGGCCAGAAAGGTCGCCGGGCCGGCGGTCCACGCCAATTGCAGCAGGGTGACACTCCAGGGCTCGTGCTCGACCGCGTTGATGACACGCCCGATCAGGCGCTGGCCTTCGCGTTCGAGGTAAATGTCGGACGTCCGTTGCTTGACGGCGCCTTGCGTGCTGGAGGTCACGGGTTCCGGCGGAAGAAGTCGGTTCGAAGTCGGATGGGCAGGTTATCACAGGCCGAGCGGCGCTTGCGGGAGGCGGGGCTAAGAAAAGGACCGTGCAGTGCCGGTTGGACCGGCCGGCACCACACGGTTGATCGGCTTCTACTTGAGACAGTAGCGATTTTCCCTAATATCCCCCTCTCTCCGAGGGGTCGGTCCAGTGCATCCTGGTGCGACGTATTCTGGCACCAACGGTCTCTTGGTTGCTGTAGGAAATATCGGAAAAGCATGTAGGAAATTTCCTACAAAACCCCATCAGTCCTAACTTGACCCGGTTGGTCGGAAACGAACGGTGGCGGCGCGTCCACTGGTTACCTGCCCGAGCGACTGGAGTATGATGGCAGGTGACGGACGAACCCGGTGGACCGGGCGCAGGAGGTGGTTTGCGGGACTCTCGGGGTTCCGATTTCAACCTGCTTTGCCAGGGCTCGAAAATGAAGTACCTGCTAGCCTTCGTTCTCCTGTTGGCCGGAGCTGCAAGTGCCGGACAACCGCCTGTACGTGTCGGCTTCGACTCAGAGGCCGGTCACCTCAGCAGTACCTCGGATGATGCCATCCGCCAGGGGATTCTCATTGCCATCGACGAGATCAACGCCGCCGGTGGTGTACTTGGCGGTCGTCCCCTGGAACTCGTCGAACGTGACAACCGCTCGGTACCCGCACGCGGCATCGCCAATGCCGAGGCCTTTGCAGACACCCCCGATCTGGTGGCGATGTTCACCGGCAAGTTCAGCGCCGTGGCCATCGCCCAGTTGCCGACCCTGCACGAACGTGGCCTCATTCTGCTCGACCCGTGGGGTGCTGCCGACGGCATCATCGACCACCGCTACGTCCCCAGCTACACCTTCCGCCTCTCTCTGCGCGATGGCTGGGCCATGCCCTTCATGTTGGCACAGGCGCGGCAGCGAGGGCTGAAGCGGGTGGGGCTGATGCTTCCCAATAACGCCTGGGGACGCAGCAATCATGCGGCGGCGCTGGCAACCCAGAACGAGGAGGACGTCGCGAGTGTGGTCGGCGTCGCGTGGCACAACTGGGGGGACAGCAGTTTCCTGACCCACTATCAGCAATTGCGGCAGGCGGGGGCGCAGGCGATCGTTGTCGCCGTCAACGAAAACGACGGTGCCGTTCTGGTTGGGGAAATCGCGGCGCTGCCTGCGGAGGAGCGGTTACCGCTCATCAGTCACTGGGGGGTAACCGGGGGCAACTTCGCCGAACTGACCGGCGAGGCGCTGCAGCAGATCGATTTCTCCGTGGTGCAGACCTACAGCTTTCTGACGGCACGACGGCCCCAAATGGCGCGTGTGCTTGCGGCCGGCCGGCGCCTGTTCGGGATCGGCGGCGCCGAAGAGGTGGTTTCACCGGTCGGCCTCGCGCACGCCTACGACCTCACCCACATTCTCGCCCGTGCCGTTGAGCTGGCCGGCACGACCGACCGCGCGGCGGTTCGCGACGCCCTGGAGCAGGTGCGGAACTACAGCGGACTGATCCGGGACTATCCCGCACCGTTTACGCCGGAGCGCCACGAGGCACTGTCGCCGGAGGCGTTGTTCATGGCCGTCTTCCGCCATGATGGTGTCTTGGTGCCGGTAACGGCGCCATGATCCGGCCGCGCCCAGTCTCCGCTCTGCGCACCCGGTTGACCGGCAGTTTGCGTTGGCGCGTGATGCTGCACACGCTGGCCTTTGCCGGCATTTTCGTGCTGCTGATCGGAAGCGTTTCCTATTTGGCGCTACGTTTCCTGCTGGCGGAGTCGATCGCCAAGCAGATGCAGCACAGCGCCTTTATTGCTGCCGAACGGTTGGAGTTCCGGCTCGGGGCGATTTACGGGGATCTTCAGGACCTCGCCGGCAATGCCTTGGTGGCCAATGCCTTGGCCGACAGCGAAGGCCGGGCCCTCTACCTCGCCCCGTTTCTGCGCGACCACACCCGCCTGGCACAGGTGCCGACGGCGTTGTGCCTGGCCGATTTCCGCGGTCGGCCGGTGGCCTGCAATGGCGAAGTGGAGGCGGCGCCCGGTTGGCCGCGACGGATTGTGGACGAGGGACAACCGATGGCCCGCATCGGGGCAACCGATGTCACGCTGGGGTTGCCGGTGATCTATCGGCCGACCGGCCGTCCCGAAGGCATGTTGCTGGCCCGCTTTGCGCTTGCCCCCTTGCTGGTGGAGTCGCTGCACAATGTCGATCCGGCGGCCGTGGTTCGCTTGCTGGGCGCCGACGAGACAATCGCCTGCGTCGCTTGTGAACGCCTCGGGCACACCGAGTTCCTGTCCGGTACAGAGCCGTTGAATGAACTGCCGCCACCGCTGTTACCGCTGGGTTTGCGCTTCGAGATTTCAATCCCGGCCGCGGCCGCGATGGCTCCGCTCCATCGGCTGCGCAGTGGCTATGCGGCCATCGCTCTGGCGGCATTGGCGCTGATCGTGTGGATCGCGCACGCCATTGCCGCCCGGTTGATCGCGCCGCTGACCGCCTTGACGGAGGCCGCGGTGCGCATAGCGGATGGAGGTAAACTCGACGCGGCGATCGCGGTGGAGCGGGGGGATGAAATCGGGCGCTTGGCGGAGGCATTCCGGCGGATGCTGGCGCATCTGCATGCAGCACACGACAGCCTTGAGGAACGGGTACGGGAGCGGACCAGCACCCTGGCCGACCGTGAGCGGCAGTTGGCCGAGAGCGAGTCGCGCTACCGGGCCCTGATTGCCGCCGCGCCCGATGCCGTATTGGTTGCGGACAGCGAACGTTTTCTGTTTGCCAATGACGTGGCAGCTCGCCTGCTCGGGGCGGAACGGCGCGACCAGATTGTCGGTCGGAAGGTACTCGATTTCGTTATGCCGGGATCGAAGGAGGGCGTTCGCCAGCTCCTTACGGAGATGTTGAGCGGCATCGTTCCCCCCATGTACGAAACGCGGGTGCTCGGCCTCGACGGGGTGATCCGCGACGTGGAGTCCTCCGCATTGCCGATGACGTTCGACGGCCGTCCCGCGATCCTGGCCTTCCTGCGCGACCTCACGGAAAGGCGCCGCCACGAAGAGCACCAGCGGCTTGCCGCCACCGTGTTCGAATACACCCGCGAAGGGATCCTCATCACCGACCGCGATGGCACGATCGTGGCGGTCAATCGGGCGTTTACCGAGGTCACCGGTTTTTCTTCCGAAGAGGCGATCGGCCGTACGCCCGCCATTCTCCGCTCGGGGCGTCAAAGCCGTCAGTTCTACCGGTACATGTGGCGTGAACTGCTCACGCTTGGCGAGTGGCATGGCGAGATCTGGAATCGCCGAAAAAACGGCGAGATCTATCCGGAGTGGATCTCGATCGCCGCCGTGCGGGGTTCGGATGGAGCGGCCAGCCACTTCGTCGCCATCTTTACCGATATCACCACCATCAAGGAATCGGAACGGCGTCTCGAACATCTCGCCTATTACGATCCGTTGACCAATCTGCCTAACCGTGCGCTGTTCTATGAGCGGTTGCGCCACGCCATCTCGGAACGGGCACGCGACGACGGGCGGATGGCGCTGCTTTTCATCGACCTCGACCGCTTCAAGCTGATCAACGACTCCCTCGGTCATGCCACGGGTGACCAGCTGCTCAAGCGTGTGGCCGAACGTATCGGCACGTGCGTGCGCAATGCCGATACTGTCGCCCGCCTGGGTGGGGATGAGTTCACGGTGCTGCTGGTCAAACCCGAGAATGAGCCGGCCGTGACCGAAGTGGTGGAACGCATTCGTGAATCACTGTCGCGCCCCTTCTCCATCGACGGCCACGAGTTGTACTCCGGTTCCAGTATCGGCATTGCGCTCTACCCCGAGCACGGCAAGGATGCGGACGCCCTGGTGAAGGCCGCCGACACCGCCATGTACGTCGCCAAAGTGGCCGGGCACCACGGCTTCGCCTGGTTCGAACCGACGATGTCGGCAGCCTCGGATGACGACCTGCGCCTGGAAACGGAACTGCGCGCCGCCATGGCCAAGAACGAATTGCTCCTGCATTACCAGCCGCAGTACACGATCAAAGACGGACGCCTGGTCGGCTATGAAGCCCTGGTCCGCTGGAACCATCCGGTGCGTGGACTACTGCAATCGGGCGAATTCCTTCCGGCCGCAGAGAAAAGTGGTCTGGTCCGTGAAGTCGACTGGTGGGTCCTGCGCAGCGCTTGTCGGCAACACCGGTTGTGGCGCGACCAGGGAAGGGGCGAAATACCGGTGGCGGTGAATTTCTCCAGCCAGAACATCCACGATCTCCGCTTGGCGGACGAACTGGCCGCCGTACTGAAGACGTTCGAACTCGACGGCTCCTGGCTGGAACTCGAAATCACCGAACACAGCGTCATGCGCAACAGCACGGCAGCGGGCCGGGTACTCACTGCGATCAAAAAACTCGGGGTGCGCGTGGCCATCGACGACTTCGGCACCGGTTACTCCAGCCTCGGCTATATCAAGCGCTTCCCCCTCGACACCCTCAAGATCGACCGCAGCTTCATCACCGGCATCCCCGATGACGATTTGGACGTAGCGATCGTCCAGGCCATTCTCGGCATGGCCCGCGCCCTGGGCCTTCGGGTCGTCGCCGAAGGCATCGAAACCGAGGCGCAACTGATGTTCCTGCGTGAGAACGGCTGCGAAGTGGGGCAGGGTTATCTGCTGGGACGTCCTGGCGAAATCAAGCCGGAACCGGTTAGGGCAAACAAGTCCCGCTAAAATTGCCGGTTCGATACAGCGCCGGAGGCGTCACGGAGAGCAACTTCACCCATACCAGGGGAGAAGCGCTGTGGGAGGGCCGCACCCCATGCGGGGCATAAATCCCCGGCCCCGCGTTTATTCAAACCAGTGCCGGATTTGTGGTACGAGTACGACCGCCGCCAAGGTGGCCAGCAGCACGATGCGATCGACACCGTAACTGGCGGCCACCTCCTCGGGGAGATTGGCTCCGATGGCAAGCGCGATGACCAAGAGGATGAACATCATCCGCTGGTGAGCAATTAGACCGGTGACGACGAATGCCACCAGTGCGCCCATCAGGGCGTCCGGCTCGAACCCCATCTGGGCAATGATGCTGGCTGGCAGATTGACTGTTACAACTAAAAAGAGCACGACAAAAATCAGTCCGAATCTTACCAGCATCTTTCTCACTCCTTGATGAAATCGCAGGCGTCGTTTACCTGGACTTTCGACTTCGGTGGATCCGAGATTACCGTGAAACGTGGAAAGCAGTGCCTGGTGTTCGAAATTCTGTGATGGAATTCAGGTTTCTTTAGGTAGAAGGCGGCGATGTCATCGAATCGCCAGCGCGTGAAAGACGGAGCCATACCGCATAGTCGAGCATCACATCGGGTAACCGCTTGGCATCGGCTTCAAGCCTGTCAGCCTGGGTACCTCCGGGTGGGCGTTCATGATTAGGAATGTTCCATCGCGCTAGGGCAAGTTCGTTTGGAACTGGCGCTCCGTGGTGAGTCGCCAGTCCGCCCAAGTTGAACCGCTAAAGGGCCTCAAGTGCCGCCAAGGCGCGCCGCTCAAAGGGTACGGCGCCCTGGGCTCGGGCGGTCGCCAGTGCCGTATGGTAGGCCGCGCCGGCGCCGGGCGAGTCGCCGAGCGCGGCCAGGGCATCGCCGCGCAGACGGTGCAGCTCCGCCACCAGAAACCGGTCCTGGTAGGTGTCGACGCCGGCGAGTGCCCGATCCGCTGCCGCCAGTTGCGCTCCGGCCTCGCCGAGCGCCCCGTACACCTCCGCCAGCATGCTGTGATAGGTCAGCGCGATACTCGGCATCACCTCATTCACCAGCCCGATGGCGGCCTCGATGTCGGCCGCGCCATCGGCGCGGCGGGCGCCCAGCGCCAGCGCCCAACCGCGGATCGCCTGACCGGTGACCTCCCAAAGGACCAGACGGTACTCCCGGCCATGGCTCAGCAGCCGCTCCGCCAGGGGCAGGGTCGCCGCCGCATCGCCCTTCATGCGTTCCAGAAATGCCGCGAACGCGAGTGTGTAGCCGAGCGGCCCGGGGCGCTTTCCGGCCCGCGCGAAAGCGGTTTCGGTGGCCTGGCGCGCCCCCGCCTCATCGCTGCGCAGCCAGGCATTCCAGGAGAGGAAGGCATTGGCCATGACGCCCGCGTCGTCAATGGTGTCGATGGGCGGGCGGTCGCCGCCCGGCTGGTTGTAGTGGTCGATGGCGCGGGCGAGGGCGACGCCGGCGGCACGCTGTTCGCCCAGCCACAGCTCGCTGTCCCCCAACGCCCACCACGCCAGCGCCTGCAACCCCGCGTTCCCGCTCTGCTGCGCCAAACCGACCAGTCGCCGTGCCTGCTCTCGGCCGCTGACGTGGCCCCAACGGGTGCTGGAACCCAGCCACACGCCCCAATGCACGCCGAAGCGGACGGGGAGGGCGTCGTCGGGGGTCAACAGCCGCTTCGCACGATCGAAACAGGCCGCCGCTCCGCTGGAGCCGTAACCCTCCAGCAGTAACAGCACCGTACCGAGGACCGTTTGCAGCTCCCGCTCCAGGGCTACCGGGCTCAGCGCAGCGGGTATCCGCGGAAGCTGGTCGAGGCCGTGGCGCACATGCTGCCCGGCCTCGACCAGGGCCCCCTGACCCAGGGCCCGGCGGCCGGCCTTGAGCCACCAGCGCGCGGCGTCCATCGGCGCGCCGGCCCGGGCGAAATGCCAGGCCACGCTCTCGGGGGCGTGGGCACGCACCGCCGAGCCCTCCTGAGCGAACAGTCGCGCCACCCGATAGTGCAGCGCCTCGCGCTCGGTGCCGACGAGCGTATCGTAGGCGGCATCCTGGTAGAGCGAATGGCGAAAGCGTAACCGCTCACGTTCAGGCAGCGGTTCCAGCAGGCCCTCGTCAATCAGTTGGCACAACGGGGCTTCGATCACCTGCGCGCCACCGCTGAGCTCCGCCAGTTGATTGCGCTGCACCTCGCGGCCGAGGACCGCGGCGGTCTGGGCCAGGCGCTTGGCCGGTCCGAGCCGATCCAGCCGCGCCGCCAGCAGCCCGGCGAGCCGGGTCGGCAGGACCGCCTCCGCATCCTGGCGGCTGCCGGCGGCGCGGGTCAGCTCTTCGATAAACAGCGGCACCCCCTCACCGCGAGCCACGATGTCGCTCACCGTCGATGCCGGCATCGCCGTGTCGGCCAGTACCTGGACCATGGCCTCGGCATCGGCGGCATCGAGCCGCCGCAGCGCCATCGCCCGGTGCAACTCCGGCAACTGCGCGGGCGCCAGTTCCGGGCGCGCCGTGATCACCAGCAGGCAGCGGGGCTGCCGTCCCATGAAGTCCTGCAGCAGTTGCAGCGTCGAGAGATCGGCCCAGTGGAGGTCTTCGACCACGGCTACCAGCGGCGCTGCGCGCCGGGCCAGAGCGCGCATTGTCAGCTCCAGCTCCCGGGCGAAACCGGCGGGCACCAACTTGGCGTTCGCGGCCTCGTCCACCAGCAGCCGGCCAAGCACCTCGATGTGGGTGCGGGCGCCCCGTGACCGGCTGCCGAACAGGCGGCGCAGCTTCTCGTCGCGGACCGCTGGCGGGTCGCCCGGCACGATCCCGCACTCCCGCTCGAACAGGCCGATCAGCGGATGAAAAGGCCGTTCGCTACCGCGGCTGAGGCAATGCAGCTCGACCATCGGCACCCGCTCCGGCAGCGCGTCGAGGAATTCGCGTACCAGGCGCGACTTGCCCGCCCCCGGCTCGGCACGGATCAGCACCGCGCGCCCGGCACCCGCCAGCACCTCATCCCAGCACCCACGCAGCGTCGCCAGCTCACCCCTGCGCCCGACGAACGGGGTCAGTCGCGAAGCGGCTTGCAGGCGACTGACCGCCGCGGTGGCGCCGAGCACGCGCCAGGCGCCATCGTCCATCTGGCGCAGTTCGAACCAGCCCTGCAGCGACGGGGCCGTCGCCCCGCTTACCCGCAGCGTCGCCTCACTGACCGTATCGATAAGGTCCATGGCCGCACTGGTGACCTGGTTGCCCCGGTCCGGCGCGCCGGGACCGGCTACCGCCAACGCCGTATGGATCCCCATGACGACCCGGCCACCGCACTGGCCGGCGGTGCGCTCGAGCCGTAGCGCGGTCGCCGCGGCCTCGCGCGCGTCGTCTTCCCGGCTCACCGGGTAGCCGAAGTAGACCAGCAGCCCACCGGGATGGGCCCGCACCACGTGGCCGCCGCGTTCGGTGGCCTGACCCGCCAACTCATCACCGAGCGCCTCCAGGTGGGCCGCACGGTGCTCCGCATCGGTGACCTCATCGACGATGCTGTAGCGCACGTAGAGCGCGGTCAGGTGGCGCAACTCGTCGGCGACCGGTCCGGCGCCGGTGGCGGCGCCGGTGGCGGCGCCGGTGGCGGCGCCGCCGCCGAGCTGCCGAAGCACCTCGGCGGTCGCCGGCTCCGGTTCCACGCCGAGCTCCTCACGCAGACGCCGGCGCAGGGTCTCGAAGTGCAACCTTGCCGCGTTCACCTGGCCCACCGCCGCCAGCCGCCGCATCAGCTCCCGGTGTCCCGCCTCGTCCCCGGGGTCCAGCTCCACCCGGCGCTCGGCCAGGCGCAGCGCCTCGAGCAGCCGACCGCCATGCAGATGAAACTTGATGGCAGCGCTGGCGAGCAGCACGCCATGACGGCGCACACGGGCGCGCCACGCCTCGGCCCAGTCGTTGAACCCCTCGCAGCGCGGTAGCACCAGATCGGCCAGGAACGGACCGCGGTAGAGGCGCAGCGCCGCCTCGGCCTGGTCCGCGCTCTTCACCTCGCCCGCGGCCGCCAGGAACTGACGCACATCGAGTTGCAGCGGCAGTTGCGGATTGAGCCGGACCTGCTTGCCTTGGCTGACGTGCAGCGCCACCCCGGAACTGGCGATGAGCGCGCGCAGGCGCGACAGGGCGGTGCGCAGCTGCGCCCGCGCCTCGTCGCCGGGGTGGTCCGGCCACAGCATTTGCGCCAGCTGCTCACGCCGGTGATAGGCGTCGCTCTCCACGGCCAACAGCGCCAGCAGCGCGCGCATCTTGTCGTAGGCGAAGCGCAAGGGCTCGCCGTCGCGGTGCACTTGGAAATCGCCAAGGGCCAGGAGGGTCAGGGAATTCACCGATTAAACGCTCTGTATACGCTTGCCTGTTAGGCTGTGGGTCGCCGTCCTCGTTACCGACTCGCTCGCACGAAAAGCAGAGACATGACCTACCGCCGCCGCACCGACTCGTCGAATTCGATCCGCCCCGCCAATGCGGTACCACCGAGGCGTCCGAAGAGCGGCCGACCATGCCCTGATCGCGCCGGTTTGGCAACCCGGGCGAAGGCGGCGTGGCACCTGTTCGCGCTGGTCGCGGGGTTGGCGCTGGGGGCCGCCGCCCCTGCGAGCGCCGCCGGGTTGACGGTGCAGCCGGCCGGCTACGCCTTCGGGCCGACGGCCATCGAAACCGGCAGTGACCCGGTCACCTTCACCGTCAGCAATGGCGGCAGCGAGCCAGTACTCCTCGGCACGGCCGCGCTACAGCGCGCCGACGACAGCCCCAGCCCCCACTTCACCCTCACCAGCGATAACTGCTCCGCCCAGACTCTGGCGGCGGAGGCCGACTGCACGCTGGCGGTCCGTTTCCAACCCGAGGCGGCGGCCACCTCCTACAGCGCCGTCCTGGCCATTCCCTACGCCGGCGGCACCGAGGTGCTCACCGCCTTTCTGCGCAATGGTGAGAGCGACCTCGAGCAGGGTGAGCGGCGCCTGCCGCCGGTGGTCTCGGCACTGACCCTGCCCGACACCCTGGAGGTGGACGGCAGCTACCCGCTGAGCTGGCGCCTGATCGGTTACGGCGAAAAGTACCGCACCCGGCTGGTGGTGTTCGATTGCACCGTGGACACCACCGACTGCGGTGCCAGTTATGGCAACCACGCGCTCGATTCCGGGCTGCTCGAACCCACCGCCCTGACGGCCTCCGATTGGAGCTACGGCGACGCCCGGGCGACGCAGATGCAGTACGACTACACCTTCTCGCCCGCAGCGGCGGACTTTCCCAACGCCCCCAACGATCTGGTGCTGCGCCTGTACTACACCAGCGAGGCGGACTACCTGGCGGACAAGGGCAGCCTCTCGCTGGTGATCCCCGGCGGGCTGGTCGACGGCAGCAGCGTGACCCATGCCGACAGTGCCGGGCGGCGCCTGCGCACCCGCCTGGCGGCGGACAACACCCCGGTGGTGACCAACCCCGAGCCCACCCTCGACGCCGACGCCGGCCTGACGCTGAGTGTCGACAGCCTCGCCAGCGTGATCGATGACGGCACCTTCAGCCTCATCACCATCGACGGCACCCCGATCACCCCCGGCGCCAGCGTCACCCTGGCTTCCGGCGCCACCGTCAGCCTCGACGAGGCGGGCAACCTCACCTACACCCCGCCCGCGTCCGCCCAGGCCCTCGGCGCGGGCGAAACCGCGTCCGACAGCTTCAGCTACACCGTGATCAATGCCGACGGCGATACCGCCCAGGGGCACATCAGCGTCACGCTCCGGGGAGTCAACGACGCCCCCGTCGCGCTCAGCCCCACCCCCAGCCTCAGCGAGGACGCCACCCTGGCGCTGACCCTCAACGGCACCCTGGCCGGCGACGTGGATGCCAATGACACCCTCACCCTGAGCGCCATCGACGGCAATGCGGTGACCCCCAACAGCAGCCTCACCCTCGCCTCCGGGGCCACGCTGGCGATCGACGAGGTGGGCAATCTCAGCTACACCCCGGCCGCTTCGGCCCAGACCCTGGCCGCCGGCCAAAGCGCCGGCGACAGCTTCACCTTCACCGTTGCCGACAGCGCCGGCGCCAGCGCCCAGGGCACGGTCAGCCTCACCGTCACCGGCGTCAACGACGCCCCGGTCGCCGCCCCCGTGGCACGGGTCGTCATTGAAGACGTCGGCGATGTCCTCATCCTGGATGGCCTCCTGGCCAGTGACGTCGACAGCGGCGACAGCCTCACCCTGAGCGCCATCGACGGCAATGCGGTGACGCCGAACAGCAGCCTCACCCTTGCCTCCGGCGCCACCCTGGCCATCGACGCCGGCGGCAACCTGACCTACACCCCGTTCCAGAGCCTGGCCGCCGGTGAGATCGGCGCCGACAGCTTCACCTTCACCGTCGCCGACAGCGCCGGCGCCGGTGCCCAGGGCACGGTCAGCCTCAGCGTCACCGGCGCCAACGACGCCCCCGTCGCGCTCAGCCCCGCCCCCAGCCTCAGCGAGGACGACAGCCTGGCGCTGACCCTCAACGGCACCCTGGGCAGCGACGTGGACGCCACTGACACCCTCACCCTGAGCGCCATCGACGGCAACGTGGTGACCCCCAACAGCAGCCTCACCCTCGCCTCCGGCGCCACCGTGGCCATCGACGCCGTCGGCAACCTGACCTACACCCCGACCGCCGCCGCCCAGACCCTGGCCGACGGTCAAAGCGCCGGCGACAGCTTCAGCTACCGCGTCACCGACCCCGCCGGCGCCAGCGCCCAGGGCACGGTCAGCCTCACCGTCACCGGCGTCAACGACGCCCCCGTGGCGGTGGCCGACAGCGCCACCCTGCCCGAGCGCCTGGACGGGCTGCTGTTCCACCAGTACACCGGCACCCTGGCGGACCTCGATGCCCTCACCGGCACGCCCAACATGAGCGGCTGGAGCGCCAACCTGGATGTGAACACGATCTTCGGGAAGGGGCTGGTGTTCGAAGGCGAACTGCAGATCGACGTTGCCGGCGACTACACCTTTCACCTCTCCACCGATGGCGTTGTCTATGAAAGTCAAATACCGGAAGAGGGGACGGGCGACGAGTTCGACACAATTGAACGCGTGGTGACAACGGGTGAGGCCGATCTGGCCATCGGCGGCGAGACCCTGCTTGCCGCGGGCGGCAGCGCCAGCGTCTACCTCGAAGCGGGTCGCCATCCGATCCGCGTGCGCTACCTGTCCACCGGCTCGCCGCGCGCCCTGTCGCTGCAGTATGAAAGCGCCGGCATCGGCCGCCAGGGGCTGCCCAATCATGCCCTGTCTACCGGCCACGGCATCCTCGACCTGCGGGCCAACGACAGCGATATCGACGCCGGCGACAGCCTCGCCATCAGTGCGGTGGAGGGCCAGCCGCTCAGCGTCGACACGCCTGTGACCCTCGCCTCCGGCGCCCGCATCACCCTGCGCGCCGACGGCCGTCTCGCCTACGACCCGTCCGGCGCCTTCGCCCCGCTGGTGGGCGAGGCGACCCACAGCGATACGTTCAGCTACACCGTGGTCGACAGCCAAGGCGCCAGCGCCGAGGCCGACGTCGCCATCACCCTCACCGGCACCGACACCATCGTGCCAACCCTCGCTGACGGCGTGGCCCTCGGCTACCGCCCCGAGCCGACCCGCACGCTTATCACCCTCAAAAACCCCACCGCCGAGACCCTCAGCCTCGACGTAGTGGTCAGCGACACCACCGACGGCAGCGAGACCGAGCGCCACCGCCTGGAGCTGGAGCCCGGCGTTGTCGCCAGCCAGTACCTCGACACCATCGCCTACCCCGATGATAGCTACCCGAAGCTCATCCCCGATATCAACCGCCGGGTGGATGTGGTCTACCGCGACGGCTACCGCATCACCGGCCAGACCGCGGCTGGCCCGATAGGGGATGATAAATGGGCGCTCCTTGACATTTTGAAGTCTCACATCACGTTCACCCCCATGGGCAGCACCTACGCCACCTCGCACTTCGAGGTGCACAACGGCAACGCCATCCCGGTGCGAATCAGGTTCACAATACAGGGCAGGCGCGATGAGATGACGCTGGCGGCGGGCGAGACCCGGGTGATGGTGGAGCCCTACGACGTCGGTGTCAGCCTTATCCTGTACAACAGCATTTACGTCTCGGAGTCTGCCGATGTGTTGAAGCTGATACCGGCGTTCAGGGAGCAGATTCATATTGAGGGGACGTGCCGCACGGATGAACTCAGCACCTTCTCGGTGACCAACAACAGCGATGAGGATATCGTGCTCACCGTCGGTGCTGACGACAGACCGGCCTCGGTCTCGGCCGGTGAAACCACCACCTTCGACGCGCTCTACACGTCCTCGGTCCCGGTCAAGATAAACCAAGCGATACTGGGTACTTTTAGCTCCAATGATGAGCGCTGCGGCGCGCAGCTCGACTTCACCGTTGAATCCATCTGCACCGATCTGACGTTCGCCTACCTCTCGGTGACCAACAACAACACCACGACCGCCTACAGCATCAAGCTGCAGTCGGAACTCGTCAGCTCGCTGGATACCGAATACACCGACATCAACGCCGGGGAGACCAAGAGTTTTCTCATCGACCCGCTAGGGTTCGACCTGCGGGGCACCGCCGGCGCCCTGTATATCCATTTCGGTGATGAGATAGTGAAAGGGGCGACCTTCACCTTCACGGATACCCCGTGTTATTAAGGGGCCGCGTGATGACCGATAAACCCCGCGCAAGCAACCGTGCCCGCAGTCCGCTGCCCTGCAGCCGGGCGCGCCACGGCACCCCTGCGCGCCCCCTCACGGAACTGGAGGCAACACCCATGAACCGACTCAGCGCGTGGCTGCTGGCCGCCGCCCTGGCCACAACCCTGCCCGCCCAGGCGGCGACCAACGCGGCCGATGCCGACATCGAGGCCCGGCCGCGGCTGGTCCACTTCGCCACCCCGGCCCTCGGTACGACCACACCGCCGGCCACCATCAGTCTTACTAACAGCGGCGCTGCGCCGTTGTGGGTGGGTGGCGTCACGCTGCAGGGGCTGCAGGCCGGCGACTATGCGCTGAGCAGCGACAACTGCAGCGCCCGAAGCCTCGACCCCGGCGGCGCCTGTTCGGTGCAGGTGACCTTCACCCCGCAGGCGAGCGGCCCCCGCGCCGCCCACCTGGTGTTCGCCACCGACGATGCCGAGACCCCGGAGCTGGCGGTGTTCCTGAGCAACGCCGAGGGGCCGCTCAACGAGGCGCGCCGCCGCCTGCCGCCGGTGATGAGCGCCCTGGCCGTGCACAACGACGCCGCCGGGCTGACGCTGGACCTGAGCGCCGCCCCCACCCTTACCCTCGGCCAGGCGCACACCTTCACCTGGCAGCTGACCGGCTACCACGCCGACTACCTCGCCACCGTCGCCTTCTTCCGCTGCCCGGCCGCCGCGCTCGACTGCGGCGCCGGCTACGCCGACTCCAACCGGGTGGCCGAGGCGGTCGGCCTCAGCCCCGTCAGCCAGACGGCGGCCGGCTGGAGCTATCAGGGGATCACCGCCAGTGCATTCAACTATGCCCACACCCTGACCCTCGACCCCGCCACCTTCACCAGCGGTGACCGGCTGGTGGTGCGTTTCTATCAGAAAGACGGCCTCGACCACGCCGCCGGCCGGTCCAGCCTCTCCCTGCTGGTACCGGGCAACCTGGTCGACGCCGAGAACTATTACGACAGCGCCGGCCGCCGGTTGGTGTTCCTCGTCCAGTGAATCGCATGAACCACCGTGGATCGATTGCCGCATGAGCCTGAACAGAGAATCGTTGTTTCGTTCCCTCGCCTTAATGGCCTTGTTGGTCTTCGCGGTTGCCGGTTGCAAGGACGGGGGCACCGAATCGGCCGCGTCGCCGGACGCGTCGCCGGACGCCGGCACCGCCGCGCTGGCCGCGCCGGCGAATTTGCGCGTCGCCATCGGGGCCGATCGCATCACCCTGCGCTGGGACCCGGTGGCGGGTGCCGAGGGCTACCGCGTTTACTGGAACCAATCCGGCCAGGTCACGGTGCATGACGCCTGGCTGGACCTGCCGGATGGGCAACTGAGCTATCTCCACCGAGACCTGCTCCCGGGCCAGCGCTATCACTACCGCCTCGCCGCCCTCGGGGGCGATGCGCCGGGGCAGCTGTCGGCGGAGATCGGGGTGATCCTGCCGGATGGCGCTACGGCCTCGTCCCTGGCCTCCGACCGGGCGCCTTGAACCCGCTTATCCCGGCGCGGCCACCGTGCCGAGTCGAACCACTTCACCTCAAAGGAGCCATACCATGCGCGAAAATCCGCATCAGCCACCGCAGGTCCCGACTGCCGAGCCCGACGACGCGGCCCAGAACCCCGACGTGATCAAACGCCAGTTCCTCAAGCGCTTCGGCGGCTACGCCGCCACCGCCCCAGCGGCGCTGTTCGTGCTGATGTCGCCGCGCACCTCCAAGGCGCTCAACTCCGATGGGGCGCCGTAAACGCTGTTCGAGGCCCCTGTTTCACCCATAAACAGAGGGGGCTGAGATCACTTAAAACGTGTGGATGGGAACCCGTTCGCTACTACGGGAGTTGCCGAGCCGGTTTCATCGTCCCATGCGTTGCGCTGTCCTCTGCACGCCAGGGTTCGGGGTCTCTGCACCGGGAACTAGAGGATACGGTGAGTGATTCGCACCACTCACCGTATCCTGCATTCAGTGTGGGAACGCCTCTTGGACGCGCTGCGTCCATTCCATTAGTAGACGAGATACCGCGCGACGCCCCCCGGCGTTCAGCGAAAGGTAGGGGCCCAGTGCCGATGCTCAGTCGGCTATTCAGTTCGGTCAGTAGATGTAAGTGCCGCCCGTCACCATCCACGGCCAATCGAATAGAACAGTTTCTTGCAAGACGATTCTGGAGAGCGCCATCCTGCGTGCTAGCGGTGGCCGACATCCATTGGACGTTGACCAGGCTCAGCTCGAGTCGGCAATTGAGAAAAGCCGCTCGACACTGACTCCCTCGCGAATATGCGCTACATCCCGGCCGCTACCGAAGTTGCGCTCGTATTTGTGACTGACCGCCAAGTCCAGTGCCTGGCAGGCGTCGACGACATGCCGACGGTCGACCGACCCGTCGTGCCGCCTGCGGTCGAGCGTTCCACCACCAGGACCGGTTCGGGTACCCGGAGAATGTCGACGCCGGTCGATGGGAGGCCGAGGGCTCCGGCCAGCCGCAGGCAAAAATGCTCGTTGGCGACGAGGAAGGGGAGGTTCGGACTCAACGGCTCCGGCTTGAGAATATGGGTCGTGAAGACGGTGCGATTGTGCCTCCAGCTCGGCAGGGAGCTGTCATTGCCGTGGGCCGGGAAGCTGGACCCCGACGAGCTTTCCACCGGCAGCGACCGACCCTGGGTATCGAAAGGCAAGGATGGGGTCTGGTGCTCAAGCCATGAATCAGCTGTTTCTCGACAGTGCTTGCAGCTGGCTCAGGGTTCTTGATACACAATTACCTATTAACAGTGCGACACAATGACCTAACAGGTGCGCGGCACAATAAGCTAATATATAGTCAGCATAATAACCTAATATGTGCGCGGCCAGATGACCCGACCAGGTAGGCATATGGCGACCCCATCCGAAAAACTCGCAGAATCACTCGGCAAGCTGGGGGCGTTGCAGGTACAAGGGACAGTGGCTATCCGTTCAGCCAGCCTCTCTCGGGTCCATCGGGAGCGCCTGCTCAAGGCGGGATTCCTGCAAGAGGTGATGAAGGGCTGGTATATCCCGGCAAAGCCCGATGAACCTGCTGGAGAGAGTACCGCCTGGTATGCCTCGTTTTGGGATTTCTGCGCGGCCTATCTGCACGAACGTTTTGGTGACGACTGGTGCTTGTCGCCGGAACAGTCGCTACTTCTGTATACGGGCAACTTTTCCGTACCTCATCAACTCCTCGTGCGGGCGCCGAAAGGGGGCAACAAGGTCATAGCGCTTCCTCACGGCACCTCTCTTCTCAACGTGCGGGCGACCATGCCCGCGAAGGACGACGTTGTGGTGGTGGAGGGGCTAAGGTCCTTTTCACTACAGGCAGCCCTGGTTTCGTGCGGCCCGGCGTTCTATCGCCAGAACCCGACCGAAGCACGGACGGCACTGGCCATGGTTCGTGACTCCTCGGAACTGCTCGGTCACTTGCTTGAAGGGGGGCATAGCCGGATTGCCGGGCGCCTGGCAGGCGCCTTGCGGAATATCGGACGGGAGCGCATGGCGGATGAAATTATCGCCACCATGCGTGCGGCAGACTACGGCGTGCGCGAAGAGGATCCCTTCGAGAGTACCGGCAACGTGGTGTTGTCGGCCCGGGAGGTTTCACCCTATGTGAACCGGCTACGGCTGATGTGGGAGGAACTGCGTTCCCAGGTCATCGAACGGTTCCCAGCAGCGCCGGGACTTCCCGAGCAGGCCGATCCCTATTTGGCACACGTTGCGGAGATATTTGTCACAGACGCCTATCACTCACTATCCATCGAGGGTTACAGAGTCAGTCCGGAGCTTATCGAACGTGTTCGTAGCGGTAACTGGAATCCGGATGGTGATGGCGCTGACCGGAAGCACCGGGACGCCCTGGCTGCGCGCGGATACTGGCAGGCATATCAGTCAGTGCAAAAAAGTGTCGCGCGCGTGCTCGGCGGTGAGAATGGCGGTACCGTGGCGGACGAAGAACACGGTAACTGGTATCGGGAGATGTTTGCATCGAGCGTTACCGCGGGTCTGCTGCGCCCTGCCGATCTGGCCGGTTACCGTAATGATCAGGTCTATATCCGCCGTTCGATGCATGTACCCCCTCGCCGTGAGGCCGTGCGCGACATGATGCCCGCCTTCTTCGAACTTTTGACGCAAGAGTCGGAGGCTTCTGTGCGTGTCGTACTGGGGCACTTCTTCTTTGTCTATATTCATCCCTACATGGACGGCAACGGGCGAATGGGGCGCTTCCTGATGAACCTGATGCTGGCTTCCGGGGGGTACCCCTGGATGGTGGTTCCGCTTGAACAGCGTGATAACTACATGGCGGCCCTGGAAGCGGCGAGCGTCGGGCAGAATATCGGCCCCTTTACCGACTTCATTGCCGGTCTTGTGGAAGCGGCCTGAAATTGGAGAACTGTACTGCCACGTGAGGTCGTGTCCGGTGTCGGGCGATTACTCTGATTCGGGGGTGTACGGAATGGCATCAATGACGTGTTCCGTGGCGCTCTCGCCGTCGATGATTGCTGACAGCAGCTCATAAGCGACTCGCCAATGAGTGTCGCCAACCTCGACCCCTGCCGTTTTTCGATTCAGCTTGGTCACCTTCCCGTAGCGCTCGTGTCCCTGCCTGTCCTGGAAACCGACCAGGTCACCCACTTTCAGGGTATTGCGGTCGACACCTGCGCGCGAAGGCGTAATGTCGACGGCGACATCCTGCAGGTTGATGAAGAACAGGGGAATCGTCCAGCGTTTTCCGTCCACCAGATTTCGCACGGCTACACGCGTCTGTTTCAACGCCAGGATTTCCGCTTCGACCAAGCGGTTTTCGGCGCTGTCGAACCACGTAATCCGCTGTCCAACACGACACTGGCGTTTGATGGCGTCGAGCCTTTCAGGATCCTCGAGCTGTTTCTGGATGGCTTCGCGCAAGCGATAAAGATCGAACAGGGAGGCCGTGTTCAGGGCCTCGAGCACCGCGGAATAGTTCATGGTCAGTGATCCTGTGTGAACATGGGACCGGGCAATTCCGGCCGGGTTGCCGAAAGCCTCGAGTCATCATCGGCCCCGCGCACCTCGTACCCCATGGCCCGGTAGCCGCGAAGCCGCTTTTCCCACATGCGGGCGAGTTGGACATGGTCCGCTTCGACGTAGTCGTAGATTCGGATGTCGTCCTTGTCGGCATGTTCACGGTGGAGACGTCCGGCGTACTGTTGAAGCGTTCCCTTCCAGGAAATCGGCATCGCCAATACCAGGGTGTCGAGCGGCGGGTGGTCGAAGCCTTCTCCCACCAACCGCCCGGTCGCAAGCAGTACATGCGGTGTGGTGTCGCCAAGCTCCGCGAGCGCCTCGAGTACCGCGGAACGCTGCTTTTTCGACAAGCGCCCGTGCAGGATGAAACAGTGGTCGACCTGATCTGCCAGGAGTTCGGCCAGACTTTGAAGATGGTCCGTTCGTTCGGTCAGCAGCAGAACCTTGCGACCTTCATCGATGGCACGGGTGACGTCCTGTGCGATACGCCGGTTGCGCTCGGCATCCTGGGCGAGAATACGGAACTGTAGATGGCGGTGAAAACCCGCTCATATTTGGCGAAGGATTGATTGTCACGCAAATCAGCCGCTAAGCCGCCAAGCGGCCAGTCGACAACTAACCAG
>JAWLGP010000004.1:0-200159 GCA_041685045.1 Gammaproteobacteria bacterium
GAACGTCGGCAGCATCCAAGGCAGCAGCTCCGTTGGTAAATTGTGCCGCCATGAGATCACAAAACCGGCCCGTCGTCCCCTTAGAAATTTCGATCGCCGTATACAGAAAACTGATCATCTCAGGTACGCGTTTGACGCCAGCGCCTATTGCTATAACGGGCTGGCGCATAAGGGGTTTTTATCTTAACTAGACAGATATGATATGAAAGTATTTGAATTGGATGACGGGCCGGAGGGTAACGAAGCGCGCAAGGAAGAGTGGCGAAAAATAAAACGCATACTAGACTTATATAGTTGGAAAGATCAGTTGAGCAAAAAAACTCAGCGTTTGCACAAAGAGTGTTTTTTCACCGGGAACATCCCCTATGACCCAGTAAGAAAAAGGGCGCTATTTTATGCCGCGCCATTTTTTGAGCTCTGGTACCACCCCGAGCCGAGCGAGGCCTTGGTAAAGGCGATATTTGCAAAACAGACGGGGCCTGAGGGGTTAAGGGCTTCGATGGATATGCTATTTAATATCCCAAGCCAGGAAGGTTGGGACAAGTTTGATCCAGTTTATGGGATTATGGGTGGGCGTGAAGAACTGGCAGTGAAGCTGCTGATCCCAAGCTATACGCCGATGGAAGAGCGTTCGTTCCCTAATTCTTCTTATAGCTATTCAATGTGTCCCTCTGCCGAGTGGTTGGCAGCAAAATGTTTTGGCGCCACATATGATTTGTTGTCTGAAAATGATTCATGGCGAGTTATACGCAACCTGCCAGGTCAGTTTTTATGGGACCATGTTTCTATTAACGCGTCTGGCATTGGGAGTTATAGAAAACTGTTGTCTAACACCATTCCCATGATATTGGATTTTTACGATAGGAAAGGTCCGCACCGCGAAAACCCTGCCTCAATCGCCCTGGCCGAAACGTTAAGAGCCCGCTTCGAAGCCCGAGACTTTTCTGAAACGCTAATGGAATATTGGGACAAAGCCAAGGCCGAGTACGAAGCAGGAAAAGCCTAATGGAGATCGTCACCCACATAATATGCCGCTGCGCTGATGAAAAGCAACGTGATGCTATTGCCCGCTATATGGATCGAACACAACGCCCCGATTTCGGCGATGAAGTCGAAGAGGGTGAAGAGAAATACTTCGATGCATTGGAGTATACCGAGTATGCCCACAGCATCGAACGCTTAGGTCGTCATGGGTTAGAGCTGTTCTTTGACCTGAGCATCGATCCCAACGATGATTTGCCTGATCTATTGTTCGAACTAAACCAAGCTGGTGTAGTCGAGTTCGTCGCCCATGCCGAATCGGATGAAGGTGGAAATTACTACTACACGATTGAAGGCGGCAAGGTATCACTTATTCCTCGCGGAGGAAAAAAGCGCTATAACGATTTCTATCGTAAATTAAAGGGGTCATAGTCTAACAAAAATTCGAATAGGGGTGTCCCGTTTCCGCATGTCCGGAAGCACCAAGGCGTGCCCCGAGAGGAGCTGTCCCGTCCGCACGTCCGGAAGCGCCGGGGTGTGCCCCGGGAGGAGCATTTTTTCGATTTCTGCTCGGCCAATGACCCGTGGAAAGCACGTTGTCCGCGTACTTGTTGGTTATCTTGGCGATAACCAGCCGGAATTGGCGACTGTTGAACACGAACAGCCGCGACAAAGCACAAGAAACGCGGACAGTGACCTATCCGGCAATATTGCCCTTTGGCAAGGTCGCCCGCTTACCGCCGAAGATAATACCCTTGCAGCAACCCATCCCAGGCTTCGAACCAATACGCTTCCTGGAATTTCGGGATCTCCCTCTCGCCCGCCCAGACCTCCGCCGGGGTTCTGCCCGCCAAGGCCTGACGCGGCCGGATGTGGTTGTACCAGAGTCGGAACTGACCCAAGGCCCCGTTCAGATCCGACAGGGAGTCGACGGACATTCGGTCCAGCTGGCGCTTCAGGGTCCCGAAAAACCGCTCTATGCGTCCGTTTTGCCAGGGGCAGCCCCGATCGATCCGCTGATGGCCGATCCCCAGCAGGGCAAGACCCAACCGAAAGGTTCGCGACGTAAACACCGCTTCGTTGTCGGTGCGGATCTGGCGGGGCCGTCCGAAACGGATCACGGCCCGCACAACCGCCTTCAGGATCGTGAGCGAGCGTTTGTCCGGCAGCGCCACCAGTTCCAGGTTCGCACGGGTGCCATGGTCGAGTAGCCCCAGGATCGCATGGCCATTCCCGGCGCTGTCGACCTTGCCCGTCAGATCAAGACCCCACACCCGATTGGGCGGCGACGCCTTCGGCGCGCGCCGGCGGATCTCACGGCGCAGCCGCAGGATTTCGAGCTGATGTTTCCGACAGGCATCGTTGACGAAAGTCTTGCCGACACTGATCCCGTCCGCGAGATAATAACCCGGACACCCACGATAATAACCCGGACACCCACTGTAAAAAAGAGATAATAACCCGGACACCCACTGTAAAAAACAAAGATGATCAAGCTGCGATGTGCCCCAAGGGGTTTGGGAAACTTGTTGGCATGGCCGTGAATTAGTCGTTTGTCGGCCAGAATCCGACGAAACAGTGCCGGTTGGCGAGAATTCGGGCGAGCGCTGGCCCGGCGGGAAGCCGAAGCGAGCAGTTCCGGTGCGGTGATTACCTCAGGCGAATAACGCGCGACAAGCCGTGGCGTTCGGTGTTCGTCGATAACCCAGTTCCTGACAGACAGCCTTTAACCGCATGGCTGTGCCGACGAGCCCTTTGAAGCGGCTTTCGAATTGTTGTGTCATGTAAAGCCAGTGCTTGGGGTCTATTTGCAGCCGTTCAAGGATGGGCGGCAGACGGCTATCAATGGCACCGCGCTTGTCGTCCCTGAGCTGGCGACCGGTCCAGTCAACCAGGTCGAGGTAGTCGGTAATGCGAAAGGGGAGTCCCTTGGGCATATCACGGCGCGGGTTGCCGGCAAAAGGCAGCAGTCGTGCCGGTTGCTGTTCCGGTTCGTTCGGGGCGACCGCTTCCCTTGCCGCCTCGCTGCGTTCCTGCACACTGGTGAAGTCGGAACCTTCTGGCGTATCGGCCATCATCGCCCGGACCGGATTCAGGTCCACATAGGCCAGACAAGCGGCGAGGGCCTTCTCGTCCAACAGCGCCTGGGACTTGAACCGGCCCTCCCAGAAGCGGCCCGTGCAGCCGTCCTCGGCATTGGCCTTACGGGCGATGTCCTCGTTCAGGCAGCGCATGAGCCAACTGATGTCGGTCAGCCGCGTCCGCCACGACTCGACGAACACATCCAGCGCCCTTCGCTCGGCGGCCAACAGGCTCTCACCGGCGAGATAACGCTGACTGAGCAGATTGCCGGCGAACAGGCGGTGCCAGCGCTTGACGACTTCCTCGGCATTCCACGACTGCGCTTGCTCGCTGTCGACGGCCAGCACCAGATGGTAGTGGTTGGACATCACGGCATAGGCGGCGATATCGATCGCGAATATTTCTGCGAGTTCGAACAGGCGATCACGGATCCAGCCGCGGCGGTGTTCATAGCTCTCACCTGAAAGCGCGTCTTCGCCGCATAGAAAGGCTCGGCGCACGCAGCGGGAGACGCAGTGATAGTAGGGTGTCGCTTCGAGGGAGATTTGGATCTTCCTTGGTTTCGGCATGGCCGCGTCCTTGTTTTCGTTCCATCGCCTTCAACCTTCTCAAAAGGGCCGCGGGATGGCAAGCTTTTGAGTGGGTGTCTAGGTTAGGCACAAAAGGGCCGCGGGATGGCAAGCTTTTGAGTGGGTGTCTAGGTTAGGCATCTAGGTTAGGCATCTTTTAGCGCGAGCACCGGCTTGGCGAGGTGGGGAGGCGGTGCAGGATTTTCTATCGGCGGCGACTCCTGTATGACAATTAACCTGATGTGCAACGATGAAACTGAATCGTCTTGCAAGGAATAATTTTGAGATGCGGATTCGAAAAAGACGAACTGCTCGCTTGCTTTCTTTGGTTGGTGTGGGGCTGTGCTTTCTCGCTAGTGCAGTAGGGTTAGAAATGGGAAAGGAGTATAAGCTTATTTATATGCCGGTTGCAGCCTTGGGGTTTGCGTTGCTGGGAATTGGGTTTGTTTTGCATATGAGTGGGTTTGGTGATGAGCAGGACTAGCGCCAGAGACTGCGGCAAAAGGGGCGTCTTGTAGAGATAATAACCCGGAAGAGATAATAACCCGGACACCCACTGTAAAAAACAAAGATGATCAAGCTGCGATGTGCCCCAAGGGGTTTGGGAAACTTGTTGGCATGGCCGTGAATTAGTCGTTTGTCGGCCAGAATCCGACGAAACAGTGCCGGTTGGCGAGAATTCGGGCGAGCGCTGGCCCGGCGGGAAGCCGAAGCGAGCAGTTCCGGTGCGGTGATTACCTCAGGCGAATAACGCGCGACAAGCCGTGGCGTTCGGTGTTCGTCGATAACCCAGTTCCTGACAGACAGCCTTTAACCGCATGGCTGTGCCGACGAGCCCTTTGAAGCGGCTTTCGAATTGTTGTGTCATGTAAAGCCAGTGCTTGGGGTCTATTTGCAGCCGTTCAAGGATGGGCGGCAGACGGCTATCAATGGCACCGCGCTTGTCGTCCCTGAGCTGGCGACCGGTCCAGTCAACCAGGTCGAGGTAGTCGGTAATGCGAAAGGGGAGTCCCTTGGGCATATCACGGCGCGGGTTGCCGGCAAAAGGCAGCAGTCGTGCCGGTTGCTGCGTCGGTTCGTTCGGGGCAACCGCCTCCTTTGCCGTCTCGCTGCGCTCCTGCACGCTAGTGAAGTCGGAATCTTCTGGCGTATCCGCCATCATCGCCCGGACCGGATTCAGGTCCACATAGGCCAGGCAAGCGGCGAGGGCCTTCTCGTCCAACAGCGCTTGGGACTTGTACCGGCCTTACCAGAGGCCGCCTGTGCGGCCCGTGGCGGTTGATCCCTGGCCTCTCGACCCTTAGCGAACACTCTCATCTACGGACTGCGAGGGAAATGAATTCTCGTAGATGATCACATCACCGTCAGCCCTAAACGGGCCATGAACCTCACCAGGCGGCCTGGAGGCGTAATAGCCGGGCTCCAACCAGATATCAAACGCCTCGTCATACAACCGGCCGGAGACGACAAATATCTCTTCCGGATACGCGTGGGCTTTACCGCCAAATGCACCGGTGTAGTAGCCGTCCCTAAACCATGTCAGTCGGGTGTAATCCCCGCTTTCGTGATCGATGGCCAAGGTTACTTGCCTCAAGTTTCCCTCGGAACCATCAATTTCTTCCCATCTCTTCGCATTGCGCGGATCCAGGGGGTTCCAGTAAGTCGCCGTTGTTTTCATATGGCACCTGCGTTTAGTTGAATCTCAACAAGAGACCAATGGCCGAGCAGCAGCACCGCGCCCCAGTAGATGGGATGATTTCAGTGCCATCATTCCATAACGCTGGTCGCATGCTGCTAACGATCCTAACATTTTGCAGGGAATGATTGGCTACTAACGCAAGCTGCCAGTTAGTGATCAATATCGAGATCTGCCCATGGGCTTGCGCGCATCTCCCTCTCCGCGTTTTGCGACTGGCGGTAAGTCTGTGTCTCGCTCTGCACCGGCTTGACGGGGGAGGGGAGGGACTCGATACTCGCGCGTAAGCGGGCTGAGCGGTCATCGCGTCCCGAACTCTCCGAACGTTGCGACAAATCCACGACTCGTGCAGCCGACCAGAGAACAATCTGGAAAAAGGAAAAAGTGACGGCTTCTGCGCACGCTACGCCAAATCACGACAGCCTGCTCGAATACCGACGACGGATCGATCGGGCCGTCAGGTATATTCTGGCCAACATCGATCGACCGGTTTCCCTCGATGAGGCGGCCGAGGCGGCCTGCTTCAGCAAATTCCATTTTCACCGGGTGTTTACGGCGCTGATGAACGAACCGCCTGGCGAGTACGCCACACGCAAGCGGCTGGAGCGGGCGGCCATGCGAATGATCTATGCCAATGCGTCGGTGACAGCAGTGGCGGAGGACTACGGTTACTCGTCGGTGGCTGCCTTCTCCAAAGCGTTCAAGCAATGGTTCGGTTGTCGGCCGACGGCGTTGAAGGCGATTCGGGAACGACTCGCGGCGGGTGACGACAAGCTGCAGACGCGGCACGGAAAGGTGGTAAGAGCCGATGATCTCTTCGTGCCGGGAGCGCCGGGGGATGATTCAGTCCGACGGGAGGCGGTCGAGCAGCGGGTTTCGCTGCGGCAGATCGAGGGTTTTGAGCTGCTCTACCTCTCCAGTGGCCGCGGCTACGACGTGGACAGCGTCTGGGAGACCTGGGCGGCGTTGCGGGAGCAGGTATGCACCGTCGCGGCGGAGACAGACTGTCGTTGGTTTGCCCTCAGTCACGACCACCCCGGGCTCACGCCGCGCGCGAAGTGTCGTTATGACGCCTGCGTCGCCCTGCCGCAGCAGGTGCGCTCGGCGCTGGCGCTGCCTTCGGTACAGGTCCCCGGCGGGCCATTCGCCATCTATCAGGTGGAAGGGCCGGAGGAGTCGATCCTCGGCCAATACCTGGAGTTCTACACGCTCTGGATGCCGCACAGCGGCTTTGAGCCGGCTGATTATCCCATCCTCGAACACTATCTGCCGGGAACCCGTCCTGGACACATCCGCGCCGAGCTGTGGGTGAAGATTCGGCCCGTGCGCTTCGTCTAAGGCCCTCGCAGGCACCCGTTCCGCGACACCGGCACATACCCGTCCAAAATCCGATCGTCTCGTCCCGCCCCTGTCAACGCACTCGGCAACGGGATCACCACTTTAGCAAGACCGGACTAACGCTCGTCGACCCCAGCGGACCAGAATCACTGCCAATAGCAAAGCCCGTGGAGGTTGGCATGAAACTGTCGGAATACGTCGGTCTGGACGCCCTCGGTATGGCGCAGTTGGTGAAGCACGGAGAGGTGACTGCCGGGGAGTTGATGGAGTGCGCCCTGTCCCAAGTGGCGAAGCGGGACATGTTCAACGCGGTGGCGTTCATCGACGAAGCCGCGGCCATGGAACGTGCGGCGCATGCGGCTAAAGGCCCGTTCCAGGGAGTGCCGTTCCTGGTCAAGGAATTGCTGAGCTATCCCGGCCTGCGCACCGCCATGGGATCACGGCTGTTCGCGGGGTATGTACCGACGGAGGGTTCGGCGTATACGCGCCGGGTGGACGAGTCCGGTCTGGTGGTATTCGGCAACAGCACCAGTTCGGAGTTCGGGCTGTTGGGAAGTACGGAAACCTTGTTGCACGGGCCAACCCGCAACCCGTGGGAGCCTGCGTACTCGGCCGGCGGCTCATCCGGGGGAAGCGCGGCGGCCGTGGCCGCGGGTATCGTGCCGTTGGCCCATGCCAGCGACGGGGGCGGGTCGACCCGGGTGCCGGCGTCGCTGTGCGGCCTGTTCGGATTCAAGCCGAGTGCCGGGCGCTGCGTGCCCGCCGGAGATCGCGGCAGACTGACGGAGCTGGTGGGCGAACACTGTATCAGCCGCAGCGTGCGCGACAGCGCCGCCCTGCTCGCGGCCACGGAGGCCACCGGTGCGGCGGCGCGATACGAACCGGTCGGCTTCTGCAGGGAGCCGGGCAGGCGGAGGCTTCGGATCGGCTATTACACCCGAACGCTATTCGGGGGCGATGCGGAGGCGGAGGTGGCAGTCTCGCTGCAGGAGGTTGTGGAGCTGTGCCGGGGACTGGGCCACGAACTGGTGGCAACGTCAGGGCCCGCGATTGACGGGAAGGCAGTGTCAGACGCCTTCTTCACCCTTGCCGGCTCCACAATGGCGCGGGTGGTGGCGACCATGGAACCGTTCCTGGGACGGCCGGTCGGGGAGGGGGAAATGGAGCCTTTCACCCTGGACCTGATTGGGTGGTATCGCGCGTTGGACGAGGGGGCGGTCGAGCGGGCGATGGTCGCCCTGCGTACGGCGTCGGAGCAGACGATCGGCTTCGCGGCGGGATTCGATCTGCTGCTTTGTCCCACGCTGGCGGGGGTGCCGAAACCGCTCGGGTTCCTATCGCCGCTGCTTGATCGGGAGGAGTTGGTGGCGCGCACCGAGGCCTACGTCGGCTACACACCGATTCACAACATGAGCGGAATGCCAGCAATGTCGGTGCCGCTTTCGTTGAGTCCGCAGGGTTTGCCGGTGGGGAGCCATTTCGCGGCGCTGCCCGGGGACGATGCGGTTTTGTTGGGCTTGGCCTATGAGTTGGAGGAGGCGTCGCCGTGGGTGGGGCGGCTTCCGTTGGATGCCGCCGTATGACCCGGTTTGCGATCGGAGTGCCAACGCCGGCGGCTGTCGGCGGACATTAAGCACAGGGCACCATTAACGCGGACATCCATCATAGCGCATCATAGCGGCACTGAACTTCGAGCAGGCTGCCAAGCGCGCGAGAGAGGGAGCCAAAAAAATGCGATCCGGCCGTCCGTGGGTGGGGAATTCTCCAAATTGGCAGCTGCCCATTGAGCAAAGGCGATGAGATACCTCGGCGTACAAGCCGATGGAGCGATGAGGACGAAAAGGGTTTAGGCGAGCAATGCGCGACAGGCCGCTGCGTTCGGTGTTCGTCGATAACCCAGTTCCTGACAGACGGCCTTTAGCCGGATGGCGGTGCCGACCAGCCCTTTGAAGTGGCTTTCGAACTGCCGGGTCATATACAGCCAATGCTTGGGGTCGATTTGCAGGCGTTCGAGGATGGGCGGCAGACGGCCATCAATGGCGCCGCGCTTGTCGGCCCGGAGCTGGCGACCGGTCCAGTCAACCAAATCGAGGTAGTCGGTGACGCGAAAGGGGAGTCCCTTGGGCATGTCGCGGCGCGGGTTGCCGGCAAAAGGCAGCAGTCGTGCCGGTTGCTGTTCCGGTTCGTTCGGGGCGACCGCTTCCCTTGCCGCCTCGCTGCGTTCCTGCACACTGGTGAAGTCGGAACCTTCTGGCGTATCGGCCATCATCGCCCGGACCGGATTCAGGTCCACATAGGCGAGGCAAGCGGCGAGGGCCTTCTCGTCCAGCAGCGCCTGGGACTTGAACCGGCCTTCCCAGAAGCGCCCTGTGCAGCCGTCCTCGGCATTGGCCTTCCGGGCGACGTCCTCGTTCAGGCAGCGCATGAGCCAACTGATGTCGGTCAGCCGCGTCCGCCACGACTCGACGAACACATCCAGCGCCCTTCGTTCGGCGGCCAACAGGCTCTCACCGGCGAGATGACGCTGACTGAGCAGGTTGCCGGCGAACAGACTGTGCCAGCGCTTGATGACTTCATTGGCGTTCCACGCCTGCGCTTGGTACGAGTTCTTGCGAGACTGGATACGTTGGACAGGTCGAAGTCTCCGCCAAATCGGCCTGCTGGTGGGTATCCGAGCAGCTCGGCAGCGGGGGCTTCCAACTGGTCAACGCGTTTTAGTGGTTTATGCAAAACTTTAGCGGTTTCTGCCAAAAACTTTAGTACTTTGTGCAGTCGTCCAGGGGCCTCGCGCCCGCTTGGCCACCCATCCAAGATGCGCATAATGTATATTATGTAAAGTCAGGCGCGGGACTCTTAAAAGGCGCTCTTCCGGCTGCTGGACGACGGCTGGCGGCGGCTGCGAACGGTGCGGTTCGCGGGCTCACCGCACCCGACGGCTACACCTTGAACTGCCCTACCATCTGTTGGAGGTCCGAAGCGAGTGCGGCCAGTTGCTCGCCGGCGGCGGCGGTGTCTTGGGTTCCCTGGGCGATGGCGTCCAGTGATTGGGTGATTTTGACCAGGTTGCGGTTGATCTCTTCGGCCACGCAGCTTTGCTCTTCGGCAGCGCTCGCGATCTGAATGTTCATGTCGCTGATAGTGCCGACCGAGCGGTTGATCGTCTCCAGGGCTACACCCGCCTGGGAAGCCTTTTCGACACCCGCTTTGGCTTGGGCCTGGCCGGTGCCCATGGCGCCTACCGCGTTATCCGCTCCGGCCTGCAGGCGCTCGATCATGGTCTGGACCTCTTGGGTCGATGCCTGGGTGCGGGATGCCAGGCTGCGTACTTCGTCGGCCACGACAGAGAATCCGCGGCCCTGGTCACCGGCACGCGCGGCCTCGATGGCGGCGTTGAGCGCCAGCAGGTTGGTCTGCTCGGCGATACCGCGAATCACGTCGAGCACGCCACCGATCGCCACGCTCTCCTTTTCCAGGCTCTTGATGACACCGGCGGCCTCTTCGATCTGGGCGGCCAGCGTACCCATGGCCGAGACGGTCTGTTCGGTCTTCTCTTTGCCGTCGTTCGCCTGGCCGGTGGCATCCCGTGCCGCTTCAGCCGCCTTGGAGGCATGCGAGGCAACTTCCTGGACCGTGGCCGTCATCTGGTTCATGGCCGTGGCCACCTGATCGGCCTCGGACTGCTGCTGGTGCAGTTCCCGATTGATCTTTTCGGTGATGGACGACATCCCCTCGGCAGAGGCACTCAGCTGCTCCACCGTGCGGCTGACCTGCCGGACCATCGCCTGTACCTTCGCCACAAAGAGGTTGAAGGCCGCGCCCATGCGGGCAATCTCATGGGCTCCTTGTTCATCGAGCCGCCGGGTGAGATCACCCTCACCTTCGGCGATGTCCTTCATCATCTGCTCCATCTTTCCGAACGCCGCGATCGCCCGGGCGCATGTGAACAGCACCAGGGCCATGATGATCGCCGCGGCAATCGGTACCGCGGTAATGATGCGGCTCTTGATCTGTGCCATCTGCGTCTCGAAATTTTGCGTGATCGCCGCAATTTTCGTGTCCACCTCGGCCAGGCGCTCCTCCAGCGGGAATTTCAGTCCACGCCAGCTGGCCAGCATTTCGCGCATCAGTTCCTGCGGCATCGGCCCCTGCCTGGCCGCGGATTCCACCGTTGCGGCGGTGCGCGCAAAGGTCGCCCAGTTGGGCTGTACCGAGGCGAAGAGCGTCGGAGCGTGCTGGTGCAGCAAGTCGGCCTCGGCGGTCGCCTTGGCGAGCGCCTCGGTCATGGTCTGCAGGGCCCGCTCGTCGCCCGGGTTGGCAAAGCGCACGCCCCTGGCGCTGTTGTGAAGCAATCCTGCCCCGAGCAGCCGCTGGAGTGCGGCCTGGGTCTGGCCGGCCTGCGCACTCTGGTAGTAGGTCTGCTCGATTTCGTTAAGACCACTTCGCACCAGCAGGAACAGGCCCGCAAAGGCCAGCAGGACCAGTACGCCGACCAGCTCATTCATGCGGCGGATGGACAGGTTCTTCGCGAAGGCGCTCATCTTGGGTTCCCGTGTGTCAGAGCAGCGAGCGGTAGCTCGGCTCGGCATGAACCGTGCCGATACCGGACCGCCGGTTTTGGCACGTTGCGGTTTGCCTTAGTTTGCCCTGCCGTCAAGCCGGCAACCGTGAGTGCTTTCACTTTGTGACTGACATGAACCCCCTGCCCTCGCGGCGGTCGGCTGCCATTGGAGACAGTTGGTCGCACAGAAGCGTAAGGAGTGGCAGTCGGAGACTCGGGAAGTGTGCGCTTCGGAACCACCCGGAACTCGCTGCGGCATCAAAACGTCGGGCGCGCACGGCCCTGCGGCATACCCGAGAGTACTGGTGCAGATTTGGCCCGCCTTTTGCTCGAACACTTGGAGGCGGGCAACTGGACAAGGTGCAACCATGAAAAGCTATCGGGACTTCGTGGCCGAACTCCGCGACAGAGTGGCCGAGTTGATGCCCTGGGATCTGGTGGAGCGCCTGAAGGCCAACCCCGGTCTGCTGCTGATCGACGTGCGCGAGCCGGATGAATTTGCGGCCATGCACATCACCGGCTCGATCAACGTGCCACGCGGCATCCTGGAGTCTGCCGCCGACTGGGGCTACGAGGACACCGTGCCGGAGCTGGCTGCGGCCCGGGAGCGCGAGGTGGTGCTCGTGTGCCGCTCCGGAAACCGCAGCGTGCTCGCCGCCTATATGCTGCAACTGATGGGCTATCGCGCGGTCGCTTCCTTGCGCACCGGGGTGCGCGGCTGGAAAGACGACGACCAGCCGCTGGTCGACGGTGCCGGCCGGGACGTGGACCTGGATGATGCCGATGGCTACTTCACGCCACGGGTACGACCGGAGCAGCTCGGGCGGGCGGCATGATGGCGCCCTCTCCTGCCGTGGCGCGGCGGGCGGCGTAACTTCTTCAATCCGATTGTCGAATGAGTTGGTCAGTCTTTCCGGCTGCACGCATGCGCAGAACAGAACCCCGCCAGACGCCCGACCCCTGCAATCACGGAGGTGAGGTTTGGAGATCGTAATCACCGCCCAGGGGGACACCCTGGATGCCCCGCTGGAGTGCCGCTTCGCCAAAGCGGCGCGACTGATTTTTTACGACCTGGAGCGCGACCGCTATCAGGACATCGACAACCGGCACAATGCCGAGGCCTCCCGCGAGGAGGCGTTGCGGACGGCCGAACGGCTGATCTGCCTGCGGGTCGGGGCCGTCGTGACCGGCTGCGGCGGCTGCGAGGCGTTGCAGTTGCTGGCTCGGGCCGGCATAGGCGTCTACACGTCGCAGGCCCGCACCGTTTCGGAAGCGATTGAGCAGTTTCGCGCGGGCCAACTCGTGCCCGCGAACAGCGTCAACCGATGTGCGTTGGCGACCGTCAACGCAGAAAACTGAACGGGCATAACCGGCCCATTTCATCGAACCCAGGAGTAACTTCAATGCGTATTGCCGTTCCGGTGGAAGACGGAAAACTTTCGGTCCACTTTGGTCATTGTGAAAGCTTCGCCCTCATCGACACCGATCCGGGTGCCCGGACCATTCTCGGCCGCGAGGATCTCCCTGCCCCGCCCCACGAGCCCGGCAAGCTGCCGCTCTGGCTGGCCGAACACGGCGCCAAGGTGGTCATAGCCGGCGGCATGGGCGGCCGTGCGCTGGAGCTGTTCGCCCAGCACGGTATTACCGTGGTCGTGGGCGCACCGTCCTCAGCTCCCGAGCACCTGGCGGCGGAGTACCTGGCCGGTACGCTGCAGTCCACTGCCAACGCCTGCGACCATTGAATCATCCTGGTGCCCAGGTCATCAAAAAGGACGGAGAAGCGGATGGGTAAAGCAATAGGACTGGCGCTGTGGGGCATCATGATCGGCGCCAGCAGTACCGTGTCAGCGGCTGATCTGGAGGTCCGGGTGAGCGGTACCGCCCACGAGCGCGGCAGCGTCCACTTCAACCTCTACAACGGGCCTGACGGATTCCGCCACGAGGAGAAGAGTTTCCGGACGGTGATACTTCCCGCGGCGGTCGGGACCGTCGCCGCCCGCTTCGAGGGTGTGGAGCCCGGTCGTTACGCCGTGATCGTCTACCACGACGAAAACAGTGACGGGACCATAAACCGCTTTCTGGGCATGATCCCCACTGAAGGCTATGGGCTCAGCAACAATCCCAAGGTGATGGGGCCTCCGGGGTTCGACGATTCGGCCTTCGAACTCCCCGCGGAAGGTGCCAGCGTCGACATCCAATTCAACTATTGAGTGATTGGCGTTGCAGCTGGCGAAGCTCACGCTAACCCTGCTGTTTGACAACGTGGCGTGCGATGAACGTCTCGATTGCCTGTGGGGTTTCTCCTGCCTGGTGACGACGCCGAAAACGAAGCTGTTGTTCGATAGCGGCAGTAACGGGCGGATCCTGCTCCGGAACATGCGCACGCTGGGTCTCGACCCGGCTGAGTTGGATTGCCTGTTCATCTCCCACGGTCACTGGGATCACATCGGCGGGCTCGACTCGCTGCTGGAACTCAATCCCGACCTGGAACTCGTCCTGCCGGCGAATCTGTCGCCGCGGCTGGTCGCCGACCTGAAGACAATGTGTCGGAAAGTGTCGCTGGTCGGCGACCAACCTCAAACGTTTGTCGCCGACCTGGCCTCCACAGGGACACTGTCAGGTGATGTCCCGGAGCAGGCCCTGGTGATCGATTCGGACATGGGTCCGGTGGTGATCACCGGCTGTGCCCACCCCGGGATCGCCCGCATCGCGGAACGGGCGTCGAGGCAAGCGGGACAGGCGATTGCGCTGCTGGCTGGAGGTTATCACCTGTACGACGCAACGGCGGCCGATGTGGATAGGGTCGCCGACCGCCTGCATGCCCTGGGGGTGCGGTATATCCTGCCGACGCACTGCACCGGCGAGGCGGCGACAAGGCGGCTCGGGCAACGTTTTGGTGATGGGTTTGTGACCGGCGGTGCAGGCCAAGTGGTCCGCTTCGACAGCGATGGCCGGCCAGTGGCCAACGTGACCTGTCAGGATGCGCTGCCGCCAACCTGACCGCCGTATCGGGCCAGGGATTTATGCCCGCAGGGGTACGACCCTCCCATAGGGGGCGTGTCCGGGCTGGCAGTGAACCTGTTGCTTTCCACGCGTCACTGCTTACCCTTGATGGCTGCATCGGGCCGGGGATTTATGCCCCGCAGGGGGTTCGACCCTCCCACAGGGTCCGTGCCCGGGCTCGGCTTCTCACGCCTCACGCTAAACCCCTCACGGCTTTTCCCCCTTCAGCAGACGGCCGTTCAGCTTCAGCAGGGTCAGCACCGTCTTGGCCTGGAGATAGACCAACGGCGCCAGCGCCACGAAGTACGCCGGGCTGAACTTCTCCAGAACCCCCACCCGAATCAACCCGAGATGGATGAAGAACATAGTGAAGACGAACAACGCCACCCCCGGGCAGATCAGGGCAAAGCTGGTCGGGTGGAATTTCTCGCCGTGCAGGTAGTCGCGGAAGTAGCCGAGGCGCTTCATCACCGTGTAGCCGATCAGGCCGACCATCAGTTCCAGGGAGAAGATCGTCGAGGTTAGAACGAACAGCCAGGAAGGACTGACCGGTTCGTGAAAGCCGTGGTGCAAGCCGAATGAAATCCGTACCGCGGCAATGCCCAGCAGGGTCAGAATGGGAATGGCGATCCAGAGACTCGGACTCGCCGCCTCGGCGATCCCCTGCTTGAAGATCGATTTGATCCCCAGCACGAATTTCGGCACCGCCAGCGCCACCGCGAAGGCGCCGAAGGCCAGGGAAAAGAAGATGCCGATCGCGTTGACCTCCGGGTGGTGGCTCATGGCCCCGGGTGCCGCAAAGCCCACCGACACCATGGCAAAGGCGAAGATGGCAATCATCTGACTGAGACTGTTGTTCTCGACGAAGTCGAAGTTCCCCTGCGTGATCAGCCTCGCCATGTAGTTGACGAAGATCCGCAGGGCGTAGATCCCGACCGCCAGGAATCCGGTCAGGGCGGCCGGGAACAGAAATTCGACGACCTCCCACAGACGGGGGACGAACACGGCGCCCAAGACGAAACAGACGTTGATGGTCATGGCCAGGGTGAGGGGCAGCGCCATCAGGGAGACTTCGTTATTCGAATGGCACAGCCTGGAGAAGGCCGCGGTGCGCTTGAACCTTGCGTACTCGCGGACGTTCCAGGCCAGCAGCCGAAAGTGCATGAAAGAGAAGAAAACGATGAGCAGCAACACCGCGGCGACCAGACCCCGTACCGCGATCGGGCCACTGTGCAGCAGCGGCAGAATGTGTTCAAAGGTGGGCAGTGGCGTCTCCCGATGCTCCACCATGAACATTAGATACATGAAAAACGAAACAGCGACGCCGCCGGCCCCAAGGGCCGCCAGGAAATACATCGGCGAAAACTGCTCATCGAGGTCTCTGCGCAGCATCGAAATCCCCGCCAGAACGGAAAGTGCCTGAACGGTAAGACTCGCGGGTACCGGCGTCACTGATATTCATCAATCCGCCCTCCTCCGCGTCCGGCATTTCGAACCGTCATGGGAAACCCGTCACGATAGAAGCCTTCAGCACGGGTTGTTGCGCCGTAATCGCGAAGCAAAGAGATGCTAGCCGCGCCACGAATCGTGTAGGAGGGCCGTCCTCGGCGCGATACCGGCGCGCAGCGCCGGTTGTTGCGGTGCTGCGGCGGCTTAACGCCGCCAAATCGCGCCGGGACGGCCCTCCCACAAGCTCCCGGGCGGCTCCGGGAGTCTTGTTTGATAGAAGCCTTCAGCACGGGTCCTCGCGCCGTCATCGCGAAGCAAACGGAGGCCAGCCGCGCCACGAATCGTGTGGGAGGGCCGTCCTCGGCGCGATTCCGGCGCGCGCCGGTTGTTGCGGTGCTGCGGCGGCTTAACGCCGCCCAATCGCGCCGGGACGGCCCTCCCACAAGCTCCCGGCCGGCTCCGGGAGTCTTGTTTGATTGAAGGTGCTTGGTTCTCGTTCCCACGCTCCGCGTGGGAACGCCGGTCGAGGTGCTCCGCGCCGAAATGCCGGGCAACGGCACCGGCTTCGGCCGGCCAGGGAAGCAGGGCGTCCGGCCTGCATTCCCACGCAGAGCGTGGGAACAAGGGTGACGGCCTGCCGCGTTTCTTGACGGGGTCCTGTGTGTGGCTTAGACGTTTCGAAGTGTCTTTCACTTCGGAACAGAGGGGACACCATGGAAGAGCAACCGATAGGATGTGCCCGGGTGTCCGGCTCGGTGGCTGGTGAGCAGCCGCCGGAGGCCTCGGCATCCGCCGAACCAACCAAGGAAGAGGTGACCAGGATGAGCGCACGAGTCGGGCAAAAGGCCCCTGATTTCACCGCACCCGCTTATTACAAGGGCGGCTTCACCAACGTGAGCCTGTCGGACTACGCCGGCAAGTGGGTAATGCTCTGTTTCTATCCGGGTGATTTCACCTTCGTCTGAGCAACGGAAGTGTCGGCGGTCGCCGCGAAGTATCAAACGTTGCAGGACCTGGGTGTCGAAGTCATCTCATTCAGTGTGGACAGCCACTTCGTCCACAAAATGTGGAACGAGCATGAGTTGAGCAAGATGGTGGATGGCGGCGTGCCATACCCCATGGCCTCGGACCAGGCCGGCAATGTCGGTCGGGCGTATGGTGTCTGGGATGAGAACCAGGGCATCGAGATGCGCGGGCGCTTCATCATCGATCCCGATGGCGTAATCCAGGCGATGGAGGTGCTGACTCCGCCGGTCGGGCGCAAGATTGCGGAAACGATACGCCAGATTCAGGCGTACCAACTGGTACGTGCCAGTGGCGGTGCCGAAGCGACTCCCGCGGGCTGGGAACCTGGCCAACCGACCCTCAAACCGGGGCCGGACCTGGTGGGGAAGGTGTGGGAGGTTTGGAAACCTTCCGAATAGCCGGATACGCTCAAAGGCTATTGGAAACCCCGCCCCTGTGGCGGGGTTTTTGTTGGCTGAGTGGAACAGGAACAAATAGGACAGGATTAACAGGATTTATTCAGGATGCACAGGATGTGTCAATTCTGTCCTATTTGCGAAAAACACCTTGAAACCAGGCTTTTTTCGACAGGGATGCGGTCAGAATGAATCAGCTCTCCAAGCTGCCCTCCGTCAGTCGCCTGCTTGCCGACGCGGAGGTGGCGGCACTGGTGGACAGCCACGGCCACGCGGTTGTCACAACGCTCGTCCGCAGCACGCTGGCCGAGGTCCGTGATGCGGCGCGGACCGGCATGCCGATCCCTGACACCAAGGACCTGGTGGGGAAAATCACTGCCGGCGCGAAGTCGCTCGCCCTGCCCCGGCTCCGCCCGGTCTTCAATCTCACCGGTACGGTGCTGCACACCAATCTTGGCCGCGCAGCGTTGCCGGAAGAGGCCATTACTGCGCTGGTCACAGCCGCCCGCAGCCCCTGTGCCCTTGAATACGACATCCAGGACGGCGGACGGGGCGACCGTGATGCCATCGTCGGTGACCTGCTCTGCGAGCTCACGGGAGCCGAGGCCGCCACCGTGGTCAACAACAATGCCGCCGCCGTCTTTCTGCTGCTCAATACCCTGGCACCGAAGAAGAAGGTCATCGTCTCCCGCGGCGAGCTGATCGAGATCGGCGGCGCCTTCCGTGTACCCGACATCATGCAACGGGCCGGGGCGAAGCTGGTGGAGGTCGGCACCACCAACCGCACGCACCTGAAGGACTTCCGCGACGCCCTCACCCCGCGCACGGCCATGGTGATGAAGATCCACACCAGCAACTATGCCATCCACGGCTTCACCTGCGCCGTGCCCGAGCGGGATCTGGCCGGGCTGGCGCATGCGAACGCCCTGCCCTTCGTCGTCGACCTCGGATCCGGCACCCTGACCGACCTCGAACGCTGGGGCCTGCCGCACGAGCCGACACCGCGCGAGAGCATCGCCGCCGGTGCCGACCTGGTGACCTTTTCCGGCGACAAGCTGCTCGGTGGTCCCCAGGCCGGGCTGCTGGTGGGGCGCCGGGATCTGATTGACGCGATCAAGGCGAACCCCCTGAAGCGCGCGCTGCGCGTCGGCAAGATCACCTTGGCCGCCCTCGAGGCGGTGCTGCGCCTCTACCGCGATCCGCATCGCCTGCCACAACGCCTGACGACGCTGCAGCAGTTGACCCGCACCGAACCGGAAATCCGGGAGGCGGCGGAACGGCTCCTGCCTGCACTGCAGGGAGCGCTGGGCCCACTGCCGGTCACGGTGAAGGTCGTCCCCCTCAGCTCCCAAATCGGCTCCGGCTCGCTGCCGATCGATCGCCTCCCCTCCTCCGGCCTGGCCGTCCGCCCGCAGGGGAGGAGGTGCGGTGTTCTCCACCGCATCGAGGCGGCGCTGCGCGGGTTGCCGCGGCCGGTCATCGGCCGCATCGAAGATGGCGCGCTGCTGCTCGACCTGCGCTGCCTCGCCCCGTACGAAGAGCGCGAATGGACGGAACAACTGTCCGGCCTGAAGCAGGGGATTCAACAGGATTGACAGGATTTTTCAGGATTAACAGGATGGCATAGGGTAAGAACCACATGCCTGGGACCCTAACTACTCGCCCCCCCTCTGTCATCCCCTCCCCCGATAAAAAAGATTCGAGGGCAGGCTTCGGCGGGAATCCAGGGAACGGTCAATGGATCCCCGCCTTCGCGGGGAAGACGGATGCCCTTTATCGCGTGGGACATCGAGAGCGTACCCGGGTGAGCAGTTACCCCGCAGCAAAAAAGCCTTTCCTGTTAATCCTGAAAAATCCTGTTAATCCTGTGAAATACGGGGCCGTCCCCTTCGAAGGCGACTACCAATGCTGATCGGCACCGCCGGACACATCGACCACGGCAAGACCACGCTGGTAAAGGCGCTCACGGGTGTGGATGCCGACCGGCTGCCGCAGGAGAAGGCGCGCGGCATCACTCTCGACCTCGGCTACGCCTACACGCCCCTCGCCGATGGGTCGGTGCTTGGTTTCGTCGACGTGCCGGGACACGAAAAACTGGTGCGCAACATGCTCGCCGGCGCGACCGCCATCGACTTTGCCCTGCTGGTCGTCGCCGCCGATGACGGGCCGATGCCGCAGACGCGCGAACACCTCGAGTTGCTCGATCTGCTGGGTGTCGCCACGGGCGCGGTGGCCCTCACCAAGATCGATGCCGTCCCGCCCGAACGGCTGGATGAGGCACGGCAGGAAACGGCCGAACTCCTGGCCGGCACAGGCCTCTCGGGCAGCCCGGTATTCCCGCTGTCGGGCCGGACGGGCGAGGGGCTCGCGGCACTGCGTACCCACCTGGAGAGCGCGGCGGCCAGGTTCCTGCGTCCGGCCTGCGAAGGACGTTTTCGTCTTGCCATCGACCGCTGTTTCTCACTCACCGGCGTCGGTACCGTGGTGACCGGCACGGCGCGTGCCGGCACCGTCACGGTCGGCGACACGGTCATGGTCGCTCCGGCGGGACTGAAGGCGCGCGTGCGCGGTCTGCACGTTCAGGACCGTCCCGCCGAAAGCGGCCGGGCGGGCGAACGCTGTGCGTTGGCCCTCAAGGGCGACTTCGGCAAGGACGACATCGTGCGCGGCATGTGGCTGGTCGATTCGGCCCTGGCCCTTCCCCTCACCCGCTTCCATGGCGAGCTGCGCATCCCGGCCGGCCAGCCGCCGTTGAAAGCGGTGCAGACCGTGCATGTACACCTGGGTACCGATGACATCATCGGCCGGGTTGCCCTGCTCGAGGGCAAGGAGGTCAGCGCCGGCGACTCGGCACTGGCCGAAATCCTGCTGGAGCGTAAAACGCTGGCCCTGCGCGGCGACCGCTTCATCCTGCGGGATGCCGGCGCAAAGCGCACCGTGGCGGGGGGCCGGGTGCTCGACATCTTTCCTCCCTCCCGTCACAAGCGCACGCCGCAGCGCCTTGCCCTGCTCGAGAAGATGTGCGCCGATGATCCCGCTGTCAGCTTGGAATCTCTGTCGAGCCAGGCCGCAACCGGCATCGACCTCGATCGATTCGCCCTGAGCTGGAACCTCAGTGAAGCGCAGTGCGAAACACTGTGGCAGCGTGCCGGCCTGCGCGTGATTCGCGGTGGGACGCCAACCGTCGGCATCGCGCCGGCGGCCTGGTCGGCACTTCGGGCCGGACTGCTCGAGAGCCTGGCGCGGGAACATGAACGCGCCCCGGACATGATCGGCGTCGAGCGCGAGCGGTTGCGCCGGATGCTCAACCTGCCGCGTCCTGCCTTCGATGCGCTCGGCGCTGAACTGCTGACCTCGGGCGCGATCGCCCGGACACGGGCCTGGCTGCATCTGCCGGAGCATCGTGCCAGTGTCAGCGAACGCGACCACGACCGTTTCGCCGCGTTGAAGCCGCTGCTGGATGCCAGCCCCTACAACCCGCCGCGGGTGCGTGATGTCTCCCAGGCAACGGGCACGCCGGAGCATGTCGTGCGGCAACTGTTCAAACGGCTCGCCCGGGCCGGTGAGCTCTACCCCGTTGCCCACGATCACTACTTCACCGCCGCTGCCATCGCCGAACTCGCCCACCTCGTCGCCCAACTCCATCAACAGCACGGTGCAGCGCGCGCCGCACCGTTTCGCGACACGCTTTTTCCTGGCGGCGGCGGAGGCCGCAAGGTGGCCATTCGGATTCTCGAGTTCTTCGATCGCGTTGGCTACACTCGTCGTGTCCAGGACGATCACGTGTTGCGTCAGCAAGGCGCCGTGCCGCGCTGGACGGCACAATGACTCATGGAAGAGATCGTTCCCCGGTGGGGCGCCCGGTCTTCAAAACCGGGAGGGGCCGCCATGCGATCCCTGGTAGGTTCGACTCCTGCTCTCTTCCGCCAATCTCCGCGTCCTGACCCCGCTCACTGGAAGCCGCTATGGAAAGCCCGGCCGAAGTTCCCCGAACCGCCATCCGCCTGACCGAGTACAGTCACGGCGCCGGATGCGGCTGCAAGATCGCGCCCAGGCTGCTGGATGAGATCCTGAAGAGCCACTCCCCCATCCCCGCCGATCCCAAACTGCTGGTGGGCAACAGTTCCCGGGACGATGCCGCCGTCTACGACCTGGGCAACGGTACATCGGTCATCTCCACCACCGACTTCTTCATGCCGATCGTGGACGACCCGTTCGTGTTCGGTCGGATCGCAGCCACCAACGCGATCAGCGACATCTATGCCATGGGCGGCCGCCCGCTGATGGCCATCGCCGTCTTCGGCTGGCCCATCGACAAACTGGGGCCCGAGCCCGCCCGGCGCGTGATCGATGGCGGCCGCAAGGCGTGTTGCGACGCAGGAATTCCGCTGGCGGGAGGCCACTCCATCGACGCGCCGGAGCCTATCTTCGGGCTGGCGGTCACCGGCATCGTGGAAAACGCCTGTATCACCCGCAACAATACCGCGGAGCCCGGTTGCCGGCTCTATCTCACCAAGCCCTTGGGGATCGGCATCCTGACCACCGCCCAAAAGCAGAGAAAGCTCCTGCCGGAACACGAGAGCGTGGCACCGGAGACCATGTGCCGGCTCAACGATGTCGGCGCCGAGCTCGGCCGGGACGCCGGCGTGAAGGCGATGACCGATGTCACCGGTTTCGGTCTGCTGGGACACCTGCTGGAGGTGTGCGAGGGCAGCGGCGTGATGGCGCGGCTGCACTACGAGGCGATCCCCAAACTGCCCAACGTGGAGCGGTATCTGGAACAGGGCTGTTCACCGGGCGGCGCCCAACGCAATTTTGAAAGTTACGGCCACAAGGTCGGCGCACTGCCGGAAAACTGGCGGAAAATTCTGTGCGATCCCCAGACCTCCGGCGGGTTGCTGGTGGCCGTGGCGCCGGATGCGGAACAGTCCTTTGCCGCCGTGACCCGGGAGTTCGGGCTCGATCTCCGTCCCATCGGCACACTGATGGAGTGGCACGGCGGGCCCTTTATCGAGGTTGTTTAGCACGGCAGACCCCGTAGGGTGTGGTGACGACTGCATGGATGCAGGAGGTAGAGCAACGCAGGGAGCAGTTGCCGAGGAACGAACCGCACCGATACTCCGGAAGCGCCGTGAACGATGCGGTTCGCAGGCTCACCACATCCTACGGTTGCCGCCTTCGATGGTTTTTTTCCTCATCCCTTCCTGTTAATCCTGAAAAATCCTGTCAATCCTGTTGAATAAAGCCAACCTGACCAACTCAATCAGCGTCGCTCCTGCCCCGCTGCGACCGGCAACGTGACGCGGACGGTGGTGCCGTGTCTGGCGGCGCTGGTCACCTCGAGGCGGCCGCCGTGCGCCTCGGCGATGCGGCGGCAGAGATAAAGGCCGAGGCCGTAGCCGCCGGTTTCCCGGCGCCGGGCCGGGTCGACGCGGTAGAACGGTTCGGTGATGTGGGGCAGGTGTTCCTGCGCGATACCGGGGCCGTGGTCGCGCACGGCTATCACGATCCTGTCGTCTGTGGTTTCCAGATGCACCGTCGGTGCGGGGCTGTTGGCCGGGGTGTGGCGCAGCGCGTTGTCAATGAGGTTTCTCGCCAGCAGGCGGATGCGCACCGGGTCGAGATCGGCCTGGACGGTCGTTGCCGGTAGTTCGAGCTCCGCTGTGGTTGTGCCGCGGTGCCGCTCGACGACTTCGGTCAGCAGCGCATTGAGATCGACCGGCTGCCGGTTCAGGGCCTGATGCCGGGAGGCGAGACGCTCGGTCTCCAGCAACTCGTCAATCAGGGTTTCGAGCTCTCCCAGTTCCCGCTCGATATCACTGCGTTGCGCCTCATCGTCGACCAGATTAACGGCCACCCTGGCGCGGGTCAGGGGCGAACGCAGCTCGTGGCTGATGGCGAGCAGGAGTTGGCGCTTGGAGTCGAGCATCTGTCGCACGTCGCCGGCCATCGCATTGATGCTGACGGCCAGTTCGCCCAGTTCGTCCTGGCGCCGCACATCGATGGGCGTGTCCAGCTCGCCGCGGCCGATCCGCGCCACCCCCGACTTGATGGCGGCGATGGGTGCGAACAGCCGGCGGGTGGCGTGGTACAGCAGCAACAGCATCAGCAGAAGCACCGCCACGGGCACGGCGAACCGCCAGGGGTTGCGCTCCCGCGGAACGGAGAAGGCGAAGGTGTATGGCCCGTCCTGCAGGACGAGGTAGTTGCGACCATCCACCTCGCCGTGAGCGTAGCGTTTGCCGTCGTGTTCACGCCCGCGGCGCAGCTCGAGCCGGCTCAGGTCCAGCGGTTCGCCGTCCGAGGACCAGGCCTCACCGTTCGGGCCGATGATGTGGATGGTCAGGGGCAGGCGGCGGCTTAACGCCTCCGCCCGCGCCAGGTCCGGCGGCGTGCCGACGTCCTGCCGTAGGTAATCCAGATAGTTATGCAGGTGCGGCACCACGTTGGCGGCGAACTGCGAGCGGAAGCCCCAGCGCAGACTGGCGCCGACCAGCAGCGACAGCAGCAGGCCGGCCACTACGAACAGCAGGACCAGGCGGCCGGAGAGGGATTGGTGGAAGCGGCGTTGCGCCATCAGGACCGGCCCGCGAAACAGTAGCCGGCACCGCGCACGGTGCGGATGAAGTCACCCGGCTGGAGCTTGTGGCGCAGCCGGCTCACCAGGATATCGACCGACCGGGTGTAGATGTCGGCCTCGATGCCCTTCAGCTGGTTCAGGATCTCGTCGCGGCTGAACACCCGGCCGGGGCTGCCGGCGAGCAGGCGCAGCAGTCGGAACTCCATGGCGGTCAAATCCAGCTCGTCGCCCTCGTAGGAGGCCCGTTGCAGTGCGGTATCGATGGCCAGCGGGCCGAACTGCAGGACCGCACCGGTGGCAGGCCCTGCCCGCTTCAGGATCCGGTGGATGCGCGCCACCAGTTCACGCGGCTCGAACGGTTTCGGCAGGTAGTCGTCGGCCCCCAACTCCAGCCCCACCACCCGGTCCATGACCTCGCCGCGGGCGGTCAGCATGACGATCGGGATCTCGCTCTCCCCCCGGATCTCGCGGCAGACCGCGAAGCCGTCCATGTCGGGCAGCATGACGTCCAGGATGACCAGATCGAAACCGCCCTGGCGCAGCTTGGCAAGCCCCTCCTTCGGATGGAGGGCGCACTCCAGGGCCAGTTCGTGGCGGGCAAAATAGCGCCCCAGCAGGTCGCCGAGGCGTTCGTCGTCGTCGATGAGCAAGATGCGGTACATGTCGCCACAGTAAACGAGAAAGAGGAACGAGAGGTAGGATGGGCAAAGCGCAGCGTGCCCATCATCGATTGATGGGCACGTCGCTTCGCTCCTTTGCCCATCCTACGGATTTCAATGCCGGTGGTGTGAACGGTCGAACTTGGCGGCAAGGCGTTCACGCAGCGTCTTTTGCTGGTCGGGATTCAAGCCGTCGTAAAAGTCCGCAAACAGGCCGATCACCTCCGGTGCCGCCGACTGGATGCGGCCCACTCGCTCCTGCACCAGGGCTTCGGCGCGGTTGCGGTCCAGTGTCGGTTCGTTCAAAAGGCTTAACACGGCTTCTTTGGTGTCCTGCCGCTTGCTGGCGTGCTCCTGGCGCAGGCTCACCAGTTTCGCCTTTAACGCCTCCAGTTTGCTCCGCTGCGCCGCATCGAGTTCCAGCCGCTCGCTGATGCGCTCCACCATCCGGTCGGCGCGATCGACGGACCAGCCCTCGCCGTAGTGGTAGGCCCAGGCGGTCACGCTGCCGGCCAGCAGTACGACGGTTCCCACTATCATCAGACCCTTCTTACCCATCTCTGTCTCCTGTCGAGCGATGTTGGACGGTGGACAGATTAGGCGACGGGCGTTTCGCTGGCTTCTCAGCCGGGTAACGGAGTGTATCGAACTGTAACTTGCCGATGGTGATGGGCACGTCGCTTCGCTCCTTTGCCCATCCTACGGGATTCACGGCCTCCCCTGGACCCAGCGCACGATGTCGGCGGCGTTCATGGCGCCGGGTTGGCGGGCGGTCTCGCGGCCGCCCCTGAACAGGGCCAGGGTCGGGATGCTGCGGATCCCGAACTGGGCGCCGAGCGCCTGTTCGGCCTCGGTGTTTACCTTGGCCAGCCGCACCCGTGGTTCGAGCATCGCCGCGGCCTGGGCGAACTGCGGCGCCATCATCTGGCAGGGGCCGCACCAGGGGGCCCAGAAGTCCACCAGCAGGGGGATGTCGTTGCGCTGGAGGTGTTTTGTGAAGTTGGCCGCGGTCAGCTCGATGGGGTGGCCGGTGAACAGCGGCTGACGGCACTTGCCGCATTTGGGGCCCTCCCCGAGGCGGGCGGCGGGGATGCGGTTGACCGCTTCGCAGTGGGGGCAGACGAGGTGCAGCGCTTCGCTCATGGTGGCGGGGTCTCCAGGTAACCGGGAATCTGAGGCTTAACTGGGTGCGTGTTCCCGCAAATACAAGGGGTTGGGGCGTGTTTTTGGTGTGGCTCCGCAACACCTCGCTCTCCCGCTCGGTGCGGTTCGTTCCTCGGCAACTGCTCCCTGCGTTGCTCTACCTCCGGCATCCATGCAGTCGTCACCACACCCGGAGTCTTCGTGCGAATCGCATCGTTCGCGGCGCTTCCAGGCTATGGTGCGGTTCGTTCCTCGGCAACTGCTCCCTGCGTTGCTCTACCTCCTGCATCCATGCAGTCGTCACCACACCCTACTGGCGCAAATACAGGCAATTAGCGATTAAGGTTGATGTTGTTTATGAAGATTGGCCCGGCCGCCTGCCCTGGCAACCGGGCCGCCTACCTTAGCTGGTGCGCACCTCGATCCGGTGCGGCTGGTGTTCCGGTCGCTTGGGCAGGGTCAGGGTCAGTACGCCCTCCTTCATTTCGGCCCCGATGTTGTCGGTATCGATCTCCCGACTCAGGGTGAAATTGCGGTGATAACGGGTGGCGCGGACATCCGCGTACAGCGCCTCCATCCCTTCAGGCATATCGACCGAAACCCGCCCCTCAATGGTCAGGGTGTCGCCATCAATCTGGATCTCCAGCCGGTCGTGGGAGACACCGGGCAGGTCTGCCTTCAAGGTAATTCCCTGCGGCTCTTCGTAGATATCCACGGGGGGACGCAACGTCACTTCGCGCTCGGTGCGCGCCTGCATCTCCCGCTTCTCCTGGGGTTTCATCTCCTTGCGCTCTTCCATGGCTGACCTCCTGTCAGTGAACCTGTATCTTGCGGGGTTCCACTGCCTCATGGCGCTGCACGGTGATGTGCAGGATCCCGTCCCGGTAGGTGGCATCCACCTTTTCCGGGTCCACGTCGTCGGGCAGCGTAAGTACACGCCGGAAGGTGCCGGTAAAGCGCTCGTTTCGATACGGTTCCGCCTGTTCCGGGATATCCTCCTTGCGTTCACCGGAGATCGAGAGCAGATTTTGCTGCAGCGAGATCTCCAGACTCTTGGGGTCCAGTCCCGCGGCGAACATGTAGGCGTCGACCCGGTCGGCCGATGCGCCGACATTTACTGCGGGGAAGCCGCCGGGCGTCATGTTCCGAATCCCCATCGGAGCGGACCAGCCACCGAAAAGCTCGTCCATCTGCTGACGCATCCGCTCGAACTGGTCGTACGCATCATCAAAACCTGTCAAATACACCGCCATTTCACACCTCCTTGTCCGTGCAAGGCTATGCACGATGGAACCGATACCCGAAAAATAGTCCAGGTCGGACGCCAATTTCATCGGGGAAAACACGCGTCGCGCTGTATGGCGACGTGATGGCCATCCGGCGCAGCCGCAGCTCACCCCGGCTGAACGTTGCGCACCGGGCGCGGTGGCACCGGGCTGAGCCCTTTCGTTTGGAGTAAAGCAAACCGTCCGGGTCCGGCTTCGGCGGCGGCCTCTCTGAAACACTACACTAGGCTTTTGCTTAACTTCGCTCGAGGCCGTCGATGCCGTGGAGCCGATTGCGAAAGTCGCCTGCCTGAGACGCGCCAAGGCCTACCCCAACCCCACCTCCGGGGTCGAGGTGGTCGAGACGCACATCTCCTGGGTGTTTCTCACCGATCGCTTCGCCTACAAGCTGAACAAGCCGGTCCGCTATCCCTACCTGGACTTCCGCACGATGGATGCCCGTCATCAGGATTGCCGGGCGGAGGTGCGACTCAACCGGCGCCTCGCCGGGGACGTCTATCTCGGCGTCGTACCGCTGGTTGAACGGGACGGCTGTTGCGGGCCGGGCGGTGACGGCAAGGTGATCGATTGGCTGGTGCAGATGCGACGGCTTCCCTCCACCCGGATGCTGGACGTCATGATCAGCAACGGCCAGGCGACAACGGACGACATGCAGCGCGTGGGTGCGCGCTTGGGCCGGTTCTACCGCCACGAGCCGTCGATCGAAACCGACGTCGGGGAATACCGCAGTGGGCTGGCCGACGACATCGGCGAGAACCGGCGCGAGCTGAGTGACCCGGCCTTTGGTCTGCCGCGGGCGTTTATCGAGGGTCTCTGTCTGAAGCAGCTTCGCTTCCTGCAAACGCACCACTCCCTGCTCGATGAGCGGGTCGACGTCGGGTGCATCGTGGAGGGCCATGGGGACCTGCGGCCGGAACACGTTTGTCTGCTCGAGGAGCCGGTGGTGATTGACTGCCTCGAGTTCAAGCGCGCCTTTCGGCTCGTCGATCCGGCGGACGAACTGGGGTATCTGGCACTGGAATGCGAACGGCTCGGTGCCCCCTGGGCCGGCGACCGGCTGTTCGCCGCCTATGGCGAGGTCACCGGCGACCGACCCGCCCCTGCGCTGGTGCACTTCTACCAGAGCTTTCGGGCCACCCTGCGAGCGAAGATCGCGATCTGGCACAACCGTGACGACGGCATCCGGCAACCGGAGAAATGGATCCGCCGCGCCCTGGAATACCTTGAGGTGGCGCAGCGCCATGCCGATCAACTCATGGAACAGGATTAACAGGATTTTTCAGGATGGACAGGATGGGTTCATGGCAAAACACCTGCTGTAGCTTCCGAGCAAAGGTTTGTCGTTCTCGATCAGGTAGCAAGATCCTTTTTCCTGTTAATCCTGAAACATCCTGTTAATCCTGTTGCATAATCTCGCCCCGAGAGGTGGCTCGTTCCCACGCTCTGCGTGGGAACGCGGAATGGACGCTCTGCGTCGCGGTGTTTGTCGGGATTGCGGCGCAGAGCGCCGCGCACGGCGTTCCCACGCAGAGCGTGGGAACGAGACATCTGGCACAACCGGGATGACGGCATCCGGCAACCGGAGAAATGGATCCGCCGCGCCCTGGACTATCTCGAGGTGGCGCAGCGCCATGCCGACCAGTTCATGGTACAGGATTAACAGGATTTTTCAGGATGGACAGGATGGGATTAAGGGTAAAACACCTGCTGTAGCTTCCGAGCAAGGTTTATCGTTCGCGATCCGAAGCAAATAGCCTTTTTCCTGTTAATCCTGAAAACATCCTGTTAATCCTGTTGAATAACATCGCCCACCCTCGCTCGCACCCCAAGGGCCGGGCTCAATACGTTTCCGCCATGTCCTGCAGCGAATCGCCAATGTTGAGGCGACGGATGGCCTCGGCGAGGAATGGCGCGATGCCGACCACTTCAATGCGCTCCTGCAGCGATGGTCCGAGATTGGGCAGTGGGGCCGAGTCGGTGACGAAGAAGCGTGCCACCGATGTCGGCGTGAGAGTTTCATCGGCCTGTCCGGTGAAGAGTGCGTGGGTCGCGGTTACCAGAATTCGCTTTGCGCCAGCGTCACGGCAGGCGTCCGCCGCACGGGCCACTGTCGTGCCGCCGGCGATCAGGTCATCCACGATGATCACCGCGCGGCCGGCCACTTCGGCCACCAGCCGGTCGCCGGAGACGATGCCTCCGCTCCGGCGCTTTTCCATGAAGCCGATGGCCACCGGGCGGTGCAGCCGCGCCTGCAACGACTCACGGAAACGGTCGGCGCGTTTGACGCCTCCGACGTCGGGCGACAGCACCACCGCTGTCTCGTCGGGGGCCAGCTCCCGGGCCAGGTGGGTTGCGAACAGGTGACGCGCTTCCAACTGCTCCACTTCGCAGCGAAAGGCGTTCTGGAAGGCGACCAGGTTGTGTACGTCGATGGTGACCAGGCGTTCCGTGCCCACCGCCTCGAACAGCGTCGCCATATAGCGGGTGGTGACCGGGTCGTTGGGTTTGGTGCGCCGGTCCTTGCGGCTGTAGGCCAGATAGGGGATCACCGCGGTCACCCGGCCGACCCCGGACTGCTTCAGCGCGCCGATGAAAAACAGCAGCCGCACCAATTTGTCGTTGACGCTCTGTTCGCCCAGCCCGTGCAGTGACTGCAGCACGTAGACGTCGCGCTCACGCACGTTCTGCAGCGGGCGCGACTTGTGCTCGCCGTCTTCGAACGGCCGCTCCTCATGGGGGGACAGCGGCAGTCGGAGTGCCTGGGCCACCCGCCTACCCAGCGCCTCGCTGGCCGATAGTGCAAACAGGATGGGGGCCGCCATGCTATCGCTCGAGGTGCTGCCTGAACCAGTCGCGGGCCAGGCGCGCCACCGCCTCCAGCGTGCCCGGTTCCTCGAACAGGTGCGTTGCGCCGGGGACAATCTCGAGGTGATGCGGGCCCCTCAGGTGGGCCGCTGCCTCGCGGTTGAGTTCGATTACCACGTCGTCCCGACCGCCCACGATGAGCAGGGTCGGAGCGGCGACGCTCTCCAACGCGGCCCCGGCCAGGTCCGGCCGGCCGCCCCGGGAGACCACGGCGGCGACCGCCTCCGGCTCCCCGGCGGCGACGTTGAGTGCCGCGGCGGCCCCGGTACTGGCCCCGAACAGGCCGATACGCAGGGGGGCGAATTCAGCCTGCCGGCGCACCCAGTCGACCGCCCCCGCCAGACGTCGTGACAACAAAGCGATGTCGAAGCGCAGCTCCGCTGTGTATTGATCCACCTCGTGCTCGTCGGCTGTGAGCAGGTCGAACAGCAGCGTGCCGAGGTTGCCGGTGTTCAACTGTTCCGCAACGAAGCGGTTGCGGCGGCTAAAGCGACTGCTGCCGCTGCCGTGGGCGAACAGCACGATGCCTTGTGCGCCGGGCGGCAGTCTCAGGTCGCCGGGCAACCTGGCGTCGGGCGTTTCCACCGTGACCGCCTGTTCATCCCTCTGGACACGATCATTCATGGCGATTCGGCCCCCAGCAGCGCCACCACCTCATCATCGGTGACCTGCGAAAAGTCCGCGAAGAACGCGCCGACTGCCATGAACGGCTCCGGCGTCTGCAGGCAGACCAGTTCGTCCACCAGTTCCCGGATCCGTTCGGCGGTGTCAGGTGGGGCCACGGCGATGCCCGCCACCAGCCGTTCGGGCCCCTGCTCCCGCAAGGTCCGCAAGGCGGCCATCAGGGTCGCGCCGGTGGCGACGCCGTCATCCACCACGATGGTGAGCCGGCCTTTGGGGTTGGCCGGCGGTCGCCCGTAGCGCTCCCGACGCGCCTTCAGACGTGCGAGTTGTTGCTGGACTTCCTGGTCGATGTAGGCCTGCTCGATCTGATACCAGCTGGCCACTTCGTTCAGCTCGACGCGCCCGCTTTCATCGACCGAGCCGATCGCCAATTCCGGGTTGCGGGGGGCGCCGAGTTTATGGACCAGCATCACGTCCAGCTCGCCGCCGAGTGCGTCGGCGATGATGCGACCCATCGGCACCCCACCGCGGGGGATGGCGAGAACCAGCGGATTGCGGCCCCGGTAGGGTTCCAGGCGTTTTGCAATCTGTGCGGCGGCTTCCTGCCGGCTGCTGAACACCTTTGCTCCTCCTCGCCCCTGTTGTTACAGCTTTAGGCAATCGACAGCGTTTCCTTGGGATTGAGGGTGGTCCACCGGGGGAAGATGTCAAAGTCGTTGGTGAGCGACAGGGATCCCGTTCATTTCGGCCACCAGATCCGGAACAGCGCACCGTGGGGCGGGTTGTCGATCGCGTCCACCCGCCCCCCGTAGCCAAGCACCAGTTTGCGGACCAACGCCAGACCGATGCCGGTGTGTTTCTCACCATTGGGTTTGCCCAGGGAGATGAAGATCTTGAAGACATTCTCGCGCTCTTCGGCGGGGATACCGGTCCCGTCGTCCGCCACCTCGATGCGCCAGTCGTGTCGCTCCTCAATCGCCCGCACCCAGGCGTGGCCGGATTCCGGATGGGGGTGGTGCCAGGCGGCATTGGTGAGCAGATTCTGGAAGACCTGTTTCAGGTGCAGCCGGTCGCCGCCGAGCGCCGGCAAAAAGCCGTTCAGTTCGACACGGAACCCGGGGGGAAGCGCCAGGTCATCCAGCAGCTGTTCCAACAGCGGTCTCAGCGGCACCGCTTCACGCACGTCACCGGTCACCCGGCCTGCACGACTGTACGCCAGGAGGCCATCGATCAGTTGGTCCATGCGTACCACCCGTTCACGCATCAGCCGCAGCCGGTTCCGGTTTTCGTCGTCGAGCTTCGCGGCCGCATCCTCGTCGATCCAGGAAGAGAGCTGCGACACCGCCCGCAGCGGCGCCTTCAAATCGTGGGAAGCGGCATAGGCGAACTCCTCCAGCTCCGAATTCATCGCCCGCAGCTGATCGTTGCTGCGATCGAGCTCATCGGTGCGGCGCTCGACCAGTTGCCGGATCTCACACTCCCTGGCGAACTGGTCACGCAGGTAGAGCAACAGCATGATCCCAAACCCAATGCCAACGACCACGACGGCGGCCGACGCCAGCGGCGGAGCGGTAAAGGTGCCGGGGGCCGCAACCACCTCCGCGTGCCATCTGCTCCCATAGAGGTCGATTGCGGCGTCGTGCCGGCGAGCCTGGTGAAACTTGCGGGCATCGGCGGCAACACGGAGCGCTTCCCCGTCGACGCAAGTGAACCGCTCACCGGTACTCTGGAGTGGATCGGACAAAAAAAACGCCAGCCCGTTCATCTCAATCGGGCAGAGTACGTCTTTCAGCAAGCCGGCCACGTCATACACGGCGGAGACGAGGCCCAAGGCGGCGCCGCCTTCATTACGGAACACCGGCCGCGCCACTTGGAACCGGGTGACGTCGCCGGACTGATACCAGGGTGATATGGAGAGGTGTGGTCTGCGAACGGCACGTTCCAGAAACAGACGCGCGCCGGTATTCAGGCCCCGGTCCGCCTCGATACCGACCGGCCTTCGGGAATAGGTGTGCTGAATGTGGAAGCTCGCCTGGCCTTCATCGTTTACCTCGCGGGCAATCCAGCGCAGCGCCACCAGTCCCGGTTGCTCGATGAGCGCGATGCTCTCCGCCAGCAGTCGGAAGCTGTTTTCGCTCAGGTAGCCCTCCTCATGCGCGAATACCGCCGCGACGTGCTGCACCGGACGAAAGCGCAGGTTTAGGCCGGATTGCAGTGACCTGACCAACTCCACTGCGGTGAGCGAGAAATGGGAATGGTGGTTCTCGTCCTGCACCCGGTACAGCATGGTCGCAACGACGGCCGAGAGCGAGACGATGAACACCAGAACGAACCACGGAATCCAGTTGCGAAACCACTGATGGCAGTCGTCATCTGCTTTGGGTGACCACGTCATGAGGGGGGCTCGACGCGCGTTTCCCCTCAGTCTAGCCGCCTGCACCAGAGTGCCGATATCGCCGTGGTTGGTGCAAAAGCCCGCGTATACTTCGGCTAGAGCATCGAACAGATAAACCGGTCGGTGCCCCAGCCTGGTGAAGCCCGTAGGATGGGCAAAGCGCCGCCGTCCATCCGCTCGGTTTGGCACCATTGCTTTACGGCGCGTGCCCATCAGTGTCGGTAGATGGGCACGCGCCGGTCAGGTTCAGGCTCAATGCAACCGGCATAGGCGGCGCTTTGCCCATCCTACGAAGCTTCCGAGCTTTTATCTGTTCGGTGCTCTAGTAGGGTCACGCGGAGTCGAGCCGTAACGGCATGCCGGAACTGACGCTGTTCCTTTGCGGCGACGTGATGACTGGCCGGGGCATCGATCAGGTGCTCCCGCATCCGGTCGACCCGATTCTCTATGAGCCCTACATTCGGGATGCCCGTGATTATGTGGCGCTGGCGGAAAAGGCGAACGGGCCGATCCCTTCCCCGGTCGGCTTCGATTACGTCTGGGGTGATGCCCGGGAGGCGCTGAGGCGTGCGGCGCCCCATGCCCGCATCGTCAACCTCGAGACCAGCATCACCACCCACCCGGTGCCGTGGCCCGGCAAGCCGATCCAGTATCGGATGAATCCGAGCCACTTCGAGGTTCTGCACGCAGCGCAGATCGACTGCTGTGTGCTGGCCAACAACCATGTGCTGGATTGGGAGCGCGACGGCCTGGGCCAGACGCTCGCGGTGTTGCACAGTGCGGGGATCAAAACAGCCGGTGCCGGCCTCGATGCGGCCCAGGCGCAACGGCCGGCGGTCCTGGAGACCACGGCTGGCCGCGTACTCGTCTACGCCTGCGGGCACGGCAGCAGCGGAATACCGCCGGAGTGGTCGGCCGGAACCAGTCGTTCGGGCGTGAATCGTCTGCCCGACCTCTCCACGGCGACGGCCCGGCGAATCGCGGAACAGTGCCGGGCCGTGCGGCAGCCTGGTGATCGGCTGGTCGTATCCGTGCACTGGGGCGGCAACTGGGGTTACGCCGTTCCCGCCGAGCAGATCGCCTTTGCACATGCCTTGATCGACGTCGCCGATGCCGACCTCGTGCACGGGCACTCCTCGCACCACCCCAAGGGCATCGAGGTCTACCGTAACCGGCTGGTGCTGTACGGCTGCGGCGATCTCATCAACGACTACGAGGGGATCGGCGGCTATGAGGCGTTTCGCGGGGAACTGGCGCTGCTTTACCTGCCGCGGCTCGGCGTCCGTGGGGAGTTGCTGACGCTTCGAATGGTACCGGTAAGGACCCGGCGCTTTCGCCTGCAGCGCGCCAGTGAGGAGGAAGCCGGCTGGCTGCGCCAAACACTGCACCGGGAAGGGGCCCGTTTCAACACTACGGTCTCGCTACAGGACGACGGCAGTTTGGTCCTGGCGTGGAGTGCGAGCGGCAACTCTGCGTAGGGTGTGGTGAGCTTGCGAACCGCACCGCCTGTTGGTGCTTGTGGGAGCGGCGTCCCCGCCGCGATGGGGCGTCTGATTCGCCCTGGAAATCCAGTGAGCCGCGATGCAGACAATCGCGCCAAGGAATTTTGTGCCCCGCCGGATAAACCCGATACCGGCCTCACACCCGCAAGGTCGGTCAGGTTTGTAGGGTGGATAAGCGCCAGCGCATCCACCGGAGAGCCGCAGATGGTGGATGCGCTGCGCTTATCCACCCTACGCCGGGGCCGCTCACACGTAAATCCGTGGCTTCGGCAGCCTTTCCGTTAATCTGTTCGGTGCTCTAGGCGCCCGCCTGCGGCAGGTTGCGCGCCATCTCTTTGAAGTGTGCCCAGTCGGTGGCCGGCCAGACTTCGCTGTGGGCGTGGCCGAAGGTGCGCACGATGGTGGAGAGTTTGAGCGCCGCGTCGTTGTCGGCCGCCTCGAAGATATCCATGTAGTCGTAGGGTCCGGACACCGCGTAGCTGGCCACCCACTTGATGTTGCCATCCAGGGCGGAGCTGATGCGCGCCTTCACCTCGTGCTCGAGATTGTCCAGATTGCCGGGGGAGTTGAGTGCGCCGTGGGCCAGACGAGTCATCATCACATAGGTCTGCATGGTCCGTTCCTCCCTGAACGTGGGCCCGGACGTGGGCCTGTGGACCTTTCCCGCTGCCCTAAAGCCTAGCAGCGCAGACGCGGTGCGAGGGGGCTAATCCGTATCTTTCAGCAGGGATCGGCGACGCTTGATCTTGATGGTCGGGCCGGTCTGTTTCTTCTCGGCCGGCACGGCATAATCGGTCGCCGCTTCCGGCGTCGTTTCCGGTTTTGGATCACGGCTCAGTTGCGGCCCGTTGCCGATGAGGGCGGCGATGGCCGACGGTCCCTCGGCATCCGATCTTGGCACCCGCCCTGCCGATCCCCCCCAGGCTTTCTCCGCAGCTGCGACATAGCGGGAGATCTCGCGCGGCACCGTGCCGGGCGGCAGGCTGACGATGTTGCGTACCTGGCCCATGGACATTTCCGCTACGAAACCGCCGGCATGGCTAATGAGGTTCTTGGAACGGTCGATACGCCAATCGCTGTCGTTCTGGTCGTCCAATGTGCGCTCCGAATGCTTTTTCTAACGTGTAGGAGGGGATCTTTCCCTATCCGGTTCGCGCTGTCCAGTATTCTTGCGCAGTGCTATTGACGGGCGTCACCGAGGATGAAGATGTGCGTGTAATTGCGCTCCCCTTCCGGTTCGACCAGCTGCAGGCGTAGCGTGCGGGCCGTTTCCGCTTCCGCAGGAAAGAAAATGAAGCCATAGGCGATGTCGCCCGGCGCGATGCTGCGGTTCTGCAGCGACTTGTCGCGGAAGTCGGCCATCACCCGCTCGCGAGCCCGATCGCCGCTCGCCAGTCCGCCGGTGCCGCCGATCACGGCGCCGCCCGCAACCCCGGCCGCCGCCCCCTCGCGGGCGCTGCGGCTGATGTCTTCGCCGCTCACCACGCCGACCGCTGCCCCCACCAGGGCGCCGGCCACGCCGCCGAGAAACCCGCCGTAGGCCCCTTCGCGAAAGATCTGTTTGGTCTGCGCATACTGCGTGACCCGCTCGTAGGCGAAGCGTTCGTTCAACACCGGCCAGAGCCGACCCTGGGCGTCCTCGAGAAAGGTCTGAGACGGATTGATCACCAGCCGCGTGTCGCCGCGGTTGTCGAACACCACCTGGATCGGCAGCAGACCGGCATCGATGACGTCGAAGCCGAACGCTTCGCTGGCCGCGCGCTCTTCGGCGTAGGCCTGTGCCGCCACGATCGCGCCGGCGATGTCGGCGGCATTGTCATAGCGTTGCGGCAGCTCGAAGGGCACCGGCTGTGCCTTGTAGGCGGTGCCGCAGCCGACGAGCAGCGCCAGGCCCGACAGCAGGATCGTTCGCCACAGGTAATGCACGGGTGTGCTCATCGTCTCTCCCCCTTGGTCGGTTCCCGCCACGGCTTTCGTAAATGTAGTCGGGGCGCGGTTTCCTATTCTGAACGGGAGGCAAGCTGCGGGAGCGGAAATGACCTCCATCGACGTAATGAACGAGATTGCCCGGGAGGCCGCGCGATTGAACCGGCGCTGGGTGGGGGCCATGTTCGCCAGCGGCATCCTGACGGGGCAGGTGGCACTGGCGGTATTGGTGCCGGAACGGCCCTCCGTATCCGGGCTGGGTTTCCTGGTGGTCGGCGCCGCCATGCTCTGGTTCGCCTTCCGGCGCTGGTCGGGATTGCAGGCGGCCTTGGGCGGGCTCGAGGTCAGCAGCTGGCCGCTCCATCGCCCCACCCTGGTCCGACCGCGGCCGGTCGACTCCGTCGAACAGTATCGCCCCCTCGCCCGCTGGCTGGTCCCGGGTGCCGATCATCCGGCCCCTCACGGCCTGGTGAGCGCTGTGCAGGGGGTGCTGGAGCGGGACGAAGCCCTGGCGGGCAAATACCGGGAGTGTGTGGCCTCAAACGGGACCTTGACCATCTACGATGCGGTCAACCTCCTCTATCTTGCGCAAGCCCTGGAGCGCCGCCCGGGAGTCTCCTGAAGCGGGCGCCAAGATGGCGCGATATCATGTAAAAGGCGCGCGTGGCAAGGGGGTCGAGTGACTTTGTGCACACGAAAGTGGCCGCCGGCAGGCTGCACCCGCCCATTGATGTCATTGTCGGCGGAATCGAACTGAATCAGCATAACTCATTGATTAACAAGAACATTGAAAATTGATTAATTTGTGCTCAATTTGAGCGGACGCACGTAGTGCTGCGCCGTTGCGCCGGGTTTCCGCAGTTCATGCACAGAGTTATCCACAGCTTTTGGGGATAACTGCAAAGCGCTTTCTGAGACAACCGCTTAGGGCCTGATTCGGAGAATCCACTTTAGATGGCGCACTATCCGTGCGGTATTTCGGCGCGCATCCGGAACGGGAAAGCACGCTACCCTGTGAGATAGTTCCCGAGTCTTCGCAGGAGGTCTCCATGGCGCTTCCCGTCATCCCCTTCGTGGTCGGTCTGGCGGCCGGCTCGGCGCTCACCTATCTCTACAAACAACGCCACGGCAAGGTGGTCCGCCGCCGCTGGCCGCAACGGGAATTTTGGCGCGGATTCGGCTTCGATGGTCCGTCGGTGGACCGTGAACCGGTCGAGGACACGATTGGGCTGGAGGAAAGGGCGACTGGAGGCCGTTAGGAGCGGTGAAGAGTGCACGGCTCTCCCTCACTCTTTCAGGGATTGCCGCGCAGAGCGCCGCGCACGGCGTTCCCACGCGGAGCGTAGGAACGAGAAACTCTCCGGCTCGTTCCCATGCTCTGCGTGGGAACGCTGAATGGACGCTCTGCGTCTGGGGTTTGTGCCGGGATTGCCGCGCAGAGCGCCGCGCACGGCGTTCCCACGCGGAGCGTGGGAACGAGAAACTCTTAACTCACGCGTCACCCCTCACGCATTCGCTGCTGGTGCGGCGGGATTTTCCTCAAAGCCGCCATTCGGCAGTGAAAAATAGAAGGTGGCGCCCTCGCCGACCCGCCCCTCGGCCCACACCCGGCCGCCGTGCCGGGTGACGATGCGATGGACGATGGCCAGGCCGATGCCGGTGCCTTCGAACTCCTGCAATCCGTGCAGATGCTGCGCCACCCCGAACAGCTTGTCGGCATACCGCATGTCGAACCCGACACCGTTGTCGCGGACGAAGTAGACCACCTCCTGCCCCCGGTACTCGCCACCGACTTCCACTTGGGCCGCGGCCGCCGGGCGGGTGAATTTGATCGCGTTGTCCAGCAGGTTGGCAAACACGCGCCGCAGCATCGGCGGGTCCGCCAGTGCCTGCGGCAAGTTGCCGACGTGCAGGTCGATGCGGCGTTGGGGGTGGCTGGCGACAGCCGCCGCCCAGGTCTCCCGCACCTGCGCAGCGACATCGACGCGGCGTTTGTTGATCGGGGCTCTTCCCAGGCGCAGGAAATCCAGCAGCCCGTCGATCTGTCGGCCCATGCGGTCGGTATTGTTGCGGATGACCGTGAGCAGACGTTGCCCCTCCTCATCGAGGGCGGCCGCATAACCGTCCACCAGCAGCTGAGAGAAACCGTCGATGGCGCGCACCGGAATGCGCAGGTCGTGGGAAACGGTGTAGCTGATCCCCTCCAGCTCCCGCACCGCGGCTTCGAGTTGCGCGGTGCGTTCGGCGACCCGCTGTTCCAGTTTCGTGTTGAAGTTTCTGAGCTCCTGTTCGATGCGCTTGCGCACGCTGATGTCGCGGGCGGCGGCGAACACACCGACGGGGTGGCCGGACTCGTCCCGGTAGACGGTCGCGTTGTAGAGCACCGGTGTGGCGCCGCCTTCGCGGTGCAGCAGATCGAGCTCGTAGTCGGTGACGCGTCCCTCCCGAAACGCCAGCCGGTAGCCGTGGCGGGCCCGTTCGGGATCGGCGAAATAGTCGGCGAAGTCGGTGCCGAGCAGTGTCTGTCGGCGGTGCCCTGTGGCGGCCTCGGTCGCCGCATTGAGATCCATGATCCGTCCGTCCGCGCCGATGATCACCATCGGATCCAGGCTCGCCTCGATCAAGCCGCGGTTGTAGGCGTTGGCGGTGCGCAGTGCATCCTCCATCCGCTTTCTGTCGCTGAGGTCGACCGCAATCGCGACACCGCCCTCGCGGCCCGGCAGCTTGGAGCTGCGGATGAGTAGCGGCACCCGCAGTCCGTCCTTGCGGACGTACTCCTTTTCGTACGGGGTGCAAAGGGGCTTGCCGCTGGCCAGTTCATCTAGGGCCCACTGATCGCGTTCGCGGAATTCCTGCGGCGTCAGTGCGCTCCAGTCGACTTCGCCCCGCTTCAGCTCTTCCCGTGTGTAGCCGATCAGGGCGAGATAGGCATCGTTTGCCTCGCTGATCCGCCCGTCCGCTTCCCAAAAGGCAATGGGGATCACGTTGGAGTGATAGATCGCCCGGAATTTCGCCTCGCTCTGCTCCAGCGCCGTTTCGGCGCGGCGGCGGTCGGTGATGTCCCAGAAGGTCACCACCGCGCCGGCGGTCCATCCGCCTTCGCGTATCGGATTGGCGACGTACTCCACCGGAAAAGGTTGTCCGTCCCTTCGGCGCATGAACAGCCCGCTGCCATGCTGGTAGCGTCCGCTCCGGACCGCCTCCTCCAGGGCGGCTCCCGAATCGGGTGTGTCACCACCCTCCCCGCCCTGCTGCACGAGCCCTTGCAGCGTGCGCCCGACCAGCTCGTTCGGCCGATAGCCGAGCAGACTGGCGGCAAATGGATTGGCGAACGTGCACTGCCCCCTGACATCGAACGCGATGACCCCCGCGCCCGTCGCATTCAGCACGACACGATTGCCCCGGCTCGCCCGCAACTGCTCCTGCTCGGCGCGTCGACTCTCCTCCACCGGGCGGACCGTGGCCAATACGCCGACGATGCTGCCGAGGTCGTCCCGGTAGACGGTGGCGCTGCAGAGCACGGGCGTACCCGCCCCTTGGGCATCGCGCAACTCCAGCGGCTGATCCCGCACGGTCGACTGCCAAAACGCCTGCCGGTACGCCATGCGTGCGCTGTCGGGATCGAGGAAGTAGTCGGGGAAAGTACTGCCGATCAGGTCACTGCGGCGCCGCCCGAACAGGGCGACCGCGGCGGCGTTGGCATCGGTGACACGCCCCGTGGTCGCGATCGTGACGAGCGGGTCGGGGTAGGCCTCGATCAGACTGCGGTTATAGGCGTTGGCCACCCGTAGCGCTTCCATGGTGCGCCGGTGGTCGGTGATGTCCCGCAGGGTGCCGACCAGCCGCGCCGGTGCACCCGTGGCATCCGGTACCGCCTCCAGCGAGACTTCCATGGTCCGTTCCCGGCCATCTATCGGCCGCTGTGCGCGCAGTTCGAACCGTCCGGGCTGGTTGCTCTCGATGGCGGAGGCCGCTACCAGCCGCAACTGTTCGCGATCGTCGGGATGCAGCAATGCCAGCAGGGCTTCGATGCGCGGTTCGAGACCGGCCTCTCCGCAACCGAGCAGCTGAAGCAGTTGGTCCGACCAGTGGCTCGCACCAGAAGCCAGATCCCAGTCCCAAAAGCCGATACCGGCCAGGGACTGCAGGCGCCGCAACTCCTGCTCGGCGGTTCCAAACGGGGCCAGGCGATCGCTGTCTGCCGGAGACCGAGGGTCATGGCGGGGCCTTGCCGGCCGGTGTGATTTCCCGGCCGGTTCAGGTTGGTTTGCGCCGCCCTTGTGGTTCCGGGTCTGTTTTCTCAACGGCAATTTCCGTTTTGTCAGGGACTGGACTTCTGTCCCCCGCTGGCTTGTCGTGCCTGCTGGCGCGCCTGGGCGGCAAGGAACTGCCTGATGGCCTGTTGCAGATCGCCGGCAGCCTCCTGCAGACGGCGCCCCGACTCCTCGGCCTCATAGCGCCGTTCCGCTTCCTCGATGGCCTCACCGGCGCTTTCGATGAAGTGACGCTGCAGCGGAGTCAGTTCCACCTGCTGGGCCAGCAACTTCAACACACCGTGGGCGGCGTGCAGGTGATTGTCGATCTCGCCGAGGGTGGCGATCGCCTCCGGTCCGGCCGCTGTCCCGGCCAGAGCCTCTTCAATGGTTCGGGCCACCCGCAGGATCCAGCCCCAGGTGTGGATCTGTATCCGGTCGTTGGGTACCGACAAGTCGATGGCGCCGATGATGGTGCCATCGGGTCCGCTGACGGGAATGCCGATGCAGGTCCAGCCGACGTAATCCTCCACCAGGTGTTCCGGCCCGATCAGAATCACCGGCTGGCCGATCGCGAGGGCGGTTCCGCCGCCATTGCAGCCGAGATCACGTTCGTGCCACGAGGCGCCCTCAAACAGGTTGGAGCCCTCGCTGGCGATCCTGGCCGCCACCGGGTCGGTCAGCAACCGCAGCAATACGGATTCCCTGTTCAGCAACACCAGCATGTGCGGCAGGTCGCCGAGCGCGATGTTGGCGGCCTGCAAAATCGGATCGGCCGTTTCAAACAGCGCCCCGTCCTGCTCCCTTGCCTGCGCCAGTCGCTCCGGGTCGAACGCCTGCGCCTCCACCCGTCGCGGGTCGATGCCGTATTCCTGGCAGCGTCGCCAGGAGTCCCAGACCACCGGCCGCACCGTGGGCAGGACCTGACCGAATTGAACGTAGACCTCCCGGGCGGCATACAGGTCCTGCATCTGTTTCTGCAACTCGGAGTGGTGACGGGTTGAGGTTGCCATAATGTTCTCCAAACGCCTCTCGGCCCCGCTTACGGGTTTGCTTTCCGGCTGTTCCCGTCGTTGTCGGGGATATCCGGTTTGATACTTAGCTGCCTTTCCAGTTCTTCGACCCGCTGACGAAGCGCGGCGTTCTCCTTCTTCAACTGCACCATCCGCAGTTCGCGGCCGACCATCACCCGATTGAGCCGTTCCACCTCGTCCAGACGTTCGCGCAGTTCCGCTTCCGCCTTGCGCCGCTGCGCCCCCGCCTCCGCCTCCCGCAGGGCACGTTCCACCGCCGGCACCAGCTTGGAGAGCCGGTCCTTGAGCACATAATCGGTGGCGCCGCGATGCAGGGTGTCGATGGCAAACTCCTCACCCATCGCACCGGTGACGAAGATGAAGGGCACACCGGGTGCCCGCTCCCGGGCGATGGCGAGGGCCGAAAAGCCGTCGAAGGCGGGCAGCTTGTAGTCGGCCAGAATCACCTGCGGTGCGAACGTGTGGAGCGCCTGCAGAAACTCGGGTTCGGACGAGACGCGACGGGTGACAACGCCCCCGCTCACCCCGCGCAGCTCACGCTCGATCAGTTCGGCATCGGTCGGCACGTCCTCCAGCATCAGCGCCCGGATGGGTTGCGGTTGCCCCATGTCGTCACTCCTTCGGCGGGCGATTGGTCAGCAGCCAGTAGAAACCGAGCTCCGCCACCGTCCTGGCGAACTCATCAAAGCCTACCGGCTTGGCGATGTAGCTGTTGACGCCGAAGCGATAACTCTCGGTGATGTCGCGATCCTCCTTGGAGGAGGTCAGCACAACCACCGGAATGGTTTGGGTCCGGGTGTCGGCCTTGAGCCGTCGCAACACCTCGAGGCCATCGATCTTCGGCAGGCGCAGGTCCAGCAGAATCACCTTCGGCACATCATGCACCTGTCGATTGGCGTAGGCTCCCTGGGCAAACAGGAAATCGAGTGCTTCCGCGCCATCTTTCACCCAGACCAGTTTGTTGGCGAGGTTCTGTTTTTTCAGGGCGTGGATGGTCAGCTCGGCATCGGATGGCATGTCCTCCACCAGCAGGATCTCCACCTCTTCATTCGCCATGGCCCGCCTCCTTTGCCGGCAGCGTGAAAAAGAACGTGGCGCCTTCGCCGACCTTGCCTTCGGCCCACACACGGCCTCTATGGCGCGAGATGATCCGTTTGATGATCGCCAGGCCGATCCCGGTGCCGGGGAACTCGTCGGCCGCGTGCAGGCGTTGGAACACGCCGAACAGGCGGTCGTAGTAACGCATATCGAAGCCCACACCGTTGTCCCGGACGAAATACCGGGCCTCGGCACCGTCCGTCGAGCCGCCTACCGTGATCAGCGTCTCCTCGCGTGGGCGGGTGAACTTCAACGCGTTCACCAGCAGGTTGGTGACGACCCGCCTGAGCATGGCCGGGTCGCCATAGGCCTTGGGGAGCGGCTCGAGCTCGAAGCGGACTCGGCGCCCGTCGAGCGTCTGCCGCAGCTCCTGCCAGGCACCGTCGACCAGCGTGGTCATGTCGACCTCGGCGGCTTTGATCTCGAAACGCCCCATGCGGGAGAACTCGAGGATGTCTTCGATCAACTGCCCCATCTGCTCGGTGTTGTCGCGGATGATGCCCAGCAGGCGAAGCGCCTCTTCATCCAGCTGCGCGCTGTACTCCTCGACGAGAATGCGGGAGAAGCCGTCGATGGCCCGCAACGGCGTACGCAGGTCGTGGGAGACCGAGTAGCTGAAACCCTCCAGGTCGCGATTGGCGGTTTCCAGTTGCGCCGTGCGCGCGGCGAGGCTTTCGTTCAAATCCCGAATCGCCTGCTCTGCGTGCTTGCGTTCGGTTACATCGTCGAAGATCAGCAACAAGTGGGGCTCGCCGGCAGCGGTGAACGGAATGAACCGGCACTCCAGCCAAACCTCTTTGCCGAAACTGGTGACCACGTGGATGGCGCGGTTCTTTTCCCGGCCTTCGTCAAGTGCCTCGTCCGCCACCTGCAACAGGCCGGTGTGGCGCCATGACTCCAGTTCGCGGAAGTTCTGCTGCCGTGCCTGCGCGACGCTTGCCCCGATGGCCTTTGCAGCCGCCGGGTTAATGGTGATGCACTCCCCGGAGGCCCGGTACGCGGCAATCCCGATGGAGGAGGCGCCCAGCAGGGTTTCGTTGAAGCGGAGGGCGTCGGCAATGCGCTGCTCGGCAATTCTGCGCTCCGCCACTTCGCGGTTCAGGTTGGCGTTCATCACCTCCAGCTCGCCGGTACGCTCCCGGACCCGTTGTTCGAGTTCCGCGGTGAGCCGACGCAACGCCTCTTCGGCCCGCCGGCGCTCCGTGATGTCGGAGAAGAGGGTGGCGAACTGGCCTTCCGCCGGGCGATAGGCCACCACTTCGAAGAGTCTGTCGAAGACCTCCGAATACTGTTCGAAGCGGCGCCCGACGCCGGTGTGGACGATCTCGCCATAGGTGTCGATCCAGAACGGCTCCACATCCGGCATGAGCTCACGCACCGTGCGGCCGACGATCTCGGAGCGCCGCCTGCCAAGCAGGCGCTCAAAGGCCGGATTGACGTCGAGGAAGCGATAGTCGACCGGCTTGCCGCGGGCATCGAAAATCATTTCGTGGACCGCGTAGCTGTCCAGCATCTGCTCGAACAGGCTGCGATAACGCGCCTCGCTCGCCTCCCGCGCGGCCCGTTCGCGGCGCTCCTCCAGTCCCTTGCCGAGGATCTGGGCAACGGTATCGATAAGCTTGCGCTCCTCTTTCAGGAACGGACCCTCGTACGTTGCCGGCCGTTCTTCCCGATAGAAGACCTCGACAACGCCGATCGATGCTTCGCCCAGACGCAACTCGGCCGCCAATCGCCAGGGCGTTTCACGGAACTGATGCGAGCGGTACTCCTGGTCGTCGACTAGAAGGCGCGCGCAGGAGATCTGCGGAAACTGGAAGGCGACCACCAGAAGGTCCAGCGTCCGACGAAACAGCTCGTCACGCTCGAGATCGCGGCGTTGGAGCAGGGAAGAAACCCCATTGATGCAGCTCAGCTCCTTGACCCGCTCGCGCAGCTCGTCGGCGGTTTCGGCCAGCCGGATCTGCGTCCGTTTGCGATCGGTGACGTCGAGCAGGCTCAGCACCAGCCCCTCCACCCGGCCACCGGCCCCCTTCACCGGCTGGAGGATCCAGTCCCAGTAGCTCGTTTCCCACTCCGGGTGTTCGGCGTAGGCAAACGGCTTGTCCAGCGCGATATACGCCTCCCCGGTCTCCACCACGCGGCGGAACACGGCCTCGTTCTCCGGATCCGGATAGAGGTCGAAGTGGTTCTTTCCAGGGAAGAAGTCGGGGGAGCGATTGTCGGCCGCGGCGTAGGCGTGGTTGACCTTGACGAAATCGAAATCGCGATCCAGGTAGGCCAACAGCACGTGGACGCTGCCGAATACCCGTTCCAGCAACTCGGCACTGTGGCGGAGTTCCTCCTCGGCCCGTTTGTGCGCGGTGATATCGCGGCCGATGGTGGAGGCGCCGATGACCTGCCCTTGGCTGTCGTGAACCGGGGAGACCGTCAACGCGATATCAAACGGCGTACCGTCCCGGCGCAGGCGAACCGTTTCGTGGTGCACCACCCGTTCCCCGCGCCGGATCCGGTTCAGGATGTCATCGATTTCGGCGTGACGCTCCGGGGGGGCGAGGTCATAAACCCGTTTGCCGACCAGCTCCTGTGCGCTGTAGCCGTAGAGGGCCTCGGCACCGCGGTTACAGCTGAGGATGGTGCCGTTCAGGTCCTTGCCGATGATCGCGTCATCGGACGAGTCGACGATCGCGGCCAGATACCGCGCGCGCTCCTCCGCCTGTCGGCGCGCCGTGATCTCCTCCACTACAGCGACCAGAAACAGCAGGGCGCCGGCGTCGTCGCGATACGGCGACACCGTGACGCGGGCCCAAACCACCTCGCCCTGCTTCCTGATGTAGCGCTTTTCCAGCGTGTAGAAGGGCTCCTCGCCGGCCACCAGGGCCTGGAAGCGTTCGCGGCTGATCACCGCGTCCTCGGGGTGGGTGAAATCCAGGAAGTGGTGATTGGTGACCTCGTCGCGGGTATAGCCGAGCAACTGGCTGTAACGGTGGTTGACCCGCAACAGGCGGCCATCGACACCGATGTGCAGGATCCCTACGGCGCTTTGGTCGAAGGTGGCACGTAACTGCTCCCGGCACAGGCGGAGCTGTCTTTCGATCGACTTGGGATCGATGTCGTTCAAGGCACACCCGCCCGGCGGCCGTCATCCGCTGCGCTGTCGTTCGAATCGACCGGCTGCGTGACCGAATGCAGCCGCACGACGAACGTGGCGCCCGCCTCTGCGGTATCGTCGCAAACCAGACTGCCACCGTAGCCGCTGAGGATCTGCCTGGAGATCGACAGGCCCAGCCCCGTCCCGGCGCCGGGCGCCTTGGTGGTGAAGAACGGTTCGAAGATCCGGTTGTGGAGTTCACGGGGGACGCCGGGGCCGGTGTCGTGGAAGGCGATGCAGACGCCCTCCTCCTCCTCCCGCGCCGAAATGGAGAGACGTCGTTCAGGCTCGAGCGCAACGGCGTCACGGGCATTCAGGACCAGATTGAGGAACACCTGTTGCAGACCGGACTCATCGGCCCAGACCGGCGGCAGCGCATCGCCGAGGTCCTGCTCCCATGTCATACCCGCCTGCTGCAGTTCGCACCGTACCAGCGACAAAGTCCGCTCCAGGACCTCGTGGATGCGGACCGGTTTGACCTCGTCGCCTCTGGGCTGCCCCAGGGTCAGCAGATTTCGCACGATGCCGGCCATTCGCTGCATCTCGCCCAAGGCCTTGATTAGCGCCTGTTCGCTGGCCGGATCGCGGGTACGGGAGCGGGCATACTCGACATAGCCCATCAGGCCCATCAGCGGGTTGTTCAACTCGTGGGCCACCCCGCCGGCGAGAATGCCGATGGTGGTGAGCTTTTCGGTCTGCACCAGCGCCTGTTCGGCGGTTTTAAGGTCGGCGAGTGCCTGTTCCAGCTCCCGATTGGCGGCGTGCAGTTGCAGGGAACGTTCCTGGAGTGCCGTTTCGCTGCGGCGGCGCTCGGTGATGTCCTCCAGGATGTGCAACGCGAACCGACGTCTTCCCTCGGGGTCCGGCACCGCGAAGGCGCGGCAGCGGAAGACGGTACCGTCGACCTCCAGTTCGACGTCACCCGGCTCGATCTCGGGGCAGCCGGGCAGCGGGCCGTCGCCCCGGGGATGGACCTGAAAATAGATCTGCCCCAGCAGGGCCTCGACCGGCTTCCCGGCCTGAAGCGCGTAGGCGCGATTGGCCCGGACGATCCGGAACTGCTCGTCATGGACGAACATGGCGTCGCGAATGCCGTCGAAGGCGGCGCGCCACTCCTGTTCCGAGCGCAGCAGCAGCTGTCGATCCGCTTCCAGGTCCTCCAGCAGATTCAAGACGGCGCGGCGTGTGTCGTACAACTCGCGTTCCCGACGCCTGGCCAGGTTCCGCAGTGCGGCCACGCCGTTATCCGGGCTTGCCTTGCTGTTGCTGTGAGCCATGTCTTGACCGGATTTTCCGAACGATCGGTTAGAGAGGTCGTTTTCTGCCCGGTTCCAGCGCGACCCTCACGTGTGGAGGTCCAGTTTGCGTACGACCTCCTCGGTGCGGGAAAGGTCTCCCAACACCCGCCTTACCGGCCCGGGCGTCAGCCGAATCAGCATCGGTGTGGCGAAGACGTCGTCGGCCAGCGCCCGCTCGAAGTGCTCGAGCACGTCGATGGTCTCGATCTCGATGGTGCACCCTCTGGACAGCAGCCAGTCCCGTATCGCCGTCGCGTGCGCTTCGGTCTGCTCCGCCTTGGCGGCGTGATAGAGCCGGAGCCGTATCGGGTGAAAAAATCCGTCGGTAATCTCACGGATGTGGGTGTCCCGCAGCGGCTTGTCGGCCACCTCGAAGCGCAGCCCCGAGTCCCTCGCCTCCTGCAGGCGCTGCAGGTATTCGGCACGGTAGGCGGTCACGATATAGACGGGGAGTCCCGGCGTGCTCGCCTCGAGCCGTTTCAACACCTCGATGCCGTCCATTTCCGGCAATCGCAGGTCGAGGAAGACCAGGTCCGGGCGGCGGCGCTGCACCGCCTCCAGCGCCTCCGGTCCCGAGGCGACCAGATCGAGGCCATAGCCTTCATCCCGGAGTGCGTAGTCGAATGCCCGGCGCACCGCCGGGTCGTCGTCCACGACAAGAATGCGTCGGTTCATGGCTCTGCTCCCTCTGGCTCTTCCGGTGTGCCCTCGATGATCGGCAGTAGCAGCGAAAAGGTCGTGCCGCGGTCGGGCGCGCTGTGGACCGAGAGGTGCCCTCCCATGTCCTCGATAATGGTCTTGGCGATCGGCAGCCCCAGTCCGGTCCCGCGGCCGGGTTTGGTGGTGAAGAAGGGATCGAAAATCCGTTCCATCAACTCCTCCTGGATCCCCGCGCCGGAGTCATCGAACGCCACGTGCAGCCCGTCCTTATCGCTCGACGCCGTGATCCGGATGCGCTTGTCCGGTTGCTGATCGAGCGCATCGCGGGCGTTGGTCAGCAGGTTGAGAAAGACCTGTTGCAGGCGGCCGGCGTCCCCTTGGATCGGCGGCAGATTGGGCGCTATCTCGGTATCGATGCGGATCCCCTGGCTCGAGAAATCCCGTCTTACCAGCAGCAGGGTCTGCTCCAGCAGGTCGCCAACCGCTATGCGATCGGTCTTCGGCAGCGGGCGGGCGACCCGGCTAATGGTTTCGACGATAGCGGCGATGCGCGAGGCATCGCGTTCGGCATCTTCGAGGGCTTCGCGGGCAACCGCCTCGGTGACATGGCGGCGGGCAAAGGCGAGGGCGTTCTGTAGCCCCATCAGGGGGTTGTTGACCTCGTGAGCGATGGTGGCGGCAATGGTGCCCAGGGCACTCAGCCGCTCCACCGCCATCATGCGAACGTGGAAATCGCGCAGCTCCGCCAGTGCCTTGCCGAGGGCCCGGTTGGCGCCCTCGAGTTCGCCGGTCCGTTCATGGACCCGCTGCTCCAACTCGGCGTTGAGTCGGCGCAACGCCTCTTCGGCCTCGCGCAAGCGGACCAGGGCGACGTCACGGTCGCCGATGATGGCGTCCACCTGACCACTGCGCAGCGCCTCGAACACACGGTCGGTGTCCCGCAGCCGGCGCACCAGCTCCTCGTAGGTGGGCATTGATTCAGCCATGGCTCCGACCTCTTGCCTGCCCGTTCACGCCCAGTGCCTCGGTCAGTTTGACTTCGTCGCCAAGATCGCCGATTAGAGTGATCGGCTGGCCCGGTCCGGTGACGATCAGCGTCGGGGCCACCAGGATGCCATGGGCCAGCGCCCGCTCGAAGTCATCGAACACGTCCCAAATCTCCACCGTGCAGCGCCCGTTGAGCGGCCCGGCACAGACGCGCGCCAGATTGTCGCGGGCGCGCCGGGAGTTGGGCTCGCTGCCAGCGACGAACAGCTGAAAGTGCAGCGATTGCTGCTGGCTGGTGCTGTTGGCCGCGCTCACCCAGTGTCGCCCTCGCGCGTGCCTGGCAGGCGCATCTCCCGTCTCGCCTCCTGTCCGCGCTGTTTGGCCGCCAGTTCGTTGCGCATGGCATTCAACTCCGTACTGGCCTGATCAATGGCGGTCTCCAGGTCCGCCCGCTGCGCCGCGAGCGAGGCACTCATATGGGCGATCTCGGCCTCCTTGGCGCGGATATGGTCGGCCAGACGCTGGTACTCGAGCGCCTCGCGCATTTCCGACTGCTGGCGCGCCACACCGGTCACCATCCCCCCTTCCCCGATATAGGGAGGGAGAATGTCGATGCCTCGATCGGTGATCCGGAACTCCCGCGCCTGATTCGAATGCCGCGCACCGCGGGACTTCAGCACCAGCAGGGTGCGATTGAGTTCGCCGTTGCTCTCCTCCAGGCGGAGCAGGATGACGGTGTCGACCAGCGACGAGATGCCGACGCCGCTGATAACCTGCACCGTATCGGTGCCCGCCAGCTGATTGGTCATCATCAGCGTGCGGCCGCGTTCACGGCAGCGGTTGATCAACCGGGCGAGGTAGCCATAGGCGGTCTGTTGACTCCCGAGTCGGGCGGCCGACGAAGCGGCATCGAGCACCACGTGGTCGGGCTCGAAACGGGCAAGGGCCCGCTCCGCCTGCACCAGGTGCTCCTCGACCCCGAGGGCCTCCACCGAGGAGGCAAGAATGTGTAATCGGCCGGCCTGAAGGTGACCGCGCAGATCGATGCCGGGGCTCAACAGTGACTCCAGCATCATCGACACCGACTCTTCGAAGTTCAGATAAAGCACCCGTTCGCCCCGGTCGCAGGCGGCCCGGGTGAAGGTGGCGGCGAGGATGCTCTTGCCGGTGCCGCTGGTACCGGAGACCAGCACGGAGCTGCCCTTGCGGTAACCGCCGCCGAGCATCGCGTCCAGTTCCGAATGGCCGCTCGCAACCACACCGGGTGTGGCCTGATAGTCCAGCTTGAGCGCCGTGATCGGGATGAGCACCAGGCCGTTGCGATCGATGATGAACGGATATTCGTCGCGTCCGGCACCGGCTCCCCGGTACTTGGTTATCCGCAGTCGGCGGGTCGAGGCCTGTTCGCTGACCCGCTGGTCGAGGCGAATTACGGTATTGGCGAGATAGTCGAGGAACTCATAACGCGTCTCCGCGTCCGTGATCAGCTTGGCCGTCACCACCGAGGTGAAGCCGTTGTCGTTCAGCCAGTCACTGAGAATCAGGAGTTCGCGCCGTTCCTGTCGGGGGGCCTCGTAGAGCCGCAGCAAGGCGTCCACGGCATCGATGACGATGCGGGTCGCCCCCATTGCCCTGGCTTTGCCTTCGATGATGGCCAGCAGCGGCTGCAGATTGAACTCGCCCGCCACCACCGCTTCCGGGTTCACGCGGGCCTCCAGCAGAAACAGCCGGCCCTGCGCCTCCAGTTCAGCCAGGTCCCAGCCGAGGGTCAGGGCGTTTTGTCGCAGCGCCGCCGCCCGCTCCTCGAAGGCGACGAAGATCCCCGGCTCGCCCGCCAGCGCGCTCCGATAGAGGAACTCGAGTCCGAAGATGGTCTTGCCGGCACCCGGCCCGCCGTAGAGCAGGGTCAGACGCCCCTTGGGCAGCCCGCCCTCCAGCACGTAATCCACCCCCTCGATCCGGGTCGGCACCTTCTCGAGCGGACGGGCCGTCGGCGGCGTGTCAGCGGTCGGTTTTCCCTTGCCGTTCTCCATGGCCACACCCTTCTCCGTCTCCGGTAAGTATGGGCCGGGCGAGCGGCGATGCGGTCACGACGCGGTTGCGGCCTGTGGCCTTGGCCTGATAGAGCGCCTCGTCGGCTTCGCGCAGCAGTTGGTCGAAGCGGGCGGAACGGGAATTGACGGTGGCAACGCCGACACTGATGGTGACCCGCGGGGCGGCACTGGAGTGGTGGTGGGGAATATCGAGCGCCGCCACCGCCTGGCGCAGGTTCTCGGCAATCTCCACCGCCTGCTCCGGGGAGGTCTCCAGCAGCACCGCCACGAACTCTTCGCCGCCGTACCGGATCAGCAGGTCGGTCGGCCGGCGCAGGTTGGCCGCCATCGTGGCCGCCACCTGCCGCAGGCAGTCGTCCCCCCGGGGATGGCCGTAGTGGTCGTTGTAGGCCTTGAAAAAGTCGATATCGACCATCGCCAGCGAGACCTGACGATGGTGCCGTCTTGCCCTTCTCCACTCGCGCTCGATGAAACGCTCCAGGTAGCGGCGGTTGCCGATGCCGGTGAGGGGGTCCTGTACGGCCAGCTGCTCCAACAGCGCATTGGCCCGGGCCAGCTCTGCATTGACGATATCGACCCGCGCCTTCTCTTCGGCCAGTTGCTCCAGCGCACTGCGTACCGCCTGCTCCGCCGCCCAGCGCTCGGTGACGTCGCGGGCCACCGCCAGCACCGTCTTGGTTACACCGTCGCCGATCTCCGGAACGAGCCGCGCCTCGAAGTGCCGTTCACCAGCGGCGGAGTAAACGGAGAATTCCAGATTCCGTTCCCGGCCCAGGACGAACACGCTGCGGAGATTGCGCTCCCAGTACTGCGCCGACTCGGCCGGCAGAACGGCATCATCGACCGTCTTTCCGAGCAGTTCGGCAGCCGGTCGGCCCCAGAGCCGCTCCACTGCCGGATTGACATAGATGTAGCGCAAGCCGCGGTCGAATCGCAGGATGATGTCCGGGGCGCGTTCCACCAGCGCGCGGAACTCCTGTTCGCGGCGGCGAAGCGTTTCTGCGTCCCGCTCGCGTTCGGTGATGTCCTGGGCTGTTCCGAAAAAGCGGATGGGAGTGCCGGATTCCATGATCGCTTCGCCACGCACGCGTAGCACGCGCTCGGTTCCATCGCGGCGGATGATCCGGACATTGGTGTCGCAGGCGGTTTCACCGCTTAGGCCCCGCGTGAGCTGCGCTTCGAACCGCACGCGGTCGGCGGGGTGAACGAATTGCAGCAGCAGGCTGTCGCGGGGAATGAACAGTCGGGGGCGGAGCCCCAGCAGTCGGAACAGTCCGTCCGACCAGTGTGCCTCGCCCGTCAGTAAATCGGTTTCCCAGGTGCCGATGTCGGCGACGCGCTCGGTCTGTTGCAGCGACAGGCGGCTGTACGCCAGTTCGGCGCTCAGCTCACGCAGCCGGGCCCGAAGCTGGTCAAGGCCCAGGCGCTCGGTCTCTTTTTCGATCATGCCAGCTCATCGGGCCATGCTTCGGTCAAGGCCTGCGACCGGATTTCCCCCGGAGCGCAGCTACTGTGTAAAAGAGTCTCGTACAAACTTGAGGTTGTCATGGGTCCCGGAGCGCAGCTGCTGCTGGTTCAGCCCGACGGCGCGTCGATCGTTCACGCCGCACTGACTGCCATGCGGTACGAAGTGCGCCAGTTCGACGCCACCGCCGAGGCCGCGCAGTTTATCGAGCACCAACGAAAACCTGCGCTTGCCTTGCTGGATTTGGCCCTGGCAGGGCCGGAGAAGTTCATCGGGATTTGTCTGAGTCGACACATCCCGCTGGTTGGAATCGCCGAACGCCCGGCCGTGGAGCTGGCGGAGCGGTCTGCCGGTGTCGCCGCGTTCGTCTATACGGCACATCCCGACCTGGGGGCCCAGCTCGCGGTGGCGCTGCAGCGGGCGCGGGCGGCGGTACCCGCGGATGTCGCCGAGCCCGAAAACTTGCGGGAGCGGGCGGCACTGCTGCAGAGCGTGCTCGACAACATCCCGGTGATGATCGCGGTGTATGGTCCCGACGGCGACATTCGCCTGTTCAACCGGGCACTGGAGCGACTGAGCGGCTGGAGCACGGACGAACTGCACCGCATGGACATCCTGGCGGCCGTCTACCCGGACCCGGAGTATCGGCGAGGGGTGCTCGAGTACATGCAGGCGGCCGTCCCCGGCTGGCGCGACATCGTCATGACGACCCGCACCGGTGATCGCCTCGAGAGCAGTTGGGCCAACATCCGACTCCCGGACGGTACACATATCGGCATCGGCCTGGATATCCGCTCCCGCAAGGCGCACGAGGACCGCCTGCTGGAGTTGAACGACGAACTGGATGCCGCCCTGCAACGCTGGCGCGACGCCTATGACGAAGCGGAACGCCGGCGCCGCAACTTCGAGAGCCTGGCCGAGAATTCCCCCGACATGGTGGTGCGCTTCGATCGGGCGCTCCGCTTCCTCTACGCCAATCGTGCACTGGAACGGATCACCGGGATCGCCCGCGACGCACTGATCGGCCACGCCAGCTCGGACGTGGGGCTGCTTGGCCAAAACGCCGTCTTTTGGCAGGAAAAACTCAACGCTGCCTTCGCCTCCGGTGAGCCCGAGCAGTTCGAATTCACCTTTGCCGCCTCTGAAGGCGAAAGCGTCTACGACTGTTACCTCATCCCTGAATACGGCCTGGACGGTCAGGTGGAGTCGGTGATGACGGTGGCCCGTGATGTGACCGAGCGAGTGTCTGCCGAGCGTGCGTTGCGCCGGGCCAATGAGCAGCTTGAACAAACGTTGTCCGCGCTGCGCGACACGCAGGATCGGCTGGTGGCCACGGAAAAGCGCGCCGCCATCGGCACGCTGGCTGCGGGCGTCGCCAACGAACTGAGCAATCCGCTGATGGGGGCGATGGGGTACGTCGATTACGTCTTGCGGAACCCGGACCGTCCCGACTGTGGCGAAAAGCTCGCTCGCGCCGGGAGGGAGCTGGAGCGCATGCGCCACATCATGCAAGACGTACTCAGCTTTGTCTTACCGGTGGAAGAGCCGGTCGCGGACGTCACGTTAGCGGACCTTTGCCAAACCGTGTTCCGGCAGATTCACGACGAGTTTGCGGCGCTCGGAATCGAATTGAGCTGCCGCTTCGATACCGAACTGCCTTCGGTGCATGCCAAGACGGCCCACCTGCAACAGGTGCTGCTCAACCTGCTGCGAAACGCCCGCGACGCCGTCCGCGACCGCCCCGAAAGGCGCGTCACGGTGCGCGGCTGGAAAAGCGGCGATCAGCTCTGTGTCGAGGTGGCGGATACCGGCCACGGCATCCCGAAGGCGTTGGCGCACCGCATCTTCGACCCGTTCTTTACCACCCGCGACACGGGAACGGGGGCGGGACTCGGATTGTCGATCAGTCGCAACATCGTCGAAGACCTGGGCGGGGAACTGACCTTCGACAGCGAGGAAGGCAAAGGCAGCCGGTTCCTGGTGCGCTTGCCCATCTGACGCCGGCCCGCTTCAAACCACCTGAGGCCCCTCCAGCAGCGAGCGGACAATGCTGCGGATCTGCTCGGCCGAGAGCGGCTTGTCGACGATCTGGAAACCGAGGCCGTCGCGGGAGGCGGCGTTCAGTTCGTCGCCGAAGTCGCGGCGGAACGCGGTAACGATGTAGATGGGTACGTCGGCACAGCACGCCTGGAGCCGCCGCAGCACCTCGGCGCCGCCCATTCCGGGCATCCGCAGGTCGAGGAAAATGAGTTCCGGCTTGTGGGCGGACGCCTCGGCGATACCCTGCTCGCCAGTCGCCGCAGTGCGGATCGCGCAGTCCATCGACTCCAGGGCGAGAAGAAAGGCGTCACGTACCGGTTCTTCGTCGTCGATGACCAAAATGTCGACCGGCATCGGCTTCTCACACTCAATGACAGGTTTAGTGTCAATTTAGCCCAGCGCTGATGAACCGTGTACGCGTGGTTTTCTCAGTCGAAGTCGATCAGCGACTCCCGGTTGTCCGGGGACATGGAGGGCTCAATCACGAAGTTGTGGTTGCGAAACAGCGACAGGCAGGCATCGACGACTTCCGGATCGTAGAGAACCCCCCTGCCCTCTTCGATTTCGTGCAGCGCTGCCGCCGTGCCCAGGGCCGGCCGATAGGGGCGATACGCGGCGATGGCATCGACCACGTCGGCGACCGCCAGGATGCGTGCCTCGCGGCAGATCTGGCCATCCTTGAGACCCTTCGGATAGCCACTGCCGTCCAGCCGTTCGTGGTGCTGGTGGATCATGGCGGCGATTGGCCAGGGAAACTCGGTGTCCTTGAAGACTGCATACCCGACCGAGGGGTGTTTTCGGATCAGGTCGCGCTCGAGCGTCGCCAGTGAACCGGGGCGATTGAGAATAGCCGACGGTACGAAGATCTTGCCGATATCGTGAATGGAGGCGCCGATGCGCAGGCCGACGATCTGATCGTCGCTCAGGCCCATCTCCTGCCCAATCGCCTCGACCAACCTGGCCACCTGGCGGTGGTGGCCCGCCGTATACGGGTCGTGGATCTCCAGTACGGCAGAGACGGCGTCGACCGTGTTGAGCATGGCCCGTTTCAGGTGGGCGACATGGACGGCACGCTCCTCCTCGAACTGCTTTCGCTCGGTGACATCGTGCATCGAGATCACGTACGCGGACTGCCCGCACCACTCGGTGGCGACCGAACGCAACTCGGCTACCAGTACCGAGTGATCGGGCCGCAGGATGCTGACCTCGGTCCATTCGGCAGTCAGGATCGGATAGCCGAAATGGCTGCCGAGCAGCAGCTCGCGCGGACGCCCCAGCGCCAACTCGGCCGCGCGGTTGGCGAACAGAACCCGACCCTCGGGATCGACCACCAGGGTTCCGTCCGGCTCGTGCGCGAGGATGCGGCGAAGACTCGCCTCACGCTCCTGCAGGTCGGACTGCCGCTCCCCCCGCCTCAGTGAGCGGAGCGCCCGCATGCCGAAGGCCAGGCAGGCCGCGGTCTCCTGAAGGATTCCTGCCGTCTGCTCATCGAAAGCATTCGGCTGTGCCGCGAAGACACAGAGAACGCCCAGCCTCGCTCCACCGTGCTCGAGAGGCAGTGCCAGCAGCGACAACAGACCATTTTCACGGGCTTCGCGCCGCCATGGGGCCGAACGGTGTCCGACCCGTATCCGTTTGACCTGTACCGTGCGCCCGGTGCGGACGGCCTGCGCCCACGGCTCCGGGCCATCGATGCCGCCCCCTTGCAGCAGGGAGGGGACGCCGGGCTCGTAGCCCGCGTGGGCAACCGGGGTGATCCGCGCTTCGCGCAGCACGCCTGTCCAGATAAGCGGAAACCCGCCGGTTCCGGCAAGGGCCGTACATATTGCGGTGCAGAAATCCGCCTCGTCTGCCGCACGTGCCATGGCCGTGGAACAGGTGGATAGCACCCGCTCCAGGGAGTCGGCAGACGCTTGTCCGCGCATGCCGAAAGACGGGACGACAATGGGCATCGGCCAGAGAATTGAAGGAGTCTGTCGACTTAGACCTGAGGCGTGGGGGAAATTCCGTAACGGCGGCAGGAAATCCCCGCACGAGGGGCTTAGCGGGTAACCCCCGCCCTGGCCCCCGCGGTCGGAAGCGTCCCCGCCACCGCCACCGCGGTTTCGGACACGCCCGCCATGGTGACGCGAAACGCCGGGATCCGCGCGGTCACGGAGAGCACGGCGTCGAGGCCGTGCGCCGGGTGGGCCAGGGCATTGAGGACCTCGGAATAGAGTCTCGCCCCGGCCTCCGCCGCGGTAATCGGCCGGCAGGCTGCCCCTTCCGCGCCACGCTCGAGAAACACCAGGGCGGCGATTGGCACCGCCGTTGGGCGTCTGCCGCCGGTCAGCAACTCTGCCGGCAGATGAAACGTGCGGGAGGTCTGCAGACCGCCGGGGGGATACCCGGATTGTCCGGGCGGGATCCGCTTCAGGCAGAGTGCGTGAGGATATGGCAGCACCTGCCCGGTATTCAGGTCGATGGGCGCGAGTTCGTCACTCAAGTAGTCGAATCCGAGTGCCCGAAGCGCCAGTGTCGTGGTCGACTTCCCGGTTCCGGATGCCGCCACCAGCAACAGTCCGCGGCCATCTCTGGCGACCACGCCCGAGTGGATGAACAGCAAGTCCTGGCGGAGCCGCTGCAAGTCGATCGTCAGCGTTTTCTCCAGGTCATACAGCAGCGCACCGTCGTCGTTCCACTCCCTGGTGTGGCCGTCGCCGTCGTTCAGGAAATACCGTGAGTCTTGACGAACGACCCGGTAAGTTCTGACCGGGTCGTCCGCCGCATCGTCGATCAACAACCCGAAGTTGGACGCCACCAGACGATGGGTGAAGGTACACCCGCACTCGATGTGAAGGGTGCAACCGAGTACGGAGAGTACCAGCCGTTTCATCGTTGGGTCGGCCGCTTCAGGCGCTCCGGTTGCCGAAGTTCTTCAGCAGCCAGTCGAGGAAATCCTCGAGCTCCTGCCCACGCAGATTGGTGTTCGCGGTGATCCCTTCGCGTAGCTCGTCCGGAGTCGGACAGGTTTCGTTGGATGCCAGCGAGCCGGTACCCGCAAACGATGGTGTGGCCTTCAACGTCAGCAAGACCGGTGCCGTATAGGCGGCCTTTTTGACGAACTCTCTCCTTGTCGACATTGCACTACCTCCTTGTGTGTGTCTCTCGACGGGTGTTTACGACAGTTCGCGGGCGTCATGAACCGATATGAGTCCGTGCGCCGCAAACTGGGTGAGGACCAGGGTGACGTCTTTGCGGGCCTGCGCCAACCGCACATCGAATCGCTTCACCAGTCGGCAGATGACGTCCCTGGCCGAACGCCGACCGTCGCAAAGATCCCAAATGGCCCCTGCCGTCGCGTTCAGGCGATGAATTTTTCCGCTGTCCGCGCAGTGGACGATGCGCTCTTCCCCCATTGCGCGCACGACAGCACGCTCGTTCCGTATGAGACGGAGATTCTGGTATGAAATCACTGTTCGACACTTCCCTGTATGGCCGCCGCGCGGCGTTTCCCTTGCGGTTCCTGCGCAAGGACCGCAGCTACTCTCTTTCCTTTACGGAAACACTATAGCCGTGCATGACGTACGTTCCAGTACGGATGGGCACGCGTTCGACATTTTATATCTGGACTGGTTCCAGTAGCGGCAAAGTACCTGCTACTTTTTCCTGAGTGACATGGAAGGACAAAACGAAGGAGCTGGATAGATGACGCTATCGACCAAAGTGACCGGCTACGGCTGCAAGTACTTCGGGATTTGGCTCTTGATGACCTCCGGCCTGCTCGTCTATGCCGAGACCGCGCCCATGATCGAGGAACCCGATTTCCGCTGGGCGCTCGGGGCGTTGGTGTTGGGAGTGGTGTTTTTTTATTTTGGGTGTATGCGGTGTAAGGGTGATGAACCGCCTATCACCTAGCATCCTGTGATCTGCTGTCTATTCTGTAGAAGACCGATAAGGCGAAACGCTTCCCTCCCGGTGAAGCGGTCAAGGTCTGAGGTGACGCCAGTCGCTGCAGCCCTTGACGTTCTCTGAACTACACCATTCGAGGATCGCTATGGCTGAAAAGCTCAAGGACTGGGCTGCGCGCGTGTCGGGCACGCTGCTGCTCGCCTCCGGCCCCGCCAGTGCGGAGTACGGCGTCAACTTCCCCCCACCGATCTCCGAGGGTGCCCGGCAGATCTACGACGTGCACATGCTGACACTGGGGATCGCCACAGTGCTGATGGTGATCGTCACCGCGATTGTGGCCTATTCGGTGTGGGCGCACCGCAAGAGCCGCGGATTCGAAGCCGACGCACGCTTTCATGAGACCTGGTTCGGGCGGTGGGGATGGACGGCCGTTCCGATGCTGGTACTCGGGATCGACCTGAGTATCGCCAGCTCGGCGCAAACGACACTGGAACAGGTCTGGAATGTCCCCGAAGGGGCCGACCTGCTGGACGTCAAGGTGACCGGCCACCAGTGGTGGTGGGAGTACGACTACATCGACCACGGCATCAAGGTCGAGAGCCGCGCGACCATGCCGGAACAGGCGGGCGACAACTACCTGCGGGACGTGGATCATCCTCTGGTCCTGCCCACCGGTCGCAAGATCCGCTTCCTGCACACATCCACCGATGTACTGCACGCCTTCTGGGTCCCGGCGCTGGCTTTCAAGAAGGACGCCATCCCGGGCTATGTCACGGAGACCTGGGCCGAGATCGAACAGGAGGGGCTCTTTCGGGGGCAGTGCGCCGAACTCTGCGGTACCTGGCACTCGCGCATGCCCATCGTCGTCAAGGCGGTCAGCCCCGGTGAATTCGATGAATGGGTGGCGGCACGCCGCGCCAGCATGGAGGCGGCGGCAGCCGAGGCGGCCTCCGACAAGGAGTGGACCCGGGACGAACTCTTTGCCCGCGGTGAGCAGACCTACAATACCGTGTGCGCCGCCTGTCACCAGGTGAACGGGGAAGGCCTGCCGCCCGCGTTCCCGGCACTGAAGGGCAGCCCCGTGGTACTCGGCCCGATCCAAGGTCATCTGGATGTGATCGTCAACGGGCGACCGGGTACCGCAATGCAGGCCTTTGGCCAGCTGAGTGACCTGGATATCGCCGCCCTGACGACGTTCGAACGCAACGCCTGGGGCAACGAAACCGGCGATGTCATTCAGCCGCAGGCGGTGGCCGCCCTGCGCGGCGAAACCCGGTCGGCTTCACGCTGAGAAGCATACCATTTGGCCGTTCATGCCACGGCAACCGCTTTAACACGGAGGTTTTTCGATGAGCACCACCGCCGCCGTACTCGAAGCTGAACACCACGCCCGTCCCACCGGTTTCCGGCGTTGGCTGTTCAGCACCAACCACAAGGACATCGGTACGCTCTATCTCACCTTTGCCCTGATCATGCTGTTCCTTGGCGGGATCAGCGCGATGCTGATCCGGGCCGAGCTGTTCATGCCGGGGCTGCAACTCCTGGACCCGGATCTCTACAACAACCTCATCACCAACCATGCGTTGCTGATGATCTTCGGGGCGGTGATGCCGGCGGCGGCCGGCATGGCGAACTGGATGATCCCGCTCATGATCGGGGCGCCGGACATGGCCCTGCCCCGCATGAACAACCTGAGCTTCTGGCTGCTGCCGGCCGGCGCCACCATGCTCATTTTGTCCTTCGTCGTGCCGTTCTTCGGCGGTGGCAGCCAGATCAACACCGGCTGGACCCTCTACCCCCCGCTGTCGACCCAGGTCGGCATGGCCATGGACTTCCTGATCTTCGCCCTGCACCTGATGGGGATCTCGTCCATCCTCGCCTCGATCAACATCATCGTCACGCTGCTCAACATGCGCGCACCCGGCATGACGCTGATGAAGATGCCGATCTTCTGCTGGGCCTGGCTGGTGACCGCCTTCCTGCTGATCCTGGTTATGCCGGTACTGGCCGGCGGCATCACCATGCTGCTGTTCGACCGTCATTTCGGTACCAGCTTCTTCAACGCCGCCGGTGGCGGTGACCCGGTCCTGTTCCAGCACCTGTTCTGGTTCTTTGGCCACCCGGAGGTCTACATCCTGCTGCTGCCGGCGTTCGGCATCGTGGCGCATATCATTCCGACCTTCGCCCGCAAACCGCTGTTCGGCTACAAGGTGGTGGTCGGCTCCCTGCTCGGGGTCGCAACCCTTGGCATGGTGGTGTGGGCGCACCATCAGTACACCATCGGCATGTCGCTGGCGGCGGTTCAGTATTTCATGATCGGGACCATCCTGATCTCGATCCCGGTCGGTCTCATCGTGTTCAGTTTTATCGCCACCATGTGGCGCGGCTCCATGACCTTCGAGACACCGATGCTGTTCGCCGTGGCCATCATTCTTACCTTCACCTTCGGCGGGCTCTCCGGAATCATGCTGGCGGTGGTGCCGGCGGACATGCAGTACCACGACAGCATGTTCGTGGTGGCGCACTTCCACTATGTACTGCTGCCGGGGGCGGTATTCGGTCTGCTGGCCGGCGTCTTCTACTGGTTACCCAAGTGGACCGGGCGCATGTATGACGAGCGTCTGGGGAAGATCTTCTTCTGGACCAACATGGTCGGCTTCAACCTGACCTTTTTCCCGCAGCACTTCCTCGGTCTGGCCGGGATGCCGCGGCGTATCGCCGACTACAACATGATCTTCACCGAGTTCAACGTCGTGTCCAGCGTCGGGGCACTGCTGTTCGGTGCCAGTTTCCTGCTGTTCGCCTACATCGTGGTGCAGACGGTGCGCAACGGGAAGCGGGTCGAGGAACCGGTCTGGGAAGGGGCGCGCGGGCTGGAGTGGCAGCTGCCCTCGCCGCCACCGTTCCACAGCTGGGAAAAGTCGCCGGTGCTGACCTGAGCAGCGGCCGTGGATGAGGAAAAACGGATGCGCCGCCGCAACGTCCGTTTGGCATTGGCCCTCGGCGCCTTTGTGCTGGCGCTGATGTTCGGCTCGATGTTTTTCTGGTCCGGCGCATTGTCCTGAGACGACCGTATGGACGAACCCAAACCGAAGGCCAGGAACAAACGCACGGCATGGATGCTCTCGCTGTTGGTGGCGGGGATGTTCGGCTTCGGCTTTGCCCTGGTCCCGCTTTATGGGCTGATCTGCCAAGTCACCGGCATCCAGTCGGCCGTCATCGCAAAGCCGGGCTCGTCGAACCCGACCTCCGCGCTCGCGGCGACCGATCGGGTGGTCACGGTCAAGTTCGACGCCACTGTCAACGATGGGCTGCCGTGGGCGTTCGTCCCCAGCGTCAACAAACTGCAGGTGCGGGTTGGGCAACCGCAAACGGTCAACTATCAGGTGCGAAATCTGGCGGATCATCCGGTCACGGGACAGGCCATTCCGGCGGTCGCACCGTGGCAGGCGACGAACCACTTCAGTAAGAGCGAGTGTTTCTGTTTCACGCGACAGACGCTGGAGGCCGGAGAGGTTCGGGAGATGCCGGTGCTCTTCGTGATTACATCGGAACTGCCGGAAGGTATCGACTCACTGACGCTCTCCTACACGTTCATGAACGTGAACCAGGACCCGGTCGCAGAGGAGAGCGCACCCACGCTACCGACCATCACGGGAGGTTAGCGTTCCATGGACCCGGAGGAGACGAAGATGTCGGCCGAACACGCTGCGTACTACATTCCGCAACCCAGCCCCTGGCCGCTGGTCGCCACCGCGGCGGCGTTCGGGCTGTTGCTTGGCACCGCCTTGGCAGTGAATGGCGTGGCCGCCGGCAATTACGTCCTGGTTACCGCGTTGGGCGTGTTTGCGTTTCTGCTGTACGCCTGGTTTGGCGAGGTCATCCGCGAGAGCCTCAACGGCCACTATAACGAAAAGGTGGACCGCTCGTTTCGCCAGGGCATGTTCTGGTTCATCGCCTCCGAAGTCTTCTTCTTCCTCGCGTTTTTCGGCTCTCTTTTCTATCTGCGCATGATCGCCCTACCCTGGCTTGGCGGCGAAGGCTATCTCGGCGCCAGTCAACTGCTTCACGAAGGCTTTGCCGCGCACTGGCCAACGTCGGGACCGGCGGCGGTTGGCGGGGCATTTACGCCGATGGGGGCCTGGGGCATTCCCGCGCTGAATACGGCAATCCTGCTGACCAGCGGCGCCACCATCACTTGGGCCCACTGGGGTCTGAAGATGGAGCGGCGCGGACATCTGGTCTGGGGACTGGTTGCGACGGTGGCGCTCGGCCTGCTGTTTGTCGCTCTGCAGGCCTACGAGTACCACGAAGCCTATACCCATCTGAACCTGACGCTCCGCTCGGGCATCTACGGATCGACCTTCTACCTGTTGACCGGATTCCACGGCTTCCACGTCACCGTGGGCGCGATCATGTTGCTGGCGATTCTGGGACGGAGTCTGCGCGGGCACTTCAAGCCGGCCAACCACTTCGGGTTCGAGGCGGTGGCCTGGTACTGGCACTTCGTGGATGTGGTCTGGCTCGGTCTATTCGTCTTCGTCTACCTGCTGTGAAGCGGCACGTTGTGAATCCACATCGTGTGGCTCGATCAGGCCGAGCAGCGCACCGGCAGCGACGACCAGGAACAACAGAACGGAAAGCCCGATACGCACGGTCAGGGCCTTGACCACACGGTTGCGATCACGCTGCCCGCTATCGCGCGCAAGATAGTACATGGCGTCGAACAACGAGATGACGACGGCCACGAGCAGAAACACGATGAGGTACTCCATGAAGGCGTCCGTTGCTTGTCCTATCGCTAAGAATAGGAAAAATCCGCTGGCACCATGAGGACACGTACACGGTGGTTGTTTGCGCTGTTGTTTGTCCTGCTCGGGGGACTGTTCGCGAGGTTGGGTATCTGGCAGTTGGCACGCGCCGGTGAGGCCGAGACCCTGGCCGAAAGCGTGAAGGAACGCACGCAGCAGCCGCCCCTTGAGCTGCACGACATCGATATCGACGTGGAGGCGAACGCCTATCGGCACCTCGTGCTCCGGGGCAGCTTCGAACAGGACGGATACATCCTGCTCGACAACCGCAAACAGGACGGCCGAAACGGTTATCACCTGGTCGTACCGTTTCGTCTTGCAGGTAACGAGCAACGGGTGATGGTCAACAAAGGTTGGCTGACCCGGGAACAGAAGGAACCCATACCCACGGTCGATGCTTCGCAGGTGACCGGGCTGCTGGTCGAGCCGGCCCGACCGGCGATGCGCCTGGGCGGAGAGGCAGAGTGGTCGACGGTCTGGCCATGGCTCGATGTCGAGCGCCTGGAGCAGCAGCGCGGCTACCCCGTGGGCAGATTCATGGTCGTTGCGGATCCCCGACTCGTCGGTGAAACCCTGGAGCGCGTGGCCGGCGCCGAAGACCGATCGGGGATGCACATCGGCTATGCCATTCAGTGGTTCGCTTTCTCGGCGATGGCCATGGTCCTTACGGTGATGGTTTTTCGTAGGCAACCGGAGTCCAAACAATGAAATCCCGACTGCCCCTGCTCATGCTGCTGTTGGTGTCGGCCGCCCCGGTACTGGCGGCCTGGGTGCTGTTCCAGATGCCGGAGTTGATGCCCGATGGTCACAGCAATCAGGGACAGCTGATCCAGCCGGTCGTCCCGCTGGTCGATGCATCGGTTGTCGGCGCCGACGGAGAGCGCTTTTCGCTCGGGGAATATCAGGGGCGTTGGCTGATGCTGATCCCCCGCAACGACTGCCCGGCGTCATGCCGGCAACGCCTGCATGATGTCCAGCAGGTGCGCCTGGCATTGGGAATGGATCGAAGTCGGCTCGAACGTCTGCTGCTGCTGTCACCGCCTCCGGCTGGCGACACCGGCCATGCCCTGGACGAGGCGTTCCCGGGTTTAGACGTCGCCATTCGACCACCGGGGGAGGCAAATGCCCAAGCCACCGACGATGTCGTCGCCAGTCTCGAGAACGACAGCCTCTATCTGGTGGATCCGCTTGGCAACCTGATGATGCGCTATCCGCCGGAGACTACCGCCGAACAGCTGCTGACCGACCTGGAGCGGCTACTTGCCGTCTCGAAATCCTGGGGGAACCATGCCAGCAATTGATACTCTCTCGCTGCCGCGCGCAGCACCGTGGCGCCGTTATTACGAACTGACGAAACCGCGCGTGGTCCTCTTGATGCTGTTCACGGCTCTGGTGGGCATGATCCTGGCGATCGAGGGCCCGGTGCCGTGGGAACGTCTGATCCTCGGCCTGGTCGGCATTGCCCTCGCCTCGGCCGCGGGAGCCGTGATCAACCATGTGGTCGACCAGCGCATCGATGCGTTGATGGCGCGCACCCGCGGCCGCCCGCTGCCGACCGGTCAGGTCGACTCGCGCGCTGCCCTGGTGTTCGCCGCCGGGTTGGCGGTCACGGGTGTCCTTACCCTGATCATTGGCGTAAACGGGCTGACGGCGCTGCTGACCTTCGTCGCCATGATCGGCTATGCGGGCATCTACACGATTTTCCTGAAACGCACCACGCCGCAGAACATCGTATGGGGCGGTGCCGCCGGCGCCGCGCCGCCGCTACTGGGTGCCGCCGCGATCACCGGTGGCGTGGATGTGCAGGCCTTGACGCTGTTTCTGATCGTCTTCATCTGGACACCACCCCACTTCTGGCCGTTGGCAATCCATCGCTCCGATGAATATCGGCACGCCAACATTCCGATGCTGCCGGTGACCCACGGCTTGCGCTTCACCAAGACCCAGGTGCTGCTCTACAGCTTCATGCTGTTCGCCGTGAGCCTGCTGCCATTCGCGATCCAGAGCGCCGGCCTGCTCTATCTCGCCGTAGCGATCCCGTTGGGACTCGGCTTCATCTATCAGGCCTGGCGGCTGTACATGGGGAGCGGCAGACAACACGCCATGGCGACGTTTCGCTACTCCATTCTCTATCTGATGGGGATCTTCGCGGCACTGGTGGCCGATCGCCTGTTGCCGCTGGGATAGCCCGGTAGGATGGGCAAAGAAGCGAAGCGACGTGCCCATCTATGCGTTGTCGATGGGCACGCTACGCTTTGCCCATCCTACTCTCCCTCATTTGACATGCCATCCAAGGATTAACAGCCAAGTAGGATGGGCAAAGAAGCGAAGCGACGTGCCCATCTATGCGTTGTTGATGGGCACGCTGCGCTTTGCCCATCCTACTCTCCCTGCATGGATGCAGGAGGTAAAGCGGCACGGCTGATGCGGTTCGCAGGTTCACCACATCCTGACTACGGTTGCTGTTTTTTTGCCGTCATCCCATCCTGTTAATCCGAAAAATCCTGTTAATCCTGTTGAATCAAAAAGACCGCCGCACCGGTAGCTTCGGGGCGTGCAAGATGCGGTTCGCAGGCTCACCACATCCTACTGACAGCTCACCTGCATACCGGCCCTTGCGCTATTCCGGTGCCAACGCCCGCGGCGCCAGAGAACCGGCCGCCTCGGTGCGGACGACGCGCTGGTGGACACCGACAACCGCCAGCAACAGCAACAGTGCCCCACCGTTGTGGGCCACCGCCAGTGCCAGCGGAAATACCATTAGCACATTGGCCACACCGATGGTGAACTGAAGCAACAGCGCCCCGCCAAGCGCCATCCCCCACGCGCGGGCATCTTCGCGCCGCAGGAGACGAACCGCCAGGGCCCCGACCACCAACAGCGTCAGCACGGCACCGAACCGATGGACCACATGGATCGCCGTCCGCGCCTGGCCATCCAGGGTTCCCCCCTCGTAGTCCCCTCCGGCCGGCGGGGCCGTCGGCCGCAGCGCGTCGGCGAAGTTCATCGGCGGCCACCAGCTGCCCTGGCAGGTCGGAAAGTCCGGACAGACCGGCGCCGCGTAATTGGCGCTGGTCCAGCCGCCCAGACCGATCTGCAGGATTACCAGAAGCAACGCTATCCGGGTAAGGGCGTCGGTGCGGCCGAACGGCGACGGTACCGGGGCGCGGGACTTCAAGTACACAAAAAACAGCAAGGACGCAATCGCCAAACCACCGAGCAGGTGCCCCATCACCACCAACGGCAGCAGTTTCAACGTCACCGTCCACATGCCGAGCAGGGCCTGAACGATCACCAGCATGACCAACGCACCGGTGTGCGGGCGCGCCCAGGACAACTCGCGGCGCCGTCGGGCGACGACCGCCAGCGCAACGATCAACAACCCCAGAGTGCCGGCCGCGTATCGATGCACCATCTCTTTCCACGCCTTGGCCGGGTCCAGCGGCCGCTCCGGAAAATGCTCGGTTGCCTCGGGGACCAGCAGTTGGCCGTAGCAACCGGGCCAATCCGGACAACCGAGCCCGGCATCGGACAGGCGCACGTAGGCGCCGAGCATGACGACGACCACTGTCAGCAGCAATGTGCCGCCGGCAAGCCGACGAAAGTGAATCGAGGAGCGCATCGGGTCTACCTTGTTGTTAGTTCTGACAAACAACTTAGCCCAGGAGGTGAATAGGGCAAGCGCCGGCACACGCGCGGTGCCAACCCCGCCTGCCCGCGGTGCGGAATTCCGGAATTGCTGATTGATGTAGTCCGTGCTTGCGGCGGGTGGGCGACCAACTATCTTATGGGCAGGCGCAGGAGGCGCCGCTATCGTCGTCAAACGAGGGAGATCAGGGATGAATCGTAATTGGCTATGGGCAGTAACGATTGCCGGCACCATGATGGCAGGCTCGGCCTTTGCGGCGGGCCAATATGGAGAGGGCTCGGCAGGCGTGAGCGGTCAACAGAGCGGACAGGGTGCGATGCAGTCGTCAGCCGGTGCACTGAGCTCCGACTCCGACGCCGTGCGGCAGGCGCAGCAGGCCCTCAATCAGCAGGGCTATGACGTCGGCCCGATCGATGGCATCCACGGCCCCATGACCCAGGGTGCACTGCGCGAGTTCCAGCAGGATCAAAACCTGCAAGCGACCGGTCAGCTCGATCAGGAGACCGCTTCTGCGCTCGGGCTCGAAGTCAGCGAGTTCGCAGCCGGTGAGTTCGAAGATGGCAGCCAGTCGCCGAGCGGCGGGGCGACCCAACCGGGCATGAGCCCCGACTCCGGTATCGGCGGCGGCATGGATAGCGGGTCGCCCGAAATGGGTGGCGGTCAGATGGAAGACCGCGGCGGAATGTAACCGTAGGTTTGCGAGACCAAGGCCCTGCCGGGGTGTGCCGGTGGGGTCTTTTTTTGATCCCGCTTGCAGCGGCGGCTTTGCGTCGCGCTGAAAGCATCAAACAGGTGAGACACTACACTACTTGTGACGCAGGAAGTGTTTCCGACCGACACCAAGGAGGGTACCCCAAATGAAACCTATCGTGACCATGGCCGCACTGTCGCTGGTGCTGGCCACGCCTCTGGCATGGGCCCAGCAGGCCAGTGAACAAGCGCCGGACAGTGAAATGGCGGCGCCGCCATCGGGCAGCGGAGCTGGCGCAGGAGAGCCGGCGCAAGGAGCAATGGGTGCAGAGCAGCAGGCGCCAGGCGGAGCGATGGGCGCCGAACGGCAGGCAGGCGCGCAGGGTGCGACCCCCGGGATCATGCAGATGACCGCCGAGGATATCGCCGACCGCCCCGTCTATGCGGCCGACGGCCGTAACATTGCGGAGATCGATCGGGTGGTGATCAACCCGAGCACCAATGAACCGTTCGCCGTATTCGACGTGGGCGGATTTCTCGGCATTGGCGCCGACACCGTTGCGGTCCCGTTCAGCGATATGCGAATGATCGAGGATGGGTTCCAGATCACCCAACAGGCGACCGAAGACGACCTGGCGACGCTCTACCCCTATCAGGAAGACCTGTTCACGGAGCTACAACAGGGAGAGACCCTCGCCAGCGCGCTGGGTGCCGATGGTGCCGGACAGGCGGGTCAGACGAGCATGTTCCAACAACTCGATCAGGACGGCGATGGCGTGATCAGCCCTGCCGAAGTGGCCGGCCGCGAGGTGTTCACCAACAACTGGCAGGACATCGACCAGAACCAGGATGGTGTGCTCGACCAGGGTGAGTTCAGTGCCTTCGAGCAGGAGATGCAGAGACAGCATCAGCAGCCGGGTATGCAGTACGAGGATACGCCGCAGCAGTCGCCCCAGGCGCCGATGGGCGGCGGTATGGGTGGTACCGGCGGCAGCTGAACGAATGTGGCGGCAGGAAGCGGGACATCTCCACGCTTCCTGCCGTCCGTCCCGTCAGTGTTTCAAAATGATATAGAGCGCATGGATGATGCCGGGAATGTAGCCGAGCAGGGTCAACACGATGTTGAGCCAGAATTGACCCGTTAGTCCCACCTCGAAGAAGACGCCGAGCGGCGGCAGCAGGATCGCGAAAATGATCTTCAACGGATCGCCGACAGTGACGGCCATGGTCTGCCTCCTTTGTTAAAGTGTCGCCTCGCAAACACGATCATCTCAGCCGTTCACGATGGTCCCGCCGTTCGGGTGCAGCACCTGCCCCTTGATGTAGGACGCATCGGCACTGGCCAGAAACACGTAACTGGGAGCCACCTCCACCGGTTGACCGGCCCGACCCAAGGGTTTGTTGGCGCCGTGACTGGCGGTCTTCTCCTCCGGAGACATCTGCCCTTCCCGCCCCGGCTGCTGGGGCTGATGCTGCGGCGGCCGTTGCTGCTGTTCGCTCATGCGCCACTCCCTGGTCCATTTGTCGGGAGTTTAGTTCCACTTTAGATTGGCCGACAGCGCCCGCAGAGCCTTGCGGATGGCATTCAACAGCACCACGGAAGCGCATGGCTTGGCGAAGCACTGGCAACGGTATCGGAGATGCCATAGGCTTGGCGCCATGCACACGCGATATGAAGATGCCTCGCCCTACATCACCAAAGACGGCTCCGTGATCCGTGAGTTGATGCACCCATCCGTGCATCGAAGCCGGCAACAGAGCCTCGCCGAGGCGGTGGTACCGCCCGGCGGTCGCACGCACCTGCATCGCCATCATCTAAGCGAAGAGCTTTACCACGTCACCGCCGGCAGCGGTCGCATGCAACTGGGGGAAACATGTTTGGTGATCGGCGTGGGCGATACCGTCTGCATCCCGCCGGGCACGGCCCACGCGCTGGAGAATACCGGCAGCGATGACCTCCGCGTGCTCTGCTGTTGCGCTCCCGCCTACTCCCACGAAGACACCGAACTACTTCCCGAGGGTGAGTAAAAGCCCCGCACGGTGCGGTTCGCAGGCTCACCACACCCTACGCATTTTTGCCTTGTTGTAGGGTGTGGTGACGACTGCATGGATGCAGGAGGTAGAGCAACGCAGGGAGCAGTTGCCGAGGAACGAACCGCACCGGTCGTGAGGATCCGGTTCGCAGGTCCACATCACACGCTGAAAGGTCTCGCGCCAAGACCGCCAGGACGCCAAGAACCCAAGACGCGAAGATTCTTTTTTCTTGGCGTTCTTTGCACCTTTGCGAGAGAACCAATCTTCGACCGGCCACGCTATCCTGAAATCAACGAGACGCAGGACGCGGTTATGAATGCACGACGAAGGCTCTTCTGGCTGGCGCTGCTGGCACTCGTCTGCGGTCTGGCCGTGGCGCAGCGTGCCGGGGAAACCGTGGACATTCGGGAGCCGGTTGAGGGCGACCTCTACGCGGCCAGCCGTGAGTTGGCGGTGCTGGCTCCGATCGCAGGGGACCTCACCGCGGCGGCGCAAAATCTGCGGGTCGAGGAGACGATCCGCGGCGACCTCAATGCGGCGGCGGAAAACATCACAGTCGCCGCGCCCGTTGGGGATGACGTGAGGGTTGCGGGGCGTCAGATCGTTCTTGATTCGGAAATTGGCGACCACGTGGTGGTCGCCGGGGAGTCGGTCATCCTCCCCCGTCGTGGCCGGGTCGGGGGGTATCTTTGGGGGGCCGGCGCAACGGTACGCATTGAAGGCCAGGTGACCGGAGAGGTCCGAATCGCGGCGCAGGAGGTCATCATCGCCGGAGAGGTCGGCGGGGATGCGCTGCTGATGGCCGAAACAATCCGGATCACCGCCGGCGCACACGTCGGCGGTGACTTGATCTGGCGCAGCCGGTCCGCGCCACAGATCAGCAAGGATGCGGTCATCGACGGCCGGATCATCGAGCGACCCCTGCCGCCGGCCGAGGACGAGGTCGCCGAAGAAGTGGCGGGTACCGCGTTCTTTGTCGCGCTCATGCTGCTGGTATCGGCGCTGGTGCTCTATCTCCTGTTTCCCCGCTTTTCCGAACGGGCTGCCGGCGCGGTGCACGCCCAGCCACTCATGGCGGTGGGGATCGGCGTCGCGCTCCTGGTGATCTCTCCCTTCGCGATTCTGCTCCTGTTTGCCACCGGCATCGGCGTACTGCTTGCGCTGATTGCACTGGCCATTTACCTCGCCCTTCTGCCCCTGGGCTGGCTGATGGGCACCTTCCTCGTGGCGGACCAGGGACTGGGGTTCGCCGGTCGACGTGACGCCTCGCGTCTGATCAAGGTGGGGGCGCTGCTGCTGGCAGTACTGATTGTCGGCCTGCTGCAACTCGTTCCGGTTCTGGGCTTTCTGATCGCCCTCGCCGTTCTGCTCTTTGGTCTTGGCGCGCTGATACTCGGCACCCGCCGGATGGCCGCGACCTGACGCAGTGCAGAACCGGGCTCCTGTGGGAGCGCCGTACCCCGTGCGGGGCATAAATCCCCGGCGCGATGCGGCCTTTCCTGAGGCGCTGCTACGCCTCCATCGGCATCGGCGGACTCAGAACCGGGGCTTGGTTGTCGGCAGGACCGAACTCGCCTTCCCAGTCCAGGTAGACCTTCTCCTTCGCCCCCAGGTGCCGGCGCAACCGGGCCAGCAGTTCATCACTTGGTGATACCCGCCAGCGCGGCCCCAGTAACGCCCGGACCGAGGCGGTCTCGTTGCGGTAGCTCAGAAACACCGGGCAACGCCCTTCGTTGCCGGTGCGCAGGATCGACTCCAGCCCGTCAAGGAAACGGTCGTCCAACTGGTCGGATTCAATTTCCAGCACCAGGCCGTTGCCGAACGCCTGGCGGGCATCGGCCAGGTCGTAGATTTCGTCCACACTGACGATGTTGCCGCCGGAGTAGTCATCGACCATCACCTCGCCCTTGACGATCACCAGCCGGTCCTTGCCCAGCTTGTCGCGGCCCCGTTCATAGACCTCGGCGAACAGCTTGATCTCCATGCGCGCCGTGCGGTCATCCAGAGTGACGATGGCCATCTTGTCACCGCGCTTGGTGGTCATCACCCGCATGGAACTGACCAGACCGGCGACGGTCTGGCTACGGCCCTTCTGCGGCACCAGCCGTACCAGCGGCGCGGTGATGAAGCGGCGCAACTCCTGCTCCCACTGGGTGATCGGGTGGCCGGTGAGCCACAGCCCCAGGGTCTCCTTTTCACCGGTGAGGCGGATGTCTTCGTCCCACTCGGGGACCTCGTCATAGTGGTACTGCTCTTCGGCCGGATTGCCGCCGCTGCCGAAGCCGAACAGGTCGTCGATGCCGGCCTGGGCGTTCTGCAGGTGTTTCTCGGCGATCTTGAGTGCTTCGGGCAGCGCCGCCATCAGGGTGGCGCGGTTGGCCTTGAGCGGCAGGTCATCGAGGGCGCCGGCGCGGATCAGCGCCTCCAGTACCCGGCGGTTGGCGCGCTTCAGGTCGATCCGTTTGCAGAAGTCGAACAGGTCGCGGTAGGGGCCGTTCGCCTCGCGCTCCTCGACGATGGAGGCGATGGCGCCCTCGCCCACTCCCTTGATGGCGCCGAGCCCGTAGACCACGGCGCCGGCCTCGTTGACGGTGAACTTGTACGCGGAGTTGTTGACGTCCGGCGGGACCACCTTGAGCCCCATCGTGTTGCACTCGTCGATGAGGGTGACCACCTTGTCGGTGTTGTCCATATCCGCCGACAGCACGGCGGCCATGAACGATGCCGGGTAGTGCGCCTTGAGCCAAGCGGTCTGGTAGGAGACCAGGGCGTAGGCGGCGGAGTGGGACTTGTTGAAGCCGTAGCCGGCGAACTTCTCCACCAAGTCGAAGATCTTCATCGCCAGTTCGGGGTCGATGCCGTTCTTCTCGGCACCCTCCGCGAACACGGTGCGCTGCTTTTCCATCTCCTCGGGCTTCTTCTTGCCCATGGCGCGGCGCAGCAGGTCGGCGCCGCCGAGGCTGTAGCCGGCCAGCACCTGGGCGATCTGCATCACCTGCTCCTGGTAGAGGATGATGCCGTAGGTGGGCTCGAGGATGGGCTGTAGCGATTCGTGCTGCCACTGCACGTCCGGGTAGGAGACCTTCTCCCGGCCGTGCTTGCGGTTGATGAAGTTATCGACCATGCCCGACTGCAGCGGGCCGGGGCGGAACAACGCCACCAGTGCCACGATGTCCTCGAAGCAGTCGGGTTGCAGGCGGCTGATCAGCTCCTTCATGCCGCGCGATTCGAGCTGGAACACCGCGGTGGTCTGGCACGCCTTCAGCAGGTCGAAAGTCTTCTTGTCCGCCAGTGGAATGGCGGCGATATCGACTTCGTCGCCGCAGGCCTTGCGGATATTGTCCAGCGCCCAGTCGATGATGGTGAGGGTGCGCAGGCCGAGGAAGTCGAACTTCACCAGGCCGACCGACTCGACGTCGTTCTTGTCGAACTGGGTCACCACGCTGGTGCCACCCTGTTCGCAGTAGAGCGGCGCGAAGTCGGTGAGCTTGGAGGGGGCGATGACCACGCCGCCGGCGTGCTTGCCGGCGTTGCGGGTGATCCCCTCCAGGGAGCGCGCCATGTCGATGAGCTCGCGCACATCCTCGTCGCGCTCGTAGCGCTCGCGCAGCTGCTCCTCCTGCTCCATCGCCTTTTCGAGGGTGATGCCCACCTCGAAGGGAATGAGCTTGGCAATCTGGTCGACGAAGCCGTAGGGGTGACCCATCACGCGGCCCACGTCGCGCACCACCGCCTTCGCCGCCATGGTGCCGTAGGTGATGATCTGGGAGACCTTCTCGCGGCCGTAGTGCTCGGCGACGTACTCGATCACCCGGTCGCGTCCCTCCATGCAGAAGTCGACGTCGAAGTCGGGCATGGAGACGCGCTCGGGATTGAGAAATCGCTCGAACAGCAGGTCGTACTCCAGCGGGTCGAGGTCGGTAATGGTGAGCGCGTAGGCCACCAGCGAGCCGGCACCGGAGCCGCGCCCCGGCCCCACCGGCACGCCGTTGTTCTTGCCCCACTGGATGAAGTCCGCGACGATCAAAAAGTAGCCCGGGAAGCCCATCTGGATGATGACGTCGAGCTCGATCTTCAGGCGCTCGTCGTAAGGTTTGCGCAACTCGGCGAAATCCGGCGCGCTGCGGTCGAACAGCTTGTCCAGGCGCCTCTCCAGTCCCTCCTCCGAAAGTTTGCGGAAGTACTCGTCCATGGTCATGCCAGGTGGGACAGGGAAGTCCGGCAGGTAATAGGTACCCAGGTTCAGGGTCAGGCTGCAGCGGCGGGCGATCTCGACCGCGTTCTCCAGCGCCTCCGGAATGTCGGCGAACAGCTCGGCCATCTCCTCGGGGCTGCGCAGGTACTGCTGCTCCGAGTAGCGGCGCTGCCGGCGCGGGTCGTCCAGGGTGCGGCCGTCGTGGATGCAGACCCGCGCCTCGTGGACCTCGAACTCCTCCTTCTTCAGGAAGCGCACGTCATTGGTGGCGACCACCGGGATGCCCATGGCCCCGGCCAGCTGTACCGCGCCGTGGATATACGTCTCCTCGCCCTCGCGGCCGGTGCGCATCAGCTCCAGGTAGTAGTTGTCGCCGAACAGACGGATCCAGTCGGTCAGCAACTCCGCCGCCTCCTGGCGCTTGCCGGCCAGAATGGCGCGGCCGACGTCGCCCTCGCGGCCGCCGGAGAGGGCGATGAGGCCCTGGGTGGCGTCGCGCTCGCGCAGCCACGCCTTCTTGATCATCGGTATGCCGCTGTGCTGGTTGTCGGTGTAGCTGCGCGAGACCAGTTCGGTCAGGTTGCGGTAGCCGGTCTCGTCCTTGCACAGCAGCAGCAGGCGGGTGGGCTGACCGGGACCCTCGCGGCTGGGGTCACCGCCCTCCTCTTCCATCCACAGGTCCACACCGACCACCGGCTTGAGTCCGGCATTGCGGGCGGCGCCGTAGAACTTCACCAGGGCGAACAGGTTGCTCTGATCGGTCAGCGCCACCGCCGGCATCTGCGCCTCGGCCACCGCCTTGCAGAGCGGTTTGATACGTACGATGCCGTCGACCAGCGAAAATTCGGTATGGACGCGCAGGTGAACGAAGGTGGGAGTCATGGCGGAAAGCTACCGGATCGGCCCGGGGGCAACAAGACTTGACAGTAGCGTGCCGGTTCCGTTGGCCTGAGCGGGGACGACAAGCATTCAACAGGATTAACAGGATTTTTCAGGATTAACAGGACAAGGCCTTTTGGTGCGGGTTGAGCAGCGTAGGTCAGACCGGAGGGCATAACCAATTTCTGACGCGTAGGGTGTGGTGAGCCTGCGAACCGCACCGTTCGGGGCAGAGGCGAGATCGTCTAGAGTACGGGCAATCGTCCGTGCAACGGAAAACGCGCCTTGGCAAAATCCCGGCAGATTTCGACCCTCGCCTACGCCGTGCGCGGCCGGGTGCTCGGCAAGTACCTGGGCCAGCTCGGGATGGTGCTGGCCGCCCTGCAACTGGTTCCGCTCGCCGCGTCTCTGCTTTTTGGCGAAATTCGTTTTACCCTGGTCTATGGCGGTGTCGCCGCACTGGTCGCCCTGCTCTGCCTACCGCTGGTCCGGCTCGAAGCGAGTGCCCATATCCAGGTCAATGAGGCGCTGGCGATCACCGCCCTGATCTTTCTGTTCGGTGGCCTGGTCAACATGCCGGCGTTCCTGGTGGCCGGTCTGTCGCCGCCGGATGCGCTGTTCGAGGCGATCTCCGGCATCACCACCACCGGGTTGACCACCCTCTCCAGGGTCGAGGGCATGCCCGCCACCTTCCTGTTCGCCCGGGCCTGGAGTCAGTGGTATGGCGGTCTCGGCATCGTGGTGTTGTCGCTTGCCCTGCTCGCCGGCCACGGTGTTGCGTTCCGACGCCTGTTGGCGCCGGATGCCGCGATCGAGGATCTCGCGACCAGCACGCGGACTTTCGCCCGGCGGGCACTGGTGGCCTACTGTGTACTGACCGTGACAGGCGTCGGGGCATTGCTGTTGCTCGCGGTACCACCCCTGCACGCCTTCAGCCATGCGTTTGCCGCGGTCTCCACCGGGGGGTTCTCCAGCTACGATGCCAGCCTGGGTGCCCTTGCGCCGGTTCCCGCCAGCCTCCTGCTGGCCCTGTCCGCGAGCGGCGCGGTCGCCCTGCCGATCTACTTCCTGGCCACCAGCCGTGGCTGGCGCAGCTTCTTTCGCGATCCGGAGGTCATCACCCTGCTGCTGCTGTTGGGACTGTTCGCGGTCGCCGTCTCGGTGCTGTTGGTACAACACTCCACGTTGCCCTGGGCGGATGCGATCTATCACGGCACTCTCCTGGCGGTATCCGCCCAAACCACCACCGGGTTCTCGTCGATGCCGCTGGATGGCCTGCCGCCGGCGCTGCTGCTGTTGCTCGGCTTCAGCATGCTGGTCGGCGGCAGCATCGGATCGACCGCCGGCGGCATCAAACTGATGCGGATGCTGCTGGTCGGACAACTGCTGACCACTCTGATCCGGCGCACCGCCGTGCCGAGCCATGCGGTCACCGCCCACTGGTGGGGGGGGCACGCACTCGACGAGCACGAGGTGGAGCGGATCCTGCTGCTGGTGCTGCTGTTCGTCGGCGTGGTGGCGCTTTCGTGGTTGATCTTTCTTTGGTACGGCTTCGAGCCGATGGCCGCCCTGTTCGAGGTGATCTCGGCGACCGCCACGGTCGGCCTTTCCACCGGCCTCACGCCGGCGCTGCCGGACAGCCTCAAACTGCTGCTCTGCCTCGACATGCTGGCCGGGCGGCTGGAGATCGTCGCACTCCTGGTCCTGCTCTACCCGGGAACCTGGTTCGGCCGCAGGAGGGAAAAAGCATGAGGATCGTATTCATCGGCGCCAGTTCACTCGCGATCATGACCGCCCACCTGCTGGTGGAGCGGCGCCATGAGGTGGTGATCATCGAGCGCGACAAGGCCAAGATCGACACTTTGAAAGAGGAGCTTGATTGCGGCTTTCTGCACGGCGACGGCAGCAAGCCCGCCTTGCTGGCCGAGGCGGACCCGGCCCACACCGACGCGCTGCTCTGTCTGACCGGCAACGATCAGGCCAACATCATCGCCAGTCTGGTGGGACGCTCGCTGGGTTTTCCGCGGGTGATCACCAAGATCGGTGACCCCGAGTTCCAGCACATCTGCATCGAGTTAGGGCTGGAAGACACCATCATTCCGAACCGCACCACTGCGCTCCACCTGGTGGACAGCCTGCGGGGCATGAATACCCTGGAGCTGTCAGGGCTGCTCAAGGACGACGCCCGGGTCTTTTCCCTGGTCGCGCGGGACGAGGATGCAGGTCCTGTCGAAGCCTTGCAAATTCCGGACAGTACGCGCGTGATCTGCGTCTACCGCGATGATCGGTTCATTCCGGTCGATGATGGCGTTGAACTGCGCGCAGGTGACGAGGTGGTGCTGATCACCCGTGACCGGCACATGACGCGGCTCACGGAACGATGGGGCAGCCACGACACAACCTCTCCGCCGCGACGCGACTGAATTTGTGCGTTCTATACTCAGTGCGAGCAAGCGGAGGAGGTGTACGATGCGTGAAGAGCGAATCCGGCAGCTGGAGACACGGCTCGCCGGTTGGGAAAATCGTATCGATGAGTTGGAGGAGGAACTGGCGCGCTCGGAGGCGGCAATCCGCAACCGCTATTTCCGGGACCTGCAGGACCTGAAGGAGAAACGCGACGCGGCCCGAAACCGCATTGCGGAACTGCGTCTGCGGCGGGCCGAGTCTTGGGAGGATGACGACCTCCAGGCAGGCATCATCCGCGTTTTCGACGACATCGGCAGCCGAATCAACCGCCTCTTCTCGAACGTTTCCAACGCTCGTCACTGAGCGACCGGCCGGCGCGAAAAATACGCCCGGCCTAACACACCCCGCTTCTCCAGTTTTCCTGAATATTCCAAATATCTTGTGTTGGTAGCCCATCGGGTAGCGTTGATCCCTGACTGAAAGTGGGTCGTGGGAATCAATGGGACAGGATTAACAGGATGTTTTCAGGATTAACAGGATATTTTTTTAATGTCCTGCACCTAAACGGATAACTCGGGTGCTTCAAAGACTTCAAGAACAAACATCCTGTGCATCCTGAAACATCCTGTTAATCCTGTACTATCGCCGCGCTACTGCCGCTTCTACTCCGCCACAGTCAGTAGGATGGGCAAAGGAGCGCGAGCGACGTGCCCATCGGGTAGCGTTGATCCCTGATTGAAAGTGGGGCGTGGGAAATCAATGGGACAGGATTGACAGGAATGTTTTCAGGATTAACAGGATATTTTTTCGTAACTGCTCGCCCGGGTACCCTCTCGACGTCCCGCGCCGACACAAGGCATCCGTCTTCCCCGCGAAGGCGGGGATCCATTGACCTCTCTCTGGATTCCCGCCTCCGCGGGAATGACGGAGGGCGAGTAGTCACGTTTTTTATAAACTGTCCTGCACCTCGCCGCACAACTCGGGTGCCTCAAAGACTTCAAGCACAAACATCCTGAAACATCCTGTCAATCCTGTACCATTGCCGCGCCACTGCCGCTTCTACTCCGCCAAAGGCTCCAGCAGCCGCCGGACCGGCGCGAAGGAGCGGCGGTGGATCGGGCTGGGGCCCAGCGCTTGCAAAGCTTCGAGGTGCGTTTTGGTGGAGTAACCCTTGTGACCGGCGAGGCCGTAGCCGGGGTAGCGGGCATCCAACTCGACCATCTCGCGGTCACGGGTGACCTTGGCGATGATCGACGCGGCACTGATCGCCGGCACGATGGCGTCGCCGCCAATTACGTACTCCACGGTGCAGGCCAGCGTCGGACACTGGTTGCCGTCCACCAGAGCGTGGTCGGGAGCGGGATCGAGGACCGCCACCGCCCGCTGCATCGCCAGCAGGGTGGCTTGCAGGATATTGATGCAGTCGATCTCCTCGACCTCGGCCCGACCGACACCCCAGGCCAGCGCCTTCTCCACGATCTCGCGGTAGAGCGCCTCCCGCTTTGCCTCCGTAAGCGCCTTCGAGTCGTCGAGTCCCGGAATCGGCCGTTCCGGGTCCAGAATCACCGCAGCCGCCACCACCGGCCCGGCCAACGGACCCCGCCCCGCCTCGTCGACCCCGGCCAAAAGCCGGGCACTGCCGCTGAAATCCAAACTGCCCTGCTCTCCCATCCGGTTGTGCCTCTATATAGTTGGTAGGTGAATCAATGGAACAGGATTAACAGGATTTTTCAGGATGAACAGGATGTTTCCTTAATCGTTCAGCGCTCGTCACAGATGAGCAGGCCTGGAGAGCGATCTTCATATCTCCTGTCAATCCTGCAAAATCCTGTTCAATCCGCAGCGCCCCGCCCCCAGTTTCGAGTAGGACCAAATTCCTTGATAATCATCCTGTTAATCCTGAAAACATCCTGTTAATCCTGTCCCATCAATGCCAAGCCAAACGCGGCCAACATTGATTTGCACAGGGCCAAATGCGAACATTTGCCGCCAACGCCGCCCCCGGGGCGGATTTTTCATTTTCGGACCCCACAACAGCACGCAATCGGATGATCAAGACCGCCGTAATCGGAGTCGGTTATCTGGGCCGCTTCCACGCCCAGAAGTACGCCGCTCTCCCCGACTCCCAGCTGGTCGGCGTTGCCGACCCGGATGCCGAAGCCGCCGCCCGCGTGGCCGCCGAGTGTAACACCGAGGCCTTCGCCGACTACCGTGACCTGTTCGGCAAGGTGGATGCCGTCAGCATCGTGGTGCCGACCCAGCTCCACTATCAGGTCGCGCTCGACTGCCTGGAGAACGGGCTGCACGTGCTGGTGGAGAAGCCGATCACCGCCACCGTGGCGCAGGCCGACGAGCTGATCGCCGCCGCCGAGCGCAATGGCCGCGTGCTGCAGGTGGGCCATCTTGAACGCTTCAACTCCGCCGTGCTGGCCCTCGACGGCACCTTGAAGCAGCCGCTGTTCATTGAATCGCACCGGCTGGCGCCATTCAATCCGCGCGGCGCCGACGTCAACGTGGTCCTGGATCTGATGATCCACGATATCGACATCATCCAGAACATCGTGCGCTCGCCCATCGCCGATATCGACGCCAACGGGGTCTCGGTGCTGACCAAACAGGTGGACATCGTCAACGCCCGACTCAAGTTCGAGAGCGGCTGCGTCGCGAACGTTACCGCCAGCCGGGTTAGCGTCAAACCGCAGCGCAAGATGCGCCTGTTCCAGCACGATGCCTACATCGGCATCGACTTCCAGAACAAGACCTTGAGCATCCATCGCACCGGCGACAAGGAGATGTTCCCCGGCGTGCCGGAGATCACCTCCGAAGAGACTGCGTTCGAAAGCAGCGATGCGATCATGGCGGAGATCCAGGCCTTTCTTGGCGCCATCGCCAACGGCACACCCGCGGTGGTCAGCGGCGCCGACGGCCGCGGTGCCCTCGAAACCGCCATGCGCATCACCGATTTGGTCAAAAACAGCCAGCGTATTGCCCAAGGAGGCATTCCCGCATGATCCCCATGGTCGACCTGAAGGGTCAGTACCTCGCCATCAAGGACGAGATCGACAACGGCATCCTCCAGGCGCTGGAGCAGACCCGCTTTATCCTCGGCCCCAACGTGCAGGCCTTCGAGCAGGAGGCCGCGGCCTACCTGGGCGTCGAGCACGCGGTGGGCGTGGCCTCCGGCACCGATGCCCTGCACCTGGCCCTGATTGCCGCCGGCATCACGGAGGGCGACGAGGTGATCACCACCCCGTTCACCTTTATCGCCACTGCCGAGGCGATCAAGTACGTCGGCGCCCGGCCGGTGTTCGTCGATATCGACCCGCGGACCTTCAATATCGATCTGGAGAAGGCCGCCGCGGCGGTCACCGACAAGACCCGCGCCATCATCCCGGTGCATCTGTTCGGTCAGCCCGTGGACATGGGCGCGGTGAATGCCCTGGCGCAGGCCCACAATCTGGCCGTGGTCGAGGATTGCGCCCAATCGTTCGGCGCGGCGATCGACGGCAAGCAGACCGGCAGCTTTGGCGCCGCCGGTGCGTTCAGTTTCTTCCCGAGCAAAAACCTGGGCTGCTACGGCGATGGCGGTCTGATCAGCACCAACTCCGCCGAGATGGCCCAGCACCTGCGCGTGCTGCGCAACCACGGCAGCTGGAAGCAGTATCACCACTCGGAGATCGGCTTCAACAGCCGGCTCGACGAGATCCAGGCGGTGATCCTGCGGGCGAAGCTGAAGCGCATCGACCAGTACAACGACGGTCGCCGGCGAGTGGCCCATCGATATAGCGAAGCGCTCTCGGCAATGAACGATGTCACCCCGCCCCACGAAGACGGCGTCGGTCACCACGTCTATCACCAGTACACCCTGCTGTCGCCGCGCCGTGATGCGATCATGGAGGCGCTGCGCGCCCGCGAGATCGGTTGTGCCGTCTACTACCCGATCCCGCTGCATCAGCAGGAGGTGTTCGCCGACGAGTGCCGCGACGTTTCCCTGCCGGTGGCGGAACAGGTCGCCGCCGAGTGCATGTCGCTGCCGATCTTCCCGGAGATGACCGACGCGCAGATCGACACCGTGCTGGAGACGATAGCGTCAGTGGTCAAGTAAGCGGATGACCGGTGGCACCGATGGAAGGAGCATACGGGCGGGGCGAATCCTCGCCGCGATTCGGTTTTATGGGTAACACCGAAAGCGCAATGCCGTTCCCAGCGCCACATCGGGCCGGGGACGGCCCTCCCACAATCCCTCCTGTTACACGCCGATGGCAGAATCGAAGCACATCATGATCGTCGCCGGGGAGGCCTCCGGCGAATCGCGTGCCGCGCGGCTGGTCGAGGAGTCCCGGCGCAAGGACCCGTCGCTGAGCTTCTTCGGTATCGGCGGGCCGCGCATGCGCGCCGCCGGGGTCGACACCCTGGTCGACTGCCGCGACATGGCGGTGCTCGGTCTGTTCGAGGTCCTCAAACACTTCCGTTTCATCTACGGCGTGCTGCAACGCATGCGCCGACTGCTGGCAGAGCGGCGGCCCGATCTGCTGGTTCTGGTCGATTATTCCGGGTTCAACCTGAAGCTGGCGAAGACCGCCAAGGAACTCGGCATCCCGGTGCTCTACTACATCAGCCCGCAGGTGTGGGCCTGGCGGCAAAAGCGGGTCTACACCATCAAGGAGCGGGTCAATCACATGGCCGTGGTGTTTCCGTTCGAGGTGCCGTTCTACGAGAAGGCCGGGGTGCCGGTCACCTATGTGGGGCACCCGCTGGTCGACGAGGTGAAATCGGATCTGGAGCGTGACGCGGCGGCGCAGGCGTTCGGTCTCGATCCGGCGCGGCCGATCGTCGGCCTGTTCCCGGGCAGCCGTCGCGGCGAACTGGAGCGACTGCTGCCGGTGCTTCTGGAGGCCGCCGCCCTGCTCCACGCCGAACGGCCGGAGATCCAGTTCCTGTTGCCGCAGGCCTCCAGTCTGGAGCGCAGCGAGATCGAGCCGTACCTCACCTGCCGCGACCTGCCGGTCACCGTGGTGCCGGAGCGCTTCTATGAAGTTATCCGCGCCTGCGACGCCGTGGCCACCGCCTCGGGGACCGCGACCCTGGAGGTCGCTTTGATGGGCGTACCGCTGGTGGTGGTCTACAAGGTCTCGCCCCTCAGCTTCCGCATCATGCGCCGGCTGATCAGGCTGAAGCAGATCGCCATGTGCAACATCGTCGCCGGAAGCGAGGTGGCGACCGAGTTGTTGCAGGATGAGGTCACCGGGGAGCGGGTGGCGGCGGAGCTGCGCCGCCTGCTGGGCGATGAGGCCCACGCCCGCGCGGTCGCCAACCTGAAAAAGGTCCGCGCAGCCCTCGGCCCCGGCGGCGGCGCCGAGCGCGCCGCCGATGTCCTGCTCGGCATGCTTTAGGGCCGTGACGCGTTAGTCGTTAATCCGACAGCTCACGTCACCTGTCACGAACGGTGCTGTTCGTTCACCACACTACCAATGCGTTTGAAGTCCTTCGCGCGCTGTTTCGCGACATTCCGTTGCCGAGCTTTATCGACCATGCAGCCGACCCTAACCAGCGTCATTGCGCTCCACGACAGGGCGTCGAATGCGGGTGATCGCGACCAGCATGTGCCCCCGGCCAAGCCGAGCGCCCAGGCGGCCGAATAGCGCGGACAGGAGGTTTTGCAGGGCCCGTGCCAGCAGTGGCAACGTCAAGATGCCGTAAAATCCGGCCGCCCGGATCGATGCGTCCGGGATCAGGCGCCGCAAATCACGGAGGGTAAAACGGTAGATGTAATCGACGCCCGCCTGCCCGGGTGTCCCCTCCTTGATCCAACCGCCTTTCTGTTTGTCATGCGAGTAGTGGTGCACGGAGACGGCAATCAGCGCATTGGAACGGCCGACCCGGCGCAGCTCCACGATGACTGCCTGCTGCTGGGCACCCGGCCTGAAGTGCTGCAGCGTATTGGCACAAACCACACCGTCGAACACCCCATCGCGAAAAGGCAGCTTCGCGAGGTCCGCCAACACCGGCAGGACGCGGTCGGATCCATGCTTTTGTTGCAGGCACCGCAACGAGTGGAGCGAGTAATCCACCCCGACCACCACCCCTACGTGCTTGAGCAGGGCGGTGGTCGACAGACCGGTGCCGCAGCCGGCGTCGAGACACAGTTCGACCGATTCAAGCGCAAACGGCACGGCAACCTGGTCGATACAGGACTGGTACACGGGGTCGGTCCGGCGCCCGTCGTCATACTGCCCGGCCAGTCGGTCCCAGGTAGCGCCGGTCGCCGGCTCGGGTACTCCGCCTGAATCGTCGGCCAGCATCAGGCCGGCTCCTCACTGACGGTGCGCGCGACCGCCCCGTGATCCCACGGGCGCGGTCCACGCTCAATGAACTGCTGGTGCCACAACGGGGTAGAGAGGATCGCGACGAAGGCCATGTTGTCCTTGTAACCGACCGGCCGGCGCTCCACCGTCACCGTACCGGTTCCTCGTCGGCCCGCAGGTCGAGCTCCCGGCCAATCCGCACATTCGATTCGCTCCTTCGAATCCACGAAGTGAAATACCGCTCTCGTTATTGGTTCGAAAGGGTCAGGTGTGGACAACTCTGACCGGTGGCGCAACACCGAAACCGGCATCCACATCGAGCCCGACCAACAGGTCATCGACCCGGGTGAAGCGAAACTCCTGTAGCAGGCGTTTCAGTCGCGGTTCAACCCGGTGGAGGTTGACGTAGTGTCGCAGGCGCGACTTCCAGCTTCCTTTGATACGGGGCTGGTCCGGGTCGATCTCCCAGGGGTGCAGATAGAACACGAACGGCTGCCGTTCGTATCGGTTGATCCAACGCAGTGCGCGTCGGGTCACTCCGTAGGGAAGCAGCCGGAAGTAGCCGCCGCCACCTACGGGAACGTTCCATCCCGCCACCGAAAGGGTTGCCGGCGGCAGTTCGACCAGCTCGCCGGTCCGGCTGGTTCGTCGATGCAACCGCCGTTCGCCGCCGGGTTCGCCATAGAGATCGTGGCGAATGGGGAAGATGCTGGAGTCGTATTCGAACCCGAGGTCGGTGAGCACATCCAGCGCCCAACGGGACTTCGCGGTGATCGACCAGCTCGCGGCGCGATAGCCGCGAACGCGTCGTTGGCTCTGCGCCTCCAGCACCAGCTTGGCGCGGCGTGTCTCTTCACGGAACACCTTCGGCGTCTGTCGGTAAACCAGGTTGTGGCTGTAGCCGTGGCAAGCGACCTCATGCCCCGACTGCGCGATTTCGCGCACCAGTACCGGATGGCGTTCGGCAACCCAGCCGAGGACGAAGAAGGTGGCCACGGTCTCCTGTTCGGCCAGAAGGTCGAGCAGGCGCCTGGTATTGGTCTCGACACGGGACTGACGCGATGCCCAGCTGGACGCTTGGATCACATCCTTGAAGGCCTCGACGTGGTAATAGTCTTCGACGTCGATGGTCAGTGCGTTGAGTATGCGGTCGGCCCGCTGCTCATCCCTGCAAGCGATCAAGCTCGCTTCCCCCTTCCCTGGCATCGGCTGGTGTGATTTCGGTCTGTTTGTTGGCCGCGGCATCCTGCCGCTTAGCCAGAGTCTAGCAGCTGTTTTCCTCGTGCCCAGAGTCTGCCAACGGCGATGGGCGCGCAGTGAAGTGCGACAGCGGTCGCAGTTCGGGAACGCGCCTATTCACGCGAATGCCACAGGGGTTCCGCCGCCGGAAACGCTTCGATGCGGGCGCTTGTGAAGCGATTCCCGTTTCTCGAAAACCAACCGGGCGGCGCACGACAGAAAGTGAATCCACACGCAGTTTGCCGATGAACGCCGACGAATAATCGCCGCACCGACGAGATCGTATTCCGTTGCCCTTGCAGGTATCGGCTGGTTTTTGCCAGCGACGGGATCCTCCACTAACCTCTGGGATATCAACATGACGCTTCAATTCACTCCGCGAAGGACCGGCATTCCTCAGGTCGCCTGTGTCTTATTCCTGTTCGCCGGTGGTGCCGGAGCGGCACCGTTGATCGACGGGGCCGTGGGACAGGTGACGCACAAGAGCAGTCTGACCATCAAGGGAAGTGGATTCGGTACCAAGAACAGCGCCGCGCCGGTGGTGTGGGATGACGCCTCGACCGGAACCAGTCTCTATGACAAGTGGAGCGGTTTCTGGCCGAGCAACAGCTCGAACAGCAGCTACAACATGGCGTATCGCACCCCGATGCGCAATATCGGCCTCCCGCACAACAACATCACCCGCTATATCGCCGGCGCCCACGGCAACAGCAGCGGGGCGAGTGGCGGTTACAACGTGATGCTCTGGAAGAGCCGCACCATGTCGACCTTCCCCTCCTACACCTATGCCAGTTGGTATCAGCGTTCCGACGATAACTGGTCCTTCTGCGGCGACAACAACTACAAGGTCTTCGACTACTCGGCGAATTCGTCACCGTACCGCATGCCGGAAAACTGGTACCTGGAATACAATCCGCGCCCGACCAGCCGCAGCTCGACGCCGTCCTGGCACATGCTGGACGACTCCAGTTCCTCGCTGCAGAACCCCGATGCCAATGGTCACAGCTGGTGGTGGAACTCCGCCGTCAACCCCATGTCCGGCAAGTGGTCGAAAATCGAGGTTGAGATCCGCTACTCCAACCGCTCGGACGGCTACATCAAGCTCTGGGAGAACGGGCTGTTGCGGGTGAATTACGCCGGGCGCACCGATGGCTATCCGGGCACCTCCCGCTCCGAGGCAATCGGCGGCTACGCCCGCTGCTACGGCTACTCCAACAACTGGCGTTACTTCGCCGACCTCTATCTCGACTACAGCCGGGCGCGGGTCGTGCTCGCCAACAACGCGGACTACAGCAAGGCGACCGTGATCGAGACCCAGGTGCCGACCTCGTGGAAGAGCGACAGCGTCAACGTCGCGGTCAACCTCGGGAAATTCAGTGCCGGTGAAACCGCCTACCTGTTCCTGTTCGACGGCAACGGACAGCGCAACGCCGCCGGCTTCCCGGTGAAGGTCGGCAGCGGAGTGGCCACCCGGCTGCCGCCCGATCAGCCGACCGGATTGACCGTTACCGTCAATTGACCGTCCGTATGCAGGTTGTCTGCGTAAAATGTGGTGAGCCTGCGAACCGCATCATTCGAGGCACAGCCAAGCTCTCGGTGCGGTTCGTTCCTCACCACACCCTACATGGGCTTCGATGTGGTGAGCTTGAACCGCATCATTCGCGACACCGCCAAGCTCTCGGTGCGGTTCGTTCCTCACCACACCCTACCTGGGCTCCGTAGGACTTGGTGAGCCCGCGAACCGCATCATTCGCGACACCGCCAAGCTCTCGGTGCGGTTCGTTCCTCACCACACCCTACCTGGGCTCCGTAGGATGTGGTGAGCCTGCGAACCGCATCATTCGCGACACCGCCAAGCTCTCGGTGCGGTTCGTTCCTCACCACACCCTACATGGGCTTCGTAGGATGTGGTGAGCCTGCGAACCGCATCGTTCCCGTCATCATTTGCTGAGCGTCAACACGGTATACCACGCCCAGCGACCCAGGGCCGGGAAGCGCTTGAGCAGGCGTTCATCGAGACGCATCAGGCGGGGATTGATGGCGCCATAGAGGCGCTGGCCCAAAGGCAGATAGATCAATCCCAGTCCGGCCAGGGCGGTCAGGTAGTACTCCTGGTGCCGAACCTCCCGGAATTGACCCAGGGTGGGCAGGAAACGCTTCAGGTCGAGTGGCGCCTCATCACGGGTGCGGTACTGCGGCGTCAGGTGCCGGTAAAGATCGAGCAGCGGGTTGCCGGCGACCGGCTCCGCGAAAAAGGCGACACCACCCGGCTTCAGCACCCGGTACAGCTCGTCGGTCGCGAGTTGCAGATCCAGGTGATGCAGGATGGCAAAGCCGATGGCGCAGTCGAAGCTCGCATCCGGATAGTCGAGTCGTTCCGCTCCCATCCGCCGGACCTCGCAATGGCGCCTGGCCCCCTCGCGCTCGACCACCTGCTGCGTCTTGCGAACCGCCTCTTCGGAGATATCGAACGCGCAAACCTCCGCACCGCTTCGCACCAGGTCACGGGTGATCCAACCCTCGCCGCAGCCATACTCCAGCACCCGGCTGCCGTCCAGGTCTCCGGCCATTTCAAGCATCGCCTGATAGACAGGATAAGTGGGGTTGACGGCGTAGTGCTTCGGGTAGTGGTCGCCTTCGCCGTATTTGGCGTCATGGAACTGCGACTCGGATTGGTGCCGGGCCCCGAGGTCCTTCTCTGCCACGCCATCACTCATGCCTGTCTCCCTGTGATCTCGTCACTGTCAGCCGGACCCGTCCGGGTGAGATACCGGGTTCGCTGTTGGGCAACCGTGTTGATGTGCCAGATCGCCACACCGGTGCCCGCCACGAACCACCAGTAGATTTCGTAGAGGTCCATTCCGAACAGGCCCAGCGCCAGTCGGATGATGAGAAAGATATAGAGCGCCTTGCACACCGCCAGTGTGAAGTGCAGGTCGTGCAGATGCGCGCGGACGGGCGGTGAGCGCGGCACGCCGCCTCGCTCCAGACGCTCAATCTGGCCGGCGAGTGCCTGTTCGGTACGTCGCAGCAGTTTGACGAGTGCGACCATGAAGCCGGCGAACAGGAGCAGCCCCTGCACGCCGAGGTTGGTGGCAATCTGCAGGTACAGGTTATGGGTATCCTGATCCCGCCCGTAGCGATCGGCCCGCATGGAAGGGAAGGCGTTTACGCCGATGCCGAACGGATGATCGGCAAAGACCGCCCAGGCATCCTCCAGAATCTGCTTGCGGGTGTCGATGGACTGCCCCTCGATGTCCTCCTGAGTGACGATCGTTGTTGCGCGTTGCACGTACTGGTCGGGAACCATCGGTGCCGCCGCCAGTGCGACCAGCAGCGCCAGCCAGAAGGCCTTGCGGCGGTGCCGTGAATTGCGGATGAGAAACCAGAGCCCGATCACCAGCGCCACGTAGGCCGTTCTGGAACCGGTCAGTACGATGACCCCGAGTGACGCAACCAGCTGGATGAGCAGGACGGGCTGAACCAGCCGTGGCACATGGCGGTACAGGTAGATGAGGAACGGAATGAAGCCGAGCATCACCCCCCCCAGCGAATTGGGATGGGCGTAGTTGGGGGTGGAGCCGTGCAGCCGCATCACTCCTTGGTTTTCCCAGATCAGCGATCCGGTGATCATCCCGATCACCCCCTCCTCCGCCATTTTCAGACCGACCAACAAAAAGGCGGCCACGAACCAGCGCAGGCGCTTGGGGTCGGTGACGAACGCGGCAATGAACAGCCCGAGCAAGGCGAACTTGATGACGCGATCGAACAACACCTCCAGTGAGATCGCCGGGACGTATGACAGGACCACCATCACACCCATCAACGCCAGCAGGGCCGTTATCCAGCCGCCGAGGCCGGTTTTCTCCCGTTGCTGTCGGCCCAGATAACTGAAGATCGCCAGCATGGCGAGCAGTCCACCCAACCAGAACTCGAAACGGATCGCACCCAATGCAGGAAACCGGTAGCCACCCTGCAGATACCAGAAAAGCACGTAGCCGAGAAACAAGAGAAACACCAGCCCGTTCCCCTTCGGGTAGGCCGGGAGCTCGGCGTCACGGGCGTGATCCTCGCGGGTTGCCGTCGACCCGGGCATCGGCCCGCGGTGGTCGTCCGTCGGTGGACCGCTCCATTCGTTCGGCGTGGTTTCGTTCACGTCGCCTCCCCTTGTGAGCGCTGGCCTATTGCTTCACCGTCACGGTGCTCGTCTTTGCCTAGTGCCGTATACAAGGCGCTGACAATCAGCGAGCGCTCCTGCCGGTTGAAAACCAGGAAGTAGGCGCCCGCCAGATAGGGCGGCGCCAGGACCGTTGCATAGGCAACGATGTCGAGGTAACCGGCACCGGCATTGCTCCTGCCGAACAACAGGAGCGCAGTGACGATATAGACCGCGGGGAAAGCGGCGGACACGGCGACGGCGGAGCCATAGCGGCGCAGTGAAATGCCGATCTGTTTGCAGGCATACGACGGCAGCAGCACGCCACGGGTGACCAGCAGCGGCAGCGCGGTTCCGATGGCAACACCGATAACGCCATAAAGCGACAACAGCCAGATACTCAACGTCAGGTTGGCCACCACCTCACCGAGGGCAATCAGCGCCAGGGCACGGTGTTTCGAGATGGCGTACAGCGCGCTGTCCAACGGGTTGGCGGTGAGCTGTACCAGGATCCCGCCCAGCAGGATGACGGCGACCGGGTAGGCGACTTCGTACTCCGGCCCCATCCAGCGGTCGATGAACGCATCACCCACCAGAAGCAGCAGGCCCGCTGCCAACACCCCGAGCACCAGATTGATTTTCGTCATCAGCATCACTGCATCGCGCAGCGCACGGTGATTCTCTTCCCCGTGAAATCGGGTCAGCAGCGGCAGACCGAGATTGGTGGCCTGCAGCAGGAGGGCAAATACCAGTTCGGCCAGTCTGGCGCCGATGAAGTAGTGGGTGACGTGGGATGCCGTCAGCATGGCCCCGATCACCACCGCGTCGATCTTGGTGCGAACCATCTGCGCGACGTTGATGACGAAGGCCCAGGAGCCATAACCGAAAAGGGTTTTCGCCCGCTCCTTGCTGATCAGCGCGGGGGACAGCTTCATTTCCCGAAACAGGTACTTGGCCAACCACGCGAAGAACAGGTTCTGCAGCACCGAAGCGGCCAGGCCGACCGCGGCCAACGCCACGATCCCGTATCCCTTGGAGAGCAGGGTCACGCTGACGCCGACGTTCAACAGCCGGGCACAGATGTGCGACCACGCCAGCAGGTCGTAGCGCATATAGGCGCCGACGATCCCGGAGAACGCCTTGAACGGGAATTCCGCCGCCAGGGTCGTGCCCACCAGCACGAACGCCAGCTGCACCGGCGCCACCATGTCGGCACCAACCAGGGCGGGGACCGCCGCGGAGGCTGCAATCAGGGTCACGGCAAGCACGAACAGCGCCAGTGCCGAGTAGATAAGCAGACTGGTGTTGATGATGGTGTTGGCCGCCCTCCCCTCGCCGCGTGCAATCGAGTAGGTGATGTAGCGCGTGACTGCGCTGGCGAGACCGAAGTCGAGCAGGTAATAGGTAGCGGTCAGGCTGCCGATGATCGTCCAGATGCCGTACCAGTCGTCGCCGAGGGCGTGGACCAGAAACGGCATGAAGAAGAAGGAGATGGCGATCCCGGAAAGCAGGTCGAATACCCGCATGACCGAACTGCGGACGATCCGTTTCGAGGTGCCTTCCAGGCGTGAGCTATTCGCCATCGACTGTCATCCTAGCGCGAGGCTTGAGGCCCGACGGGATAGCCGTCCGTACCGAAGCGGCGCTGCCAGGCGGCATCGTAGAGTTCCGCGTAGCGCAGTTGCATGGCGTCGACGGTGTACTCGCACTGAAACCGTTGCTGCGCGGCGGCTCCCAGCCGTGCGGCCAGCACCGGTGATGCCAATAGTTCGGCCAACCCGTCGGCCAGCCCCTGAGGGTCGCGCGGCGGGACCAGGCGACCGGCCCGCCCCTGGCTCAGTACCGTCGGCACCGCGCCGACCGGTGTAGAGACCACCGGCAAACCGATGCGCATGGCCTCCAGCAGAGTGATGGGGAGCCCTTCGGTCAACGACGACAGCACGAACAGCGAGCAGTGGGGAAGATAGGCTGCGGCGTTCTCCCGATAGCCAGGCATGTACACCGCGTCGGTCAGGCCCGCCTGTCGCGCTGCCGCTTCCAGCCCCGGTCGCTCCCCGCCCTCTCCGAGAATCAGCAGTCGTGCCGTCAAACCCCGCTTTCGCAGCAGCGCCAGCGCCTTGATCAGGTCGTCGAACCCCTTCTCCGGAGAGAGCCGGCCGATGGCGCAGAGGATCGGTGTCGCCTCCTGTTTCCACCTCAGCAGCCGGGGGTCATCGTCGATCGCTGCAGCCGGGTCTGCCCGCTCGGCGATGCCGTTGGCGATCACGCGTACGGCGGTTCGCAAGCGCCTCGGCAGTCGCCCCCCCTCGAGAAAAGTGGGGCTGACGGCGGCGATCGCATCGACGTTTCGCAGCGACTGCTTCTCCAGCCATTCGTAAACCCATAGCCGTGACCAGCGTTGAAGGTTGGTCCACCCATGCAAAGTGGCGACCTTCACGAACCGGGTACGCCAGCTTCCGGATAGGCCGAGCAGCGTATTGCCCTTGTAGCCGTGACCATGGACGACGTCAAACTCCTGCGCCGTCAGCGCCCGGCGGATGACACCCAGGGCGGCGGGGTTCAGCCCCTCGGCCATGCGGATCGGTTCGATGCCCAATCCGGCGTGCCGGGCCGCCCGTTCGATCGGTTTTTCGTCCGAGCCGATCGGGCCGATGCTGCCCACCACCACCTCATGGCCGGCACGGCGCTGGGCCGCTCCCAGTTCCAGCAACATCCTTTCGGCGCCGTACAGGCCACCACTGTCGATCAGATGCAGAATCCGCATGGGCTCGTCCCCGACTGTCAGTCCGTCTTTCTCGAAGCACCGGTCGCTGTCACCACGCCGGATGCAACCGGCTCGCCGGCAATGGCAGCCAGTTCCGCCGCCTGTTCCCACCACTGCCGATCACGTAGCCGGCGCAGTTCACGCTGTGCCTGGGCCAGGGTGTCCATCCCGTCGAGCAGCGCACGGATTGCCGCCATGGTCCCGACCACCGTGTTGTCGGTGTAAACCGCGCCGCTGCCGAAGTACTCCCGCGTCGCCCGGTTGTCCGACAGCAGTGCCGGCTTGCCGACCGCCAGCGCTTCGTAGGCACCACACACCATGCAGTGGTCCATTGCGGTCAGGTCGACTACACCGTCGGCAGCCTGCAACAAGCCCCAGTAGTCGGCATCTGTCAGAAAACCGGTGAAGCGGACATTGGGAGCCACTTGTTCCCGGATCGCCCGGTCAAGTCGCCGATAGTTACCGGTCACGTGCAGCACGAGTCTTTCCGGAAACTCCCCGGCCGCCGCCAGCACGGTTTCGATCGGCTCGTCCCTCGCGTAGGTGGCGACCAGCACCAGATGGCGCACCGACTTCTGCAGCGGCACCGGATTACCGCTGCCACCCGGTTCGGGTATGCGGTCCGGCAGCACCAGCGGCCTGCCCCCGGCCTGCCGAACCAGTTCGGCCAACCAGCGGTTGGTGACGATGACCTGGTCGGCCTTGCCCAGCAGCCAACGGGCAAGCCGTCGCATCCATTCGGCATCGTGGACGTAGGGCTCGACCGCCTCGTTGTGGGCGTCCATCACCATCCGATAGCCGAACAGCGGCCTCAACAGCACTGCCAGAACCGCAAGCACCACCGACGGGTTTTGCACCATCAACAGCTTCGGCCGGTGCACCAGCAGGAGACCCGAAGTGAGCGCGGCCAGCACGGGGCAACGCAGGAGTGGCGATTTCCAACGGGTATTGAGCACCCGCAGCGGTATCTCCATGGCCTCCGCAATGGAACGGGTGCGCCGGTGGTCGTCCCAGCTGATCCAGAGCACGGACGCCTTCGGTTCGGTCTGCGTGGTCATGGGGTCAGGCGGCATAGCGATCGAACCAGGCGTTGAACATCATCAACGAGAAGAGCAGCTTGTTGTTCTTCGACCGCCCGGTCAGGTGCTCCTCCACTTTGCGCTGGATGAAGGCGGCGTCGAAGAAGCCGTCGCGTTCGATGCGCTCCCTGGAGAGCAACTGCTGCATGGTGTCGGCCAGGTCGTGGCGCAGCCACGCCCCCATCGGCGCCTCGAACCCCTGCTTGCGATGCTCGACGATCGCTTCGGGCAGCCAGCGCCGGGCGATCCGCTTGAGCAGGTATTTCTTCTCGCCGGAGCGCAGCTTGTAACGGCTTGGCAGTCGGGCGCTGGCCTCCACCAGGGCGTGATCCACCAGCGGCACCCGCAGCTCGAGGGAGTGCCACATGCTCAGGCGATCCGACAGCGCGAGGATGTCGTCCGGCAGGTAGGTTTTAAGGTCGGTATAGAGCGCCTTGTCGACGAGACTGTCGGATGGGCAGGCATCGAAGTGGCGGGTGACCAGATGGGCGGTTTCAGTGGTGTCGACCTCCTGACGCAAGGCGCGGCGATACAGTTGCCGTCGCTCTTCCGCGGGAACCGACGTCAGATAGTCGGCATAGCGGGCCGCCGGCTCCAGGCGCGCGGAACGGCTGAAACGCTTGACGTGACTGACCACGTCCGAACCGCTGGAGGGTTCGGGCAGGCCACTAACCAGGGGATGCACCACCCGTTCGTGCACCCAGCCGGGCACGCGTGCATAGGTCTGGCTGAGGTGCAGTCCCTTGTAGCGGTGATAGCCGGCAAACAGCTCATCGCCGCCGAGCCCGGAAAGGGCCACCTTGACCTTCTTCCGGGCAAATGCGAACACGTAGTAGGAGGGAATCACGGAATCGTCCGCGAACGGTTCGTCGAACGCCTCGACGATTTCGCCGATGATGTCGGCTGCCGCCGGGGTCACTGTGGTTTCGTTGTAGTTCACCGGGTAGAAACCACTCAGCGTCTTCGCATAGGGGCGCTCGTCACGCAGCGGCTGGTTGGCGCCGTCGAAGCCGACGGTGAACGATTCGATGCTATCGGCGGTGGCTTCACTCATCATCGCCACCACCAAACTGCTGTCGATGCCACCGGACAGCAGTGCGCCGAGGGGGACATCCGCAACCAGGTGGCTGCGCACGGCGCGACGCAGCAGACGCTCGAACTCGGCCTGCCATTCGTGCTGTGGTTTTTGCCAGTCCTGACGGGAGAAGTCGACGTCCCAGTAGCGCTGACGGCGGATGCCGTTGCTGTCCGCCACCAGCAAAGTGGCCGGCTCGAGCTTGTGGATGCCCCGAAAAACGGTCCTGGGCGCCGGGATATAGGTGTAGGCGAAGAAGCTGTCCACCGCCTGCCAGTCGATCTCCCGCCGCAGGGTGCCTGCCGCCAGCAGGGCCTTGATCTCCGAACCGAACAGCAGTACGCCATTTTGCTCCGCGTAGAACAGCGGTTTGATGCCCAGCCGATCCCGGGCGAGGACCAGCCGTCGCCGCGGCGAATCCCAGATGGCAAAGGCGAACATCCCTTCCAGGCGATGGACCAGGTGCTCGCCGTGCTCCTCATAGAGGTGGACGAGCACCTCGGTGTCCGATTCGGATCGAAAGCGGTGGCCCTTCTCCTGCAGTTCGCGGCGCAGCGCCCGGTAGTTGTAAATCTCGCCGTTGAACACGGCGCAAATCCGGCCGTCCTCGTTGAACACCGGTTGCTGTCCGCCCGCCAGGTCGAGGATGCTCAGCCGCCGCATGGCCAAGCCAATGCCGTCGGCAGTATAGAAGCCCTCTTCATCCGGGCCACGGCGGGTGATTGCCGCGTTCATTCTCGCCAGGGTTTCACGGGGCGAGTCCGATACCGGCCCGTGAAATCCGCATATTCCGCACATGCCCTCACTCCTTTGATGCTGCCGGGGATAGCTGCGATTCCGGTCAGCGCAACCCGATTCGTCTTGCGAGATAGTCGTAGCCGTACACGATCTTGCGAAACTCTCCGGGTTCCGGCCCGACGCCATGGCGCCGAATGGCATAGGGGTCATCGCAACCGGTGCCGTCGTGGTAAGCCATGACCGCGCTGGCGAAGCCGGCGGCCTTTACCCTCTTGTCGGCGTCATCGTCACGATCGCAGGGACGGCCGTGGGGATAGGCGAAGGAGCGGACGGCCGCATCCAGCTGCTCTTCGATGCGCCGCTTGCTTCCCGCAATCTCGCCATCCCGTTCGGCGTGGTCGACCTTGGCCAGACTGGGATGGGTACGCGTATGGGCGCCGATCTCGATGCCGGCACGGTGCATCTCGCCGACCTGATCCCAGCTCATCCCAGCGTAGCCGGTCGTCGGCGTTTCCGGGCGCGTCAGGCCGAGTTCGTGGAACAGTTCATCGATGAAGGTCTGCTTCTCCCGCTCCGGCATCTCCAGGCAGGCGTCGGCTATGGACGACCAGGCACGGCCGACCTCCGCGGGCAGCGAAAAGATGTGGGCTTCGCCGTTGAGTGCGATGGCCAACTGCGCCTTGCGTGTGTTCGTCAGCGCGGCCTGGATCAGGTCCGGCCAGAGCCAGCACTCGCGGTCGACAAAGTCGGTGGTGACGTAGACGGTGGCGGGAATCGAGAGCCGTTTCAAAATTGGAAACGCCCAGTCGTAGACATCGGCGTAGCCGTCGTCGATCGTGACGACGGCCGTGTTGGCCGGCACAGTCTCGCCGTGCTTCAGGCGTGACGCCAAGGCGCTCACGGTCATGAGGCTACAGCGACGCTTCAACACCCGCATTTGCCGTTCGAACCGTGTCGCCGACAGCCGCCTGGGTATGCCGTTTTCGCCCGCGAACCGGTGGTACATCAACAGCTTCGGGACGTTCCGGCTCAGGTGACGGGTGAGGTAGAGGGCGCCGGCGCATAGGCCGGCTGCCACGATGGCGCTGCGCAACCGCACCGTCATCGCCCTGTTCCCGAATCGGCAGGCAGGCTCGCGGAACCGGTCGACCAGCCGGGGCCTTCCAAGACGGCGTCATAGAGCGCGAGGTGGCTTTCGACCATGTTCTCGACCGAAAAGCGTCGGCCCGTCTTCCGCGCGTTTTCCGACAGCGCGCCGGCCAGGGCCGGGTCCCGCAGCACGCGAACGATTCGCTCCGCCAGCGCCTGTACATCCCCGACCGGTACCAGGAAACCGTTGCGGCCATCAGTGACAATCTCCGGATTGCCGCCGACATCGGTACAGACCGCAGGGATGCCGGCTTGCAGGTACTCGATCAATGCGTTGGAAAGCCCCTCCGATTCGGAACACAACACGCCAACGGTGAAGTCCGAAACAAGCGCTGCCGGGTCCGCCACCCTGCCAAGGAAATGGACACGATCACCAAGCTGCTCGGTAGCGGCAAGCTGCCGAAGTGCCTCCTCTTCCCCGCCCTTTCCGATCAATACCAGATGGGCTTCCGGCACCTGTCCGCGCACAATCCGCATTGCCCGTATCAGGTCGCCATGACGCTTGACCGCACGCAGGTTGGCAACGATGCCGACCACCGGTGCATGGGCGCCGATTCCCAGTCGGGCACGCAGCGAATCACCGGTGAGCGCGGGAGCCGGTAACCGTACCCCGTTGTGAATGACCTCGACCCGTTCCGGCCACAAACCCTCTTTGCTGCACGCGTAGTCGGCGACGCTCTGGCTGTTGGCCACCACGCGGTCGACAAAACGGTTCGCCAACCGCGCCAACAGCAACCGGGCCGGGCTGTGCCAAAGCCCCATGTCGCGCCGGGAGGTCACCACCCGGGCTCCGCACATGCGACCCAGTATCGGAGCGATCAACAGTGCATCGGGAAAAAAGGCATGCACGAGACGCACCTGTCGCCGGGAGAGATGGCGACCCATGGCCAACAGTTCGCGCACACCGTGCGCGCTCAGCAAGCGAGTGAGCGAGAACTGGGTAACGCCGCACGGCCAGTCGCCCTGCCACTGGCCGGTCGGGTGCGCCCGCAACAGAACGAGTTCCGGCTCGTACCGTCGCCGATCGATCGCCTCGAGCAACTCCCAAAGCTGCCGTTCCGTGCCGGCGACCGGACCGCCGACACTGTCGACCAGAAAGGCGATACGTCTGGGTTCCGCTTCCATTGGCATCATCGACCTCGAACTGCTTCTCTGCGCTCATGGCGTGTTGTGCGGACAGGTTTCGCAATTCCCGGGCTCATCCCAGGCGCGGCTGCCAAACGGTCATGCGTTCCCGGTTCAGGAACTTCCAGAATGCGTGGGCCGCTGCAGCGTTGACCACCATGAAGTAATAGGGCACGTTGAACAGCTTCGGGACCGTGCCGCTGGCAAAGGTCGCCAGCAGCCCACCCGCATAGAACAGCCCCTGCGCAATGCCCGACATGGTGTAGAACCAGTTGCTGTCGAACAGCACGGCGTTGCTTAGCGCAAGCGTCAGCAAAAAGACGAAGGCGAGATAACGCAGCACCTTGTGCGAGAGCACCTGCCAGGCGTACAGACCGTAGCGCAGAGGATTGGCCACCTCCCGCAACTCCCACAGTGCCCAGAATGCGCGTAGCGCCACCCGGACCCGCATCCGGTACTCGTCGCCGGAGACGGCCAAGGCCGGTTCCGTGACCTGCGCTTCCGGTTCATAGACGACCCGATATCCTTGCACGATGACATTGAGCGGCAACACCAGGTCCGGGAGCTGATCCTGCCGCATCGGGACATACAGCGAGCGACGGACGGCGTCGATACCGCCGTCGACGCCCACTACCGAACCGATGCGCGTTTCGTGGCAACGCAGGCCGTTTTCGTACTGTGAGTATTTCGAGCAGCCACGGCTGTTGGCGCAGTCGTCGGTGTTGCTGTAGGTCATCCGCCCCGTTACGTACCCTACCTGTGGATCGGCGAAATTGGGGACCAGCGCCCGGACAGCGTTTCGCTCGTACAGCGAGTTGGCGTCCGAAAAGATCACGATCTCACTCTGGAGATCGGGAACGACCCGATTGAGCGCGGCCGTTTTGCCCAAGCGCGGCTCCTGTCGAACGAGGCGCACACGCCCAGGAAAGCGCTCGGCAAATTCCTGCACGACCGCATCGGTACCGTCGTTGGACCCATCGGAGACCACGACGATCTCCAGCTTCTCTTTCGGGTAGTCGAGAGCGAGTTTGTTGGCGATGGTCGCCTCGATGGAGCCTATCTCGTTGTGAGCCGCGATAACGATCGAAACCGAAGGCTCACAGGCGTGTTTTCGAATGCGTTTCGGAATGATGCGGGAGAGCCATGCAAGCGTCGCCGGATACCCGATGTAGACGTACCCGAGCATCCAAAGACTGCCCCAAAATACAATGTCAGCTGTCATCGACTCACCTCCAGGGTGAACTTATTCTCGGACAAGAGCGATGCTACGGGACGTATTCACGACGCAGTTTTCAGGCGCATGCATCGCTCGCAGCACGGGCACCATGTAAGTATGCGTCACCCTGGACACATATCACGGTCCGGTTCGTGGTCAGGCGCTTCATGGGATGATGAGCTTTGCCATCGATTTCCACGCAGGCACATAGCCGGCCTTGAACTGAAGCGCCTTCAGGTAGTCACGCATCGCTCCGAACCTGTCACCTTCGCGCAGGGCCAGTGACAGCCCGCGGCCGACGTAGGTGTGGGCCCACGCCTCCCGAATGGCCTGTTCGGACAGCGCATCGGGAAACTCGGCCAGAAACTTGTTCATGATCCGGATGCCGTTCTCGTAGCGCTTTTGGTAATTTTTCGACATCTGGCCACCCCAACTGCGCCAGAAGTAGAGGACTTCGTCGAGATAGTGAAACTCATAGCGGGTCGATAACCGCAGCCACAATTCGTAATCGATTCCCATCGCGAAGCTTTCATCGAAACCACCCATCTCCTCGAAGCAGCGGCGGCGCACGAGCACCGAGGAGAACGGAACGAAGTTGTTCTTGAACAGCTGTTCGGTGATCCGTCCGCTGTAGCGCTTCTGTCGCCCCACCGCGATCAGATTGCCGTTTTCGTCCATCGAGGCCACGTTGGTATAGACGACACCGACCTGCTCCCTCGCCTCGAACAGCCGGATCTGCTTTTCGATCTTGCTGGCGGCCCAGAGATCATCGGCGTCCAGAAAGGCCACGAATTCGCCTCTGGCGGCGTTCAACCCGGCGTTCTTCGCCTTCGGCTGCCCCTGGTTGTCCTGGGTGATGTAGACGATGCGGGGATCCTCGAGAAAGCGTTCGACCACCGCGTCGGTGTCGTCGGTGGAACCGTCGTTCACCACGATCACTTCGAACAGCGGGTAGGTCTGCGCCAACACCGAATCGAGCGCTTCCGCGATGTAACGCCCCATGTTGTAGCTGGCGATGACGACACTGACCTGCTTTGCGCCCGACATTCATTCGCTCCTTATCGGAATGACTTTCTCGACCTTCCGTGCACCTGTCCCTGCAAGTCAGATGGAACACTTGGCGAAACGGAATTTGCCGGATGCCTCTTGCGGAATGCCCGCCACCTTGCGCACATCGATCTTCATGTCCGCACCCAACGCCGACTGCAAGGCGGACCGTAGTTGCCTCACACTGGCGGCGGAGTAGTCCCGGCCTGCCACCAGATAAACGGTGACGGTGCCGCGCTCCGCCTGCACCAGTTGCATCTGGTCGATTCCGTCGATGGCAGTCAGCGTGCGCTCGACCAGGGAGACACCCGCCACCAGACTGCCGTCGGTACGCTTCAGGAAATCTGCCGTACGTCCGGTCAGTTTCTCGATCAGCGGCAGTCCACGGCCACAGGCACAATGGGACTGGCCAGCCACCGCCAGATCTCCGACCCGGTAACGCAGCAACGGCATGCCGCGGTTGATGAGGTCGGTGACCACCACCTCGCCCTCTTCGCCGACCTCGGCCGGTCGTCCGTCCGGCTTGACGATCTCGACCAACAGATGGTCGATGTTGACGTGCATGCCGCCCTGCTCGCATTCACAGGCGATCAGCCCCACCTCTTCACAACCGTACCGGTTGGTGACACGGCAACCGAAGACCCGCTCGATGGCCCGCCGCTCCCGCGGGAGCAGCATCATTGAGGTGGCGATTACGCCGCGCGGCCTCAGGTCGGTGATGCCGTGTTGTTCGAGATGGCGGGCCAGTACAAATACGGAGTGGGCATGACCAAAGATGAACTCCGGTCTCAGGCGGCGCCAGTCGTGGACGAAGTCTTCGAATGCAGCCTCGTCCAGATGCATGGTGTCGAGGTAGAAGGTGCGATCCAGCAGCAGACGTCGAAGCTTTTTCTTCAACGTGTCGGCGGCCGGCGGATTGCCCCAAACCGATGCCGTCATCATCCCCAGATCCCAGCCACCCCAGCGATCACTGCGAAAGGCGGCGGCGTTGCGCTTCTGCTGGCAGCGTTCGTCGAAATACACCGTAAGTGATGTGCCGGTCGAACCTCCGGTCCTGGCAATGACGAGTGCACTCTCGGCGACGTCTTCGGCAATCAGCCGCTTCGGATCGTCCTGGATTTCCCGCTTGGTCAGGAAAGGCAGTCGTGCCAGTACCTCCCGTGGCGGCTCGTGCGGGTCGTAACCGACTGACAGCAGACGCGCCCGATAGAACGCATTATGGCGAAAGGCGTGATCCAGCTGTGCCGCCAGCCGCCGCTCCTGGCGGGTACGGAGCGTTTCCGTCGGGAGCCACTGGCTCTGTTCCAGCTCACGCAGCTCACGCAGACGAATGCTGCGGTCCTTCAACTCCCAGAGCGGATAGGACACGTGCCTGGAAATCCATCTCATCATGTCGGCTGCTCGACCTTTTCCGTTGTTGCCTGGGGTGGCGCACCGGCTGTTCCCGATTTCGCGTCATTCGCGGCAAGGCGATCGTAGACGTAATAGGCCAGTCGCAGTGCCGGGGCACGGACAAACTGAAGATCGGTGATCCCCACCGCCCCTGAGGCGAGGTGCTGCTTGTAGTCGGTGTTCTTGCCGCCGCCGGCGAGCAGGTAGAACCGCTCGATATGCGTATCGGCGAACGCCCGTTCGATCAGATACCCCAGGTGAAGCAGATTCAGGGAGACCCGTCTGCCAAACTGTTCGTCGAAGCCCCCTTGCAGATAGTATTGGCGGCCGCCCGCGGTCAGTAGATAAAGCATCGACACCGGGTGCTCGTCCAACGACAGCACCGACAGTTCAACCGCGTCATTCTGCTGCAATCGGCTGATCAGCATTCGGTTGAAGGCCCACCGTGGCGCGTTGAACAATGCGCTGCCCCAACGTCGGGCGTGAAGCCGATCGAGCAGCTCGAGATGACGCACGGTCTCCGAGGGTGGTGCCGCCCTCACGCTCACCTGCCCCGTCGCTGTCAGTCGTGAACGCTGCTTGAACACCCGTTTCTGGTGCCCCTTGCCGAGCGAAGCGAGATACCGGTCGAACGTTGCCGAGGTCTCGATGTAGTAGCTCGACGACGGCGCGCTCGTTCTCAAGTAACCGAGTTCGCCGCGATTAGGAGCGTTGGCCGCAATAAACGTTTCGGACGCCTGCCGGATATCGCTCAGCACCAGTTCGTCATAGCCGACCTCCTGGCGCAGGTGACGGAGCAATGCGGCGGTGACTGGCCGCGCAACCGCCTCGCGTACGATGAATTCTAGGTGTTCGGAACGCATGGTGCCGACGTCCTGCCAGCAGTTTCCGATGAACTGCAGGCGCCGGAGCGGCCAGACACCGCGCAACCGGCTACGGCGCATATACAGCGGCGCCAGCCCCACCAGTTCGCCACCGGAATAGGCGGCGTAAAGGTTGAGCGACTCACCCAGGCGCCTGCCGAACACCGACCACCAGCTGTACTGCCATTCCCAGCCGAGGAAGAGTGGATCGGCTTGCGAATCTCGCAGCAGCCGGTTCCAGGCGCTTCGCCCTTCGGCAAACGCCCTCTCTGACCATCTCGTGACCTGGATGTCCATCCGTGTCCGATCATTCCCTCGGCCTGCCGCCGTTCTCGTTTTATTGGAACCGGAGGGCTGAATGCCGTTGCCCCCGTAGACTCCAGCGGGTACTGCCGCCGAATGCCGTTACAGGTTCGAAACCCAGCGGGCGGTTTGCGTTGAGCGAGCCATCGTTAAACCGGTTCACCGTCTGCTGAAACCGTCAATATTGCTGCGCAAGCGTACTAGGTATAGATGCGGGCGATGCCACCCGCAACTCAGCGCTCGGTCGAGGATGGGCGCGCCAGCACGCGGCGCTGGATGGTTCCAAAAAGATAGCGGCTGCGGGCGAGATTCGAGGCCAATGGGCCGGGGCCGCAGCCGTAGGTCTGTCTCAGTTGGTGCCCCGACAGTTGATGGGCAAGATCGTTCCAGGGGCGGAACGCGGGCCAGCGACAGTCGGCGAGACAGCGCCAAAACCACTGCCGTACGCGAAGCTCGAGCCGCGCGCCCGGAGGGGGCGGCAGTTGCGCCAGCCGCTCACCGGCAAAGACCAGGGTATCCAGGGCCGGGCGATGTCGCCCCAACGCACGCCATACCCACTCCCAATCGATGACAGCCGCATAGCGCTGTCGCAACATGCAGTAATCCTGCAACGCACGAAACGGGAACTGGCCGCGCGACAGATGCTGGTCGGTGATCTGCGCATGGACGACCGCATGCAGGAGCCTGTGTGTGGGCTCCGGGACCCGCATGCGGAGGGAGTGACAGGAGACCAGGCGGCTGCGCTTCACGATCGACTCAGCCGGAAGCAGTGCGCGTGTCGACTGCGGCAGAGCCTCCAGATGCACCTCGATGGGCACCGAGCCGTCGCGCACCAGTGGCGGCAGGTGGTGGTGGTCACGATAGTCCACCCAGTCTGGCGAGTAGCTGCGGAAGCCGCAATCGGTCAATGCCGCGACGGCGGCCTCGGCCTGTTCCGGGGTGACGAGCAGATCGATGTCCCCGATCGCCCGCGCGCCCGCATCACCGTAGGTGTCGGACACCAGCGATGCCGCGCCCTTGAGCAGGACCGGCTCGATGCCGACCTGGTTGAGGGCGGCCACCGTCTCCTGAATTTGGGTACCGATGGCACGGTTGCGCTCGGCGTTGAGGGCGTGGAGGGTCCGCAGGTGTTCGACTACCGCTTCCGGGCCTTCGACACCGCACTGCCGCATCCCGCTCCAGACCGCAGGAGTCACTTTGAAGCGCATTGCGAGCTCGAGCAGTGCGGGCCAGAATCCGGGCGGGCGCTCGCCACCGCCTCTACCCGTCAGCCAGCCGCCGAGGGCATGGACCGCGGCGGTGCGCGCCGCACCGTCGGCGGGCGGAAAGAATCGTGGCGCACCGTCGCCCGGCCTCAACAAATCGGCCTTGAGAAAGCGTCCTAGGAGCTCGCGCGCCTGCTCGATGGCAGTGTCGGGTTCGATAGCGTATCGCGAAAAAAGCCGATGACCCGCCGATCGGAGATCGCCGCCGGCGGCGAGGACATGCCAGACACAACCGGCGGTGTCGTTAAGGACGTAGGACGCCCCGCTCTCCAAATGGGAAAGGGTCCATTTACCGCGACGGTCGTCTACCGCAACTACCGCCGGATGGGGGGAATAACGTGTCGCCTGGTCGCCTTCCATTTGGCCGCCTGGGATTTCCTGCTGTCCAGCCAGGGAATCGGTTCATCTGCCGTGACACAAACTATAGACGACCAGGTAGGGATGCAGAGACGCAATTCTGGGGTGGATGGCCGCCCGAGCTACCGCGTCGACCCCAGTACCAGTACTATCACTGTACAAGAGTACTAGCGCACGATGCTTCTTTTGCTCTGCGCCAGAAAATCGGTGAGGACCTTGACCTCCGGCTGCTCCGCGGCGATGGCGGCCAGTTGCTGCTTGGCTTCATCCAGCGAAAGGCCTGAGCGATAGAGGACCCGGTATGCCTCCTTGAGCCGCCGAATGGCCTCCGGCGAAAATCCCCGCCGTTTCAGCCCCTCCTTGTTGATGCCATGCGGCTCAGCCGGGTTGCCGCTAATCATCATGTATGGCGGCACATCCTTGGCAATGCCACTGCCCATGCCGGTGAAGGCGTGGGCGCCGACGGCACAGAACTGGTGCACCAGAGTGAAGCCGCTGAGGATCACCCAATCGCCGACCGTCACGTGACCGGCCAGGGAGGCGTTATTGGAGAAAATGACATGGTCGCCCACATGACAATCGTGGGCGACATGGATGTAGGCCATCAGCAGGTTGTCGCTGCCGATGGTAGTCAGTCCACCGCCGTTGACGGTGCCCCGGTTGATCGTGACGCACTCCCGAATCACGTTGCGGTCACCGATCTCGAGCCGGGTCGGTTCGCCGTCGTACTTCTTGTCCTGGGGCGCATCACCCAGGGAGGCGAACTGGAATATGCGATTGTCCCGCCCGATGCGGGTCGGGCCGTTGATGACCACGTGTGGTCCGACCCAGGTTCCATCCCCAATCTCGACACCCGGTCCGATGACCGAATAGGGGCCAATGCTTACCCCGGCACCCAGTTCGGCTTGGGGGTCGACGACCGCAGTGGGATGGATGCTCATGCAATCTCCTGTTCGGCACACATCAGATCGGCACTGGCTACCACCTTACCGTCCACCTTGGCTTCTGCGCTGAACTTCCAGATGCCGCGCTTCGCCTTGACCACCTGGACTTCCAGCCGCAGTTGGTCCCCCGGCGTGACCGGCTGCTTGAAACGGCAGTTGTCGATGCCCGCAAAATAGTAAAGGGAACGCCCGTCCGGTTTTGTGCCCTGTGTCTTGAATGCGAGGATACCGGTCGCCTGGGCCAGCGCCTCCATGATCAGGACGCCGGGAAATACCGGCCGTTCCGGGAAATGGCCGGGGAAAAACGGTTCATTGACCGAGACGTTCTTGATGGCCACCAGATGCTTGCCGGGCTCGAAATCGAGCACCCGGTCGATCAACAGAAAAGGATAGCGGTGCGGAAGGTGCTCGAGCACCTCCTGGATGTCCATGGTATTCAAGCGGATTTACCTTTTTTCAGATCTTCGAGTTCTTTTTCCAGCTTCTTCAGCCGACGAGCCATTTCGTCCAGCTGCTTGAAGCGCACAAAATTCTTCTGCCAGTGATCGGAACGTTCAAGCGGGGTACCGGAGGAATAGACGCCGGGCTCGTCGATCGACTTGGTCACCAGAGACATCGGGGTAATGGTCACCCCTTCCGCAATCCGCAGATGGCCGAGAATACCGGCACCACCGGCAATGGCGCAGTGGGCCCCGATATCCGCGCTGCCGGCAATTCCGACACAGCCGGCTACCAGAGTGTGGGCGCCGATGCGTACGTTGTGCGCGACCTGGATCAGGTTGTCCAGCTTGACCCCCTGCTCGATGACGGTGTCATTGACGGCCCCGCGATCGATCGTCGTATTGGCGCCGATCTCCACGTCGTCGCCGATGACCACGGCCCCCAGCTGGTAGACCTTGATCCACTCCCCCGCATCATTGGCGAAACCGAAACCGTCACTGCCGATCACCACCCCGGCATGGACGATGACACGGCGACCGATCCGACAGCCGTGATACACGGTGACGTTCGCTGCCAGACGACTCTCCGCACCGATGGTGCTGTTGGCCTGTATGACACAGTTCGGACCAATCCATGCGCCCGCCTCGATACGAGCCCCGGAGCCGATATAGGCGTTCGCCCCAATCCAGGCGGTCGGGGCCACATCGGCATCAGCCTCGATGATCGCCGCCGGATGACAGCCGGTCGCCCCCTCGCCCGGTACGCTGTCGAACAGGGCGCTGATACGGGCGTAAGCGGCATGGGGATTGACGGCGATGATGGCGTCGACGGGACAGTCGGGACGATCACCCTCTTGCAGGATCACCGCCCCGGCCCGCGTCGTCTCGAGCTGCCCGCGGTACTTGCGGTTGGTCAGGAAGGTGATGTCACCCTCTCCCGCCTCAGCTAACGTGCCTACCCCGGTGATACGGCGCTCGGGGTCGCCGGAGAGCCGGCCGCCGGCGACTTCCGCCAACCGCGCGAGAGTGAATCCGCTCACGGAGCGGCGGTCCCCTTCTGCAGACGCTCGACCACCTTGGTCGTGATATCGACCCGGTCGCTGGCATAGACGACGCCGGATTCCAGGATGAGGTCGTAGCCGTTCTCCTTGGCCACGTCGACAATCACCTTCGCCACGTGGCGCTGCAGCTTGGCGAACTCCTCGTTGCGGCGGATGTTGAAATCTTCGCCGAAGGCATCGCGCGCCCGCTTCAGTTCGCGCTGCTCCGCAACGATGTCGCGTTCGAGCTTGCGACGCTCGGTTTCACTCATCACGGAGCCGTCACGCTTCAGTTTCTCCTGAAGCCCTTCGATCCGCTTGGTCATATCCACGAGTTCCTGATCGCGCGGGGCGAACTCGGTCTGCAGCCGATCCCGGGCCTGTTTGGCCTGGGGGGCCTGTTCCAGCACCACCGGTGTGTTGACGAATCCGAACCGGCCATCCTGGGCGCCCGCCATCGTGGGCAGGACGGCACCACCAACCAAAGCCGCACAAGCGGCTGCACGGGCTACCTTATTGAAGCGTTTCAAATACATTCAGTGGCTTCCTCAATAGAGCATTCCCAGCGTGAACTGGAATCTTTCGATGTCGTCGCCGGGCTCATCGTTCAGCGGTTCGGCCAGGCTGAAACTCAACGGTCCGATGGGCGTCAGCCAGACCAGCGCCACACCGGCGGAATAGCGCAATTCCGAAAAATCGATATCTGCCTGGTCCGTGTTGAAGACATTACCTGCATCCACAAATGCGCTCAAGCGGGTCGAGCTCTCCTGACCGGCGAACGGCGAGGGGAAGATCAGCTCCAGCGTACCCAACACCCGGGCGTTGCCCCCGAGCGGGTCACCGGTCGAGTCCTGCGGCCCCAGGCTGTTGCCCTTGAAGCCGCGAACGCTCCGCGCTCCACCGGCGTAGAAGTGTTCATAAGGCGGCAGCGATTCACTGTCGCCTACCCCGTCGCCGTAGCCGATCTCCCCTTCGGCACCGAGCGTCACCACATTGCCGAGCGGGAAGTATTGTTGATGCTTCGCGCGGACCTTGTAGAAATTGACCTCGTTATCGCTCACAGGATGGGCATATTGGGCGCTGATCGTGCTCAGCGAACCGCGGTTGGCGAATAGGGTCCTGTTGCGCGAGTCCCGGGTCCAGCTTGGCGCAAACTTGAGAACGGTGAACTCACAATCACCAACGCCGGCATTGTTCGAACAGAAGCTCTGAAGCTCGTTCGATGGGGTCGCACCGAGTAGCACCTTGGTGGTTTCGTAGTCGAAGTTGAGACCGTAAGAGGTGAACTCACTGACCGGCACACCAAAGCCGACACCAACTCCATACTGATCGGTGCTGAAGTCCCCGATATCCGCCTCGGCGGCGTTGGTTTCCTTGAAGGATGCCCGCAAGGTGCGGCTGACCCCGTCCATGGTCCAATACGGGTCGGTGTAGCTGACGCCGTAGGTCTTGCTCACTTCGCCATTGTTAATCTCGGCGGTAAACCGCTTGCCGGTGCCCAGGAAGTTTTCCTGGGTGATGCTGCCGGTCAGTATCAACCCTTGCGACTGCCCGTAGCCGAGGCCGAGATTGAGACTGCCGAAGCTGGGCCGTTCCACCACCCGATACTCCACGTCCACTTCGTCGGGGCTGCCCGGCACCGGCGGCGTCTCTACCGACACCTGCTCGAAAAAGCCCAGCCGATCGATACGTGTGCGCGAGCGCTGCAACTGTTGAGTCGAGATCGGGGCCGCCTCCATCTGGCGAATTTCCCGCCGGATCACCTCGTCCTTGGTGTGCAGGTTGCCCGTGACATTGATTCGGCGCACGTAAACCCGCTTGCCCGGGTCCACAAAGAAATTCAGATCGACCGTCTTCCGTTCTTCGTCGATTTCGGGAATCGGGTTGATGTTGGCAAAGGCATAGCCCTGGTCGCCGAGCCGCTCACCGATGCGTTCGGTGACTCGGTTGATCTCGGCGCGGGAGAAGATCGCGCCGGCTTCGATTGCGATCAGCGACTGCAGTTCGGCCTCCGGCAAAACGGTTTCTCCGGACAGGCGCACCTCGCCGATCCGGTACTGTTCACCTTCGCGGACGTTGATGGTGATGTAGACGTCCTGCTTGTCCGGGGTGATGGAGACCTGGGTCGACTCGATATTGAAGTTGACGAAGCCACGATTCAGGTACCAGGAGCGCAGCGTCTCCAGGTCGCCGGCCAGCTTCTCCTTGGAGTATTGGTCGCGGCTGCTGAACCAGGAGAAAAACGGTTTCGTTCCCAGTTCGAACTGGTCGAGCAGTTCGTCCTCCTCGAAGACGGAGTTCCCGACGATATTGATCCGTTTGATGCTGGCCGGCTCGCCCTCGCCGATGGCGATCTTCACCGCCACGCGGTTGCGTTCCAGCGGGGTGACGGTCGACTCGACCCGTGCGCTGTACTTGCCGAGGGTCAAGTACTGACGCTGCAGTTCCTGCTCGACCTTGTCCAGCATCGAACGGTCGAATACGCGTCCTTCGGCGAAGCCGATCTGTTCCAGGTTTTCCAGCAACTGTTCGGACGGGATGTCCTCGTTACCGACGATTTCGATGCTCGCGATCGCGGGTCGCTCCTCGACGAAGACGACCAGGGTGCCGTTCTCCCTTTCGAGGACCACGTTGTCGAAAAAGCCCGTACGAAACAGTGCCCGCACCGCCTCGCTGGAACGGTTTTCGGTCAGCGTCTCCCCCACCTTGAGGGGCAGGTAGGTGAATACCGTACCAACGGCAATCCGCTGCAGTCCCTCTACGCGGATGTCGTCGATCACGAACGGTTCAAGTGCTAAAGCCGCGGACGAACCCAGGCCAAACAGGGCCGCCCCCGCGCCCACGGCGAGTTTTGAAAATCGCATTCTGTATTTTCTCACCCGGCCAAGCGGGCCAGGTCGTTGTAAAAGGCCAAAGTCATCAAAGCGATAATAACGGCAATCCCAAGCCGTTGTCCGAAGGCTTCGGTGCGTTCCGACACCGGTCTCCCCTTGACTGCCTCCACCAGGTAAAACATCAAATGTCCCCCATCCAGGACCGGGATCGGGAGCAGATTCAAGACGCCCAGGCTGATACTAACAATTGCCAGGAACGATAGGAATCGGGCGAAGCCATCCAATGCCGACTCGCGGGCGAAGCGGGCGATGGTGATCGGGCCACTGATGTTCTCGACCGAGGCCCGACCCACGATCATTTCACCCAGCATGCGCAGGGTCAGAACGGACATTTCCCAGGTCTTGGCCACGGACGAAGTGGCTGCCTCTAGCGGCCCGTAACGCCATTCCGCCCGATACGGCTTCAATTCCTGCGGATCGGCGCCGACCGCGGCGCCGATTCGTCCGATGCGCCCCTCCTCGGTATCGACCGCCTCCGGCCTAACCGCGATCTCCAGCCGTTCGCCATTTCGCATCACGACGACGGGGACCGGCTCTCCCGGATGCTCGCGAATGCGCCCGATAAACCCCTCCACATCGTCCACCGGATGGCCGGCCACCTGTAACGGACGGTCGCCGGCCTGCAGGCCGGCCCGATCCGCCGGTGATCCGGGCGTTATCTCGCCGATGACCGGCTGAACTTTCGGCTGATAAGGACGCAACCCGATGCGGGCGATGACTTCGTGCGGCTTCAGGTCCGGCCCAGGATGCGACAACTCGAGCTGCGTCTGCCGCGTGCCGCCTTCGGCCGACTCCACCTGGACACGGAGTTCCCCGCCCACCAGCGCCGTAGGCAACAACCGCTCCAGCACGGCATCCCAGGTCGGGGTCCGCTCACCGTTCACGGCGATAATCTGCTGCCCGGAACGCAATCCTGCCCGGTCTGCCGGCGAACCTTCGACGATCTCGCCGACAAGGGGAGTGAGTCCCGGGATACCGCTGATGAACATCAGCCAAAACGCCGCGATGGCGAGCAGGAAGTTGAAGAGTGGCCCGGCAACGACGATCGCGAACCGCTTGGCGACCCGTTGACGATTGAAGGCGCGGTGCAACTCCTCCGCCGGCACCTCCCCTTCCCGTTCATCCAGCATCTTTACGTAGCCGCCAAGCGGTACGCCGGCGATCACGTATTCAGTGCCATCGGCCCCCTGGCGGCGCCACAAGGGCTTGCCGAAGCCGACCGAAAACCGCAGAACCTTCACCCCCATCTTGCGGGCGACCCAGAAGTGGCCGAACTCGTGCACCGTGATCAGCAACCCGAGCACGACCGCCAGCGCCAACAGTGATCCGAAAAATTCGGTCATGACGCGGCAACGGGGCGCAGTTGGCCGATCAGCTCCAGCGCTACCTCCCGCGCAGCGGCGTCCGCCTCGCAGATGGTCTCCAGACTGTCCGCCTGACGCACCGGGATCCGTTCCAGTGCGCCCTCGACGATTCGGGCGATGTGCGTGAACCGGATGGCGTCCCCGAGGAATGCCTCGACCGCGATCTCATTGGCGGCATTCAATATGGCGGGCGCGGTACCACCGGCGTCCATGGCCTCGTAGGCCAGGCGCAGACAGGGGAAGCGCTGCAGATCGGGGGGCTCGAAGTCGAGTCGTGCCACCGCGAACATGTCCAGTGGCGCCACGCCGGAGGTGATCCGCTCCGGCCAGGCCAGGGCATGGGCAATGGGCGTACGCATGTCGGGGTTGCCCAGCTGGGCCAGCACCGAACCGTCCACGTACGACACCATGGAGTGAATCACGCTCTGTGGATGCAGTACCACCTGGATACGCTCGGTCCCCGTGTTGAAAAGCCAGCAGGCCTCAATCACCTCGAGACCCTTATTCATCATTGTGGCCGAATCCACCGAGATCTTGCGACCCATCGACCAGTTCGGGTGTGCCACCGCCTGGGCCGGCGTCACCGCTTCGAGCTGCCCGAGCGGCAGCGTACGGAACGGTCCCCCGGAGGCGGTGAGCAGAATTCGCTCGACCCCGACCTCGCTCAGGCCTCCCGCGAACCGCGGCGGCATACACTGGAAGATCGCATTGTGTTCACTGTCGATGGGCAGCAGTTCGGCTCCGGCCCGACGCACCTCTTCCATGAAGAGCTGCCCGGACATGACCAACGCCTCCTTGTTGGCCAGCAGCACCCGCTTGCCGGCTCGTGCCGCCGCCAGCGTCGGCGGAAGACCGGCGGCGCCGACGATGGCCGCAATGACATAGTCCACTTCCGGCAGGGCCGAGACCGTTTCCAGCCCCTCGACCCCGGCCAGCACCTCGATCTCCGGCGCTTCGGCGCGCAACTTCCGCGCCAGCTCTGCGGCGGCGACTTCATCCGCCATGACGGCATAGCGCGGCCGGTGCGTCAGGCACTGCTGATGGAGGCGGTCAACCTGCGCATTCGCGGTCAAGGCCACCACCCGATAGCGATCGGGATGGCGCGCGAGCACATCCAGTGTCGACACCCCGATGGAGCCGGTGGCACCCAGTACGGTCACGCCAATCATGCCAATCTCCCCAGCCCGTACAGCCCGAGCGCGAAGATCGGCGCGGCGGCGGTCAGGCTGTCAATACGATCCAGTATGCCGCCATGGCCCGGCAACAACCCGCCACTATCCTTCACGTCCATAAGCCGTTTGAACATGCTTTCCGCGAGGTCACCCAGGACTGAAAAGGCGATGGTGACGAGCACCAGCAGCAGGAATGCCGGCAGGCCGCCGAGCGGCTCCAGCCAGATGCCGCCCACCGACGCCACCAGCAGTGCGAACAGTGCGCCGCCACCGACGCCCTCCCAGGTCTTGCCGGGGCTGACCTGGGGCGCCAGCTTGTGGCGGCCGAACGCTCGTCCGGCGAAGTAGGCGCCGGTATCGGCCCCCCAGATTAGAAGCGCCAGCAGCAGCACAAAACCGGGGCCGGAGGGGGTCTGGTGGAGCACCACCAGCGACGCCCAGGCAGGAATCAGGACAAATAATCCGGCAGAGGCACGGGCGCCACGGTGCTCACGCCAGAACTCACCGCCACCCGGGAAGCGCAAGATGCTGACCGTCGCCGCCAGCCACCACGCCAATCCGACCACGCCGACGGCCACCATGCTGTCGGGGTCATTCAGGAGAGGGAACAGCGCCAGCATGATGCACGGCAGGGCCACGGTGTAAGCGAGGCGCCCCCCTGTCCGCAGACCAATCAAGTTGGTCCATTCCCAGGCGCCCAGGGTGACGATGATCCCCAGCACCCCGGCAAACCAAATGCCAGGAAGCGCCAGGATTCCCCAAACCGCCAAAGGCGCGAGCACCAGTGCGGTAAGCACCCGTTGCCTAAGCATGCCCCGACTGCTCCACTTGATCGCCGGTACGGCCGAAGCGGCGCTGCCGTGCGCCGAAGGAGTCGAGAGCCGCCTCGAACGCCTCTTCATGGAACTCCGGCCACAGCAGCGGAGTGAAGTAGAGTTCCGTATAGGCGAGGTGCCAAAGCAGGAAATTGCTGATTCGCTGCTCGCCGCCGGTGCGGATGAAGAGATCCGGTTCGGGCAGTCCGTGCAGGACGGTGTGCTGCTCGATGAGTTCGGGAGTAATGGCGTCCGCCTGCAACTCCCCGGCGGCGACTGCGTTGGCGAGCCGGCGTACTGCCTGAGTGATATCCCAGCGCCCCCCGTAATTGGCCGCGACGTTCAAGATCAGCCCGCGGTTACCGCGGGTCAACGCCTCAGCCTTACGGATCCGCTCCTGAAGTTCAGGGGCAAAGGCGCTGAGATCGCCGATGATGCGCAACTGCACACCATGCTCGTGCAGCTTGCGCACCTCCTTGTCGAGTGCCGTCATGAACAGGTTCATGAGCAGCCCGACCTCTTCCTTGGGCCGGCGCCAGTTTTCGCTGCTGAAGGCAAACAGGGTCAGCACTTCGATGCCGTGCCGGAGACAACTGCGCACGGTCCGCCGCACCGATTCGAGCCCGGCGCGGTGTCCCGCGAAACGCGGCAGATGGCGGCGCTTGGCCCAGCGGCCGTTACCATCCATGATGATCGCCACGTGCCGAGGCAGCCGCTCCCGTTTTTTGCTGTTGCGCGTGTCGTCGGCCATAGGCTGGGCTGAAGTGAACGGCGGCATAAAGCGTAAAAGCCGTCGGCTGGCCTCAAATGGCCATCAGGTCCTTTTCTTTTTCTTCCAGAAGCTTGTCCACCTCGACAACGTACTTGTCGGTGAGCTTCTGAATCTCGTCGGTCGCCTTGCGTTCCTGATCCTCGGTGATTTCCTTCTCCTTGAGCAGGCTTTTCAGGTCGTTGTTGGCGTCGCGGCGAATGTTCCGGATCGCCACCTTCGCCCCTTCGCCCTCGTGGCGCACGAGCTTGACCATCTCGCGACGGCGCTCCTCGGTCAGCGGCGGCATCGGCACGCGGATTACGCTGCCGGAAGTGGCCGGGTTCAGCCCGAGGTCCGAGGTCAGAATGGCCTTCTCGACCTTCTGGACCATCGGCTTCTCCCACGGCGTCACGGTCAACGTGCGCGGGTCCTCGATACCGACGTTGGCGACCTGGCTGAGCGGCACCTGGGAGCCGTAGTACTCGACGGTCACATGGTCAAGCAGGCTCGGGTGGGCCCGGCCGGTTCGCATCTTGGTCAGTTCCTGCCTCAGCGCGTCGATGCTCTTCTTCATCCGCGCTTCAGCGTCCTTTCTGATGTCGTTGATCATGCGCTCTCTCCACATTCAACCAACGTACCTTCGTCTTCGCCGCGCATAATGCGCATCAGCGCGCCCGGCTTGTTCATGTCGAAGACACGCAGCGGCATGCCGTGCTCGCGGCAAAGTACGATGGCAGTCAGGTCCATTACCCCGAGATTCCGGGCGAGGACTTCATCATAGGTCAACCGTTGATAACGGGTGGCCGAAGGATCTTTCATCGGGTCGGCAGTGTAGACGCCGTCCACCTTGGTCGCCTTCAACACCAGGTCGGCACCGATCTCGATGCCGCGGAGGCTCGCAGCCGAATCGGTGGTGAAGAACGGGTTACCGGTACCGGCAGCAAAGATGCACACCCGCCCCTTTTCCAGATGCCGAATGGCGCGGCGCCGCACGTAATCCTCGCAGACCTGGTGGATTGCGATGGCCGACATCACCCGAACCTTCAGGCCGGCCTTTTCCAACCCATTCTGCACGCCCAGGGCATTGACCACCGTGGCGAGCATGCCCATCTGGTCGGCGGTGGCGCGCTCCATCCCTCCGGCCGCCAAACTGACGCCCCGGAAGATGTTGCCGCCACCGATCACCAGCCCAACCTGCACTCCGGCGTTCACCGCCTCGGCAACGTCGGCGGCAATACGGGAGACCACCGCCGGGTCGATACCGAACCCCTGCTCGCCCATCAGCGCCTCGCCGCTGAGCTTGAGCAGGATCCGTTTGAACTTCGGTGTGCCGTCGGGATCGTTCATGCGCTTAGTTTCCGCGTGCCTGGGCCATCACTTCTTCGGCGAAGTTTTCTTTCTTCTTCTCGATCCCCTCGCCCACCTCGAAGCGGCGGAAGCCAACCACCTTGGCGCCCTTGTCCTTGAGCAGTTTTTCGACCGTGGTGTCCGGGTCCTTGACGAAAGGCTGGCCCAGCAGGGTCACTTCCTTCAAGTACTTCTTGATACGGCCATCGACCATCTTTTCGACGATGTCGGCCGGCTTGCCGCTTTCGGCGGCCTGGGCGGCGAAGATTTCACGTTCCTTGGCGATCAGTTCAGCCGGCACCTGCTCTTCCGAGACGCACTCCGGACGGCTGGCCGCCACGTGCATGGCGATGCCGCGAGCCAGCTCTTCATCTCCGCCTTCCATCTCCACCACGACGCCAATACGGGTGCCGTGCAGATAGGAGGCCAGATGGCCACTGGTCTGGAAAGCGACGAAACGGCGCACGCCCATGTTCTCGCCGAGCTTGGCGATGATTTCGCGTGTGGCATCGGCGATCGACGCACCACCATCCTGCAGCGGCATCGCCAGCAGTGCATCGAGGTCATCCGGATTGCCGGCCAGAACACGTTCGGCCACGGCATTGGCAAAGGCCTGGAAGTCGTCGCCCTTGGCCACGAAGTCGGTTTCAGAGTTGACCTCGACCATGGCGGCACGCTTGCCGTCATCGGAGGACTTGATCACGATGAGGCCTTCGGCGGCGGTACGGCCAGCCTTCTTGTCGGCCTTGGCCATGCCGCTCTTGCGCATGAGTTCGATGGCGGCATCGATGTCGCCGTTGGTCTCGACCAGCGCCTTTTTGCACTCCATCATGCCGGCACCGGTTCGCTCGCGGAGTTCCTTAACCTGCGCAGCACTAATCGCCATTGTGAATTCCCCTAATCATTTTGCTGAACTTCAGGACGGCCCCGTGGCCGCCCCAGCGAATACTTTCAAAAAAGGGGGCAATGCCCCCTTTTTCGTTTCGATGGTGGGCGACTTACTCCGCCGCGCCGCCTTCGGCGCCCTCGGGCACTTCGACGAACTCGTCCTCGGTACCGGTGCCGACCTGCGGCAGGGACGAACGTCCTTCCAGGATGGCATTGGCGGCGCCGGTCACGTACAGGCTGATGGCGCGAATGGCGTCGTCATTGCCCGGGATGACGTAGTCGATGTTCTGCGGGTTGCAATTGGTGTCGACCACGGCCACGACCGGGATGCCCAGATTGCGGGCTTCCGAGACGGCATTCTTCTCGTGGTTGACGTCGATGACGAACATGGCATCGGGCAGGCCGGCCATGTCCTTGATGCCGCCGATCGAGCGCTGCAGTTTGTCCATCTCGCGGTGGCGCATCAGCTGCTCTTTCTTGGTCAGCTTGGCCATGGTGCCGTCCTGCTCCATGGCCTCAAGGTCCTTCAGGCGCTTGATGGACTGCTTGACGGTCTTGAAGTTGGTCAGCATGCCGCCGAGCCAGCGGTGGTTGACGTACGGCATGCCGCAACGGTCCGCTTCCTGCTTGAGGAGGTCCCGGGCCTGGCGCTTGGTGCCGACGAACAGGACGGAGCCCTTGCCTGCGGCCAGTTTGCCCAGGAAGTTCATCGCATCGTTGTACAGCGGCAGCGTGTGTTCGAGATTGACGATGTGAATCTTGTTACGGTGACCGAAAATGTACGGAGCCATCTTCGGATTCCAGTAACGGGTCTGATGGCCGAAGTGAACGCCGGCCTCCAGCATTTGACGCATGGTGACATTTGCCACGAATTAACTCCTTTGATATTACGGGTTTGAACCTCCACGCACCCTCGGTTGCCAACCCCTTTCGGGGCACCCGGACTCCCGTGACGGTGCGTGTGCGGATTTACGGCCTCTCGGCCGCTTTTCGGTTTGCCTGCGAAAGCTGCGCTTTATACCATAACCGCCGCGGCACAACAATTGCTGCGACCCGCTTCGGCGTCATTCCACCGGCGCCGAGGCGCGGTGCAACTGCAGAGACAATCCTTGGAAAAACAATCATATGCCAATAGAAATTAAGACTCCGGAAGAGATCGAAAAGATGCGTGTAGCCGGTCGCCTCGCTGCCGATGTGCTGGAGATGATCGCCCCGCACGTGCAGCCCGGGGTCACTACCGGCGAGCTGGATCGCATCTGCCACGACTATATCGTCAACGAGCAGCAGGCGATCCCCGCCCCCCTCAACTACCACGGTTTTCCGAAGTCTATCTGCACCTCGGTCAATCACCAGGTCTGCCACGGCATCCCGAGTGAGGACAAGGCCCTGAAGCGGGGCGACATCGTCAACGTGGACATCACCGTGATCAAGGACGGCTTCCACGGCGACACCAGCATGATGTTCTTCGTCGGCGAACCCTCGGTGAGGGCGGAGCGGCTGGTACGGGTCGCCCGCGAAGCGATGGTCGTCGGTATCCGCGCGGTCCGTCCCGGTGTCCGGCTGGGCGACATCGGCCATGCCATTCAAACCCATGCCGAGGCGGAGGGTTTCTCGGTGGTGCGTGAATACTGTGGCCACGGCATCGGTCGCCAGTTCCATGAGGAGCCGCAGGTCCTGCACTACGGCAATCCGGGCACGGGCGTAACCCTGCAACCCGGCATGACCTTCACCATCGAACCGATGATCAATGCCGGCAAGCGCCACATCAAGCTGCTTGGCGACAAATGGACGGTGGTGACCAAGGATCGCTCCCTGTCGGCCCAATGGGAGCACACCATCTTGGTGACGGAGGACGGCTACGAGGTACTGACCCTGCGCCGCGGCGAGGAAATCTGAGGGTGGGCAGCTTCGCGCTGTTCGATGCGGTGGCATTCGATGCCGTACTGGCGGAGGGTAAACCGCCGCTGGCGCTTTTCCGGGAGACCGCCCGCGCCGCGCGTACGGTACTCAAGGAGCGCTTTCTTGCCAACGAACCGGTGGTGGAACTGGTCTATGCCCATGCCCGCTTCGTGGACCGGCTGCTCGAGCGCGCCTGGCGCCTGCATTTTCCCGGGGACACTCCCAATCTCGCGCTGGTCGCCGTAGGCGGTTACGGCCGGGGCGAGCTGCACCCCCACTCCGACGTCGACCTGATGATTCTGACCGGCTCCGCCGGTCCGGATGCCCAAACCCAGGCGCTGGAGCGATTCCTGCTGTTCCTGTGGGATATCGGCCTCGAGGTGGGTCACAGCGTCCGCTCCGTGGAGCAGTGCGTGCAGGAGGCCAAGGCGGACATCACGGTGGCCACCAACCTGATGGAGTCCCGCCTGCTGCTCGGCCCGCAGTCGATGTATCAGGAGATGCGCCATCGCACCAGCCGCGAGTTCGTCTGGCCGGGCCCTGACTTTTTCGAGGCCAAGTGGCAGGAGCAGATCGCCCGCCACCGCAAATTCAACGATACCGCTTACAACCTGGAACCGAACGTAAAGGAGGGCCCGGGCGGCCTTCGCGACATCCAGATGGTCGGCTGGGTGGCCAAGCGCCACTTCGGGGCGGAGACGTTGGCGGACCTCGTGGGCCACGGTTTCCTGACCGCCGCGGAGCTGGATGCCCTCGTCGCGGGGCAGGCCTTTCTCTGGAAGGTGCGCTTTGGTCTGCACGTTTTTACCGATAGGCGCGAAGACCGGTTGCTGTTCGACCACCAACGGAATCTGGCTCGGCAGCTCGGCTATCGGGACGAGGCCGGTCGCCTGGCGGTCGAACACTTCATGAAGGCCTACTACCGGACCGTCATGGAACTGGAGCGCCTCAACGAGATGTTGTTGCAGTTGTTCCAGGAGGAGATCCTGCACAGTGCGGACTCCGCCGAGCCGGTACCGATCAACAAACGTTTTCAGGCCCGCAAGGGCTTCCTCGAGACCACCGGCCCCCAGATCTTCCGCCGCTACCGGTTCGCCCTGCTGGAGATCTTTCTGGTGCTGACCCAGCACCCGGACATCAAGGGAATTCGGGCCGAAACCATCCGCCAAATCCGCAACCACCTGCGCTTCATCAACAGCGAGTTCCGCAACGACCTGCGCTGTCGCAGCCTGTTCATGGAGATCCTGCGCCAGCCGCAGGGGGTGACCGACGCCCTGCACCGCATGAACCGCTACGGAGTGCTCGGCGCCTATCTTCCCGTATTCGGTCGCGTCGCCGGGCAGATGCAGCACGACCTTTTCCACGTCTACACGGTGGACGAGCATACCCTGTTCGCGCTGCGCAACCTGCGCCGCCTCACCGTGCCGGCACACAGCCAGGAGTTTCCGCTCTGCACTCGCCTGATGGCCCGCATCGGCAAACCGGAGGTGCTCTACGTCGCAGCCCTGTTCCACGACATCGCAAAAGGGCGCGGGGGCGATCATTCCGAGTTGGGGGCCAAAGAGGTCACCACCTTCTGCGAACGGCACCTGCTGTCGAAATACGACACCCATCTGGCCGCCTGGCTGGTGCGCAATCACCTGTTGATGTCCACCACGGCCCAACGCAAGGACATTTCCGATCCCGAAGTGGTCAACGCGTTCGCCGCCCGGGTGGGTGATCAAAACCACCTGAACCACCTTTATCTGCTCACCGTCGCCGACATCCGCGCCACCAGCCCGTCGGTTTGGAATTCCTGGAAGGATGCGCTGCTTGCCGAGCTCTACTACGCCACACACCATGCGCTGCGTCGTGGCCTCACCAACCCCGTCGACAAGGAGCAGCTAATCGGTGAAACCCAGCACGAGGCGATTCGGCTGCTGCAGACCGAAGACGTGGATCTGCAGGCAGTCGCCCGCTTTTGGGAGCGATTGCCGGACGACTACTTCCTGCGCTATTCGGCCGACGAGATCGCCTGGCACAGCCGCGCAGTGATCCACGACGCGCGACCGGAACAGCCGCTGGTGCTGGTCCGCCGTCAGACCCGCCGCGGCGGTACCGAGGTATTCATCTTCACCCCGGTTCGCAATCACCAGTTCACCACCACCACCTCCGTGCTGGACCAGCTCGGTCTTACCATCGCCGACGCGCGCATCATCACCTCCAAGGACCACTACACCCTGGATACCTACATCGTGCTGGAGGAGAACGGCGAACCGATTCAGGAGTCGGGCCGAATCGACGAGATCCGCGACACCCTCAACCGTCGCCTGGCCCATCCGGATGAGCTGCCGCCCGACGTCCGGCGCCATGTCGCGCGCCAACTGAAGCACTTCACGATCCCCACCCAGGTCAGCTTCGAGGCCGATCCCCGCAACCACCGCACCATCATGGAGGTGATCACCTCCGACCGCCCCGGCCTGCTGGCCAAAATCGGCCGCGCCCTGACCGAGTGCCGGGTGCGACTCCAGACCGCCAAGATCGCCACCTTTGGCGAACGGGTGGAGGACGTCTTTTTTATCGCCGACGAAGCCGGCAACGCCCTCGACCCGGAGCGGGCCGAGCGGCTGCGCGACTCGATCTGCACCCGGCTGGGGAGCATGTAGGATGGGCAAAGGAGCGAAGCGACGTGCCCATCACCCAACGATGGGCACGCTGCGCTTTGCCCATCCTCGCGTCACCCCTCACGATTCTGCGGCGATCAATTCAACGGCATTACCATCCGGGTCGCGGCAAAAGGCGGCAGCCCGTCCGGAACGGCTGCGCGTGCAGGAGATGCCTGCGGCTTCCACCCGCTGTACCAGCGCCTCCAGGTCGTCCACCACCAACGCCAGATGCCGGTCGCGGCCACCGTGCTCGGGACGGCCATCGACAGGATCCGGATTGGGCAGTTCCAACAGGTGAATCTGCTGAGGGCCGAGCTGCAACCAGGCGCCGGGAAAGCCCAGGTCGGGACGCAGTGCCTCGGGGATCCCCAACAAATCCCGATAGAATCCCAGCGCGCGACCGGTATCGGCAACGAGCAGGCTGACGTGGTGCATCGCAACGGGCACCGGCGCTCCTCCTTGTGTTCGGGTTTTTGATGCGGGCCGGGCTGGCGCTCCTACCCGGCGGCCTGATCGATTATACTGCTCGTTTTTGCCTCGACCGAGCGCGATGAATCCGGATCTCGACACACTCCAGCCCTACCCGTTCGAGAAGCTGAACCGCTTGAAGGCAGGGGCGACGCCCCCCGCCGGCAAACCGCACATCGCCCTCTCCATCGGCGAACCCAAGCATCAGCCGCCCGCCTTCGTGGCGGAGACGATAATCACCCATCTGCACGGGCTATCCAGCTATCCGCTGACCAAAGGGCGTGCTGAATTACGTCAGGCGATGGCCGAATGGGCCTCGCGGCGCTTTGCCCTGCCCGGGGGCAGTCTCGACCCGGAGCGCCATGTGCTGCCGGTCGCGGGTACCCGCGAGGCGCTGTTTGCCTTTGCCCAGGCGGTCGTGGACCGCCGTGCGGATCCCTTGGTGCTGATGCCGAACCCGTTCTACCAGATATACGAAGGTGCGGCGCTGCTGGCCGGTGCCGCGCCCTGGTTCATGAATACCACCGCGCCCGGATTCCTGCCGGACCTCGAGGCGATCCCGGAGCACGTCTGGCAGCGGGCGCAGTTGGTTTACGTGTGCAGCCCCGGCAATCCGACCGGTGCGGTCGCTTCCCTCGCCTTTTTCCAACGGCTCATCACCCTGGCCGATGAATACGACTTTATCATCGGGTCGGACGAGTGCTACTCCGAACTCTACTTCGACGAGGCATCCCCCCCGCCCGGTCTGTTGCAGGCCGCCGCGGCAATGGGACGTACCGACTACCGCCGTTGCGTGGTCTTTCACAGTCTCTCCAAGCGCTCCAACCTGCCGGGCCTGCGCTCCGGGTTCGTCGCCGGCGATGCCGAGGTGCTGAGCCGCTTTCTGCTCTACCGCACCTACCACGGCTGTGCCCTGCCGCCGCATACCCAGGCCGCCAGCATCGTCGCCTGGCAGGACGAGGGGCATGTACGGGAAAACCGCGAACGCTACCGGGAAAAGTTTGACGCGGTGCTGGCAATCCTGGCACCGGTGCTCGACGTCCAGCGGCCCGATGCCGGTTTCTATCTCTGGGCGAAAACGCCCATCGATGACACCGAGTTCGCCCGCCGGTTGTTTGCCGAACAGAACGTCACCGTGCTCCCGGGCAGCTATCTTTCCCGCGAGGCCCACGGAGTCAACCCCGGCGCCGGCCGCATCCGCATGGCCCTGGTGGCGGAACTCGACGAATGCATCGAAGCCGCGGAGCGGATCCGCGACTTCGTTTCAGATCTTGTGGCTTAAAAACCCAACGCAAAGACGCGAAGACGCAAAGGACGCAAAGATCATATGTTTTAAAACAAGAAAACCTTTGCGTCTTTGCGCCTTTGCGTTGAAATCTTTTCCTGGAGATCAATCATGAACGATATCAAGAGTGTTATCGAAGAGGCGTTCGAGCGCCGTGCCGAGATTACCCCGCGCAATGTCGAGACCCATGTAAAGGAGGCTGTGGACGAGGCCATTCGCCTGCTGGACAAGGGCGAACTGCGCGTGGCCGAACGCCGCGGTGTGGGCGACTGGGTGGTCAACGAGTGGTTGAAGAAGGCGGTACTGCTCTCCTTCCGCATCGAAGATAACCAGTTCATGAAAGGCGGCTTTACCAACTACTTCGACAAGGTGCCGTCGAAATATGCCGACATGAACTCCCGCGACTTCCGCGAGACCGGTGTGCGCGTTGTGCCGCCCGCCTCCGCCCGTCGCGGCTCCTACATCGCCCCCGGGGTGGTGCTGATGCCTTCCTACGTCAACATCGGCGCCTACGTCGACTCCGGCACCATGGTCGACACCTGGGCCACGGTCGGCTCCTGCGCACAGATCGGCAAGAACGTGCACCTCTCCGGCGGCGTCGGCATCGGCGGCGTGCTGGAGCCGCTGCAGGCTGCCCCGACCATCATCGAGGACAACTGCTTCATCGGCGCCCGCTCCGAGGTGGTCGAAGGCGTGATCGTCGAAGAGGGTTCGGTGATCTCCATGGGCGTCTACATCGGCCAATCGACCCGCATCTACGACCGCGAAAAGGATGAAGTCATTTACGGCCGCGTCCCCGCCGGTTCCGTCGTCGTCTCCGGCAACCTGCCGAGCAAGGATGGCAAGTACAGCCTGTACTGTGCGGTGATCGTGAAGAAGGTCGACGAGAAGACACGCTCCAAGGTCGGCATCAACGAACTGCTGCGGGATATCTAAAAATCCAACGCAAAGGCGCAAAGACGCGAAGGACGCAAAGATTTAAAAGTGACTACTCGCCCCCCGCCCCCGATAAAAAAATTCGAGGGCAGGCTTCGGCGGGAAGCCAGGGAACAGTCAATGGATCCCCGCCTTCGCGGGGAAGACGGATACCTTGTGTCGCGCGCGACATCGAGAGCGTACCCAGGCGAGCAGTTACGGTTTAACAACGGTTATTTTTCTTTGCGCTCTTTGCGCTCTTTGCGCTCTTTGCGTCATCGCGTCTTTGCGTTGAAAGCTTTTTTTCAAATACTGTCATGACGACGCTCTACGGCATCAAGAATTGCGATACTGTGCGCAAGGCCCGCAAGTGGCTCGAAGCGCGCGGGGTCGACTACCGGTTCCACGATTTGCGGGCGGATGGGCTGGCTGCGGCCGACCTCGACCGCTGGCTGACGGCGGTTGGCTGGGAGGTGCTGCTGAACCGGCGCGGGACCAGTTGGCGGCAGCTTGACGCCGCGGTGCGGGACGGGGTCGACGCGGCGAAGGCCCGTGAGCTGATGTTGGAGCAGCCGACCCTGATCAAACGGCCGGTGCTGGAGCAAGCCGGGACCGTTCGTGTCGGCTTCAGTGAGGCCGACTACGCCACCCTGTTCGAGGTCTGAACGTGTCCGATACCCTGGAATTGGCCAAGGCGCTGCTGGCGCGGCGCTCGGTGACGCCCGATGATGCCGGCTGCCAGCCGCTGGTGATGGAGCGGCTGGCGCCGCTCGGTTTCCGTGCCGAACACCTGCGTTTCGGCGAAGTGGACAACCTTTGGGCCCGGCGCGGCAGTGACGGGCCGCTGTTCTGCTTCGCCGGTCACACCGATGTGGTACCGACCGGGCCGGAATCGGCCTGGAAGTATCCTCCGTTCGAGCCGACGGTGGATGCCGAGGGGCGACTCTACGCCCGCGGCGCCGCCGACATGAAGGGCTCCATCGCCGCCTTCGTCACCGCTTGCGAACGCTTCCTGGCGTCCCATCCGGAGCCGAAGGGATCCATCGCCCTGCTTCTCACCAGCGATGAAGAGGGTCCGGCGGTGGATGGGACAGTCAAGGTGATCGAAACCCTGGAGGAGCGCCGGGAGAAGATCACCTGGTGCCTGGTGGGCGAACCGACCGCCACCGCCGCTGTTGGTGATGTGGTCAAGAACGGCCGCCGCGGCTCCCTGACCGGCACTCTGGTGGTGCGCGGTGTCCAGGGCCACGTCGCCTATCCGCACCTGGCCGACAATCCGGTGCATCGGGTGGCGCCGGCGCTGGCCGAGCTTTGCGGCACCGAGTGGGATCGAGGCAACGAGTTCTTCCCGTCCACCACCTTTCAGGTGTCCAACATCCATGCCGGCACCGGGGCCACCAACGTGATCCCGGGCGAGGTGGAGGTGGTGTTCAACTTCCGCTTCTCCACCGAAAGCAGTGCCGACAGTCTGAAACAGCGGGTGCACCACATCCTCAGTGCCCACGGCCTCGACTACAGCATCGATTGGTCGCTCTCGGGCGAACCGTTCCTCACCGGACGGGGTGAACTGCTGGTCGCCACGGTGGAGGCGATCCGCGAGATCACCGGCCTGGAGCCGGACGTCAACACCGCCGGCGGCACCTCCGACGGCCGCTTCATCGCTCCTACAGGCGCCCAGGTGCTCGAACTCGGGCCGTTGAACGCCACCATCCACAAGCGCGACGAACACGTCGCTGTCGCCGACCTGGAGCGGCTGTCGGTCATCTACGAGCGGCTGCTGGAGAAATTGCTTGGCTGAACGCGAAAGATGCGGTTCGCAGGCTCACCACATCCTACAAAATCCCCTCTGTAGGGTGTGGTGACGACTGCATGGATGCAGGAGGTAGAGCAACGCAGGGAGCAGTTGCCGAGGAACGAACCGCACCGATAGCCTGGAAGCACCGCGAACGATGCGGTTCGCAGGCTCACCACATCCTACGTTTGATGGCCCCAAGAAGGCGAAATCCCCGTTTCGTAGTGTGGTGAGGAACGAACCGCACCGGTAGCCTGGAAGTGACGCGAATGATGCGGTTCGCAGGCTCACCACATCCTACATTACCCGTTTATTGATGATAGGTGAGGCTAAAGTTTCCCCGCCCGGTGGCCGCTATGGCAAGTGACCGAGTCCAATGCCGGGGAACTCACCATGCAGGTCACCAGTGCCACGGTCCACCTCTCCAGCGACCACCAGAAGATCGAACAGCGTAGCGAACGGGAGTCGCTGACCCTCTGGAGGGGAAACGAGCGCGTGAGGCTCGATCGGGAAGTCGATGCGATCGAGGTCGAACTGGGTCGCGCCTCTCTGCAGGAGAGCCTGCGTAGCGGCAGCCGTCTGCCCCCGGGGCTTATCAATGCCGCCGCCCATCATGCCGCCAACCGCGGCCACCCGCACACCCCCGTCGACGATCGGGTGGAGCTCTCCGATGTTGGCCTGCAGTTGCAGCCGAAACCGAAGAAGGCCCAGCCCGAGCGGTTTCACATGAGTGCCCACCACGAGCTGGAGGTCTCCATCCTTCGCGAGATGGTCCGGATGCTCACCGGCCGCGAACTCAAGGTCATGGACCCGGCCGAGCTCAGTGTGGACGAAGAGCAGCAGGAAAACCTCGACCAGGCGTGTGCGGCCGGTGCGGAGCTGGAACGGGCAAGCCAGGCGGACCGCGGCGGACCGGAGGAAGGCTGGGGCCTGGCCTACGACCACTACGAGCGCCGGCTCGAATCCGAGTCCACCACCTTCTCCGCCGAGGGCGTGATCCAGACCGCCGACGGCCGCTCCATCGCCTTCAGCGTCGACCTGCACATGAGCCGTACCTTTATCGAGGAGAGCCGTACCAGTCTGCGCCTGGGCGATGCCGCGCGCGTAAAGGACCCGCTGGTAATCAATTTCGCCGGCACGGCCGCAGAGCTGACCCGGACCAAATTCGAGTTCGACCTGGACGCCGACGGCCGCAGCGAGCAGGTCGCCTTTGTCGGGCCGAACAGCGGCTTCCTGACCTGGGACCGCAACGACAACGGCACGGTCGACGACGGGGGTGAGCTGTTCGGCGCCGTCACCGGCGACGGCTTCGGCGAGCTGGCCGCGCACGACGCCGACGGCAACGGCTGGATCGACGAGGCCGACCCCATTTACGAGGCCCTGCGCATCTGGTCCCGCGATACCGCCGGGAATGAATCGCTGATCGGCTTGGGGCAGCGCGGCATCGGCGCCATCTATCTCGGCCACATCGACACGCCCTTCGACCTGAAAAACCCCGACAACCAGCTGGCCGGCGTGATCCGCGACAGCGGGATTTGGGTCGGTGAGGACGGCCAGGTGAACACCGTGCAGAAGGTGGACCTGGTGGTATGATGCGGGCGTGATTCAACGGAAAGCCGTGAAGAAGTGACCCGATCACCAATGCCAATCCTCCGCCGCGCTCTGATCATCATCCTCGTCCTGCTGCTGAGCGCCTGTAGCGATGGGCCGCGCCTCGAACCGCTGCCGGGCGATTCCATCGTGCTCGCCTTCGGCGATTCGCTCACCTACGGCACCGGTGCACCGCGTGACCAGAGCTATCCCTCCCATCTGGAACGGCTGATCGGGCGTACTGTGATCAACGCCGGGGTCCCCGGTGAAGTGAGTGCCGAAGGGCGCCAGCGGCTGCCGGCCCTGCTCGATCGGCATCAGCCGGCCCTGTTGCTGCTGTGTCACGGCGGCAACGACCTGCTGCGCAAGAAGGATCGGCAGGCGCTGCAGGAGAATTTGGCGGCGATGGTGGAGATGGCCCGCGAGCGGGGGATCTCGGTGGTGTTGTTGGGCGTGCCGGAGCCCACGCTGTTCCTGCGTGAAGCCCCCGCGTTCTATGCAAAAACCGCAGAGCGGTTTGCGCTGCCGTACGAAGGAGAGATCATCCCGACGGTGGAGAGCGACGACGACCTGAAATCCGATGCCGTCCACCCCAATGCCGAAGGCTACCGGCAGATCGCCGATGCGATCGCCGAACTGCTCAGGGACGCCGGTGCGATCTAAGCAGCGCTCCCTCTGGTTCGACTGGCATTCAAGGCATTCAACAGGATTAACAGGATTAACAGGATTTTTCAGGATTAACAGGAAAAGGCCATATTTGTTTCGGGTCGAGAACATCAAACCTCTGCTCGAACAGTCCAAGCAGGTGGTTCTCGCATTATCCGATCCTGTTAATCCTGAAAAATCCTGTTAATCCTGTGAAATAAATCCCTGTATTTCAGCCTCTCTCCGCGCTCTTTTTCGCTACGTTGTCGCGCAGATAGGTCGGCAGCGCCTGCTCCGGCGGCACCGCCGTCCCGGCCTTGAGCAGGGCCGCGCCCAGCACAGCGACCTCGCGGGCGCGGGGCAACGCCTCGCCATCCCAGCCCTCGACCGCCTCGCCGAGGCGGTGCTTCAAGGCATCACTGTGGGCGCCCCAGCCGGTGCCGATGCCAAACCAGCCTTCGCCCTGGGGCAGCGGCACGTGTTCGGGTGCGATCACACATTCCTCGCCGGCCGGTTCCATCACCCCCTCGGCGCCGAGTTCGAAAGCCCCCCAGTAGACTTCGCCCATGCGGGCGTCGATAGCGGCCAGCACCCGAGTGCGGTGGTGGCTGTCGTACGCCTGCTGCGCCAGCGCCTGCAGGTCGGAGACCGGCACCACCGGCAGTTCGGCACCGAACGCGAGCCCCTGCACCACGCCGACGCCGATGCGTACGCCGGTAAAGGCGCCCGGGCCGCGGCCGAAGGCGATCGCGTCGAGTTCACGCAGCCTCAACCCGGCCGCATCGAGCAATTCCTCCACCCGCTTCAGGATCAGATCGGCATGTTGACGGGGGGCGATTTCAAAGTGCTCCCGGATCTCGCCCTCACGCAACAGGGCGGCGGAACAGGCTTCAGTAGCGGTGTCGATGGCAAGTAGTTTCATGTAATGGCAGGAATGGCGCCCCAACCGGGGCCGTTTCCGGGTTTGGATGTCAGGTCAGAATCCATAGGACAAGCCGATGGCGATGACAGGATACTGGTCGAACTCGTCGAGTTCCTGCTGCAGACTGGCCTCCTCTCGCGCCAGTTCTGCCGCAGCACCGGAGGAGCCGGGGGCGGCATTGATGGCGTTGACCAACGACGGTGATGCGGCAAGATTGACGTCCGGCGCTCCCTGAAATACCACGCCCAGGTCCACGGTAACGCCAAACCCCTTCTTGCCGGCGTTGCCCCAGCCGATCCCGACGTAGCCGCCACTGCCGATGTCCACCTGCCCGGTCAATTGGTTGGCGGCGTTGAGGGTAACGTTTTGGGCGTTACCGATGTCCACCGTTTGCCCGGTCCCGTTGGCCGACAAGCCCAGTTCGCTGTTGCTGAAGACGTAGCCGGCCGTCACCCGGAAACTGCCTGCGAACGGGTGCCAGTCGAGCAAGGCGACCGTGCTCTGCAACTCGAGGTCACCGTCGTAGTTGATACCGGCTTCCGTCTGCGAGTCGCTGTAGGTGAAGGAGTTGAAGCCCAGCCGCCCGTTGATCTGCGGAGTAAATGCTTTGGTCAGTTCGGCACCGAAGCCAAGCGTGCTCCCCTTGACCCCCACTCCCCAGTCTTCATCAGCCACCGCCGTCGATGTGACCGCCAAGGCAGCGAGTCCGAGGACCGATACAAACGATGTCTTGTGCATACCACTTTCCCGCCAATAGTCAGACAGCACGGCGCACGCATCATGCCGTGCCTAGTCGATCCCGGCAAGCGCTTCCGCATCACCCCGCCGCAGGGAGAAAAAGCGCTGCACCACCTCCAGCCGCCGGGTCTTGGTCATGGGCGGCAGGCTATCCAAAAATAACCGGCCGTAACCGCGGGTGCCGAGCCGCGGATCACAGAGCACAAGCACGCCGTAGTCACCACCGTCACGGATCAGGCGGCCGACGCCCTGTTTGAGAGTGATCGCCGCCTGCGGGATCTGGAACTCCCGAAACGGGTCGCCACCGCGCTCGCGCATGGCATCGATGCGCGCCTTGAGGACCGGATCGCCCGGCGACGCGAACGGCAGTTTGTCGATCACCACACACGAGAGCGCCTCACCACGTACGTCCACCCCTTCCCAGAAGCTGCCGGTACCGAGCAACACCGCATTGCCGAGCTGACGGAACTGCTCCAGCAGCCGGGCGCGCGGCGCCTCGCCCTGGACCAGCAGCGGAAATTCCAGGTTGCCTCGCAGCCGGTCCGCCGCCTCGTTCAGGGCGCGATGGCTGGTGAAGAGCAGGAAGGTCCGCCCCCCGGCGGCCTCGATCACCGGCAAGGCGGCCTCGAGCACGGCATGGGTGTAGCCCGCCTCGCGCGGTTCGGGGATCCCCTCCGGGACATAAAGTACCGCCTGACGGGCGAAATCGAATGGGCTTTCCCAGCGGCAGGTCTTCGCCTGGTCGAGCCCGAGCCGGCCGGTGAAGTGGCCAAAGTCGTCACCGACCGCCAGGGTGGCGGAGGTCAGGATCCAGGCCCGCGGGGCACTGTCCACCTGGGCGCGGAAAACCGCGTCGATCTCCATCGGCGTCAGATTGAGCGAGAACGAGCGGCGGTGGGTCTCGAACCAGTGAATAAATCCCTCGGGTCCCTGGGGCGCACTCAGGCGGCGGAAGCGGGCCTGATACTCCGCCGCCCGCCGGAAACATCCCTCCAATCCCTTGCCGCGCTCGGCCATCGGCTTGAGCACCGCCGACAGCTGCTCGATGCACGCCTGCACCAGTGCACAGGCCTCCGCTGCCGATTCCGCGACCTCCTGCCAGGGGCCGCGTCGTTGCGCCTCGCCCAAAGCCAGTCGCAAATCGCGTACCGCCTTCTCCAGTTGGTCGGCTGCGCGCCCCAGGTCGCGGCTCTCCCCTGCCTCCCGCAGGTCTTCGATGCGGCAGTCCCGCGCCAGCTCCAGCAGTTGATTGCCGGTCACCGTTTCACCGAAAAAGCCGGAGGCAGTCTCCGGCAGCTGGTGGGCCTCGTCCAGAATGAAGGCGTTGGCACCGGGCAGGAGTTCGCCGAAGCCCTCGTCCCGCAGTGCCATATCGGCGAACAGCAGGTGATGGTTCACCACCACGATGTCCGCCTCCTGGGCGCGGCGACGCGCAGCGGCCAGATGGCAGTCGCGCAGGTAGTCGCACTCGCCACCGAGGCAGTTGTCGGCGGTGGAGGTCACCATTGGCCAGACCGACGCGTCCTCGGGCAAGGCGTCCAGCTCCGCGATATCTCCGGAACGGGTACGGCCGGCCCACTGCCGGACCTGCTGCAGTTCCGCCACCGTCCTGCGACTCGCGAAATGCCCCTCGGCCAAGGCCAGTTCGAGGCGATAGGGGCACAGGTAATTGGCCCGGCCTTTCAGCAGCGCCACGTCGACGGCGACGCCGAGGGCCTCGCGGACCACGGGCAAATCCTTGTGAAACAGCTGATCCTGCAGGTTGCGGGTGCCGGTGGAGATGATCACTTTTTCGCCCGACAACAGTGCCGGCACCAGGTAGGCATAGGTCTTGCCGGTCCCGGTGCCCGCCTCCGCCACCAGCACGGAGTGCGCCGACAGCGCCTCGGCGACGGCATCGGCCATCGCCTGCTGTTGCGGGCGCGGCGCAAAACCGGAAATCAGTCGGGAGAAGGGACCGTCGGGTCCCAGAATATCGCTAGGTGACTGCATGATGGATATCCGATCACCAGGGCTTAGCGATCGGTCCGATTGTCCCAGACTTCATCGGCGATGGGTCCCTCCTCGCGCGTCCATGCCAGACGGCCGATGATCTTGAACTTGGCGACCGACATCGCACCGCGCTTGGCGCGGTTGCCGGACCCCTCCTTCATCTCCTCTTCGATGACGTTCCGGTCGGCTTCGTGGATCTCATACGGCTCCAACGACTCGTCCATCAGCACCAGCATTACGCTGTCCCACTCCTGTTCCAGTTTCAGCTGACCGATGCGCTGGCCGGACCTCCCCTCATCGAAGATGGCGCGTCCCTTGATTTGAATGCGTTTGCCCTTGCGGGCGCCGCTGCGGCCGACGGCATCGTACCCTCCCTGCTGGGGCTCCGGGACCGCTTCCAGGTCCAGCAGGCGGCCGGCATCGTAACGGGCGATCTCGGCGGTGACCGGCAACGGCTGACCCGTGGCCCGCCGGTACTCGGCCGCCAATCGCCGCGTTTCCGCCATCAGCTTGTCGACCGAATAGATGCCCAAAACACTTTCCCTTCTGCGATCGCCGAACTATACCCGAAACCGTTCCCACCTACGAACTATCGTACAATCGGGATTCAGGTCTTTGTCACAGGTCACGCCATGACCATAGAAACCGACCGCCAGGACCGTCTGGTACGGACTGTGGCCGAGCAGCATCCGTTCGACCACTCCGCCGACGATCCGAAATTGATCGAGACCCACATCTCCTGGCTGCTGCTTGCGGGTCCCTACGCCTACAAGATCAAGCGCCCGGTGGACTTCGGTTTTCTCGATTACTCGAGCCTGGAACGGCGCAAACGGTTCTGCGAGGAGGAGTTGCGACTCAACCGGCGCACAGCACCGGAGCTGTACCTGGACGTGGTCACCATCAGCGGCGACCCGGAGCGACCGCAGATCGATGCCGCGGAGCAACCGCTGGAGTATGCCGTCCGTATGGTGCGCTTTGCGGAAGACGAGTTGCTGAGCCGCCGGCTCGCTGCAGACCGCCTGGCGCCCGAGGTCATCGACCAGCTGGCTCGCCGCATCGCCGACTTCCACGCCGGGCTGGCACCCAGTTACGACCATGGCCGGGCGGAACAGGTGTTCGCACCGATAGCCGACAACTTCCGCCACATCCGAAACCTGCAAGCCGACCCGCCTCCGGAACTGGCAGAGGTCGAACGCTGGACCCACGAACGCTATGCCGCCCTCGAACCGCGGCTCGAAGCCCGTCACGCCGCCGGTTTCATTCGTGAATGCCACGGCGATCTGCACCTGAATAACGTCGTGCTCCATCGGGGGCAACCGCTGCCCTTCGATGCCATCGAATTCAATGACGAACTGCGCTTCATCGACCCGGCCAGCGAAATCGCTTTTTTCAGCATGGACCTGGACGGGCACGAGCGCCCCAATCTCGCGGTCCGTTTTCTGAACGGGTACCTGACCTGGAGTGGTGACTTCGGGCTGTTGCCGCTGCTGCGGTTCTATCAGGTCTATCGGGCCATGGTGCGGGCCAAGGTGGCAGCGATCCGGTTGTCGCAGCACCCGGGCGACGAAGCGGCACAGGCGGAGTTTCGCACCTACCTGAACCGAGCCGTCCGCTACACCCGCTCCCCGCCCCCGTTTCTGCTACTCACCTGCGGCGTGTCGGGCTCCGGCAAAAGCACCTGGGGCCGCGACCTCGCCATTCGATTCGGTGCCGTTCACCTGCGCTCCGACATCGAGCGCAAGCGTCTGTTCGGCCTGACCCCGGACGCCGACAGCCGCTCCAGCGTGGATGGCGGTATCTACACCAAAGAAGCCTCCGCGCGCACCTACCAGCGCCTGGCCGAGTTGAGCGGCCAAACCCTCGACGCCGGACTGCCGGTTGTCGTCGATGCCACCTTTTTGGAGCGCGGGCTGCGGGACGACTTTCGCGCGCTGGCCGAACAAAGGGGCCTGCGGGCGCTGGTGCTGTACACGCAGGCGGCCCCCTCGGTGTTGCGGGCCCGCGTCGAGGGACGCCTGCGGGCCGGGGCCGACCCGTCCGAGGCCAACCTGGAGGTACTGGAATCCCAACTCGCCCGGCAGCAGCCCCCCGGTGATGACGAGCCGGTGGTGGTGGTGGATACCGGTGCCGACCACGACCGGGATGCCGTGGTTGCGGAAATCGCGCTGTGGTTGGGCGTGAAGGGTGAGCAGTGACGTGTGACGTGACGCGTAACCCTAACGAGTGACGCGTTACGGGTTAATCGTCACAGTTTAAGCGGAAACCTCGACTTCCAACTTCTAACTCCTAACGCCTGGGCCTTAAAATACGCGGCTTTACCACGCAGGAGAACAGAACAATGAATAAAGGACTAGGCATCGCGGTGGCCGGCTTCGGGGTTGCCGCTGTGGCGCTCACTACACCCTATTTTCTCGGCAGTCACGCCGAAAAGGTCATTCACCAGCCGGACGGCTTCGGTCATCTTCCCGCTGGTGTTTCCGCGCGCTCGGTGGAGTACCGGCGCGGCTGGTTCGGCGCCGATGCGGTCACCGAGGTTACCTTTGATCTGACCGACCAGGAACCCGTCACCTTTCAGCTGAACCACCATATCGAACACGGCCCCTTCAGCACGGGGGGCAACCTCTACACGGTCGACACGAAGCTACAGCTGCATGCCGACACACCTCCCGACGTGCTGGCACTCTGGGCCGACGGTGTACCCGCGCAGGCGCACACGACGGTCGATCTGAAAGGTGCCGCACATGCCGCCATCCGTATCAGCCCCGCCGCCCGTAGCGAAAACGGCGGCGGCTTCGAGTGGCGTGGCGCGACTGCCGATATCCGAACATCCGCGGACGGCAACCATGCGGTGTTCACGCTGGCGAGCGAAGGATTCTCCGGACACAAGCCGGACGGGCAGGTGGAAATCGGTTCGATTTCCGCCGATTTCGACATGCAGCGGGTCGGGCTCCTGTGGAGCGGCGGCGGTACTTTCTCCATTGCGGAGATCGCGGGCAGTGGCAAAACAGCCGATGGCGATACCAAGACGGTGCAGCTGACAGGGTTCGAAGTCCGGACCGCCAGCGAGATCGAAAACGGCCTGGTCAATGGCAGCGTCACCTACCGCGTCGCCGATGTCGAGGCAGCGGGCGACAACTACAGTGGCGAGATTACCGTCGCCATGCAGAATCTCGATACCGCGGTGCTCGAGGCGATACAGGCCGAGCAGGAGCGGCTCGCGGCGAGCGAGTTGTCGCTGGAAGAGCGCCAGATGGTGCTCGGCGGATTTTTCATGGAGCAGTTTCCGAAACTGCTGGTCCGCCACCCGAAACTGGTCGTCCGGGACCTCCGCATCGACACCCCCGAGGGCCAGGTTGGCGGGACGCTGGAGGTTCAGTACGTCAAGGATGAGCCGGTGCTGGCACCGGTCCCTGCCCTGTTGGGCGCTCTGGAGGCCAGTGCAGATCTACGGATCCCCGTCGCGCTGGCCCTCGCGCTGCCTCGGCCCTCGGTGGCCCGCCAAGTGGCCGCCTACGCCGAGGCGTCACAGGAAGAACTCAGTGAGGAGGAGTTTGAGCAGCGGGTCGACAATGTGGTCCGTCAACAGGTGAATTCAATGATCCAGGCCGGCTTCCTTCAGGCTGACGGAGACCTCCTCACGGTCAACGCCACCCTGAAGGACATGGTGTTGATGGTGAACGGACGCGACATGTCGGCCGTGGCCGGACTTTAATTGTTCCAACCAACGGCGGCGTGAGCCCTTCACGCCGCCGGTTCTTGTTGCCAGGGAGGCGACCATGCGCACAGTGCCTGCCATTGTCGGGATTCTGACCACCCTTGCCTGCGGAAGCATCACCGCCGCCGAGATCGTCCCCCCCGAACCGATGCTCTCGGCCCATAACCAGGTCCGCAGCCAGCACGGCATTCCCCCCCTCCGCTGGTCGGAACGCCTGGCGCAGGACGCCTCCGCCTGGGCGGACCACCTGGTCGAGCAGGAGTCCTGCAAAATGGTTCATAGCGACAGCGGCCAGGGAGAGAACCTCTTCTGGGCCAGCCCGGTGTACTGGTCGGAGCGCGATACCGCCGTGCAACCCGTCACTCCGGAAGACGTGGTCGAGAGTTGGGCGTCCGAGCAGCAGGTGTACGACTACGCCCGCAATACCTGCCTCGGTCCCATGTGCGGGCACTACACGCAGATCGTCTGGGAAACCACCACCGAGGTCGGTTGCGCCAAGCGCATCTGCCCCAACAACGCCCAAGTGTGGGTCTGCCGCTATTCACCGCCCGGCAACGTCGTCGGACAGCGACCCTACTGACGCCATGTTCTGACTCGCCAAAAGCACTGACGCAGATCGCCAGCAGGCACAGAATCGACTACTTTTCGTCGAGGGAGCCCTCGTTTAGCCCACCGGATGAGAGTAGGACTGTCAGAGCCCCCCTCGGCTCGAGGAAGGAGAAAAATAGGAAATGGATGCCGAGTTGCCCGCGCGCCCCGCAGCGGTAGCCCCGCTGTTGTCGGTCGTTGTACCGCTCTACAACGAAGAGGAGAGCATCGGCCCCTTGTATTGGGCGATTGTCAGTGCCCTGGAAGCGGCGCGGGTGCGCTTTGAAATCGTCTGTATCGACGACGGCAGTTCCGACCAGACCTTCGCACGCGCCAAGGCCATTGCACAGCACGACCCTCGCCTGCGTATCGTGAAATTCCGCCGCAACTACGGTCAGACGCCGGCCATGGTGGCCGGGATCGAGCACGCCAGGGGGCGCGTGCTGGTGACCATGGACGGCGATCTTCAAAACGACCCCCGCGACATTCCCGCGTTCCTGGACAAACTGGAGGAGGGATACGATCTCGTGGTCGGCTGGCGTCACCAGCGGCAAGACAAATTCCTCACCCGCAAGCTCCCCTCCCGCATCGCCAACCGGCTGATCGGCGCCGTCACCGGTGTCCCCATCAAGGACAACGGCTGCTCGCTGAAGGCCTACCGCGCGGAGGTAATCAAGCGGGTACCCCTCTATTCGGAGATGCACCGCTTCATCCCCGCGATGGCGTCCATCACCGGCGCCCGTGTGGCCGAAATACGGGTGCGTCACCATCCCCGTCGATTCGGCGTCTCCAAATATGGCCTCTCGCGGACCTACAAGGTCCTGATCGATCTGCTGACGATCAAGACCCTGATCTCTTCCGCCTCCCGGCCACTGTCCTGGTTCGGCCTGTTGGCGCTCCCGGCGGCTGCCGCCGGCATGGGCGCACTCGGTTTCACCGCCCTGTCGTTGCTTGGCGGGGGCAGCATCAGCCTCCCTATCGCGGGCAGCGGTATCCTTTTTTCGGCACTGGCCCTGGTTCTGCTCGGTTGCGGCGCCATCGCGGAGCTGGTCTACCTGACAGGTGACCTGCAGGTGCCTCGCCTGGCGCGCCTCACGGCGGTCGTCACATCGGAACACGCGGCACCGGAAGCCGCCGCACTACAGGGGGGATCCAGCTATGCATGAGACCGACGCGGCCAACGCAAATCTGCCGCTGGTGTCGGTGATCATCCCGGTCGGCAGCCGTCATGAGCCCGATCAGGGACCGTTGAATCTCGCTTACCGACAGGCGTTGCACCAACGCGGGGTGACGCCCGAGTTCGTTTACGTGATCGACGGCAACCGCGACGAAGTCGCCCGTTCGCTGGAGAATTTGAGCGACGGGCACAACGACGTGCGCATCGTCCGATTGGCGAAATCGTTCGGCGAGGCAACCGCCTTGACGGTCGGATTCGAGCACGCCCGGGGCGAGTGGATCATGACCTTGCCCGCCCACCGCCAAGTCGAGCCCGGTGAGGTCGCGCGCCTGATCGATGCCCTGGCCGAGGCGGACCTCGCTATCGGTCGGCGCCTGCCTGGTGCCGGCGCGGCCGCCAACCGGGTGCAATCCTCATTGTTCCACTGGCTGGCGAAGCGCATCACCGGCGAGCAGTTCAACGACCTGGCTTGTGAGGCCCGGGCATTTCGGCGGGCGGTCATGGAAGAGATCCCGATTTATGGCGGTCAACATCGGTTTCTCCCCATCCTGGCACGGCGGCGCGGCTTTCACGTCACCGAGGTCGAACTCTCCCAGCCCAAGGGCGTACCCGCCGGCGGGTTTCAGTTTGGCAGACCCGCCAGCCACCTGATCGACTTGCTCACTGTGTTCTTCCTGGTACGGTTCACGAAGAAACCGCTGCGGTTTTTCGGCCTGATCGGGTTGGCGGTCTTCGCCCTGGGTGGCGTGTTGTTGGCCTGGCTGGTCGGCGAACGTCTCCTGTTCGACGTTCAACTTGCGGACCGACCTGCGCTCCTTCTGACCTCACTGCTGGTGGTGCTGGGTATTCAGACCTTTGCGCTCGGTCTGATTGGCGAGTTGATCATCTTTCTGCATGCCAGACACCTCAAAGAGTACACCGTGGAAGAAGTCGTGAATTGATCGCTGTCGCACCGCCGCCTTAGCTCCCCTCCTCCCTAACGATGAACGAGTGGCTTCCGATGGGCGGCGGAAAAGAGGTAAGCTGCCCATTGGCTCACTGCTTCACCTGCACTCGACCTGACTCTGGCTTGCCCGGGCTTTGAAGCAGAATGTGGTGAGCGTGTGAACCGCATTTCGCGGCGGTTCTGCTTCTCGCAAGGTTCGGAACCGATCCGGCTTTCCAAGAAGGGCAATGATGATCAGGAACTGGCTTTGGGGGCTGACCCTGACGGTGTTCGCACAGCCCGGCTTCGCGGTGGTGGGCGGTACGTCCGATGGCGAATGGTACAGCACGTTGATACCGACAGCCGTCGACGCGGCTGAACGGCACTGCGAAGACCATTTGCGTGAGGTGCACGCCGGGGCGGCGGATGGTGTCGCGGCACTGGCCCGGGAGTATGAACACTATCAAACCCTGGTGGAACAGGCGCTCGCGTACCGGTCACGTACCATCGAACTGGGGCTGCGGATGAAGTCCGAGCCGGTCCTCTCCGGCAACGATCTCAAGACCCTGAACGAGGGGATGCTTGCGCATCTGGAATTGCGTAAGGCTTTGATGGAAGTCGCCGAAAGCCATGAATGCTGGCTGGATTCGGAGGAACTCCCCGCCACCCTCCCCCCGCGCCAGCGCCTGGAAGGGATAATGCTGTCGCTGTCAGCGGCGCTCGTTCTCTACGATAACTACCTGTTGGCCGTCAGCCTCTTCGAGGAGGATGCAAGGCTGCGGCGGGTGCTGAACGATAGCGACTCCGGCTACGGGATCGGTCGCGAGATCCTGACCGGCATTGCACTCTCCTACAACTCGATTCGAAACCGGGCACGCGTACGTGCGGCCATCGCATTCTACGAACAGCAAAAACGCAAGCTCGGCCCCAGCGCCAAGGCGGAGCCGCGCATGCGCTATCTGGCGGCCTTGATCGACCAAAGCCCCTCCTATGCCATGACCAAAGCGGTCTCGCCCGCCTATGTGATGGGGCGCAAGCTGCGCTTCATGGAGCGACTGACCCAGGACCAGCTCACCGAAATCGCCAACGGCGGTGTCAGCCTGTTCAGCATGCTTTTCGGCAATGCCGTCGGCCTGGTGGAGACCCGCAAGGGCAAACTGTACGGGCGCGATGAAGTCGTAACCCGGGTAGCCGGCCGACTGCGGGCCGGTGACATCCTGCTGGAGAAGACGCCGTTTCGCCTTACCGATGCACTGATTCCAGGTCACTGGGGCCACGCCGCCGTCTGGATCGGCAGTGAAGCGGACCTGCGTGAGCTCGGGCTGTGGGATCACCCGCTGGTTCTACCTCACCGCGAGACGATCCGCGCCGGCGCCGGTGTGGTGGAGGCGCTGCGCTCCGGCGTCGAGCTGAACCCGCTTGGCCATTTCCTCAACGTGGACGATCTGGCTGTCTTGCGGGCACGCGACCTGGGCGGGCCCGAGCGTGCCGCCGTTGTCCTCAACGCCTTGCGCCAGCTCGGAAAAGACTACGACTTCAACTTCGACGTGGAGACAACAGACCGTATCGTCTGCTCCGAACTGGTCTATGTGACCCACACGCACATCCAATGGCCGACAACCAAGACGCTCGGGCGCGCCACCATCAGTCCTGATCAGGTGGCTGCCAAGGCCCTGCCGGGGGGCCCGCTGGAGCTGCTCCTGCTCTTCGAAGACGGCAAACCTGTCGACAAACGCCCCCAGGCACGCCTTTCAACGCTGCTTGGGAGCCAGTCCGACACCTTTGTCTCCCTCCGTGCCGGGGATATGCGCTAGCCAAGCGGGTTCGTCACAGCAAACTGGCCACCGAACGATTCACGCGCCGCGCCTTCGGCGCTATCATCCGCCCTCATCCAATCCTTACCTGTCAATCGGACCGGCCGGGCGCAGCCCGCCGTTATGGAGTCGACATGAGTTTTCGCAACGCAGAGATCAAAAAGAAGGCCAACGTCTACTTCGACGGCCGTGTCACCAGCCGCGGCATTACCACCGCAGAGGGTGAGAGCAAGACGCTCGGCCTGATGCTGCCGGGTAGCTACACCTTCAGCACCGGGGCACCCGAGGTAATGGAACTGACCCAGGGCGCATGCCGGGTCAAGCTGGATGGCGAGCAGGAGTGGCAGAGCTACCAGGCCGGCGAGCGCTTCGAAGTGCCCGGCAACAGCCGTTTCGAAATCGAAGTGACCGAGTTGATGGACTACGTCTGTCACTTCATCGCCGACTGAAGCCATTTTCCATTTTGGAACCCGTCATGGTGACGGGGTTTTGGGGGCACGCCCCCCGGCATCCGACCGCACACGTTAGTCAACGCTTTTTACGGAGCTGTATCGCATGGGCCGAGCCTATCAAAACCGCAAAGTTTCCATGGCCAAAACGGCCGCGACCAAGACCAAGGTCTATAGCAAATACGGCCGCGAGATCTACGTCGCTGCCAAGTCGGGCGGCACCGATCCCAATGGCAACCTTTCCTTGCGGGGGTTGATAGAGCGCGCCAAGAAGGACCAAGTTCCCAGCCATGTTATCGAAAAGGCACTGGAGAAGGCCAAGGGCGGCGGTGGCGAAGACTACGCCCCGGCGCGCTACGAAGGTTTCGGCCCAGGTGGCTGCATGGTGATTGTCGACTGCCTCACCGACAATCCCAACCGCACCATCGGTGACGTCCGCACCTGCTTCAACAAGACCAAGTGCAAGCTGGGCACCCCGGGCACGGTCAGCCACATGTTCGACCACGCCGCCATTCTCGCCTTCAGCGGCGATGAGGAGGCCGCCCTCGAGGCGCTGCTCGCCGAGGACGTCGACGTCACCGATATTGAAAGCGAAAACGGCAGGCTCACCGTCTTCGTGCCGAATACCGAATACAACAAGGCCAAGCAGGCCCTCATCAACGCCTTCGGTGAGATCGAGTTCGAAGTGGACGAGATCCAGTTCGTCCCCAAAGGCTCAACGCCAATCAGCGGGGACGACGTGGCCACGATGGAAAAGCTGCTGGACATGCTGAACGACGTGGATGACGTGCAGAACGTCTATCACGACGCGGAGTATTGAGGCGAATCCTGCCCGATGCAAAGGCCCCCGGATCCGGGGGCTTTTGGTTTGTAGCTTCGGATACCCGGCGACGCCACTCAGTGCCGCCGTTCACCCTCTTTTACCGCCTCCTCGAGGTCACGGTCCGACAGCACCCGGCTGTCCGGATCCGCGGCATCGCCGTCGCCGGGCGTAAACCGCAGCCATGGCACATCACACAGAGGCGGTAGGCTCGGCGGCCACAATCGGGGCTGACGCTCTTCGCGATGCAAGTCCGTTTCCATGGAGCCGCTTCGGGCCCTCAGGCATATTGTCCGGCGCACCAGCCCGACGACCAGGCCCACTGCAGGTTGTACCCGCCCAGCCAGCCGGTGACGTCGATCACCTCCCCGACGAAGAAGAGGCCTGGCACCGCTCGACACTCCATCGTCTTCGATGAAATGGCGTCACAGTCCACCCCGCCTCGTGTCACCTCCGCGGTACGGTAGCCCTCGGTTCCGTTGGGACGAATCGGCCACTGGTGCATCCATTCCGCCACCTGAGCGATTTCCTTTGCACCGAGCCGGTTCAAGGGTTGTTCGGCAAGCCCGCGGGGCAGCAGTGCGCTGACCAGTCGCGCGGGCAAATGGCGCGAGAGCGCGGTTCTCAGGAGCTGCTTGGGATGTTGCCGTTGCCACTCCGGCAGGAGCTGCGACAGCGCTCTTTCCGGAAGCCAGTCGACAAGCAGCGTCTCCCCGGCTCGCCACCAGGTGGAGATCTGGAGGATGACCGGACCACTCAGGCCGCGGTGGGTGAACAGCAGGTTTTCGCGAAAGCGTTGACGGGCATTGCTTACCACGCATTCCACCGCGATACCGGCCAGCGGCGCAAACCGCGCCAGGTCCTCCGGTTGCAGCGTCAAAGGAACCAGTGCCGGGGCGGGCGGCCACACCTTGATACCGAACTGCTCCGCCATCCGGTAGCCGAAAGGGCCCGCGCCCGAGGAGGGGATTGAAAGTCCGCCGGTGGCGATCACCAGCGACTGGCACAGGTAACGATCGTCACCCACCAACAGCCGGAATTCCCCACTATCCGTACGCTCGACCGAGTCGACGGTGCGTTTGAAACGCAGCTGAACCCCGGCGTCCTCGCACTCGCGGAGCAACATGTCGAGGATGTCCCGACTGCTGTCGTCGCAAAACAGCTGTCCATGGCTGCGTTCGTGCCAGGCGATCCGGTAACGGTTCACCAGTTCGAGAAAATCCCATTGGGTATAGCGACTCAGGGCGGACTTGCCAAAGTGCGGGTTGTGGCTGGCGTAGTGCTCGGCACCGATGTCGTAGTTGGTGAAGTTGCAGCGGCCACCACCGGCCATGAGGACCTTCGCCCCCGGCTTGCGCGCCTGCTCCAACACCACTACCCGACGCCCTCGCCGCCCAGCCGCGGCCGCGCACATCAGGCCTGAGGCCCCCGCCCCTATAACGATAACATCGGCTTTCAGCATGGCGGGATTGTATAGCAACGGCCGCTGTTATGGCCGACAGCTAACCCCTTAACCCTTGACCCTCAAACCGCTTCAGCAGCCAGACGTGACAGGTAGGAGCGAACCGTGAGCTGGGCCATCGCCTCGTTGGCTTCTGACGTCAGTGACAACAACACGCTATATCCACCATCACTCAGCTCACCTTCGACCAGCATCAGCTTGCCGCCCTCGTGGCGCATCACCACCATTCCGAACGGCTCCCCCGGCTCCCCCAATACCTGGTGGGCCGACGCCAGCATGGTCGCGAGCAGTTGCATCACCTCGCCCGCCTGATTCAACGGCTCACCGCGGCTGACCTCGATCTGCCCATAGAAGGCCGCTGCGCCAGCAAAGCCCTTCATGCCTGACAGGCGTTCCAGTAGTCCATCCAAAGCGCTTTGCTGCAGTCCATCCAGAGCGCTTTGCTCATGCTGCCCGGTGAACGGCTCACCAGCGGACGCCTGTTCGGCTTCGGGTTGCGCGGGTGCCGGTTCCGCCTTCAGCGGCGCGGGAGCCGGCTCCGCCGCGAGCAGCGCCTCGACGCGTGCGCGGGCGCTTTCGGTATCAACGTGTTCTGCCGCCCGAACGAAATCGATGATGTCCCCGCCAGCGCCACAGCCGTAGCAATGCCACTGGCCGATGTTTGGGCGTACCACCATCCGTTCTACCGCATGACAAACGGGACAGTGGCCGAGATAGTAATCGCCGGTGCGCACCAGGTAGGCATACTGGTCGATAATCGTCACCAGCTGTTCCGGAGTTACGAGGCTCATCCGACAACTTCAGCCTCGCGGGACACACGACGCACCATGTAAACCACCGTCAGGCCGCGGTCCAGCGCCTCGAATCCCAGTCGCTTGTAGAATATCACGAGTCTCTGTAATCGCTCTTCGCTACTCTGCCCGCCGATGATGCGGGCGGAGACGTGCACATCTTTCTTGTAATGGTCGGCGAGTATCAGAACTCTTCGCACCAAAAGCGTGCCGATGCCGCGGCCGCGATGTGCCGCCGGCACCATCAACTGGTCGATGGAAAAGCCCCGTTGGTCCTCGGAATAACGCAGCTGCGCCTGATCTCCATCCAAGTGCAGCTGCATCCCCCCGGTCAGGTTCATGGCCGGGTCGCCAAACGTGTCAGGAGAGCTCACTCACCACTTTCGGCGCCATCTTCCCCAGGGTCATCCGCGCCAGGGCGTGGTTGCCGTCCTTGTCGATGATGGCAATGAGGTGCACGTGAGCCGCGGCGTTCACACCCGAGCAGAGCATGACGATGATGCCTTCCGGGGTCATGATCTGGGTTTCGTTGTTGGAACCCATGCCGACCTTCCCGGCCGCTTCGTGCCCACTACGGAAAATGTCGTTGAAGGTCGCGCCGACAACGTCCAGATCGATGTTCTTGTCCACGGAGAAGGAAGCGAGCATCTCTCCGGTATGGGTCATGATGCCGGCGGCGCGGAAGCCCTTGACCGACTTGATATCTTCCAGCAGTGTGTCAATTGCCATTTCTATTTCCCCCCAAATGTCAGTGGTTGTGGTTATTCTGGGCAACTCGAGGCCCGGCCCGATAGAGTCGCAGGATGCCCGATGCGAGTCAATCTTCCTGCCGGGGCATGGACATCGGCAGGCAGGGCTTCGCGTCGGCTTGCGATGCCCTGCCACGACAGCGGTTTTCCCATTGAAGGTTGTGGCGATTGCCTTGACGTCTTGCCACGCGTTTCACACAGTTGTTTTCAAATGCGGCGTTCGCGACCGGAGGTGATCACGGTCCCCAGATCAAGGATGACGAGCAGTATGAAGCGCTGCGGCGCAAGGGCATGAGCAAGGGAAAAGCGGCGCGCATCGCCAACACCAACCGTCAGGCGGCGGGCCAACGTGGTGGTAGATCGCCGAAATACGAGGACTGGTCGAAGTCCGACCTTTATGACAAGGCAAAGCAGGTCGGAATCGGCGGCCGGTCGAAGATGAACAAGAGCGAGCTGATAGATGCCCTGCGCAACCACTGAGTTGGGACAGCTGTCAACTGCAACTGCCTGCGCAGGAATAAGCACTCCGCAACCAGGTGGAGGGATCTTGCGGCCCCTCCCCTCTTTGCATTCCGGAACAGAGACTTCAGAATAAGGGCAACTGCATCCCTGTTGTAACCACCGGTCCTTTCAGCATGACCATACCGACCGAGTCGCTCCCCGCGCGTGCCGCTCGCAATTTTTTCGTTCACAGCGGCCATGTACCGCTCGTACTGCTGATCTTGGAGGCACTGCTCGACGACGCAGGATACTTCGCTCACGCCGACCCCTATGTCCTGCTTGGCGCGGGCATTCTGCAGGCCTATGTCATGGAATGGTGGCCAGCCCGCTTTCGGGGCATGCGCTTTCTAGCCAACTTTGTCGGACCGATTTCCTACTCCTTTGTTGAAGCTTGGCTCGAAGGTATCGAATTTTTCCAACAGTGGCATCATCAGGTTTATTGGGGATTCGCCCTCGGCTTTGCACTACTGCACTGGGCTCGCTCAAGACGGCCGTTACCGGCCCTTGTGCTGACGGAGAGTGTCCTGCGCTCATCGATCCCTCTGGTCATGTACGCGGTTTTCGAGGCCCGAACAGGTGACGCGGCGTTTTCACTCAGGCTCTTTTTCGCCGATCCGGCCCACGATTTCCTTGCCATCGTGCTGCTTCTACTCGGGATCTTGCTGGGTATTGCCGATCTCAACCTTCAGCGCTCAATCGCCACGATCAAGTCGTTGACCGAACGCCTGCACCAGTATTCGGAGTGGTCACTTGGGCGGGGTATCCTCGATCGCGCGATCGCCGACGAGAGCACGCTCTCGCTGCACCGCCTCACCCGCGCGGTTCTGTTCATGGACATACGGGGCTTTACCGCCTGGAGCGAACAGCAAACTCCAGAAGCGGTCGTTGGGATGCTGAACGACTATTATCTTGCCGCCGAGGCTGCTTTGGAGGAACTCCGGCCGATCAAGCTGAAGTACACTGCCGACGAAGTAATGGCGATATTTTCGAATGTCACCCAGGCGGTAGAGGCGGGATCGCGCATGCTGGCATCCACGCGCCCGCTGCTGGCGCATCTGAATCTGTCCGCAGGAGCCGGGCTGCACTTCGGTCCGGTCATCGAGGGCGTGCTCGGAGGTGAGGGGGCAAAAGCGTACGACTTCATCGGCGACACCGTGAATACCGCGAAGCGTCTGTGCGATGCCGCCGGCGCTGACGAACTGCTGGTTTCATCCGATGCGTGCGTCGCGGCGGGAATATCACCCCTTCAACATCGCAACATATCGGCCAAAGGTAAACGTAAACCGGTGCAAGCGGCGGTCGTGGTCTGAACGGCCCGTCGGCTGTTCCGAGCCCCGCTAGTGTGAATCAATACCGCGATGGTCGTGATGCAGGCCGAAGCATCCGGCGCAGTGCGCCGCTAACCTGAACGCCTCTGCAGCGGCACGCGCCAGAGCTGGCGCGATGCCTTTCTATATTTTCTCGTCCAGCAGGCAAACCGATGAAGATCACGCCGCATCTCGATCAGGCCGTGCTCAAAGGGCCGGCCAAACCCGAAAAGAAGGCAAACCTTGAAACGCCGACGCCAACGCCCCCGTCGGTCAGTGCGGAGATCTCCGACGAGGCTCGGGAGAAGGCACTGACAGCCAGCGGCAAGAACGCGGCCTCGCCAGCCCACCGCGCCCGGGAAATGTTGTCCAGCTACGAAAACCTGGGGCACCAGCACTTTGGCCGACTGGTCTCCAGCATCGCCAGAGGCGAGGCGATTGCTGCTCCCAACGACGCACCGGCCCCAACCTCGCCGGAAGATCCGCCGGCCGTCCCTGCCGAGCCCGTGCCCGCGGACGTCGGGGTTGCCGACGAGTCGGTGCTGGAAACAACCGAAGATGAAAATCCGGTGGTTCCCGGCGCCGCCGACAGCGAAGCCTCCCCGTTTTCCGATGCGCCCTCGGAGCACACTGCGCCCATAGACCCGCAGGCCGCCATGCCGGAGACTTCGCTCCCGGAGACCGGGAGCCCTGGCGAACCAACGCTGACGGAGACGACAGACAGCGGTTCGGAAGAAGAAACCATCGTCGCATAGCCCCTTCGACGCGCCTGTCGCGAAGAAACCCCGCCTCCGAGGGGTTTCTTCGTTGCCGGTCACCGTCAGGTATCCGAAACCGTCAATTCGGGCCTGTATCTCCTTGCATCTGGCGCCACAACGTTTCGAACCGTTCCACCGCCTCCGGATCCCGCTGCTTCTGTGACCAGACGTGCTTACCAGTTCCTTTTTGGGCCAACACATATTCGAACCGTGCATCGTCCCCCTTGTTACTGCTGCTTGGACAGACAGGAAGGCGATGGCTAGGCCGATCGCTCCTCCGAAACCGTGATTGGATCCGAGGTCGCCCGCTCCCGGCGTGCGAGGAGTACGAATGGCAGCGCCAGGAGCGAAACACCGGCGCCGACTACGTATGAAATCGAGTAACTCCAGACGTCGGCCACCCGACCGAGCGCCGGCTGGAGGACTACTCCACCGGAGGAACTGAGGAGATTATCGGACGACAGTACGGTCGCCCGCTCTTCCGAAGGGATCAGACCGTTGATGAACGCCTGCCTGACAGGGAAGCTGATCGCATCCACAATGGCCCACAGCGTCAGCAGTGCCAACGCGACCCAGAAAACCGGGGTCAAACCGATCAACGCCAGCGCGCCGGAGCCAGTGACATAGGCGGTAAGGACCAGCGTGGTTCTGCGCCGGAATGCCCGCCGCACATAGGGCACGACCAAGCCCCCCACGATCTGTGCGCCGGCAACGATCGCCGCCGCCAGCCCGGCGATGGCGTAAGACGTTTCCCGCCCGTAGAGGTCGAGCAGGTAGGGCTGCATTGCATAGAAGGCGTAGTAACCGACGCCGGCGACAAACAGCTCCGCCAGCATCAGCCAGCGCACCGGCGGGTTGCGGAACCCGTGGTCCCATGAAGATCGGATGACGCCGCGCACCTCCGCCGACACAGCCACTCGGCTCCGTGGCGTGAATCCATAGTCATGCATCAAGACGTAGGCCACGACAAAGGTCAGACCGAGCATGCCGGCGCGTAACAGATACGGAATGCCCAGGTTGGTCAGCTGTGCGACCACGCCACCGATCACGGTTCCGGCCAGCATGGCGATGCCCCCGGCGATCTGCCCCTTGGCGAATGCGGCCTCGAGCGTCCCCTCGTAACGAGCGAACTTCAACCCGTCCACCAGCCACGCCTCGGTGGCTCCGCTGAAAAAGGTGAAACCGAGCCCCAACAAGACCGATACGACCGCCCATCCCCAGAACGGGCCTTCAATCTGCCAAAGCAGGAGATACAGCGCCGTCGTACCCAACAACGTGAGCGCCCCGAGCAAATAGGAGACTCGTCTGCCGAGCGTGTCGGCGAGGACACCGGTCGGCACCTCGAAGACGACCTGGCCAACGGTGAAGAAGGCGTTGACGGCAAAGGTCCCGGTGATGGACAAGCCCGCATCCAACAGGAACAGCGTATTGATTCCCCAAATGAACGAGGAGGAAAACGTCGCGAGCACGGTGAGCGTAATGTAGGTCCGGAGGATCTGCCCAGCGGTGACTGTCATCTCCAACCCGAGGGCCGAGGGTTACCCGTGGAGTCTGGCATGGACCGGGCGCACCGCATTAGGACCGGTATGCGGCCGGGGCAAGCGGCATGGTCTTCAATCGGTGCCATAGGAGCCACTGTAGGTCGGGTTCTGGCGGGCCTGCTCGCGACGCACCCAAGCCTGAATCGCGCCCTCGACCTTTAGCCGCCGTAAGACCGCGGCCGCCAGGTCGAGCCCGTCCGAAGACCCGCGCCGCAGCGGCAACGAGCACCGCCTCATGCGCTCCATTCATGCTCTCACCCGTCGCGTCCCTCCCGGGATAGCGCCGCCATCACCCGACGGCCGGCGTGGACTAATATCTCTTCTACATACCATCGCTGGACGCGAGGGCTTCTGTTGTGCCTGATCCAGGGTCCGTGTTCATTATCGACGATGACGCAGGCAGCGCCAGCGCGCTGAATGCGCTCCTGAAGAAAGATGGATACACGGTCAAAAGGGTAGCCAGCGGCACCAACGTTCTCGACGCCATCCCCGCCGCCGGTTCCAACCTCGTACTCTTGAATGCCCATCTGGCGGACACGAATCCGTTCGAGTTACTCACCGATCTGAAAGCAAACCGGCAGACCCGGGACCTGCCGGTGATTTTCGTGACGACCGCTGACGACGCCGAGACCCGGGTCAAAGGGCTCCTGTCCGGCGATGACTTGATCCTGGCCCCTTTCGAAGAGCGCGAAGTCCTGGCCCGGATCGAGCGCCAGGTGACGGTCTCCAAGGTCCGCATGGCGCTGCGCGAATCGGAAGCGAAGTTTCGCTCGGTCATGGAGTCAGCAATCGATGCCATCATTTCCGGCGATGCGGAAGGCAAGATCCGCTCCTGGAACACGGCGGCAACTGCGTTGTTCGGGTTCACCGAAGCCGAGATGCTTGGACAACCCATAGAGGCGATCATCCCCGAGCGCTACCGCCAGCGACATCAGGACGGTATTCGCCGGGTCAGCTCGGGCGGCCCCAGTCACGTCATCGGCAAGACCGTCGAGTTGGCTGCGCTGCGCAAGAATGGCAGCGAGTTCCCGGTCGAGCTGTCACTGGCCACCTGGTTCCTCGACGACAGGCGCTATTACACCGGCATCATCCGTGACATCAGCGAGCGCAAACAGGCGGAACAAAAATTCCGCTCGGTCACCGAGTCGGCCATCGACGCCATCATTTCGGCGGACCACACCGGCGTAATCGTCAGCTGGAACAAGGCGGCGACCCGGATTTTGGGGTTCACCGAAGACGAGGTGATCGGGCAGCCGCTCGAGATCATCATTCCCGATCGTTTCCACGAGGCGCACCGCAACGGCATGGCGCGCTTCACGAGAACCGCCGAGGCCCATGCCATCGGCAAGACAGTGGAGCTGGCGGCTCGCACCAGAAGTGGCGAAGAGGTGCCCATCGAGCTTTCGCTCTCGACATGGACCGTGCGTGACGAACGCTACTACACCGGCATCATCCGCGACATCGGCGAGCGCAAGCGTGCGGAGGAGGCACTTCGCCAGAGCGAGCAGGCCTTGCGGGAAAAAACCGAAGAGATGCAAAAGAAAAACAAAGTGCTGGAAGAGACCTTGCACCAGCTCAACGAGATGCACAATCAGCTCATCATTCAGGAGAAGATGGCCTCACTGGGCAAACTCAGCGCCGGCATGGCCCACGAGCTGAACAACCCCGCCTCCGCCGCCCAGCGTAGCGCCGCCCAGTTGCAGAGCACGTTCTCCAACTGGCAGACCATTCAGCTGCGAATGGGCGAGGCTTCTCTCGACGAGAAACAGGTTGCGAAGGTATTGGAACTCGATCAGGTCGCGAAGCAGCGGGCCCGGCAACCCGTCGAGTTGAATGCCCTGACTCGTAGCGATCGCGAGGCGGCCCTGGAACAGTGGCTGAATGGACAAGGCGTCGATACCGGCGTCGATGCTGGCGGCGACCTCGTGCCGGACCTCGTCAGCTTCGGTTACGACCAAAGCGACCTCAAGGAACTGGCCGCGGTCTTCACAGGACCCCAATTCGCCATCATCATCGACTGGCTCAGTTTCAAGTTCTCGATCTACAGCCTGGTTCGGGAGATCGGTCTCTCGACCGGCCGCATCGTCGAATTGGTCAAGGCGCTCAAGACCTATACCTATATGGATCAGGCGCCGGTGCAGTCGGTGGACCTGCGTGAGGGCCTGGACAACACGCTGATTATCCTGCACAACAAATTGAAAGGGGGGGTGACGGTGGTTCGGGAGTACGCCGATGACCTGCCGGTCATCCAGGCCTATGCGGGTGAGTTGAATCAGGTCTGGACCAACATCATCGACAACGCCATCGACGCCATGCACGGCGAAGGCACGCTGATCGTCCGGGCACGCCGCCAGGCCCCGTGGGTGGTGGTCGAGATCGAGGATAACGGGCCGGGCATCCCCCAGGAGATTCAGTCAAAGATTTTCGATCCCTTCTTCACCACCAAGGGACCCGGCAAAGGTACGGGCCTGGGGCTCAATATCAGCCGCAATCTGGTTGTACAGAAACATCACGGACAGATGTCGGTCAGGTCGGAGCCGGGCAGCACCTGCTTTTCGGTTCGGTTGCCGACGGACTTCCGACCACCTGAATGATTTCGGAAGGAAAGGGAGACAGGTGAACAATGGCCAAGCCCATCATCATGACCATCGATGACGAGCCACACGTGCTCAATGCCATCGCCAGGGATCTGCAGGCGCACTATCGAAACGATTACCGGATTGTGAAGGCCGCATCGGGAGAGGAAGCGCTGGCAACAGTGCAGGAATTCAAGCGGCGCAATGACCCTGTCGCCCTCTTCCTGGTCGACCAGCGAATGCCCGCGATGAGTGGCGTCGAGTTTCTGAAAGAGGCGATCAAGCTCTACCCGGATACCAAGCGTGCCCTGCTCACCGCCTACGCCGACACGGACGCGGCGATCGCCAGCATCAACGCCATCAATCTCGATTACTACCTCATGAAGCCGTGGGATCCACCGGATGAGCGGCTTTACCCCGTTCTGGATGACCTGCTGAGCGATTGGCTCGCCGGCGCACCGGTGCCCTACGACGGTATCCGGGTGGCCGGAACCCTGTGGTCCGCCAGTGCACACTATGTCAAAGAGTTCCTCGCCCGCTGCCAGATACCCTATCAATGGCTGGACATCGAGAAGGATCAGGCAGCAAGAGAGCTGGTCGAAGCAAGCGCCGACGGTCGGCCCCGGTTGCCGATGCTGTTTTTCCCGGACGGGAGCACCCTGGCCGATCCGGACCTCGTCACCCTGGCGGCCAAGGTGGGCATGTCGACCCACGCCAAGCAGCCCTTTTACGATCTCATCATCATCGGTGCGGGGCCTGCGGGTCTGGCCGCGGCGGTTTACGGCGCCTCGGAGGGGTTGAAAACGATTGTCATCGAGAAGGAAGCAGCCGGGGGACAGGCCGGTACCAGCTCGCGCATCGAAAACTACCTCGGCTTTCCGCAGGGGATCGCCGGCGCGGACCTGACGCGGCGCGCAACCACCCAGGCGCAGCGCCTCGGCGCCGAGATCGTTACCGCCCAGGCGGTGACCGGGTTGCGGCTTGAAGATCCATATCGAATCGTGACACTCAGCGATGGCACCAAACTGAGCTGTCAGGCCCTGGTGATCGCGACCGGGGTCGAGGTGCGCAAACTCGATGTGCCGGGGATCGAACCGTTCGTCGGCGGATCGGTCTACTACGGGGCCGCCGCCTCCGAAGCCGCCAACTACAAGGGCAAGCGGGTTTACGTGATCGGCGGCGCCAATTCCGCCGGCCAGGGCGCCATGTTTCTGTCGCGGTTCGCCAGCGAAGTCGTGATGCTCTTCCGCGGCGATTCGCTCCAGCGCAGCATGTCGCAATACCTTATCGACCAGATCGGCGCGACACAGAACATCAAGGTCATGCTGAACACCGAGGTGACGGCGGTCGACGGCGACGGACACCTCGAATCGATAACCATCCGGAACAATCCGGGCGGTGAAAGCGACACGGTGCCGGCTGATGCCCTCTTCATCTTCATCGGTGCCATCCCGAGTACCGGCGTGGTGGCGGATCTGGTCGAGCGTGACGATGCCGGGTTCATCTACACCGGCCAGGACCTGATCCGGGACGGTCGTCGCCCCAGGCACTGGAAGCCGAAGCGTGATCCCATGCTGCTGGAAACCAGCGTACCCGGAATCTTTGCTGCGGGTGACGTGCGCCATGGTGTGATCCGGCGCGTGGCATCCGCCGTTGGCCAGGGCGCGGTGGCGGTGAGCCTCATCCACAAATACCTGGAGACTGTCTGAGCCGGTGACCCAGCTCCGCCTTCCCCGCGGACAGTAGCTACAAGGCAACGCCGTTCACGCTCGCACGGCGTTTGCCGTGCAGCAGCAAAGTTCGTTATCTTGCTGCCATGCCGTTTTATCGTCTTCTCTCCGCGGTCGCTACCGAGTTCCGCGGGCCGTTTTCAGCTGCGTATGCCCCACCCGACTCTGCTGAGCGTGCCAGCGGGCCGCTGTGGCTGCCACTTCTCGCCCCGCAGCGCGTATTGCTGGTCGGGGTCTTGACGGCACTCCTGTTGGTGGTCGCCGACACCCTCGTGCTGTTGAAACTGCCGTATTTCGGAATAACTTTCGCATCTACACCGCAAGGGCTGCGGATCGCGGAAAGTCACCGCCCCGAAGCCGGCCAGGCGGTAGGCAAAGGCGTCGTCGCAATCACCAATACCACCGGCACTTTTCTGCCGATCGACGATTTCAACCCCCATGTCGAGCCGCACACGCTACCGGATTTTGCCGCTTACAATGCGTATCTCGCCCGGCATGGCGAAATTCAGCGTATCCTCGACGGCCCCGATCCGGAGCTTCTTCTTGCCGACGGCAGCCGTCTCAAGGCCTTTCAGGAGGGGCTGCGCAAGGTAGCCAGCCTGCCATTGGACTACTGGCTGTTCCACCTCTTTGGCCTCATAGCGCTCGTCATCAGCCTCGGCGTTTGGAGTTTTCGTCGGGGCGAAGCCGCCACCCGCCTGCTCGCGCTTTCCGGAATTGGCTTTTTTGCCGCCACTTTGACCAACGCCTTTTTCCTGGCGCGGGAATTGGTTCTGCCACAGCCGTTGCTGCACGGATTGGCGATCGCAAATCATGTGGCGCTCTATTTGATGATTTGGGCGCTGGTCTCGATTCTCTGTTACTACCCGCGCCGCCTGATCCCAAGCTGGGTCCCCCTGCTCTTCGGCCTGCTGATGGCGTTGAACCTCATTGGTGAATCCCAACAGCTTTGGCAGTGGCCGGTTCACACCTTTTACATGCCGGTCGTGTTCTATTGGCTGTTCGGTGTCAGCCTGGCCGTAATCCAGTGGCGTGGCGCACGCAACCATCCCCTGGAGCGTGCCGCCTTCAAGTGGTTCATCCTGTCCATCGCCTTGAGTACCGGCCTGAGCGTGGCCGTCTACTTCGCCCCGCTGCTGTTTGACGATCGGCCGTTGCTCAGCAACAGCGCCCAGGTGGGTTTTGCCTCGACCCTCTACCTCGGGCTGGCGTTGGGTATTCTCCGGTTCCGCCTGTTTGAGCTCGAGCGCTGGTGGTTCGAGTCATGGCTGTGGCTGCTGGGCGGTGTGGCGGTGGTGGTTGTCGATGCCGCCGTCGCCTTCCTGCTGGGAGTAAAACCCCTGATGGCGGTTGGCGTGGCATTGCTGCTCGTCGGCTGGTTTTACTTTCCCCTGCGCCAGTGGGCCTGGCGTCAGTTTACCGATCGTGGACAGCACTCGGCCGAGCATCTGTTGCCGGAGGTGGTGGAGGCGCTGTTCAGTGACAGCGGCAGCAATGTCGACCGCCAATGGCAAGCCCTCTTGGAGCGTGTTTTTCGGCCCTTGGCCGTGGGTTCGGTGGAAGTGGATATTGCTGCCCCGTGCGTCACCGAGCACGGATCGCGGCTGTTGGCTCCCCGCCTTTCCGGCGATGGTGCGTTGGAACTGGTCTTTGCCCACCAGGGCAATCGACTCTTCGGCCCCCGTGACCTGCAACTGGCAGCGGTTATGCATCGCATTGCCCGCCGGGCCATCGAGGCACGCCAGGCACAGGAAGCAGGTGCGCGCGCCGAACGCAAGCGCATAATCCGCGACCTGCATGATGACGTCGGCGCCCGAATATTGACTCTCGTCCACCGGGCGGAGAGCGACGATAATGCCGAGCTCGCCCGTGCCGCCCTGGTCGCCTTGCGGGAATCGCTGCATACGCTGGACGACAGAGTGCACGCCGATTTGGGTGATCAGCTGGAGGAGTGGCAAGCAGAGTTGCGCGAGCGCCTGAGAGGGTATCCGTGCAAACTGGAGTGGCACCAGGCGACTGTGGAGCCCGGCGTACGGCTGACACCCCGCCAGCAGGTCAACCTCAAACGCATCATTGACGAAGCCGTCAGTAATACCGTCAAACATGCCCAGGCGTCACGCATAGTGATCCGTCTCGTTCTGGAGCGGCCGCACCTACGGGTCTGCATCGAAAACGATGGGCTCGACGCCACAACCGCCGAAAGTGCCATCGGCACCGGCCGCGGGTTGGCCAATATACGAACCCGTGCGGAAGAGCTGCACGGCCAAGCCAATTTTCGGCGGAAAGGCCACCGGTTTCAGGTCGAGCTATCAGCCTTGGTGGGTGATGACTTGTTCGTGACCGGCGAGTGTCCCGTAACATGACGCGGGCGCCATTATTCATCGCAGCGTATTGCTGCTCAGGAGGAGGATTTCATGCCTATGCGCACGGTTCTGGTTGTGGAGGATCACAGCGATACCCGTCGCTGGTTGGCCGGATTGGTCACGGAAGCATTCAGTGATCTGCAAATCACGGAAGCGACCACCTTCGACCAGGCGCAGAACCATTTGGCGAGGGGAAGGTTCGATTTGGTTTTGCTGGATATCGGGCTTCCGGACGGTTCCGGACTCGACCTGGTCGGACCGGTGCTGGCGGAGAACCCAAAGGCCATCTGCATCATGACCACCATCTATGACGATGATGATCACGTGTTCTCTGCCCTGCGTGCCGGCGCCCACGGCTACCTGTTGAAGGAACAACCCCGTGACCGCTTGCTGGAGCAGCTACGCAACATCGATCGCGGTGATCCGCCGCTGACTGCCTCCATCGCCCGCCGCATTCTGCGACACTTTCGTGATGACCAAGCGGTCGAGGAGCCGAGTGAACCGCTCGTTGCGCTCACCAAGCGGGAGCAGGACGTACTCAGCCTCCTTGCACGCGGCTACACCCGCAACGAGATCGCTACCGCCCTTGGGGTCACGCCCAACACCGCCGCCGGCCATTTAAAGTCCGTTTACCGCAAACTGCAGGTCTCGGGAAGGGCCGAGGCGACTCTGGAAGCGGTGCGACTAGGGGTCGTAAAGGTCGGTAACTGACCCGGCCGCCTATCGTTGGCGTCACCGCAAACTGCCCCGGCTTATCGTCCGCCACGCACCAGTCGGACACTGTAATCAGTGTTTTTGTCGGCATAGTGAGCATTTCCCCGATAGAAATCGATATACCATGAATAGGTATACCACCCCATCCGGTCATCCCCGGCGTATGGCGTTGATGTCCACATCTGGTTAGGAACCGTGAAAAAAATGTCCGCGGGGAAGACCGACGCGTTCACCGCGGGCCCCCAGCAGCGTAGCTCGGCAATCGACTGTAATTCATTCTTGTTCGGCAACCGCCAGTCGGCATTGCCGGCGAAGCCACCGGCTTCATTTAACTGTTCTGTCTGATACAGCGCCTGTCGCCAATTAAAGGTACCTGCTGCCCCGGCACAGTTGTCAACATCCCAACTCTGTCCCAACAGGCACCGCATCCAAACCAAACCCGTTTCGCTATCGGTTACCGTCCCGTTTCCGTTGTCGATCAGCCCGGCGGTGGTTGCGTTCACGGCGGTGTTTTCCCTGTCGTTTGCACAGGTGGCAGCCGCAAGCGCCGACTCGTCAACCGCCAAAATAATGAATGTAGCAATCAGCCCTGCCACTTTGGAAACCGTCATCATTTCCCTCCCTTGCCAACCTGTTCGTTATTGATCCGAACGCACTAACCGGACCCGCAAACCATGCCATTTCGCCGCCTCACGAGCATTGCCTTTGTCGAAATAGACAACCCACGCGTCCGAGGCGTATTGGGCATAGGGGGTGGCAGCCCAGTATGAGGTTCCACTCGTGTTTGGAAAGAAGGCCGTGTCGATGGTAGGACCAGGGGGAGCGGTGTTGTTGTCCACGAGCGACACAAGCTCCCGAACCGTTGGCAAACGCCAGCCTCCGCCGCCGCAAAGCCCGTTGCGCTCGACCTCGGTCACGAATTTCTCGGTGTCACAGTTCTCGGCATCAACACACGTCCCGCCGTTCGTGGAACCTTCCGAACCGCCATTGGCTTCCACATCCGGGCTGTACCAGCTGTAGGTCCAATCACGATCGTGCAGACCGGCGTCGTCGGTCTTCACCTCCCACGTCAAACCGGTAACGTTATCCTGCACGCAGGACCACCTTGTGCCGGTTGCTTCGTCACCGCCGGCATCCCACGCCGCATCCTGGATGGCGAGTGGGCGACCATCTCTACCCAGCTTGGTAAACGAAAATCCGGCGTGCCCATCCGCGTTGTCGTTGAAGTCGACATCACGACCATAATCTCCGTCCTGCCCCTCGTGCGATGCGATCGGGCATGGCAATCCGCCGGAAGTGTCGGTCGCGCATGTTGTGACACCGGTATCATTGAGCGCTCCCGGAACATCATCGTTGACAATGACCCCGACCGCTTCAGCGTCTCCGAGCGCAGCATTGGCCGAGACGCCGGTCAACATCAACGTCAGCGTCTCGTCCGCTTCCGGCGTCGTATCGCCGGTCACCTCCACCGCAATGGTTGCAGTGGTATTCCCCGCAAAAATGGTCAATGTTTCGTCGACAGCGCCATAGTCGTGGCCGGACCATGCCGTTTGATCTGCCGAGGTGTAGTCAACAGTGACGTTTCCGTTGGCCGGACCTGACATGCTGACGGCAAATACAAGCTCCGTGGTCGCGCCATCACCCTCCTCCACAGTGGCATCGGCAATGCTGATGGTGGGGACTTGCGCAAAGTTTGCCGTCACCGTACAACTCGACGTGACCACTCCGGTACTGTAAGTACCTTCTTCCAAACTACCGCCGCAGCCGGTGACGCCGGTGACAGTGAACCCACTGTCTGCGGTTACGGTGAAACGAGCCTTGTTTCCTTCTCGCACCGTTGCGGTTGACGGGCTAACGCTACCCCCATCACTCGCACTGGCTTTCACTGTATAGGTCTTCGAATCGGCCGCTTGAGCGTCTGCTTCGGGCGAGGTGCCGCCACTGCTCCCCCCGCAGGCTGTGAGAAAAATCGTCAGGACAGTGATGGATGTGAGGTGAGGCCAGCGGGCACTCCGAACCGGCGTGGTCGTCATCTTACTGAACTCCTTGAGTGCACTCGCACCAACTCGGAAGAGCGGTGGGAATGTTCCAAATAACGCGGGCATGCCAACATGAACCAAAGCGGTGCTTGGCAGCGAAAACGAGCGGTAAGTCTAGAGAGGTGCACCGGCATGCATAAGACCCCAAATGGGTCATCCGCCGGTGAAAGGGTGCAGGAAGCGGGTCGGGCGTACACCTATCGCCGCCCTATTGTTACCCCCCAAATGCGTCCCTTCGGGTCGATCCGGACTGGCATCGTGCCAATGGGCTACGGAGGTTTTCGAGTGTTCGGCTATTCAGGTGTGGCGCCGCTATCGAGGCGGCCGTTATTGGCCGCTGTCGATACTCGGGAAACGATGGGCCATCAGGAGAACGCACCTCCGCCGATTGATCGTTGTCTATTTTCGACCGGCTCATGGTCGATTGGGTAAGCGGGGCTTTCGATCCTCACTCAACCGTCCTGCAGCGTCACTTGGGCCCTGCCCGATGCCTTATCGATTTCAAGTTCCACTTGGCAGTACTCGGCGAGTTCATCCATCGGAGTCGGATCGTCGGCGCAACTGCAGCCGGCGATCACACTTCGGTAGTGGATTCCTACGCCAACCCGGATGCACGAACCGGCTTCGGCGATCGTGATCACCATAACTTCGAAAGGGCTTGTGCTGAGATAGCTGCCGTGCGACACCCCCTCCTGCAACGGCAGTGCTGCCGGCGCCAGCCGCTCCAGTTCCGATTTGAGGACGGTCGCAAAAGTGGGCGTTCCCCACGCGGCCATGGCTTCGGGTAGTTCAACCAATGATTTATTCATGTGCCTCCAGCATGCGCTCCCCTCTGGACCCCGCTCGCTTACCCGGTCATATTACATGTAATCTGTCCTCACGATCCCGCCGTCTCTTGCCGGAACGTGGCGAGCTTAACGGTGGTGTTTTGGAACCCGTGACACCGCTCCGCTTCATTCCTTCCCTCAACGCTTGGGCGGAATGCCGCGGTGATGCTAAGGAGGTATGTAATGACCCGAAGGAGTTGCCGTCGCAGGCCCGAGGTTGAATGTCGTGACTGCGAACTTTTCGGCATCTGCCAAGTCGCCGGTCTCGGCTCGATTGACGATTCACTCCTTGAGAGTGTGGTCTCACGGCGATGGCCGGTTGCCAGGGGCGACAAGCTGGTCACTCCCGGCACACCGTTTCGCGGCATCTTTGCGGTGAAGTCCGGGGCATTCAGAACGCTCAGCCGTATTGGACAGCGGGTTCGGGTCACCGACTTCCACTTCCCGGGCGAGTTGATCGGGCTTGAGACCATCGAAAGTGGTGGTTACATCCATACGGTCGAAGCCCTGGACGACAGCAGCATCTGTGAACTCGGCTTCTCCCGCCTGCACCGACTGGGCCCTCGACTGGTGCAGTTCCAGGAACAGCTCATCCAGGCCATGAGCCGGCGCATGCGGCACGATCAGCAACTTTGCGCGCTGGCCAGGGCGCAGAACTCCGAACAGCGGCTGGCCGCTTTTTTGTACAGCGTGGCGACCCGCCTCAATCCCGACCAGAGGCCCGCCGCCGAATTCCGTCTGCCCATGCTGCGCGAGGATATTGCCGATTATCTTGGCCTGGCGATCGAGACGATCAGCCGTCTACTCACCCAATTCAGCCAACGCGGGATTCTCCATCTCCGGGGCCGAAACGCCCAGATTCACGATTTTAAAAGCTTGCGTGCGCTGGCCGGACTCGATGTGCTCGTGGAGCCGGCCGGTATCGAACCGCCAGCCGAACCTTGCTGAGCCGTCTTGATTCGGTACCGAAGGTCGGTTTCGGCATTGATCCGGCTCAAGGCCCGTAGAGGCGCGCCGCGCTAGAGTTCAGGGCCAGTCAACGGAAGTGTGCTCATGGCCGATGCGACGCTTGCCTCCGAAGCGCCCCCACTGCGGGCTGGACGTATCCCCGGCAGCGCGGCGATTTGGGTCGGGATCACCTGTGAATTCGTCGAATTCGCTGTGCTCTTCGCCGTCTATTTCATCGCCCGCGTCCACTTTCCCGAGGCATTCCATAACGGCCCCGAGCGACTTTCGACCACCGCCGGCACCACCATCACCCTGCTGATGGTGACCAGCAGCTACTTCATCGCCTGCGCCGTGCACGCCATGCGTCGCGACCGCCGCCGCAGTGCCTGCGTCTGGCTCACCGCGGCGCTTGTGGTGGCGCTTGGTTATCCGCTGGTCAAATACCTGGAAGTGCGCTGGAATCTCGCCCACGGGATCGACGGTGATGCCGGCATCTTTGTCACCGTCTACTACTACCTGACCATTAACCATCTCGTTCACGCCTCGTGGGGCATCTTCGGCATCCTTTTCGTCCTGGCGCGACTCGCGTTCGGCGGCTACAGCGCGCACGACCACACTGGTCTGGAGGCCCTCGGCAGCTATTGGCACGCCACCGATATGATCTGGCTGGTCCTGTTTACCCTGTTCTACGTGCTGGCCTGAAATGAACCCACCGACCGACAGCCGCACCTCTCTGACCTTGGCCTGGCTCGCCCTGGTCGCCTTGACCCTGGCCAGCATCGCCCTCGGTAAATGGAGCGCCGCCGCACCCTGGCCCCCGCTACTGATGGCGCTCATCATCTGGACCAAATGCGCCATCGTCGCCGACCGTTTCATCGAAGCGAACCGGGCGCATCCGTTTGTCCGTCGCGTCGTCCAGACCTTCATCGTGCTGGCCCCGCTCGCCCTGGTGCTCGCCACCCTTTTCGGTCCGGGGATCGGGCGCTGGACAACACTGGAGTGAAGCGGGCCGGGCCCCCTCTCAGAGGGCGATGCCCCGCAGAAACCCCACAGCATTCAACGCGGCTCGGGCCGGGTCAGCAGGAAGGTCCCCACAGCAACGAACAGCAGCGCCAGCCCGGCCAACAGCCAGTGATTTCCGATGCGCCAGTACATGATCGCCCAACTGACAACCAGCAGCACGACCGCGATACGCTTGCTGCGACGGGAAACGGCCCCCTGCTGCTCCCAGTCGATCAGCAGCGCGCCGAAATGGGGGTGCCCGTAGAGCCAGCGATGGAGCCGTTCAGAGCCGCGGGCCGCAAACCAGGCGCTCAACAGCAGAAACGGAACCGTCGGCAGGCCCGGCAACACGATGCCGACAATCGCCAGCCCCAAGAAGAGGTATGCGAGTAGCAGCGAGGGCCAACGGATCAGGTGCGACATCGGCTGAAATACAGGGGTTAACCGCGGATACCCAGGATCTTGAGCGTCCGCATATCCTGCTCCCCTTGGAAGTACCGTTCGAGGACACGCGCAAATACCGAATCGGGCCCCGCCACCTGGGAGAACAGCGTCATCGACGACTTGAGCTTCCGGTCGTCGGGGTGCCCCAAAATCTCTTGGGCCGAGCGGCCCGAAATTGCAAGCAACGCTTCGCAACAGGCCAACAACCGCTCGCCGAGAAGCGGATGCTGCAGGTACGCCTGCGCCTCCTCGCCACTCTTGATGGCGTAGTACCGGGTGGTGTCGCTGTGCCCCAGTCCTTCAATCTGCGGAAAGACAAACCACATCCAGTGCGTCTGTTTCCGCCCCGCCCCGAGCTCCGCCAGGACCTCTCCATAGACGGCCTCCTGTGCACGAACGAAGCGGCCCAAGTGGTACGGATCCGCCCTACCCCCATTCCCGTTCTCAGCCATATCGACTCCTTACCGTCAGTGCTCTTCGCGGTCTCGAGTCGTCGGTCCCGCATCCTCCAGGAAATCGACCCACTCCCGCCAGTCCTCCGGCACCACCTGTTCCGGCCAATCGTTGTGACCGGCGCTCGGGAGCGTCCACAGTCGTTTGCGTTCGACAGCGAGTTCATCGTACAGCCGCCGGCCGGAAGCGGCCGGGATAATCTCGTCCTCCCCGGCGACGACAACGCCCACGCGCCCCGCGTAGCCGCTGAGGTGCCCGACGCTATCGTACCGATCGCGCAACAACAGCCGAGTGGGCAGCCAGGGGAAATGAACCCGGGCCACCGCTGCCAGGTTATCCCAGGGCGTCACGAGCAGTACACCTTGCACGGGAAGTCGGCCCCCGGCCGCTGACGCAGCCGCGACAGCAGCCCCGAGCGACTCGCCGGCCAAATAGAGCGGCCCGCCATAGCGTCGATAGGCCTCCCGCACCACCGCCCGCGCCTCCTCGGCCAAGGCCTGCTCACGCCGCGGGCCGTTGGGTCGGGCGCCAAAACCGGAATACTCGACCAGCAGCACGCGGTAGCCCAGCGCCGTCAGCGGCCGTGAGAAATAGCTCCGGTGCTGGGCCGCGCCGGCGTTGCCGTGAAAAACGACAAACGTGCCCCGCTCCGGTACGCCCGTGGGCTCGGCGACCAACGCCAGATAGCCGGCATCGGCCGACGGCCAGAGCGTGAATCCGCGTGAATGGGCGGCTTCCTCCACCGCTGCGAGCGAGTCCACGGCGGGATAGAAGAGGTACGACTCCTGACGCCAGAACAGCAGCATGCAAAATCCAAGATAGATAACGGCACCAAGCCGGGCGAGGCGCGCCACAGCGCGGGCCAGTGCTCGCACCTGTGAATTCGCGGGCATGAAAAACACCTGATTCAGCAATCCCATGCAACGCTATAGGCATACGCCCCTGTTGGCCCGCGAACCACTCGCCTGTTCCTCATCCTCGTTCCCACGTACAGTGCACCCCAAAATTAAAGTTCGTCCGCGTAACCGGGATTCGGTTGCAGAAATGTCCACCCCTGGCGGCGGCTTCACGGGGGGATGTCGCCGTCAACCTTGATGCCCCCATTATGAAAGAAGCGGATTGCAGGGCAAGTCCGGGTAGTCAGAAAGCCGTGCGGCCTGTTGCCGGTTGATAGCCGGGGCCCGTCGACGTGTCCGCCATGCGCCGACCGAAAATGACACCGCAGCAACCAGTGGTACTATTAGGTCGGGCGTTTCTGGCGCGGGACTACCGACCCGGGAGCGGCCAGCAGGGAGACCTCGGATCAGCCTGAGCGGGGGACATGCCGAAAAGAAATGGACAAGGGCAAGCGCTCACCAAAGGCGATGCTGCCTATGACGACGCGATCCTGGCAGAACAGGTGCGACAACTTTACGACGTCGCCCCCATTGGATTCATTGCCAGCCTCATCAATTCGCTGATCCTCTTTATTGTCGCCAAACATGTGGTGAGCTTCACGCTGATCGCCACCTGGCTTGCGAGTATATGGGGCCTGACGATGCTACGCATCGGCCTCGTCGTATGGTTCCGAACGAGCGGCGCCCAGCCGGAGCGCGCGCCCGTATGGGAGCGGCGGTTCCTGCTATCCGTTGCCCTGGTAGGCCTCGCCTGGGGGAGCCTCGGGCTATTTCCGCTGCGGGAAGCCTCGCTCGCTTACCAGGTCTTCTTCGCCTTTGTGCTCGGGGGAATGGCTGCGGGCGCAGCGTCCACCTTTTCCATGGTGAAGCACGGTTACGCCGCCTACAGCGTCCCCGCCCTCGTCCCCTTGGCTTTGCACTTCCTGCTACTGGAAGGTGAATTCCATTACGCCATGGCAGCCATGATTTTTCTCTTCGGGGCCCTGCTCTGGCGGATCGCCCTGCACAACTATTCCGTCAACAGGACGTCGCTTCTGCTGCGTTTTGAGAACCGGGAGATGATTGACAAGCTGCAAACCGCAAACGAGCACATGGAGCGCCTTAACGCGAAGCTGCTGGCGGAGATGAAAGCCAAGCTCAAAGCGGAGGCCGAGCTCAGGCAATATCATGAACACCTCGAGCGCGTTGTCGAGAAGCGGACCGCCGACCTCAGTCTGGCGAACCGTGAGCTCGAGCAGTTCGCCTATGTCGCCTCGCATGATTTGAAGGCGCCACTGCGAGCGGTATCCAACCTCGCACTCGTCATTGACGAAGATGCGTCCGGGGGCCTGGACGAGGAGAACCGACAACGGCTCAGGCAGCTGCGTGAGCGTGTCCAGCGCATGGACGCACTCATCGAAGGCATGCTCGCCTATGCGCGGCTCGGCCAGCCGTCCGCCACAACCGATAGCGTGGCGCTTGCCGACGTCCTTACCGAACTGTGCAACGAACTGCCTCTGCCTTCCGGCTTCGTTCTGGAATGGGAGTCACCGCTACCGCAACTCCAGGTCGCCCCCCTCCACATCCGGCAGATCCTCCAGAACCTGATCGCCAATGCGATTCAGCATCATGATCGTTCCGCCGGCCACATCTGGGTCCGTGCCCGGGATGCCGGCAAGCATTGGCACCTGGAAGTGGCGGATGATGGCCCGGGTATCCCCGAGGCACAGCGGCAAGAGGTGTTCCGTATGTTCACGACGGGCAGCAAGGAGGGGCACACCGGTATCGGTTTGGCGGTCGTTCGGAAGCTTGCAGCCGGATACGGCGCTCACGTGGAAGCCTTTGCGAACCATCCACGAGGCTCCATTTTCCGCCTGACCTGGCCGAAACACTGATGGCAAGTACCGTTCGAACGGCACCCGGCGGATCAGGTTGACCTGCGCCGGGCAATGTAGACGTCCGACGCTTCCACACTGTCCTGACCGTGAAGCCAAGCCTCGAAGGTTTCGGCCGTGAGGCGTCCCGAAACCGCAGCCCTGCGCCCGCCGCTGAACAGGTAGCTGCGAGGCAGCTCTCCATACCACGTCCGGTCCACCTCGAAACGCAGTCGCTCGGGTGGGGCGGCAAATAGCCAGGCGTCTGTTTGGCCCAGGCCAAAACGGGTCAACACGCGTCTTGCTTCGGCGGCCGCCCCCGGGCCGTCGGTCGAGACCAGGACCAGATCGAAGGGCCGCGAACGCTGCACCTCACCCAGCATCTTCAACTCCGAATAGCAGGGGGGACAGTCGATCGACCAGAAAACCAGCACGAATGGATTGGTGCCTCGCGTATCGACGATGGCCCGATAGCTGCCGCTCTCAAAGGGCTTCAACTCCTGGGCAAAAAGCGGAGCCCCCCAGCACAGGAGCAGGATAATGAACAGCCGACGGTCAAGGCCCATCCGGGTTCTCCACGGATACAGGGATTGGCTGGTAGCGCAAGCCACGGCGATGCCACACCAGATACGCCTGCCGGCCGTTCGAGATCAGAAACGGATGGTCCGATTCGCCCTCGGCGCTTGCGACGACAGCGGGCTTGCTCCAGGTGGCACCGTGGTCCCGCGAACGCTGCGCGACGGCGACAGTCTGCTTACCATCGAACTCTTTCCACGCCAGGTAGACCTGTTCATTCAGACTGAGCACGTGGGGATGGGCGGCACCGGCATCATATCGGCCGAACCCTATCGGCTCACCGAACACCTCGCCGTCCGTATCGGAACGGGCGTAGTACAGGCCGTGTCGTTCGGGGGCGTTGTTGAACCACACCGCGTGATGGCGCCCGTCGTCGGCTGTGTCGATGGCGGGACCGTGGTGCGGACAGGCATCGATTTGCCACTGGTCGAAGCTCAGGCGCCGGACCGGCCCGGGGGTAGATGACGACAGGCGCGCGATGGCGTGGTCACGGATATTGCCCTCGAACACATGCCGCCACACCATAACCGGATTGCCCTGTGGGTCCATCGTCATCGCGGTACGACAGCACTCACAGGTGTAATCAGCCACCTTGCGATTGGCCTGGAAGCTGGTGCCACCGTCGTTGGAGACCGTGTAGTACAGCGCCGCACCCCGGTACTTGCCTCCTTCATTTTCGGTGGCGACCCGGTCGCGTTTGTCGAGCCACGCCAGGAACAGTTCGCCCCGCGCGTTCACCCCCAGCGACTCGAAGCGATGGCTGGTGAGATTGCGGTCGTCGTTGATGGTGGCGGGTTCGGAGAAGCTGTTGCCGCCGTCCCGGGAATAGGCAAAGCGCACGTCCCCGGTGTAGGGTTTTGGCAGACGTTTGGTCCAGGAGACGAAGATTCGGCCATCCGGCCCGACAACCACTTTCGGCCGATTCTCGCCGTCGGCGGCAATACGCTCCGGCACACGGTTGACCGGCTGCGGCGCACCGAACGACGCCCCCTTGTCGTCCGAGCGACTCAGATAGACATGACCGCCGAAAACCCAGGCGACCCAGAGCCGTCCCTGCCCATCGAAGGCCGCGGTCGGCGCCAATGCACACTCCAGCGACGCCGGGGCCTCCGGATCGTTGCAGACGATAGCCGCAGCACCCGGACTCCCGTGCCCGGCGTGCCCGGAGTGATTCCCTGCGGCGTGGAGAGCCGGCACCACCAGAATCAGACCGAACGCCACCAAGCGGTTAACCATTTCGCGCATCACGCGTCCTCACTACCTATTTTTACCGCAGGCTGTTTCCAACACTCACAACACGACATGCCAAATACGTGTTCCGAAACCGTATCCATGTGGTCGGCTTTCGATAAGTTGTAGGAGTGGCGGGAGCCGCGATTCGCTGCCTTCGCGACTCCCGTCGCTCCTACAGGCATGGTTATCATTTCGGAACAGCTGTTTAGAACCGGGCGGTCACACCGGCGTAATAGGTGCGCGGCGCACCCGGCGCAAACTCCGGCCCCCCGCTGGAGACGCTGGCAGCCGTCGCGTACCTCTCATCGCTCAGGTTCATCACCCTGCCGTAGATCTCGAACTGCTTCGACACCGGATAGCTCGCACGCAGGTTATACAGGTCGTGGCCTTGGTACTGTTCGGTGTTCTGGTTGTCCATCCAGTACTTGCCGAGCCGCTCCCACTCCAATTCCACCTTGCCGCCTTTCAACCACGCCGGCAAATAGCCCAGGCGGGCATTGACGATTTGTCGGGGTGCCGAGGGCATTTCGTTGCCGCTGAAATCCTGACCGCTCTCGACCCAGTCCTCAAAGGTGTGTTCGGCATACGTGTAGCTCAAGTCGAAGCGCCACGCCTCTGCCAGCGGCAAACCGCCGCTGACCTCGATGCCGCGGTGCAGCGTTTCGCCCGCATTGACCGTGAAGCGTTCAAAGGTGTTCGGGTCTTCGAAGGTCACCAACTCATCGGTCTTGGTCATGTGATAGACGGAAACCTCGTAATCCAGACGGTCGGCGCGCCCACGTAATCCCACTTCGTAGCTGTCGACCTTGACCGGCTCCAGATTAAGCGACGTCTGCGAGGAACCGGGACGGAACAGGTTGCCCTCGGACGGGGCGCGAAACGCATGCCGGTAGGAAGCGAAGCCATTCAGGTTTTCACTGAAGATGTAGGTAAGCCCAAGTTTCGGACTCCAGTGCGAAAAGTCGACCGTGGCGTCGGACGGGTGATTGTAGGTGGCGTCCCTGAACATGCTCGCAGGCCGGGAAACGACCAACAGCCCATCGGCAATCCTGTTGTCGTAGTCATATTCCATCCAATCGTAGCGAACGCCCGCGTTCAGGCGGGCACGGTCGCTCAGCGACGTCTCGAAATGGAGATAGGGGGAAAGGCTGGAGAACGTCACGTCGTAATCGTAGATGACCTCTTTTCTCGTGAAACGCTCGAACACACCATCGGCATTGTCGTCGAAGGCATCGATGCTATGCTCCAGGCGGCTTCCCGGGCTGTAGTCGAAATCGGTACCAACCACCAGGCGGGTTCGATTCGGAGCGAAGTCTTTGCGGTACTTGAGTTGAAGGCCCACCGAGTCATGACCGGTTTCGGTAATGTTCGGGTCGTAACGCAACGACCAGTTGGGCATGTACTCCATCACGTTGCTGCGCAGATAGGGCGTAATACTCAACAGGGAATCGGCATTCTCCTTCTCGTAAGCCACCGAAAAGCGATAAGCCTGCACATCGCGGAATGAGATGGGGAAGTAGTTCTTCGTTGGGTTGGTCTCGTAGTCGCTTTTCGAAAGCCGTGAGGTGCCCGCCGTCTGCTGTTCGATATTGGACGCGGTAAACAGTGCCTTGATCGACGCGCCGCCCATATAGCTGTCCCAGCCCAGATTGACGCTTTGCCGATCGTACTCGGTACCGTCGCGCCAACCGTCCGTATGCGTCAGGTTGAGATCGCCTCTCACGCCGCCGCTATCGCCCACTGGTCTGCCGACACTGCCAAGAAAGCGCCGCCAACCGGCCTCGCCGAACTCCAGGTTGACCTCGGCTTCCGGTTCCAAGGGAGCCCATTTGGTGATCACGTTAACGACGCCACCGACGGCATCGCTGCCGTAAAGCGAGGTTCCCGGTCCTTTGGTCACCTCGATACCGGCGGCCTGTGGCAGGTTGGTCTCGTACAGCGCATTGTGGTTAAAAAAACCGGTGGAACGGGTCGGTATGCCGTCCTCGAGGTAGAGGTAGACGGCACCGGTCGTGATGGGGTGGCGGATGGCGGTGGCGTGGCCCTCTCCGTTCGTGACGTTTACGTGCACCCCGGCGATGCGCCCCATGATTTCGGACGGATGGGCGGGGCGAACGAACTCCACCGTCTCCTCGCCCATGCTGTCCACCGTGGCCGGCGTTTCGGCCTTCGGTGTTTCCTCGCGCGTGCCCGTCACCGAAAGCTCGCCCAGGTCAACGCTGGCGGCCTGCACGGCGCCCACCCCAAGTGTAATAGCCGACAGTGAAAGCCAGTTCCGAATTGTGTTTGCTTTCATGACCCCCCCCGATCAATGCGCAATTTTTTGGATATTTTTAGTTAGTTAGCAAGCGAATAGCGGGAGAACTATCCTGCAAAGAATCCAGGGACAACCTTGACGTGAGTCAAATCCGAAAAATTAATATAAATCAGGTGCGTTATAACACCCAACGATGTGTGAAATGACTTAATTGCCGTGGCCCTGTGGTTCTCTTTGCGCGGGGCCGGTGGCAAACTGTCCGGATTGCCTGCGATCGGATGGACGCACCCATGCATGCCGTCGTTCGAAACAACCTTGCCGTTGCCGGCAGCTATTGGGCACTCGGTTACGCGGTGGCCGTCTTCTTCAAGGCCTTCGGGGTGTTCCCTGCACCCAACTGGCCATCGGCCAGCATCGCCCTGGCGGCGGCATTGGTGGGCGGGCCGCGGCTTTGGCCGGGGATTTTCGCTGGTTCCTTTCTCGCCAACTACACGCTGTTCGATGCCTCCGCCGTGATCGCGGGCGCCATTTCGCTCAGCAACACCCTGGCCCCGGCGGTCGGCGCCCTCCTGATACGGCGCCTGTGCCACACCGCACAGCCGTTTTTCCAGTTTCGGGATGTCGTGGTTTTCACGCTGTTCGGTGCCGGCTTGCATGGGTTCATCGCCGCCACCGGCGGTATTGCCGCCGCCTTCGCCGGTGGGGTTCTGCCGGCAGAGGCGGTCCCTTCGGCCTGGCTGCGCTGGTGCCTGGCCGACGCGGGCGGTACGCTCTTCTTCGGCCCGGCCCTGCTGCTATGGTGGCACGACCGGACGGTAAGGCTATCCCGTGCGCAGGCGCTGGAGCTGGGGACAATCAGCCTTACCACCTTGCTGCTGACTGCCGCCATTTTCTTCTTGCTCTCCGCCGAGCGTCACGCGGTCTCCGGACTCCCCTACCTGCTTGCCGCACCGCTGCTGTGGGTGACGGTCAGATTCTCGCCGCGTGCCGGCACAACCCTGTTCTCTGCCGTCGCCATTGTCGCCACGCTGGGCACCGTTGCCGGTCTTGGTCCTTTCATTCTGATGGGCGCCGAGCGGCCGCTGGTGACCCTCGGACTGATGGTGGTATCCCTCAGTATCGGAGTCCTGTCCATCGGCTCGCTGACCGCAGAGCGAAAGGCGGCAATGCGTGAACTCGAGGCAACGAACCGGGAGCTGGAGGAGCGCGTCGCGGCACGGACCGCCGAACTGGTGCGGGCCAATCGGGCCAAGGACGAGTTCCTGACCACCATCTCCCACGAGATGCGTACCCCGTTGACGTCCCTGCTCGGCAATGTCCAGCTGCTGTTGGATGAACCGCTGTTACCGTCCCAGCGGCAGATGGCCGAACGTATGGGGAATTCCGGCGAATCCCTGCTTTCGCTCATCAATGACCTGCTGGACCTCTCCCGCATCGAGGCCGGCCGGCTCGAGCTCGATTGGGGCGCCGTCTCGGTCCGGGCCGTAGCGGAAGGAACCGTACGCATGCTGGAAACCACCGCCGCGGTTAAAGGACTGGCGGTGCGCTGCGACATCCATGATGTGCCGGACTGGGTGTGGGGCGATGCCCAGCGGCTGCGGCAAGCGCTCATGAATCTGCTCGGAAATGCCGTGAAGTTCACCGAATGCGGGGAGATCCGGCTCGAGATCACGCCCCTGGAGGCGGCCGCGGATTCGATTCATCTCTGCTTCAGCGTCAGCGACACCGGGATCGGGATCGCCGAGCAGGATCTGGCGAAGCTGTTCCGGCCGTTCTCCCAGGTCGAAGCCTCCACCTCCCGGCGCTACGGCGGGAGCGGGCTGGGGCTGATGATCAGCAAGCGGTTGGTCGAGGCCATGGGCGGGCAGATCGGGGTGGACAGCATCCCGGGACAGGGGAGCCGTTTCTGGTTTGTCATTCCGCTGCGCCATACACAGGTGGAGGTTTCCCCGCCGCCCGGCCTCCTGCGCCCAAGGCCGCTTTCGATCCTGCTGGTCGAGGACGTGATGGAGAGCGCCCGTGTGCTTGAGGCCCTGATCCGTCGCGAAGGGCATGCGGTGACGCTGGCCGAAGACGGGCGCGCCGCCCTGGCCGCGGTAGCGCGTACGCCATACGACCTGGTCCTGATGGACCTGCAGATGCCCGGGATGGACGGCTTCGAGACCACGCGGCGACTTCGCGCCCTTCAGGATCCCGCCAAAGCCTGCATTCCGGTTTTCGCCTTGACCGCCAACGTGATGCGGCACACGGTCGAGGCTTGCCTCGAGGCGGGCATGCAGGACGTGGTGGCCAAACCGCTTCGGCTGGAGCAGCTGAATGCCAAGCTGATCGCCCGCTTTGGCGCTGAAATCGCTCACGAGCCGCCGGCGAGCAGCGATGAAGAGGCCGAGGCGGAACTGGACACCGAAACGCTTGATCAGTACCACGCGCTGCTCGGACCGGCAGCTTGGTTGAAGGTAACCGCCGTCTATCGCACCAACAGCCTCGCGAGCTTGGAACGGATACGGCAGGCGGCGCGCGCCGGCGACCTGGAGAAGGTGTCCCGCGTGGCGCACAGCCTCGCCGGCTCGTCCCTCACCCTCGGGATCAGCGAAATCGGCGCCCTTACCGCAGACATCGAACAGGCGGCCTTGGAGGGCGATGCGGCACGCGTGCAGACCCGGTGCGAGGCACTGTCCCGCCAGCTGCCAACGGCGCTGCAAGCACTCGGCCGGTGGGAAACAACAATGGCGTAAGCCCCTTCTGTGACCGGCACCGAGAACGATGCGGATCGCGTGGCTCACCACATCCTCCTACCACTTGCACCGGGACGCACCGGAGCCGAAGAACCGGACGATTCCGATTCGTTAGAGATCTTGCCACCGAGCGCCGGTCAGCGAGCGGGCAATCGCCGCGAGGAATGCGCCCAGGGCCGCACCGACCGTCGCCATAGGCACATGTTCCATGACACCACTGACCAGGGACTGATGCTGCGCCACCAGCGGAGTGTCGAGCGTGCCGGCCATCACCACGAACAGGAGCCCCATGCTCGTTCCCATCCCGGCCCCGACCAGTGCCCCATCGCCGATGGGTGGCAGCAGATTACTGAAATGGCTGGTAAACCAGCGAACCGAAACGATGTAGAGCAGACCCGTCGCGGCACAGACGATTGCCGCCAACCAGAAATAGCTCAAGTCGCCTTCCACTATCGCGACGGCAACCGCCAGCAGCGAGGCGACCAGCCCCGAGCTCGCTCCGGCGATGATCTTGGCGTCGGCGCGCGCGATTTCCGATGGCGCTACCCATCGACCGTATACGCCGCCAACGATCAGGCCCACACCGGCCGCAATAACGATGAGTGACTCCGGCACCGCGCCCGGCGCGAGGCTGAGATAAGTGACCGTACCGACGAACACGAAGGCCGCCACGATCACCGCAAGGCGCATACTGCCGTACATTAGCGCACCCACCGCACCAGCGGCCGCCGAGGCGGCCATGTATTGCACGTAACGGGAGCCGAGGCCTTGGAATGCTTCGTTCAGGACCACGAAAATGAAACCGAAAATCACCCCGACGAAGGCCCAAACCACAGCCCCCAGCGCCAGGTCGGCCATCTGGATACGACCACCCATGGGAATCCCCTCAACCAATTGTTTGGCGACAGCGGCGCCTTTCCCGCGCCGCCTATCTCCCATTATCGTCCAGTACCCCTGCTCGCGCATCCCTGTCGCCGTGGTCGCCCGCTCGGGATCACCGCTGCGCGGATCCACCGACGCGGCTTGCCACGCGAATAGAGGTGATTGGAAATCGCAAGCGCCGAAGGATATCAGAGGCTAACCAAATTCGCGTTCCGAATTGGTATCCAATCATCCGAGGCTGTGGCGGTGGGCATTCGGACCGTCAGCGGCAGGGATGCCGCTGTCGAGCTTACATGGATGTGTTCACAGCGTGTCCCGGATAGAGCCTGGGCACCACTTCCGAACAGCTATTCAGGTGGTGCGACGATGCAGGCTTCATAAAGATGGCGCTTTGTCACAAGTCCGCTGTAGAGGAAGACATCCAACAGATTTTCATAGGCATCCCGAGGGATCGCCACTTCCGGGGTCCAGCAACCGAGTTGCTGGTAACTTTCAATGGTGTCTGCAAGGACCTCCGGGGCGATATTGGGGAAAAATCGCTCTTCCACACGGGCCACTTCCTTCGCCGTCGCCTCCAACACGAAGCGGCGACCTTTGCGGTAGGCGCGCATGAACGCCGCGGCCATTTCGGTTTGCAGCCACTCCCGCGTCGCGCAAAGACTGCTGAAGGCCACCGGACCGACCGCATCGCCCACTGCCGCGACCGGATAACCGATTCCGTCTCGTGCCATCTGTTGGGGGGCCGGCCCCTGCTGGTGGACGTAATCCCCCGTCCCTTCCCGAAACGCCCGGTCCATAGCCTCGACACCGCCTGCGTCGATGACCTGCAACTGATCGAGTTCCACGCCTTGGCGGTGCAGTCCGTAACGGAGCATCGCCAAGGGCTGGAAGAAGTGATCCACAAGCACGCGCTTGCCTTTCAGATCGGTCCACCGGAAATCCGGCTCGGGGCGACGCCCGGCGATAAAGAAACCGTCACGTTCATTGATTTGTGCGAAGTGCACGATGTCGCAGGACCTGCCCTCCTCCAAGTCGCCAAAACCGGTCGTCACTGCCGATTGGGACAGGTGATATTTCCCTTCCCGCAGCGCCGTCGAAATGGAGATCCCTGCCGGTGCGACTTCGTAAACCGCCTCCAGACCCTCTTCCTTGAGGAAACCGCCCGCAATTGTCGCCAGCAGGGGCGAATAGAAGGCCGAGTGCCGAATGGCCGTGATTCTAATCTCGCTCATACTGCTTCCCAGCGCTTATAGCTCACCATTGGCTCCGGCATTCAACACGTCGGTCAGCTTGACGTTGACCTCTTCTGCGAGCCGGCGCAGTTCGGGATTCAGTTCGGCCCCCTGAATCAGCATGTTCAGGTCCAGCATCATCAACACGGGTCGGTCTTCGGGTCGCTCCACCAACGCAATACGGCAAGGCATATAGGCGGCGAATACCGGGTTGTAGTCCACCATACGCCGTGCCGTTACCGGGTCACAGAACTGGAAGATCTCCAGTCGCGACGAAGCATGCCCCATGCTCTCCAATTGCGTACTGAGAGGCTGGTGCGCGACAAACATCAGGTTGTGCAGGTTCGCACGCAGCTTCATGGACGTGATCGCATCGTCCATCGTGACATCCTCGGCCAAGGGCACCTGAACCACGGTCTGGGCCACATCGATACGAGTGGGTTGAGCGGCGGCGGAGTGGGCAATCAGTGCCAACAGCGGCACGACAAAGTGAAGTAGCTTCATTTCTTCTCTCACGCTGATGTTGGTCATAACTATATGTAGTCGATTCCAATCTGGTCTGCCCGGCTCGCTCACCGCGGGTCGTAAAAGGCGGGGATGTTTACATTTTTGTTGGCCTTGGCTAAGGTAACCCTCTGCGCCCCAACAGGCGTCCCGTCCGCGGAAAGGGCTGCGCCCGCTTTCTCTCGTTACCGGCTTCACATACGACCTTCATGGCCTGTTTTCAGCGGACCCAGGCCTCTGACGAGGGGTTCGTATGTCCAGCAATAGCCGAAAGTCTGCCGCCTCCAATGGCCGGCTCAATCTCGAACAGCAACGCAAGCGCGCCAAGGAACTGCTGAAAGCGGCCAAGGCCGGCGACCCGCAGGCGCTATTGCGGTTCTCCCGGCCGAACATGTCTCCACCCTGCGCCCTTAAATTGGTCGACGCCCAGCGGGTCATCGCCCGGGAGAATGGTTTCGGGAGTTGGGCACGCATGAAACATCACATCGAGGCGGTGGCGTTCGCCCGCCGCAATACTGGCCTCGAGGGGGATCGCTCGCTACCGACGGTCCACATCCGTTGCGGCTCGGATATCCGTAACGGGCTGACGATCGCCGGCCTTGAGGGCCGATTTCTGGAGTTTGCCGACCCGTTTTGTGTGGGGCCGGTCCCGGCACTCCCGATCCAGGAGCATATCGCCGGTCGTGCGGCATTCGTTTCCGCGGCTTTCGGCCTTGCGCCAGCGGACGCACTCGCCCGCATGAAACGCGAATACACGGCGTTGGAAACACTGCGTGACTTCCGGCGGATCGTCCTCTGGTTCGAACACGACAGCTACGATCAGCTCATCCTCGCCTACCTGCTCCGGCACCTTGGCGCGGCCGGGCTCGACGCACAGATCGAGCTGATCGCCGTCGACGATGTACCAGGCGTGGAGCGCTTCATCGGCATAGGCCAGCTCGCCCCCGAATTGCTCGCCTGGTTGTGGGAAAGCCGCATTCCGCTTGGTGAGAGCCAGTTCGAACTCGGGTCAAGGGTTTGGCAGGCGGTTACCGCCCCGACACCCGAGCCGCTGTATCATATCGCCCGCGCCGGCACACCGGAGATCCCGTTAATGGCCCCGGCCCTGCTGCGCCACTTGTGCGAGCTGCCCGACCGGCGGACAGGGCTTGGCCTCACAGAGCGCCTGATCCTGGAGATCGTACGCGAGAAAGGGCCGCTGCCCCTCGGCCGTGTTTATAGTGAGTTGATGCGTGAACGTGAGCCGCTCCCGTATCTGGGAGACGCCATGTTCCACTGGGTCGCACGAGAGTTGGCGGATGGAGACGCCCCGTTGCTCCAGATCGCGGCCGTACCGGATGGGGAGTTTTGGTTTCACGATGAAACCCGCCTGACTCACAGCGGCGAGCGCGTGCTTGAAGCCCGACTCAATCGCCTCGACCTTACGCCGCCTACGCGCTGGATCGGTGGTGTGCAGATCGCGGCCGGCAACGATTGTTGGTGCTGGGACGAACAAGGCGATCGCCCCATATGGCGACCCGCTGGGAGTTGAGACTACTTGTCAGGGGCCTTCCCACCACTAAAGATCCCATACAGCTCGGCAAACGCGAGCAGCAGGAAGTAAAGCGCCCCCATGGCCACGGCCTGTTGCGGCTCCCGTTCCCACAACCCGTCACCGCCCGACCCCGAAATGGCCGCGAGTCGGGGTACCGGGATGAACACGGAACCGAAGGCCAGTAGCAGGTAGAACAGCGCCGAGAGGCTCCAACGTGCCAGATGTTCCTGCTTACGCTGTTCGGCATCCCGCACCGGCGCGAGCCAATCGGCAAGATACTTGTTCGCCATCAAGCCCCAGAAGCCCACAAACAGCCAAACCGAGTGGAACGCCGCGCCAATGCCGGCGGCAAAAAGGGAGTAGAGAACGAGGAGCCCGGCGGTAATCATCCGCGGCGTACTCCACCACTTACCCCTTTCCACTTGCTTGAGGACCTGCTCCGACCCGACCGCCAGCATGATGGACGCATGGATGATAACGAACTCGAGGACCATGATGCCCACCAGCAGCCCCGCCGACTCTCGACCGAGAACATCCGGAGCGGCCCAGCCCACGATGAACCAGCCGGCCATGGCGAAATCGGGCAGTGAAGCGATCGCCCCACGCCAGGTAACCCGCGCCTTCGCGCCCGCCACCAGCAGCCAAGCTCGTGCCCCCACGAACGCCAGCACCACCCCGGCACCCACGCGGCCCAACACCTCCACGGAAAGTTCCGCGTCGGCGCCGAACAGGTGATGGAGGGATCGCGCAGTCAGAACAACGCTCGCCTCGATCAGCGCGAACCCCAGAACAAGACCGACGAACATCCCAAGGGCGCCTCGAGCGGTCGCTGACTCCTCGGCTTTGCCTTTGTGTTTAGTGTGTGCGTGACTCACGTTGCGCTAAATCGAACGATTGCTGTACTCAAAGGTGGTTCATTTACGGGCCGGTCACAGCCCCCCAAACCCGCCCACCAACGCGGTGGCACCCATTATCCCTCTGACTCATCAACGAGCCAACGGAGTTCAGATGTGGCAACCTGAGGACATTGGGGTCTTAATCTACCGCTATCGCACTGCGCCCCTGAACGTCCTTGAGAGGCTCTCACGCCCGGAACAGCGGATGCCCCGGCGCAGCCGAACAGCTCGCTATCGAGCAGTCGCTGCCAATGGGAGCCTCCGGGGTAAGGCCGAGTGTCGGCAGGTGATCAAAAGCGGATTGAGGTGAAAGGAAAATCATGGCCCGTAACGTCGAGATCCGTCCGGAACGCCCGACCGATATCGACGCCATCTCCCGCATCACGGAGTTGGCGTTCAGGTCACACCCGTACAGCGAACAGACCGAGCAGTTCATCATCGAGGCACTGCGCCGAAGTGGCGCACTGACTGTTTCACTGGTGGCGGTACTGGATGCGCAAGTCGTAGGGCACATCGCGTTCTCGCCGGTGTCGTTCTCGGATGGCTCAACGGACTGGTATGGGCTCGGGCCACTGTCGGTGTCGCCTGAGTTCCAGCGCCGGGGTATCGGGCAGGCATTGGTTCGTGCAGGGCTTTCGGAGTTACGAGCCCTTGGGGCCAAAGGTTGCGTGCTGGTCGGCGACCCCGGGTTTTACGGGCGCTTCGGGTTCCGCAGTGACCCGTGCTGCACTTTCGACGGCGTGCCCCAGCAGTTTGTGTTATCGCTTCCTCTCGACGGCAATGCGCAGGCTTGCGGCAGGGTCATCCACCATGCCGCATTTGCCGCTCGTGGTCCGAAGACATAGAAAGCGTTTGTCACCGATCTCCCTTCCTGGAAAGCCCAACCCTTCAAGCGAGCTTGCCTATCCTGTTTAGAAGCCGGGCAGCTTTTCGCCGCCCCAGACCAGAACCACGGCAGCCAAAGGTGCCGTCCTGAGGGACATACCAGGTGAAGCCGCTTGAAAAAAGGGAGCATGGATGAGCGTGACGGACGAACCGCCAAGACGTTCCTGGGCCGAACCGTTCAAGATCAAGATGGTCGAGCCCATCCGGACCACCACCTGCAGGGAGCGTCAGTCGGCGCTGCGCGAGGCCGGCTACAACACCTTTCTGCTGCGCTCGGAAGACGTCTATATCGACCTGCTCACCGATAGCGGCACCAACGCCATGAGCGATTACCAGTGGGCCGGCATGATGCTGGGGGACGAGGCCTACGCCGGCAGTCGCAACTTCTACCATCTGGAACAGGCCGTCCAGGAGTACTACGGATTCCCTTACGTCGTGCCGACGCACCAGGGCCGCGGTGCCGAGCACCTCATCTCCAAGGTACTGATTCGGCCGGGCGATGTAATTCCGGGCAACATGTACTTCACCACCACACGGCTGCACCAGGAATTGGCCGGCGGCACCTTCGCCGACGTAATCATCGACGAGGCCCATGACGCTGCCAGCGAGCATCCGTTCAAAGGCAATGTGGACCTGGAGAAGCTCGATGCCCTGGTGCGCCGGGTCGGTGCCGACCGTATCCCTTACGTTTCCGTCGCCGCCACCGTCAACATGGCCGGCGGCCAGCCCATCGCCCTGGAGAACCTGCGCCAGGTCCGAGCCTACTGCCGGAAGCACGGGATCCGCATCATCCTCGACGCCACCCGCGCGGTGGAAAACGCCTGGTTCATTCAACAACGCGAGCCCGGTTGGCGCGAGCAGTCGATCGCGACCATCCTGCATGAAATCTGCGCCTGTGCCGACGGCTGCACCATGAGCGGCAAGAAGGACCTGATGGTCAACATCGGGGGATTCCTGGCCGTCAACGACGCCGAGGTGTTCGAAGAGGCGCGCAACCTGGTGGTCATCTTCGAAGGGCTGCACACCTACGGCGGGCTGGCCGGACGCGACATGGAGGCGATGGCGCGCGGGATCGGCGAGGCGGTGCAGGAGGATCACATCCGTGCCCGTATCGGGCAGGTGGAGTATGTGGGTGAAAAGCTTCGGCGCGCCGGTGTTCCCATCGTCGTTCCCGTCGGTGGTCACGCCATCTTCATCGACGCCCGGCGATTCCTGCCACACCTCAGCCAGGACCAGTTCCCGGCCCAGGCACTCGCCGCCGCCCTCTACCTGGAGTCCGGGGTCCGGGCCATGGAACGGGGCATCGTCTCGGCCGGTCGCGACCCCGCCTCCGGCGACCACCGTTACCCGAAGCTGGAACTGATCCGCCTCACCTTCCCGCGACGGGTCTATACCCAGGCCCATTGCGACGTGGCGGCGGAAGCGATCTGCACCCTGTATGAGGAGCGGGAGCGGATCCACGGCTTGAAGATGGTCTACGAACCCAAGTACCTGCGTTTCTTCCAGGCCCGCTTCGAACCGCTGGGCGACAGCGTGTACGAAAAGGCATGAACCGCGACCTAAGGGCCCGGGCATGAATCGGACACCGGGGATCGAATTGCCGCCCGCTAAGGTGGTGATCGAGCCCTTTCGCATCAAGACGGTCGAGCCGATCCCGCTCCTCAGCCCCGGGGAGCGGGCCACCCGCATCGAGCGGGCCCACTACAACCTATTCCGTCTCGATGCCGAGCATGTCACCTTCGATCTCCTCACCGACAGCGGCACCGCCGCCATGTCCGCGAACCAGTGGGCCGGCATGATGGCGGGGGACGAGTCCTATGCAGGGGCGCGGAGCTTTCGGCGCTTCGAGCGGGTCGTCCAGGAGCTGACCGGTAAACCCCACGTCATCCCCACCCATCAGGGGCGCTCCGCCGAGGCGCTGCTGATGAAGGCCCTGGTCCGCCCCGGACAAATCGTGCCGGGCAACACCCACTTCGACACCACCCGCGCCAACATCGAGTCTGTGGGCGCAACGGCACTCGACCAGCAACAGGCCGAGGCCGATCCGCATTTCCCCGGAAACCTCGACTTGGCCGCCCTCGAGCAGACCCTGGAGACGGAAGCCGCGCGTGTTCCGCTGGTCATCCTGACCATCACCAACAACTCGGCGGGCGGTTTGCCCGTGTCCGCCGCCAATATCCGCCAGACCAAGGCGTTGCTGAAGGCGTACGGCATCCCGCTGTTCATCGACGCCGCCCGCTTTGCCGAGAACGCTTACTTCATCAAACAACGTGAACACGGTTACCGCAATCGTACAGTCGAACAGATCGCCCAGGAGATCTTCGAGCAGGCCGATGGCGTACTGATGAGCGCCAAGAAAGACGCCTTTGGCAACATCGGGGGCTTCCTGGCACTGAGCGATGAGGCGCTGACGGAATCAATCCGCACCCAGATGGTCGTCACCGAGGGGTTCCCGACCTACGGCGGCCTGGCAGGGCGCGATTTGGAGGCGCTGGCGATCGGATTGAAGGAGATCCTCGACGAGTCGTACCTGGCATACCGCGTCCGCTCGGTGGAGTATTTCGGCCAGGGGATCGAACAGGCCGGCTATCCGGTGCTCAAGCCGTTCGGTGGACACGCGGTCTACATCGATGCCGGCCGGGCGCTCCCCCACCTGGATGCCGGACAGTTTCCGGGCCAGGCCCTGGCGGTCGCGCTCTACCAGAGTATCGGCATGCGTACGGTCGAGATCGGTTCGGTCATGTTCGGCCGACAGGATACCGCGACGGGCCGGGAAATCCCCGCCCGCCATGAACTGCTCCGCCTGGCCATGCCCCGGAGGGTCTATACCCAAAGCCACATCGACTACATGGTGGAAATGATGGCGCATCTGCGACCCCACCTGGCGAGTCTGCCCGGCTACCGACTCACCTATCAGGCGAAGGTGCTGCGCCACTTCACTGCTAAGTTTCGTCCGTTCACGAGCTGACCCCTCCCTCACGCCTCATCTGCGGCCCCGCGCCCGTTCGTGCATTTGCCCATCCTCTTACGCGGTACGGTTTGCAGGAAATTGGGTCTATTTTTGAGCAAAGGAGTTTCTTCTCCAAGACTGACGAAGGCGATCGCCTTAAGAGCTCCTTGCTGAATTCGAAAACCGGGGCTGGAAGATCTTTCAGGGAGGAGGGATCAATGTATCGGCCTTTGTCGCATCTCGTTTTTCTCGTCTCTTTCGGATTCGCGTTCGCGCCTAACGCTCAGGCCGCGGAAATGCGCTGGAATCTCAACGACGTGAGTTACCTGTTCCCAATCCCACGCGGTCAGGACCAGAAAGCCGATTTTCTTCTCCACCCGGACAAGGCAGGACGCCAGGGAGTCCTCCTGCCCGGCGCCGTCCGCCAGCAAATTCCAACGCTTCTCAATCACGGCAACGGCAATCAAACCCTGTTTGATCAACATCATGTTCGTCTCGTGAGCGTGAGAGTCGATCCTTGCCCCAGTCTCAATCAACAATCCTGTACCCCGGAAGTGAGGATGGTGTGGCAGCCGGTGCAATTTGACGGATACGACGAGAAATGGACCGTCCGCGATGCCGCGATTCATTCCGTTCACGAACTGTCAATCGCGGAATTCGAGCAGCTCAAGGGAGAGCTTTGGCAGTTGAAGGCCGCCAACCAAAGAAAGGGCGTAACGACTCACAAACGCCCGCTCGGCGTGCACCCCGCCCTGGTCGATCCCCGAACGGCCGCGACCTTCAACGAGCAGATTCAGAACGTCCTGCTGGACTGTTGCGGGGAGAACAACCTTGTTCGGGTGACGTTCATGTCCTTGATGGTCCCAACGCGCTGGTGGCGTTTTGGGGGTTTCGTACGCGACGAGGGCGAATGGACACCGTTGAACATCCCGCGCCTGGGGGTACCGAACGAAGACATCTTCAATGTGGCACTGGAAGAGGGTTCGGCCAAGGGGACCCCTGGAAAGGAGATGGACGCGACATTCAATGTGCTCCCCGAAGAATACCCCGCAGACGACAACATCTTTGCCTTAATCAACAAAGGTTACCGGCAGGAAAACGAAGACGACCTTCCTGTCTTCGAGAACAAACTGGATGCTGTCGCCCGTTTCAGGAACCCCCACAAGACGAACTTCCACACCTTGGACTGCGCAGCCTGCCACTACGCCGACGCCTCGAGGTTCTACGCAGAAACACGGTTTCCCGGGTTGAAAGACCATCACTCACCCGACAGCTACCAAAACCCGGACCCCAGCCTGTTCGATCTCGAAAATTCGACCGTAGGCCGCACAGCCACTCGCATCGTCAGAGGCTTCGGCTATTTTGAAGATCAACCGGCCCTCAATCAGAGAGCAATCCACGAATCCGCAGCGACCGCTCACTGGCTCAATACGCACGAGTGAAGATCTGCGTCATCCTCTCGGCTCGCGGACCAAGGGGAGGCCCGACTTCGTCCCGAACTGTGGTCCCGAAGGCGCGGCGAATCATCCCCTGGGGTCGGATCATGCGAAAGAGACATGGTAATGTGTCGAAAACAGGCCTATAGTGGGCCAGCCAAGGATACTGTTATCGGCGATTTTTGTTGTTCCTCATTCATTTCACCGCCCGAGCCGGTTCATGGCTACAGGCCGTGTCAAGCGGTTCAACGAGTCCAAGGAGCTTCGGCTTTAACACCCGTGACGGTGGCGAAGCTGACGTATCCATGCGTTTCAACTCCATTCAGGGCTCCGGCCCAAGCGCCCCAAGCATTAGCCGAGTGCCTGATCACGGCCCGTGACAAGCACTCCTCGCCCCAACACACACTGCTTACCAAGAGGTAGGAATGGCAAAGCCAAATTTTCAATTCGAGAAACGCCAGCGCGAACTGGAAAAAAAGAAGAAAAAAGAGCAGAAACAACAGCGTAAGGCAGAGAAGAACAAGACGCCTGACACAACTCCCGACCCGCAGGCGCCCGAGGATACCGAAGAGTAGTTCGCGTCCTCAGATCAGGGCGAATCCCGATCGATGGCAGCTTTGACCCTCCATCCTGTACCCCTTTTTCGGACTGGAACTGACCGTTTCGGCACTGAGGCGGGTACTTGGCCCAAGTGACCCGGCCATCAACCGGTCGGACCCGGCCCGTGGTTTCCCGGGTAACTGACCCGGGTTCCTTCCACCCTGGCGAACGGGGTCAGGGTGTGCGGCTTGGCGCTGGACTCGCTCATCAGATCGACCACCCGCCAACCACGCACGATGAGCGCATCGGCAATCAGCGAGCGGTGACAGCGCCACGGGACCGCTTCGGCACACATGATCGCCGTGGGCTTTCTTGAAGCCATTTGGATGAGCTGTGCCAAAGCCGCCTCGAACGCCGGCGTCTGCATGAAATCCGCATACCCTCGGAAACCCGGGTTGTGCCACGCCAGATTGACGGAATCGCGCTGCGGTTTGCGAAGCCCTCCCAGCGCGGGCAGCGGCACGTATTCAACTCCCCATTGCGCCAAATCCACAGCCAGAATCTCGGCGTTGAAGTGCGGCACTCGACGCGATCGGGGCACCCTGCGCACGTCGGCCAGGATGCCGATTCGATGCGCCTTCAGGAGAGAACCGAATTCCTCCAGGGTACGGGTGGAGTGCCCGACGGTGAAGAGCGTCCGCGGCGCAGTCGAGCGCACAGTTTCTCTCCGTTTCATGTTCACGCTCCGGGGTGATCGGGTCGGGTGATGCTTGCGTGGCCCCGGTCAGCAGCTGGCATGTGAGTGACCACGAGTCCGAAGCCATGTGGCGCCTTTTCAGTCAAGGCTCTCGTCAACCGTCCTTGCCCCTTTTCAAAGACAACGCCTCACGCACTGCGCGACCGAACACCCGTTCCCTTCGGCGCCGCTCGTGCTCCGCAACGTGATGGCGTTCCTCGGCGCGAAGTCTCAGATAGTGACTCCACTCGTCAGGAGCGATCTCGCCCTCTTCGACCGCGCGCCTTACCGCGCACCCCGGCTCCTCCGTATGGGAGCAGTCGGCAAATCGGCACGCGCGGGCGAACTCGTTGATGAGACGGAACTGTCGTTCCACGCCGCCTTCGCCCGCCAGGCCCACTTCCCGCATGCCCGGAACGTCAATGATGCAGGCGCCTCCGGGCAAGGGGATAAGTGAGCGGGATGTGGTGGTATGCCGGCCCTTGCAGTCGCGCCGGGTTGCGCCCGTGGACTGCACAAGGGTACCCGCAAGGTTGTTAACCACTGTGGACTTGCCGACACCGGACGAGCCCACAACGACCAGCGTCGTGCCGGAACCGAGCCAAACGGACAGACGCTCCGCGAGCGGCTCCTGCAACGCATCCACCGCCAGCACCTCGGCGCCTTCCGGCAGGCGTTCGCGTACCGCCGCCAGCATCGGCGCCGGGTCAGTGCAAAGATCCGCTTTGGTCAGCAACACCAACGGCGTAACCTCCGCCTGGGCCGCGATCACCAGGTAGCGCTCGATGCGGTGAAGATTGAACTCCGCATCCAGGCCGCTGACGACGACCATCAAATCGATGTTCGCGGCAATAGCCTGGGTGTCGTGGCTGCCGGCAACACGCCGAGCGATCACCGTGCGGGGAGCCAGCCGTGCCACGATGACCATGGCATCGGCTGCAAGCAACACCCAGTCGCCCACGGTCGGCGGTGCTTCGTTTCCAACGCGGTAGCGGCCCGCCAGACTGACGCCTACCGGCCCCTCGCCGAGATCGATGCGAAAGCGCTCCCGCTCGACGCCGACGACGCGTGCGGGGCGAACGGCCACGAGCTGCTCCAGGGGAATTTGGGCAAGAAAATGGTTGTGCCAGCCCAGAGGCAGAAGCCGGGAGAAGTCCGGAAACATGCTGTCATCCTCTTAACGAACCCATCGGGTGTGAAGGCGCAAGCAAGCGCCGCCACGTTCAGACGGAATACCCGTTGAGATTGGCCGAACCCGCAGCTTAACGGCGCTGCAGGCCGGCGCGGATGACAAGGACCATCCAGCCTCCGGCAAGAGAAATGCGTTTGATTCGATTGGATGTTACACCAAAACCGCGATATGCACCGACTCGGTGGCGAGCGCTGACGAAATCCCCCCGACAAGCTACCTTTGCACCTCCTCGGCCGGTGCCAAGTCGAAATACCGGGGCTCTACCGGAAACGGGACTCTATTTGGATGTGGTCGGTGCGGACGTATCGCAATTGCCGAGCAATTCTGTAAGGTTTTGGTCCGGCCACAATAAGGAGAAAAGGAGCGGGTATTTTGCGAATTGGCCATCAATTGTTACCGCCATTGCCGAGAGTTGATCTAATATTCCCTCCCTCACGAACCACCTTCCCCAAGAAGGCACTGAATCCTACGGAGAAAATGTTGACCGAAGATCTAGAAATTAAGCTTAACGTGTGGAAAGAACTCGCAATCAGCAAGCAGATGTTGATTCGGGCCGCAACGGATGCCCTGAAGCTGGACCCGGACACCTCCCCGGAAGAACTCAAGCTGGCCCTGGAAGCAGCCATCGACCGCGCCGCCCAAGCGGATACCGACGTTGGCAAGGCCAAGGACGAAGCCAAGCAGGCCATTGCGGCCATGGAAAAGAAGCTCACGGACTGCCAGAAGTCCATGAGTGTCGCTGAAGCCGCCCGCGCAGAGGCGCTCGCAACCCAGGAAACGCTTCAACAGAAGGTCATCAACGGTCGCGAGAGTGCGGCCAGAGAGTTGAACGAGTGTAAGCAGCGCCTGGCGGAAAAGGAACGGGCACTCAAGGCCATCAACACCGCCCTGTCCGATACGCCGGAAAACGTGCTGAAGGCGCTGAAGACGCTGAAACGGCAGAAGATCGAAGAGTCCGATGCGCGCAAGCAGGCGGAAAAAGACGCCGCGGCCCTACGCAAGGACAAGAAGAAGCTGGAGCAGGACCTCAAGGACGTGCAAGCCGCACAGGAGAGCGCCATGGAACTGGCTGCACGCTACCGTGAACTGCACGCCTTGTGCGAAACACAGCGCACCCAGCTTGAACCGTTGGTCGAGGACAAGGATGGACTACCCGTGGTGCCGAATCTGGACCAGAACCTGCTCGAGAGCATAGAGAAGGCCGGAGCGGCGGAGGAGAAGAAACCTCGCGCCAAAGCCAAGCGCTGAGGCGAAGCGAGAGTGTGACGGAGGGCCTGGGCGTAGACCGGGCCCTCAATACCCCCTGTCGACAACGATGTGCAAGGGCGGAGTCACGTGTGGGTCAACTTACCGGGGTATCGGAAACGACCCGGTTGCGGCCCGATTCTTTTGCCTGATACAGGGCCCGGTCGGCGCGACCGAGTAGCGCATCGATATCCTTGTCGGCCGCCTCCAGGCTCGCCACGCCAACGGAGGTGGTGAAGCGCACGGATGGATCCGGCTCCAGGTCGACCCGCGCGGCCTCGACCGCTCGCCGAACCCGTTCAGCAACCTCCACCGCCCTCTCCGCCGGAGTCTGCGGGAGCAGAATGGCGAACTCCTCCCCCCCCAGCCGACCGACCGTATCCTCCTCACGCAAGGTCGCATGACAGACCTGCACGAGCATTTGCAACGCCAGGTCTCCCACGTGATGACCATGTCGGTCGTTGACCTTCTTGAAGTGGTCCAGATCGAGAGCAAGCACCGACAAGCTGCCGCCGTAGCGGCGGACCCGTACGATCTCCTGTCTGGCGAGTTCCAGGAAACGCCGGCGGTTGGCGCATCCGGTCAATGGGTCGGTGCTGGCCTCGCGAGCTAACCGCCACTCCAGTTCCTTGCGGTCGGTAATGTCCTGGATGACGCCCAGCAGCTCGAGCGGGGCATGTGCCGTCAGGTCCTGAATGGTCCCAATCAGCCGCGGTTGTCCGGCCACATCGGCGCGCAGCGCCGTGCCCATCCCATGTACCACCCGGACGCTGCCTCCGGGCAGGACCACACGATATTCGAGATCGAAACTGTGTCCCTGTCGCGCCTGGCGGATGTGTTCGCCAACCATTTCCCGGTCATCGGGATGGATCACGAGGAAGAAAGTGTCGTCGCTGGGCGCCAATGCGTGCGGTTCGTAACCGAGAATTCGGTAAGTCTCGTCGGACCAACGCATATCACCCGACGCCACGTCCCATTCCCAATGGCCGAGGTGGGCGATGGCCTGGGCGATCTTCAGACTGAACTCACTTTTTCGAAGCGCGGCTTCTGTCTCTTTCAACCGGTGGAAACTGCGTGCGTTTTCGATGGCGAGTCCGCAGACGTCGGCAACGGAAAGCGCGAGGTTGAGGTAGCGTTCGCGGAACTCGGGAAAGGCGAGCCGATCGACGATGACCACCGCCAACAGCTCCCTGCTCCGCCCGATACGCAGGAGAAAGCCGCTTCCGGATGCGGTCCACGCCCAATCTTCCTTGAGCGCGGCCAATTGTGCCGCAAGTGCCTGCGGAAGCGCGTCGATGGCCTGGGCTGTGCCTTCGGCGAAGCGCACAAGGAAGAGGTCCTGTGGCGCGAACAACATCCGGAACAGATCCTCGATGGCGGCGACGGTCTCCGCTTCGTCCTTGAGCTGGGCCAACTGCCCGAGAACGTCCATCGCGGCCGTCAGGTCGGCCACGGCCCGGGAGTGGTCGCGATCCCGCTCGCGCGCCTCGCGGTGCGCTTCCTCGAGGCGCCACTCGGCAACCCATCGACCGAGCAGCAAACGCGTGTAGTCGATGCCGACCGCAGTGCGGCCAGCGGGCAGGTCGAGTGTCGCGGCCAGTTCGACGAGCAGGCGATCGGCATCGGGAACGACGCCAGTATCCAGCAGCTCCAGCGAGCGGGCAAAGCCGTGAAAGAAATCCGGCGCAGTGGTTGCGTCGAATCCCATCTCGGCCACCTTCCTGCGCCAGTCGCGAAGCCAGCCCGGCGTGATCAGGTAGGCGCCCCGCCCGATTGCCTCGGCAACCGGCGTCGCCCCGGCCACAAGATGAAAACAGTTTTCCTGGAGCCGCCGCCGCACAGGCGGCCAGTCGTTCGGTGGTGCCTCCAGGCCGTGCAGGCACGCGCGCCCGAGCACGGCAACCGCCGTGCAGTCGGCGGGGACCAGTGGACGCAGTTCATCCCAATTCGTGGGCGGGTGGCCACACCGGGCGGGAAACGCGGCGACGCTGACATCGCCCCACCCTTCCGCGGCGACCGCCGCCTCTATCTCCGGAAGGAAGTTGCCGCAGCACAGCAGGCAGAGCTTCCCGGTCATGCGCCCGCTCCCGCCTGTCCCACCCAATCCAGCGGATAGCGCCCCCAGCGGTCAACGGCATCCCTGATCGCCAGCAACACCCGGTCCGGCACTTGCCAGGGGATCTCGCCGTGATTGTCGGCGAGCACGAATCCGCCACCTCGCCCGGCCTTGGCGATCGCCCGCTTCACCTCCTCCTCGGCCTGCTCCTCGCTCCAGTTACGCATCGCAATCCCGTTCAAGTTGCCGATCAGCGTGAGACGATCCCCGACGGCGGCCTTCCAGTCGGCGAGGTCTTCAAGGGTACTGACCGCGATCGCCGCTGCACCGGTGGCGACGAAATCTTCGGCAATGGCCAGACCGCGGCCGGAAGCGAGGTGGACGGCGGCCGAACCGTTGATCCGGGCCAGGGTTTCACGCGCTACCGGATGGCCGGTTCGCAGGTAAAGGTCGCGCGGAATGGTGGTGGTCGAAGCCATGGGATCGGCGTAGCCAATGGCCGTAGCGCCAGCCTCCAGTTGGGCGTTGGCCCACTCGACGCAGAACTGTTGGTTGACCGCCATCAGGCGGGAAAACCGATCGGGCTGCTCGTAAATCAACTCAATGTAATGCGCAAATCCCAACTGCATGATCGGCAGCGAAAATGGCGAGGTGACACTGCCGATGATCGGCACCGAATCACCCACCTGTGCCTTCAGTCGACGAATGGTCTCCAGTCCCCGGAGCAGCCCGGCGGACTCCTCGACCCGCGGCGGCACGAGCCGGTCGATCGCCTCGATACGGTCGATGACCGGGGCACCGGCGTTCGGCGGTCCATCCTCGATAAACACCGTTTCCCCGCCGAATGCCTCCAGCTCGAGAGCGGCGTAATAGGCGGGGTCGAGGCAGTCGCTGCGATATTTTTCCAACAGGCGCAGCTGTCCCTCGACCACGTATTCGGCACGGGAAAAGTAATCCCGTATGCTCAGGCCCAGTTCCCGGGCGCCGTGCAGGGTGGTAAGAATGAACACCGGCACCCGGTCGGGCTCCCGATGCTCCATGGCGGTCAGAACCCTCTCCATCGAGGTTTTCATGCCATCTCCTCCATCCACTGCCGAACGATCGCCACAGCGTCGGTCGCGCTTTGCCCCATGGCATCCGCGCCAACCTCGCGCCACAACTGGGGATCAAACAGGAACGGTGCACCGCCCACGGCGATACGCACTTCGTGTCCCTTCTCCGCGAGCGCGGAGCGAACGGCCTTGATCTTGAGGGCGGCAGGCAGCATCAGGACCGATATCAGCAGGATCTTGGTGTCGTCGGCCACTACCCGCTCGACCAGTTGCTCAACGTCCATCCGTCCATAGTCGCGGATATCGAACCCGCTGGCCTGCATTACGGCCAGCACTATGCGCTGGCCGAGCAGGTGGTAGTCGTTCAGAACGACGATGGCATGGGGGGGGTGGTGCCGACGTTCGGGGGCAGCCGGCGGAAGCACGCGCCGCACCAACTGCTCACAGATGCGGCTCGCCATATAGATCTGCGAGAGGGCCGCGGTGCCGGCGCTCCAGTCGTCCCCCAGTTGCTGCAACGCCGGGACGATCAGCTGCTCGGCGACCTGAATGGGGGAATGCTGGCGGAGGGCTTGCTGGAAAATCGCTTCGACCCGGGCGCGGTCGACGGATTCCAACGCCTGGGCCAGTTCATTCGTCATTGGATCCTGTACGCCTGTTCAAAAGCCCCAGCTCCCCAAGAAGGGGAATTCATCACATCTTGACCCGAGGCACCGCCGAAGGTTCATTGCCGAGGGCGCACCACGGCTACGCGAAACCGATGTTTTTTTGTCAGAAGGCAGGACCGCCCGGGTGTGGCAACTTTGAAGGTCTCGGCATGGCACCGCACCGACTGGCTGACTGATGCCCCGTTCAGGTGCGCCTGCCAGTGCTGCCTTGTCAGGTAAGCGCCGATGTCCCCTGTCAGCCCGAGAGCGCCGCCTGTCCGATCAACAACAGTAACGGAAACGGCAAAGCAAGCAGCAGCGCCTTTGCGCGGCGTTGGGATACCCCCTCGAGCAGGCCCAGGTTGGGAAAGTGGGCGAGCGGCAAATAGAGCAAGCCACCGAACAGAGCCACATCGAAAAACGACCGCAGGCCAAGCTGCGCAACCAGGAACAGCGCCAGCCACAACAGCACAATTTCCAGAAGCCCCGCGGGGATCAGCAACAGAGGCCGGTATCGGCTCGGGCGTAACAGCCGCAACAGGCCCCACTTCACGCCACCGGCGAGGGTGGCGACTGCCAGTGCCGCCAGCCCAGCCACGATAAACATCTCGATACCGCCGTGGGCGTGTGCCGCCCCCGGCACCGACAGCAGCGAGGCGGCGCACAACAGCCGATTCTTTTTAGACACAACGCGGACTCCCTCCTGGAACGAGGCTCCACTATAAGGCACCGCAGTGATTGGGCGCGCGATCTCAACATCGGAGCAGCGGTATAGCAATAGTGGTCTATAGGAAATAGCGAGAACTTGGCCCCGGAAAGGGCTCCTCTGACCGCATCACTTGGGAGGGACAAGGATGGCTCAACGCACTCGCCTGCTCGGCTTCATTTCCGGGATAGCCCTTGCCGGCGTCGCAGCCCGGTTCGCGGCTTATCGACAAGGTCGCAGGCTGCCCCCGCTACAACCGGCTGGTGAGCCAAGTCTGGCACGTACCCGCGTGCTCGAGCGTGGCGCCCGCCTCTTCCAGTCACAGGCGCCGCTGAAGGACTTCGACGTATATGTGGTTGGGTTTCATCCCCATCGAGACGAACCGGAGCGACAATGGGAGGCGCACCACTACTGCCGCGAAGTCAGCGAGGATTTCACGGAATGCGTGCTCTTTGACGACAACGGGCCGCAGGCAAACCTGCTCGGCATCGAGTACATCATTTCCGAACACCTGTTCGAGCAGCTGCCCGCCGACGAACGCCGCAACTGGCACGCGCACAGCGGTGAGATCCTGTCTGTCCAGCTCATCGCCCCCGGTCTGCCTGAAGCCGCGGAACACGCGTTCATGCGAAAAATGCTCAACGGCTACGGCAAGACCTGGTTGGCAACACCTATTTCCAACATTATTCCTGCCGGGTCCAGCCCCAGTCATCGAATACCACGTACAGCGCCGGGATCACCAACAGAACCAGAACGGTTGCAGTGACCAGGCCGAATACGACCGAGATGACCAACGGCTTGATGGCGTCGGCCTGGGTGCTGGTCTCCGCCAATAGCGGCAGCAGACCGGCAATGGTGGTAAACGAGGCGATGAGGATCGCGCGCAGCCGGTCGCGACTGGCCTGACCGGCGGCCCGGACGGCACCCAGCCCCCGTTCCCGATGCGCCTTGATGAATTGAATGAGCAGGATGGCATTGTTGACCACGATGCCGGCCAGCCCCGCCGCACCGATCAGTGAGGGCATGGAGAGATAAAACCCCATCAGCACGTGGCCCCAGACCGCGCCGATGAACGCCAGGGGGATGGAGAGCATGACGATCAGCGGCTCCACGTAGCTGCGGAACTGGAACGACAGGATTACGAAGATCCCGACCAACCCGATCAGTAGGCCGCGCCCGATGGAGCCGCCGGTCTCGGCGGAACGGGCCACCTGCCCCTCAAAGACCACCTCCACCCCGGGGTGCCTCGCCGAAAAGTCGGAAAGCCAGCGTTCGCGCAGGTCCGCGACGATCGCCTGGCCGCTGCTCAGGCGGGCATCCACATTGGCCTCGATGGTGACGGTGCGACGGCCATCGATACGGGTGATCCGCGCCCACTCGCGCCGCTCGGCAATCCGGACTACCTCCCCGAGCGGGACACGGCTGCCGTCGGGCAGGCGGATCGTCTGTTCGGCGAGGTCGCCCAAGCTGTCGCGTCCGCCCTCGGTCTGACGCACAAGCAGCTCGACGTCCCAGTCGCCGATGCGCTGCGTATCGGCAATCTCGCCGAGCCATGCGGCCCGCAGTTGTCCCCCGACCTCCTCGGCGGTGAGTCCCATCCCGTGCGCCCCGGGCGCGAGGGAGAGGGTCCGCTGCGGTTTGCCGGGGCGCAGGTCGTCCATTACGTTGTAGACGGCCGTATAACTGACCAGGGTCTGTGCTGCGTCGAGCGCCGCGGCCTTCAACACCTCCAAGTCCCCCCCACGCAGGCGCAGCGCCACGGGGATGCCGGCGGGGCCGAAGCCCGGCTCCTGGATGAGCAGGCTGTGAATGCCGGGGATCGTCCCGATCTCCTTGCGCCAGAGCGTGGTGAGTCGGTCCAGGGTCACGCTACGCCGCTCGGCAGTCAGCAGGTCGACCACCACGGTCGCCACATGGCTGCCCCCCTCGCGGGCGCTCGCGTTATGGTTGAAGCGCACCTGGGTGGAGCGCACCAGCGCAGCCTGCCCGGGCTGCTCGGCCGTGAGCCGCCGGTCAATGCGCCGCATTGCCGACTCCACCTGGGCGGCCACCGCCTCAGTACGGGCTAGCGGTGTGCCCTGCGGCATCAGGATACGTGCCTCCAGCACGTCACCGTCGATGTCGGGCATCGCCTCGTTGCCCACGTGGCCACCGGCGATGAAGCCGACCGAACCGAAAAGGACAAACAGCAGCAGGCCGAGCACCAGGTAACGCGCCCGGATTGCCGCGTCGGCCGTGGTGCCCACCCGCTCCCGAAACCGTTCGAAACCGGCATCGAAGGCCGCGCGAAAGCGGGACTCCCGGCCCTCGGTCAACCGCGGGAGCGTCCCCTTGAGGTGGTGCGGCAGGATCCAGAACGCCTCGACAAGGCTCGCCGCCAGTGCGGCGATCAGCACTACCGGTAACACCTTGAGCACTGCACCCAGTTCCCCGGCCAGGAACGACAGCGGGCCGAACACCGCCACCGTGGTGAGAAACGAGGAGATCACGCCGGGCAGCACCTGGCGGGTGCCCTGCACCACCGCCTCCAGGGCCGAGTGGTGCTCGCCGGCGTGCACCGCAATGTTGTCGGTGATCACCACCGCGTCGTCCATCACGATCCCCACCGCCATCAGAAGCGCAACCAGGGTGATCATGTTCAGCGACAGCCCCGCGACCCCCATGACAAAAAAGGTCCCCATGAAGGCCGCCGGCAGACCCAGCACCGCCCACAGCGCCAGGCGCGGGCGGAAGAACAGGCTCATCACCAGCACCACCAGCACCAGACCCATCACCCCGTTCTCGACCAGCATCTGGAGCCGGTCGCGGACGATGCTGGTCATGTCCTGCGTTACCGTCAGCCGGACCCCGTCACCCAGCCGCTGCCGCTCCCGCTCCACCAGGGCAGTCAGCGCCTCCATCACCCGCAGGGAGTCGTCGCGCAGGCTCTTGCTGATCTCCAGCACCACCGCCCGTTCGCCGTTGAAGCGGACCTTCTCCTCCTCCCGCTCGCCCACCTCGCGCAGGGTGGCGATATCCCCCAGGGTCAGCTCGCCGCCCGCCCCGTCAGAGACCACCACCAACCCCTCCAACTCACGCAGCGACCGACGCTGGTCGGTGAAACGCAGCTGGATGTCGCGCTCGCCGGTCTGCAGCGTCCCCAGCGGCAGGTCCACGTTCTGTCGCCCGAGCCGCCCAGCCAGTTCACGGGCCGACAGGCCATGCTGCGCCAACACCCCGCGCGGCACCTCCACCTGCCACTGCCGTTGCGACAGGCCATGGAGCGTCACCTCGGCCACCCCGGGCAGACGCATCAAGCGCTCCTCGAGCGCCACCGCGTAGTCCTCCAGGTGCGTCAACGGCATCGCCCCCGAGACGGCGACCGCCGCCACCAGGTCGCTGCGGTGGAGTTCCCGGATGACCGGCCGCTCGGCTCGCGACGGCAGGTCGGTGATGGCACCAACCTCCGCGTCGATGTCGCTCAGAAAGCGCAGCGGCTCCCCGCCTGGCGCCATGGTCGCCACGGCGCTGGCGAGATTGTCCTGCGCCACGCAGCTCATCTCATCGAGAGAGTCGACGGCGCGGACTGCCTCGTACAGCCGACGACAGACGGCATCCTCCACGTCGGTGGCGGTAGCGCCGCGATAGACCACCTCGATACCCACCTCCACCGGACGGTAGTCGGGAAAGGTCTCGCGCTTCAGCGACGGCGCGGCGAACAGCCCCATGGCCAACAGCACGATGAGCAGCAGGTTGGCGGCGGTCGGGTGGGCGGCGAACCAGCGGATCATTGGCGGTTCCCCGCGGCCTGCGCACGCATTTCACGTTCCAGCGCTTCATCGCGGCGCGGCACGACAGCCATGCCGTCGATGGCCGGGAGCGGGTCGTCGACGATCACCTGGTCCCCCGGCAAGAGGCCGGCCGCGATGACCGCCAGGTCGTCCTGTTCGAAAGCGACCTCGACCGGCCGTCGTTCGAGGCGCGGTCCGTCGGCCACCCGATAGACCTCCCCGTCGTGGACCGCCGAGGCCGGCAGCGTCAGCAGCGGCTGCGGGCTCGGCGCCGAGAGCCGCACCTGGAGATACATGCCCGGCTGCAGCGCTGGCCGCTTCGGCGGGGCCACATCGGCATAGGGTTCATCCACGGTGACGACCACGCGCACCGCGCGGGTGATCGGGTCCAGCCCGCTGGCCACCCGTTCCAGCCGTGCCGGCCAGCGGGTCATCTCCGCATCTACCAGCCGAACCTCGGCACCGATGGCGGAAAAATCCAACTGTTCATGGAGATCGAACGCCGTGGACGCCGGTTCGGGGCGGACCACGCCGCCCATGAGGCGACGCAGCATCGACAAGGGGATGTGGGCTTCGACCTCGGCGGCCGCCAGGCCGTCTCCCTGGAACAGCGGCTGGCCCGCCGCGACATACTGGTGCCGCTCCACCGCGACCGACGCCACGCGCAGGTCGAACGGCGCCACAAAGCGTGTGTCGGCCAGGTCTTGCCGCGACTGCTCAAGGCGGGTCCTTGCCCGATCCCGCTGTGCAGCGAGGCGATCACGGCGCACCGGGATCAGCTTCAGCTCGTTGCTCAGCTTCGCCACCGCCTGACGCTGCGCCAAGGTAGCCCGGCGCTGTTCATCCTCCCGGGAGCGCGCCAGCGACCCGTTCGCCACCAACCGCTCAATCCGTGTCAGCTCCTGCTCGGCCAGTTCGAGCCGCTCACGCTCCAGTGCCAGCAAGCGACCGGTATTCTCCTGCTCCGTCTCCAGCTGATCCCCTTCAGCAGCGAGCGATGCCAGGTCCGCCTCGGCCTCGGCGATCGCCAGCTCATAGCGGCTCGGGTCGAGGGCAAGCAGCTGCGTCCCGGCACGAACCAACCGCCCACTCTCCAGCTCCGGATGGCGCTCCACCACCCGACCAGGGACGTTGGCCACCGCCTGCCAGCTCTCTGCCGCCCGCGAGACACCATAGCCACGCGCCTCGAAACGGAATGCGAGCGGTTGCAGCATGATCGTCCGCACCGCCAGCGCACGCGCCTCCTGGTCCTCCCGCTCCGGTGCCTGGCGGCTGAAGACCAGCAGGCCCAACAGCACGAGCCCCGCCAACAGGCCGACTGCGGCCCATAACCGCCTCGTATTCCTGATCAGCCGCATCGGCAGGTCTCCTTGAAAACCGTCACGACTCCCGCTCCTCCTTGGCCCATTGACTGGAAGCGAGCGAAGTCAACCCGGCGACATTGAGGCAAAGGGACCCGGCTGTAATTGATCCGGCTCAAGGCCGGTAGAGGACAGCTACCGGCACCTTACGTGAAGGAGAACTGCCGAGCGAACTGCTGGAGCAGCGGGATCGCCTAATGGGGGGCTGGATACACAGCGTCCGCACCGGCCCCCCAGAACCTGGCGGCGGAGGGCGCCCGACTCGCGGGCAATGCGAACTCGTCATCAATCGATATTTGACTCTGACTCCATCATCCTTCGCGCTTGGGATAGTACTTAACGCCTGGCAAGTCTTCGAAGCCGTTATCCTGCGTCCACACGACAGCACTATGCTTGCGCGCTGTTGCATAAATAATACTGTCGGCCAGTGGCAGCTTGTTTTGCACACCATAGATGGCGGCCTGGATTGCCAGCTCTGAGCTGAGCGGGATGACTTTCCCTTCGTTCATGTGGGCCGTTGCCAGCAGGGCGGCCTCTTCATCACGTTGTCGCAGGATATTCTTGAAGACCTCCGTGATCGTGATGCTGGGAACCAGCAGTACCTCCGTCTGCTCTATCGCCTCGGCAAAGACTTCCGCATTGTCATCACCAGCAAAATATGAGAGCCACGCGGAGGAATCGACGACATTCATACGCGATCGTCATCCCTGTCCACCTCGGTATCGATCCCCTTGAGGAAGCCTCTCATCTCCTGCATCGGTTTGAGCGGGATAAGCTCGATACGGTTTTGATAGGTCAGGACTTGTACTCTTTGCCCGGAAACGATTCCCAGCGCATCACGCACCTCTTTGGGAATCACCACCTGAAACTTGGGCGACACGGTAACGGCTGTCATGGGGGCGCCTCATCGATACATGCATCGTTTAACGATAGCCCGATCGATATGCCTGTTCAAGCTTCTCGCCGCTCTTGGCTCCAGTGCCTTATCCCCCTCGCAGGACGCTGAATTCCTGGAACAGAGGCGGAGCCTACGATTCTTCCCGCAACAGCCGTAGCAACTCCTCTGGCGAAACCTTGCCACCCATTGCCGTTCCTTCCAGCAGGCTGTCGGCCAAGTCGCGTTTTTTGTGGTGCAGTGCGACGATTTTCTCTTCGATGGTGTCCTTCGCCACCAGGCGATAGATAGTGACCGGGCGCTGTTGGCCGATACGATGGGCGCGGTCCGCGGCCTGGTCCTCCACCGCCGGGTTCCACCACGGGTCCATGTGGATGACATAGTCGGCGGCGGTGAGGTTGAGACCGACGCCGCCCGCCTTGAGACTGATCAGGAACAGCTCGCCTTCGCCTGCTTGAAAGGCGCGCACCCGGCGGTCGCGCTCGGCGGCGGTCGTGCTGCCGTCCAGATACTGGTAGGCGATCCGGCGCGCGTCGAGCAGCTCGCGGATGAGGCCAAGGTGATCGACGAACTGACTGAACACCAGCGCCTTATGGCGGTTCTCCAGCAACTCGTCGAGGATTTCGCCAAACGCCTCCAGCTTGGCGCTCGGCAGGGCCGGACCGTCGGTCACCAGCCGTGTGTTGCAGCAGGCGCGGCGCAGGCGGGTGATCTCGGCGAGGATCTGGAGCTGCCGCTGGCCCTGCTTGCGGCTGCCGCCGTCCGCGTCGGACTCGAGGTGCAACAGCGCGCGGCGGCGCAGCGCCTCGTAGAACCGCCGCTCCTCGGGGCCCAGCTCCACCTCCTGGAGGATTTCGGTACGTGGCGGAAGCTCCTCCAGCACCTGGGTCTTGCTACGGCGCAGGATGAAGGGCTGGATCAGCTTGCGCAGGGCGGTCTGGGCCGCGACGCTGCGGTCCCGCTCGATGGGAGCGGCGAAGCGGCGGTTGAACCGCTCCAGCGACCCGAGCAGGCCCGGATTGATGAACCGGAACAGGGTCCACAGCTCTCCCAAGTGGTTCTCCACCGGCGTGCCGGTGGTGATCACCTTGAACTGCGCCCGCAGCGCCATCGCCGCCCGGGTGCGTTTGGTGGCGAGATTCTTGATCGCCTGCGCCTCGTCCAGTACCGCCGTTTGCCAGTTCACCGATGCGAGCGAGTCGATGTCCTGTTGCAGGAGACCGTAGGTGCAGACCACCAGATCGAAGGGCTTGAGGTCGGCGAGCAACTGGTCGCGATCGGCGCCGGTATAGGTAATCACGTTGAGCGTGGGGGCGAATCGGGCCGCCTCCGCCCGCCAGTTGCCGGCCACCGAGGTCGGGGCGACGACCAGAGCCGGACCCTCGCCGGCACGGTGTAGCAACAGGGCGAGGGTCTGCACCGTCTTGCCCAGTCCCATGTCGTCGGCCAGGCAGGCGCCGACTCCCCACCGAGCGAGCCGCGCGAGCCAGCGGAAACCGTCCAACTGATAATCGCGCAGTTCCGTTTGCAGCGTGGAGGGGAGCTTCGGCCGCAACCTTTGCGCCTCCTCGTAGCGCTCCCGGAACGACTGCCAACCGTCATCGCCCACGAACTCCTCCGCCTCGGCGGCCAGCTCTTCCAGCGCCAGCCCCGCCAGCGGATTGAGACGCACGCCCTTGCCGCTGCGTTCGGCGACAGCGTTCAGATCGCCCAGACGGCGGCGGAACTCCCGGGTGAGCGCAATGTACTCGCCCTCGCCCACCTGAAGGAACCGGCCCGGCGTCTGATCCAGCAGCTCCAGCAGGCGGACCATGTCCCAGACCTGGCCGTCGTCCAACATCACCTCGCCGCTGGCACTGAACCACTCCTGGGCGCTTTGTACCTGCACCCGCAGGTTGCGAGTGTCGGCCCGGCCGGCGAGTCGAAAGCGCTGGCCCTGCGGCCACTCCACCCGTACCCGCTCGCCGAGCCCATGCAACTGCTCCAGCAGTTCGAGCGACGACTCCGGCTGCGGCAGCAACAGGGCCTCCTCTTCCTGCTCGGCCGCGGCCAGTGCCGGGCACGCCGCCAGCACCTCGGCCGCCCGCGTCTGCTCCAGGTCGAGGCTGCGGTCGGCCTGGACCCGCCGCCCCTCCAGCTCGGCCACCAGCGTGCGTCCGCCGCTTCCGGGCCGGATATAAGGGCCGCGCTCGCCGAACGGGCGCGCCAGCAGCATCGCCTTGAGCCCGGCCTCGAACGGGAGCAGTTGCAGGTGCGGCGAGGGGTCGCCCACCACCGTCTCGTGCACCTCGCCGCCGCCGCCAATGTCGGAGTGGACCGTCACCAGGCCGGCGATGGCCCCCAGCGAGTCGAGCACCTGTTCACGGGCGCTCTCCGGCACGGTGAGGCCGCCTTCGAGCATGACGGCGATCTCCCGCTGCTGCCCGGTGAAGGGGATGACCACAATCCGGTTCAGCCCCTCGCGAATGATGGCGATCCCCTCCTCCTCCTGCTCCTCCGGGTCCGGTGCCAGCGTGATCCGAAGCTGCCCGTCCCGGTGCTCAACCCGTAGTTCAGGCTCCCCTCGTACCACTTCGATGGGCGTTGGCGGACTGCCGTCCGAAAACACCAGGGGGTGATCGGCCAGCGCCTGCAGCGCCTCGACCGCCGCCAAATCGAACTCCTCGTACCCCCAGCCGTGGCTATCGCGGCGGATGGCGGCGATCACCTTGCGATCGGCCGCCGTGACGAACCCCAGCGTGTCACTCTCTTCATAGAGGCGGCGCAAGGAGACGGCGCGGCCGGAGGTCCAATTCCCCTTGGCGGTACGTTTCTGCACCTTGGGCGACACGCGCCAGCCGTAGCGCTCGCCCACCAGCCAGATCAGCCGTTCGCCGGACTCGGCCCGCCCATCCCCGCCGCTCAGCGCGAAGTGGGACAGGGCATTCAAGGTGCGCTGCCAGGGCTCGACCCGGGCCACGAGATCGACGCTGCTCCAGCTCGCCCCACTGCGCTCCCGCGCCGCCGCCGCCAGCGCGCCGAGCTCTTCCGCCCGCGGACCGCCCAGGCGGGCCAGCAGCTCCGCGGCCTCGCCGGCCAGCCAGAGATAGCCCGCATCCGCCAAGGCGCGCCGGTGCTTCTCCAGCTCCGCCGCCGCCTCACGCGCCTTGGCGGCGTCCTCCCAGTAGAGCAGAAGGAAGTAGAGCAGCGGATAGAATCCATCGAGCAAACCCGGCGACGGGGGCAGCAATGGAGCAGTGCCCGGCGCATCCCCCGCCAAGTCCAACAGGCGCCGCAACAGCAGGCGCTCCTTCGAGAGGGCGTGCTTGCGGGCGCCATACTCTTGCCGGACATACGCGGCGGCCCGCTTCCCCTGTCCCGCCCGCAAAAGGGCGATCAGGAAGATCGGCTCGAAGTCCCACGGCACCGCCACCTTGCGCTTGTTACCGTGCTCCTTCTGGATGGCGATGAAGCGATCGAACTGGTCGACGGCCACGGCCGGTTCGTCGCCAAAGGCGGCGCGCCAACCGCAGATCAGGGCGCCCAAGCCGTCCGCGCCGCCGGCCGGATCGAGCTGAGCCGCGTCCTCCCAGCGACCCGACAACAGCAGGAGCACGCAAGAGTTGTGGAGCATGGCGAAGCTGCACTGTGGCGCCCGTTCGCGGCACAGCCGCTCCGCAAACGCCTCGACCGGACCCGGCGCCCGAATCCGCATCAGGGTATCCGCCAGCAACTCGCCCAGGACGAAGCCACACAACGCCTCGGGCAGGGCGAACAGCCACGCCTCCTCGAAGGAATCCTCCACCAGCCGGCGCAGCGGATGCTCGCGGCGCGACTCCTCAAAGCGCTCCCACCGTGCATCCTGCGACACCTCGGAGAGAGCCGCCTTGTCCCCCCGAAACAGCGCCAGGCGCAGATCACGCCACACCTCGTCCGCATCGGTGTAATAGCGCCTGTAATAGAACCCGCTCTTTTCCCTGACATGGTTCTCCACCGCGCTCGCCAGATCGTCGAAGCTGCCGTCCGTCAGGGAACGGCGGGCAACCGCCTCCGCCACCTCCGGCCGGCAACGGATCTTCGAATTGACCTCCACCAGCAGCTTCGCGCGCGCCAACTGATCGACGAGCGGTGCAATCACTTTCGGGGTCAATAGTTTGGTCCCGTCGACGCGCTCGCCGGCAGCGGCAAAGCCCTTGGCAAGCACGGTGCGGGAGATCGGTTGCTGAAACAGGGCGAGCAACTGGAGCAGACGCCGGGCCTGATCGGGAAGGCGGTCGAACGCCTTCACCGGCGCGGAACCTGGTTTGACGCTTGAGGCGGACATGGGCTGTACACGGGATAGAAACCCGCATTTTGCAGGATTGTCGCCCCGGGCTCTAGTTCCCCGAACGTTTGGGGTCACTGCCGGTGTTTGCTGGTGTTAAGGCGCTTCCGGAGTTCCTTGACATCACCCAGCGGTACAAGAACCTCGGAAACTTTTTATGAATTGGGCTCAAATAATGGCTGTAAACAGGGCCATATTTATTAGCCGCTGCCTGGCGGGACGTCGCTCAAGTCTTTACCCGTGTCCACCCGAGCCTGAAGACGCTCGACGAACTGCTCGGAACCAAGAAAACGAGGCGCTCGACTGGATCAGGCGCGCCCCTTTCCGCGATGAAGAGGTCGAGCTCCGCCCGCTGTTCGAGGCGCAGGACTTCGGCGCAGAGTTCACCCCCGAGCTTCGGGCGCAGGAAGAGCGTCAGCGCGCGAAGATAGAGCAGCATTCGAGGAATGCGCCGCACTAAAATAGCCGCTCGGTCAGCCGTGGAACGCCTCATCGGAGTTGAGGTAGGCGATCTCCTCGGGGGTGCTCTCCCGCCCAAGGATCGCGTTGCGGTGAGGAAAGCGGCCGTAACGGCGGATGAGGTCGCGGTGATGATAGGCCCACTTGAGGCTGTCCGTCAGCCCGGCGGCCTCATAGAGCGCAACCGACAGTTCCTGATCGGCCAGCGACTCACTGTGCATCAGCGGGATGTAAAGAAACGCCTTCTGCGCCCCCTCCAGCTCGCGGTCGTAGCCGGCCTCCAGGGCGCGTAGGGTCACTTGCCGCGCCTGGGCCTCGGTGGAAAAGCTTTCGGGGCGACCACGGAACATATTGAGGGGAAACTGATCGAGCACGATCACGAGTGCCAATGCACCCTGCGGCGTCGACTCCCAGGCCGCCAGCTCCCCATTGGTCGCCGCCTGCCATACCGGCAGAAAGCGGTCGACGACCAACTGTTCGAGCTCACGGGTCGAATCAAACCAATGCTTCGGCGCCTCGCCGGAGAACCAGAACTCAAGGATCGATTCGGGTGTGAACATGTCCGTTGCCTCAGGCAAGTTTTTCACCACACGCTCGGTCACTACCACAAGCACCCTGCGCTTCGTGCCTGACTTCTCAACTGGAGAAGCCTCGGCTGCCCTCCTCTACGATGGTAGCTCCTCAGCTGCTCGCTGGTAGCTTTGTGCAGTCCTTCCAATCTGATCGCGCTCACTTCGGGCGGAGCATCGCAGTTCCTTTCGTGGGTTGCCTTACACGCGGCAATTACCCTTTTCTCGTAACTGCTCGCCCGGGTACGCTCTCGATGTCTCGCGCGAAGGCGGGGATCCATTGACCGTTCCCTCGATTCCCGCGGAAGCCTGCCCTCGAATTTTTTCATCGGGGGCGGAAATGACGGAGGGGGCGAGTAGTCACCCTTTCTCTTCGGCCGCGACCGTGCCAGGCCGACACTTGACGTAAGATATCAACTCTCTTGCACACCCAGCGGTTCGGTCCCCGCGTGGATAGAATATTGGCGAAGTCGGGCCAGTCCCGGTCGGACGCTGGAGCCAAACGAAACGGAGGAGGTATGGCAATCATCAAGTTTTCAAAGGAAGAGACAGCGATTATCGTCCGCAAGATCCAGACGTACTTCAAAGAAGCGCTACATCAGGACATCGGGAGCTTCGACGCGCAATTTCTCCTCGACTTCTTTTCAGAGGAGTTGGGGGCGTACTTCTACAATCGCGGTCTGTACGATGCACAGACCGTCCTGGATAAGCGGTTGGACACGATTTCGGAAGCCATCTACGAGCTCGAGAAGGTCACGGAATTCAAGAGATGAACCCAATTTGAAATGGAGGCCGGCATCTGGAGTCCCCCTCCCCTATGGGCGGCTTCGGCACCCCGTTCCGCAGGGTGCGGCCGCACTGAACGTCGTCGCTCCTTGCGCCCTGCCGTGACCTAAACTGCCAGCAAGCCCACACAGGGAGAGAGTGCGATGCCCACGGAGAAAGGCCGCCCGGAAGGGATGAACTGGCTCATCCCCTATCTTACCGTCGCCAATGCCGAGGCTTCCCTCGCCTTCTATCACCGCGCCTTCGGCTTCGAATCCGAGGGGACCGTGCCCGGACCGGACGGCCGAATCATGCATGCAAGCATGAAATACCAAGGCGCCACCGTAGTCATGTTCTCGCCGGAAGGATCGATGGGCGATCACGAGATGCGCACGCCGGCGCACATGGGTGTGGAGCTCCCGATGAATCTCTACGTCTATTGCCCGGATGTGGACGCCCTGGCCGCGCAGGCGCTGGAAGCCGGGGCCGTGATCCTGCAGGGTCCGGAGGACATGTTCTGGGGTGACCGCTGGGTGGGACTCCGTGATCCGGATGGCTATTTTTGGTCCTTCGCCACCAACATCGCTCCGTTCGATGCGTCCAAGATACCGAAGGGCTGAGTGCGCCTCTGCGCCGCACTAGCCATGTACCCGGGCATTTTGCGTACAGGGGAGTAGAAGCCTTGCGACTGCCACTCGGACTCTTTTGGTTCCTTTTCCTGATACCGTCACTCACCACGGCAACTACATCGGATCCCACTCTGCCGGCGTCTTATCACCAACCTGAAGTTCGTAGTTTGGTACAGAGGGTCAACGCTGCCGCAGCCCTCGTGCAGCAGCACGGTGAGCAGGCTTTTCCGGAATTCAGAAAGCCGGGCCGGTGGTTTCAGGGAAAGGACGATTTCTATCTATTTATGTAACTACTCGCCCCCTTTCGCTGGTGGCGGCGATCAATTCTGTTTATCCGTCGATCGAAACAACTGAATAGCATCAAGTTGCGATGCCGTGATCAAA
>JAWLGP010000060.1:0-6241 GCA_041685045.1 Gammaproteobacteria bacterium
GCCACGGCGCCGCTTCCTCTTGCTACCGAGGCGCACGGACAATTCCTCGGACGGGACTTTAACCCGCTAGATTTACTGCTGTTACTGCGTACGGTCAGATCAAAAACTCTTAATCGTTAACCACAAGCAAGCTTTTGATCTGACCCCAAACAAATGAGGCATTCGACGGCAGCTTCACGCCGTCGATGGCGAACAGGTCACGGCCAATCAGCCCCGCCTCATCGCATACCAGCAGCACCTCCCCGAACGCCCAGGAGATCCTCGGTGCGGGTTAAGAGAGCGAAAAGGGGTCGGTGACAAATGCAAACGGTTCGCGTTTGTCACCGACCCTTTAGTTGTCTGGGCGGGCCATACAACCTAGCCCTTTTCCATCTCAAGAAAGACCACATACTCCTGCAGGACGTCGACGGCCAACAACTTGCCGGACTGTAGCGCCGCCAGTTGCTCTCGCGTCACCGTCAACCGCTCCTGCCCCCACCGTTTGCCGAAGGGTTCTGTCACTTCGTCCACATCGAAAACCGCGTCGATGACGGCAATCTGATTACCGTTCATCCCTAACCTCCTTCCGCCACTCGTCAAATCCGTTCTTGTCCCCATACCGCGCCTTGGCCTCGGCCAGCGAAACCGATCTGCCCGCCTCCAGCTCGGCTAAACCCGCCACGACGGCCCGGAGAAACTCGCGTTCCTCCTCGGCCTTCTCGTAATCAGCAACGGACTGCGCCACCGCGAGCCCCCTATCCGCGCGCCGGCATTTCGGGCGGCTGTCGGCGGGCCTTCCAGAGGTCGTAATCCATCTGTTGGCTCAGCCAGAGCTCCGCTCGACCGCCCCGCTCCACGCCCAGCCAAGCCTCCAGACGTAACGCCATCTCGACAGACATGGCGGCATGTCCGTTGAGCACCCGGGACAGTGCCGCCCGCGTAACGCCAATCTGCCGCGCGGCCTCGCTGACCGTAAGACCCAGTTCCGGCAAAACGTCCTCCCGCAGCGTCTCTCCTGGGTGGGGAGGATTGAACATCGTCGCCATATAAAAATCCTCAGTGGTAGTCCTGGTAATCGGCCAGCACAACGTCCTCCCTCAAAGGCGAAGGTCAGTCGTCAGTTGCCGCTCACCCAAACCGCCCAGTGGGGTCACACCTTTCACCCGCGCAACACGCTGAATTCCTGAAAAAGCCCAATCGGCAGCGGCTCCTGCAAGCGCCAGACGATACTCATCGGCCGGTCGCCCTCTGCTTCCAACAAAGTGACCGGGCCGCATGCGCGGTAGGGTTGCCCTTTGTTTGTGCGCACGAACAGCTGGAATTGCCAGCCGTTGCGATCGCTTTCCAGGTAGCGCTGGCCGCCGGGGGTGTCCGGGCCGGCACTGTTTTGGGTTTGCCAGTGAAAACGGTCGCGGCTGATCGCGTAGTCGTGATAGGCGATGCGGTCGTGATAGCCCTCGCTCTTGTCGAGGGTGACGAACAGCAGTTCACACTGTCGCTCGTGCAGCGACAACTTCCCCGCCTGAAACGGGGTCCGTCGCTCGGCAGTGAGCCAGCCAACGGCTGTCAGCACTTCACGGATCCCGTACGCGGCATGCAGGCAGAGCGGGAGATCGTCCAGGCCGGGAAGCGGCCGATGCGGCACGCTGTTTCGCGCCTGGAGAAGGTCACCTAGCTCCTCCAGTTCGCTGCACAACTCGGGGTGCTGCACCAGGCGAGCCAGAAACTCCCGGTGAGAACCGACCTGACTCTGCCGACCGTCAAGTTGATAGGCCAGCATCTGGAGGCGTCTCTGTTCGGTCGGGCTAGTCGCCTCATACCGGCCGCGGCTCTCCCCTACCCGTTTCAGTAGATCCAGCTGGACCGCATCGTCCGTGTGCAGCAGATCGCCGAATCGTCGACCGAAGTACACCTCCTCCGGCCCCGGCTCCCCCTGGAGCAGACCGGCCTCCCGCTTCAGGGCCGTCCAGCCGCTTGGTCCCGTACTGCGGTAGATGTCTGATAGCTCAAGCGCCTGGTCGTGCAGGAAATCGGCCAGACGTGTTGCCAGCCGTCCGCGCAGCGCCACATAGGTCTGCAATTCGGCACGAAGGCGCCGCCAATTGTGTCTTGTGAGCGTCCGCAGTCCACGCAGCACCTGCTCGCGGGCCTGTCGCTGCAACTGAAGGTGACAGCCCGTGGGAAGCCATCCGAATCCGTGCTCCACGCTCTCCAGTAGTTCGCGCTTCGACAACCCCGTGAGCGACGACAGCAGCCGGTCAAAGCGGAACTCCGTCCGGTGCTGGCCGACGAAATCCAGCACGAGGCAGCTCTCCTTTCCTGCCGCGAGACGCAACCCACGGCCAATCTGTTGCTGGAACAGGACCGGGCTTTGTGTCGGACGGAGCAACAGCAACGTGTCGACGTCCGGCAAATCGATGCCTTCGTTGTAGAGGTCGACGGTGACCAGGGCACAGATCTCGCCGCGCGCCAATCGAACAGGTGCATTGCGACGCTCCGCATCACTGCTGGTCCCCACCACGCAGGCGGCGGGCAGACCGGCCTTGTTAAGCTGCTCGGTCATGAACTTCGCGTGCGCAACCGACACGCAAAAGACCAACGCCCGCGCCCGTTCCGGCTGCGCACAAAGACGGCGCCATTCGTTGATGATTCGCCGGGCGCGGGCGTGATTGCCGGTCACCACCTTGTCGATGGCCTCCCGTTCACCGGCCCGGTCCCACGGTACGTCGGAGAAATCGGTATCGTCGTCGCACCCGTAGTACTCGAAGGGCGCGAGCAGTTGCAGATCAAGTGCATGCCAGAGCCGCAGCTCCACGGCGAGACTGCCGTCAGGTCGGTGATCGAAGTACGGGGCGATGGGTTGCCCGTCACTCCGCTCCGGCGTTGCCGTCAGTCCAACCAGCAATGCCGGGCGGACCGCGCTGACGAAGGCATGGAAGCGATCGGCGGCCAGTCGGTGACACTCATCGACCACCACCGAGTGCCAGTAGTCGCCCCCGAACCGGGCGACGATATCGCGACTGGTCACACTATCGATGGTGGCAAAGAGGTGATCGTAGCTCTCCGGATCGCTGCCGCCGGCGAGTAGTTCCCCGAAACTCCCGTCTCGCAGCACCTCGCGGTAGGTCCGCAGCGCCTGGCGCAGGATCTCCTCGCGATGGGCAACGAAAAGCAGGCGGGGACGGCCGCCCAACTTCTGGCAGGTGGCCCGATAATCGAAAGCGGCCACCACCGTCTTGCCGGTCCCGGTGGCCGCAACCAGCAGATTGCGGCGGCGCCCGTGTTCCCGCTCGTTGGCCAGTTGCTCCAGCATTTCCAGCTGGTACGTCTTCGGCTGCAGGTCGAAGAAGGTAAGCCGTGCGTTCGGCAGTTCCCCCGACTCCCTTTCGAGCGCTGAACCGAGCGCCTTGCGATGGGCCGCGTCCTCCGGGTTGTAGGTCTGGAATTCACTGTCCTCCCACAGCGTCTCGAAGTGGGCGCAGGCCCGGGCAAACAGCGCCTCCTGGGCCCGCTGCGTCAGCTTGACCGTCCACTCCAGACCACCGGTGAGCGCCGCGCCCGAAAGGTTGGCGCTCCCCACATAGGTGGCGCCAAAACCGCTCTTGCGGTTGAAGATCCAGGCCTTGGCGTGCAACCGGGTCCGGCGCCCATCCAGCGAGACCCGGACCTCGCACCCAGGCAACCGGGCCAGCTCATCGAGCGCCCGTATCTCCGTTGCCCCGGTGTAAGTGGTGGTCAGAATGCGGATGCGCATCTGGCTGGCGCCCCGCGAATCCGGGGCGGTGATGCGATGGAAGATATCGAGCAGCTTGCGAACGCCCGACATCGTGATGAAGCTGACCAGGATATCGACACCATTGCAGGCCGCCAGCTCGCGGCGGATCTCCTGCAACAGCGAAGGCGTGCCCTTTCCGGCGGTAAACAGCCACGGCGCGGCCAGCCCCATCTCCGGCGCCTCCGGGACGACGCCTCCTGGGTGGATGCCGGTGAGAACGCGAGGCGGCCTGGAGATGGTGTCGATCAGTTGCGCGGCACTGCTTTCAAGTCCCGCCGAACGGCTGCGACTGCGCAGATCCGCGAGCAGTGTATTGACCAGTTCAAGCTGGCGCAGGCTTCGCTCCGAGCCGTCGCCGCCGACCTCACCCAGGAGCTTTGAAAGCTGAACAGCGAGCGCCTCGGCCATCCGTTCGGGCTCGGCAGCACTCAAATCACGAACAACCGCTTCGCCGTCGCGGAGCGAGCGTGTGAGGGAGTCGGTTACCAGCAGGTCGTAGAGCCCCGGAGGCAGTCGTTCAGCCATGACGGCCCCCACCTCCCTTGTTGGCGCGCTTGATGATTCGGCTGATAGAGGCGACAGGCGGGCCCATGCAGGCTTAGCAGCCGTCTTCGAAGGGGTTGTATAACGCCACACCCGTGCCGGCGAAGTCCCGCACATTGCGCGTCACCAGGGTAAATCCGTAGATCAGCGCCGTGGCCGCAATCTGTTTGTCCAGCGCATTTTCATGCTGTGGCACGCGCAGGCGGCCCCACACCTGGACCTCCTCCCTGCCGAAGTCGAGAATGTTGTCCCCGTACTCGTCGACAAGGGTCCGCAGCCACGCTTCGATTGCCTCGGCCTGCGCCTCATCGCCCCGATGGCGGATCATTTCGACACCACGGCGTAATTCACCCAGGGTGATCACGCTGATAAAGGCCGGGGATTCCCGCTCTACCAGTTCGCGAAAGAAGCGGAGCACGCCCGCGTTAGCCCGCTCCTGCTTGCGTAGTTCACTGACGATGTTGGTATCCAGCAGGTACATCCTTGATTCCTGATGTGTCGGCGCTCAATCGCTGAATGGCTCGGACGCATGCGGATCCTGACAGCGGGCGAAATCCTCATCGCTTCCGACATCCGGCATCTTGCTCAGGACCTCCAGGAAGGAGCGCTTCTTGGGGTGCCTGAGGGCCTGCTCCAAAATCCTCCGGTGCTCCGCTTCGGCGCTGATCCCGTGCTGCCGGGCGCGCACCTTCAGAGCGTTGGCGATATCGTCATCGACGTTACGCACGATCAGATTGGCCATAGAGATCTCCTGGGATGGTCGTGCGCAGATGATAGCACTGCTATCACTTGGTTCAAGCTCCAGTCGACCCCTAAGAAATACGGGAGTGAACGCCAAACGCCACTGGGCGAAGCATGCAACAGGAAAGACCCCGCGACGGTGACCCGACGTTGCCAGTTGACCGGGGCCGGCTGGGGGCCGGCTAATGGGTGACCCCAGATATGTCCCTTTTCGCCTAGGAGCGGCGGCTCTCCTCCACATCTTCCATAAGCCACGCCTTTATGAGGGATTGGTAGGGCATGTCCCGCCGGTTTGCCTCGATCTTAATGCGGTCGAGCAGGGTTTCCGGCAGACGCAGAGAGATGGTTTTGGTCGACGGTTTCAGGTTGGGGAACGAGGTCGACTGCGCTTTGCTCCAATCGACATAGTCGCTCGAATCGTGGGTTTCCCAGAAGGCGCGTTCCTCCGCCTCGGTTTTGAACTCAGGAATCTTCTTGGCTCTGCTCATAAATAGCTCTCTCCTTGCGGTGCATGTCGCGGGCGGAAATCACCCTGATCAGCTTGCCACTCGACCGCAGGGTAAAGGTAATGTGCAAAAGTCGGTTGTCGTCCGTCGAGCCCAGCAGATGGTAACGGGGCTCATGCTGGCTGTGCTTTTCGTCAGCCAGTACCAGTAGAGGCTGGTTGAAGAACACCTGCTCCGCTTCCGATTGGCCGACGTCATGCTTGTCGGCGCTCTTACGGGCGTTGCCTTCGTCCCAATCAAAACCAGCGATCCGTTTCCAGTCGATCATGGAAGTATATTATCACCATATACACGCGGGACAAGCAGGCGAGGTGCTCCGATGGGCGGACGCATGCGTGATTGCAAGACCCCGTTGCTTTGCTCGGGCGTCTCCACCCGCAGGTGGTAATGGTTGCCCACCAGGCAGTAGCCGTTCATAGATGGGCAGCGACCGATCGGGGCAGATACCCGCGACCGGTATGAGGTTGTTCACCGCACGGCTGTTCGATCCTTGTGCTGTTTGACCAGCGGCATCAAGGGGACGGTCGGCCCCGCCTCCTTCGAAGCTGTCGCTTTCGCCTTGGCAGCTACTCGTGTCAAGCGAGTGGTGGGTGTCCCGAGGGCAACCGCATACTTTAGTCCTTGATCCCGAAGATCAATTCCTCGCGGAAGCCGTCGTCCCAGCCCGCTGCTTTGAGTTTGCCACGCATTGAGTCCT
>JAWLGP010000005.1:0-191980 GCA_041685045.1 Gammaproteobacteria bacterium
GGCCATCCCGAGCAGAGCCTGGCCTGCGTGGAAAACACGCTGGCAAACGCCAGAGAGCAAGCGCATCCCCATAGCCTGTGCATCGCCCTGTACGGCTGTGCACTGGTCAGTCGCTGGCGTCGGGAGGTGGAGGTTTCGGCACGCTACGTCGAGGAGTCCCTCGCCTGCGCCGCCGAGTTTGAACTGCCGTTCTGGCAGTTGTCGGCCGCGGCCGATTGGGCGTGGATAAGCACCATGCGTGGCGATGCATCGGACTCGCTGGCGTTTCTCGCCCAACTGCGGGACAACCCCGAGATTCCCGGCGCGGCAAGAATCCTCTTTTACCAGCAGTTGGCCGACGGGCTTGTCCACCTGGCATGCTATCCGGAGGCCTTGGCGGTTCTGGATGATGCGATTGCCCTGGCGGATGAACGCAACGAACGTTACCTGGAGGCGGACTATCACCGCTTGAAGGGCATCTGCCTGACGAAGACCTCGCCGGGTGGTCACCTGGAAGCCGAAACCTGCTTCAACAGGGCGTTATCGATCAGTCGTCGACAGGGGGCCTTGTCTCTGGAGTTGCGAGCCGCCATCGGCATGGCGAAGCTGTGGCATGAGACCGGCCGCGAGCAAGAGGCAACCCGGTTGCTGGAAGATGTCTGTGGCCGGATTGAGGAGGGGTTCGACAGCATCGATTATCGCGAGGCGACGGCGTTGCGGGATGCCCGTCGCCGGCCTGGTATGGCTGGGCATTCTTTTTGAAAACTTCACACTTGCTCTCCTGAGATAGAGAGAAGCAATTATTGTCCGTTCAGTCGAACGGCTTCGGGGTGTTGTCAACCGATGGTGGCCGTGTCGGCATCGGGAACCGGGTCCATGGTTGGCGATCGACAGCCACTGACCCGAAGCCCCTTGGCGGTGAAAGCTATTCATCACCCGTGCCGCCTGCCGGCCAGCACAAGAGGCAACGGGTGACCACTTCTGCGGGTTTGCGCAAGAAGGGCGCCTCCCGGCGCCCTTTCTGGGTTACAGCCAAATCGGGCTGGAGGAGGCCATCTGAGATACGGGCTTCTGACAGGGAAGACGCCACGACCTATTGCCAGTTAACCTCCGCAGAGATCTGTACGATCTCATTGTTCTGAAAGAAAGGCCATTGTTACCAGGCGACTCTCCTCCTCTCCTCGCTGCCAGTCACACAGCCACCTGCTCGGAGCGGTGTTGGCGGCCCAGGCGGTGCGGTACGTTATCGACGGCACCGCCGCCGTGGTCGGGCTGCTCCTGCCGGCTCATTCACTCGCGCGACGCTCTAACAACGGTTCCAACTTCGCCCAGACATTCTCCAGCAGTTGCGGCTGCGCCCCCGCGGCGGCGTGGATCCCGTCCGGTTGCATCAACTCGCGGTGGCCGCCGACCCCCTCCAGGAGGAACGGCACCAGGGGTACGTCCAGCTCGTGGGCCAGCTCCTGGTAGACCGCGGCGAAGCGTCCGGTATATTCCGGTCCATAATTGGGCGGCAGCTGCATGCCCACCAGCAACACACGGGCATCCGACTCGCGGGCGAGCTGTACCAGTTGCCGCAGGTTGGCCGCCAGTTCCGATAGCGGAAGGCCGCGCAGGCCGTCGTTGCCTCCCAACTCGATGACTACGAGGGCGGGGTCGTATTCGGCGAGCAGGGACGGCAGGCGTGACAGGCCCCCCTGGCTGGTCTCGCCGCTGATGCTGGCGTTGACCACCTCGTACGGAAGTTTGCGCCGGTCGAGGCGCTGGCGCAGCAGCTCCACCCAGCCACTCTCCAGGGCGACGCCGTAGCCGGCGCTCAGGCTGTCGCCCACCACCAGCAGCACGGGACGGTCCGCAGCGGCGGCCGCTCCTGCTATAGTGCCGGTGGCTACAATCACCCACACAACGAAAATTCGGATTGGCTGGATGAGCACGGATTCCTCCCCCGCAGTGATTCGCACGCACAATCTTGGCATGGAGGTGGACAGCCCGGAAGGGCGTCTTACCCTGTTGGAGAACATCGACCTCTCGGTTGCCCGCGGCGAGGCGGTCGCCGTGCTCGGCGCTTCGGGGTCCGGCAAGACCACCCTGCTCGGTTTGCTGGCCGGGCTGGATCAGCCCACCTCCGGTCAGATTTGGCTTGATGGCGAGGAGATCACGGCGATGGACGAGGACGGCCGCGCCGCCCTGCGGGCCCGTACCCTCGGTTTCGTGTTCCAGTCCTTTCAGCTGTTGCCCAATCTGACCGCGCTGGAAAACGTCATGCTGCCGCTGGAACTGGCTGGACGCACGGCGTCGCGCGAGCGTGCGATGGACCTGTTGGGGCAGGTGGGTCTGGCCCCACGCGCCCGCCACCGCCCGCATCAACTCTCCGGCGGCGAGCAGCAACGGGTCGCCATCGCCCGTGCCTTTGCCACCGAGCCGCCCCTGCTGTTCGCCGACGAGCCCACCGGCAACCTCGACCGCCGCACCGGTGCCCAGATCACCGATCTGCTGTTCCGGCTCAACGCCGAACGGGGCACCACGCTGCTGCTGGTGACCCACGACCTGCAGCTGGCCGAGCGCTGTGACCGGGTGCTGGAGATGGAGGCGGGGCGCTTCAGGGGGGAGGCATGACCGGGCTGTCGCTGGCCTGGCGCGCCCTGCTCTCGGACTGGCGAGCCGGCGAGCTGCGCATCCTGGCGCTCGCCTTGTTGGTGGCTGTTGGCGGCGTTTCGGCGGTCGGTTTCTTCACCGACCGGGTACGCCTCGCCATGGAGAGCCAGGCGGGGGAGCTTCTGGCAGCCGATCGGGTGGTGGAGAGTCGCGGCGAGCTGCCGCCGGAGTGGGTGGAGCAGGCGCGAAGCCACGGGCTCGCCACCGCCCGCATTCAGTCGTTTCGTACCGTAGTGGTGGTCGGCGACGACCTGCAGCTGGTGGAGGTGAAGGCGGTCGGTGAGGGCTACCCCCTGCGCGGTCGGCTGCGCACGGCACCGCGTCCCTACGCCGCCGACGCGCCAGCCGAAGCAGGACCGGCGCCGGGTAACGTCTGGCTGAGCGCCCGGCTGGCGGCGCAACTCGGGATCGAGCCGGGTGCCGAGGTTCGGCTGGGGAGCCGCCTGTTCACCTATGCCCGGGTGCTGACCTATGAGCCGGACCGCGGCGCCGAGCTGTTCAGCATCGGTCCGCGCCTGATGATGAATCGGGCGGATCTGCCCTCCACCGGGCTCATCGGCCCGGGTAGTCTGGTCACCTATCGACTGCTGCTCGCCGGCGATCCGGCAGAGCTGGCCCGCTACCAACGCTGGATCGAGCCCCACCTCGGGCGCGGCGAGCGCCTGCTCGGGGGCCGCGAGGCGCGCCCGGAACTCTCCAGCGCCCTGCAGCGGGCCGAACGTTTCCTCGGGCTCGCCTCGCTGGTCAGCGTTTTGCTGGCCGGTGTGGCCGCCGCCACTGCCGCGCACCGCTACGCCGCGCGGCGGGTCGACGGCGTGGCCGTGATGCGCTGTCTAGGCGCCAGGCAGGGTTTCATCACCCGCCTCTATATCACGCAGTTGTCGCTGCTTGCCCTGGTTGCCTCGCTTGCCGGTGTCCTGGTTGGCTATTTGGCGCAGGGGGTGCTGGCGGCGCTGCTCAGTGAGCTGTTCACCTACACCCTGCCGCCGCCTTCGTTCCGGCCGGTGCTGGTGGGCCTCGGTACCGGCTTCGTGACCCTGGGCGGTTTCGCCCTGCCGCCGATGCTCGGTCTGCGACGGGTTCCGCCGATGCGGGTGTTGCGCCACGAGGCAAGGCCGGTGCGATCAACGGCGCTGCTGGTCTACGGGGCCGCAATCACCGCCCTGGGGATCCTGATGGTGTGGCAGGCGCGCGACGCCACCCTGGCGGCCTACGTGTTCGGCGGCGCCCTGGCTACCGTGGCGGTACTGGCGGCCACCGCGGCCGGGCTCGTTGTTGCGCTCAATCCGCTGCGGGCGCGGGTCCGCGGCACCTTCACCTACTGGTTCGGCCTGACCAACATTCCGCGGCGGGCAGCGGTCAGCAGTTTGCAGGTGGTCGCCTTCGGACTCGGCATCATGGTGCTGTTGCTGCTGGCCCTGGTGCGTGGCGATTTGCTCGCCGGCTGGCAGCAGAGCCTACCGGCGGACGCGCCCAACCAGTTTCTCATCAACATCCAGCCGGAACAGGTTTCCGCGCTGAAGACATTCATCGCCGAGCGCTCCGGCACCGCCCCCGTGTTCTATCCGATGGTGCGCGGTCGGCTCATCGCCATCGATGGGCGGCCGGTGGTGCCGGAGCAGTACGAGGAGCCGCGCGCCCGGCGCCTCGCGCAGCGCGAGTTCAATCTCTCGTATGCCGACACCCTGGCGGCCGACAATCGCATCGTCGCCGGCCGCTGGTGGGGCGAAGGCATCGAGGGCGGGCCACCGCAGTGGTCAGTGGAGCAGGGGATTGCCGACACCCTCGGTATCGACCTTGGCGACCGGCTGCAGTTCTCGGTCGCCGGGCGCACCATCGAGGGACGCGTGACCAATCTGCGCAGCGTCGACTGGGACTCGTTCCGGGTGAATTTCTTCGTCCTCGGCACCCCGGCGTTGTTGGCGGATCAACCCGCCAGTTACATCACCAGCTTCCATCTGCCGCCGGCCCAACGGGAACTGCTGGCGGACTTGGTGCGGGCCTTCCCCAACGTGACCGTGATCGACGTCGATGCGATCATGTCACGGGTGCGGGGCATCATCGAGAGGGTGAGTCTGGCGGTCGAGTTCGTGTTCGGCTTCACACTGCTGGCCGGCTTCGTGGTGCTGCTGGCGGCCATTCAGGCGACCCACGATGAGCGCCTGCGGGAAAGTGCCCTGCTGCGCATGCTCGGCGCTACCCGCGGTCAGGTGCGCGAGGCGCAAGCGGCGGAATTTCTCGCGCTGGGGCTGCTGGCCGGCCTGCTGGCGGCGCTGGCCGCAAGCGTCATCGGCTACGTACTGGCCGAACACATTTTCCACTTCGAATGGCGGGCGAATCCCTGGCTGTGGCTGGCGGGCATTGCCGCCGGTACGCTGGGGGTCGGTGCCGCCGGCTGGTGGGGGACGCGGCGGGTGCTGGCGCGGGCGCCGTTGCAGACGTTACGGAGACTCTGAGTGTCCGTTGCGAACCTCGAGGGTTTTCTGACCTCCATCGGTGCGGTTCGTTCCTCACCACACCCTACGACTCCCGTAGGATGTGGTGGGCCTGCGAACCGCATCAATCGCGGCGCGCCTGGCCATCGGTGCGGTCCGTTCCTCACCACACCCTACGACTCCCTAGGATGTCGTGAGCCTGCGAACCGCATCAATCGCGGCGCGCCCGGCCATCGGTGCGGTCCGTTCCTCGCCACACCCTACGACTCCCGTAGGATGTGGTGAGCCTGCGAACCGCATCAATCGCGGCGCGCCTGGCCATCGGTGCGGTTCGTTCCTCACCACACCCTACGATCAATAATGCGCTTGTATGAGCGCAACGGCAGTTGGATAGTTAGGGACAGGTAGTTGGGTGCCGCAAAGCCGGAGCCAAAATGATCGACGTTTTTGACCGTATTCAGCGTTTCGTCCGCCAGTCCATCTGGCAGGGCGATATCCGAAAAATGCCGCGGGCGAAGCGTATCGCCTTTTCCGGCATGCGTATTCTCTATGTAATGGTGCGCGAGTTGACCGAAGGCCAGCTCGCCCTGCATGCCATGAGCCTGGTCTATACCACGCTGTTGTCGCTGGTGCCGTTGTTGGCGGTAAGCTTTTCGGTGCTCAAGGCGTTCGGCGTTAACCAGATCGATCCGATCCTGATGAATCTGCTCGCACCCCTCGGTGAACAGGGGCGTGAAATTACCGATCGGATTATCGGTTTCGTGGAGAACATGCGGGTCGGCGTGCTCGGGTCGTTGGGCCTGGGTTTCCTTCTCTACACCGTGATCTCCCTGGTCCAGAAGATCGAGGTCTCGTTCAACTATGTGTGGCGGGTCAAGCAGGTCCGCAGCTTCGCCCGCCGCTTCAGCGACTATCTCAGCGTGATCATCGTCGGTCCGGTCCTGGTGTTCACGGCTATCGGTTTTACCGCCTCGATAATGAGTACGGATCTGGTGCAGCAGCTTATCGCCATGGAACCGTTCGGTACGGCGGTCCTGGTTGCCAGTCGCGTGATGCCCTATCTGCTGATCAGTGCCGCCTTCACCTTTTTCTACATGTTTGTGCCCAACACCACCGTGCGCTTTCGTTCGGCCCTGGTAGGTGGTTTGGTGGGGGGCGCACTTTGGCAGCTCACCGGCTTCGCCTTTGCCTCCTTTGTCGCCGGCTCGACCCGTTATGCGGCGATCTACTCCAGCTTCGCCATCCTGTTCCTGTTCATGATCTGGCTCTATCTGAGCTGGTTCATCCTGCTGTTCGGCTCCCAGATCGCCTACTACCATCAGCACCCGCAGCAGGTGCGGCGCGAGACCGAACAGCTGCGGCTCAGTGATCGGTTGCGCGATCGGATTGGTCTGGCGGTGATGTATCTGGTGACCCGCGCCTATGAGAAGGGCGAGCCGGGCTGGACCCTGGACGCCCTGGCGCAGCGCCTGGGCGTGCCGGGCGATGCCGTGATCGAAGTAGCGGATGACCTGCTGCGCCTCGGCTACCTGCTCGAGACCAGCGCTGATCCACCCGGCTACGTGCCGGGACGGGATCCGGAACTCCTGAGCATCAATATGCTGTTGGCGGGACTGCGAAGCGCCGGCGAGGAGCAGGTTCCCCGTGATGAACAGGCGCTGAGTCTGGCGCCGGTGGAAGGGGTCCTGGCGGAGGCGGAACAGGCGCTTGCCCGTCAGTTCGGTGAGCGCTCCATCAAGGACCTGGTGCGTGATGAACCGGGCTCGGCATAAAGGCATCGCGACCATGCCGGCGGACCGGCTCTGGTCAGGCGCCAACGCCGGGAGTAGGCTGCGATCATGCCCTCGTTGAAGTTTTTCCACGTCCTGTTCGTTACGCTCTCGATCTCCGGATTCGCGGCCCGGGGTCTGGCCTTGCAGTGGCGACCGGAACTGCTGCAGCGGCGCTGGGTGCGCACGGTTCCACACGTCAATGACACGCTGCTGCTGAGCTCGGGTATTGCCATGCTGGTGAGCTACGGCTGGAACCCGTTGCACCAGCCCTGGCTCACGGCGAAGCTTGCTGCTCTTTTCGCGTACATCCTCCTCGGCAGCGCGGCCATCGGCCGGCGCGGGCACCACGGCCGGCTGGCGCGCACCTCGGCCTGGCTCGCCGCCATGGCGGTGTTCGGCTATATCGTCCTGGTGGCGCTGTACAGGACTCCACAGCCCTGGCTCGCCCTCTGAACTGCGCCATGGTCGAACCGATCATCTACAGTGTGTTTCTGATCTTCACCGGCGCCGCCCTGCTGGCCACCCTGGCCCTGTTCGCCCGCCAGTCGATGCTGGTCTCCTATATCCTCGCCGGCGTCCTGCTCGGCCCATGGGGGATCGGTCTGGTCGGTGACCCCGGAGTGATCCAGGAGGCCTCCCACATGGGGGTGATCTTCCTGCTGTTTCTGCTCGGCCTGAATCTGCTCCCGCAGCAGCTCTTGCGCCAGTTCCGGCAGACGCTGCCGGTCACCTTGATCAGCTCGCTGCTGTTTGCCGCGATCGGCGCCGGCGTCGCCTTCCTGTTCGACTACGGCTGGCGGGAGGCGCTGGTGGTTGCCGCGGCGGCCATGTTCTCCAGCACCATCATTGGTCTGAAACTACTGCCGACCACCGCGTTGCACCACCAGCACGCCGGCGAGGTGATGATCAGCATTCTGCTCCTGCAGGACCTCATCGCCATTATCGTCCTGCTGCTGCTTCAGGCCACCGCCAACGGCCATGCGCCGTTGCAGGAGCTGCTACAGCTCGGTGGCATTCTGCCGCTGTTCATCGTCGGAGCCTTCCTCGGCGCCCGCTACGTAATGACGCCGCTGTTCATCCGCTTCGACACCATCCAGGAGTACGTCTTCCTGATAACCATTGGCTGGTGTTTGGCGACCGCCGAGCTCGCCGGGCTGGCGGGCCTTTCGCAGGAGATCGGCGCCTTTGTCGGTGGTGTGGCGCTGGCGGCGAGCCCCATTGCCCCCTTCATCGCCGAGAGCCTGAAACTGCTACGCGACTTCTTCCTGGTGCTGTTCTTCTTCTCCCTCGGCGCCACCTTCAACCTGGGCGAGGTGGCGACGGTGCTGCCGGCGGCGTTGCTGCTGGCCGGGCTGCTGCTGGTGGCCAAACCGCTGGCGTTCACGCTGTTGCTGCGCCGCACCGGTGAGACGGAAAAGTTGTCCCGCGAGATGGGGGTACGGCTCGGACAGATCAGCGAATTCTCCCTGTTCATCGCTGCCCTCGCGTTGGAGGCGGGCGTCATCGGTCACGAGCCCGCCTACATGATCCAGTTGGCGACATTGTTGACCTTTATCGTCTCCTCCTATGTGATCATGCTCCGCTATCCCACCCCGATCGCGGTCTCCGCCCGCCTGCGGCGTGATTGAGTTCGGGAACGTGATCCGCAAATGAACGCGAATGAACGCAAATTTTCCGGTGCAGGTGCGCTTTTCACCGAACCGCTTCCGAAAAGCCCGTTCGCTGCGATGAGAGCGTCAGCCTGCACGCCGCTGCCTGCGTTTTTCGCCATTCGCGTTCATTCGCGGATCAGTGACCAGTCGTAAAACTTACAGTGATGCTGCAATTAGCCGGTAACGTCGCCGGGGGCGTTGGCCTGTTCCTGCTCGGCATGATGTTGATGACCGACGGCCTTAAAGTCGCGGCCGGGCGGGCGTTGCGGCACATTCTCAGTGAATGGACCCGCACCCCGCTCCGCGGGTTGCTGTCGGGAGCGCTGATCACCTCGGCGGTGCAGTCGTCCAGCGCCGTGACCGTGGCAACCATCGGCTTCGTCAACGCCGGGCTGCTCGGGTTGCTGGAGACCGTCTACGTGATCTTCGGCAGTAACATCGGCACCACCATGACCGGCTGGCTGGTGGCTTTGATCGGTTTCAAGCTCGATATCAAGGCATTGGCACTCCCCCTCATTGCCATCGGCATGTTGCTCAAACTGACCGGGGGCGCGGGGCGGCGTGGCGCGCTCGGGATGGCGATGGCCGGCTTCGGGCTGTTCTTCCTCGGGGTCGATGTGCTGAAGGACACGTTTGAACACCTGGGTAGCGATTTCCCGATTCAGGAGTGGGCCCGCGACGATTTTCTAGGGGTAATCATCTTCATAGGGATTGGCTTCACGCTCACCCTGTTGATGCAGGCCTCTGCCGCTGCACTGGCCATCACCCTGACCGCCACCGCCGGCGGTCTGATTCCCCTGGCGGACGCTGCGGCCGTGGTGATCGGCGCCAATCTCGGCACCACCAGTACCGCGGCCCTGGCGGTGGTTGGCGCCACCTCCAATGCGCAGCGGGTGGCGGCGGCCCACGTGCTGTTCAATCTGTTGACCGGAGTGGTCGCGGTGTTGTTGCTTGGTCCACTGGTGGCGGGTATCACCACTGCGCTGGACCTGTTCGGGGATACGACCGAACCGGTCACGGTGCTGGCGGCGTTTCACACCGTGTTCAATGTCCTCGGTGTGTTGCTCATGTGGCCGATCACGCCCCGGCTGGTCACCTTCCTGGAGGGGCGTTTTCGGCGCGCCGAGGAGGATGAAGGCAGGCCCCGTTACCTCGACAAAAACGTCGTGACCACCCCGTCGCTCGCCCTCGATGCGCTGGGCATGGAGCTCGGCCGAATCGCCAAGTTGGCCAAGGACATGGCCAAGAGTTCACTCAGCACCGAGTCGATCGCCGAGGAGCGACTCGCCAGGGACCAGCTGGTCCTGTCGCGCCTGGCCGATGCGGTGCGTCGGTTCACCGTGCAGGTCCAGCGCTCCGACCTCCCCCAGGACTTGGGCGAATCACTCCCCAACGCGATCCGCGTTGCCCGCTACTACGAAGAGGCGGCCGAAATAGCCCTACGTACGGCGTCGGTGCAGTCGCAACTCGGTGACATCGAAGATGCCGCGCTGGCAGAAACGATGGCAAACTTTCGCAGCGAATGCGTGGCCTTGATCGACTGCTCGGATCCGGCGCGGCCCGAATACACTCAAACCGAATGTGACCAAAAACTGGCGGATCTGGAGCGCCACTACCAGGCGCTCAAGGCACAACTGCTGCGTGCCGGGGCCCGTGAGCGGCTGCAAGTCCGACAGATGGTCGCGCAGCTTGACCAGTACAGTAACGTGCGGCGCATGATGGAGCAGCTCTACAAGGGGGCCGGCTACCTCTCCAGTGTCCTCGAACTCGCCGCCCGCTACCGGCAGCCGGAACCGCCAACCGCGTCCGAGGCGACTGTGTAGCTATGGAATCGACCCGCTGGCAAAGGGTGAAAAAGCGCCTGCCCCGGCTGGCGGCCGAGGTGCTGGTCTTCCTGGCGGTGGTCTGGGCGGTCGAGGCTTGGATGACCCGCAATGCCGTACGCGGCCCGGCACCACCGATCACAGGCGTGACCGTCGCCGGTGAATCGGTGGCGTGGCCACCCACCTCCGGCGAGCCGTCCCTGATCTACTTCTGGGCGACCTGGTGTCCGGTCTGCCACGCCCAGCAAGGGACCATCGATGGCTTGTCCCGGGACCATCCGGTGCTGACCGTGGCGATGCAGTCGGGGGATGATGCCGCCGTCAGCCGATTCCTCGAACAAGAGCAGCTCGCCTTCCCGGCAGTCAATGATCCCGACGGTCAACTCTCGCGCCGCTACGGCGTCATTGGCGTACCGGCCGGTTTCGTGCTCGACGGCAACGGCGACGTGCGGTTCGTCACCCGTGGCTACACGACCGGGCTCGGACTGCGGCTGCGGCTGCTGCTTGCGAATTGGCTGTGACTCTGTATCACCCGCACTCCTCGCCCTCTTTCACTGCCTCCGGGGAACCGGGGCTGCCGAGCGAGGCGAGCGCCAGCTGCCGCTCCAGCCACTGGACGACCCGCTTCGCCGAATACTCCGCCTTCTCCCCGCGCAGCAGCAGGTGCAGGCCGTCCGGGTAGCCGGTGAGGTTGACGGGCCCGCCCATCTCGGCGGCGAGCTGGCGCACGGCTGGCGCCGGGATCAGCGGGTCACGTTCGCCGTAGAGGATCAGCGCGGGTAGATGCATCTCGGTGGCGCGGGCGGCGGCGGACGCCATCATCCCGAGCACACCGTCGAGCACGTCCAGGCGGGTGTGGCGGATGATCAGCGGGTCACGGGCGAGCGCACGGATCACATGGATGTCGTCGGTGACCATCAGGCGGTCGTTCTGCGGGAGTTTCGCCATCGGCAGCAGGAAGGCCGCGACCTGGACCAGCCAGCGCTCGGCGCGCGGGAGGTCATCGGGGCCGATCACGGCGGGTGCACTGAGGACAATGCCGTCGACCGGCAGCGCGGGGCGCTGGGTGAGGGTGATGACCGCTACCGCCGCCCCCATGCTCTCACCGAACACGAACAGCGGGGCACCAGGATGGCGGGAGGCCGTCTGTCGGACGAAGTCCTTCAAGTCTTCGGTGAGCGCGCCGGCTCCGGGCCACTGACCGCGATCCGGGTTGCTGCCGAATCCGCGTTGGTCATAGCTGTACAGGGCGAAGCCGGCCGCGGCGAGGGCCTCGCCCACTTCGGCGAACGCCCCCTTGTGGTCGTTCATGCCGTGGACACCGATCACCACCGCCTTGGGCGCGGCCGTCGGGCGCCAGCAGGCCACGGTGGGCATCTGTTCGTCACCGGCGACATCCTGCGCCGGCGGCGACACCGAGCACGCACCCAGCCACAGCGCGGCGAGCACAATCATGCACAGTTTGATGGCGGACACTCCTTGTCCAACCGGTTCCCACAGGAATAGGTGGGGGCTGCTGGCCCGTCAAGGGCAACTCGGGTGGCAGCTTCAGCGCGCGTGTCGAATACGGGGGAGAGAACCGCATCGCTGTTGGTCGCGATTGGTGCGGTTCGCTGCGCTCACCACACTGGCTACTTGGGCTTGGCCAATGCGGATTCCAGGCGGTCGCAGAAGGTGCGCAGGGCCGTGATGCGGGCGTGGCGTTTGTCGTTACCCTCGACCAGGGTCCAGGGCGCGTATTCGGTGCTGGTCCGCTCGACCATGTCGACGACGGCATGCTCGTAGGCCGCCCACTGCTCCCGGTTGCGATAATCCTCCTCGGTGATCTTGTGCTGCTTCCAGGGAACCTGCCGGCGCGCCTCGAAGCGGGCAAGTTGCTCGTCCTTGTCGATGTGAATCCAGAATTTCAGTAGCAGAATGTCGCTTTCGGTAAGCTGCTCTTCGAAGTCGTTGATCTCGGCAAAGGCTCGCATCCACTGATCGTGGTTGGCGAAGCCCTCGACCCGCTCGACCAGCACCCGGCCGTACCAGCTGCGATCGTAAATTACAGTGTTGCCGGCACGCGGAACATGGCGCCAAAAACGCCAGAGATAGTGGTGGGCGCGCTCTTCGTCGGTCGGAGCGGCGATCGGAATGACCTGATAGCTACGGGCATCCATGGCCGGCACGATGCGACGGATGATGCCGCCCTTGCCGGCGGCATCCCATCCCTCGAACACCAGCAGGCTGGATAGCTTGCGATGGTGGGCCTCGCGTGCGAGGCGGCCGAGTCGCGCCTGGTACTTGTCCAGCTCCGCCTTGTAGTGCTTCTTCGTGAGTGATTTGCCGAGGTCAAGACTGCCGAGCAGCGTATTGGCGCGCGGCACGATGGGGTCGTGCGGTGATGGATCGACACTCGGATTCGGTTTTTGCTCGGCGAGTGCCAGTCGCTTGTTGATGCGCTCCAGAATATGTTGGCCGACGGTCAGGTTGCGGTAGCGGGCATCAGCCCCCTCGACGATGATCCACGGCGCCTCGCCGGTGCTGGTCTCGCGGAGTGCGCGCTCGGCAATGGAGCGGAATCGGTCGTAGAGCTTCAGGTGCTTGCGATCCTGTTCGGTGACCCGCCAGGCGGTCTCTTCACTCTGTTCGAGCGCCTTCAAGCGCTGCTTCTGATCGTCTCGCGACAAGTGCAGCCAGAATTTGATGATCAGCGCGCCGTCATCCACCAGCGTCCGCTCGAAGGATTTCACCCGGTGCAAGCGACAGTCGAGCTCCGCTTCGGAGATCTCCTCACGCACGTGTTGGGCAATCGGGTCGCTGTACCAGGAGCCGACGTAGAGGCCGATACTGCCTTTGGGCGGAAGCGAGCGCCAGAAGCGCCAGTACTCGGGGCGTTCGCGCTCTTCGTCGCTGGGTGCGCCGAAGGCGAAGGCGCGCAAATAGCGTGGGTCCATCCATTCATTGAGCAGGTTGAGGGTGTCGCCCTTACCGGCACCGTCCACTCCGGAGATGAGAATGAGGACCGGGAAGTCGGACTTTGACAGCGCCTGCTGTGCCTGCAGCAACCCGATCCGCAATGCCGGCACCTTTTCCTTGAACTCAGCCTTGCTGATTCGGTTGCCTACCTCCGCGACTTCGAACACGGCACCACCTCCCCGTTACCTGAACAGGTACTTTAACGGCTGCACGTACCAAGGTGGAAGCCGCCATGCCGCAAGAAAAACGGCCGTCGAGGACTCGTTATTGTCCGTGACGTCCATCAATCGGTATCATTTCCGAGCGGCACACCGTTGTCGCCGATCATCCTAACAAGAAAGGGAGTCTTTCTATGAAGCGTTCGTTTTGGGCCGTCCTGCTTGCCGTTGCCGTTTTGGGGCTGGCCGCTTGCCGTACGTCGCCTGTTTACAACGTGGACCAATCCACGGTCGTGTCCGCTACCAGCAAGGCGGTCGATTCCGCGGAAGTAAAAAAGGCGATCATCGTTGCCGGGGCCGGTCTGGGCTGGCAGATTCGACCGGTTTCGGACGGCCATCTGCTCGGCACGCTGTTTTTGCGCGACCACATGGCACAGGTAGACATCCACTACACGCCGAGTTCCTACAGCATCCGTTACAAGGACAGCAAGAACCTGAAGTACGACGGCACCAACATCCACAGCAACTACAACGGTTGGGTCCAGCGTCTGCAGCAAACGATCAACGCCCAGTTGGCTGCGATGTAAGGTTTCGGGCGGGGCGTCAGCCCCGCCAACTCCCTTCAGGGGTTATCGGCGCGATTTGCCAACAATACTCGCGCCAGGCCCTGCGGGTACATCCCCCGACAGATCAGTTTCCAGGCCACCATACGTACGATACGCGCAATGTCCCGCACGGGGCGGAAGTGGCTCGGACGGGCATCTTCCGGATAACACGATGCGATCGGGACAGTGGCAAAGCTGCTGCCAGCGCGGGCCAACTCGATCAGGATTTCACTTTCAAAGACGAAACCGCCGCCGAGGCGCTCGGGAATGAGGGATAGTGCGGCCGCCGGATAGAGCCGAAAGCCGGATTGGGTGTCGCGGATGGCGCATCCTGCCGCCCAGGAGACCCAGAAATCGGCGAAACGATTGGCGAACAGCCGTGCCTTCGGGGCTTTGTGGGTGTCGCGCAAACGGGCTCCAATGATGACGCATCCCATGCGACGTTCGGCTTCCGCCATCAGCTGCGGAATGTCCTCCGGGGCATGCTGGCCGTCGGCATCCAATGTGATTACCCTGTCGGCGCCCGCCGTCAGCGCCCGCTGCATACCGCGCCGGAGACTGGCACCCTTGCCCAGATTGCGTTCATTTTGCAGCAGTTCCAATTCGAGCCCTTTCAACTGCCCGGCCGTATCGTCGGAGGAACCATCATCGACGACGATGACGTCGACGCCCTGCTCCAGGGTGCGGGAGACCACGTCGCGGATCGTGCGGTGCTCATTGAAGGCGGGGATTACCACCGTTGTGCGCATCAGACCATCGCTCCGTTGATGCCAATGCACTGCCCGGAGATGTAGCCGGCGACATCGGAGGCGAGAAAACCGACCAGCGCTGCCACCTCCTCGGGGGTACCGGCCCGCTGTGCCGGTACCAGTTGCTTGATGGTCGCGCGATCGAATACCTGTTCAGTCATGGTGCCGGCGATGATCCCGGGGGCCACGGTGTTCACGGTGATGCCGCGGGACGCCAACTCGAGGGCCAGCGACTTGCCGGCCGCATGCAGTCCCGCCTTGGCGGCGGCGTAGTTGGCCTGACCGCGGTTTCCAAGCACGGCTGCGACTGAGGACAGGTTGATGATCCGGCCCCAACGAGTACCCATCATTGCCATCAACAGCGGGCGGGTCACGTTGTAAAAACCGTTGAGGGAGACGTCGATGACCCGATGCCACTGTTCCGGACTCATTCCCGCCAGCGGCGCATCGGCATGGGTGCCGGCATTGTTGACCAGCACCTGGATGGGGCCGTTTGCCAGTTGCTGCTCCAGGGCGGCGGCACAGGCGGCCGTATCGGTCACGTCGAACGCCAGTGCCTCGGCGCTCCCGCCTGCGTTGGCAATGGCGCCTGCAATCCGCTGTGCCTGTTCGAGGCGACTTCCGGCGTGCACAATGACGTGAAAGCCGTCGGCACCCAGGCGCCGGCAGATGGCCCCGCCGATGTCGCCGCTGCCGCCGGTTACCAGGGCGCGCTTCATGTATTCTCCCCTCTCGTACTTTCGCCGGATCGGCGGCGGCCGATCACGGTGGCCCGCGCCTCGGCGACAGGCCGTTCTCCGCTGTGTACCGTGAATTGGTAAATCAGGTTGTTCCCTTCCGCGGCCAGCATTTCGGCACGTACCATCAAGGGGTCTTCGAGGTCGTCGAGACGGGCGACGTGCAACACGGCGTGGCGCAGGGCTGCGAGGTACCCGCCGGCATTGGTTTCGCCGCGCCGATGGGCCAGAAGTCCGCCGTGAACCGCCATTGCCTGGGCTCCGTACTCCAGGGCATGCACCGCAGCCAGGCGCCCTCGGCTGCGCAGTGGATTGCCGAGCAAACGGTGGCTCTCGCTGATACAGCAGACGGTGGTCGCATCCCAGGCGACAATCTTATCGAGCAGGCACATGCCGCCGCTGTGCGGCACGAGATCTTTCACCTGCTCCTCAATCAAAGAGCGCATTGCACCTCCACCATGAGGTCGTCGAGATACGGAAGCGTAACCGTCCGCGAGTCGCCGCACGCGATGGCGGATAGCAGCGGCAGCGCTCGTGCTGCCGGGTTGCCCTGGCGCAGCCCTTCCAAGTCCCCCGACAGGCGAGTCTCCTCATTCCGGGTCGTCGCGATCCGGAGTCGTGACATGGCATCGGCCGACGGCTCCGCTGTCAGCACCAGTGCGACCGCAAAGGGGGCCTGTGTCGGACAAAACCGGTCGAGCGGCGGCGGCGCCGGATGGTCGTAGGCAACCAGCAGGGTGGGGCACTGCTCCACAACGCAGGTGGAAGCCGCCTCCAGCAGGCCGGCGGCGAAGCTCCCGTGCCAGGTGGAGAGGCTGGTTGAAGCACCGTTGGAACCGCTGCCGATGGACCAGTACCCGGCCGGCGCATTGTGGACCGAGTTGTGGAAATGGGTGGGCGATACCGGGCGCCCCGGCAGCGCCAGCGCACTGCATAGCCGGTCGGCGATCTCGAGGTCGCCGTCGGCGGACGCGAAAACCGCGGCCGGTGACTTCTCCCCATTTCCCGTCATCGCTTCGCTAGCCGCTTGCAGCGCCAGCTTGATGGTGGCCGTGGTGCGTCGCCGTTCGTTGGGGGGCAGCATGGCGGGCTGGTAGCGGGGCAGCGGTTCCGGCCGGTACGGGGCTTCTCCGCGGAGTACCGTGGCCGCCTGGGACCAGCCGGCCAGGCCGGGGGCGACGACACCGAGCGCGCGCAGGTAGACCTTCATCCGGCGCGTCTCTCGAAAATCAGGCTGCAATTGTTGCCGCCGAAACCGAACGAGTTGCTCATGGCGTAGCGCAGCGAAGCCTCGCGGGGTGTCTGCAGCACGTTCAGGTTGAGCGCGGGGTCAAGTTGTCGGCAATTGAGGGTGGCCGGTAGAAACGCGTTCTCAAGAGCCAATAACGTGAAAATGGCTTCAGTGATGCCGGCCGCACCCAGGGTGTGTCCGGTCCAGCCCTTGGTCGAACTGCAGGACACTTGGTTGCCAAACAGTCGACTGACCGCGCAATCTTCGGCCCGATCGTTGGCGGGCGTCGCGGTTCCGTGCAGATTGATGTAGTCGATAGCGGCCGGATCGAGGTGGGCCCGTTGCAAGGCGTCGGTCATGGCTGCCAACGCGCCGGCCCCCTCCGGGTGTGGCGTGGACATGTGGTAGGCATCGCTGCTTTCACCATAGCCGGCGAGTCGAACCGCGCTGTCGCTGTCGCGCTCGAGGAGGGCGAAGCCGCCGGCCTCGCCCAGGCTGATGCCGTTGCGCTCCACATCCCATGGCCGGCACGGGTCGGCCGAGATGAGTTCCAGTGAGTTGAAGCCGTACAGCGTGCTGTAACAGAGCGAGTCGACACCCCCGACCACAGCGGCATCGCACAGTCCGGCGTCGATGAACCTTCGCGCCGCCGCGAACACCTTTGCGCTGGAGGAGCAGGCCGTGGAAACGGCTTGGGCCGGGCCCGCGAGCTTCAGCTCCTGCCGCGTGTAATCGGCCACGGAATAGATGTTATGGGTTTCCCGAAAGCGGAAATCCGGAAGCTCACTGCCTTGGCGCGAACGGTATGCCGTTTCGGTCGTCAGGATCCCGGCGGTACTGGTGCCGACAAATACACCGATGCGCTCCGCGCCCCAGTGCTGGCGGGCCTTGTCGACCCGTTCGGCGAAACCGTCGCAGTGGATTGCCCGTCGGGCCAGTCGGTTGTTGCGACAATCGTAGGGAGCGAGTTCACCAACGATCGGTTCGTCGAGCCCGTCGACCAGGCCATACCACGTGGTGAGCGGGTCGCTGTCGCTCTGCCATGGCGTCAGCCCGCTGCGGCCGTTGCGGAGAGCATCCAGTGAGGCGCGGTGCCCGTCCCCGAGGGCGTTGACCAGGGCATAGGCGGTGATAGCAAGTGGTTGCACGTCGTTATTCGATATGGGGTCGTAGCTCCGCACCCGAACCAACGGCGCGTTGCTCCGGACGGGCCAATGCCAGTGTCAGCAGAAGGGCCGCCGCCACGCCCAGGGCGGCGGTGCTGCCGACTGCCTGCAATACCAGGATTTCGGAGGTCGAAAGAATACCAAACACGGCCACCGTAGAGACAGCCGAAAGCAACACGGCATGGTCCGTTGCGGCGCCGTCGTCCCTTCCGTGCTGTAGAAAGAACAGGGCGTAATCGATGGCGATGCCTGCAACCAGCACCAGCGTGATCAAGTGGAAGAGCGTCAGTGGGTGTCCGAGCAGGGTAAACGTGCCCAGCACGGCTCCAAGCGCCAGCCCGACCGGGGCTATAACCGCCACTGTCTTGCGTGCGGAGCGCAGGCCGAGCAAAAGAGCCACGGCGATGGCCGCCGAGCCGAGCACCAGCGCATCATAAGTGCCGGTGCGAAACTGCGCCGTCCCGCGCTGGACGCTGTCGCGCAGGTCGACCCACGTGACGTTCTCAAGATCGGCGACCGCGTCCCTCACCGCTTCTGTGTCATTGACACCGACCAGCGGTATTCGTACAGACCAGCCGTCACCGTACGGCTGCAATAGGTCCGACAAAGGCGCGGCCAGAGGGCGTCCGGCGAGATCTTCCGGGGTCAGCGGGGCCAGTTGCCGGCTCGCTTCCACGTCGGCCAGAAACGGCGCGAACCGCTCTGTTTGAAACGGCAGGTCAACTGCCGCGGCCGACAACGCACGTGTTAGGTCACTGTCACTTGGCAGCGTTGCTTGCCGGGCGCGCTGGGTCCTTGCGCTTGGTAACAGGTCGCTCAGGAGTCGGAATCCGCTCAGAGAGCCATCGGCTACGAGACCTTCCAGCCGCGGGCGTAGCGTTTCGGCGTGCTCCAACGTGGCCTGTACTGCCGGTCCGTGAACGAACAGCGCACTGCCGGGCTCCGTCGCGCCCAGGCTTGTTCTCAGTTCCCTTTCCATATTCAGCAGGCGCTGCGGCAGCGGGGACAGGGCACCCGGATCGTCCTGCCAGGCCGGGCCGAACAGTAGGGCGGCGGCCGTCAGCAGCACCGCTGTGGACAATACCGCCGCTCGGAACGGGGTGGACAGTCGTGGCGACAGGAAGAGTCGTGGCTCGGCACTCCAGTCAGGACGCAGCAGTCCCGGCAGCACAAAGCGGGTGGTCAGCGCTGCCGCGACGAGCCCTGTCGCCGCGAAGCAGCCAAGCTGCGCCATCCCGGCGATCCCCGCCAGGGTCAGGCTGAAGTAGCCGAGTACGGTGGTCACCGCTCCCAGGCCCAGCGTGCGGCCGATCGCGCGCGCCGTCTGAACCAACGGGCGCCCAGCCCCTTGGTGGCTGAACAGGTGTACCGGGTAGTCGAGACTGACGCCGATCAGGGTGGCGCCGAAGGCGACGGTGATGCCGTGCAGACCACCGAAAACGAGCGCAGTCGCGGCGGCGCCTACGGCGATGGCGGTTGCGATGGGAAGGGCGGCTACCCACATCGGGGCCCAACTGCGATAGCCGAGGCCCAGGAGGAGGGCGACGAACAGACTGGAGGCGATGGTCAACAGCTGGGTTTCACCGCGGATGATGTGGCGCGATTCCACCGCGAACGGGCCTGGTCCCACCGCCTGCCAGCTCACGTTAGGGGCGACTCGGGCGACGGCCTCACCGACCGCTGTGAGTGCCGCCTGCTGCGCATCCAGATCCAGCGCTGCGGCTCGGGTTCTGACAAAGAGCGGCTGGTCTCCTCCGGTGGGATTCGCCATCGGGGGGGCATTCGCCTGGACGACTAACTGCGCCAGGACCCTTCGGTATTCGCCGCTGGGATCGGCGGCCAGCCACTGCGTGCCGAGTGCCCCCACGGGGGATGTGAGCTCCTCGAGACGCTGCAGCAGCTCCCGGCGCAGACTGGGGGCGCTCAGGTGTTCTGCGTCGTTCAGGGCCGGACTCAGGAGATAGCGGTAGCGAAACAGCAGCGGATCGTCGAACGGGATGTCGCCGCCGTGACCGACCCACTCGAAATGATGGCCGGTGAGCAGCTGCGCCTTCAGGCGCTCGCGGATCGTTGATGTTTCTGCGGGAGAAACTCCCTCCAGGCGCAGAATGAACGTGCGTGAAGCGGGACCGGTGCGTACCGCATCCAGCAATCGCGGGTCGATCTCTGATGGCGGGAGAAAGGCCTCCATCTCTGTGGTCAGCGGTGCGCGCAGGAAGCCAACCCAAATCGCTGCCGCTGTCAGCAGCAACCAGAGCGGAATCAGCAGTCGGCGTCGCGGCATTTTACTTCCATCGTCATCGAACTGCGGTCACCGCTTCGCTCGCGGACATCGAAGCGTTGCAGATCGGGACCACTGCCGACGACCGTGACTGCCTCGACGAGGCCGGTCAGCGGTGCTGACCGAGGTTCCATCAGCAAGGTCCACCGGTTGTGGTCGCCTCCCAGGGTTAGGTGGTAGAGCCGGGCCAGGCTGTCGAAATCGCCGGCGAGCACAGCGCGAAAGCTCTCGGTGAACACTTTCAACTGCGGCACCATCGACAGGTTCAGGTGACGTTCTTTGCCCCCCTCCTCAATGGTCAACGTGTCGCCGTCGATGGTGAAACGGCCCGGTCGCGGGGCGACCACGCTCTTTTGCAGAAAGTCCGGCGCGCGGTAGCTCAGCATGCCGCTGCTGGTGAGGGGTACATCGAGCACAGTGATCTGCCGCTCTTCGACGAAGTGGGCCTTCGCCTGTTGCACCGAGGCGAGTGTCGACTTCAGATCGGCCAGGGAAAAGGCGAACGCAGGCAGTGGCGCCCACAACAACAGGAACAGCAGCAGTCTCCGGCCGTCACACACCGGGCGTCTGGTCTTGCCAAAAATCATAGAAATTGAACCAGTTGTAAGGTGCCACGCGGGCGTAATGCTCCAGTCGCTCCACGTAGCGTTCCGTCCATCGCTTCAGCCCCGCCTTCCGATTTTCCGGCGGAAGGGTGATCTCCTCTCCGAGCAGTTCGAAATGGACATCGTAACGGTTCCCGCCGCGGTAAATGCCGAAAAACAGCACCACCGGTGCCTGCAATGCCGCGGCCATCTGCATCGGTCCGGAGGGGAAGCGGGCAGTGTCGTCGAAGAACGGGCACGCCACCCATTTGCGGCTCTCCCCCAGCCGATCGCCCAGCATCGCCACCGGTGCCCCGCCCTCGAGAGCAGACTGCACCTGCAGTAGCGTGTCGATGCCGCCAAGCGGGATCACGGTCTTGCCGACGCCGGGGTTGAGTTCCTCCAGTAGCCGGGTGATGAAGGCGTTGTGCTGCGGGTACATCAACACCTTCAACCCGAGATCCCCGCGCGCAACCGCCAGCGCGCGTAGTGCATCGAAGCTGCCCAGGTGGGCGCCCAACAGGAGGCAGCCGCGGCCGGCGTCGATGAAGCGCTCGAGCTGTTCGATGCCGTGAAACCGGACATCCATCCTCTGGCTGCGACCCGACAGGAAGAAGACACGGTCAAGGATCACGGCGGCAAATGTGTGCAGATGGGCGAACAGCTCTCCGGCTTTGGGAGCACGGCCGTATACCCGGCGCAAAAAGTGGCGCGATGCATCGCGAGCGGTCCGGCCGGTCAGCAGGAAATAGAGCGTGATCGGATACAGCAGTAGCCGGGCGGGCCTACGGCCGAGCCCGAGCGCGAGGCGCAGCATCAGCCGCACGAGAACGGGGGAGCCGCGTTCCCGCTGTTCGCGCCAATCTTCGCTCACGCTTCCCACACCAACTGGCCTTGGGCGATTACCCGTTCGCCGCTTTTGCAGACGAACCGGTAGCCGTTCGGGCGGACCGCCTCAATGCGAATGGTGAACGGTTCTCCGGCGCGCAGTGGGCTGACGAACTTGACCATGGGCAACTGGAGCAGCCGCCCTTCCTGTTTGGCTGACAGCGCTTGCTCCACCTGGTCGAGAATCACCACGCCCGGAATCAGTGGGTCGCCCGGAAAGTGGCCGGGTAGGGCAGGGTGGTCATGCCCAAAACAGACCGTGGTTTCGACGATCATGGCGCCTCTTCCGTTCCGTTCAGTAGATCGCGCAGCCGCGCGCACGGCAGCTTGCCGCTGGCGTCGCGCGGCAGGCGGGAGACGCGACGCAGGCGTCGCGGGAGGAAAACCGGGTCCAGCTGGTCGCCGAGTGCAGCAATGATGGTGTTTTCATCCAGATTCGGGGCAACCACCACTGCGGCGAGGCGGGCGACGCCGGCCCCGTTTTCTTCGAGCTGCATGAAGGCGCCGTCCTCAATGCCGGGCAGCGCCAGCAGACGCTGATTGAGATCAGCCAGCGAAGCCCGTTTTCCGGCGATCTTGATCATGTCGTGGTGGCGGCCGCGGAAGGCGAAGCGGGTGGCGTCATACAGTACCAGGTCGTCGCTGAGCACCACTGGGTCGGTTTGGCCGGCGTCGATCTCCACATACTCGGCCCGTGCCTGCAAGCGGATGCCTTCCAGGGTGAACCATGTTTCCTGTTCGATGGTGCGACGGGTGGCAATGGCACCGGTCTCCGTACTGCCGAAGATTTCCAGAACCGGCGCGGCAAAGCGCTCCGAGGCGCGTACGGCCAGTTCCCGGCTCAACGGTGCCGTTGCCGAGAGAATGAACTCCAATGCCGGCCAGTCGGTCTCTTCCGCCGCCAGGGCGCGCAGATGGAGCGGTGTGGTCACCAGCAGGCGGGGCGCTGGCTGCTGCTGCAAGGCCGCCATCAGGTCCGACGGGAAAAACGGACGTTCGGCGGTCGTGGCCAGTCCTCCGACCAGCGGCAGCACTACGGAGGTCTCCAGGCCGAACATATGCTGCGGAGGGACCGTCGCGACGATTGTCGTCGCCGAATCGGGCGCCAGGCGTTCCAGCGTACGCACGGCTCCGGCTACCAGGTCGCCCCAGCGTTTTGGGTGGGCGCGCGGCTGACCGGTGCTGCCGGAGGTGAAGGGAATGGCGACCACCTGCTCCGCCGGCACTTGCGGCACCGTCGAGCAGGCAGAAGCATTCGGAATAGCGATTTCGAACAGGGGGAGCTGCAGGTCGTCATGCGGTGTGTCGGTGGCCACGTATACGCCGGGGTAATCTTCGGCAATCCCGGCCACGGCACCCCGGGTGCCGTTAGGCGGCAGTAAAACCGTTTGGCCCCGAACCATCGCGGCGCAGAACAGCAGCAGAAACCGATAGCGGTCGTCACAAATCAGAATGACCTGGTCGGCCTCCGGCAGTTGAGTTACCAGTGCCATGACCTGGCCGAGCAACGTGTCGCGATTGATGGCCTTGCCGCCGACGCGAATCACAACGTCTCCCGGCCCGTGGTTGAGGAGAGGCAGGGTCACCTCTTCGCTACCTCCGACAGGCGGATCGTCGAGAGTTGGCGCAGGAACAGGATGAACCCGGGTTGATGTCGGTGCGGCAGGCAGCGCCGGCGCAGCCAGTATTCACCAGCGAAGAAAAGCAGCAGCAGGATGTAGTTGATGAAGTTGGCGAACAGCGACCAGAGCTCCGCCGGTGCCAACAATGCCAACAGCCATAGTTCGCCGTTCATCAGTGCGAGAAACAGGGCCCAGGCGATCGTCACGCGCCGGGTGTAATGTGCGACGTCCGGCGGCAGATCGCCTTCCAACAGCCGGGCCAGCCCAGTCACCAGTGGCGTTTGGCCGGGTCGCAGGCTACCGGCAAAAAGTAAAAAGAGTGACAGAGTGATAAGGAGCGGCGGCAGGTAAATGGCGAGTTGCCCTCGGCCGCCGGCAGCGAAAAGGACCACCAGGCAACTGGCAGCCGTTAGGAGAAGTGCGCGGCCAACGGACCTGTCCCGAAAGGCATGCACCGCCCCGATGCCGGTCAGTGTACAGAGCAGCAAAATGGCCGGCAGCGGGGTTTCATAAGCGAGCCCCAGGTGTGCGGCCACGGCGTAGACGGCCAGCCCCAGCGCGAGCACCCGGGGGCCGTTGTTAGGCCCGGTGTTCGGCGACATGCGCGCTCAGTGCACGCAGCGAGGAGAAGATGCGTACGTTGTCGCCGTCATCCGAGCGCAGTTGGAAACCGTACTGGCGGGAAATGGCCATGGCCAGCTCGAGCGCATCGATGGAGTCAAGTCCCAGACCCTCGCGAAACAGAGGGGCCTCCGGATCGATGTCGGTGACCGTGACCTCCTCAAGGCCCAAAGTGTCTATGATTAATTCGGCTACTTCTTTTTCGAGTCCGGAGATGTTAGACATAATTCCTTGATCCTTGAACTTTTGGCCTTCTTTTCGAGGCGTCAACGGCTTTCTTGCGCTCTGGCGCCGGCGCGATTTTAACATAGGTCATTCGCCACAAAACCGGTGAGTGATCAACTGATCCGGGCCAGGCTCTTGCGGTTTCGGGTAGCTATGGACCAGCTTCTGCCTATCCAGTACCAGTGCAGATAGAACGCCTCTCCCAGGAGGCGGACAACGAGCCCCGGCGACCACTCCAGGTGCTCCTCGGCTGCACACAGACCGTGAGTCAGACCAAAACCGGTGGCCAGGGTCGAGCAGCGGGCCAGGTGGTAGCGGTTGGTGACAAACAGCAGTGGATGCTTTCCGTCCAGCAGATCGCGGGCTTGAGACAGGTTTTCCAGCGTATGGCGCGAACGATCTTCCTGACGGATTTTTGACTCCGGAACGCCCTGGCAACGTAGATAGTCGGCTCCGGCTGCAGCTTCGCTGATACGCGCTCCACCGGTAATGCCGCCAAGCAGCAGAATGCTCTCGGCGTGACCGGTGCGGTACAGGGCCACGGCCCGCCCCAGCCGGCTGCGGTAATCGTCGTCCGGTCGGTTTTCCTTCAGTCGTTTGCCGAACACCGCCACCACTGGCGGTTCTGAGTTGACAGTCGCCGCGAGGGCCTTCGTCTGCCGCGCCGTGCTCCAGACCCGGTAAAGCGGTGGCAGCAGTGACAGTCCGGCGCAGGCGAAAAGGACAATGACTGCCAACGCCAGTGTTCCGAAGCCATCGGTTTGCAAGGAGCGAAGGCGCTCGCGGTCAAAAACGAAGTGTTTTGTCTGTCCAGTTTTCATGGTGGGTCTGTGTTGTCAGCCAGACTCTCGCAGCGGTGTCAAAGAGGATGCCATGGGCGTAAAGCACATTTGCAGTGGCAGGCTGCTAGAAGGTGCCGGTGCGCATGTTAACCTGAAGGGGAGTGTCACTCACGATGGAGGCCCCTGGTTTTGTGCGCAGCGAAGTGAATGCCTTCGTTCGAGCGGCCCGGCGGGGAATGGAAAATCGAATCCAATGGCAAGAATTTGGTCCATCTTCACATTACTTCTCTCCATTGCGGCGAATGCGGCCACTGTCGATTCGGAGTGTGCCCCCGAGCCGGTGTTCAGCGGTGACGTATGTGTCTATCAGGCCAATCAGGTTGCCGAGCACTCGGTGGTTCTTGTCCATGGAATCAATGGCAGCGCCAAATTCGACTGGGAACTCCAACTTTCCGCTCTGGCCGAGCGCTACCACGTAGTGGCAGTCGACCTGCCCGGGTTCGGCAGCAGTTCAAAGGGGCCGGGGGCGTACACGCCGGACAATTACGCTCAGGTGCTGGCATTCGTCATTGAACGCTACGTAAAGGGGAGGCGCCACTCCGTAATCGGTCACTCCATGGGGGCGGTGGTTGCATTGCGCTACGCCGCTCGCTATGCGGGCCACGATTTGGAGCGGCTGGTGCTGGTCGACTCCGCGGGCATTTTGCACGGCGTGGCGCTTAGCAAGGCGTTTGTGGGCTCATACATATCCCGTAACGGCAGCGAGCGATTTTCCGAATTCGCGGCCCGGATGACCGGGAAGCTGCTGGAAGCATTCGAACGGCTATCCCTGTCTCCCGAAGACGAATTGCCTGACGAATGGACAAACGATGATTCGGCCAGCGCGACGGCAATGGCGGTAGCCGCTACCGATATGAGTCACGATCTCGCTATCGTTGACCTTCCCGCATTGATCGTTTGGGGGGCGCGCGACGATGTCGCGCCGCTGCGAACCGGCAAGGTGCTCGATGCGCGGTTAAGTGACAGTCGATTGGTCGTTGTGCCTGAAGCTGGGCACATGCCGATGCGAGACCAGCCGGCTCGGGTCAATGAGCTTCTCCTGCGATTCCTGGCTGGTGGCGACGTGAGTGAAGATAAGTCCGGTCCCGTGAACATCCATGAGGGCGAGCCGGATCGTGTCGGCTATTGCGAAGGGCAGCGAGGGCTCACATTCAGCGGCCGTTACCGGCGCATCGAGCTGCGCAATTGTGACCGGGTTGTGCTCCAAAATGTGCGTGTTGATGAGCTTTTGGTGTTCGAATCGCGCGTTCACATCACCGAGAGCGAGATCCTCGGCGATGGTGTCGCTATGGAAGTCGAAGGCAGCGAAGTGGAGGTGACTGCTTCCCGAATCGCCGGCCGGGTGGGCATCGTCTCGGCTCGCAGTCGGTTCGACTTGGCCGGGGTCGAACTCATCGGAGGGGAATCGGCCTGGTATTCACCTTCCGTCACAAACATCGTCTTTTCGGTGTCGCAGATTTCCAGCCCCCTTACGATTGGATATCAACACGGTTTTCTGCGTCTCGATGGGGATCGGCTGTAGTCCCCGTTTGGGCTTCATCCTGCCGAGCACCTCTCGCCCTACGGAGACTTCGGGCGGCGAACCTGGTAATGCACGACGGACTGGGCTATGCGCGAATAGGGAAATGCATCCAGATCGCCCCAGCGGTTCAGGCCGGCGTCGATCAGGGCGTGAATGTCAGGGATCGCTTCGGTTTCGGCGCCGTCCAGTACCGACTTGAGTCCGAGCAGGCCGCCGCACTCCACCTTCATCTCTTTGCCGTGGGGGAGGGGGCCGTCCAGCTGCGTCAGCCGCAGTGCGAAAAGGGCGCTGTGGCGCAGCTTGTCCACGAACGCTCCGCAGCGCTCGTGACCGCCGGGCGAGTGGCAGGCAACCGCTTCACGCTCGGCAATGAAGACCTTGCGCGATCGCGAGCAACGGGCGCAGCCGCGCAGGATCGCCTTGTAAAAGCGGCAGGGCTGCTCATTGAATTCGGCATAGGCCTTCTTGAATTCGCGTTCGTCCATCGGCTCTCCGACTCATCGAATTTCTATCCGCTCGTTCTACATCGACTTGGTACGGTTCGCTCCTTTGTGGTGAGCGCCAGCGAACCGCTTCATCGCGCGAGTTAATGGCTGGTCGGTTGCATGCGATCCATCATTCGCTGCTTGTAGGTTTCGATGGTGTCGGGATCGAAACGGGCGGTCAGCATCTTCAGCTCCTTCTGGGCCGGTTCGCTGCCGTTCATGATTGCCAGGGTCAGCCACTGGAAGGCTGCCTCATCGTTCTCCGGGGCGAGTTCGCCTTCGGCCAGCAGTTTGCCCAGCATGAACTGCGCCTTTGGATGGCCCTGTTCCGCTGCCGCTTGATACCAGCGGAGGATCGCTGAGTGGTCACGGGCGATACCGGGGCCGCCGCCGAGCAGCAGGTCGGCCAGCGAACACTGGGCGTCCGCGTCGCCGGCTTTGGCCGCCTCCAGGTACCAGCGGCGCGCCTTGGCCGGGCTCCCGACAACGCCCTCGCCATTGGCGTGGAACCACCCCAGCAGGGTTTGGGCCGCCACCACCCCTTGTTCCGCAGCCTTCTCCAGCCAGCCGGCGGCGATGACCGGATCGGCTTTCACCCCGCGGCCGTTGGCGTAGAGGACACCGAGGGTGAACTGGGCTTCGGCATCACCTGCGTCGGCACGTTGTTCGATACCGCCGAGCTGTTCCTTCTTGAAGGTGGTCAGGATCTCCTGCAAATGTTCGCTGGTGCTCATGGTTACGTCATCCGGAAAACGGTTCGAGGGTCGATTATAACAGAGCGACTTTCTAGGAAATGCGGTCGGCCGGCCCACTTTCAAGCTTAGCCATCGCGCGGCGCTTGCGCCCGGCGGACGTGCCGTGCTCTGGCTGAATCTCTGCACATCTTCCTTGTCGATATATATCGCCTTGATATAGTGCCGCCATGGATACTAAAACCCTCGCTCGGAACTCCTCGCCCTGATGTTTTTCAATCTGTTGACTCCGGAGCGGCTGACGGCGGTGTTGGACGAGCGCCTGGGTGCTGTCGATCGGACATCGGCCCATCTCGATGACTGTAAGGACGGGCAGGCCTGGTCGCCGGGCGTGGACGCGACACGGCAGTACATCGCAGAAAACCGGTGTTGGTTGGAGGCCGAAGCGGCCGGCTCACCAGCCCGTGATAAGGGAGAGACCCCATGAGGCGTTCGTACGTTATCGCCTTGACCGTCACTCTGGTGTCGGTGCTGTGGCTGGCGAGTGGTGCGCTGACCGGAAAGCCGGTGAGCAGTGAGGCCAGCGCCAATACGCCGGAAGCCGCGGTCACCCGTGTGCAGGTTCGAACTTTCCGGGCCGAACCGGTGACCCGCGAGGTGGTGCTCCATGGCCAGACCGAGGCGCGGCGCCGTGTGCTGTTGAAGGCGGAGAGCGCAGGGCAAGTGGTCGAGCTGCCGGTGGCGCGCGGCAGCCGCGTGCGGGGCGGGGTAGTGATTGCACGCCTGGCGGCGGACGAGCGCGAGGAGCGGCTGGCGCAGGCGCTGGCGCTGGTGCGGCAGCGCGAGCTGGAATACGACGCGACCCGGAGCCTGAAAAGCCAAAACCTGAATGCCGAACGGCAGGTGGCCGAGGCCCTGGCGCTGCTGGAGGCGGCGCGCACCGAACTGAAAAGTGCCCACCTGCATCTGGCTCGGGCCGAGATCCGCGCGCCGTTCGATGGCGTGCTGTATGGCCGGGCGGTGGAAATTGGCGATTTCGTCGGCGTCGGCGACCCGGTTGCCACTGTGGTCGAGCTGAACCCGCTGCTGGCCACCGGTGATGTGGCGGAGCAGGAGGTAACGGAACTGCGGCTGGGCATGCCCGGCCGGGCGCGGCTGGTCGACGGCCGCGAACTGCACGGAACGCTGAGCTACATCGCTCCTGCGGCGGCGGTGACCACCCGTACCTTCGCGGTGGAGATGGAGACGGCCAACCCCGGCGGCGCCATCCCGGCCGGTATGACGGCGGAGCTGCGGATCCCGCTGGAGGAGGTCGATGCCCATCGCCTCTCCGCCGCCTTGCTGTCGCTGGATGACACCGGCCGAATTGGCGTCAAGTGGGTGGATGGCGCCGGTGTCGTACAGTTCGAGCCGGTTCGCATCATCCGCTCGGAGGGGGAGGCCCTATGGGTGGACGGCCTGCCGTCCGAGGCGCGCCTTATCACTGCGGGGCAGGGGTTCGTGCGCGCCGGTGACCGGGTCGAGGTGCTGGAAGAGGGGCGCTGATGCATAGCCTGATCGAAGCGGCATTCAGTCGCTCGCGCACCGTGCTGGCGCTGCTGGTACTGATCCTGATCGCCGGCAGTGTGGCCTACGTCACCATCCCCAAGGAGGCCGAACCGGACGTCGCCATTCCGATCATCTATGTCTCCATGAACCACGAGGGGATCTCGCCGGAAGATGCCGAGCGCCTGCTGGTGCGCCCCATGGAGAAGGAGCTGCAGACCATCGAGGGCATCAAGGAGATGCGCTCCACCGCCACGGAGGGCCACGCTTCCGTGCTGCTGGAGTTCGACGCCGGCTTCGACGCCGATGTGGCGCTGCAGGATGTGCGCGAGAAGGTGGAACTGGCCGAGAACGAACTGCCGGCGGACACCGACGAGCCGGTCGTCAACGAAGTCAACGTCGCGTTGTTCCCTGTGCTGGTGGTGAGCCTCGCCGGCGACGTGCCGGAGCGCACCCTGCTGACACTGGCTCGGCACCTCAAGGACCGTATCGAAGGTCTGCGTTCAGTGCTGGAGGCGGACATTGCCGGTGACCGCGAGGAAGTGGTGGAGGTCATTGTCGACCCGCTGCTGCTGGACGGTTACGGCATCAATTACCAGGAATTGATCGACTTCATCTGGCGCAACAACAAGCTGGTTGCCGCCGGCGCACTCGACAACGGACAGGGCCGCTTTGCAGTGAAGGTGCCGGGCCTGTTCGAGAACGCCCAGGATGTGTTGTCACTGCCGGTGAAGGTCGACGGCCAGCGCGTGGTCACCTTCGGTGACATCACCGAGGTGCGCCGTACCTTCAAGGATCCCACCAGCTTTGCCCGGGTCAACGGCCAGCCTGCCATCAGCCTGGAGATCTCCAAGCGGGTCGGCGAGAACATCATCGAGACGATTGAACAGGTGCGCGCGATCGTCGAGGCGGAGCGGGCGCTGTGGCCCGAAGGGGTGAAGGTCCGCTATTCGCAGGACAAATCCGAGGAGGTGCGCACGATGCTCTCGGACCTGCAGAACAATGTGCTGGCGGCGGTCTTGCTGGTGATGATCGTGATCATTGCCGCCCTCGGCGTACGCACTGCCGGCCTGGTCGGCCTGGCCATCCCCGGTTCCTTCCTGACCGGCATTCTGATCATTGCGGCGCTGGGCCTTACCATCAATATCGTGGTGCTGTTCTCGCTGATCATGGCGGTGGGCATGCTTATCGACGGCGCCATCGTCGTTACCGAGTTGGCCGACCGCAAGATGGCGGAGGGGCAGACGCGCCGTACCGCTTATGCCTATGCCGCCCAGCGTATGGCCTGGCCAATCACGGCCTCGGTCGCCACCACCCTGGCCGCCTTCATGCCGCTGCTGTTTTGGCCGGGCGTGGTTGGCGAGTTCATGAAGTATCTGCCCATCACCCTGCTTGCGACCCTTGGCGCGTCGTTGCTGATGGCGCTGATCTTCGTCCCTACCCTCGGTGAACTGGTCGGCCAACCGAGTCCACTGGATGCCAAGGGGGTGCGCACCCTGGCCGCCGCCGAGCAGGGTGATCTACACGAGATCAGCGGCCTGACCGGCGCGTACCTCAGCTTTCTGGAACGGGTGCTGGGGCATCCGGGCAAGGTGTTGCTGGCGGCCATTGCGCTGCTAGTCGGCGTTTACGCCGCCTACGGCATCTTCGGCAAGGGTGTGGAGTTCTTCCCGACCGTGGAGCCGGAGCGGGCGGTGGTGCAGGTACGTGCCCGCGGCAATCTCTCCGTATTCGAAATGGACGCGCTGGTGCGCCAGGTGGAGCAGCGCGTGGTCGACATGCCGGAAATCGATACCCTTTACACCCGTAGCGGCATCGCCTTGGGTGGGCAGGACCTGGCTGAAGACACCATCGGCGTCATCCAGGTGGAGTTTGTCGACTGGCAGGCACGGCGCCCGGCCGAGCGCATCCTGGCCGAGGTTCGTGAGCGCACGCGCGATGTGGCCGGCGTGATCATCGAGGCTCGCAAGCAGGAGGGCGGACCGCCGGTGGGAAAACCGGTCCAGTTGCAGCTGAGCAGCGCCGACCCCGGACGGCTGGAGGCAGCGGTGGTCACGGTGCGACGGATGTTCGATCAGCTCGGCGGCTTCATCGACGTGGAGGATGACCGCCCCTTACCCGGCATCGAGTGGCAGCTGGCCGTGGACCGTACCCAGGCGGCCCGCTTCGGGGCCGATGTCACGGTGGTGGGTAATGCGGTGCAGCTGGTGACCAACGGCATCAAGGTCAGCGACTATCGACCGGACGATGCCGATGACGAGGTCGACATCCTGGTGCGCATGCCGGCCGGTAAGCGCAATCTCGACCAGCTCGACCGCCTGCGGGTCAACACGCAGGCCGGGCTGGTGCCGGTCGGCAACTTTGTAACCCGTGCCGCGGCACCGAAAACCGGGACTATCCAGCGGGTCGACGGTCAGCGGGTGATGACCGTCAAGGCGGATGTGCCGGACGGCGTGCTTCCGGCGGCCCAGGTCGAGCGCATCCAGGCGTGGCTCACGGAAAACCGGGACCAACTCGATCCGGGTATCGGCCTCACTTTCAAGGGCGAAGACGAGGAGCAGCGCGAATCCCGGGCGTTCCTGGGTCGTGCCTTCCTGTTGGCGCTGTCTATCATGGCGATCATCCTGGTGACCCAATTCAACAGTTTTTACCAGGCATTTTTGATCCTGAGCGCGGTGATCTTTTCCACGGTGGGTGTTCTGCTCGGCCTGCTGACCACGGGGCAGCCGTTCGGCATCGTCATGAGCGGCATCGGCATCATCGCTTTGGCCGGTATCGTGGTGAACAACAACATCGTGCTGATCGATACCTACAATGTTCTGCGACGCGACCAGCAGATGCCGGTGCTGGAGGCAATTCTGCGCACCGCCGCCCAGCGCCTGCGGCCGGTGCTGCTGACGACCATTACCACCAGTCTCGGGCTGATGCCGATGGTGTTTGGCCTGAATATCGACCTGGTCCATCGTGATGTCAGCTTGGGCGCCCCTTCGGCACAGTGGTGGACGCAACTGGCGACCGGGGTGGCCGGCGGCCTGTTGTTCGCCACGTTGTTGACGCTGGTTCTGACGCCCTGCCTGCTGCTGCTGGGCGAACGGCTGGGGCAGTGGCGGCGAGCGGAAAAATGATAGGCCGAGGCGCGAAGCTGCGAGGGAGCGCCAGCACGTTGTCTCCGTACCTGTGCGGAACGTGCTCGGCCAATCAGAGTCCTGGGTCTTGGCGCGCTCGGTTTCAGCCAAGTGAGAGGGGGGCTGTCACTCAATGGAATTGAGCATCCTCTTTCTCGTCGGGGCGGTCGCCGGGCTCGTCGATGCCGTCGCCGGGGGCGGCGGCCTGATCACGCTACCCGCGCTGCTCGCCGCCGGGCTGGGGCCACTGGAGGCACTGGCGACCAACAAGCTGCAGGGTACCTTCGGCACCCTTGCCGCCACATCGCACTTCGTCCGTCGTAAGCAGCTGTCGCTGCGGGAGTTGATCCCGCTGGTGCTGCTCACCTTTTTCGGCGCCGCTGTCGGCACGCTGGTGGTGCAACGGGTCGATACCGGTTTCGTTGCGGCGGTCATTCCCGTCCTGCTGTTGGCCAACATCCTTTACTTCACGTTTTCGCCTCGGGTGGGCGATGTGGAGGCACAGCGTCGGATTGGTCGCGGCACTTTTGGCGTGTTGGCCGGCTTCGGTATCGGCTTTTACGACGGATTTTTCGGGCCGGGCACGGGATCCTTTTTCGCCCTGGCCTTCGTGGTCCTGCTGGGCTATTCACTGGTGCGCGCTACCGCGCACGCGAAACTGCTGAATCTGACCTCCAACGCCGCCTCGCTCCTGTTCTTTGTCGTGGGCGGCCACGTTCTCTGGTCCGTTGGGCTGGTGATGGCGGCGGGACAACTGCTGGGCGGGTGGATGGGGGCCTGTCTGGTTCTTCGCCGCGGCGCATCCCTGGTTCGCCCTGCGGTGGTACTGGTCGGCATCGCGCTGATGCTGCGGTTGCTGGCCGACCCGCGCCATCCGTTGATTGACTGGCTCCTTTCCAGCTGAGCGGCTGGAAGGGTCAGCGAGGGGCCTGTAGCTGGGCGCGCTTGGAGGAGGCGGAGAGGGCCGCCGATAGTTGCTGGAGAATTCGTGGGTCGTAGACCACTTCGTAGAAGTGTCGGCCCTTGGCGAACGGTGCGTCAAAGGGTGCGTCGTCGGGGTCATAGACCTGCACCGGCGCTTCACGGACGATCAGCGCGCGACTCTGTCCATCGCAATCCACGAATCGGGCCGCATGCAGTCGGCTGTTCGGATACTCCAGGATGGGGTTGTCGATGCGACGCAGCTTCAGTTCCTGCGTCAGTTTCTTGAAGGCCACCGGCTCCAGAATGATCCCGTTGAGGTTGTAGACCAAATCCTTTTCCGCCTTCTGCCCCAGCTTCAGGGCATTGGGCGAGGGCTCGTAGACGGCGGCGTGAGTGGTCGAGAGCGCCGTGTCGCCGAACCACTCGCGAATCGCCCACGCGCAGGCCGAGAGACGGTCGGCGCGGTTGATCGCCGGCGATATGGTGATGCGGGTATCGCCGTCGAACAGGAAACGCGGCGGCGTGGCATTGAACGCGATTCCGATGCCCAGTTCCAGCCGCGGCAGTCCGTGGCCCGCCAGCAGCTTGTTCTGCCGCTCGACGATCTGCAGCATTTCGACGGCCATGCCGCAGGCACGACTGACCGCGACATGCTCGCTGTGGGGCGTATCCCATTCGTTGAATATCAGGATGACCGCGTCGCCTTCGATGAACACCTTTTCCGCACCATAGCGCGCAATGATCTTGTTCACCGGCTCGAAGAAGTTGCGGCTGAAGTGGGTGGCGGGATTGAGGCTTTTGCGGGTCAGTTCTTCGGTTATCCGCGTCGAGCCCCGGAGGTCCGCCTTCAGGATGGCATGGCTGACGATCTCTGCATTCTGCTGGTCGACTTCTGAGGGCGCCAGGAATTCGTGAAGGCTGTGATTCGACCGTGATGTCAGAATGTCCTTCTCTTCGCTGATCAGACTGATTTGACCGGCCGCCTGCTGTACGTTGTAGAACAGCTTCAGGTCGCGGCGGTACGCGGAAAAATCGCGCAGGAATCGGAGCAGAAGGTGCGAGACATCGCCCCGCGCCCGGCGCTTGATCCGGAGATAGGAGCCGACCAGCTGTTTGAACGGAGGAAGGTCGGGGCTGGTCTCCCGCCGTTTCTTGAGCGCCCGCAGCCCGCCGCTGTGGTTCAGGGTCTTGTGCAGTATGGTCGGGTTGGCCGAACAGGTCTCGGCCAGCTTGGCGGCTTCATAGGCAGCAACAATCGTGGGCAACAGCTCCTTCTGCTCGAGTGCGTTGCGCAGCAGGGCCAGCTGCAGGCGCTGGTGTCGAATGTGACGGCGCAGGCCGCGTACGCGCGCCGATTGCCCGGCCTGACGCGCTTCCTGGATCTGGTCGAGGGTCCACTGTTCGTCCAGCAGGGCGGTGACATTCAAGGGTTCCATCAATACGGACGGTTGGTCGAGCGTCCGTTGGCTGTCGCCCCGCGCTTCGAGCTCGTCCTTTTCGGAAGCCACCGCGTCCGCGCCCTTGCCCTCGTGCTCTCCAAGGGCGGCCAGATTGGGTTCGAACACCGGGGCGAGCACGCTGTCGATGCGGGCAAAGCTATGCGGTTCACTGTCGAGGTGGGCCAGCAGCAGGTAATACCGCATCATCACTTCGTCGTCGATGGGCGAGGCCGCTTGCAGCAGCGGCACATTCAAAGCCTCGACCAGTAACAGCCGTGAACTGCCGAGCAGCGAGCGCCGGTGTTCGGCGAGCTTCTCCGCCTCGATCCGGGCCAGGGCGCCGAACAGGCAGTGGCAGACCTGGAAGTAGAGGTGCTGGTACTGCCGGGCGCTGGTTGTGGCCGCATCGGACGAGAGTGCGACGGAACCGGCGCGACTGAGCTGTGACAGGGCGCGGTCGACGGCCGTATGGATCTGCTGTTGAACGAACTTGAAGATGGCGATGTACAACAGGTTCAGCTGCGTGGGCTGCTTGGCCTTGGTGGCCCGGACCAGTGCCGCCTGCACCATTGGTACGTAGGTCTCGACCAGTGCCCGGACCTGAGCCCGGGTGATGAGGCTCTTGTCCCGGCGGGGTTCCTTGCGGTATCTCGGGATGAGGTCCGCGATCGCCGCGTTTACCACGTGGGTGAACGCGGGGCTCAGCAGGACATCGATATGCACGTTGTCGATGCCGCGGGGAAATACCGACAGGTCGATGTTGAGATCACTGCCGCGCTTGAGCTTGAGCACCGAGACCCGGGGCGTGAACTGGCGCTGAAGAACGCCGTAGAGCAGCAGTATGAGCCCGGCGAAGATGGCGATATCGCCAAAACTGAATGTCAGGGACAGGAAGGGGGTGTCAACGGCGAATACGCGGAGGATCCGTCCCTGCAACAGCAAATCGAGCACTTGGGCGAAAATGCCGCCAGTCGCCAACTGGACACCGACGCCGGTCAACGGGGCGGCATTGAGAAAACCCCGGCCCAGGCGAAACAGCAGCAGGAACACCACCAGCAGGCCGGCAAACAGCGGCCAGCTTTCGATGCTCTGCTCGGTGCCTACATAGTGTTGGAACGTAGCGGGTACGCGCGATGTGGCGATCCGGAGCCCCACTTCGCCGGCGATTCGGCGCAGGCCCTCCCCCCAAGGCGCGATGGCCAGACCTTTGCCAATCAGGTCCAGCAAGATAACGAGAAGTGGAATCCAGGCAAACCGCATCGATTCAATGCCTAACTCATAGCAGGGCGCTTACGTAAGCCTTTGCATTCTACCGGGGCCGCAGCCGGGAAGGAAATCGCCGGCACTCCGAACCTTTTGTGCTGCCCCCGATTTGGGCGCTGACCGGTCGTTAGGCACTAACGTGGTGCGCTGCACGGGCCCAGTGCAGCGCTAAGCAGTTGATTTTCTGTTAGGCACCGATATGGTGCGGATTTTGCTGAGGTGTGCCCCAAAACGGGTAAGAGGGTATCACTGTGGAGCAAACAACCGCTGCAAACGACGTTCTGTTCGTGCTTTTGGGTGCCATTATGGTGCTGGCGATGCACGCCGGTTTTGCCTTTCTCGAGGTGGGAACCGTGCGTTTCAAAAACCAGGTCAACGCGTTGGTGAAGATTCTGTCGGACTTCGGGGTCTCCACCATCGCCTATTTTTTCGTGGGCTATGCGGTGGCCTATGGCTCCGGGTTTTTTGACAGTGCCGCGGCGCTGACGGTCGACAACGGTTACGAGCTGGTCAAGTTCTTCTTCCTGCTGACCTTCGCCGCCGCCATCCCGGCCATCATCTCCGGCGGGATCGCCGAGCGGGCCAAGTTCCTGCCGCAGCTGGCCGCCACCTTCCTGCTGGTCGCCCTGGTCTATCCGCTCTACGAGGGGATCGTGTGGAACGGCAATTTCGGTCTCCAGGCGTGGCTGGAAGCGACCTTCGGCTCCGCCTTCCACGATTTTGCCGGTTCCGTGGTGGTCCACGCGATGGGCGGCTGGATCGCACTGGGGGCGGTGATGCTGCTCGGGCATCGGAAGGGGCGCTACGGCAAGAACGGCGAGATTTACGCCCATCCACCCTCCTCCATTCCTTTTCTGGCCCTGGGTGCCTGGATTCTCACGGTGGGCTGGTTCGGCTTCAACGTCATGTCGGCGCAGAAGCTGGAGGCGATCAGCGGTTTGGTGGCGGTCAACTCGCTGATGGCGATGGTCGGCGGCACCCTGGCCTCGCTCGCTGCGGGCAGAAACGACCCCGGCTTCGTCCACAATGGGCCGCTGGCTGGACTGGTGGCGGTGTGCGCCGGTTCCGATCTGATGCACCCGCTGGGGGCTTTGGTGACCGGGGCGGTGGCGGGGGTGCTGTTCGTGGTCACCTTCACCCTGACCCAGAACCGCTGGAAGATCGACGACGTGCTCGGGGTCTGGCCCCTGCACGGGCTGTGCGGCGCCTGGGGCGGCATCGCCGCCGGGATCTTCGGCAGTGCGGCGCTGGGCGGTCTGGGCGGGGTCAGCTTCGGGGCCCAACTGATCGGAACCCTGCTCGGAATCGTGGTCGCCCTCGCCGGTGGGTTGCTCGTCTATGGCCTGCTCCGGCAGACCGTAGGTATTCGGCTCTCCGAAGAGGCCGAGTTCAACGGTGCCGACCTGTCGATTCACCGCATCCAGGCGCAGCCGAACGCGGACCGGTAGGTAGGTCGCATCGAGGTAGGTGGAATATGGGGGGCTAGCCCCCACATTCCATCTACCACCTACCACATTCCTCCCTCCGTGACCGGTTACCACTTTACCGGCGGTTAGGAGTGGTACAGTCGACGACCGTTCTGTAGCGGTCTGTCATGACATACCGGATCCATACCGCCGCTGCTGTCGTGACGGGCGCCCTTGGCCGGCGCGCGTCCGGGGCCGTTTTGTACCTGGTCGACCTGACGGTGTTCGTCATCGGTCTGCTGCGGGTGCGCCCCGGTCTGTTCAACCGCGCCACCTACAACTCGGTCATAGCCCAGCTCATCTTCTCCGGCGTCGACGCGCTCCCCGCCATCACGCTGCTGGCCACCGCGGTCGGTGCCACGGTCACCACCCAACTGATCCTGTTGATGGAGCTGGTGGGGGACGAGGCGGAGGTGATCGGAATGCTCACCCGCATCATCGGCCTGGAATTGTCCCCGCTGCTTATCGCCATCATCGTCATCGGCCGTACCGGCTCCGCCATCACCGTCGATCTGGGCAACATGAAGCTGCACCGGGAAGTGGAGGGGCTGGCACTGCTCGGAATCGACGTGCAGGACTTCTTCGTTGCTCCCCGTCTGGCCGGGGTGGCGATTTCGCAGCTGGTACTGGCCGTCTATTTCGCCGTGATCGCGGTCACCAGCGGCATCTTCTTCAGCGCCATCGCCTTCTCCATGACCCAGCTGAAGTACCTGCTGGCGATTCCGCTGGCCTTCGATCCGCTGGACCTGGTCACCTTCGCGGCCAAAAACCTGCTGTTTGGCATCATCACCGGCGCCACCGCCTGTTATCACGGCCTGCGCGTCACCAGCTCGCCCACCGAGGTGCCCCAGGAGACCCAGCGCAGCATCGTCAATGCCATGGTGATGATCTTTCTGCTCGATGGGCTGATAGCGGTCGCACTGTCATGAGTGAGCGACTGCTGCAGGCGAGGGAGATGGTGGTCGTGGACGGGACCCCGGCGCTGGACCTCACGATTCGGCACGGCGACTTTGTCGCCCTGATCGGCCCAATCGGGGCACCGCTTGGCCGTCTGTTGCGCACATTGGTCGGGCTGAAGGCACCGTCCAGCGGTGAGGTCCGGGTATTCGAACGGCCGGCGGAGGAGTGGGACTGGCGCCTGCTGCGTCGCTCGATCGGATTCGCTACGCCGGCTGCGCCCTTGTTGTCCACGATGAGTGGTTTGCGCAATTTGATGCTGCCTCCGCTCTATCATCGGCTGGGCAGCGAGTCAGAAGTGTTGGAGCATGCAAAGAGGTTGCTGGCGGAGATCGAGGTTGAGGGCGACCCCAACAACCTGCCGGCCTATGCCAGCGAACTCTACCGGCGGCACCTGATCCTGGCACGGGCCCTGATGCTCAATCCGGTAATCCTCGCCGTGGACGAGCCGTTGCGCGGGCTCGGCTGTTTCGCCGCCGAAACGATGCGCCGCTACCTGCTCGGTCCGGTGCGACAGCGGGTTCGGGCGATGCTGGTGGCGGTGGACGATCCGCTGCTGGCCCGCCATGCCGATCAGATCGTTTTTGTGACCGAACGCAAGGTGTTGCGCTTCGATGGATGGCCGGCACTGCTCGCCTGTGACGATAATGAGCTCTGCGACTACCTGGACCTGCACCGCAGTGCTTGCCGGTCGCTGGAGGTCTTGCCATGAGCTCCCGCAAAGAACAGCGCATCCACTATATTCATGGCCTCTCCTACACGGCCCGCGAGCGGTTGGTGGGTGCCTTTGTGCTGGTGGCGCTGCTGGTCATCCTCGGCCTCATCTTCGTCAACAGCCGCACCAGTTTTCTGTTCGAGAGCCGCATCGTCTATCACGCCTATTTGAAGAATGCCCAGGGGGTCAGTACCGACTCCGTGGTCAAGGTCTCCGGCATGGAGGTGGGCAAGGTCTCCGACCTCGATATCGCCGATGACAACCGGGTACATATCACGCTCTACGTCTACAAACGCTACCGCAACCTGATCCGGGTCGACTCCCGCGCGTCGCTGAGCAAGCTGTCGGTGCTCGGCAAATCCTCCATTGACATCCATGCCGGTTCACCGGCGAGCCCGGTGATGCCGGAAAATGCGGTTCTGGACATTGAAGAGCCGCTCTCGCTGGAGCAGCTGATGGCGGACCTCACGCCGGTCATGGCGCGGGTCAAGCGCATCGTGGACGGTGTTGCACTGATGGTCGAGGCGGTCGAACCGGCGCGCTTGCAGAGCCTGTCTGTCGACCTGAGCCGGACCGCCGGGAATCTGCGCTCGGCCACGGACCAGATGATCGCCGGAGAGGGGACGCTCGGCCGGCTGGTCTATGACGCGCAGGTCGAACAGGATCTCATCACGGTGGTGGACCGCCTCGCTTCGGTTCTCGACCGTACCGACCGGCGCATGGCGGAACTGGAGCCGATCCTGGCCCATGCGCGAGACGTCGCCGGTACCGGGACGGAGCTGTCCCGCGAGCTGACGGCACTGATCGTCGAGGGTCGGCAGACGGTCAATCACCTGAACGTGGCCCTGGGTACCGCCAATGTCGAACTCCAGCAGTTGCCGGAGCTGGTCAGTCGCATGAAGCTGCTGATGGAGTCGACGGATAAGACTCTGCAGGGCCTGCAGCGCATCTGGCCGCTCTCCTCGGCGGTACCGGATTCGGCCGGCAGCACCATGGTTGAGCCGAGACCCGGCCATGACTAGGTCGGCTCGGCAGCCGGGGGCAGGCTCGCGATCACGCCAAGGCGCCAAGGAATCTCTCTTTGCCCGCTGGGAGTCTTTGCGGCAGCAGCTAACCCTTTGCAGCGGGCGGCGTTCGCTTTGGGCGCTGGCCCTCCTGCCGCTGCTGCTGAGCGCCTGTGTCAGCCCCCCGGAGCCGAAACCGGTGCCGATTGTCGAGGGTGAGCGGCTGCTCGCGGTCGGACTCGCCGCCTATCAAGCCGATAATTACGCCCAGGCCGCCGACGGCTTTGCCCGCGCCCTGCGCCATTATCAGGGGCTCGATCACCGGCGCGGGATCCTGGAGAGTCACATCAACCTGGCGGAGACTGCGTTGGCCGTGCGCAACTACAGCGCGGCGGCACGCCACATCGCCGCCGCCGCCGCTATCGCCGAGACGGAAGGCTGGGCCGGCGCCGCCCGCCGCATCCGCCTGTTGCAGGCTGCGGTGGCCATCGGCATCGGCCGGGTCGATGACGCCATCGCCCAACTGGAGCCGCTGCTGCCGCCGGAGGGGAGCGGCGGCGACGAAGTGGCGATCGCCGCCCTTGCGGACCGCGCCATGCTCGCCCTGGGTGGACCGGATGCCGACGCCTGGGTCCACCGTTTCGCGATGACCGTGGGGCGCCAGGGCGGTTCGCCCGCACTGCATGCCCGGCTCGAACGCTGCCGGGCGGCGCTGGCGGTGCGCGACGGCGACCCTGGCACGGCCGAGACGCTCTATGCGTCGGCGCTGGAGCGATACACGGCGATCCCGTCACGGCGCGGGTTCGCCGCCACCCTGGAGGCCTGGGGCGAAACGCTGGCCGGGATCGGTGAAACCGAAGCGGCCGCCCGGCGTTACCGGGCGGCCTTGAACGTGCGTCTGTGGCTGATGGACCGCCACGGCACCTCGAGCGACCTGCTCGCGCTCGCGCAAATCTACCAGGCGGCCGGTGAGGCCGATCGGGCCACCGCGTTCGAACGCTGGGCCGGCATCGCCGCCGGCCCGCAATCGCTGGACTGGGCAATCCTGCGCAGTGAATTGCTGCCTTATTAAAAGCTGGGCACGCGTGGGATATGAAGGGTCAAGCCTGCAGCCGCTTGACCTCGATCTCCAGGCGATTTTCCAGGGCGGCGTGGGCCTCTTCGAGTTCGTAGTCGTCCTGCAGCCCCATCCAGAACTGTTCGGTGGTGCCGAAATAGCGCGCGAGGCGCACGGCGGTGTCCGCGGTGATCGCACGCTTTCCCAGCACGATTTCGTTGATCCTGCGTGGAGGCACGTTGATATCCCGGGCGAGCCGGTTCTGGCTGAGGCCCAGCGGGACCAGGAATTCCTCCAGCAAAACCTCACCAGGGTGTACGTTCGTCAGCTTGTCGCTCATGTCTGATACTCCGGATCAGTGGTAGTCAACGATTTCAACGTCGTGCACGTCGCCATTGCACCAATGAAAACAAATCCGCCACTGTTGATTGATCCGAATGCTGTACCAACCCTGCCGGTCGCCCCGTAACGCCTCGAGGTGGTTGCCGGGAGGGACCCGCAGATCTTCGATATGTCGAGCGTTGTTGAGCATTCGCAGCTTGCGCCGGGCGACTCTCTGGATCTCGAAAGGAATACGTCGTGAACGCGCGCCAAGCCAAATTCCCTCGGTCTCCCGACATTTGAAGTCCTTTATCATGAGCAAGACTATAACGCTTCGCGTTATAGTCAAGCAAGCTGGCGAGCCCCGCACGCCCGAGATGCGGGGTGAACGCATACTTACATCACGGCCGTGCTGCATGCGACGTAAGTAGCACTTATTGCGCTTTCGGGTGAGTATGCGTTCACCGTGGCCCGAGATTGGCACCGCTGGCTTTCGCCGAACCGATCGCCGACAATACGCGGTTTTCCGCTACCCCCGAGTTCCATGGCCCGCACCCTCTACATCAAGACCTTCGGTTGTCAGATGAATGAGTACGATTCGTCGAAAATGGCGGACGTGCTGGCGGTGCAGTGCGGTCTTGAGCCGGTGGATACACCCGAGCAGGCCGATGTGCTGCTGCTCAACACCTGTTCGGTGCGGGAGAAGGCGCAGGAGAAGGTGTTCTCCCTGCTCGGCCAGTGGAAGCCGCTGAAGGAGGCCAAACCCAAGTTGGTGATCGGGGTCGGCGGCTGCGTCGCCAGCCAGGAGGGCGAGGCGATCCGTAAGCGGGCGCCCTATGTCGACCTGGTGTTCGGGCCGCAGACGCTGCACCGGCTTCCTGAGATGCTGGGGCAGGTATGGGCCGGGCGCCGTGCGGTGGTGGACGTCTCCTTCCCCGAAATTGAGAAATTCGATCGCCTGCCCGAACCGCGGGCCGAAGGTCCGACCGCCTTCGTCTCGGTAATGGAGGGCTGCTCCAAATACTGCACCTTCTGCATCGTCCCCTACACCCGTGGCGAAGAGGTGAGCCGCCCGTTCGACGACGTCATCGCCGAAGTGGCGGCCCTGGCGGCGCAAGGGGTGCGTGAGGTCAACCTGCTCGGGCAGAATGTCAACGCTTATCGCGGGCCGATGCACGACGGCCAAATCGCCGACCTGGCGCTGCTGATTCACTACGTGGCGGCCATCGAGGGCATCGACCGCGTCCGCTTTACCACGTCCCATCCGGTGGAGTTCTCGGACAGCCTGATCCAGGCCTTCGCCGAGGTGCCGGAACTGGTCAGCTTTGTGCACCTGCCGGTGCAGTCGGGCTCCGATCGGATTCTGGCGCTGATGAAGCGCGGCCACACCGCACTGGAGTACAAGTCGAAGATTCGCCGCCTGCGCGAGGCGCGACCCGGCATCTGCATCTCCTCCGATTTTATCGTCGGCTTCCCCGGGGAGAGCGACTCCGACTTCGAGGACACCATGCGCCTCATTGAGGAGGTCGGCTTCGACCACTCCTTCAGCTTCGTCTACAGCCCCCGGCCCGGGACACCGGCGGCGGAGTTGCCCGATGACGTGCCGGCCGGCGTGAAAAAGGCGCGCCTTGCCCGCTTGCAGGCGAGGATCACAGAGCAGGCCCAGGCGATCAGTCGCGCCATGGTGGGCAGCGTCCAGCGCATCCTGGTAGAGGGGCCGTCACGCAAGAATGCGGACGAGCTCTCCGGCCGTACCGAGAACAACCGGGTGGTGAATTTCCCAGGCGAACAGGCTCTCATCGGTCGTTTCGTCGAAGTGCGCATCACCGAAGCGCTGCCCAACTCCCTTCGCGGTGAGCGCGTCGCCTCCGTCGTTGTCTAAACCGGCAAGAAGGCATTGAGGATCACATCGCGGTTGTCGACGACAGATTCGGCAGCCGCTAAACACGAATATGACTGACAACCCCGATACCATTGACCTCACCCTCGAGCCGGCCTCCGGCGAGCGCCTGGCCAACCTCTGCGGTCAGTTCGACGAACACCTGCGCCAGCTCGAACGGCGCCTCGGCGTCGAGGTGAACAACCGCGGCAACGCGTTCCGAATCATCGGCGACCATGACCCGGCACGCGCGGCGGCGGAGGTCCTGAAAGGGCTTTACCGCGCCACCGCCAGCGAGACGCTTTCGCCAGCACGGGTGCACCTGTTCCTCCAGGAATCCGGCATCGAGGAGCTCCTCGAGCAGGAGGACGACGGTGAGGATGTCTCGATCCGCACCAAGCGCGGCGTGGTTCGTGGCCGCGGCCCCAACCAGAAACGCTATCTCAAGAACATCATGACCCACGACATCAACTTCGGTGTGGGTCCGGCGGGCACCGGCAAGACCTATCTGGCGGTGGCCTGCGCGGTGGAGGCGCTGGAACGGGACGAGACGCGGCGCATCATCCTCACCCGGCCGGCCGTGGAGGCGGGTGAGCGGCTTGGCTTCCTGCCCGGCGACCTCGCGCAGAAGGTGGATCCCTATCTGCGGCCGCTGTACGACGCCCTCTATGAGATGCTCGGTTTCGAGCGGGTGGCCAAGCTGATGGAGCGCAACGTCATCGAGGTGGCGCCGCTCGCCTACATGCGCGGGCGCACCCTGAACGAGTCGTTCATCATTCTCGACGAGGCCCAGAACACCACCGAGGAGCAGATGAAGATGTTCCTCACCCGTATCGGCTTCGGCTCCACCGCCGTGATCACCGGTGACGTCACCCAGATCGACCTGCCGCGGGGTGCCTCTTCTGGGCTGCGCCACGTCATCGAGGTGCTCAAGGACGTGGACGGCATCAGCTTCACCTTTTTCCTGGCCAAGGACGTGGTGCGCCATCCGCTGGTGCAGCGGATCGTCGGTGCCTACGAGCAGTTCGAGCAGGCACCGCGAAAGGGGTCGTGAGGTGGAACTTGATTTCCAGCTGGCAGTTGAATCCGCCATTATCGAGGCCTGCGAGGTGCCGGTCGAAGCGGCCGTATCCCGCTGGCTGGCGGCGGCGTTGGGCGAGCGCGGGGAAGATGCCGAGGTGACGGTGCGGGTCGTGGACGAGCCGGAGAGTGCCGCGCTGAATGGCACTTATCGCGGTAAGCAAGGACCCACTAACGTTTTGTCGTTCCCCTTCGAAGCCCCGCCGGGCGTCAGCCTCGCGCTGCTGGGCGATATCGTCGTCTGTGCCCCGGTAGTGGCCCGTGAAGCGCGGGAGCAGGACAAATCGGCCGAGGCGCACTGGGCCCACATGATTATTCATGGCGGGCTCCACCTGATCGGTTACGATCACGTCGAGCCCGATGCGGCGCAGGCGATGGAAATGCTTGAAACGGAAATATTAGCTGGCCTAGGCTATAGCAATCCCTATGCGGGGGAGCACGAGTAGGCGAGAGACGAGATACAGGATGACAGCCGTACGCTGGAAGCCGGCAACGGTTGCCCCCACGATCAGGCCTGTATCTGGTCCCTCGCCGAGGTGAATACAAAAGAGACATATGAACGATCGACCTAGCAGTGCCGCCGCTGACGGGCGGCCGCAAAGAAGCTGGCTGGAACGCCTGGGACAGGTGCTACAGCCGGAGCCCAAGGATCGGGACGAATTGCTGCAGTTCCTCAAGGATTCGCACCAGCGCGGTCTGTTGGACGCCGACGCCTTCGGCATGATCGAAGGTGTGCTGGAAGTGGCCGAGATGCAGGTGCGCGACATCATGATCCCGCGTTCGCAGATGGACGTGGTGGATCGGGATGCCTCCCTCCAGGAGATGCTTCCGACCATCATCAAGTGCGCCCACTCCCGTTTTCCGGTTATCGGTGAAAGCCGTGACGAAGTGAACGGCATTCTGCTGGCCAAGGACTTGCTGCCGTTTGTGGCGAATGGCGGGGAGGGTTTCAATATCCGGGATATCCTCCGCCCGGCGCTGTTTGTGCCGGAGAGCAAACGCCTGAACGTGCTGCTGAAGGAGTTCCGTTCCAGCCGCAACCACATGGCGGTGGTGGTCGACGAGTACGGCGGTGTGGCCGGCCTGGTTACCATCGAAGACGTGCTGGAGCAGATCGTCGGCGAGATCGAGGATGAGCACGACGTGGAGGAGGAGGACTCGGATATCGTCCGGGTGGCAGACCACCGTTACATGGTCCGGGCCCTTACCCCCATCGAGGACTTCAACGAATTTTTCGCCACCAATTTTTCGGACGAGGAGTTCGATACCATCGGCGGGCTGGTACTGAACGGCTTTGGCCGCATGCCCAAGCGGGGTGAACAGGTGATCCTTGGCCACTTCCGCTTCAGCGTGTTGAGGGCCGACAATCGCCGCATCTATCTGCTGGAAGTTCGTCCGGTGCAGGATGGTGGCGCCGTGGCCGATGAAGCGGCCGGTGAGCAACAGCATACTCCGACCTGATCGACGACGGTGGCTGGCCCCGTTGGCTGCCCTGGCGGCCGGGGCCATGCTGCCGTTGGCCTTCGCCCCCTTCCACCTCTATCCGCTCGCCGTCCTGGCGCTCGCCGTTCTGTTTGGCCTCTGGCGCCGGGCGTCTGCCGCGCAGGCGTTTCGCCTGGGTTTTCTGTTCGGCGTCGGCCAGTTTGGGGTCGGCGTCAGCTGGGTGTTCGTCGCCATCCACGAATTCGGCCAGTCCCCCGTGCCCCTGGCGGTACTGCTGACGGGATTGTTCGTCGCCGTCCTTGCCCTCTATCCGGCGGTGCTGGGCTATCTGGGACGGCGGTTCGGGGCCGGCCTGGGCGAGGGAGTGGCCCTGCTGCTCTGGTTGCCGGCGCTGTGGACCGCCGGTGAGTGGTTGCGTGCCGACCTGCTTGGCGGTTTTCCCTGGCTCAACCTCGGCTACAGCCAGATCGACGCACCCCTGGCCGGCCTCGCTCCGGTGTGGGGTGTTTTCGGCATTACCTGGGCCGTGGGCGTTACCGCCGGCGCCGTCACCTACCTCTTTGCGCCGGGGCGGCCTCCCGGGCGCCGCTGGGCGGCGGCCTCCGGCGCCGCTGTGCTCTGGTTCGGCGCGTGGCTGCTGGTCGGCAGCACCTGGACCCGGCCCGCGGGCGAACCGCTCACGGTCTCCCTGGTGCAGGGCAATCTCCCCCAACTCACAAAGTGGGAGCCGAAGTCGATCAATGAGCGGCTCGATCGTTATGCCGAGCTCTCTCTTCGGCAGTTTGGCCGTAGCGACCTGGTGGTCTGGCCGGAGAATGCGGTCACCCTGTTTTACCACCAGATCAAGGACTCCTACTTCGACTGGTTGGCAGAGGAGGCGCGCAGCGCCGGCACCGATCTGTTGGTCGGGGTTCCGGTGCTCGCCGAGGATGGCGAACACTACTACACCGGCATCATGAGTCTGGGCCGAAGCCAGGCGTTCTACTTCAAGAACCGGCTGGTTCCGTTCGGGGAATACGTGCCGCTGGAGGGGCTACTACGCGGCCTGATCGGTTTTTTCGACCTGCCGATGTCGAGCTTTATCCCCGGCCCCGACCGCCAGCCGCCACTACCCGCGGCCGGCTACCATGCCGCCCCTTCTGTCTGTTACGAGGACGCCTTCGGCGCCAGCCTGGCCGCGGGCCTTGCCGGTGCCGAACTGCTGGTCAACGGCAGCAACAATGCCTGGTACGGCAACTCCCTGGCCCCTCATCAGCACCTGCAGATCTCGCGCATGCGGGCGCTGGAGACGGGACGGCCCATGGCACGGGCCACTACCAACGGGATCTCGGCGCTGATTGACGCTCAGGGGCGGATTGTCGAACGCTCGCCGCAGTTCGCCACCCACGTGGTCACCGGCAGCCTGCAGCCGATGACCGGCCTCACCCCCTACGGACGCTGGACCGACTGGCCGGTGCTGGGCGGCCTGCTGATCGTGCTGGTCGGTGGCGTCGCAGCGAGCCGTCGCCGGCACAATTCAACAGGATTAACAGGATTTTTTCAGGATTAACAGGATAGAACTGGTTCTAAGGATTGAGAAATAACAACCCTTGAGGTCGAGCCAGGTAGTCCTCACTTTTTTCATCCTGTTAATCCTGAAAAATCCTGTCCATCCTGTTCAATTTGATAACGTCCGAACCCCCCGACCTTTTCCTGCCTCACGCCTACAGTTTTCGCTGCGTTGGCCGATAGAGTCGACTGATCCCGGGTGATGTCTCCTCGCGCGAAGCCCGCTCAGGGAGCTTCGCCTATGGGGAGCCGCCCATGCGGAAGGAGAAGAGATCATGCTACGCAACTTCAGTATCGGCGTCCGTATCGCGATCGGCTCGGCTCTGGTGCTCGTGCTGGCGCTGGGCGTCATTACCCCGTTGATCCTCGGTCAGGTCGAGGACATCGTCAGCCAGGCAGAGCAGCGGGAAATGCAGGCGCTTTACGGGCAGGTGATGGACCGGCTCGATGCCGAAAAACGGGTGGCCGCGGCACTGGCCGACAGCATTGCCGTGACTCCCCGTTTTGCCGAACTGTTCGCCAACGATGACCGCGAGGGGCTCAAGGCGGAACTGTTGACGGTCTTCGAAACCATGCGTGACAAGTACGCGGTCGACCAGTTCCAGTTCCACTCGCCGCCTGCCTTCTCCTATCTGCGGCTCCACAAGCTCGAGAAGTTCGGTGACGACCTCTCCGGCTTCCGCCACACCGTCGTCGAGGTGAACGAGAGCAAGCAGGGGGTGCAGGGCCTGGAAGTCGGCGTAGCCGGCCTGGGTATCCGCGGCGTGGCCCCGGTCTCGCACCAGGGCCGGCACATCGGCTCGGTGGAATTCGGCATGAGTTTCGGCCAGCCGTTTTTCGAGGCATTCAAAGCCAGTGCCGCCGACGTCGGACTCGAGGTCAGCCTGTTTCTCCAGCGGGGGGCGAAGTTCGATCCCTTCGCCAAGACCTATGGGGGGAACAACCTGCTCGGCGACGACGAGTTGCAGCAGGCCATGGCCAAGCCGCTGTTGACCGTGCGTCACCTCGGCGGCAAGTCCAAGTCGGTCTATGCCCGTCAGGTGACCGACTACTCCGGCAAGCCGATCGGCGTGGTCGAGATCGCCGTCGACCGCGATTACTACGAGGGGGCGCTGGCGGGGGCGCGCAACAGCACCCTGCTCATTGGCGGTCTGGCACTTCTGCTCGGGGTCGGTATTTCAATGCTGCTGAGCATGTCCATCCGCCGGCCGCTGTGCCGCACGGTGGAGGCGATGGAGGATATCGCCCAGGGTGAAGGCGACCTGACCCGCCGCCTGGATACCACTGGCAACGACGAGATCGCGCACCTCGCCGAGGCATTCAACAAGTTTGTGGAGAAGATCCAGCAGACCGTCAGTCAGGTCGGTGGTTCGACGGCGCAACTGGCCGCCGCCTCGGAAGAGCTGTCCAACATCACCGCGGTCTCCAAGCAGTCGATCGACCGGCAGCAGCAGCAGACCGAACAGGTGGTGACCGCCATCAACCAGATGACCGCGACGGTGCAGGAGGTGGCCCGCAACGCCCAGAGTGCCGCCGAAGCGGCGCGTCAGGCGGACGGTGAAGCCCGTACCGGTACCGAAGTGGTGACCGCCACCATCGATGCCATCGACACCCTCGCCGGCGAGGTGGAGCGAGCCGCCGCGGTGATCCTGCAGCTGGAGGGCCACAGCAACGACATCGGCCAAGTGCTGGAAGTGATTCGGGAGATCGCCGATCAGACCAACCTGCTGGCGCTCAACGCCGCTATCGAGGCGGCCCGCGCCGGTGAACAGGGGCGCGGCTTCGCCGTGGTCGCGGATGAGGTGCGCACCCTGGCCAGCCGCACCCAGGAGTCCACCAAGGAGATCGAGGAGACCATCGGCAAGCTGCAGAACGGGGCTCGCGATGCCGTGAAGGTGATGGAACAGGGCCGCGGACAGGCGCAGACCAGTGTGGAAACTGCCGGGAAGGCCGGAGATGCCCTGAGCAGCATCACCCGGGCGGTGGCCACCATCAGCGACATGAACACCCAGATCGCCAGCGCCGCCGAGGAGCAGAGTGCAGTCGCCGAGGAGATCAACAAGAACGTCCACACCATCAACGAAATCACGGAGGAGAACGCCAAGGGCGCCGAGCAGACCGCCGAAAGCTCCGACGGCCTGGCACGGCTCGCCCACGACCTGCAACAGCTGGTGGGGCAGTTCCGTTATTAAGCCTCAGACCGGGCCGGCCACCGGCCGGCCCCGAGCTTCGACCGATAGAACAGGATTGACAGGATTTTTTCAGGATTAACAGGATGGATTTAGAGGCTTTCTAGGAAATCCTGTCCATCTGGACAAATCCTGTTAATCCTGTCCTATTGCAGCAGGAGCCCGAGACCTATTCCCCCTCGCTGACGCGCCGGAAGGAGGTGCCGTGACAACGCGGGCAGGGCGGGATATGCGAAGGCGCCTGGAAGTGCAGGACCTCGCCGCAGCTTTTGCACTGCAGGCTCCCCAGGCCGGTTACCTCGCCGGTGTGCCACTCGCCGAAGGCGGAGGCGCGCTCGGAGAGCTGGCCAAGCTCGACGCGGGTGCGGTCCACCGCCCCCGCGAACAGGTCGGCCAGACTGCGCTCCACCACCTGGATGTCGAACTGAATCCATTCGCCGAGTTCCCGCCCGCCGTCGGCGACGAATTCGGCGGCCTCTTCGAGGTCGCGCCGTAGGTAGCCGCCCAGCTTTTCCGCCTCTTCGCGGCTCAGCTCCCCAAGTTCGGTGGCCCGTTCCCGGGCATCGTCCAGGGCGCGTTGCACGACGGGTCCGGTGTCGTGTTCCAACTCGTCAATGCGGTGTCTGACGCGCTCCAGCATCTTGCGATACGCGTCGGTCAGGCGTTCGCCCCAGCCCTCTTTCTCTTCGGCCATGTCCGCTCCGCTTGGTGGTTTTTCGATCGTGCTTAGTTTCCCCCAATCGCTCTTGAGATGCGAGCCGATCGAGTGGTGCCCCGCACTATGATCACGCGTCGTCACCTTGCGGTGGACCCGCCAGTTTCCGTTCCGCGGCCTTGACCTCCTCCCAGACGGCGTCCATCTCCTCCAGCGTGCAGTGGCCGAGTTCCCGGCCGCGGGCTTGCAGGGTGGCTTCCACGGAGCGGAAGCGGCGGTCGAACTTGGTGTTGGCCCCGCGCAGGGCGGTCTCGGCATCGACGCCGGCCAGACGGGCGACATTGACGCAAGCGAACAACAGGTCGCCGATCTCGCTCTGCAGGGCGTCGCGGTCGCCCCGGGCCAACTCGGTTCGAATTTCGTCGACCTCCTCGGTCACCTTGTCCAGGGCGCCGCCCGCATCGGGCCAGTCGAAGCCGACCCGGGACGCCCGTTTTTGCAGCTTCTCCGCCCGATTGAGGGCGGGAAGGGCGACCGCCACCCCGTCTATGACGCTGTGGGACTCACCCGATGTCGCCCGCGCGGCGCGCTCGCGCGCCTTTTGTGCCTCCCAAGCCGCAGTCTGGGCCTCGGCGTTCGCCACCTCGGCTTCGCCGAAAACGTGCGGGTGGCGGCGGATCATCTTGTCCACCACCGACTCGACCACGTCGGGGAAGGCGAACAGCCCCGCCTCTTCCGCCATGCGGGCGTGGAACACCACCTGAAACAGCAGGTCACCAAGTTCGTCGCGCAGTTCGTCCAGCGCGTTCCGCTCGATGGCATCGGCCACCTCGTAGGCCTCTTCCAGGGTGTAGGGCGCAATGGTGGCGAAGGTCTGCTCGCGGTCCCACGGACAGCCGCCCTCGGGGTCGCGCAGGCGGGCCATGACTTCCAGGAGGGCTTCGATGCGGTTGTTGTTCATTCGGTTGACAGCCAAGCGTGAGGGGTGAGGGCATCCGGTGCAGGCCTTGCGACGATTCAACAGGATTAACAGGATTTTTCAGGATTGACAGGATGGATTGAATTTAAAAAACCTCCTGCTTGGAGCTATCGAGCAGAGGCTTGCCGTTCTGACCCGCAGCAAAACGGTTTTTTCCTGTTAATCCTGAAAAATCCTGTTAATCCTGTTTAATAACCATAATCGAGCTCACTCCTCGGCCTCACAGTCCTTCCCGCTGCCACCGCTGCAGGGAGATGCCCCGGCGGTGGGCTCCGCTCAGTGCGTATTCGAGCACGCGCTTGAGCCGATAGAAGTGCGCCACCGAGTCGACGCGCAGGATTTCACCACCGTCTTCGTCGATGACGAGCAGGGTGGGGGTGTAGAACAACTTCAGCGCCTGTGCCCAGTCGTGGGCGGTGGTGCGGCGGCCGGCGGGCGTCACCACGGGGGTGTCGGCCCAGATATCCAACCGGGCGGTGTCGAAGCGGGCGATGAGCGCCTGGATCGACCGCTGCTGGAGTGGGTCGCCGTGCAACACGTCACAGGCGTGACAGTCGGGTTGCTCGAAGAAGACGATCAATGGGCGTTGTCCCGCGATGCGGCTGCGGTCCAGGTTGTGCGGTGGATTGGGAAAGAACGGTTCATCGTTCAGCTGCCCTTCGCGAGCGGCCATGCGTGGCTCAGCGCGCTCCAGGTAGTCGCGGAAGCTCTCGGCGCGATAGTGTCCGCCCACCACATACTCCAGCGCGGCACGGAACTGGTAGGGCGGGTGATAGCCGACCAGCTTGAGGGCCTCGCGACCTTCGGTGTCGTAGAACAGCAGGGTGGGGGTCAGACTGGCCTTCTCCCGCTCGGCAAAATGCCTTTCCGACAGCTCGACCCCGTTGAGATCGGTCACGGTTCGGTCGCCATGTACATCGACGGCGACCACGTCGAAATGGCGGCGGGTATAAAGTGCAATGTCGCGCCGGCCGAAGTTCTTTTCCATCAAGGCCTTGCAGTAGGGACAGTACTTCTGGCCGAAATAGACCACCAGGCCGCGCTTGCCGAAGCGGGCGGCCTCGTCCAGGTCTTCACCCAGATGGAGGAAGCTGAGTCGAAACCAGGGGGGCGTCACCACCGGTTCGGTCAGCGGCCGGTCGTTGAAGGTGGCTTCGAAGGTGGCTTCGGCCTCGGCAGTCAGCTCCCTCTCCCATGCCTCCCAGTCGGCATCGGTCTGGGCCGAGACCGGTCCAAGGCAGAGGAACAGTAAGGCGACGACGATACCCGGGCGGATCCGCATCATTCCAGCCCGTTGAGAAACCGTCCGCCGCGCGGCAGGAAATGCTGCTCAGGGTTGAATGACGCGATGACCCCTATTGCCCGGCCGCGGATGGCATCGCGGGGAACGAAGCCGAAGTAACGGGAGTCGGCGCTCTGGTCCCGGTTGTCACCGAGCATGAGGTAGTGATTGTCGGGGACCGCCACCGGGCCGAACGCCGGGGCCGTGGCAGCGATACGGGACAGCATGATTGGGTGGGCGGCATCGGGCAGGTGTTCCAGCGCGAACATGCTGCCGGTGCGCTCGGCGGCGGGGAGTTCGTCCGCTTCCGGTTCGGCGGCGTTCGAGTAGGCCACCGGCTCGCCGTTGATGAAAAGGGCGTTGTCGCGCATCGCCACCGTATCACCGGGCACGCCGATCACCCGTTTGACCAACAGCCGTCCGTCGGACGGGGAGTCGAATACGACGATCTCTCCCCGCCGCGGCGCACCCCATTCGGCCACATGCCAAGTGGTGAAGGGAAGCTTGAGGTCGTAGGCCAGGCGATTGACGAAAATGAGATCGCCGACCAGCAGGGTCGGCTTCATCGAACCACTCGGCACGTGGTTCCAGTCGGCGATCACCGACCGGGCGCCGAATACGAGCAGCGCGATTAGCGCCAGATCGCGCGTCGCCCGCCAGATGCGGAGCAGTACCGCTTTGCTCATTTCGTTTCTCCTCTGTTGCTGTCGCAGCCGAAGCCCGGCCCCGGGCGGTTGACCAGCGCTACGGCTCAGTCAACTGCAGGGCGCAGCGACCCCGGTCGGCCCGAAGGGAGTCATCCGGAGGCCCCAATCTCCGTATTATGCGCCTTGGAAACGGCTTGCGGAGCGGCTATGTCTTGGGCCTTCCGGGTGGCTCTGAAAACCGCCAATATCACTGTGCGAGAGTACTAGCATGATAGGCCATGATCGACGTTAGAAACACGCGTTGCGGCACAAGATCGATATAATGCCGCCATGCGCAAATCCAGAGTCGCCCTCGCCCTCGGCGGCGGGTCCGCCCGCGGCTGGGCCCATATCGGTGTGATCCGCGCACTGGCGGAGCACGGCATCGTCCCCGACATCGTCTGCGGCACCTCGGTCGGTGCCCTGGTCGGCGCCGCCTACGTGACCGGACGCCTCGACAGGCTGGAGGCGTGGGTCCGTACCCTCGATTGGTGGGACATTGTCCGGATTATGGACTTGAAACTGGCCGGCGGGTTCATCGAGGGGGGCACCCTGATGCGCCACTTTCGTGAGCACGTGGGCGAGGTGAACATCGAGGAGGCCGATCGACCGTTCGCCGCGGTGGCGACCAACCTGGCCACCGGCCGCGAAGTGTGGCTGCAGTCCGGTCCGATCCTGGAGGCGGTGCGCGCCTCGATTGCCCTGCCGGGGCTGTTCAATCCGATGAAGGTGGACGGCGAGTTCCTGGTCGACGGCGGACTGGTCAATCCGGTACCGGTGTCATTGGCACGGGCGATGGGGGGTGAGGTGATCATTGCGGTGAACCTGAATGGTGACATCGTCGGCCGCCACCTGACCCAGCCCCCGCGGCTCAAGCCCGAAAAGCAGGAGCCGGAGAGACAGGCGCTGCTGGAACAGGTGAAGCAGCTGTTCAGTGACGAATTGCGCAGCAAGTTGCTGGGGGCACCGGCGATCGGCCGTGTCTCCAAGGAGGCCCCCGGGCTGTTCGACGTGCTGGCGAGCGCCATCAACATCATGCAGGATCGCATCACCCGCAGCCGCATGGCCGGAGACCCGCCGGACCTGCTGATCGCACCGCGACTCGCCCACATCGGCCTGCTCGAATTCGACCGTGCCGAGGAGGCCATCGAGGTGGGCCATCGCGCCGTCGAACAGCTGCGTCCGGCATTGGAAAGGCTTGCGCTGTGAAAAGCTTGTCGCAGAGGCGCAGAGGAACTTCTTGAAGCGGTGGAGTAGCCGGTTACGCCGAAAATCTTGGGACAAAGAAACTCTGCGCCGCTGCGTCTCTGCGTCTCTGTGCCAGGTTTCTTCAGGCACGATCCGCCACACGGCGCAGGGCGACGAATTTGTGGTCTTCGTCGAATTCGAGTTCGAACAGGCCGTGGACGCCGTCGCGGGTGACGAAACGGCGTAGCCGGCCGGCGGGGAACTGGATGGTGCGCCCGTCCAGCGCACGAGTGAAGATGGTTTGGAAGCGGCCCTGATAATAGGCGAGATACTCTTCGGCGGTCAGGTCGAGCCGAAAACGGATCCGTTGGTGGGCCATGGCTAACCGTAGGTACGACGATAAGGAGTAGTCTGATGCTCGGTGGGCGTTTGGTTATCAAGTCGCTGTTAGCGCTGCTGGTTCTCGCGGGGGCCGTTCCGTTCGTACTGCCGCTCCGGGACGGCAAGCCGCTGCTCAGCTGGTCCGACATCAAGCTGCCGAAACTGCCGGTCGAGGTCCCGGATGTCTCGCTGCCCGCCGACAGTTCATCCCCCCAGGAGGTCGCACTCTATCGCTGGCGCGATGCCGACGGTGTGATCCAATTCAGCAACGAACCGCCTCCACCCGGTATCGCATTCGAGTCCGTCTCCATCGACCCCAACGCCAACATCGTGCAACCGTTCACGGCGCCTGAACCGAAGGCAGGTGAGCCAGGTCCCGGACAGCCCCCCCAGACCGCGCAGCCGGGCAGTCCCTATTCGCCGGAGAACGTGCAGCAGCTGTTCGAGGACACCCACAAGATCCGGGAAACGGCGGATGCACGGACCCGGGACCTGGAGCGCACCCTGCAACAGCGCTGACCGGCCGGCCGTTACTCCTTTTTCGCCTTGCCGATGCCGCTGATCGGAACCACCACGTCGCCCTGCGGTTTGGGTTCATCGACAAACCGCGGGCGCATGTCCATGGGCCTGTCATGCTGTTCGGCCAGCTCGCGTTCGCGATTGCTGATCAGTACCAGACAGTCACGCAGACCATTCACGGTCGGTTCGGACAACGGATGGCGCATGCCCGGGGCTGTTGCCGTATCTTTGATCACCTCGGTCAGCACCCGCTTGACGGCGCGCAGGATCTGCTCTTCCTTGGAAAGGTCTTGGTCGCTCATGTTCGCTCTCCGGCCGAAGGCCTCGGGAATGAGTCCGAAGTCTAACACCGGTTTTGCCGGTCGACCAAAGTATCCCACTGAATAACCAAGGTATTTTATGCGCGGCGTACTGCTCGACCAGGCCAGCCTGGACCGTGACGATCTCGACCTTTCGGGGCTGGAGAGGGTACTGCCCGATTGGCGTTTCCATCCGGCGACCACACCGGCCGAGACGGCCTCCCGGATCGGTGAGGCGGAGGTGGTGGTGACCAACAAGGTGGTGCTTGATGCCGGCGCGTTGGCCGCGGCGCCACGCCTGAAGCTGATCGCCGTGGCGGCGACCGGTACCAACAACATCGAGCTGGAGGCCGCTCGTTCCCGGGGGATCGCCGTGTGCAACGTGACCGGCTATGCCACTCCTTCCGTCGTGGAACATACGATGGCGCTGATCCTTGCGCTGACCCGTCGCTTGGAGGTGCACCACCGCGCTGCACTGGACGGGAGCTGGGCTGCCGCCGACCAGTTCTGCCTGCTGGATTTTCCGATGCGGGAATTGAACGGGCTGTCCTTGGGGATCGTCGGCTACGGTGAGCTGGGACGCGCGGTCGCCCGTGCTGCCGAGGCCGCTTTCCGCATGCGGGTACTGGTTGCGCAGCGCCCCGGTGGCCCGGCGCATCCCGGGCGCCTTCCACTCGACGAGTTGCTGCCGCGGGTGGATGTACTCAGTCTGCATACACCCCTGACGACGGAGACGCGCCACCTCATCGGTGAGCGGGAGCTGCGCCTGATGCGGCCGGATGCCCTGCTCATCAACACCGCCCGCGGCGGGATCGTGGATGAAGCGGCGCTTGCCGGCGCGTTGCGCGGTGGGCGCCTCGGTGGGGCCGGCATCGATGTATTGACCACCGAGCCGCCCCGTTCCGGCAACCCGCTGCTCGCGCCCGACATTCCGAACCTGATCGTCACCCCGCACATCGCCTGGGCCAGCCGTCAGGCCCGCCAGCGGCTGATCGACGAGGTGGCCGAGAATATCCGCGCCTTCCTCGCCGGCAAGGCGCGTAACCGGGTCGCCTGAACGTGCCGGCGGTGGGAGACCAATAGAACAGGTTGACAGGATTTGTTCAGGATTAACAGGATTTAAAATGGCTATTGAGCAGGGAGCGATCCTGTGCATCCGAAAAATCCTGTCAATTCTGTAAACCCTGTGCCGTTAGCCCATAAGTCCCTTTGCGTCCTTCGCGTCTTTGCGCCTTTGCGTTGAGATCTTTTTTCTGATCGATAGGAGGAGCCCTGATGTCCCAAACCCCCGACGCGCTGTTGTTCATCGCCCCCGGCTGTCCCCACTGTCCGGTGGTCCTGCAGGGGTTGGCGGAACTGGTGAAAAGTGGTGCCATCGGTGCGCTGGAGGTGGTCAATGTTGCCGCGCATCCGGAGCGCGCCGCCGAACTCGGCGTCCGGGCCGCGCCTTGGACCCGCATCGGGGCGTTCGTGCTGGAAGGGGCGCAGACCCCTGCGACCCTGCGGCAATGGGTCGAGCGGGCGGGGCGGGATGAAGGCGGTTCCGAGTATCTGCGTGAACTGCTGGCCGGGGGCCGGCTGGCGGAGGCGGAACGGTTCGTGAACCTCGGCCGCTGGGCCGACGTGCTGCCGCTGTTGAGCGATGTCGAGGCTCCCATGCAGGTACGGGTGGGCGCGAATGCCCTTTTGGAGGGCGCCGCGGGCAGTGAAGCACTGGCCGCACTGGTACCGGAGCTCGGGGCACTGGCCGGGCACACGGACCACCGCTTGCGGGCCGACGCCTGTTACCTGCTCGGTCTGAGCGGTTCCGCCGCGGCGAAACCGCTGTTGCGGGAGCGACTGGAAGACGACAGTGCCGAAGTGCGCGAGATCGCCCGGGAGGCGCTGGAGGAACTGGAGCGGGGCGGGTGAGGCACTTCGTGGCTCCCTGCGCCCAGCCTCCCACTTCGTCAGATTCAACAGGATTAACAGGATGTTTTCAGGATGGACAGGATGAAATTCAGGCAAAGAACCATGTGCTGGGCCTTTTGAGTCCGGGTATGTCGCAGGGTAAACGCATACTCACCGAAGAGCGATGTAAGTCCTTGAAAGCAGGCCGTCGAGCGTACAGGGATGTATTTACAGCGTACCTGCTTTCAAGGACTTACATCGCTTGCAGCACGGCCGTGACGTTAGTATGCGTTCACCCTGGGGGTATGTCGCTCTAAACCCGAAGTGGAGGCTTTTTCCTGTCAATCCTGTTGAATGCCTTAGTGGTCGACCGGCCTACTCGAACATCGCCTGCTCCACCTCCAGCACCGCCAGGCTGATGTGCTTGCCCAGTTCGTCGTCGAAGCCGATCCAGTCCTTGAACCGGAGCAGGCGCTGCTCGATGACCGGCTTCATCTCGAAGGGCGCCATGCCCTGCTCGTATAACTCCTCGGCGGCGGCGTAGACCCCGTTCAGATAGTCGCGGTAGGCGTGGACGAATGCCGCGTCGGCGGTGCGGCCGTGGCCGGGGACATAGACGGCGATGTCTGGGATGGCCAGCGCGCTATCGATGGTCGCCACGCTGCCGCGAAAGGTCCCATCATCCATGCGCACGACGCGCTCGTTGCAGACATTGTCGGCCAGGAACAGCAGCCGCTCCTCCGGCACCTCGATCATCAGATCGCTGGTCGAGTGGGCCTGCCCGTAGTGGTGGAAGCGAAAGGTGACGTTGCCGAAGGTGACTTCGTCACCGTGGCCGACAGCGACATTTGGCCCGCGCACCTCCGTGCCGGCCGTGGCGCCTTCGGTGGAGCGCAGCATGCGGTCGATCCACTCCTCGCCGGCACCCTTCTCGACGCCGGCGAGCATCTGCGGATGCCCATAGATGGGCACTGCCGAATCCGCATCACGGAAGGCGTGATTGCCGAGCCAGTGGTCGCCGTGCACATGGGTGTTGAGCAGCGCCAGCACCGGCTTGTCGGTGACCTTGCGGATCTGGCGCAGCACCATCTCCCCGCTTTGGACGCTCGAGCCGGGATCGACCACCACCACACCCGCGTCGGTGAGCACGAACGCCGGGTTGTTCATGAATCCCTGGTTTTCCGGGCTGGGGTAGCCCATCGGCCCATGGATGACGTAGGTCCGTGCGGAGACCCGGTCGGCCGGGTAATCCGGTACCGCCGGACCGCGTTCTCCGGCGGAAGCGCTGGCCGTCAACAGCCCGGTCAAGAGGATGAAAATCGATTTCATGGGAATACTCCAAACGTGGTTTTTGCTTGTGGGGTATCGCTCGAACCGTCGACACGTCCGGCCTGCTGGAGAGACGGACGGTGCGGTTTCTTCTATCTTATTGGTTAGAAACTTCAGTATAGCCAGAGCCCCTTGGGATGGCACGTGTGCCATCTCGGGTTTAGACTCGGCCAAGGACTAACTAGAAGCCGAATAATGGACCTTCTGCTGCGCCTCATGGTTTTGCTGCTGCTCCTGTCGACCGCACCGCTGGCGGCCCAGGAGGCGACGGAGACGCGAAACGGACGCTTCGCCGCGCTGCTCAACATCGACGGCGCGATCGGGCCGGCCACCAGCGACTACTTCTCCCGCTCTCTGGAACAAGCCGGAGAGCAGGGTGCCGAGTTCGTGATCCTGCGCATGGACACCCCGGGGGGACTCGACAGTGCCATGCGCGAGATCATCAAGGCGATCCTCGCCTCGCCCATTCCGGTGGTTTCTTACGTCTATCCCCGCGGGGCCCGTGCCGCCAGTGCCGGCACCTACATCCTCTATGCCAGCCACGTCGCGGCCATGGCACCGGCCACCAACCTGGGGGCCGCCACCCCGGTCTCGCTGGGGCCCGGTACTCCGGGTGGCGGGGAGCCGCCACCGGCCGATGAAGAGGCGCCGCCGGCGGACGGCGCGGAACCGACGCCGCGGGACGAAGCCCCCGTCGCGGCTCCTGCCGACCCCAAGGCGCGCAAGGTGGTCAACGATGCGGTCGCCTACATCCGCTCGCTGGCCCAACTCCGCGATCGCAACGCCGATTGGGCCGAGCAGGCGGTTCGCCGGGGTGTCAGCCTGGAGGCGGAGGAGGCGGTCAAAATGAATGTGGTCGATCTTGTTGCCGCCGACATTGATGGACTAATGCGGGCGCTCGACGGTCGTACGGTCTCCCTAGACGGAGCCGAATACACCTTCGCTACGGAGGGCCTCGACATCGTCCGCATGGAGCCCGACTGGCGCAGCCGTTTGCTGGCGGTCATCACGGACCCCAATGTCGCCTACCTCCTGTTGCTGGTGGGCATCTATGGCCTGATTTTCGAGTTTGCCAATCCGGGCGCCCTGGTGCCGGGCGTCATTGGCTCCATCTGCCTGGTACTCGGACTGTTTGCCCTGCAGGTGCTGCCCGTCAACTATGCCGGTCTCGGCCTCATCCTGCTCGGAATCGCGCTTATGGTGGGGGAGGCGTTTGCACCCAGTTTCGGCGCCCTCGGGATCGGCGGTGTGGTCGCGTTCGTGTTCGGTTCTATCATTCTGATCGACACCGAAGCGCCCGGTTTCGGCATCTCCATTGCCCTGATCGCCGCGGTCGCCGCCTTTTCCGTGTTGTTGTTCATGTTCCTGCTCGCCTCCGTGCTCAAGGCGCGCGAAAGGCCCGTGGTCAGCGGTCGTGAACAGATGATCGGCAGCGAAGCGCTGGTGCTGGAGGACTTCACGGGCGAAGGGATGGTGCGCGCCCACAGTGAACTCTGGCGCGCCAGCAGCGATGTGCCGCTGGTCAGGGGACAAAAGGTACGCGTCACCGGATTGGACGGGCTCTGCCTCAAGGTCGAGCCGCTCGGGGACGCCCAACAGCAAGGGGGTTAAGCGATGCTCGGACTCGGATACTTCGGCCTGCTCCTGGTCGGGTTCATTCTCATCATTCTGTTCAGCGCATTTCGGGTGCTGCGTGAATACGAGCGCGGCGTGGTGTTCCAGCTCGGCCGCTTCTGGAAGGTGAAGGGGCCGGGTTTGCGCCTGGTCATCCCGGTGATCCAGCAGATGGTCCGGGTCGACCTGCGCACCATCGTCATGGATGTCCCGACCCAGGACGTGATCTCCCGCGACAACGTTTCGGTCAAGGTCAACGCGGTGATCTATTTCCGCGTGGTCGACGCCGACAAGGCGATTATCCAGGTGGAGAACTATTACGAGGCGACCAGCCAGCTGGCGCAGACCACGCTGCGTTCGGTGCTCGGCCAACACGACCTGGACGACATGCTCGCCTCCCGCGAGCAGCTGAATGCCGATATCCAGGGGATCCTTGACGCCCAGACCGATGCCTGGGGCATCAAGGTCTCCAACGTCGAGATCAAACATGTCGATCTGGACGAGTCGATGATCCGGGCCATCGCCAAACAGGCCGAGGCGGAGCGCGTGCGGCGGGCCAAAATCATCCACGCCGAAGGCGAATTCCAGGCCTCACAGCAGTTGCGCGAGGCCGCCGAAATCCTGGCGCAGTCGCCACACGCGATCACCCTGCGCTACCTGCAGACTCTCACGGACATCGCCGGGGAAAAGAACTCCACGATCGTGTTCCCGCTGCCGATGGAACTGATCGAACCGCTGATCAAGAAACTGAAGCAGTAGTTCGCGACGCTTTGGTGCCGACGTCGCAGCGCCCGAGCTGGGCGTCCGCGGGTCCGGCCCGGGATCAGGATGTGTTCGCGGGTGCTGCCGAAAAGGCCGGCGTCGGCAACGGAGTGATCGAGAACAGTTGGAAGTAGGGGGAGTCGATCCGAAGCCGCATGAACTGCAGCGGATAACTTACCCCGCTGACCGTGGCCGAGAGGTTGTGCCGCACCTGGGAAGGCAGTTTGGGAACGGCCAGCACCGGCCCCCCGTCACCCAAACGACCGAGCACCGCCGGCAGGCGGACCGATGGCCGGTCGGGACTGGCGGCGACGATCCCCATCGGCTGACAGTCGTAGGCGATCAGCCGGACACCGATACGGAGCTGGCGCTGATCGCCCTGGATCCAGCGGATGATGCCGGCGTGCCAGTGGTCGCGGCGGCTTCTGATTCCAATGAGATCACCGCCGCGAATGGTGAGCGCCGCGACGCTCTCGGCACGCAGGCAAACGCCACTGGCGCTGATGTCCTCGATATGGACCGGCAGGGGGTGATAGACCCGGTTGCGCTCGATCGCGTTCCACCTCTGCTGTTGTTGCGAACTGTGCTTTGTGCCGGCGGAAGAGGGGTCGAAGTAGACGCTATCCCAGATATCCCTCTCGCCCGGCGATGCCGCCGGGTTTGCTCCGGCCGATGCGCCCAAGCTCAACCCGCTTTGTGCAGAGACCTCCTCTTCGGGCAGTTCAGACAGATCGGTGGGGGCGAGTAGATAATTGAGCGCGCCGATGCCGATAATGGCGACACTGTCCTTGCCGCCCAACTTTCTTTCGTGACGCCTCGCCGGCGGTTTGCACCAGGACTCGTTGAGGGTGCGCACCAGCGACTCCGACAGGGTGAACCGGGCTCCGTTCACCTTGATCACCAACCCCGTTCCCTTTTGCGTCTTTCTGAATGCGGCCGCGATCCGCCGGAAGTCGAGCCGCAGGCGCATGCGCCGGTCGGGAGTGGTATCGGTGGCAAGTGCCGCCGGGAAAGGCGGGGCGTCGCGCATCAGATCCACGCACCACTCCTCCTCGCCGGTCGCTGGCCGGAGTCGTAGCAGGCTCGCCCAGTGGGGCAGGGTTGACGTCAGCAGGTCCAGTTCGGATCGGGTGAGCTGTTGGACGGGTGCCAGGGCTTCCAGCAGCAGTTCAGCATAGCTGTTCGCCACGCGGGTCCGGCGCAGTTGCGGTGCCGGTCCGTCGATACGGCTGCGTTCATGGCCGCGCTGCCGCACCAGGCGGTAGAGGTCGTGGACTGCCCGCCATGTCTCCGCCGGCAGCGGGATGCCGACCAGGCGGTGCTGCATGATAAAGGGTGCATACAAAGCCAGCTGTCGCTGGGTTGCCAACAGGCCACGGTCCCGGCCCAGTCGGCGCCAGATCCAGGATTGGCCGGCAGTCCGCACCCGTTCGTACTCGTTGATCGCTGTCTGGATGAGCTGGGTCGAGCGATATGCAAGTGCATGCACGTTTGCCGAGATCGGGAACGGTTGGCTGGCGAGACGACGGGTGAAGTCTTCCAGTGTCAGGCGCAGCGGTCCGAACGCCGCCTCGAGGATGTCCAACCGGGAGGCCGGTGTCAGTTTGACCTGATCCAGGCTGTTGAGCGTTGTGGCGAGCTGTTGTGCGAGCGCGTTGATATTCGCCAGCGGCAGTTCGGCCGACCACTGCTTGAGGCGACGGGCGCTCGGGTCATTGAGGAGATATTCCAGTGCTGCCATGACGGTTACTCCCTAACCATTTTTTGCCTACATTATCTCTTTGCTGATGAAGGCGACAAGGCGGGGATGAAGGCGCCGCCAGGCGGCTGGCAAGGAACGTTGGCGCCCCGTTGAGCCTAGTGGCATTCAACAATTTAAGTTTTTTCCGTGACTTACAACAAAGGACCCATTTGCGGAGGGTTAAGAAAGAAACGCCGTTTTCCATGCTGTCGTGGCCTGAAAAATTCGGTCAATCCTAAAAAACAGGACGATCTGACAAAAGTCGAATCAACCTTTGATGCAGATCACCGGTTCCAGGCGGGCGACGGTGCGGGCCAGTCCGGCGCGGTCGGCGGCGTCGACTACCGCGGCGACATCCTTGTAGGCGCCGGGCGCCTCCTCCGCGATGCCTCGCAGCGAGTCGCTGCGGATTTCGATACCGCGGCGCGCCAGTTCGTCGATCACCGCACGGCCGCTCCAGCGCCGCGTGGCGGCATGGCGGCTCATGGCCCGGCCGGCGCCGTGGCAGGCGGAGCTGAAGGCGAGGGCCTCGGACTCGGCGGTGCCGGCGAGGATATAGGAGGCGGTGCCCATCGAACCACCGATGATCACCGGTTGACCGACGTCACGCAAATCGACTGGCAGTTCCGGGTGACCGGGGCCGAAGGCGCGGGTCGCCCCCTTGCGGTGGACGAACAGCCGGCGCGGTTGTCCGGCCACCGTGTGCAGCTCCTCCTTGCAGGTGTTGTGCGACACGTCATAGAGCAGGTGCAGCCGGGCCTCGGGGACAACCCGGGAGAACGCCTCGCGGGCAAGATGGGTCAGAATCTGCCGGTTGGCGAATGCACAGTTGATCCCGGCGGCCATGGCACCCAGGTAGCGACGACCGACATCCGAGCGGATCGGTGCACAGGCCAGCTCCCGATCCGGCAGGGCAATCTTTTCCCGTGCGGCGCTGACCACCATCTCTTCCAGGAACTTCGGGTTCCCATGACCTGTACAACCGGCCTAGAGCACCGAACAGATAAAATCCCGAACGGGGTGCAAGTCATTGATATTGGGGCGTCGGCCGCAGGGATGCGGCCGCCGAGCCTACAGGGATGTATTCACGGCGTCCCGAATATCAATGACTTGCACCTCGTCCCTGTAGCGCGCCGCCGAGTTTGCGACGCACCGACACCGGATTTGCGACGGCATTATTGGCGCATTAAAGGGGATTTAATCCGACTCTGGAAGAGAAACGGCCACCCCGATTGCTGGTGGCCGTTGTTGAGCCGGTAGCTCGGACGGATTCGCACTCCGAGTGAGAGTGTAACGGGTCCGTCGCGGTCGGGCCAATTAATCCTGCCCGGCAACAGCCGCTCGGCTCTCCGCCCCGCTGACCCACCTCGGAGCGCACCCTGTAAGCCCGGGCCGAGGCCCGGGCTTTTATTTGGCTGGCTTATTGACCCACCCGTAATCTTGCACCGCTTCTATCCGCACGAGGCTCCCCACTTAACCTCGGATCATCTGGAGCTTGATCCAATCCGTGCCATCGACATGATTGGCCCCGCTGGTTAGCCGCCTGAATTCCACAAGGGCATTACTTCCGACGGACGGGGCCGTGCTTGCCGCGTACAAGATGCGGTCGCCTCGGTTCCAGGTTCCAACAGTTGGCAACACGTTGGACACGCTGGCCGGAAACACGGCGTTTTCACCGATCAGGTGAATTCCTGAGTAGGCATGACCTGCATCATTGAGCGTGTCCACGCCCGCAGCCGACCGCGCTTGCCACGGGAAGGAATTGACGCAATCGCCGTTGTCATACATGAGCTTCACCGCGACAATCGGCACATCTACGTAAGCGTCGTAGCTGCCCGTCGAAGTGCCCCGATACAGTCGGATCATGTACCCTTCATGATGGTCGATCGTGCTCCAATTAATGGAGAGTTCTGGCACGTCCCCACCGTTAGTAAGCGCTAGGCTAACCTCGGCGCCTGTTGCGTCGCGGCCAATCAGGCGCTCCCGGTCCAGCAACAATTGCGCTTGGTAGTAATACGTCCCCGTCGCTTCGTCCCAATCCGTGTAGTCGCTGGTTACTCCCGTGATTCCGGAAAACGCTACCTTGAGAGGGGTTACTCCGTGCTCAAATTCCACGGTTTGGTGGGATATGGTGAACTTTTTCGTAGCCAACACGTGCGCGTAGTCGTCGTATTCCTCAAGCACCGTGTCATCCTGCTTGTGGATGCGAGCGGCCATGACTTGGGATTTCGCCAAAGAGCCGGAGAGCGTAATGTTTCGGACGTTGTTCTCCAACGTCAGGGTGTATGACCCGTCAACCTGGATGTCGGCCCTTGCTGTCGTCGGCCATCCGCTGCGGGCATTGTCGGCAAGATAGAAGGTGTTGTGCCGGGCCGATGAAATAAATCGGTTTCCGTATGCGTCGCCCACCGCTGTGAAGACAATAGGAACTATATCGCCGTCCGTGCCGTGCGAAACATCCACCTCGCCGTTGAAGTGGTTGTGATGCACGTCCATGTTGCCGTCCTGGACAATGATCTGCCCTCCTGGCAGCTGGCACTCGTACACCTCGCCGGACGCGTTTACGAATTTGTTGATCCCGTTGATTATCGTAGATACCTTCGCGCCGCGAACCTGCCCCACGTAGACCCCGTAAGTGATGCCGACTTCAACGCCGGTATAGCCGTTGGCTACCTGCTCGATGACGAGCCCATCACCATTCCCCGGCAAGTAGATATGCCAAGACGTATCATCGAAACGCTGAGCCCCGTGTATGCGGCGGATGGCTACGTTGTCGGTGTAGACGTTCGGCTTTTCGATCAGCGTGGCGACGTTATAGTCAACGATGTCCTCGAAGGTGTGCGACCCGGCGAACTTTAGCCCGTTAATGGTCTCCCCGGAGTCGTTGTAAATGACAATCTGGCGCGCACCACCTGACCCGATACCGGGATACGGCTCCACCCACGTTGACGGGGAAGAGCGGGCGATGTTGAGGAAGAACAGGAAGGACTCGGTGTAGCTGCCGCCACTGGCCGCACTCACGGGAGAGAAGGCCAACACATCATCAAACTCTCCTGCTACTGCCGGGATGGTGGCGGTTCGGCCTCCGCTCGGCCCCTCAATCCACACCCCATAGGGGATCTCAGCGGTGGAGTGCAGGTAATACCGGCCAGGCCTAGCGGTCAGCACGCCCTTGCCAAGGGCCGCGGCAGCTGATTCGATGGCGGCTACGTTATCGATCGCCGCATCACCGCCTGTCGCGCCCCACCAGTTGATGAACGCCGTTTGCTTGTCCCAATCCCGTTCCCACGCGAACGAACCATCGCCACCTGTCGGGATAGCCTGGGTGCCGCAGTAATCCCCGCCGTTACTGGAGTAGGTACCAGCCGCTCCCGTTTTCATCGTACCTGCGCCGCCGTCATCAGACGCGACGAAAACCTTCCGCCCATTCGCCGCCTCCAGCGTGCCGGCCGCCTGAAGCGCATCGAGAAGCGCCACTAGTTCGGCCTTATTGGCGACGACTCGGCCTGACAGGTGGCTGATGGCCTCCAGCAGCTGGGTGCGGGTGCCCTTTTCCAGAGTTAGGCCGGCGGCCTCGACGATGTTGCAGACCTCCTCCTGGACGTCGTTGAGCCACTCCTCGGTCACGGTGGTGGCGGGGACGCCGCTGGCCGGGCTTCCCTCGGTGAACAGGTTCTGGTCGGTGGCGCCGGCGCCGTCGATACGATGCATGTCGCTTTACTCCTTAATTCGCCTGAGGGGTTGCCCGGCCGGGCTGCCGGCTCGAAATGGGACTACACGCGGGGGCCGGCGGCGGGCGCCGAAGCGCAGCGCGGCGAGCAGGCCCACGATGAGGGGGATTAGCTTTAAGAAGGTCCGGCGATGCATGCGTCCGCAGCATAACTAAACTCCGTAGCCGAATCCCACTTCGGTGTGGGCGGGTTTTAGGTGGTTGATGGCGCACTCCAGGCGATCATCGCCCCAGGTGGCGATGGGTTCGCCGGCGAGGGACTGGCCTGCGCGGAAGGGGCGGAGGTTGGCCTCCTCGGCCACGCGGACGAGCCAGCGGTAGATCCAATCGTCGTTGGTCAGGGCGTCGCCGGGGGCGCTGGCGCCGGCCCGGAATGGGTGGTACTCCTGGATGGTGGCGGTGTAGCCCAGGGCGGCGGCGAGGCCGGCGTAGTAGGCGCGGGTCTGGCCGCCGGTGCCGGTGAGTTTGGCGTGCACGGCCAGGCGGCGCTCCTGCACGGTCTCGGGGGTTTCGGGGGCGCAGGCGTCGTAGATGCCGGCGAACGCTTCCCACTCGCTGAGCAGTTCCAGGGCGCTGCGCGGGTCCAGTTCGGCCAGGAGGTCCTCGGTGCGGGCGTCGAGCCGGGCCAGTTCCTCGGCCAGGGCGGCGACCAGCTCGGCGGCGGTGGTGCCGGGCTGGCGCAGCGCGTCCCACAGCGGGCCCGGGGGCAGCAGGGCCTGGAGTTGGGCGGTGTAGTCGGTGGCGTTTGGCATCGGTTACAGGGCCTGCCAGGTGATGGTGCCGAGGACGGCGATTTCGCCGCTGTTCAGGGCGACGTCGGCGGCCGGGGTGACCAGGTCGTGGTCGGTCTCGCCGTCGGCGAGGCTGATCGCCTCGCGGATGTGGCTGACCAGGATGGTGCCGCTGCCGGTACCGTCCTCCACTGCCGCCTCGCGGCGGATCAGGTCGGACAGCTCGGCCTGCACGGCGGCCTGGACGGCGGCGGTATTCGGGGCCAGGGAGATGGTCATGGCCACCGCCGCGGCCGTGGGGGCGAAGACGGTGACATCGGCCGTGACCGGGCGACGGTCATCGATGTAGTCCTGGACGGCCGTGACTTCGGCGGCGTCCGGGATGGGGTCATCGTCGTCGTCGCGCACGAAGGCCACGCCCACGGTGCCGATGCCGAGCCAGCCGGGGAGGACCCAAACGCGGGTCACGCCTGCCACCTCCAGGGCCCAGGTCTCGTAATCGGTTTTGGCGCCGCCCTGGGGCTGGTTCTGCACCCGGAGGCGCAGGCGCTCGCGCAGGGCCGCATCGGTCTCGATGTCGGTGCCGCCGGTGAGGCCGCCGGCGGCGACCGTGGCCGAGGACTGCACGCCGGCGATGGGCGATACCAACGACAGGGCGGTACCGGCGTCGGCGTTGCCGGCCTGGCCGCCGGCGCTGGCGGTGACGGCGATATCGGCGCTGCCGGCGGCGATCTCCCCGGCGGCGTCGGTGGTGTACTCGGTGCCGTCGGCGCGCTGGACGGCCGTGCCGGCCGGGATGGTCACGCCGTTGGTGCCCGCGAAGGTGACCGTGCCGGTGGCGGCGGCGGCCGGGTTGCGGGCGACGCCCCACCAGCGGGCGTGCTCGTCCAGGATGTCGGTCTCGGCCGTGGTGGGCAGCACCTGCCTGGATAGGTGGTCCAGGGCGCCGTAGAGGCCGTGGGTGGCGCCGGCCTGGGCGCGCAGCAGGGCGCCGAGGAACGACTGCGCCAGGCGCGGATCGGTGCCCGGCAGGCGGCTCTCGGCATCGGCCTGGCCGCGCGCGATCAGCTGCTGCAGTGTGGGGCGTTGAAACGGCATTTACGCGGCCTCCAAACGATATTCAAAGACGTCGTCAAAGTGCGTGGCATCGGCCAGGGTGATCCGCACGCGCAGGGCCATGACGCCCCGGGCCACCCACTCGGCGCCGACCTCGACCGCCGTCGCCACGCCGTCCTCGCGGAGCCACTCCAGGGCCTCCTCGGCGTAGCCCTTGGCCCGGGCGAGCACGTCCGGCAGCTGCTTCTCCCGGGCCAGCAGCCACAGCCGGGAGCCGGCGGGCCGGTCGTTGTAGGCGTCGGCCCACCAGCCGCGGCGGTAGCCGGTGCCGTCGGGGATCGCATCGTCATCGGCCGCGCGGCGGTCGGAAAACAGCGAGACGAGCACCGCGGTGCGCAGGCCGCCTTCGTGGCTGAGGTCGCCGGCACCGTCCAGGGCCAGGTCGAAGGTTGTGCCGTTGGGGCCGAACACCACCACCGCGTCGGTCATTGCGGGCCTCCGGAGCTGTCGGTGCCGGCGCTGACGCCGCCGTGGGTGTGGGTGCCGAGCTGGACGGTGCCGGTGCTGACACCGGTGGCGCTGGCGATCTGGTCGGTGGCGTCGATCGTGCCATTGACCTGGAGGTTGCCGTTGATGGTGGTGTCGCCGTTGACCACTACGGACGGGGCGGTAACGGTGACCTCGCTGCCGGCGACCACTTCGATGATGCGGCCGTTTCGGATCTTGATGTAGTCGCCCAGGTGGTTGTGGTGGGCGGACTCGCCGGGTTGCAGGCCGCTCATGCGGTGGCGGCGGTCGTCGGCGCGGAAGATGACGATGTGATCGCGACGGCCGCCCAGGGCGGCGTAGAACGCCTCGGCGCCATCGAGGGGCACGGCGGTGAAGCCGTAGTCCTGGATGCGTTCGACCCGGTCGCGGGTTTCGCCGGCGTAGAGCTGCACCTGCACCAGCTGCTGCTGGGCGGCGTCGTCGACCAGGCGGATGATGCCGCGGCCGAGCATGTTGCGGACGCGCTGCGCCAGCTGCTCCAGCGGGTTCATTCGAAGGCCTCCAGGGATTCGGTGATTGCCCACTCCCCGTTGTCGGTCGCCGCGGGTTTCGCGGCGACCGGCAACAAGTCATAGGCCTCACGAGGCGCCAGCGTCAGTTCGGTACGGGTACCCTGCTCGTCCAGGCTCTGGTCGACCGCCACAATGAGCAACTCGCCCTTGATGCCCCACAGCGGGATCTCGACATGGGCCATCTCGTTCGGTTGCCAGAGACGGCCCTGGGCCGACCAGCCGGGCACGGTGATGATGAGGCGGCGGCTCAGGCCGCGGCGGTGATTGCGTTCCCAGTCGACGCGCTGCTGCAGCGCGACGCCGTCTGTATTCGCGCCTTCCCCCAGCAATCGCACGCGAGGCGAGCGGGCACCAACGTCAGCCGCACGGGCCTCTTGTTGCGAGACCTGCTCCGGCGTCATCTCCAGGGTGCCGTTGGTCGGGTTCTGGTTGCGAGCGATATAGCGGTGATAACGGCCACTGTCGTCGCGCACGAAGCGGGCCGAGAGGATGTTCTCTCCCTGCACCAGGCGTGCGGGATGGGTGGTGGTGCCGGCGCGGGTGATCAGCAGGTGCCCACGGCCGTCGCTGGTGACGTAGACCGCGAGTTGCCGTGCGTAGCGTTCCACCGTGTCCCAGACCGTTTCCGGCGCATCGATCGAAACCTCTATCCGCTTGCTGGCATTGGCTTTATCAATTGCTCGCACGCCGAAAGGCCCGGCCAGAATGTTAATGGCTTGGGCCAGTGTTACTTGGCGTAATGAGCCGATCTTGTCACCCGGCAGCAGCGCCGAACTGTCCACCAGGTCGCCGGCGGCGTCGCGGCCGGTGACCGTGATCTGATGCTGCTCGGCGTCCAGCGTGCGCTCGACCTTGTCGACATGACCGGTGATCACGGTCTGGCCGTCGAGCCGCAGTTCGCAGGCGGCGCCGGGCTCGATGGCCCAGCGCCTGGGCTGGCCGGGCCAGCGTTCGGTCAGCTGCAGGGCGAAGGCGCCGGCGGCCCGCTCCAGGCTGCCCTGGCGACGCATGGCGGTCCAGCCGGAGTAGAGCTTGGGTCCGACCTTGAGTTGAACATCAGGCATTGAGCACCTCCAGCCCCTGGCCGCCCCCGACGAAGCCGGGGTGGCGGATACGGTTGCGGTTGACGATCTCCCCTTCGCGGGTGGCATCGCCGTAGAGCCGGTGGGCGACCACCAGCGCCGGCAGGGTGCCGGGCGGGGTGTAGCGGGTCAGCTCCGGCAGGCGGGCGCCGCGAATGCGCAGGTCCTCGGCGACGGCCGCGCGCAGGTCGGCCATTGCCTGGTACACGGCGTCGGCGATGGGCGCACCGCTCACCGGGTCGGTCGCCGCGGACTGCGCATCGAGGGCGGCGGTCAGGGTGGTGCGCTGCGCCAGGGCGTCGGCGCGGGCGGTGAACTCGGCCCGGGCACTCTGGCGGCTGGCCTCGGCAACGGCCGCCCGGCGGGTGAGCTGATGCAGGGCGTTGACGCTGCGGGCCTGCCGGCGCCGGGTGGGCGTGTTGGTCGGTACCGGGGCGGAGCGGCTGCCGGCCGAAAAGAGCGATTCATAGAGCCGGGCGGCCTGCAGCGGCGAGCCGGCCACGGCGGCGACCTGTGCGACGGCGCCAATTAGTGCCGCGGCCATATTCGCCGGGGCGCGGATCTCCGCCGCGATCGGGCCGGCAATGTGGCCCACCAGGCGGGTCACGCCATCGAGGGTGCGGTCCAGCTCCGCCTCCAGTTCGGCGATCACCGGTTGCGGCAGACCGTCGACGTTCCACCAGGACTTGAAGTCTTCGGCGGCGGTCTCGAGCAGGGTATCCGCGGCGAGTTGGCACTGGCCGGCGGTGTCGGCGGCGGCCGATGGGAACGCGGCGGCGCCGGCCTCGACGAAGGCGATGGCGAAGCGGGCGATGCCGCCATCGCGGGTGGACTCGCGCAGGCGGTAGCTGCGCACCGCCATCTGCATGGTGCCCAGGTAGGGGTGCACCAACGAACCGGGGCCGGCCTTTTCCAGCGCGGCAATGAGCTTGTCGCGGGCGGCCATATAGTCGTCACCGACCACGTAGGCATCCACGTTCTGGTTGCGCCCCTGGCGGCCCAGGTCCTCGGCATAGGGCTCGTCGCGCAGCGGGAACTGATGCAACGCCAGGCGACGGCCGCCGGTGAGGTCGTGGGCCTCGACGTGGAACGGCACCCCGCGGAAGCTGGCCGGCCGGAGGTCTTCGCGCCAGCTCATGCTAGACTCCCCTGAAGAGGGATAACCAGAACAAGGAGACCGCCATGCGCCTGCCCGTTTTCCTGACCCTGTTGCTGCTCGCCCCGGCTGCCAATGCTGCGAACGCCTTGGCCACCGTTTTCCAGTACGAATGCAAGCACGCACGCGCCGGAGTGAACGGCTTTACGTGTCAGGTTGAAGATGGCTTGATGCGTATCCATCTGACCAAAGACCCGAAGCAGCAAACTGAAGAAGTTGCAGAACGCATCGCATACGATGTGAACGCGTTGCTGGTGCGCTACTACAACTGGCGTACTGCTGCGGGTGAGCCCCGCACTTTTTATATGACGGCCGACCATTGGGAGCAGGGACGCAAGAAGTACTGCTATTTCACCAAGGGCGTTCAAGGCGCGCAGGGGCGCCCTCATGTCGCGCCTTATGGTTGGGGCTGCCAAGAAGTCACGAACTAACATCACGGCGCCACCCAGCTCATTCCCGCTTCGGCCTCGATGGCCACGCCGCCGCTGCTGCGCACCTCGCGCACGCGGCTGTCCGCTCCCACCACCTCGACCCGGATCAGCCCGCCCACCTCGGTGCGCTGGGAGCCGTCGAGGGTGGCGGCGCTGTCCAGGCCGATCAACTTGCGCAGGCCGGCCGGCAGGGACTGGGCAAGGGCTCGCACCTTCTCGCTCATGATCCCCACCAGGTCGAAGCCGGTGACCGCCTCGATGAGGCCGTTCAGCGATTCGAGCAGCAGCGTGAACGGGTTGAACTCCTTCACCATCGCCACCACACCGTGCACCCAGCCCTGGGAGAAGGCCTCCTTCACCGCGGCCAGCTTGGCGGTGAACCACTCGGCGATCTGATCCCAGTGCTTGTAGATGAGGTAGACCGCGCCGGCGATGGCGGCGACGGCGGCGATGATCCAGCCCACCGGCGTGGTCATCAGCGCCACGCCCAGGGCGCGCACGGCAGTGGCGGCCACCGTCAGCCCGCGCACCAGGTCCATTGCCAGGGCCACGCCGAGGACCTTGGCGGTGAAGGCCAAGGCGCCGCCGACCGCCGCCACCCCCTTGAAGGCAAGAATGAGCGCCGGCATGGAGCCGACGGCCCAGAGCAGTTTCACCAGCGCCGTGCCGAGCGAGAGCAGCGAGAGCAGCAGCGGCCCGGCGATCACCAGGGCCACGCCGGCGATGATCGGCTTCCAGGAGCCGAAGAGATCGCGCAGCCATTTCAGTGATTCCCCCACCGCCTGCATCACCTCCCAGACCTCTTTCAACACCTCCCAAAGGGTCTCGAAGGCCTGTTTCAGGGTGAGCCCCACATCCTGGGCAATGAGGGCGAGCTGGCCGCTGTCGGCCAGAGTGTTGAGGCGCTCCAGCACCTCGCCGAGCTTGCCCTTCATCCAGTCGAACAGGCCGGAGTCCATCACCAGGTTGGCGAAGCGGGTCCACTGGTCGGCGACGTTGGACATCATGCCGTCCCAGGTGCGGGAGAGCTTGTCCATTGCGCCGCCGTACTTGTCGTTCCAGATCGAGCCGAGGGTGGCCTCGACCATTGCGCGGTTGCGGTTATCGACCACGCGCCGTTGCTGCTGGCCGTCGCGGTCGGTGTATTCGTAGGCGGTGCGGTCGCCTTTGACGAAGGCCTTGATGCCGAACTCCTTGAGGCGTTCGTTCTCGCCGGTGACGGCATCGGCGATCGCCTCGACCGCCTGCATCAGCGGCTTGTCCATCGCGGCGGAGGTGTCGCCCAGGGTCTTCAGCAGGCCATTGGTGGGGTCGAGCCCGTAGGAGCGCAGTTTCACGAACGCGGCGGTGACCTGGTCGAGTTCGTACGGCGTTTTGGCGGCGAACGCGCTCACCCAATCCATCGCCCGCTTGGCCGCCTCGGGCGTGCCCTCGGTCGTTTCCAGTACGGTCTGGAAGCGCTCGAAGGCGGAGCCGACATCGAGGAAGAGGCGCTTGAAGGCGTAGCCGGCCGCGGCGGCGCCAGCGGTCATGCGCAGGCCGAGCCGGGAGGCCTCGCCGCCGACCCGGCCCAGCGCCGAGCCGACGTTTCGGGTCTGGCGTGCGACCTGCGCCAGGCCGCTGTCGACGTACAGGTTCTGCAGGCCGCGCCGCAGCTGGCGCACCGGCTGGAAGGTCCGGTCCAGGTCACGGCGCACCTGCGACAGCGGGCCGGTGGCCTGGTTGACCGCGCGGATGACGAGGCTGAGATCAAGCGTGCTCACGTTGGTGGAATCGCTTCGCCTGTTCGTGCCAAAGAAGAAGTTCGGCCGCCTCCAGCTCCATCAGCTCAGAAGGCGGCCAGGAGAAGGCGAACGCTAGGTCGCCGGCAACATCGCGCCAGTTGGCAGGGAGCCCCCGAAAAAATCGGCCACCGCCTGGGACGCGGCCATAAAGTCCTCGGCGTCGAGCTGGTCGACCGCCGACGGCGGAATGCCGGCCAGGGCGCTGATGAGGCGCGCGCCGCGCTCGATGTCGCCCGGGGCCTCATCGATCACCTTCAGGTGCTTTACCTTGGGGCGCTCCAGGTGCAGGACGCTGACGGTCTCTCCGTTGGCCTGGATCGGGTGCTTGAGTTCGACGGTCTTCGACATCGCTTATGCCTCCTCAGCCGGCTGGCCGGCGAACTTCGCGGGGATCTTGCCGCCTTCCCCTTCGGTGATTTGCAGGGTGTCGGTCAGGAACGCATGACGGACGATGTAGGTCTGGCCGGTGTCGCACTCGAAGGTGATGGTGACGTCCACGGCGTTGCGGATCTTCTCCAGGGTGTCGCCCTTGGCGAGGCTCAGCTCGCATTCGACCGTGGCCGGCTTGAGCTTTTCCGTGTAGCCGTGGACCACGGAGGATCCGACCACGGGCGCGCGCTCCTTGCCGCCCAAGTCGATCTTCGCTCCCGGGTTGGAGCGCAGCATTTCGCCGTCGAACTTGACGAAGGCGATCCCGAACATTTGACCAGGCATGGAAACCTACTCCTCTTACAGGCGGAACTGGACCGAGGCCGCGAAGACCCGGAACTGGTTGATGAGGTCGGGCGGAATGATCGCGTTGACGCGGTTGACGTCCGCCGTGCTGCGCACCACCTTCAGGTCGGCCTTGAACTGGTCGAAGTTCTCCACCAGGCCGGCGTTCTCCAGCTCGCGGAACAGCGCGAGCAGTTCGGCGCGCAGGATGTTCGGCGTCACGATCGGCTGGCCCGGCTCGAAGGCCGTGCCGTTGTCGGCCAGCTTGTGGCGGGGGAACTTCAGCGCGATGCGCGCCCGCACGGCGTAGCGCACGTAATCGACCGTCCAGATGGTGTTGAGGTCGAGATAGCTCACGTCCTCGATACCGGCGCTGTTGGTCTGGTAGGTGGTGATCACCCGCTCGATGTAGGCGCTGCCGTCCGGGCCGAAAGTGCTGGTGCTGATGCCATCGTGCAGCATCAGATCGCGCTCGGGGCGGGTGAAACGGCTCTCCATCGGCGGCGCCAGAACGCCGGCCACCTTCAATGTCTGGAACGGCCGCGCCGGATCGATGGCGCCGGCGAACTCGACCACCCCGGCCCAGGCGGCGGCCCATACCCACGGCGGCGTCGGCGAGTCGTAGTGGCCGATGGCCGAGACGTGGGGGCTGTTGCGATTGCTGCCCCAGGTGGTGAGCGTGCCGTGGGAGCCGGAGAGGCCGACGAACACGTGCCCGGTCTTCTGCTGCAGCGGTCCCCAGCGCGAGTCCAGCTCGGTCTCGATGGCGGTCATGTTCGCCGTGTCCGTCCAGGGGGAGATGATCGTGTAGTACTGGTCATCGCCGATGGCGGCCAGGGCGTCGGCGATGTCCGGGTTGCCGGCGCCGCCGTTCATGGCGGTGACCGTGACGGTGATCCCCTTGGGCCGCAGCTCGCCGGTGTAGTAGCCGACACGCAGGTCGATGTCGTTGCCGTGCTCGCCCTTGTTGCGGGCGGTGAAGTTGACCTGGGTGTCGTCGACGCCGTCCACCGCGGCGGTGACCGGCAGGTCGGTGGCGGCGCTCACGGCGGCGACCAGCGCCGCGGCGATCTCGGTCCCGGTGTCGCCGACGGCCACGCCGACCTGGACGCGCTGGCCGCCGACGTAGGCCGGCATGGTGGTCGCCGCAGTCGCCGTGCCGGTGAAGGCGATCGACCCGGTGGCCGCCACGCCGGCGGCGTTGTCATCGAGCGCCACCGCCCACACGTCCGTGGTGCTGTTGGCGCCCTTCAGGGCGCGCAGCATCAGGTGGCCCACCGAGCCGCGGCCGAAGTAGGCCTCGCCCTGCTCGGCGGCGGTGACCCGGGCCGGGGTCTCGGCGGCCAGCTCGCCGCTGGACAGCTTGTTGGCCACCACGAGGATTTTCCGGTTCATGCCGGGCAGGCCCTGCACCGCCTGGCTGTTGTCGATCTCGATGTACTGACCCGGGGTGCGGATATCGACCGGGATCGCATTGAACACAATATTGTCGGGCATCGGTTACGCCTCCTTCTTGGCGGTCTTCTTGGCGGGCGCCTTGCCGAGGGTGACGTCGCCGTCACGCAGGCGCCGACGCCAGAAACTGTTGTCCTGCACCAGCTTGCCGCCCTCGGGCAGGTGCTGGTTGTCCTCGGGGTTGCGGACCTTCAGGCCCGTTTTCGGGATCACGAAAATGCCGGCCATCTGTAGCGCTCCTATTGGTCCAGTCCGGTCTGGGTGTCGTGAGCGTCGGGCTCACTGGTGGTGTGGTCGGGCGGCTCTTCCAGCCACTTGTCGTGTTCGGTGCCGTCCTCGTGCGGCGGAATGTCGTACTGGGCGTCGAAGGTGGCGAAGTCGGCCAGCTTGTCGAGATCGAGCCCTGTCGGCGCCGTGACCGAGTTCTGCACGGTGACCACCACGGCGGCGAGCTGCGCCGCCGGCCAGGCGGGGTTGCGGTCCACCTTGGCGTCGGTGGGCGTGAACCCGGCGTTCAGGTTGTTGCACAGCGCCACGATCGCGTCGGCGATTTCATAGGCGCCGATGGCTGATGCGTCGCCGTGGCGGGCGGCCTTGCCGCCGCGGGCGTTGCGGGCCAGACACAGCACATCGGCCGTGACCCGCGCACTCGCGCGTTCGATGCGGCTGTGGCGCACCAGGACGTACACCGCCGGCGCGGAGGCCACCATGCGGCGGATCATGTCGGGCGTAACCTGGTCGACGGCGTCGATGGTACGCAGGCGGTCCTTCAGGGCGCTGGCCTTGACCAGGTCGATGAAGGCCTCTTCGGTGCCGACCAGCATCAGTAGCTATTCCAATCGAAGCCGCTGGCGCCGCTGCGCACGCTCACCCGGCCGGAGGGCGTGGCCACGCCGGTATCGGCCGGGCCGAGGGAGACGCGGCCGTCGGACACGTCGCGCAGCCAGCGCAGGTGGCGGTCGTAGCGGTCGCGCAGCTCGTCGCTCGCCTTGCCCGGGGTCATCAGCCAGCGGGCGATATCCACCGCCGCCTGGCGCAGGTTGCTGCCGGCGACCAGGGCGGCCTCCAGCGGCAGCGTGTAGCGCGGTTGCAGGTAGCCGTCGATCAGGCTGCCGGCGCGGGCGATGGCGTCCTCGATGCGGGCCACCGCGTCATCCGCCGCCGCCTGTTCCTCGGCGGTATAGGCGCTGCGGTCGCCGCCGTCGATGGTGAGCTGCAGCAGCTCGCCGGTGACAGGGCTACCCGCTTCCACAGCCGCGAGCTGGGCCAGCTCGGTGGCGCCGTGGAACAGGAGGTCGGCGGGGACGGCGTACATCAGACGGTCAGCCCTTCACGGTGCTTCTGCACGGTGGCCTTGCCGATGCCTTTGACCTTGGCCAGGTCATCGAGCGCGGCGAACGGGCCGTGCTCGGTGCGATAGGTGACGATAGCCGCGGCCACGTCGTCGCCCACGCCGTCAATGGCCACGGCGAGCGCGGCGGCATCGGCGGTGTTGATGTTGACCCGGTCGTTGGCCGGCGCGGCGGTGACGACGTTGCCCAGCACGCCGGGCGAGACCTTCGCGGCGGCCTTCTCGGACATCTCGACGGTGCCGCCGGGCATGACCTTTTCGCCATTGTGTTTGATGGGGCTCAGCACTGCGTATTTCGGTGGCATGGTTTGGCTCGCTCCTGGAATAGAGTGGGCGTCCGTGCCCTTCTTCACTCCTGCCCGGTCTCTCCCGGTGTCACGCCTGGTTTATTGGCGGCGTTCCCTCTCCCCCGCGCTGTCTTCGTTACGCCACCGCATCCTTGATGAGGAAGCCGGCCAGGCCGGAGGCCAGCACCGGCGACAGCTCGTCGGTCACCGGATAGATCCAGCTCTTGGCGTTGCGGTCCTGGTACGCGGACTCGACCACCGGGTGGTTGCGCAGGCGGTAGGTGTAGCCGTAGGACGGCAGGCCCTTGTCGCGCAGCGTGCCCATCTGGGTGAAGGCGATAATCACATCCTTGCCCCAGACGTCGACCAGGTCGTCGGAGGCGTCGGCGTAGACGGCGTCACCGACCACCACCTGCTTCACATCCCAGAGCTGAGCCAGCAGTTGCGGCGTCGCGGAGTCGCGGCCGGTGTGCTTGATGCGGTCCAGGACCTGCGCGTGTTGCTTCACCTTGCCGTATACGGCAGCGGGCAGCGCCACCAGATTGGGCCGACGGCCGATGGTGGAGCGGATCGCCTCAATGCTGTCGGTGATATCGCCGGCCGGGTCGGAGTCGGCATGGCTCCATTGATCGCTGCCGCTCAGGGTCACCTTGTGGTTGGCGTCGTAGTTGTTGGCGTCGCGGGCGATGGCCGCCTGGGCATACTCGTTGCGCAGCGCGATCACGTCCTGGACCATCATCACCGCACCCTGGCCGAGGTCGATGCCGGGGACCGCATTGGCCTCCTGCATGTTTTCGAACGGCACGGTGCCTTCCAGCGCGTGCTGCTCCAGGGCATAGTTGGCCCCCGCGTAGCCATACTGGATCCGCTTCGTGTTGGAGCCCGGAGCGCGCGCGGTGTTGTAGAGGCGGAAGGCCTCCTTGCCGAACTGGATGATCTTGCCGCCGCGCTGGTCGACCGGGACCACCGGGAACAGGTGCTCCCCGATCATGTCGTTGTTTTTGTAGCCCTGGGCCAGGTTGGTCAGGATCGGGTCAATGACCCGCGCCTGGCTCGGGCTCATGATGCCGCCGAAAGCGATGGCGCCCAGCAAAGTGCTGTCCAGGTCGAGCGGCACCGAGTTCGCCAGAAAGGCATGAGCGGGAGCCGGGTCCACCAGGGCGCCGGCGACCGCGACGACCAGCATCGCGATGGCGAAGATGAAGTGGTTACGTTTCATGAGAGTCTCTTACCTCGTCAGTTGGATGCTGGGTTAAACCGCACTGAAGGCGACGGCGCCGGTGTTTGCGATCACCTCCCATTCGGTGGCGGACTTGTAGCCGAGGAGCAGCTCTTCGCCGGCGGCGTCGAACGTGGCCGTGTTGTTGGTGGCATCGAAGGTCACGCCCTCGGCGGTGGTCACCACGGCCGTGCCGCTGGTCAGCGTGTCCAGCTTGATGCGGCATAGACAGCCCGGCGCCGGGGCGGCGAGGGTCAGTCCGGCGATACCTTCACCGCCATCGATGAGCGCGACGCCCGAGATCGCGACGGCGCCGTCCGCGTCGTAACGGGTCACGTCGTTGGCGGCCAGGACGTTGGCGAGCTTGGCGCCATCGGCGACGGTGGCCGGGACCGCGAACACCAGGACCTCGACTTCGACGCCGGCGCCGGTAGCGGCCTCCAGGGCACGGGCGAGGACCGGGCCGTTGACGGCGGTCACCGCGCGGCCGGAGGCGTCCGACTCCAGCAGGGCGTCCTTCGCGAAGGCCGCGCCGGCTTCGATGACGGCGGTACCGATGGCGACGGCGGGGAAGACCTCCCCGCTGCTAACGGCGAACTGGGAGACGCCGATCGCGGAGCCATTGGCTCCGGCGACAACGCCCGCGGCGGTCACGAACCGGTTGGCGGTGATCGCGCCGGTCGCGGCCAGGGTGAGGGTGAGCAGTGCGACGCTCTGTTTCATGGTCTGTCGTTCTCCTGTGGTCGGCGCGGGTTAGGCGCTGACGGCCTTGACGGCCGCGAGATATTCGGTGCCCGGGTGGGCGGCCTGGTAGTCCAGCGCCTTGCGGTGCAGACCGAGCTGGTCGGCATCCACCGCATAGCCGGCGGCGGCGGCGAACTCGACGCGCTCGCCGGACTGCGCATCCTGGCCGCCCAGCTCCTGGGTGAGGCCGTGCTTGGGTAGCGCGCCGATGAACTCCTTGAACCAGTCGAGCGGGGCCTTCTTCACCTGCTCGGCCTTGTCGCCTTCGCCGGCGGAGAACTCCAGGGCGACCTCGATGCCGGCCAGGGACGCCATGAACTCGGCGGCGCCTTCGGCCTGGGCGGGGGTCAAGTGTTCGTCGTCGACGGCCTGGTTGATGAAGGCGGAGAACTCGGCCTTCTGGCGCTGGCGGCGTTCGCTCTGCAGCTGCTCCTGGTAGTTCTGCTCTTTCGCGGCGAACTCGGCCGCGGCGTCCTCACGCGCCTTCTTCAAGGCGGCGTCGATGTCCTCCTGGGAGAACTTGCTCATCGGGTCATCTCCTGTGGTTTCCGGGGCGGTAAAAGCGGGCGCGTTCGGTTCGGGCTCGCGCAGTTGCGTGGCGTGGTCGGCGAGGGATTCGATGTCCCAGTCCGGCAGCACGCGGTCGGCGTCCTCGGCGCCGAACTTGTCGATGAAGAACTCGCGCAGGCGGCGCAGGGTGCGGGCCATGACGCCGGGGGTGTAGCTGTCCGGGGCTTCGAAGTCGTAGGCCTCGCCGGCGGGCGCCTGGTACTCCATCGGCGCCAGCGGGATGGCCGGGCGTTGGGCGCCGAGAAAGCCGATGTGGTCCACCAGCCATTTGCCGCTGGCCAGGTCTTTGATGACGCGCACGGAGCGGCTGCGGTAATGGCCGGCATCGACAGCGGCGGCAAACTCAGGGGTGACGTCGCGGAACTTGGCAAACAGGGAGTTGCCATCGCGCTTGAGCTGATCGGCCCAGCCGTAGGCCGGGTCGTTCTCCTTGGGGTGGCCGATCACCAGCGGGGCACGGAAGCCCGCCTGGTGGCTCTCGATCATCTGATCGAGGTCGGCAGCGGTGAACTTGAAGGCGGTGCCGTCACGGGCGACCTGGTCGCCGGCGCGGAAGATCTCGACCCAGTCGTCGAGGCCCTTGGTTTTCTGCGGTGGGATGCGTTCGTTCATGGGAACGCATCATGGGAGATGTGGGGTTTTGGGGAGGCGGGGAAATGTTTCCCCGTTAGGAAATCGGCGGGGCTTTTTTAGACTGCGCTCATTGCCGGAGTGTCGTCAAGACGCAACCAGCAGCCGACGAAACCACCCCACCAGAGGCCCCGCCATGAACACCGATGATTGGAAGAAAGAACTCAACCAGGTCACGGCCATTGCTGAAGAGCGCGTGCGGAAACTGCGGCAGTTGCTGCTCACGCCCGGCGCTGTCGACGAAAGCGAAGTGCGCATCGCCATCCAGGACGCGATCACGCCGCTGAACGTGGCGGCGGAGATCGCGAGCGAGGGCCCCTGTCTGTTTGTCGATCATGAGGCCGCAGCACCCTGTGACTGCGGCGCGAACGGCACCTCGCGGGCGGCTTGCGATCCAGATTGTGCGAGTCGGTCCGGCTTGTACGCAGTTGTGGAAGCCTACCAAGGCGTTTACCACCAGGGATTCGAAACGCGAGACGAAGCGATCGCATTCGTTCACCGCAAGCTGGACGAGACGGGTAGGGACGAAGACTACGCCTACCGGGTACTCCAGGTGTCGGACGAATGGAACAGCGACGACCTGCTTCCTGGCGAGCGATAAGCAATGGGCTACGCCGCAGCTTCCGCGTTAGCGCTTGCCAAGTGTCGCCTTGATCTCTTTAAGGATGGTGGCGAAGTCGTCGACGGCGATGCGCACGTTGCCTGGCTGAACGATGCGCCGCTCGCCGGTTAAGTCGTACATCTTCAAATCCGCCTCGGACATCGGACGTCCGTGCATGCGGGATACGAGATTGTCGAAGCGCTCTCGCAGCTGCTTTTCAAGCCATTCGATTTCGCCAAGAGCAAAGTGACCCATGAACACCTCTCAAGAAAATTAGCTTTTCGGGCTAGCCATCACGCAGAACCAGAAACGCGCTGAACGCCAGGATCAGCGACTGAAAGAGTGATGCCATGTTACCCAATGTCAGCGGCGCTTCTCCCGCGGGCGTAAACGTCAAGAACCCCAGGTATGAAACAGCCATGAACATTCCGAACAATCCCAGCGCGCGCCCGAGCCGACGCGTTCTTATTATGCTGTTGCGGTTAGAGTTGATTGCGCTGGTTTCGGTGCTCGTTCTCTCCGTCGCTTCCTTCATTTTCAGCAATCTCGTTTCCACGGTCGTCTTGTGCGTAGTGGCGATGATCATCACCACAGTGAGCAGCGGGATCACGACACTGGTGATCAACTCCATTTCCGATTCACCTTGTCAGTTAAGGCCTGAAGATTAAGATGTCGCCGCAGCCGCGGCATTGTTTCCGCGACGGCTGGCCTGCGTGCTGGAGCATTTTTGTACGCCTAGTTGTTACAGGTAGTCGCTGCCTTCCAGGACGACCAAACCATCCAACCGAAGTCGAGCCTCGGAAAGCGTCCGAAAACGACAGCGGCACCCAGTGTGAAGCGGCGGGCGCTTGGCCTTCCAAAAGGGATCGTCGTACCGGAACGTTTTTCCATGCAGCCGTTTGCACTCGGGGCATGTGGACGGATCGATAACTGCTACCCACTGCCAGTACGGCCTCGACTTTGCTGCTCGGCGCGCCTCCGCAAATTTCTTATCCATCGAACGCCGAACCTCTGCGTCCGCGCTCTTCTTTACAGGCATCGGTTTTCCCCGGTGATCCGCGCATCTGTGTACAAAGTGCGCGCCGCACTTTGACTGTCATTTTTTTTTGAAAACACGAGCACGATCGGGCCCGTTATGACGATGTCACCGCCGGCCACTAGGTTCTTTTTTCCTCTGTTCTTCACGCGCATGGCTTGCCCCCTTACTTCTTCGCAAACACAGCCCGATAGAGCTGCTCCAGTTCGGTGTCGTCGAGTTCGATCATTGAGGTGCGGCCGAACTTCTTTTCCATGTGTTTGATGCGCCAGGAGACCAGGTCTTTCTGTTTGCACCTGGCGTGGATCGCGGCAATGCGCTTGTTGCGCCATTCGGGGGATTTCTTCTTGGCCGAGGGCATGCTGTTGAGCTTGCCCATCTCGACCTGGATGAAACGGACTGCGGCGTCGAAGTGTTCCTGGGGGATCTCGTGGTAGCTGTTCACGCCGACGTGGCGGTTGACCTTGTTCCAGGCGCTGCCCCAGCTGAGCGGCCGTTGCTTGATCTGGCCGTGTAGCTGGACCCAGTCCGTGACGCGGTCGCGCAGCTCGCCCTTCTGATGGGCGGTGAGAACCCCGTCTCCGGTCTTTATGATCGGCTTGGGGGTGGGTGGTGCTATCGGGGCGTTATAGATGTGCACATCCCCGCCGGCGACTACGTTGCCGTCGCCGCGGATATTGACCACCTTTGACTTGCTCTGCGTCGGCTTCTGTTTCGGAGCGGTGCTGCCGCCGATGAGCCGTTTGATTTCTGCCTTCTTCTGATCCAGTCCGCTGCTGTCCATCGTTCCTCCCTTGCAGCAATACCCAACGTTTTTTGCTTTTTATGCCGCTGTTCTTATGAGCCTCAGTACCTTGGCTTTGTCTACTTCTTTTCCCGTGTCCGCATAGAGGTCGTACAACGCGACCACCAGCTCCGCCTTCTTGGCGGGCGCCATCTCCAGTTCGGCCTCTTCCAGGCCCTCCTCGACGGCCTCGATCACCAGGGTGAGCAGCTGGTGGTCGACGGCGACCGGGCGGCCGGGCGCGGCGCGTTTTCCGGTGAGGATGTACTGGACGTCAGCGCCATGACTGGCCAAGACCGCCAGCTTATCCGACGGAATCGGTGTGCCTTGTTCCCAGCGGCGCACAGTCTTGACCGCTACGGCGCACCAATCGGCCACTTCCGACTGGTTGGCTTTTAGCCGCTCTCTTTCCTCCTTGAAACGGGATGGGACAAATGTGTCCGATTCTTCGCCCATACCTATTGACCATAGGGACAAATTTGTCCCATACTCCAGGCATACCCTCGAAACAGAGGGCGCACATAGCCAAAAAAGGCGGTCCCGCCAGACCGCCACCGTAAATCCAAACGTCCGCCCAGGCGGACATTTACCAAATCCCCGCCTGGGCGGGGATTTACCAAACCACCGCCCAGGCGGTGGTTTGGCCCAACCAAGGAGTCCGCCATGCACTGGGCCGACATCAACGCCGCCTTATATAAGGCAGGCTCTTCCCCGAGCCAGGTGGCCAAGAAGCTGGGCGTGAAGCCCCCCTCGGTGGCCCAGGTCATCCGGGGCAAGGAATCATCGTACAACATCGCGTCCTACCTGTCCGCCGTCACCAATATCCCGCTCATCCGTCTGTTCCCGGACGGCCGCTACAACCAGCCGCCCCGCCGCAAGGCCAAGCTGCGCGCCGCAGGCGAGGGCCGGAGGGACGCGGCATGAGCGCCGAGGTCGCCGAGGTGGCCCACATCCTGGCCCACCGCCACAAGGGAGGCGCCCTGGTGACCATCACCCGCGGCGGCCGGCGCCGCCAGCACCGGATCTCCCTGCGCCGTTACCGCGCGCTCTACGAGTGGACCCTGGCTCGGACCCCGTGGCCGCGCAGCGGTTCCTGGCTGCGGAACGGGCTGGACGTGACGCTGTGGTCCGCGTGAGGGGCCGGAACCTCTTTAAAACGCTTTGAAACCACTTTGAAAGGGCCGAACGATGACTGAGCGATACGACGACCGCACCCAGGCGCCCTCAGAGGCTCTCACGGCTTCTAGTGGCACGTTAGGAAATCCGCCTGCCTATCCCCGGTTAGGTGGTGCCCACAGCGACCTGCTGGAGGCCTGCCGCGAGCTGGGCAACCTGATGGAGACCCCCGCCTGGTTCACCGATTCGCTGGCCATCGAGATCGCGGCCAGCGGCCGGAAGGTCGAGGCGCTGACCGTCGGCGAGCTGGTGGCAATGGCGCGGCGGGCGGGCGAGCGGCTGAACGCCACGGCAAGCCAACCCGAGGCGGAGGCCATCGACCCCTACGGCACCAGCTATTGCTGAGGCGCACTCCAATCCAACCACGAGGAAAGCACCATGAAACAGTACTTGCCCAAAAACCGCCTTACCCAGGCAGCAGAACGCCGACGTGCTCAATTAGCTCGTCGAGCGCAGCAACAGCACCGCGAAGCGCTTCACCCTTCTCCTCTATCTGATGGGCCGCTCCCTGCAGATGAATGCGGAAGCGATCCGCATTCAGCGCCCCGGATTCATGAAGGGTCACCAAAAGGACGTTGAAGGCGGCTTCGATGGCGTATTGGCGATCCTCCGTGTTCCAGACCGCGTCTTGCACGTCCCACAGGTCGGTGAGGGTTGGATTGGCCATGTCGTTCTCTCCTTTGTTGTTGGTTGTGGGAACGAGATTAACCCGGACTGAGGTTTGAGTCAGTGGCGAAACGGCAACCAAAAAGTTCCAGCGTGCAGGCGGATCTGTTCCAGCGATTGGCCGAGCAGGACGCGCTGGAGGCGCAGCAGGCGCAGGACCTGGACATCCATCTGGAGTTCATGGGCGCGATTGCCCAGGCGATTCGCGAGGCGAAAAAGCGGGGGCTCTCCCGCGAGCGGATTGTGGAGCGGATGAACCTGTGCCTGCCGGAGCTGGAGAAGCCGATCACGCTGCGCCAGGTGAACTCCTGGACGGCCGCATCGAAGGAGTACCACGAATTCCCCGCGCGCTACCTGCCCGCCTTCTGCTGGGCGACCGGCTCGGTGCTGCCGCTACTGGTGCTGGCGCGGGCGATGAATCACGACCTGGTGGATCGCCGCGACCAGGTCGCTTTGGAACTCGGCCAGAAGCTGGTGGCACAGGCCCAGCTTGGCCGGGAGGTCAGTTCACTGAAGAAGTTGTTGGAGGGATAAGCATGAAGTCCGAAGAACTGCTCGCCGAGTACCCGGAAGCAATCCGCCATGAAGCGCGCCGCTTGTTTGTGGATGCGCTGCTGAGCGGGGCGATCCCGCGAACGAACCGACCCGCCAGCTACCTGTTCGCCTGCGCCAGACAGGCCGCCAAGACTCACTCGCCGTCTTCGCCGTCTTCGCCGTTTTCGTCGTCCACGGCCCAGCCGGAGACACCGGTCACCTGAATGACCGGAAGGAACTGCTCAATGCGCTTAACCACAGCTTCCGCCGCGTCCCACGTTTCGTTCCACAGGCAAGCATGCGCCTGGTACTGGGGAGTGACCAGATACCAGTCGAAGGAACCTTCGCTCTGTTCCGGCTGGAAGAAGACAGGGGTCAGCTGCCGCCACTCGGCCAAGTACTCGCACAGACGAATGAACGCCGTTGTGTCGGTGAAGCAGTCGAACTTCATCAGTTTCATTGGGGGCAACTCCCTTTGTGGTCGTTCGGTGTGTTTGGCGACTGCCAGCGTACCACCGGGACGCGCCCCCACCCAATTCAAACGAGGAGGCATGACGCAGATGGACATTTACGACGCTACGGCCGAGGCGTGCCCCGCCTCGCGCGCCATCTTCGACCAGGCGCACTTTGCGCAGGTCGGGAACGGCGTGCAGTGCACGCTGAACAACTATGACGACGAGGGGACCGACCGGCCGCTCATCTTTTCGACGGAAGGGAACACTCCCCGCGTGCGTTGGCGCAACACCTACCGTGCGGCCCGCGCGCTACTGGCCGGCTGGTCCGTGTATTTCGACGACTGTGTCGTGTGGTCCCGTGGCGGTCGCTGGCACATGAAGTGGGAGGTGACCGATGGCCGCGCGTAAGCCCCGCACCGAAGAGCAGTTGCCGGCCGTGGTCGAGGCGGAGAACACGGCACTGGCCCACGACCCCGAGGCGCGGATGATCGCCGAGCGGGTGCTGGCGCTGAAGGAGGAGACGAAGTGGGACCTGCCGGTCTCCCGCGGCAAGCCGCTGGCCGGGGAGGCGCTGCAGGAGTGGCTGCGCAAGAAGGAGGATGCCTCCGCCGTCGCCCGCATCGAGCGGGGGATCGGTTATGCCCTGCTGAAGCGCGAGCTGGGCCACGGGGCGTTCGATGGGTGGTTGAAGGACAACGGAATCCCTCCCCGATCGGCGCGGGAGGATCGGCAGGTCGCACAGCTCTACATGGGCCTGTCCGAGGAGAACCGCCGGCGGGCGGCCGAGCTGCCGCAGCGGAAGTTGGCGGCCCTCGCCAGTGCGCCGGCGCCGCTCATCGATGACCTCTTCAACTCCGGCGCGCTGGACGAGGCCGCGGCACTGAGCCGAGAGCAGTTGCGCGAGCTGGTGAACCTGCGCAAGGAGGTGGAGAAACAGGCCGAGCGCGAGGATCGCCTCAATGAGGTGATCGCGCAGCAGGACGAGGAGCTGCGGCGCCGGCGGGCGTTGCCCGAGCCGAACCAGCATCTATTGGAGATGCGCCGGGCGGTGCTGGAGGAGACGGAGGCGCTGCGGGCGAACGCGCACACCTTGCAGTCGGTGATGGATCGGGTCGCGCTGCTGCCGGGCGGCCTCGAGGAGGCGGAGATCGACGCTATCGTCCATCCGCTGATGTACGCCCTGCAGGGGCTGCATGCGACCACCGCCACTTTATTGGAGCGGGGCTACGAGCGGTTCACGAACTATCAGCCGGATATCGGCATTGTGACGCCGCAGCTCTCTCAGGCGGAGGCCGACGCGGCCAAGCAGCAGCACGAGGCGTTCCTCGCCGATGCCGAGCAGCGGGCGGTGTTCCGCCAGGCGGACCTGGCGATGCAGCCGAAGCGCGGGCGCGTCCGGCCGCGCAAGGTAAAGGCGTAGGAGGGAACCGTGAAGGCATTGACGAAGCGCGCCCCCGGGATTGCGTTGCCCGCTGCCGCGGAACCCGAGCAGCCGGCATTGACGGGCAAGAAGCAGAAGAAGCAGCAGGCGTTGGTGGCGGTGATGCGCTACATGCGACGGCTGCGCGCGGAGCTGGGCAGTGATGCACTGAATCCGGCGGTGCAGGAGTTCCAGCAGCAGTTCGCCAAGGGGATGGTGCCGGCGGCCATTTTGTCGGCCATCGCCACGTTGGCGCCGAAGAAGCCTGACCGCTGCCCGGACCGCGCCACTTTCTATCGTTGGGATGGGGAATACACCCGTTATCTGAATGGCGACGCCACCGCCGGCGCGCCGAAGCATAAGGGGGGGCAGCGGAAGGCGTACGGTTGGGAGGCGCGCGCCCTTGCCCTGTACCACATACCGAGCAAGCCGGAGCCCGGCGGTGTCGCTGACAAACTGCGCGAGGAGGGCTGGGAGTCGGCCACCAATGACCGGGTGCTGCGGTTCCTGAAGTCGATGCCGGCCACGCTGGGGCCCAACAGTAAGTACCGCGTCGGCAAGCACTACTTCCGCCAGAACCTGGGGCGCTACGTGTCCCGCGACACCTCCTGTCTGGAGGTGGGCGAGGTCTACTCGATGGACGGGCACACCGTGGACGTCTACATGGCCCATCCGTTCTCCGGCGGGATCTGGCGGCCGGAGCTGACGGTGGTGATGGACATCCGGAGCCGCTTTCTCCCGGGCTGGTACCTCTCCGAGGCGGAGTCGGCCTCCAGCTCGATGCTGGCGCTCTCGCACGCGCTGACTTCCCAGGACCACGTACCGGCCTGGCTGCACGTGGACAACGGCGCCGGGTTCAAGGCGAGGGCGATGGCCGATGAGGCGGTCGGCTTTTACCGGCGCTTCGACATTGAGGTGATGTTCTCCATCCCGGGCAACTCGAAGGGCCGCGGCCACATCGAGCGCCTATTCCGCACGGTGCGCGACAAACACGACAAGTTCTTCGCCGATGGCCAGTTCTATTGTGGCGGCGACATGGCGCCGGAGATCAACCGCCGGCTGCACGACCAGATCAAGCCGCCGAAGGTGGTGAATGGAAAGCCGGTCAAACGCAAGCTCCCCACGCGGATTCTCCCGAGCTTCTACGCCTACCGGGATTCCATTGCCGCCTGGATCGAGCGCTACAACAACACACCGCACAGCGCTTTGGACGGCCGAACGCCGGCGGAGGTGTGGGCCGAGCTGAAGCGGGTACCGGTGGAGCTGCCGGCCGAGGCGACCTGGCGCGAGCGTCAGCTCCGCACGGTGGCCCGCGGGAAGCTGACGCTGGATAAACGGGATTACTTCCACCCCGATCTGGCGCTCTACGAAGGGAAGCTGCCGGTGGAGTACTCCATCCACGACGACGCCCATGTGTGGGTCTACGACAACGAGGACCGCCTCATCTGCATCGCCGAGCTGGTGAGCAAGGCGGATTACCTGCCGGCCTCTCGCCTGGAGGAGAAACGGGCGAAGCGAACGGAGGAGCGGAAGAAACGGCTTTACAAAAAGGTTGCGGAGGTCGACGCGCAGCACGCCGCTTCGATCCCCTATGTCCAACGGCTCGAGGCGATTGAAGAGCTGGTGGAAGGACAGCCGCTGCAGCTGGGGCAGCTGGAAAAGAAAACGGCGGACTGGTCAGAGCCCGCCGTTCCCGAAGCACCGGTGTCGGTGGTCATCGACCCGTACGACACCTCTTACCTCGACTAACTAATCAACAACAACAACACGGAGTATAGATCATGCACCCGAACGATTTCACGCCCGCACAGTTCACCGCCGCTTTTTCCGAGGCGGACAAAGACGCGGTGCGCCGCATCAATTTCTGGCTCTCGGAGCCGGACAACGTCGCGGCCGGTTGGAACGCCACGCGCCTGGCGCGCCGTGCCGGGGTCAACCAGGCGACGCTGAGCCAGCTGCTCTCCGGCAAGTACCCCAGCCCGCCCGCCAAGCACCTCGCCGCCTGCTTGCAGGCGATCGAGACGGACACCAAGCGCCGCACCGAATCGCTGACCGAGATCCCCTACGTGGAGACGAGCGTGCACCGGGCGGTGTATGCGGCCTGTCGGCGGGCGAAGTTGTACCGCAATTTCGCGGTGATCTCCGCCTTCGTCGGCACCGGCAAGACGACGGCGGTCCGGCGCTTCGCCGCCGAGCACGCGGGGGTGGTGCTGATCGAGTCCACGCCGGACATGACCAGCTCGGTGCTGCTGGATGAGCTGGTGCGCGGCGCTGGCGCGGCCGTGAAGGTGAGCTACAAGAACCACGGGTCGCGCGGCACCAAGTCGGACCGGATGGCGGCGATCATCCAGGCCCTGAAGGGCACCGATACGCTGATCGTCCTGGACGAGGCGGAGACGGTGGCCCCGTCCGCCCTCGAATACATCCGCCGCGTCCGCGACCAGGCCGGCGTGGGGGTGATGCTCTCCGGTACCGAAAAGCTGCAGCCGTTGGTGCGCGACCCGATGGGCAAGTTCGGGCAGATCAGCAGCCGCGTGGGTTTCTGGCCGCCCATCATCATGGCGATCACGCGGGAGGACGCGGAGGCGCTGACCCGGGCGGCATTGGGGGAGCGCGAGGACCTGACGCCGGCGGTGCTCGATGCGTGCTGGCAGGTGTGCGACGGCTCGGCGCGCATCCTGTGCGAGGGGCTGATCCCGGGCGTGCACGATTACGGTCTGCGCAAGGGGGCAGAGCTGACACCGGAGCTGATCTTCCGGGTCGGCAACGACATTCTCGGGTTCCGGCCGCGGAGGGGTTGAACATGGCCTTCGATCACACAAAACCGTTCCGCGCCCGCGACGGCCGCCCGGTGATGATCTGGGCGTGCCGCTGGGGTTACCTCTGGGGCGCGATTCGGGAGAAAGATCGGGAGGTGCGTACAGGCTGGTGGGCCGCCACCGGCGAGCGCGCCGACTCGTGGCAGCTCGGCAGCGATGCCGACCTGGTCAACTACCAGCCGCTCTATCCCGATGCCTACATCGAGCACTGGGGCAACGTGTTCCAGGCGCACCGCCTGTATGACATGGGGATCCGCTTCGACACCTTCATCAGCTGCCCCTGCGAAATCCTGGAGGCGGTGGCGCGCAACTATACGGCCGACCGTCTCGCGTTGGACGACTACTTGCCGTTATCGCCGGCACAGGTGGCCGCCATCGAGGCGGAGCTGGTGCCGGAGTGCGCGCACCTGCGCGGCGGCGCCTACATCGAGCCGATGCGCCACCACTCCTACGCGGCCAACGGCCACAAGAACGACGCGAGGATCGTGCCATGAGCGGGTTGCTGATGCGGGAGCGCCTGAAGGCGCTTGGGTACGACGTGGACGCGCTGCCGGTGCTGGCGACGTGCCTTGAGTGCGGGGGCGAGGACGGGCCGCCGGAGATGTCGTTCGACGTGATGGAAGGCGACTGGCATGTGTGGTGCGGCTGCGGTGCGAGTTCGCACAAGCACCCGACGCTGATCGCGGCGATGCGCGAGTGGAACGAACTGAACGCGGACGGTGATGAGGTGCCGCTCGGCGTAGAGGCGGGGGTGGTGCATGAGTGAGGAGGCGTCCTGATGGGCATGCATGGCGTCTGCCCCGACTGCGGCACCGTGCGGCCGGTCTCGGAGTTCCTGGCCGATGCCCGGGCACGCCAGGCGCTGGACGCGGCGCTGCGCCTCGACCCGCGCCTGGCGGATGCGCTGCTCGACTACATGGGGTTGTTCGCCCCGCCCGGCCGCAAGCTCCAGACCCGCAAGCTGGTCCGCCTCCTGAATGAACTCCATGACCTGGTGCGCAGCGCCGAGGTGACCGTGAACCGGGTGACCTATGCGGCGCCGGTCGCCTACTGGCGCCAGGGGATGGAGGAGATGGTGGCGAGGCGCGACGGGTTGACCTTGCCGCTTTCGACGCATGCCTATCTGGAGAAGGTGGTATTCGGCATCGCGAGCAAGGCGGCTGGCACGGCCGAGCGCAAGGCCGAGGAGCAGAAGGCGTACCGGGCAGGCCGCGACTCCAACGGCGGCCCGGTATCGGTCGCCGAGGTCGCCGGCATTCAGTCGGAGAAGAAGCGGAGCGGACCGCCGCCCGGCTGGAAAGAGCAGGCGCTGGGGAAAACACCACGGGGAGGAAACGAGGGCGATGCCTGAAGACAGAGACGAGTTGAAACAGAAGGTGCGCGCGATCCTGGAGCGCCACCAGGGGCCGGATGACTGCGTGAACATGTTCGAGCTGTTCCACGCCGTCACCGGCCTGCCGGTGATCCCGGGCCGGAAGATCAACCAGACCCGGCCGATCCGCTCCCTGGTGGAGCAGCTGCGCCGCGAGGGCTGCCCCATCGCCCTGCGGTCGGGTCCGAACGGTGGCTATTTCTGGGCACGCAATGATGAGGAGTTGCAATCCACGATCACCTGGTTCCACGACCGGGCCATGAGTTCGCTTCGGCAGGAGGCGGTACTGAAGCGGATGGAGCCGGCCGAGGTGGTCAAGCAGTACGAAATCGAGTTGACGGAGGATGTTGCGCAATGACCACGATGCAAGCGATCGAAGAGAAGACCCGCGTCTACGCCGACGCCCGCGACTTGCTGGCGGCGCGCGTGCAGATGCTCCAGGAGCAGATCGAGCAGGCCAAGCGGGCTGCGCTGCCGGCCATCCGCAAGGCGGTGCAGGCAGCGACCGAGGCGCGCGATCGCCTGGAGGCGGATCTGCAGGCCGCGCCGGAGCTGTTCAAGCGGCCCCGCACGCAGACGTTTGCCGGTGTCCGCGTCGGGTACACCAAGCAGAAAGGCAAGGTGGCGATCGCCGACGAGGACGCGACCATCGCCCGCATCCGCAAGCACCTGCCCGATGACCAGGCGGAGCTGCTGATCCGGGTGAAGGAGTCGGTGGACAAGACGGCGGTGTACAACCTGGAGGCCCGCGACCTGAAGCGGCTCGGGATCACGATCACCGACGACACCGACGCGGTGGTGATCAAGGCCACCGACACCGAGGTGGACAAGCTGGTGAACGCGCTGCTGATGGATTCCGAGCAGGTCGAAGCCGAGGCGGCGGCGTGAACGCGCGCGAACGCGAGCACCTGGAGCAGCACATCGCCGAGCTGCGTAAGTGCGCGGCCAACATTCGCCAGACGGCCCAGCGTGCCGGGCGGCTCGCCTACCACGAGGAGATGGCGGCTGCGCGCGATCTGGAATCCCGAGCCAACACGCTGGAGCGGAAGCTCCAAGGGGGAGCCAAGTGAAGCCCACGGTGCAGCGGATGAAACGGCTGGCCCGGGTGATGCGGGCGCTGGCCCACAAGCGGCGCAACGGCGGCAAGGCCGTCGACGTGCAGCGGGACGCCGAGGCAGCCGCCGAGCTGGAGCAGATCGCCGAGGCGTTGGAGCGGCGGGCGGAGGTGGTGCGGTGAACAAGCAGAAGAGCCAGCAGAATCCTTTCTACGCCGGCAACTATAACGGCCATGACGTGTACACCATCACCACCGAGGACCGCATCCAGATCGTTCGGACGTTCTCACGCGAGCAGTGCGAGGCGGCGCTTCAGGTCACCGGCCTGCAGACAACCGTCAAGCGGGCCATTGAGGTTCGGATGCGCAAGCTCGATCGCGAGGCCCGAAAGCCATGACCCGCCAAATCGTACTCGACACCGAGACCACCGGGCTGGAACCGGAGTACCACCGCATCATCGAGATCGGCGCGATCGAACTGCGCGACGCCATCCCGACGGGCGAGAGCCGCCAGTGCTATCTGGACCCGGAGCGCGATATCGACCCGGCCGCGACCGATAAACACGGGATGACCCGCGCGGACGTGGAGCGGTTGTCCAAGGGGGTGCGGTTCGCCGACATCGCCGAGGGCTTCCTGGAGTGGATCCGGGATGCGGAGTTGATCATCCACAACGCGCCGTTCGATGTCGGTTTCTTCAATGCGGAGCTGGCCCGCCTCGGGGAGGGCTGGGGGCCTATCACCGACTACTGCCGCAGTGTCACCTGCACTGTCGAACTCTCCCGGCGCCTTTTTCCGGACATCCGCCACAGCCTGGACCCGCTGTGTGATCACCTCGGCATCGACCGTTCCCGCCGGACGGTTCACGGGGCGTTGGTGGACGCTGAGCTGCTGGTGTTGGCGTACCAGGCCATGATGTTGCTGCCGCAGCCAAGCGAGGAACTGCCCTGATGGAAACGATGCGCCAACAGGACGAACGATATCGCCTGTACAAACTGCTTGCGGTCGGCAAGAAGGCGCTGGGCATGGATGATGATTCATTCCGCGCCATGCTCGAACGGCACGGCGCGAAGGCCGTCGACGGCGTACCGTCGCGCACCACCATGAGTCTCGATGGGCTGCGCGACGTCGCCGCCGAGATGAAGCAGAAGGGGTTCCGCCCGTCACGCGGCGGCCAGGGCGCCACCGCCTGGCGTAAGCCGCGCATTCAGAAGATAACCGCCATTTGGTGCGCTCTGGCCGATGCCGGCGTGGTGCGCGATCGCGGCGAGCCGGCCCTGCTCAAGTTCGCGTCACGCATCACCCGCAAGGCCCGCCTGGAGTGGGCATCGTCCGACGACCTGAACGCCTGCATCGAGACGCTGAAGAAGTGGGCCGCGCGGGAAGGTGTACAGCTCGATGACTGAGCCGGTGCGCGACCTGGACGTGATCGACCCGGCGCTGTTGCCGCCGCAGGTGCGCCAACTGGTGCGCGCCATCGGGATCGCCGAGACGCTCACGCTCCTGGACAAACGTGGCGGCGTGCCGCTCTACGTGCCGGAAGATCCGGAACGTTCGAACCTGACCGACATTATCAGGCCGGAATCCGTCGCCGCACTGGCGGCGATGTATCCCCGCGAGCGCTTCGACCTACCGAAGGCCGACTCCCTGCGCCGCCAGATCCGTGACCACTACATCCGCGAGGCGCGCCGCAAAGGAATGAAATCTGGTCGCCAGCTGGCCCGCGAACTCGGGCTCAGTTGGAGGATGATCAAATACATTTGTTCCGAGCCTGAAGACACCACCGGCGACCTGTTCTCTTGACACGCGCGGCACCTCGCCGCAACACTGTTCACGCTCCTCTCACCGCCTAACGGGGAAACGTTTCCCCGCCTCCCCGCCACATCGAGTTACCTAGTCTGGCATCCGACCGTTTGCTTTCGGGTCCCACCAACGCCGACTAGGGGAACAACGATGTGAACCCACTCAGCCAGAACTTCCACCTCTCCGAATTCCTGCGCTCCCAGACCGCCGCCCGGCACGACATCGACATGACGCCGACGCCGGAAGTGGTCGACAACCTGCGCCGGCTCTGCACGGATGTGCTGCAGCCGCTGCGCGATGCGTTGGGCCCCGTGCATATCACCTCGGGCTATCGCCCGCCGAAGTTGAATCGCCTCATCGGCGGGTCGACCACTTCCCAGCACGTGTATGGCCACGCGGCGGACCTCGTCGTCACCGGTCACACGCCGCTGGAGGTCTCCCGCTGGATCCGCGACCACCTCGATACGTTCGACCAGGTGATCCACGAGTTCGGCGAGTGGGTCCATGTATCCGTGCCCGCCGGCTTCGAGTCGCCGCGGCGCCAGGCGCTGACGGCCGTCATCTCAAAGAGTGCGCTGGGAAAGCAGCGGACGATTTACACCACCGGCCTTCTTGAGGTCGAGACACCTGGGAGGGTTGCGTGATGTGGCATCTAGTGGGGCTGCTACTGGTGATCGTGGGCGCCTTCATGTTCGGCTACGGCTGGCGTGATGGGCAGCAGAGCGAGGCGTATGGTGCGCTGTTCTGGCTGATCGTCGGCGCTGTGGTCGGGCTGATCGGGGTGGGGCTCAACATCGGCTTCTATCTGGCTGGAGGTGCGTGATGTTCGGGTTGCTGGATAGTCGCGGCAAGAAGTCAAAAACGCTGGCGTTTGTCGTCGTGTCCTGGCTGGTAGTGGTCGTCAAGTTTCTGCTGGCGGGCGTCACCGTTCCGGTGTTCGGCGAACTGCCGCCCATGACGGGCGGGGAGTTCGCGGCAGCGGTAGCTGCCGTGCTCGGGATCTGGCTCGGCCGGGAATGGAAGGACAAGGAGGTGAGCGGTGCTTGAGGCGCTCGGGGGACTGGCCCTGCTGATCATGGCCGTGCTCGGTGGTGTGGCGGCCCACTTCCGCGGCAAGGCGAACACGGCGCGCCTGGAGCGTGACAGGGAGCATGAGCGGGCCGAGCAGGCCGAGGCGGCCGCGGACGTTCATCGGCGTGTCGACCAGGCGCGCTCCGATGTGGCCGAGCGCCACCGCGAAGAGGCGGTGAAGACACGCGAGGAGGTCGCTGCCGGTCGGCGCGACCATTTGACCGAGGGGTGGTGATGAGGGCATTTCTGCTACTGGCGGTTATCGCGTTCTCGGGCTGTGCCAATACGCCAGAGGTGCGCTTCGTGAGCGAGCCTCTGCCGCTTCCGGCCCGCCCGCTGCTGCCGGCGCTGAGCGCGGAGGACGTCACCTGTCTGTCGGACGAGGCTTACGCGCGGTTGGTACAGCGCGACCTGCGGCGCCGACAGTACGCCGAGGAGCTGGAGGCGATCATCCGTTCGACTCACGAGCCATCCGGAGCGACCGACTGATGGACGATATCGAGCGCGCCCAGCGGCGCCAGCAGGCGGACACGGCGGCGGCCATCGAAGCACAGCAGGCGCGCGCCGCCGGCAGTCGGGTGGAACCGGTGACCATCGACGGCATTGCCTGCTGCGCCGACTGCGAAGACCCGTTGCCACCTCACCGTGTCCAGGCGGGCCTCTGCGTGCCCTGCAAGGAACTGCGCGAGCAGCGCGAAAGGAGTACCCGTGGAGCTTGATTACACCGCATGGCGTTTTTGGTGGGACATCATCCAAACGCTAATCCTCGCGGCCATCGGCGTGTACACCTGGATCAGCAATCGAACCCGGGTGAACTCCTCGCGCATCCAATCGCTGGAACATGACATCGACTCACGCCTCGACAGCCAGGGCGACCGCATCACCCGGATGGAAGAGGCCCTGCGCCACGCACCCAGCCACGAAGACCTCAAACGCATCCACCGCCGCATGGATGAAACCGCCGCCGCCCTCAATGCGCTGGCGGGAGAATTCAAAGCGGTACAGCACACGCTGCACCTGATCCACGAGCACCTGCTCAACGGGGGAAAGAGATGAGCGCCGAATACCGCGAACGGCATGCGGCCATGATGCGCCGCATGCTGCTGGAGGCACTGGAGCGGGAGCCGGGCTACACGGCTCCCGACTGGTTGTTGCAGGGCGCCCTCGAAGCGCACGGCATGGTGATCTCGCTCGACCGCCTGCGCACCGAGCTGGTGTGGCTCGCCGAGCAGGGCCTGGTCGAGCACGTCACCGGCGCCACCGTGCTGACGACCCGCGGCCTCGATGTCGCTCTCGGCCGGGCGGATGTGCCGGGTGTGCAGCGCCGGCTCCCGGGGGGATCGTCGGGGTGGGTACCAGTCTGCTGGCTTCGCGGTTGCGGGGTGAGGGCTGAGCGATGGCCCACGCTCCCGAAGTCCGCGCCGCCGTCCGCCGCAGCTACGTGGCCGAGCGCCTGCCGCTGGAGTCCGCGGCCGAGAAGCACGGCATCGCCTACAACACCGCCCGCCACTGGAAACGCCAGGCCGGCGAACAGGGCGACGACTGGGACAAGGCCCGCGCCGCCTCCCGCATGGCCGCCGGTGGGCTCGGCGACCTCACCACCCAGGTGCTTGAAGAGTTCGCGATGCTGTTTCAGGTGACGATGGAGCAGATCGGCCAGGAAAAGATTGACGGGGTCACCAAGGCCGAGGCGATGAGTCGATTGGCCGATGCCTACACCAAGACAGTCAAGGCCGCCGGCGGCGGTGACTCGAAGATCGGCAAGTTGGCGATCGCGATGGAGATGCTGGAGCGCCTGGTGGCGTTCGTGCAGAAGCACTATCCGCAGCATGGTAACGCGCTGCTGGAGGTGTTGGAGCCCTTCGGGGAAGAGTTGAGCCGGTCCTATGCGTGACGGCATGAGCAAGTCCGCTGAGCTTTCCCCCTGCAGGAGCTACCGGTACACCCTGTGGCGTTGTTGGGAAGAGGACTGTCCGAACGGATATGCAATGTTCATCGGGCTAAATCCGAGTACCGCTGACGAAACAGATGACGATCCAACTATTCGGCGCTGCATCGCGTTCTCGCGAACTTGGGGGTATTCCGGCCTCTGCATGACGAATCTTTTCGCGTGGCGTGCGACGAAACCGTCTGACTTGATGGCGTCGCCTTCGCCCGTTGGTCCGGAGAACGACAGCTATTTGCGTAAAGCCGGCGCTGATGCTGGCATCGTCATCGCGGCTTGGGGAGTTCATGGTGCGTTCCTCGGGCGCGATATCGAGGTGCGAAAGATGTTCACTAGGCTGCACTATCTTCGTCTGACGGCGGCGGGGCATCCCGGCCACCCGCTGTACTTACCAGGCCACCTCAAACCGTTGAAATGGCGGGGTGAGCCAACGCGCCTCGGCGGGTGCGACTGATGCCGCAACGCCTTCCCGCAGACCTCAGGATCGTTTCCACCAGACGCGCCCGCAAGTTGCGCAAAAAGGGCGAGCGCGTCTGGTGGATTCCCGATTTCGGATGGGTATGGCGTCGCAATGGCTAAGCTCTCCTCCCGCCAGTTCACTCAGCAGCTCGCGGATCTCGCTGCCGGCTTCCGCCAGCAGATCGAGGCGCAGGTCTCCGGCTTCGACCCTGACCCGGCCGCCTCGCGCGAACGCCGCAAGCGGGCGGATGCCGATTTCCAGTTCTTTGCGCGGACCTACTTCCCGCATTACATCCTGAAGCCGAACAGCCGGCTACACGATTTCCTCTACGAACGCCTGCCGGCGATCGCCGACTCCGAACAGAGCGAGACCGACGCGATCGCCGCTCCCCGCGGCGAGGCGAAGTCCACCATCACCTCGCAGATCTTCGTCATTTGGTGTGTGGTCACCGGTCGCAAGTGGTACCCGATGATCGGGATGGATGCCTTCGACCAGGCGGCGATCATGCTGGAGGCCATCAAGGCGGAGCTGGAGAGCAATCCGCGCCTGGCGATGGACTACCCGGAGGCGACCGGCCAGGGCCGGGTGTGGCAGGCCGGCGTGGTGGTGACCGCGAACGACCGCAAGATCGAGGCGGTGGGCAGCGGCAAGCGCATTCGCGGCCGTCGCCACGGCCCGCACCGGCCGGACCTGTTCATCGGCGACGACTTGGAGAACGACGAGAACGTCCGCACCCCGGAACAGCGCGACAAGCTGCAGGCCTGGCTCACCAAGGCCGTGCTGAAGCTCGGCGGTGCCGGCGCGAAGTTCGATGTGATCATCATCGGCACCATCCTGCACTACGACTCGGTGCTGAATCGGCTGCTCAAGAACCCGCTATGGAACAGCCGCAAGTTCAAGGCGCTGCTGAAGTGGCCTGACCGGATGGACCTGTGGGACCGCTGGGAGGAGCTGCTGCTCAACCAGGGGAAAGAGGTCGCCGAAGCATTCCACGCGGCGCGGAAAGACGAGATGGAGGCCGGCGCCGAGGTGAGTTGGCCGGATGGTCGCCCGCTGGTGGACCTGATGATCATCCGGGCCCGTGATGGTCACGCCTCTTTCGATTCCGAGCTGCAGAACGATCCGCTCTCCGACGATGACGCGCCTTTCGCCAAGGCGATCCACTTCTGGGTGAACCGCCTGGCCGAATGGCTGTTCTACGGCTCCTGCGATCCCTCGCTCGGCAAGGCCGGCGCCTCGCGTGACCCGTCCGCTATCCTGGTGGGCGGGTTTAACCGGGAGACCGGGATCCTCGATGTGGTCGAGGCGAGCATCCGCAAGCGGCTGCCGGATCGCATCATCGAGGATGTGATCGGATACCAGGCCGAATACCGGTGTCTGCTGTGGGGCGTGGAAACGGTGCAGTTCCAGGAGTTCCTCTATTCGGAGTTGGTCAAGCGCGCCGCGGCCCGTGGTATCCCGGTACCGGCCAGGGCGGTGAAGCCGATCACCGACAAGCTGCTGCGCATCGAAAGCCTTCAACCGCATATGGTCAACGGGCTGATCCGGCTGCACTCGTCCCAGTCCACGCTCATCGAGCAGCTGCGCCATTTCCCCAAGGCCGACCACGACGACGGCCCCGACGCGCTGGAGATGCTCTGGAAAGTGGCCACCTCCGGCGCCGGCGGCGCACCTTCGATCGCCACCCGCCGCTGGCGTGGTGGCGTGAACCTTTCGAGGTACTGAGCATGAGGCGGATTTTTCCGATTGCGTTGCTAACAGCCGGCGTCGTTGCTGTTCGTGAGTTGGCGATGGTTTGTCCAACCGTGAACGTGAGCGCCGTTCCCGTAGCGGGACGTTTTTCCGGTGTAGCTGCAGCGAAGCGGGCAGCCAAAAAGCGCCGCAACAAGAGAAGAACCTGACATGGACTCCACCGACCTGAAGAAGGCCAGCAAGAACAACCTGGCGCGGGAGATCGCCACCCGTACCACCGACCCGCAGTTCTACTCGGCGCTCACCATACTGCCGAACCCGGACACGGTGCTGCGCAAGCTCGGCCGTTCCGACGAGGTGTTCGATGCCATCGTGAGCGATGCCCATGTGATCGGGGAGATGCGCTCCATCCGTGCCGGCCTGCTGCGCTACGAGTGGCGCGTGGAGGCTGGCGGCGAGTCGCCGGCCGACGTGCGGGCGCTGGAGCTGTGCGAGGCATTCATGGCCCAGCGGCCGGCGCCGGGGCTGCGCTGGCCGGATGTGATCTGGAACATGGCCCAGGCGGTGTTCCGCGGGTTCCAGGTCCATGAAGTGATTTGGGAGCGCCAGAACTCGCTGCTGATGCCGGCGGCGCTGCTCGATCGCCCGGCCCGCCGCTTCGGTTTCGGTGCCGATTCCAACGAGCTGCGCCTCATCACCCGGGAGAACATGGTCGACGGGGTCGAGCTGGGGCCGTACAAGTGGCTGCTGACCCGGCACATGCCGAGCCACGATAACCCCTATGGGGTGGCGCTCTTCTCCAGCTGCTTCTGGCCGTACACCTTCAAGCACAGCGGGTGGAGATACTTCGTCAAGTTCTGCGAGAAGTACGGCATTCCGAAGGCCATCGGTAAATATCCGCCGGGCACGCCGAAGCCTGAGCAGGATGCCCTGGCTGACGGCCTGGCACAGATGATCGAGGATTCCGTCGCGGCTATCCCGGACGGCGGTACGGTCGAACTGCTGCAGACCACGATGACCGGCCAGCTGGTGCACGAGCGCCTGATCAACCTGGCCAACCGGGAGATGAGCAAGGCGCTCACCAGCCAGACCCTGGCCACCGAGATCCAGGGCGAGGGCTCCCGCGCCGCCTCGGAGACCCACCGCGGCCGCGAGGAGGATGTGAACGAGTCCGACCGTGCCGCGATCGCCGACGTCATGTCGGAGCTGTTCACCTGGATCACCGAGCTGAACATCCCCGGCGCCGTACCGCCGACCTTTGAGTTCTACGAGGAGGCCGAGGCAAGGAAGGATTGGGTCGAGGTGTTGGGCCAGGCGCGCCGCTTCCTCGACGTGCCGAAGTGGTTCGCCCACGAACGCCTCCAGATCCCGCAGCCGACCGAGGAGGACGAACTCCTCCCCGCCGGCGGTGCCGCGCTCCCGGCCGAGTTCGCCGCCGGCAACCGCGGCCACGACTTCGCCGCCGTCGAGTTCCCCGACCAGGCCGCCCTCGAGGCGGCGATCGACAGCATCGAAGACGGCACCCTCCAGGAGCAGGCGGAGGCGCTGCTGGCGCCGGTGTTCCAGCTCATCGAGGAGGCCGGCCCGGAGAAGGCCCTGGAGCGCCTTGCCGAGGTCTACGACCGGATGGACACCGAAGCGCTGCAGGAGCTGATCGGCCGCGCCATCTTCGTGTCCGAGGTATGGGGGCGACTGAATGCCAAAGGGTAGTCTGGCCGACCGTCTGACCCTGGGCTATCACCTCTGCCTGTTGATGGGGGCCCACCCGTGTCTCCCGGGGTTCCTGCTGGTGTCGGCATCCGGCGGCTTTCAGCGAGGCGGGCGCCTGGGTGACGGGCTGCTTTCGTTCCTGCTGGCGTACATGGCCGGGATCGCCTTTTGGGTGTTGGTGGTCGCGGCCTATTTCCTCTATTGGTGGTGAAGCATGGCCAAAGTCGACCTTTACCACGCCATGAAGCTGCCGCCGAAGGATGCAATTGCCTACTTCGAGGCCAAGGGCTACCAGGTCACCTTCGACTGGCATGAGATGCTGGAGGGCGCCCACGCCAAGGCCTTCACCGTCGCCCACATGGCCCGCATGGACACGCTGGCCGACGTCCGCCGCCAGATGCTGAAGGTGTTCGACCAGGGCATCAGCGAAAAGCAGTTCGTCGACGTGATGACGCACCGAATGAAGGCGGCCGGCTGGTGGGGTAAGCAGGTCTTCGTCGATGAGCAGGGCGGCGCCCGCACCGTGCAACTCGGCTCCCCGCACCGCCTGCGCACCATCTACCGCGTCAATACGGCCGTGGCGTTCAACGCCGCCCGCTACAAACAGCAGAAGGAAGGCAGCGACGGCCGGCCGTACTGGCAATATATCGCCGTCCTCGACAGCCGCACCCGGCCGGCCCATGCCGCCTTGCACGGGAAGGTATTCCGGCACGATGATCCGATCTGGGACAGCATCTATCCCCCCAACGGGTTCGGCTGCCGCTGCCGGGTGCGGACGCTCTCCGACTTCCGGCTGGAAAAGGAAGGCCTGTCCGTCGACTCCAGCGCCGGCCAGCTCTCCACTGAACAAGTCGAGGTGGCCACCGACAAGCGCACCGGTGAGGTGATCACGCGGGATGTCACCGTCTGGCGTGGCGCAGACCGGTTCGGTAAGCCGGCCACCTTCCGGCCGGACCCTGGCTGGAGCTACAACCCGGGCGCCGCCGCGTTTGGCACCGACGTTGACCTGATGCGCAAGCTCAGCCAGGTGGAAGACAGGGCGATCCGCTCCCAGGTAGTACAGGCGATCAATAACGCTCCGGAGCGCCATCGAGCCTTCGGCTCATGGGTAGACTCGGTGTTGCCGAAGCGCGGCGCCGGCCACACCGCCCAGACCGTCCACCTGATGACCGAGCCGGTCGCCGAATTCGCCAGCACGCATGGCGTCGACCCTGCCCGCGTCCTGGTGATGAACGAAAAGAACCTCTCCCACCTGGAAAGTGCGAAGCACATCGAGGACGGCATTGCGCTCACGGTCGACGAGCTGCGCCGGCTGCCGGCACTGTTGGCCGGCGACGGCGTGCGGATCTTCTGGGACCGCACGCACCAGAACGTACTCTATGCAGTGGCGTTGGGTGACGGCGAGACTATTGTGGTGCCGACAACCCCGGCACGGCACTTGAAGAAGGTGAAAGGAAAGCTCGACCAGGTGGTAAACGGCTACCGAATTTCCGACCAACGCCTGGATACGGACAAGAAACGCTTTGAGGAGATGCCGTGACGGGTGGCCGGCTGTCCACCATCACCGCCCTTTCCCCGAAGGGTAGGGTCCTAGTCGCTGGCTCGCCGTCTAATTTCCAGCGGTCGCCACGGCACAAAATCAGTATAACGCCATGCGCATCGATGTCGAAATAAACGATTCCAAGGTCCAAGCCGCCCTCCAGCGGCTGATTGATGCTGGCGGCGACATGACACCCGCCATGCGGGAGATCGCCGGCATCCTGACCGACGCCAGCGAGCGCGCCTTCGCCGAGCAGCGCGACCCCGCCACGGGCGAGCCCTGGGCCGAGTTGTCCGACGTAACCCGAGAACGCCGAGAGAAAACCGGCCACTGGCCAGGCTCCATCCTCCAGCTATCCGGAGGCTTGGCCCGCAGCATTCAGCAGGACTACGGAACCGACTTCGCCCTGGCCGGCACCAATGCAGCCCACGCCACCACACACCAGTTGGGGGCCCAGCAGGGCGAGTTCGGAGTGTTCTCGATTGTCAGCGGCCGCCAAGTACCCCTCCCGTGGGGCGACATCCCGGCCCGCCCTTTCTTCGGGGTAGGTCCGGATGATGAAGATGAGATCCTGGAGGCGCTGTCCCGCCACCTCGCGAGGGCATTTCAGGGGTAATATCGAGGGTGTACGCTGGTAATTAAAGAGCTATTTATTACCAGTGAAAGGCCAATTAATTACCGGTAAAAACGATTTTTCTGCCAAAATTTGTCGCAAATTCGCCGTTTTGGCCGTTCCGCCCGGAAACTACGTAAGTACGCGTTTTTCCGGCCAAATTTCGCCGTTCGGGTCTTTCTATTGTTGTCTCAGAATGAACACCCCCCCACAGTCCCACGTAAGCTGATCGGTGCTCTAGGGCCCGGACGAAGCCGGGGTCAGGCGAAGGATCCGCCCTCGTTCCTCGTCGGTCAGGGCGTAAATCGCGCCCTGCGGACCCTCTACCACATCCCGAATCCGTGCCTCGAGTTCGATGCGCTCCGCCTCGGTGATCTCGTCCCCGTCCTGGCGCAGGCGGACGATGGCTTTCGCGACCAGCCCACCGACCAGCAGGTCGCCCTGCCAGGCGGGGAAGCGCTCGCCCGTGTAAAAGGTCATGCCCGACGGTGCGATCACCGGTGTCCACTGGAAGAGGGATTGCGCCAGATCGGGGCGGGTCGGCGGGTCGGGAATAGGGCGTCCGTCGTAGTGGCGCCCCCAACTGACCAGCGGCCAGCCATAGTTGCGACCGGCCTCGGCAACATTGAGCTCATCGCCTCCTCGCGGCCCGTGTTCGATGGCCCATAGGGCCCCGGTCTCGGGATGGATGGCCGCGGCCTGCACGTTGCGGTGGCCATAGGACCAGATCTCGGGTCGCGCCCCCGGCTGGCCGACAAAGGGGTTGTCTTCGGGGACGGAGCCGTCCGGGTTGATGCGGACGATGGCGCCGAGGTGGTTCGAGAGTTCCTGTGCCGGCTCAAACTTGAAACGCTCCCCCAAGGTGACGAAGAGCTTGCCGTCCGCGGAAAAGGCGAGCCGTGAGCCGAAATGGCTGCGCCCCGAGACCTTCGGTTGTTGCCGGAAGATCACCTCGACATCGTGCAGGGCGTTGCCTTTGAGCCGGCCGCGTGCGACTGCCGTGGAGGCGCCACCCTCTCCCGCTTCGGCATAGGAAAGGTAGATTCGCCGGTTGCCGGCGAAATCGGGGTCCAGGGCAACGTCCAGCAGCCCGCCCTGCCCCCGCGCGAAGACGTCGGGCACGTTCGCCACCGCTTCGGAGATCGTGCCGTCCGGTGACACGATGCGCAAACGCCCCGGCCGCTCCGTCACCAGCATGCGCCCATCGGGCAGGAAGGCGAGGCCCCAGGGGTGTTCCAGGCCTTCCGCCACCGTTTCGACCCGTACCGCCCCGGATCCGGTGTCGATCGTCCACCCCAAAATAAAAAGGGGTGCGGTGAGCAGGGTCAAAAGCGCGACCGCAATCCGTTTTCTTGCCATTGCACACCCCGGCGTCTGGGAATCACCCGAGAGTGAGTATGGGCGTGCGGCGCCGCTGCCGCGACTGCGCGATTTCGGTCAAATCGCGTGCAGGTGGCCGGTGACCTCCTCGCGGTCGTGATAGAGCTGCTTGTAGCGGAGTCGATAGCGGCGGCCGCTGGCGTCCAGAATGGCACGCATGGCCGCGTCACAGCGCTGCACCTCCTGCCAGCGTTTTTTCATGGGCAGTTTGAGATTGAAGATGGTCTCCCGGCAGTGGCCCTCGGCGACCCACTCGGCAACCATCCGCGCGATCCGGATCGGCTGTTCGACAATGTCGCAGACCATCCAGTCCACCGGTTTGAGCGGCCGGTAGCGCAGGCCGTCTTCCCGCCGGTGTTCCACCAGACCGCTCTCCAGCAGTTGAGGATCCATGGGGCCGTTGTCAACGGCAGTGACCCAGAGCGAGCGGCGCACCAGCTGGTAGGTCCAGCCACCCGGCGCGGCTCCCAGGTCGACGGCGCGCATGCCCGGCTGCAGGCGCCGGGCCCTGTCCTCGTCGCTAAGGAAATGCTGCAGCGCCTCTTCGAGCTTCAGGGTCGAACGGCTCGGGGCCGCGCGGGGAAATTTCAGGCGTGGGATCCCGAGCGGGTGCGGCGAGGCGTTTGTCGGCCAGGAGCGCGCCGGGTAGACGCTGCTGGAGTTCAGAAAAAACAGATGCAGCCGTGGCAGGTCGGTCCGGTTGAGCAACAGTCCTTCGGCTTCCAGGGCGCGGCGCAGGGGCGACTCGAACTTCCGGGTGAACGTCGAAAGTGCCTTGCCGTCGTTGGTGTCCGGATACTCCACCCGCAGGTCACCGAAGCCCTCGCCATCCACACACTGCAAGAGCGGTCGAATGCGGTCATTCACCGGCAGATCGCGTACCAATTCCGCGGCGGCACAGAGCTGGCGCGCGAAGATCAGTTCATCGAAAGGGATCTGCAGTGCCAGAGCGTCCGCCGCTGCCCCGTGTTGTGGCACGAATAGCAGGTAGCCGCTGTTGGCCTTGGTCTTGCAATAGCCGAAGAAACCTTCAGCGGCGGCGCGCTCCTGAATCTCGGCAGCGCATTCGCCCTCGAAGCCCGGGCGACAATAGAGTAACAGTGCGGAGGTTTGCATCGCTTTCCTGCGTGGGAAAGGACGCTAGTGTAACCGAAGAGCGCAAAAGGAAAGACCTGGCAGCCCCGCGACCATAGAATCCGAAGATTCCTTAGGCCGGTGGCTTTGCGCCCCTGTCTTTCGACAGGTTTGCCTTTATCAGGCCTACTCGAGGTTTAGACCCGTGGTTGGGAATCGTCAATGCGATCGCGCTTTTTACGGTTGGGTGGCGAAGCCTGGGTGCGGCCGAGTGGGATGAGGCCGGTGATGACGGCTGCGATGACAACCAGCCAAAGCACCAGGAGGACGAGCGTGGTACCGAACATGTCGAGTGTGCTCCAAGAGGGAACGCAGATTCGACCTGCTCACGGGCAAGTTGTTCCGCCTGCATTCACCCGGGCGGCGCACAAAACATCTCGAGGCGCGCCGCCTGGCTGATCGCCACCACGGCCGGATGGCGCAGACGGCGCTCGGCGGAGATGGCGAACAGCCGTTCGCGGATCTGATCGCTCCGGCCGATGGGCTCGACGTCGTACTGGCGGGTAGTGTCCGACTCGATCACGGTGGGCGAAATGAAGACGCCCACGCCGGCCTGGCCGAAGGCGGTCAGCAGTGCACTGTCTTCGAACTCGCCGGCGATATGCGGCCGGATTTCCAATTGGTCGAGCCACAGCATCAGTGCGCCGCGCAGGGCGGTGTTGGTCGCCGGCAGCAGCATGGGGGCGCCGTCCAGAGAGTGCGGAAACCCCTCGCGATAACGGGAGGCCAGGGCCGGCGAGGCAAAGAAGGTGACGCCGCACTCGCCGAGCGCATGATTGAAGGCGCGAACACCGGTGCCGGCGGCGAGTGGCGTATCGGCCAAAACCATATCCAGTTTGTGCATGGCGACATCCGCCAGCAACTGCTTTAGCTTGCCCTCCCTGCAGACGATGCGAACCGGCTGTTCCAGGCGCAGGGCCGGCTCCAGCAGGCGGTAAGCGATGAGCTTGGGCACCACATCGACGATGCCGACCGTAAACGGCAGGGCGCGGGCGCCGGCCTTGCCTTCCAGCACTTCGGTCATCTCGGCGCCGAGGCGGAACATCTCATCGGCGTACTCGAAGGCCAGACGGCCCCTTTCGGTGAGTATCAGCTGGCGGCCGGCCCGACGGAACAGCTTGGCATCCAGCGACTCTTCCAGGGCGTGGAGCTGGCCGCTGATGGTCTGCGGCGTCAGGTACAGGCGCTCGGCCGCACGGGTGACACTGCCTTCGCTGGCCACGACCCAGAAGTAATGAAGATGGTTGTAGTTGATGCCGCGCATGATTCGGAAAAGACGAAAGTGAAATCAAGAATAATCGAATATACCGCATCGGGACAGGCGATTAGCCTAGCCGTCCTGAATACGGAAGGGCCGGGTGGTCTTGCCCCGGCGGCGCATGCCGTGATTCTGCACACCTGGAGGTCGAAACTACTATGAAACGCGTTCTGCTTTTCGTCGGCACCAACCTGGCCATTCTGCTGGTGCTGGGGGTGGTGGTCAGCGTTTTGGGCGTTGGCCGCTTTCTGGGGCCGCAAGGCATCGACATCGGTGCCCTGCTGGTCTTCGCCGCCATCTTTGGCATGGGCGGTTCCTTCCTCTCGCTGGCGATGTCCAAGTGGGTGGCCAAGAAATCGGTCGGCGCCCAGGTGATCGAGCATCCGCGCACCGCGGCGGAACAGTGGCTGGTGCAGACCGTCCGGCAGCAGGCCGATCGGGCAGGCATCGCCATGCCGGAGGTTGCCATCTACCATGCCCCGGAGCCCAACGCCTTCGCCACCGGACCCAGTCGCAACAATTCGCTGGTGGCGGTCAGCACCGGACTGCTGGACAGCATGAGCCGCGACGAGGTGGAGGCGGTGCTGGCCCACGAAGTCAGCCATGTGGCCAATGGCGACATGGTCACCATGGCCCTGATCCAGGGAGTGCTCAACACGTTCGTGATCGCGATTGCCAAGGTGGTCGGCTACGCCGTCGACCGTGCGCTGCAAGGCAACAGTAACGAGGAGTACCAGGGACCCGGCATCGGCTACTGGGTGGCGAGTATCGCCGCGGAGATCGTGCTGGGCATTCTCGCTTCTTTCATCGTGATGTGGTTCAGTCGCCAGCGCGAATTCCGCGCCGATGCCGGCGGTGCCAGCCTGGCCACCCGCGAAAAGATGATTGCGGCGTTGGAGCGCCTGCGGGCGGTGCACGAGCCGTCGCACCTGCCGGACCAGATGGCCGCCTTCGGCATCAAGGGCGGCGGTGGCGGTCTTGCCAAACTGTTTATGTCGCACCCGCCGCTGGAAGAGCGCATCGCGGCGCTGCGCAGCCGGTAGTTCAGTTGCACCGAGAGGGGGCCGGATCCGTCCGGCCTCTTTTTTTGTGAACTGGTACGCATCTGCCGGCCCGTGGCATTGACTCCCTTCCTGACTGCCCACTTAAATAACCACAAATAAAGGGCTTTGGCACAGAACAAATCGGGACATCGATGCAGATCCATCTGGACGGACTGATTCTCCACGGTTATATCGATCGCCTCTCACTGGCCACATCGCTCGACGAAGTCAGCGCCGTTGCCAAGGACGCCTGCCGCGAATACGGATTCGAAAAGGTGCAGTACGGTGTATTGTTGCCCGTGTCGGCGGCACAGCCACCCCGTCTGATCATGTTCGGCAACTGGCCCGACGACCTCTACCAGTGCTATGTGGGACAGGACTTCCTGAGCCTGGACCCCTGCATCGAAACCGCAATGTCGGGCGTGCCGGCGATGACCTGGGATCGGCTCGACTACAGCGCCTCGCGCGAGCGTCTGGCCTTCCAGGCGGACATGCTCTCGTTCGGGGTCCGTGCCGGCATGCACTTCGGTACCCGCGGGCCACGTCGTGAATTTTCCTGCATGAGCTACTGCGTGGATCAGGACCCGCAAAAGACGGTCGCCGACATGCGCTATCGGTTGCCTTTTCTGCACCTCCTCTATACCCATCTGCATCAGGCCGTGCTGCGTCTGGAGGCGCAGTTGCCGACCGGTGCGGTCGGGCTCAGCGGGCGGGAAATGGAGTGCCTCAAATGGGTTGCCGACGGCAAGACCTCCGCCGAGATTGCGCTCATCATGAGGTTGTCCGAACACACCGTCATTCGCCATCTCGCCAATGCGACGAGCAAGCTCGGCGCCGCCAACCGGACGCATGCGGTAGCCAAGGCGTTTCAGAACGGAATCATTAGCCTTTGAGTCATCGCCGGCGAATGTGTTGGACCGCCGCCACCATCCCTCGACCTTTCAGCACTCGCCCGACCATCCCCGCAAGCTGCGTCTAAAGGAGCTTGAGAGCCGCTGCCACGGTTCCAGGCGCCGGTATTTGCCCAACAGATAGCGCATGTGACTCAGGCGGTGGGTCACCGGTTGCCACTGTGGACCGTAGCGCCCTTCGAGATTGGAACGGGAAAACACGTTCCGGGCTCTTTGGATGAAACTCAGGAATTGTCCCAGCCACACGGCGCGCGGACCCAGCGAAAACAGCAACAGGCGCACCGAGAAGTGTATGCGAGCCCCCGCTGCTTGGGCGCTGCCACCGGCATGGCCGAATAGGCGCGACTGGGCATGGGCGTAAGCCGACCAGATTGTTCCCAATCCCCGGGCTTGCATCATCTTTTCCAACCGCCCCCACTCCACCTGCTCTTGCCGCTGGGCCAGCAAGGCGAAATTGACCATCTGGCGCAGATCGAGATAGGCGAGCCCGTAGGCGTCGTGGGACACCTCCGAGTGAAGCACGTTGTGGAGGAGCTGAAAAAGCGGGGTCATCACCCGTGCCCGTGCCCCATTGCCCAGAGTGACCGCGACGGTCTGCGCTTCATCCACCAGGCTTTTGCCGGGTGGCTCATCGTGCAGCAGACGGCGGTGCAACTCCACGTGCGCGACGGCCCCCGGCCGGTACAGTCCGGGCAGGTGATGGGCGTTGGCGCTGTAATTTTTGTCTGCGGGGGGAACCCACCCCGCCCGCCCCAGCGCGTCGGCAGCGACCTCGAGCGATTCGGGCCGGACCCATATATCCAGGTCCATCATGAAGCGGGCGCCCGGGTACGGCCCGGAAGCGACCAGCGCGGCCGCCCCTTTCATCAGCAGGGGCTCGATCCCTTCGGCATTCAATAGCGAGGTCACCTCCTCCAACTCAGCGAGAAGGTCGCGGTTACGCCGCTCGTTGAAGGAGTACATCTCCGTGAGATACTCCCGCAGTTCGCTCTCCAACTCATCCAGCAATCCTTTCCGGTGCAGCCCGGCCCAAAGGGCCGGGGCCAGGAAATAGCTGTTGGCGATGGCCACCACGCCCTCCCAGTCGGTGTCGGGCAGCGACTCACGGACCGCCTGCGCGTCCATCCACGGCGACAGGGCGCGGCAGAGGAAAATAAGGTGCTCTCGCCGGCGGTTCAGGTGGAACATGATTCCAGTCCCTCAAGGGCCTGTTCGGAGCTTCCGTAACGGAGTGAAAACGCAGGGATGCTTACCAGCCACTGGAGCAGGATTTCCGTTTTCTCCACCGTCAACCCACCCTTGAGCTGATAGCCGGCAGTGGTGAGCCGACGCAGCGCTTCGACCGGGTCGAGGCGCTGGAACTCCAACTCCGCACCGGGTGCGTATTCAGGGAAAACGATTTTTCCGATGGGCGCGGGGGCTGTGGCGAATCGATCCCCCGCGGGAGGGAGGTATCTCACCCGCTGGCCATCCCAGCGGGTGAACTCCGCCGCAGTGCGCAGTTCCGGGTAGAGGGGCTCCAGAACGGGCCGGCTGCCGCTTTTCACCGCGGCGCCCATCGGCACCGGCAGCGCCTGCCGATCCGCCGCAGCGATGACCGCCACTTCATCGCTCAGCAGCCGATAGCCCTGGGTCAGCAGCGTCAGGGCCAGCGTGCTCTTGCCGGCGCCGGAAACGCCCGGCAGCAGCAATCCGCTCCCCTGCCTTGTCAACACAGCCCCATGCAGGGTAAGCAGAGAATCGATTCCCTGATAGGCGAACACCCTCAACCAACCTTGCAGATAGGGAAAGATCCGGTCCCGGGAGACGGGGCGATCCAGCGCCACCCCGTTGAACAGCAGCTGCCATTGATCGCCATGAGGGGCGATATCAATCACCACGTCCACTGTCCCTGGAGCCGCCACCTCCAAGTGCTCCAACAGTGGCAGGAAGGGGCGGATCACCTCCGGGTCACCGTGGAGCAGAAATTCGGTGCCCAGCAAGGAATAGCTTTTCCCTGTCAGCCGGGGGCCCTCGTTCACAACGGGCAGCCGCTCCCGTTCGGTTTGGTAGCTGGCAGGATTGTCTTGGAGCTCTTCAAACAACTGACGCAGTTCCGGTTCGGCCTGTATTTCGCCGCCGCCGTCCAAGGCCAGCAGCGCGGCGGTGGCGGGGCCGTCGAGCGCGTAGAGCGACTGGGTGCGCGCGGAAAAAAGCACCGATGCCGATTCAAACAGGAATAGGTCCGCGTCGGGAACTTTGAGCGGGAGATGATGAAAAGACGCGGGAGCACTGCTCATCATGGTATTTGGCCGATCAAATCAGCTGCCGATACAGGCTGTCGTACCCGTTCGGCAGCCGACCAAGTCGATAGGCAACACCCGGTTCAGCAGGCGCTGGCCAAAAAGACGGGACTAATACGGTCCTCCGTCGGAGGCAATCGCTCTGGACGTGCGCGGCGACATCAGCACGAACAGCGCTGCCGGAGCGGTGGCGGCATAGCCACCGAAGCGGCGCAGGAAATCGCGCTTGAGCTCATCCGGTCCGCGTGCCTCCGAGGCCGGCTCAGCGCCTGTTTCATGGGCGGAATTGGATGATTCAGATTTCATTATTTCTTTCCGAGTCATTGGGCTTCTCCCTGCATTGGTGGAAAAAAGATGTAATCGATTGGAGTCACTTGGGCCGGCTTCACTGGGCCGCGTCACTGAGCACCCGGCGGAACGCGCTGGGGACGGCAACCGCTTCGGCAGACCACTCGCCCTCATCTGAAGTAAACAGCGCAGCGAGACGATAGTGGTAGGTGGTGCCGCCGGTCAGGCCGGTGTGAAGATAGGTGGTGACGTTCGCTCCCAGGTCGATAGTGGGAGAGTCGGAGTCAACCGGAGCGGACTCACGCCAATAGAGTCGATAGCCATCGGCCTTGGGAACGGCGCTCCAGCTCACCTTGACTTCGTTCAGAGCGGGGTTTACCCGCAGCGTGGGAACCGCGGCAGAACCGGCCCGCGGGGTCGCACCGTCATTCGCCGGAGGGGTCTGGGTCCCGGCGTCATCCTGTTTGCAGCCCCCCAACAGAACCGCCGCGGCAAAGAGGAGACCACCGGCTACGCTTACGTGAAAAACTCTCATGTTTTTTTCGCCTTCTCTCAATGGTTCACCGGGATGGCCAGCCGCCGACCGGCACTGTCGTAGTACGAGGCGCCGAGGTTGCCCGGGATGAGCAGTGAAAGGCCCGGATTGCCCAGGTCCGTATCCTCCTTGCTCTTGCGGTAGAAGCGCACCACCAGGCTGTCCGGAGTCGGGACCTGTTCAGCGGTGAGGGTGAAGCTCTGGCTGAAGCTGTGCTTGTGCGACTCCGCCCCGTTGTAGCTCCACTCGCCGGAGACGGGTGCCGGATCGTCCAGGTAGGCCGACTCGGCTACATTGGAGGCGTAGCTGTCGCCACAGCTCCCGTCGCTGATGCCGCTGCAGTCGAACAGCACCACCTTGGAGACGTAATCCTCGTGGTAGCCGAGCAGCGACCAGCTGATGGTGAAAGGGGTTCCCAGCGTGACAGCGGCAGGCACGTTCAGGGACTCCAGCACCGGCGGGAGCCGCCGGCTCACTTCGCTGGCAGTGTCCTCCTCGTTGCTGAGGAATGCCCGCAGGACGTTGCCGTCACCCGCGGGGATCGCCAGCATGGCCGTCTTGGTACCGCGAGTCGCCGGTTTGAAGACAACGTCCGCCGTACAACTGGCCCCTTGAGTCAGCGTTGTGCCGGAGCAGGTCTCTGTCGTGATCACGAATTCGCTGCTGTACGGGCCCTCCAGTGCTGGAGTACCCAGTGTCACATCAACGCTGCCCCGGTTGGTCGCCGTGAAGGTCGCCGCTGACGATTGCATGGTCAGATGGGTGGGAGCATAAAGTCCATGCAGTGGCGAAATCGCGAGGTCGGCCGCTTTCGCGATGGTGCTGCCCAGAAGCAGCCCGGCAAATGCAAACCAATATGAGTTACCTCTACTCATGGATCCCCTCCTGAACCCGTGTGTGACATGTCGTTCCAACTTCATTCCGGCGCTCTCCTCACTGTGGCTCATGCGTGAGCACCAGCCGCCGACCGGCCGTGTCGTAGTACCCGGCACCGCTCAGGTTGCCGGGCAGGAGCAACGAGACGCCAGGGTTCATGGCCAGGCGATCCATCCAGCCCCGCACGTAGAACCGCACCACAAAGTCCTTGGCGGTCGAGAGGTCGACGCCACTGAGATCGAAGGTGTACGTGAAGGTGTAGGTCTGGGCCGACACCCCGCTGTAGGTCCAATCGCCCACCCCGACCACAGGATTGGTCAGCAAGGGTGAGGTCGCTACCTGATCGGGCCCGCCATAGCTGTTTCCGCACTCCCCGGGCGCCGCCAGGGAGCAGTCGAACAGCACCACACTGGCATCGACGGCGTCGTCATAGCTGAGCAGGGTCCATGTCACCGTCGGGTCCACCTGAAGATCACTGGGCAGGGTCACTGCCGTGGCTACCGGCGGGATGCGCCGTTTCGCCTCATCCTCCGTTGCCTCGTAACTGGTGAGGAAGGCGCTCAGGGTGGCGGTCTGCGCGTCGTCGGTGGCAACCTGCAGCAGCGTCGCACCGCTCCCGCCGGTGCTGGCGTAATCCACAGCAATGACGCAGCTCTGACCGGCACCAAGGGTCACCCCCGAACAGTTGTCGCCGGCGATGGTGTAGCCCACCGCCCCGTCAGCCAGGCTGACGCTAGCGACGGTGCGGCTGTCTGCGCCGCTGTTACTCACCGTGAAGTTTGCGCCCTTGCCGTCGCCAAAGCGGTACAGCATCGGGCTGACAGAGACCTCCTCGTCCGCCTCGGAGAAGGTGTTGATGGTGAGGTTCACGGTGATGGGCGCCGACTGCTCGTTGCCGTCGCTGAGCACGTAGGTGAAGCTGTCGGCAGGGAACGGAGCCCCGAAGTGGGTGTAGGTGAAGGCCCCGTCCGGGAAGAGCATAAGCATTCCGTGGGCCGGCATCGTCACCACCGCCGGCATGATGGGATCGCCATCGGCATCACTGTCGTTGACCAGCACCCCTTCGGCCGCGCTGACGTTCAACGCTTGGCCCAGATCGACTTCGTAGCTGTCGGGACTGCCCACCGGGGGGTGGTTGGTCGGGTAGGGATCGCACGCATCGCCGACGCCGTCACCGTCGGAGTCCGCCTGGTCGGCATTGGCCGTGGTCGGGCAGTTATCCTCGGCATCGGAGACCCCATCGCCATCGGCATCGGCGGTGACCGTCACGCTGAAGCTGGTGTTGACGGATGCTCCTCCGGTGTCGGTGGCCTGCACCGTCAGCGAGGCACTTCCGCCGCCCGTAAAGGTGAGCGTCAAGGTGCCGGCATCGATGGCGGTAGCCACCAGCGTAGGGTTGGAGTTGGCCGAGACGCTGTAGCTCATGGAGGCATCCGCATCCTCCACGTCGGCAAATGCGGCGTAGAGGTCGATGTTCACCGTGTCGCCTTGCAAGGCGTTGACGTCCGCGATGCCGCTGGTGGTGGGTGTATCGTTCACCGCCTCCACGACGATGCTGACGGTCGCGACGGTCGAATGCAGTGTCCCGTCGCTCGCTTGGTAGGTGAAGCTGTCCGTGCCGCTCCAGTTGGTATTGGGTGAGTAGGTGAAGGAGCCATCGGCGTTGAGGACCACCGCACCGTTGGCGGCGCTAGCCACCAGAACGGCAGAGAGGGCGCTCCCCTCCGGGTCGCTGTCATTGCCTATTACACCGGGGGCGGCGACTGTCAGCATCGTGTCTTCGTTGGTGCTGTAGTTATCGCCGGTCGCAGTGGGGGCATCATTCACGTCGGTAACCGTGATGGCGAATATCTTTTCGACATACAAACTGCCGGCGTCGGTGGCCCGAACCCGAATGGTGTAGCTGCTCTTGGTCTCGTAGTCGAACACCGCCGCCGTATTCAGCGCAGTGCCGCTGATGGTGAATGAGGCGTTGTCGTCGCCTCCGGTGCCGCTCACCAGGGTATAGGTGAAGGTGTCACCGGCATCCGGATCTGTGGTGGAAAGGCTGCCCACGGTCATCCCGACGGCCGAATTCTCGGCCACGCTGCTGGCCGAGAGAGTGGTGTCGGTGGGCGCCTCGTTGACGTTGGTGACTGAGACCGTGAGCTGCTCTTCATAGTATGCGCCGCCGGAGTCGGTGGTGCGCACGCGGATGCTGTAGCTGGTCCTGCTCTCGTAGTCGAACACCGCTGCGGTCTTGAGCGTATTACCCGAGATGGAGAAGGAACCGTTGTCGGTGCTGCCCGTTCCGGAGACGAGGGTATAGGTGTGGGTGTCGCCGGAGTCGGAGTCCGTCGTGGAGAGGGTCCCCACGGTCGTTCCGCTGATGGCGTTTTCGGGAACGGCGGATGGGCTCAGGGAAATGTCCGTGGGGGCAGAGTTCGGAAGGCTCTCGGGAACGCCGATGTAGGCAGTCGTGGATCCATTCGTGCCGGGGCTGGCGACCTGCGTCTTTACCTTGGTGGTCATGTCGATGCGGAAAATATTCCCACTCTGGACGAAGTAGAGCGAGTTCGACTCAGGGTGGACCTTGATGCGGTACGGACTGTATACGCCATCGTCCGGATAAAAAACGCTGATGCCGCTGCCGTCGAGATTCGCCGAGCGGATCTCGTAGATGTTGGTGCTACCGTTGACCACCGAGTAGTAGAGCTTGCCCCCCCCAGCCGCGAGGCCGGTGACATCGGCCTGGGTAATGATCGTCGATCTGGCGGAAGGATTGTCGAGGGGAACGCGAACGATCCAGTTGCGCTCGGCCCTCGCGTCGTAATAAAAAAGAGTCTGACTGGATTGGTCGACGGCAAGGAAAGTGGGGCTCATGGTGCCATCATCGGGTACCAGGACGCTGTGACCGCTGCCGTCCACATTCAACTGCTCTATGCCGTAGTGTTCATTTGCTCCACTATTCCATGTGGTGCCCCACGACAAGTAGAGCTTGCCGGCACTGACGTTGACCGCGAGGTCCTTCATCTTGTCATAGAGTACATCGGTCGGCTGCTGATAGATGAGTGCCTGGGTCGCCGGCAACGAATTCAGCGAAGCCCGGTAAATGCCCGGCACATTGCCTTCGTAGGTGGAGGGGTCGTAAAAGTAAACGAAGTTGTCGACCCCGTTCACAGCCACGTGATTCGGTGACGCCGTACCATTATCACCAACCACCTTCTCGCCACCGCTCCCATCCACGGAATTGGCGCGCCATATCTCATAGCCTGAAGGTGTCGTGTAGTAGAACTCGTCTGCCGCTTGCGCGGACCAAGCGACCAACGACAACAAGGCGAGTAAAGCGCGCAAGTGCACGTTTGAACTGGAAAAACGCATGCCCTCTATCCTTAGAACCCACAAAAGTAGCGCAGTATATCCCGCCTTAGACAGCATCTAACAATTGCAAGATCTTGCTATTGACAGGTGGCCGATTCACAGCCGGAAAACTTTGGCATGTCCCTTCGGTCGAGAACGCAATTCCTTGAGGCGCCGGGGCCAAAGAGTATCGTGAGGTGCGACCCAAACCGGTTCTTATCGAGAGGGGTTCGCAAGTGGCCCGGTAGGCGGATAGTGCGTGCTTACAGCATAAAGAGGCAAAGCCAGAGGCACGGGCAAGAAACGCCGGGTGGAGGCACGGTGAGCGTGGTTGTCGCGCGCGTGCAGGTCACCGCCTTATTAAGGTCATCGACCCGGCGCGGAATTTGGGAAGGGGATTTTACAGAGAAAAGAGGGCGTCGGGATAACCCTCTTGATTTGAATGGTCGGGGTGAGAGGATTCGAACCTCCGGCCCCTGCCTCCCGAAGACAGTGCTCTACCAGGCTGAGCTACACCCCGAAATACTGCGTTTAAAAGGTCCGCTCCACGGCGAACTGGGCGAGAGTGACCAGGGCCTGTTTATACGGCGAGTCGGGCATTTCTGCCAGTGCCGCAGTGGCCAGGTCGGCCTCCCGTTTTGCAGAGCGCGAAGTGTACGCGATGGCGGAGGTCGTTTCAATGGCCTCTTTGACGATATCGATGCGGTCCTTGCCACCTTCCTCGATCGCCTGGCGGATGATGGCCTTTTGCTCGGCCGTTCCATGCTGCATGGCGTAGATCAGGGGCAGCGTGGGCTTGCCCTCGGCCAAATCGTCACCGATGTTTTTGCCCAGCTCTTCGCTGCTGGCGCTGTAATCCAGGGCATCATCTACCAACTGATAGGCGATCCCCAGGTGCATACCATATTCCGCCAGGGCCCGCTCGATCGCAGCGCCCTGACCACTGATCACGGCGCCGAGTTCAGCGGCGGATTCGAACAGCTTGGCGGTCTTGCAGCGGATGACGTCGAGATACTGCTCCTCGGTGGCCGCCGCGTTACCCACATTCAACAGCTGCTTCACTTCACCTTCGGCGATGGTCCGGGTGGCTTCGGCCATGATCTCCATGACCCGCATGTTGCCCACCTTTACCATCATTTCGAAGGAACGGGAGTAGAGGAAGTCGCCCACCAGGACAGAGGCCTCGTTGCCCCAGACGGCGTTGGCGGTTTCGTGGCCGCGCCGCAGTTCGGAAGCGTCGACCACATCATCATGCAGCAGGGTCGCCGTGTGGATGAACTCGACGATGGCCGCCAACTCGTGGTGGTCCCCCCCTTCGTAGCCGAAGGCACGGGCGACCAACAGCACCAGCATGGGGCGCACCCGCTTGCCGCCGCTGTTGACGATGTAGTGGCCGATCTGATTGATTAGCTCCACCTCCGAATGCAGGCGGCGCTGAATCAGCTCATCAACAGCCTGCCGGTCGTCGGCGACCAGCGAATAGACGTCTTGGATCTCCATACGGGTCTTATGTTTGTTCGAGGGGGAGACAGACAGGAGGGGTCTGCCAAAACGCGGCCTATTATGGAGTTTGACCTGCTCAATGGCAAACGCTAGAATTGCCGGTCTTTCGTGCCCGGGCGCAGTTTTTCGGTTGTTGGAGAAGAAACGAATGTACGCGGTAATCAAAACCGGTGGCAAACAGTATCGCGTGAGTCAGGGTGACACCCTGCGCGTGGAGAAGTTGCCCGTAGAAGTCGGCGGCAATGTTGAGCTGGATCAGGTGCTGATGGTCGCCAACGGCGACGATATCAAAATCGGCGCACCCATCGTAGACGGCGGCAAGGTGACGGCCACCGTTAAGGCCCATGGCCGTGGCGATAAGGTCCGGATCGTTAAGTTCCGCCGCCGTAAGCACCACATGAAGACCCAGGGTCACCGTCAGGACTACACCGAGATCGAGATCACCGGTATTTCCGGCTGATTCCGACCGATATACAAAGGGGTAGAGACAAATGGCTCATAAAAAGGCAGGCGGCAGTACCCGTAACGGCCGCGATTCCGTTTCCAAGCGCCTCGGCGTCAAGCGCTACGGCGGTGAAAACGTGTTGGCCGGCAACATCCTGGTACGCCAGCGGGGTACCCGCTTCCATGCCGGTGTGAATGTCGGCATCGGCAAGGACGACACCCTGTTCGCCAAGGCGGACGGTAAGGTCGTCTTCGAGGTCAAGGGTCCGAAAAATCGCAAGTTTGTCAGCATCGTTGCCGAATAATCGGTAAAACGGTATTTGCGGTTACGGAAAAGCCCCGTTCTGACGGGGCTTTTTTGTTGGCAGGGCGGGGACAGTAATGAAGTTTGTCGATGAGGTTTCCATCCGGGTCGAGGCGGGCAAAGGCGGCAATGGCTGCGTCAGCTTCCGCCGGGAGAAGTACATCCCATTTGGTGGCCCGGACGGCGGCGACGGGGGTGACGGCGGCAGCGTCTACCTGGTCGGTGACGTCAACCTCAATACTCTGATCGATTTCCGCTTCGAGCGGCGTTTCAAGGCGGAAAACGGTCGTCCGGGGCAGGGTCGCCAGTGCACCGGCAAGGGCGGCGCGGACCTGACCATCCGGGTGCCGGTGGGCACCATCGTTCGCGACCAGGAAACGGGTGAGCAACTTGGGGATATCGTAAAACCCGGTCAGCGCCTGTTGGTGGCCCAAGGCGGACGCCATGGCCTGGGGAACACCCACTTCAAGAGCAGTACCAACCGCGCGCCGCGCCGTGCCACGCCCGGCACACCGGGCGAAGAGCGGGACTTGCACCTGGAATTGAAGCTGCTCGCCGACGTGGGTCTGCTCGGCATGCCCAATGCCGGTAAGTCGACCCTGATCAGTGCCGTCTCCGCTGCCCGCCCAAAGGTGGCCGACTATCCGTTCACCACGTTGTACCCCAACCTGGGTGTGGTCAGCATCGACCCGCACCGCAGCTTCGTGATCGCCGATATTCCGGGCCTTATCGAGGGTGCGGCGGAGGGCGCCGGGTTGGGGATCCGCTTCCTCAAACACCTGGCACGCACCGAACTGTTGCTGCATCTGGTGGATGTCGCGCCGCTGGACGAGAGTGACCCGGTTGAGGCCGTGCGCGCCATCGAAAAGGAGCTGGAGAAGTTCAGTCCCGAACTGGCGGTGCGGGAGCGCTGGCTGGTGGTCAACAAGATGGACCTGATCGCGGAAGAGGAGCGGCAGGCGCGGATCGATGATCTGGTCGCCCGCCTGGGTTGGCAGGGCCCTGTATTCGGCCTGTCCGCGGCAACCCGCGAGGGTACCTGGCCGTTGATGCAGCGCATCATGAGCCACATCGAATCGAAACGGGAAGAGGAATCGCCGCGTTCAGAAGACGCTGGCGGAATCGGCGACTGATCCGTTATCTTGCATCGCCATGATAAGCCGTGAACAACTGGGGAATCACAAGCGCTGGGTCGTCAAAATCGGCAGTGCCCTGCTGACCAACGACGGCCGCGGTCTCTATGCCGAAGGCATTGCCGACTGGGTCGAGCAGCTGGCGACCTTGCGCAAGGCCGGTATTGAAGTGGTGCTGGTCTCCTCCGGCGCCGTGGCCGAGGGCATGGGGCGCCTGGGCTGGAAAAAGCGCCCGCGAGCCCTGCATGAACTGCAGGCGGCCGCCGCGGTGGGGCAGATGGGGCTGGTGCAGGCCTACGAGTCGCGTTTTCAGCAGTACGGAATGCACACCGCCCAGATCCTGCTGACCCACGACGACCTCTCCAACCGCAGCCGTTACCTGAATGCGCGCAGCACCCTGTCCACCCTTCTCAAATTGGGGGTGGTCCCTGTGGTCAACGAGAACGACACGGTGGTCACCGACGAAATCCGCTTCGGTGACAACGACACGCTGGGCGCGCTGGTGGCGAATCTGGTGGAGGCGGACCTGCTGGTGATCCTCACCGACCAGCTCGGCCTGTTCGACAAGGACCCGCGCAGCAATCCGGACGCGCGGTTGGTTGCCGAAGGCCAGGCCAACGATCCCACCCTGACGGCGATGGCGGGGGGCAGTGCCGGCGTGCTGGGGCGTGGCGGCATGCTGACCAAGCTGCGTGCCGCACGACTGGCCGCCCGTTCCGGGGCGGCAACGGTGATCGTCGGCGGCCGCCAGCCGAAGGTACTGACCCGCCTGGCCGCGGCCGAACCGCTAGGCACACTGTTGCTGCCGGACAAGGAGCCGTTGGTTGCCCGCAAGCAGTGGCTGGCCGGGCACCTGCAGATGCGGGGCCGCCTGGTGCTGGACGACGGTGCCGTGCGGGTGTTGAGGGAAGAAGGACGTAGCCTGCTCGCGGTCGGGGTGCGCCAGGTGGTCGGGGATTTTGATCGCGGCGAGATGGTCGCCTGCGAGGACCTGAACGGACAGGAGGTGGCCCGCGGCTTGGTCAACTACGACGCCGAAGACAGCCGAAAGATTATCGGCTTGCCGTCCAGCCGATTCGAAGAGGTGATCGGCTACGTGGATGAGCCGGAACTGATCCACCGGGACAACCTGGTCCTGCTTTGACGCGCTCCGCATCGCTCCTGAGCGGTGCGGTTCGTTTCTCACCCCACCCGAATGCTTTCCCCGCGTCGGCCCGAACCGCTCTCCTTGTGAGAGGGGTGGACGTAGCGAACCGCCATCAGTCGAGAACCGGTGCGGTTCGTCCCTCGCCACACCCTTGCGAGTGCTTTACCAGGGTTCGGCGATGTGGTCGCAGCGAACCGCACATGATCACGAATCCGTACCATAAAAAAAGCCGACCCGGAGGTCGGCTTTCAAGCAAGGAGAACTACTCGCAGTGATGCGCTAATTAAGACAGCGCGCGAATGCGGGAGTTCAGACGGCTCTTGTGGCGAGCGGCCTTGTTCTGGTGGATCTGGCCCTTGCCGGCCATGGAGTCGATCACCGGGACCGCTGCCTTGTAGGCGGCGTCAGCATTGGCTTTGTCGCCGGATTCGATGGCCTTGATAACCTTCTTGATGGCGGTGCGCAGGGTGGAACGCTGGGCCACGTTGCGGGCGCGACGGACGAGTGCCTGGCGGGCGCGCTTTTTGGCTTGAGCTGAGTTGGCCAAGATAATCTACTCCCTAAATCGCAAGTCAGCGAATTCGTAAAGGCCGGGCAATATAAGGTGTTCGGGCCCCCGTGTCAACCGTGCGCCGCAACAGGTCCTCTCCCGTTCCCCGGCGCAAGCAGGGTAAACGGATACTCACCGAAGAGCGATGTAAGTCCTTGAAAGCAGGTACGCTGTAAATACATCCCTGTACGCTCGACGGCCGCATCCCTCGACCGTATGTTCCAGACACGGTCTACCTCCTGCATCCATGCAGTCGTGCGGCCGACGACCTGCTTTCAAGGACTTACATCGCTTGCAGCACGGCCGTGACGTTAGTATGCGTTCACCCTGCCGGCGCAAGTGGCGCGGTGACGATATCCGTCCGGGCGGGTTATGATGCCCGTTTTGGGTTGGGGATCAAACGCCTGCATGAGCCGCTCGTTGCTCAAATCGACCGCGGTGGTCAGCGCCATGACGATGATTTCGCGCGTGCTGGGCTTCGTGCGGGACGTGGTGTTCGCCACTTTTTTCGGCGTCGGCGCCGGTACGGACGCCTTCTTCGTGGCCTTCAAAATCCCCAACTTTTTCCGGCGGCTGTTTGCGGAAGGGGCGTTTTCGCAGGCCTTCGTCCCGGTTCTTTCCGAGTACAAGACGAAGCACGGTCAGACGGCGGTACGGGAGCTGGTCGGGGCGGTGACCGGGGCGTTGGGGCTGGTGCTGCTGGGGCTGACGCTGCTGGTGGTACTTATCTCGCCCGTGGTCACGGGCATCTTTGCCCCCGGCTTCATCGATGACCCGGCAAAGTTCGGTCTGGCCTCGGAGATGCTGCGGATCACCTTTCCGTATCTCTTTTTCATCTCGCTGACGGCACTGGCCGCAGGGGTGCTGAATACCTATGGCCACTTCGCGGTGCCTGCCTTTACGCCGGTCTGGCTCAATGTGGTCCTGATCGGCGCGGCGGTCTGGGCCGCGGAACTGGCTGATCCGCCGGTGGTGGCTCTGGCCTGGGGCGTGTTCGTCGCCGGCCTGGTGCAGCTGCTGTTTCAGCTGCCGAGCCTGCTGCGACTTGGAGTGCTGGCGCTACCGCGCCCGGACTGGCACCACGAGGGGGTGCGGCGGATCCTGCGCTTGATGCTGCCGGCCCTGTTCGGCTCTTCGGTGGCGCAGATCAATCTCCTGCTCGACACGGTGATTGCCTCATTCCTGGTCACCGGCTCTGTCTCGTGGCTCTACTATTCGGATCGGCTGGTCGAGTTTCCGCTGGGGGTTTTCGGCATCGCTCTGGCCACGGTGATCCTGCCGAGCCTCTCCACCCGCCACGCCGAGGCCGACAGCGAGGCCTTCGCCGGCATGCTCGACTGGGCGGTGCGGTGGGTGATGCTGATTGCACTGCCGGCCTCCATCGGCCTCGTGATCCTGGCCGGGCCCATGCTGGCGACTCTGTTCGGCCACGGCGAGTTCGGTGCGGAAGATGTGCGCATGGCGACTCTCAGCCTGATGGCCTACGGGCTGGGACTGACCGGATTCATGTTGGTCAAGGTGCTGGCCCCCGGTTTCTACTCCCGCCAGGACACCAAAACCCCGGTGCGGATTGGCATTTACGCCATGGTTGCCAACATGGGGCTGAACGTCGCCTTCGTGGTGCCGATGGTGCTGGCGGGGGTGCCGGGACCGCACGCGGGCCTGGCGCTGGCCACGGCTGCATCGGCGTTTCTGAATGCCGGCCTGCTGTTTCGCACGCTGCGCGCCGAAGGCTTTTATCGGGCGACACCCGGCTGGCCCCGTTTTCTGCTCCAGTTGGGGCTCTCCTGCGGGGCGCTGGCGGTGTTCCTGCTGTGGGCGGCGGGGCCGCTGGCGGACTGGCTGGCCCTGGGGCCGTGGGAGCGCGGGGGGCGCCTTGCCGCGGTCATCGGCGGTGCGGCGGTGGTCTACTTCGCCGTGCTGTTTGCCACCGGGGTGCGCCCGCGGCATCTGGCGGGACGTCGGTGAGCCGTGGGCCCAAGTTCGCCGCCACTCCGGGCCTTCGTTATAATCGGTCTCTTTCGCCGAGCAAGAATGATGGCCGACCACAAAGACGCCGAATGCGTAGGATGCGTTGAGGCAAGAAACGCATCGCGTCGCTTGCCCGCGCCAACGATGGGTTTCGCTGCGCTCAACCCATCCTGCGTGGCAGTGAACGTCGGGTAGTGGCATGGAGTTGATTCGCGGTCTGTACAACTTGCGTCCCGGACACCACGGCTGCGTGGCGACCATCGGCAATTTCGACGGCGTTCACCTCGGCCATCAGGCGGTGCTCGGACAACTGGCGGAAAAAGGGGCGGAGCTCTGCCTGCCAACGGCGGTGATCACCTTCGAGCCGCTCTCCCGCGAATATTTTGCCCCGCAGACGGCGCCGCCACGGCTGACGCGCTTTCGGGAGAAGCTGAAGGCGTTGAGCCGCTTTTCGGTTGACCGGGTTCTGGCGTTGTCGTTCCGGGAGCATCTGGCGCAACTGCCCGCGGAGGAGTTCATTCGTCGCGTGTTGGTCGACGGGCTGGGCGTGCGTTACCTGGTGGTGGGCGATGATTTTCGCTTCGGGGCCGGTCGCGAGGGCGATTTTGCCCTGCTGCAGGCGGCTGGACGGCGCCACGGTTTCGAGGTGGTGAACATGCACACCTTCCGCCTCGGCGGTGAGCGGGTGAGCAGCACCCGCATCCGCGAGGCCCTGGCCCACGGCGATCTGGACGGCGCCGAACAGCTGCTCGGGCGACCCTACCGGATGTGTGGACGGGTCGCACATGGCGACAAGCGCGGCCGGACCATTGGCTTCCCCACAGCCAACATCCGGATGCACCGGATGATCGCCCCGGTTGATGGCGTTTTTGCGGTGGAGATGTTCGGCATCACCGGCGAACCGGTTCCCGGCGTGGCCAATGTCGGCAAGCGCCCGACGGTGGACGGCACCCGCAGCCTGCTCGAAGTGCACCTGTTCGATTTCGACGGTGACATCTACGGCCGCCATGTGCAGGTGGACTTTTTGAAGCGGATCCGGCCCGAAAAACGCTTCGAATCGTTCGAGGCACTCAAGGTCCAAATCGAAAAGGACGCAGCCGATGCCCGCGCCTATTTCGAACGCCGGTCAGGAAAGAGTGATCCGCAAATGAACGCAAATGAACGCAAATAGGACTTGGCTTGATCCATTTGCGTTTTTCGCGTTCATTTGCGGATCCTTAATTTATCGGGATTAACCGCGCACTCGCGCTCTGTGATGTGACCAATGGCTGATTACAAGAACACGCTGAACCTTCCTACCACCGACTTTCCGATGCGCGGCAACCTGGCGCAGCGGGAGCCGGAGATGCTCGCTGCCTGGGAAAAGAAGGGGCTGTACCAGGCGATTCGCTCCGCCTGCGCCGGGCGCGACCAGTTCATCCTGCATGACGGCCCTCCGTATGCGAACGGCGATATCCACATCGGCCATGCGGTCAACAAGATCCTGAAGGACATCATCGTCAAGTCGAAGACCCTCTCCGGCTTCGATGCCCCCTACGTACCGGGGTGGGACTGCCATGGCCTGCCCATCGAACTGCAGGTGGAGCGCTCGATCGGCAAGCCGGGGGTGACGGTGAAGACCCATGAGTTTCGCCAGAAGTGCCGTGAGTATGCGGCGCAGCAGGTGAACGGCCAACGCGAGGACTTCAAGCGCCTGGGCGTGTTCGGGGACTGGGACAACCCGTACCTCACCATGGATTTCCAGTTCGAGGCGGACATCATCCGTACCCTCGGGCGGATCATAGAAAAAGGCCACCTGCACAAGGGCTTCAAGCCGGTGCACTGGTGCACCGACTGCGGCTCGGCGCTGGCCGAGGCGGAGGTGGAGTACGAGGACAAGACCTCGCCCGCCATCGACGTGCGCTTCGAGGTGCTGGACGAGGGGCTGCTCATGGAGCGTTGCCATCACGTGGAGAATGCCCACGGCGAAGGCCCGCTCTCGGTGGTGATCTGGACGACCACCCCCTGGACCCTGCCGGCCAACCAGGCGGTGGCGCTGAATGCGGAACTGGAGTACGCGGTGGTGCAGTGCGAAGGCGTGCACGAGCACGGCCCGGAGCGGCTGGTCGTGGCCGAGGCGATGCTGAAGGACGTGATGGCGCGCTGGGACGTGGAGCACTACCGCGTGATCGCCTACTGCCGTGGCGCCGATCTGGAAGGGCTCAAGCTGCAGCACCCGTTCTACGACCGCGAGGTGCCGATCATCCTTGGCGAGCACGTCACCACCGAGGCCGGTACCGGTGCGGTCCATACCGCTCCCGGCCATGGCCAGGAGGACTACGCGGTCGGCCTGCGCTATGACCTGCCGGTGGACAACCCGGTCGGCGGCGACGGCAAGTTCCTGCCGGATACCCCGATCTTCGCTGGCGAGTACGTGCTGAAGGCCAATGACCATGTGCTCGAGGTGCTGAAGACCGCCGGCAAACTGGTGCATGCCGAGCGCCTGCGCCACAGCTATCCGCACTGCTGGCGCCACAAGATCCCGATCATTTTCCGGGCCACCCCGCAGTGGTTTATTCGCATGGACGCGAAGTATCCTGGCCCCGTAGGGAACGAGAGCCAGGGCATCTCGATGGACCAGCAGGGGCTGCGAGATACGGCGCTCAAGGCCATCGACGAGACCCGCTGGCTCCCCGACTGGGGGCAGGCTCGCATCAAGGGCATGGTGGAGAACCGGCCCGACTGGTGTATCTCCCGCCAGCGCACCTGGGGCGTGCCCATCGCCCTGTTCGCGCACAAGGTGAGCGGCGAGCTACATCCCGAGACGCCGCGCCTCATCGAGGAGGTGGCCAAGCGGGTGGAGCAGAAGGGCATCGACGCCTGGTTCGACCTCGACCCGGCCGACCTGCTGGGCGAAGCAGCGGCGGATTACGACAAGGTGACCGACACCCTCGACGTCTGGTTCGATTCGGGTGTGACCCACGCCTGCGTGCTCGATCGGCGCGAGGGCCTGCATTCGCCGGCCGACCTCTATCTGGAGGGTTCCGACCAGCACCGCGGCTGGTTCCAGTCCTCGCTGCTGACCTCGGTGGCCACCAAGGGCGCGGCACCGTACAAGTCGGTGCTGACCCACGGCTTCACGGTGGATGCCAAGGGCCAGAAGATGTCCAAGTCCAAGGGCAACGTGGTGGCACCGCAGAAAGTGGTGGGGACGCTGGGGGCGGACATCCTGCGCCTGTGGGTCGCCTCCACCGATTACCGGGCCGAGATGGCGGTCTCCGACGAAATCCTCAAGCGCACCGCCGATGCCTATCGCCGCATCCGCAACACCGCCCGTTTCCTGCTGGCCAACCTGGCGGGCTTCGACCCGGCGCAGAATACGGTGGCCGGTACGGAGATGCTGCCGCTGGACCGCTGGGCGGTGCTGCGTACCCGCCAGTTGCAGGAGGAGATTGCCCGCGCCTACGACAGTTACGAGTTCCACCTGATTTATCAGAAGGTGCACAACTTCTGCGCGGTGGACATGGGCGCCTTCTACCTCGACATCATCAAGGACCGCCAGTACACCACCCAGCCCGACAGCCTGGCCCGCCGTTCAGCACAAACGGCGCTCTACCACGTGGTCGAGGCCCTGGCCCGCTGGCTGGCCCCGATCCTCACCTTTACCGCCGAGGAGATCTGGCGGCACATTCCTGGCGAGCGTGGCGACTCGGTGTTCTTCAGCACCTGGTACGACTTCCCCGCGATGGGCGAGCTGGGCGGCATGGACCTGGACTACTGGGGTGAAGTGCTGGAGGTACGACAGGCGGTCTCCAAGGAGTTGGAGCGGCTGCGCGTGGCCGGCGGCATTGGCGCCTCGCTCGACGCCGAGGTGGATATCCATGCCGGCCGCGAGGTGCATGACCGTTTGGCCAAGCTGGGCGATGAACTACGCTTTGTGCTGATCACCTCCGAGGCGCGGCTGCACGACGCGGCCAGTCCGCCGCCCGAAGGCGAGCACTACACCCTGCGTAACGGCGACGAAATCTGGGTGGCGGTGGCCCCGTCCGCCCACGAAAAGTGCGTACGTTGCTGGCACCACCGCGAGGATGTCGGCGCGCATGCCGATCACCCGGAGCTGTGCGGCCGCTGTATCGAAAACGTCGCGGGCGAGGGCGAACAGCGGCGGTTCGCGTAGGAGCTAAAGCACGATAGAACAGGATTAACAGGATTTTTCAGGATTAACAGGATGGAAATGAGTGTAGGGGCGTTTGTCGTGCGGCCGACAACCTTGTTTCAAACACACATCTCCACTTCTTGAAAATTCCATGTGAGTGCGCGTGCGCCTTTCCAAATCAATCCTGTTCATCCTGAAAAATCCTGTTAATCCTGTACTATCGACTCAGGCGTACAGGTACGTTTTACAGAAGGCGAGGCGATGCTGAAATGGTTGTGGCTGGCGCTGGTGGTGGTCGTCTTGGACCAGGTCACCAAGCAGCTGGCGAGTGCGTATCTGGCGCTGCATGAGCCGGTGGCGCTGATCCCGATGCTGAACCTGACGCTGATGCACAACACCGGCGCGGCGTTCAGTTTTCTGAGCCAGGCCGGCGGTTGGCAGCGCTGGTTTTTCGTGCTGCTGGCGCTTGGCGTCAGCATCGGCATTACCGTCTGGATCAGCCGTCTCAACCGCAGTCAGCGCTGGCTGGCGGCGGCGCTGGCGCTGGTGCTCGGCGGCGCCCTTGGCAATGTGTGGGATCGGGTGGTGCTCGGTTACGTGGTGGATTTCATCGATGTCTATTACGGCCGCTGGCATTGGCCCGCCTTCAACATCGCCGATTCGGCCATCACGGTCGGCGCCGTCATGCTGGTGATCGACAGCCTGCGTTCCGGGGCGGCACACACACGGAAGGAGTCGGCCCAGGATGGATAAGGTAATCGGTCCGGGTTGTCGGGTGACAATGCACTACCGCATGCTGCTCGGTGACGGGACGGTGGTCGATGAAAGTGGCGATGAACCACTGAGTTTCACCATGGGCGACGGGACGCTGATCGAGGGCCTGGAGTGGCTGCTCGGTGGACTGCACGCCGGTGCCGAAGAGCGTTTCCTGGTGGCCCCGGAGCAGGCCTTCGGTTTCCGCGATCCGGAAAACGTGCACAAAATGCCCCGTGACGACTTCGACCCGGAGATGCCGCTTGAGCCCGGTACCGTAATCGGCTTTGCCACCCCTTCCGGGGAAGAGGTGCCGGGGATCGTCCTTGAGTCCGATACGGAATCTGTCACAGTGGATTTTAATCACCCGCTGGCCGGCCGCGACCTGACTTTCGAGGTCCGGGTCCTCACCCTCTCCTGAACGCAACCACGCTGCGGTCAACCAATTCGGTCTTGTGAAATGAGTGAAGAAACCTCCGCCCGCCAGATCCTGCTGGCCAACCCCCGCGGCTTCTGCGCCGGTGTCGACCGTGCCATCGAGATCGTCGAGCGCGTGCTCGAAATCTTCGGTGCGCCGGTCTACGTGCGGCACGAAGTGGTGCACAACCGTTTTGTCGTGGAGCGGTTGCGGGAGTTGGGGGCGGTGTTCGTGGAAGAGCTCGACGAAGTGCCCGATGGGGCGACGGTCGTCTTCAGTGCCCACGGCGTTCCCCGCAAGGTTCAGGAGGAAGCGGCACAGCGCGATCTGCGGGTATTTGATGCGACCTGTCCTCTGGTGACCAAGGTCCATCTGGAGGTCATGCGCCACGCCAAGGAGGGGCACGATGTGGTCCTTATCGGCCATGCCGGCCACCCCGAAGTGGAAGGCACCATGGGCCAGTATGACGGCAGCGCCGGCGGTATTATTCACCTTGTGGAGACGCCCGAGGACGTCGCCAAACTGAAGGTGCGCGATCCGGAACACCTGGGCTATGTCACCCAGACCACGCTGTCGACGGATGATGCCCGGGTGGTCATCGATGCCCTGAGGGCACGCTTTCCGAAGATCACGGGCGCGCGGCGAGAGGATATCTGTTATGCCACGCAGAACCGGCAGGACGCGGTGAAGGCACTCGCCGACGCGTGCGAGCTGGTGCTGGTGGTGGGATCACGCAACAGCTCCAACTCCAACCGGCTGCGGGAGGTGGCCGAACGGCGGAAGGTTCCGGCCTATTTGATCGACAACGCCGACGATATCGAGCCGACATGGATCGAGGGTACGCAGTGCGTCGGCATCACCGCCGGCGCGTCGGCCCCGGAAGTGCTCGTCCAGCAGGTGGTGGCGCGGTTGCGCGAGTTGGGCGCAACCTCGGTGGCCGACCTGGATGGCCGGGAGGAGGCGATGACCTTCAAGCTGCCGAAGGAACTGGCCCGCTGAGCCCTGCCGCGCAATCGCGGAATCAGAAACACGATGCCGGGCTCAGCCGCCCGTCAGGAAATGCGGGACCGACCTCAAGTTTCAAAGTGGTACAGTCCGCGTCGCCGGCCTGTGCGCCAAAGGCTTCGGCCACGGCGATATAGCCATTTTCGCTGGCGGAGCCCGCCTCGATCGTCAGGCGATAGTGACCTGACGGACTGGCGACGCTTCCGCGGACCACAGTGACCGCGGAAGTGGCGCCGCACGCACCCGCATCGCCCAGCGCCTGCCCGTAAAAGCGGCAGTTGACCCGCAATTTCGCCTGCTCCAACTGGATTTGCGTCAGGGCTGCGCGGGCGTCGGCGCGACGGGCCTTTTGCAGGGAGTCCTGATAGGCTGGGATGGCGATGGCCGCCAGGATGGCGACGATCATCACCGCGAACAGCAGGTCAACCAGCGTAACCCCCTTCTCCGCCGTGCGCGGACTGTGCTGCAACTTCAGGCCCCGTCGAATCATGGGCGCTTCCTCAGTTGGAAACCGGGCAGGCGCCGACCTCGTCAGCGACCGCGTGGTGGTAGGTCTCGGAGTCACTGATCGCTTCGAAGGAGACCGTTTCTGTCGTGCAGGCAACCCTTCGGCGCGAGGTGACGAAGTGGAGCTGGCCGGACCAGGGTGTCTCCTCCAACCGGCAGCGGTAGGCGGCCGCGTTGGCACTGCATTCGACCCCCGCCGTCGCCAGTACGTCGGACACGTCGCCGAAATCCGCACCGCCGTAAAAGTCGAAGCGGCCGGCGATGACGGTCGGTTGCTCGTCGGGACAGTAGGTGTCCCCGGTCAGGCAGACCGATGCGGGTAGATTGGTATAGAAAAAGTACTCCTCGGCATTCAACGGGCCGAACTCCGGGTCGCCGGTCAGCATGAGATCGGTGCAGTCCCCGTCGCCGGCATTTCTGTTCGCGACCACCAGGAAATCGTGCCGGCCGGCGAGCCGGGCCAGGCGACGGCCGGATACGCCGGCGGAGAACCAGATCACGTTGCCCTCGTCATCCTCCACCGGAGAGCCGTCGGCGTGCTGGCGTGTTTGAAAGCCGCGATAGTCGCGGCTGCGGCCGGCCGTGACGGTGAGGGCGTAGGGATCGCCCAGGCAGACAGAGGAGGTGGCGTGTAGCGCACCGGTTCGGCTGACATCCAGCACCGAAACGGTCCCGTACCAGCCGCTTGCGACATAACAGGTATATTCGAACGCCTCGAAGCGGCGGCCTCCCCGTTGCACCGCCTCGGGGCTGCCGCGGACGCAGTGGCTGATGCCGGTGGCGGCAACCGCAAAATGCTCTGCGTTCTGCGGGCTCTGAACATAGACGGAACCGCCGATCACAACCAGTTCATGCTCTGGCGCGATCACCAGTTTGACCTTACCAGAGACATTTTCGATCAGTTCGATCTCCCCCGCGTCGTTTTCGTGGCGGCTGGTCCCGTCGCCGTTGTCGGTCCTGTCATCGGGTGGGGAGTCGCCGTAGTCGCTGTTGCCGAAGCGGGCCCCTTGGCCCGGAAGCGGGATCGACTCGCCGGCGGGCATCGCCGCCAACAGGCCCTGCGCGGGAGAACGCCACACCAGCACGCTGGCGAGTTCATGGGTCTGGGCGCCCTCCCGCGGATCGGTCCACTGAACTCGAACGGTCACCGCCTTTCGCGCCGGCGCTGTCAGGTCCGTGATCATCCAGCTGCGGAGGTAAACGGAATGGTCGCCGACCACGGAGTTGGCGGTAGTGAATACGCCACCGGTGTCGTTCAGCGCCTGGTAATCGGCCTCTTTCATCGCGTTGCGGAAGGTTTCGACCTGCTGTTGGGCCAACAGCACCGCCTCGTTGCGCGCCTTGCTCAGGCCGCCACTGTGGATGAGCTGGCCGTGAAATCGGGTCAAGGCCAGGACCCCGAGCGCGAAGATCAGGGCGGCGACCAGCGCCTCGAGCAGGACGAAGCCGCGGGATCGGCCACCAGTGACCTGCAAGGGCCTGTTCACGTCCAGTCCCGCCAGGACCCGGGCAGATTGGCGCCATTACCGATGCCGCCCAGGTTCTCGATCACCGTCGCGTCGTAACGGACGGTCAGATTGCCGTTGCCCATCTCCAGGGCCCCCTCGACCACCATTCCGCCGTTGACGGTCACGTTGCCGTTCACCTTGGTGATACTGCCGGTGACGTAGAGCACCCCATTGACGAGCACATTGCCGTGGAGCTCGAGGTCTCCGTCGATGATGCAAATGACCGGTTCGGTCTGACTGCCCAGAATACGGTTGGATGTGATCGCCAGGTCGCCGTCGTGCCAGATCAATTTGCCGGCCGCAGTGGAATCAGGGAACCCATGGAAGTCGGCCTCGGCGCGCACGTTCACCTTGCTGTCACCGAAGAAGTGGTAGAAGAAGGCGGCCTGCCCGATGGACGACAGGTTGGGGTCGGAGGCTACCACGTCGGGGCCGAAATCCGAGCCGGTGGAACTGAGCACATTATCGACCCCATCGACACGGATGCGGGTCTTGGCATTGCCGCCCGCGGTGACCGTATCGCCCGACCAGATGGTGATGTTGCCGATGTTGTTGATCACCTCGATGCTGCCGCTGAATTGTGTGAGGGAGCGGGTTGTGATGGGCGCGACGGGCGGGTGCGGCATGGCCGGAACGAACACGTTCTCCACGGTCACCTGCTGCAGAGCGAGCGCGTCGCCGCTGTTGCCGGTGGCGACGATCCGGTGATAGCCATCGGCGATCGGGGTGAAGGAGACGGTGTAGGTACTGCCGCCGGTCCCGACCGTACCGACCAGCGTTTGGGAGAGGTCGGCGCCGGAAACATCGGTGTGGAGCAGACCGAGACCGGCACCGGCTTCTGCTGCCTCGAAGGCCTGCACGGCCGCGAGTTCGTTGACTGCGATCCGTTGCTCCATGACGGCGCTCTTACTGACCAGGAGCGTCGACACCGTCATGGTCACCAGCAAGATAAGCGTGACGAGCAAGGTGACGGCGCCTCTTTCGCCCCCGGGTTTGCCGCCGGCGCTGTGCTGTCTTCGCATGTCGACCTCCTGTCGTGATTCCTTTTGACTTTGTCAGACTGTCCAATTTCACAGGATCAACAGGATGGAACAGCAAAAGGCCTTTCCTGTTAATCCTGAAAAATCCTGTTCATCCTGTTGAATGAACTAAGGCTCCGTCCTGATGCGGTCATTACGAACCCGTACGCTGGCGACCACGGACTTCCGAATGGAAGGGTCACTTTTCGCCTGGCCGCTCAGCGCGATCTGGATCTGACGGGTCTCCACCAGTCGGTCGCCGCTCTGCGGCACTTCGAAACCGGTCGCGGAGCTATCGTCACACGGCTTTTCGGTGGTCGTGCTGCCGTCGACCTCCCAGCTCCGATCGCGACTGACATTCATGCACTTGCCGCCGCGGGAGCGAAACAGGAGGCTTGTCACCACTACCGACCCCGGCGTCGTGATGCCCTCCCAGTAACCCTTGCGGCAGGTCGGGTCGTCGGTAGTGGTCCCGCTTTTCTTCAGCCAGACCTTGTTATCCCGGAGCCGGAATCCGAGGTACTCGTCGCTGTCGGGTGTGCCGTTGGCGTTGCGGTCGTAGGTGTAGAGCACACAACGACCATCCAGAAAGATGTTGATGTCGGTGGTGGTGCCGGTAAACGGGTTTTGCGCTCCGGGTGCTGCACCGCCCCAATAGCCGGCCCGCCGCAGATCGTTCACCATCAGGTTGGCGACCGCGCGCAACTGTTGGTTCAGTTGGGCGGAACGCAGCAGGTGGGTGCCGCTGCGTGCGCTCTCGAGATACATCGCGGTGACGGCTCCGAGCACCACCAGGCCAAGCGCCATGCCGACCAGTAGTTCGACGATGGTCATGCCGTACTGACCGCGGTTCATGGATCAACAGTCCGTAGGGTAACCCGGCACGTGAGTGGTGCCGGCGGGAGAACAGAGCCGTACCAGGCCCAGGCTGGAGACGACGATATTCAACCGGTAGCGACCCTCGGCCGAGGCCATCTTGATGCGGCCGCTGCCGGCGGTGCCGCGCACCGGATCGAAGCTGGTCTTGCCGCCGCTGAAGGTCACGCCGACAAGGCGCGGGCGGGCGGATGCACTGGAGGCGAATTCCGTTCCCGCGCTCACCTTGCGGGTGCCATCGACTTGACAGTCATCGGCATCGGAACAGTCACAGTAGGCGGAGTCATCGAATCCCACGCACCAGTCGGTTTCGCTGGCGGCAAACAGGCTGACATAGACCTTGCGTGATTTCTTGATGGCTTCGCTTCTGCTCCACTGCAATCGGGCAGCGATGGTTTCGGCGGCCCCGGTCAGTCGGTGCTTCTCGAGAAATCCGGAAAACGCGGGAACAGCGATGCTATAGAGGATTGCCAGGATGGCGATGGTGACGAGAAGTTCGACGACGGTGAAACCGTCCGATGCCCTATCCATGTGCATGTCTCCTTGTTATGGTTGGAACCCTATCGCCATCCACCGCAAAAAACAATCCCTTCAGAAATTCAGGGATACTTGAATGGCCGGCCGGCCGGCGCGGCGGCTCGGGGAAGCGTTTTGGGGAGGCCTTACCGCAAGGAGAAGTCAGGGATGAGGACACAGGAAGAAGGATTTACCTTGATTCAAACGATGTTGGTGCTGACCATCGTCGGCATTCTCGCCGGCATTGCACTCCCCGCCTACCAGGAGTGGATTCAGGCAGCGCGGCGCTCCGATGCGATCACCGCCCTGCTGGAGATCCAGTTGGCGCAGGAGAAGTGGCGCGCCCGGAGCCCGGTCTACGGCGGCATCGGCGACCTCCGGGACGACCCGGAAGGCGACGGGGTGTTTGTATCGACTGGCGGCTACTACGCCCTGCACGTCACCGACGTCACGGCGGGCGCCTATTTGGCGGCGGCCGTTCCCCTCTCCGGTCGCGGTCAGGTCAGCGACTCCTGTGGAAGCTTCGCCCTGGATCAGGACGGGCCGGTCCATCAGCGCGGTGGCGTCGCTTACGCAAACGCAGGTTGTTGGAGAAATTGACTATGCCCCACACCATCGTGGTCGGTGCCGGCCTGATCGGGATGCTCACGGCGCGAGAGCTTTCCGAGGGCGGAATGTCGGTCACGCTGCTCGACAAGGGATCCCGTGGCCGCGAGTCATCGTGGGCCGGCGGCGGGATTCTTTCGCCGCTGTATCCGTGGCGGTATCCGGACCCGATCACCGAGCTGGCCCGTTGGGGCCAGCCGCGCTATGAAGCGTTGTGCAGCGCGCTGGCCGATGCGACCGGAATCGATCCGGAATGGACCCGCAGCGGAATGCTGATGGTCGATGTCGATGGCGAGGAACGGCGGCGGGCGGAGGGCTGGGCCGAGCGCTTCGGTTACCGGCTGGAGCGTTTGAGCGCCGCAGCACTGGCGGACAGTGAGCCCGGGCTCGAACCGGGTCTGTCCGCGCTGTGGATGCCGGATGTGGCCCAAGTCCGCAACCCACGGCTCTTGCAGTCGCTGGGTGCCGATCTGGACCAGCGGGGTGTGCGGGTCGTTGAAAACTGCAAGGTGACCGGCTTTCGGGTCGAGTCCGGCCGGGTAACCGGCGTTCTGACTTCGGTCGGCGTCCAGTCGGCCGACGTGGTGCTGGTTGCTGGCGGTGCCTGGAGCGGCCGACTGCTCGAGGCCAGTGGACTACGGCTTGCGGTCGAACCGGTGCGGGGTCAGATGCTGCTCTATCGGGGCGACCCGGGCATGGTCCAACACATCGTGCTGGCCGATGACCACTACATCATTCCGCGACGGGATGGTCGTATTCTGGTCGGCAGTACCATGGAGCGGGTCGGTTTCGAAAAGATCACGACGCAACAGGCGCTTACCGAGCTCCGGGGGGTGGCGGAATCCGCCTTCCCCGCGCTCGGCGCGGTAGCGATCGAGGCCCATTGGGCCGGCTTGCGTCCGGGATCGCCGCAGGGCGTTCCATTCATCGGCGCCCATCCGGCATTGGCCAGTCTCTACATCAATGCCGGACACTTCCGTAACGGTGTGGTCATGGGAATGGCTTCGGCTCGGCTTGCCGCCGATCTGGTACTCGGGCGGCCCCCCATTCTGGATGCAGCCGCCTACCGTCCGTGAGGGATACCCACTTAGGACCAATAGACTTCGTGAAAAACCCTGTTCTATACTCGGCCAGTATGGAACCTCTGGACAGACAACAGGCGGTGGCCCTGCTGAAGCAGCACGGCATCACGCCCACCAAGCAGCGGATCGAGATCGCGCAGTACCTGTTTGCAAAGCCGCAGCACCTCTCGGCCGAACAAGTATTGGAGCAGGTCAATGCCGGGCGTCCCAGGGTATCCAAGGCGACCATCTACAACACGTTGAACCTCTTTAGCCGCAAAGGACTGGTGAGGGCGATCGTGGTCGACCCCAACAAGGTGTTTTTCGACTCGAACACCTCTGAGCACCATCACTTCTTCAATGTCGACAGTGGCGATTTGATCGATGTGCCGGCCGACGGGCTCCGCGTCGAGAATTTGCCCACCGCACCCGAAGGCACCGTTGCCACGGGCGTTGACGTCATCATTCGAATCCGCGGCGCCTGACGCGTTGCCGGAACCGGCGGCGTTCCGTTATACTTCGCCGCTCCCGTGACAGCGGGTACGCCGGAGTAGCTCAGCTGGTAGAGCAACCGATTCGTAATCGGTAGGTCGGAGGTTCAAGTCCTCTCTCCGGCACCAGAATCATAAAATCGAGTTTGAATCGAAGGGGGTTGCACGACGGGTGCAACTCCCTTTTTTATTGGCGACCAGGGCATCACTGCCGACGACAAAGCAGCATGAACCAGCCCAATGAAGAACAAGCAGCTGCCCTGATGACCGCTGATCTGCCGGTGGCGCAGGTGATCCGCTCTCACATCCTCTCCTGTTCGCCCTCCACCACGGTTTCAGAAGCCGCGCGCCTGATGAGCGATGCCCGCTGCAGCTCTATCATCGTGGTCGAAGGGGAGAAAACCCTCGGGATCTGGACCGAGCGCGACGCGCTGAGCCTGGACTTCCAAACTGGCGCGGCCTGGGAGCGGCCGGTGGGCGAGGTGATGAGCTGTCCGGTAAAGACGATCCCGGCGACTGCCAGTCTGCAGGAGGTCTCTCAACGCTTTCGCGAGGAGCGGGTCCGTCACCTGCTGGTCATTGACGCCGACGGGCGCCGCCACGGTGTCGTTTCCCAGACCGATGTCATTCTCCACCAGGGAGTCGAGCACTACCTGCGGCTGCGGAAGGTGCGTTCGGTGCTGCGGCACGAGCCGGTCACCCTCGGACCGGAGGCCAGCTTGAGCGACGCGGCGGCTGCCATGAACCGCCAGCGCGCCGACGCGGTCGTGGTGATCTATGGGGAACACAATTTCGGCATTCTCACCGAACGGGACATGGTCCGCTTCGTGGCGCAGCGTGAAGGGGCCCGTCCGATCGGGGAGGTGGCCAGCCGCCCGCTGATGGCGGTGACGGCCGACAGCAGCCTTTACGGTGCGCGCAACCTTCTGATCGAAAGCCGTGTGCGGCATCTCGGGGTGACCAGTGACAGAGGACAACTGGTCGGGCTGATCGGTTTCCGCGACATCCTCTCGGGGGTCGAGTTTGCCTATGTGGAAGAACTCAAGACCGCACTCCGGCAGCGTGACGAAGCGCTAAACGTTTCGCAACGTCACCTGCACCTGGCGGAAAAGGTGATCGAGAGCTCCCTCGAGGGGATCATCATCACCGATGCCGAAGGGACGATCGAATCGGTCAACCCTGCCTTCACCCGACTGACCGGCTATCGGGCCGACGAGGTGATCGGCAAGACTCCGCGCGTACTGCGTTCCGGTCGCCACGATGACGGCTTCTACGGTGAGATGTGGCGACGGTTGACACAGGAGGGGAAGTGGCAGGGTGAGATCTGGAATCGTCGCAAGAACGGCGAGGTGTTCCCGGAGCTGCTGACGGTCACCGCCATTCGCGAGGGGGATGGCACCGTTTCCCACTACGCGGCGCTGTTCAGCGACATCAGCGAGGTGAAGGAAAACGAAGAGCGGATCCGACATCTCGCCTATTTCGATCCCTTGACCGGGCTACCGAATCGGCGTCTTTTCCACGACCGGTTGTCGGTGGCCGTGGCCCACGCCCATCGTACCGGCGGCCGGCTCGGCGTCATGTTTGTCGATCTGGACCGTTTCAAACGGGTCAACGACAGCCTGGGGCACGCGGCCGGCGATTCGCTGCTGAAGGAAGTGGCGAAACGGCTGGTCGCGGCGGTACGTGAGGACGATACCGTCGGCAGGACCGGTGGTGACGAATTCGTCATCATGCTGGGGGAGGTCGACGAGATCGAAAGTGCGGTGGCGGTGGCGCGTCGCATCATCGGCATGTTCCAGCGGCCGGTCTATGCCGAAGGCAAGGAACTGGTGGTGACCTGTAGTGTGGGGGTTGCCTTCTACCCGGATGACGCCGGGGACGCCGACGGATTGATCCAGAACGCCGACGCGGCCATGTACCGTGCCAAAGACCTGGGGCGCAGCAACTACCAGCTCTACTCGCCGGCCATGAACGCCCGTTCCCTGGAGCATCTGGCCATGGAGTCGGGGCTGCGCCGGGCCGTGGAGCGGGACGAGCTCTGCCTGTACTACCAGCCGGTGGTCGAGACGGCAACCGGGCGTGTGACCGGTGCCGAGGCGTTGCTGCGCTGGAATCACCCGGACATGGGCCTGATGCCGCCGGCCGACTTTGTCCCGTTGGCCGAAGAGACCGGACTCATAATCCCGATCGGGGATTGGGTGATGCGGGAGGCGGCACGTCAGCTACGTGTCTGGGAAGAGCAGTACGGCGCGGTGCTGAACATGGCCATCAACATCTCCGCACGCCAGTTTCACGAGAGCGACTTCCTGCAGCGTGTCGAGGCCGTGCTGGCCGATGGCGCCGCGGACCCGAGCCGGCTTACGTTCGAGCTGACCGAGACGCTGTTGATGGAGGATGCGGTGGAGACCATCAAAATGATGCACGCCATCCGCCGGCTCGGCATTGCTTTGTCCATGGACGATTTCGGGACCGGCTATTCCTCGCTCAGCTATCTGAAACGCTTTCCTATCGACACGCTGAAGATCGATCGCGTTTTCATTCGCGGTATCGAGAAGAGCGGCGACGATGCGGCGATCATCTCGGCCGTGGTCACTCTGGCCCACAGCCTGCGGCTGAAGGTGGTCGCCGAAGGCGTGGAAAAGGAGAGCCAGCTCGAATTCCTTCGGGCCAGCGGCTGCGAGTATGTGCAGGGATATCACTACAGCGTCCCGCTGCCGGCGGATGAGTTTGCCTCGCGGTACCTGGAGGGATTTGGGATCCGCAAATAAACGCGAATGAACGCAAATGGATAACGGCCATTCGCTGTGACAGCCACGCAGGCCTGTCGCTTATGTGTTCGCCCTGACGGCCACCTGCATTTCGGTGCGTTGAGAAATCGCCCTACGCAACCGTGAACAGCGCCATTCGCGTTGATTTGCGTTCATTCGCGGATCACCCATCCAACCGGAACCGCATCGACAGATCGATCGCCCGCACATCCTTGGTGAGGGCGCCGGTGGAGATGTAGTTCACACCGGTCTCCGCCACCGCGCGGATGTTCGCCAGGGTAATGCCCCCCGAGGCCTCCAGCCGGGAACGGCCGGCCGTGCGGGCGACCGCCTCCCGAAGCTGGGCCAGGGACATGTTGTCCAGTAGCAGGATGTCGGCACCGGCGGCGAGGGCCTCGTCGAGTTCATCGAGGTTCTCCACCTCGACCTCCACCGCAATGTCGACGGGTGCCTGCTGGCGGGCGGCGGCCACCGCGGCGCTGATGGAGCCGGCGGCCATGATGTGATTTTCCTTGATCAGCACCCCGTCGTAGAGGCCCATGCGGTGGTTGCGGCCACCGCCGCAGGCGACCGCGTATTTCTGTGCCCGGCGCAGGCCAGGCACGGTCTTGCGCGTGTCCAGCACCTGCACGCCGGTGCCGGCCACGGCCGCCACGTAGCGGGCGGTGGTGGTGGCGGTGGCGGAGAGGGTCTGCAGAAAATTGAGCGCGGTCCGCTCGCCGCTGAGCAGGGCGCGGGCCGGGCCGTGCAGGCTGCACAGCGTACGCTCGGCGGCGACCGGCTCGCCCTCACGGACCCACCAGTCCACCTGCACCCGGCGGTCCAGCTGCCGGAACACGGCGTCGAACCAGGGACGGCCGCAGACCACAGCCGGCTCGCGGCTGATCACCGTCGCCTCCGCCGAGGCCTCGGCGGGGATGAGGCCGGCGGTCAGGTCGCCGGTGCCAACGTCCTCGGCCAGGGCGCGACGCACATCCTCATCGACCTGCTCGCGGTTCAGCATGGATCAGGCCACGCCCAGCAGCTCGACCTCGAATATCAGCGTCGCATTCGGAGGGATGACGCCGCCGGCGCCGCGCGAGCCGTAGCCCAGTTGGGCCGGGATGGTCAGCTTGCGCACGCCGCCTACCTTCATGCCCGCAACCCCTTCGTCCCAGCCGCGGATGACCTGACCGGCACCCAGCTTGAAGGTGAACGGGTCGTTGCGGTCCTTGCTGGAGTCGAACTTGCTGCCGTTCTCCAGCCAGCCGGTGTAGTGCACCGTGGCCCTTTGACCCGCTTCGGCAACGGCGCCGTCGCCCTCGGTCAGGTCTTCGATCTTGAGTCCGGAGTCGGTGATGCGTGCGGTCATGACATGCCTCTCAGATCTGAGTTCCAGTGATCATAAAGCGCCCGTGGGGCGTTGTGCGACCCCTTCATCCGCCGCTGTCTGCGGCGTGGCGAAGTAGTCGTCCTTCATCTTCTTGACCAGCGTAGTCAGCAAAATCAGCGCCAGCAGGTTGGGCAGCGCCATCAGGATGTTGGTGATGTCGGCCAGATTCCATACCAGTTGCAACGGCACCGCGGCGCCGACCACCACCAGGACGGTAAAGACCACCCGGTACGGCATCACCGCCTTTTCACCGAACAGGAAGTAGGCCGAACGGTCGCCGTAATAGGACCAGGCGATGATGGTGGAGAAGGCGAACAGGGACAGGCCGATACCCACCACCGCAGCACCGCCGGAGCCCAGGCTCGCATCGAAAGCGTAGGCCGTCAGCGCTGCGCCGACTACGTCTTCCGGACTCGTCTGCCAGGCGCCGGTGACCACGATAACCAGCCCGGTCATGGTGCAGATCACCAGGGTGTCGATAAACGGCTCCATCATGGCGACCAGACCCTCGCGTACCGGCTGGTTGGTGCGGGCGGCGGCATGAGCCATGGGGGAGGAGCCGAGGCCGGCCTCGTTGGAGAACAGGCCGCGGGCGACACCCCAGCGGATGGCCTCGCCCACGGCCGCACCGCCGACCGCCCACGGGTTCAAGGCGTGGTTGAAGATGGTGGCGAAGGCCGCCGGCACGGCGTCGATGTGGGAGAAGAGCACGATCAGCGCGGCGGCAACGTAAAGGACGGCCATGAACGGGACGATGGTGCTGGCGACCTTGGCGATCCGTTGTACCCCGCCCAGGATCACCAGCCCGACCAGAATCGCCATGGCTGTCCCGACCAGCCAGGCCGCCTCCTTTAGCTCGGGCCAGATGAAGGCCAGTCCGTCCACCACCGAATTGGCCTGGACCATGTTGCCGATGCCGAAGGATGCGATCAGGGCGAAGATGGCGAAGGCGGTGGCCATACGCCGCATTTTGAGGCCGTTGAACAGGGTGTACATCGGGCCCCCCGCCACCTTGCCCTCCGGATCCACCTCACGGAAACGCAGCGCCAGCGAGCTCTCGGCGAACTTGGTCGCCATGCCGACGAAGGCGGTGACCCACATCCAGAACAGGGCCCCGGGGCCACCCAGGGAGATGGCGGTGGCGACGCCGGCGATATTGCCGGTGCCGACGGTCGCCGAGAGGGCCGTCGAGAGCGCCTGGAAGTGGGAGACCTCGCCCTGGTGCTCCGGATCGCTGTACTTGCCGCCGATCAGCGCGGCCGAGTGGCGGAAACCACGCACTTGGACAAAGCCGAGGCGCACAGTCAGATAAACCCCGGTGCCCACCAGCAGCACCAGCGTCACATAGTTGCCCCAGAGCAGACCGGACAGCTCGCCGGTCCACTCCGTCAATTTCGCCAACCACGCCTCCATTTCCATCCCCTGTTCATGTTGTGGCTTTTGTTAGGAGGCGATTATAGGGCAGTTAACAGCCGGGGTGGGATGGTGTATTTTCGAGCAATAAATCAACCCTCGGACACTTGATGAAGGAATTCCTGAGTGCGGTGGCGCGCCCGCTTATGGATAGCATGCGCGACCTCGCACCGATCGTTCTGGTTATCGGTTTTTTCCAGCTTGTCGTCTTGCAGCAGCCGGTGCCGAACCTGGGCCAGTTGCTGTTCGGGACCATGATGGTCGTGCTGGGCCTGACCCTGTTCATCCGCGGTCTCGAAATGGGCCTGTTCCCCATCGGCGAGTCGATGGCGTATGCCTTCGCACGCAAGGGCAGCCTGTTTTGGCTGCTGGCGTTTGCCTTTGCGCTCGGATTCGGCACCACGGTCGCCGAACCCGCCCTGATCGCCGTGGCCAACGAAGCTGCCGACGTAGCCGCTGCGGGTGGGGCGATCCTCGCCACGGAGGCGGCAAAGAAGAGCTATGCCGACGGCCTGCGCCTGACCGTGGCGCTGTCGGTCGGTTTCGCCATCGTGGTGGGTGTCATCCGGATTCTGAAGGGCTGGCCGATCCAGTACATCATCATCGGCGGCTATCTTGGCGTGGTGGTGATGACCGCCTTTGCGCCGCGCGAGATCATCGGCATCGCCTACGACTCCGGCGGCGTCACCACCTCCACCATCACCGTACCGCTGGTGACGGCCTTGGGCGTCGGCCTGGCCTCCTCGATCAAAGGACGCAACCCGATGGTGGACGGTTTCGGACTCATCGCGTTCGCCTCGCTTACCCCGATGATCTTCGTCATGGGCTACGGCATGGTGATCGGATGAACGAAACCCTGCAGCTCATTCTCGACACCACCTTGGGTACAGTACGCGACGTGTTGCCCATCGTCGCCATCATCTTCGGCTTTCAGTTTCTGATCATCCGTCGACCGGTACCTCACCTGAAGCGGGTACTGACGGGCTTCGCCTATGTGCTGGTCGGGCTTTCGTTGTTCCTGATCGGCCTGGAGGAGGCACTGTTTCCGCTGGGCAAGCTGATGGCGGAGCAATTGACCGACCCGGGCTTCCTATTTGGCGGCTTGGAAACGGTTCGGGAGGCGCGCTGGGACGACTATTTCTGGGTCTACGCATTCGGTGCGGCGATTGGATTTGCGACGGCTTTGGCCGAACCTTCGTTGATTGCGGTAGCTATCAAGGCCAATAAGGTGTCCGGTGGTGCGATTGGTGTCTGGGGGTTGCGGATTGCCGTCGCTACGGGTGCCGCACTCGGCATAGCCTTGGGGGCATTTCGGATCGTCAGCGGTATTCCGCTGCATTACATCATCATGGTCGCTTACGCGGTAGTGGTTGTGCAGACGCTGCTGGCGCCGCGACTGATTATTCCATTGGCCTATGATTCCGGTGGGGTAACCACCTCAACGGTGACGGTGCCGATCGTGACGGCGCTGGGGCTTGGGTTGGCGAACACGATCCCGGGACGCAGCCCCTGGCTCGACGGATTCGGGATGATTGCCACCACCTGCCTGTTTCCAATCATCACCGTGATGGCGTATGCACAGTTGAGCGAATGGCGAGCGCGCCGTTCGCAATCGCTGTCCCTCAAGGAGGCTAACCATGCACTTCAAGTTGATCGTCGCCCTGGTTGAGGACGACAAAACCGATTCGGTGCTGGATGCCGCCCGCGAGGCGGGCGCCACCGGCGCCACCGTGCTCAACCAGGCCCGGGGCGAGGGGATGAAAAAGGCGAAGACCTTCTTCGGCCTCTCCCTGGAGACCCAGCGCGACATGGTCCTGCTGTTGGTGGAGGAGCATCTCTCCCGCAAAATCCTGGAGAAAATTGCCGCGGTCGGTGAATTCGACGAAAAACCCGGCACCGGCATCGCCTTCCAAATCGACGTCGAAGATGCCGTGGGCGTCGCCCACCAGGTGGAAAAACTCACTGCCGTGGTGGAGGAGGAGATTTAAACCCAAAGATCCAACGCAAAGACGCAAAGACGCGAAGACGCAAAGGTTTTTGTTGGTAAGAACTTGGATTTCTTCGCGGGCTTCGCCTCTAGCGTTTACGTCAGATTCAGGGTTTTTTTCCCTTACGATCTCCTTTGCGACCTTCGCGTCTTTGCGCCTTCGCGTTAAAGGCTTTTTTCTAATCAGCAGAAATCCCTCGACTGGGTCGACAGCGCCCCCAGCAGGGGGGTGTGGTCTTCGATGTGGCGGGCGACGATGTGGACCACGCCGGCTTCGCTCTGCACCTGTCCGAAGATTCCCAGCAGGCGGCCGCCCAGGATCGCCTTGCGGTAGCGCTCTCCCAGCCGTTCCCAGATGATGATGTTGGCGATACCGGTCTCGTCCTCCAGGGTGAGGAAGGTGGTGCGGCCGTCACCGGGTCGTTGGCGGGTGATCACCAAGCCGGCGAAACGCACCGGGCTGCCGTTGCGGCGGGCATTGGCCTCGCGGGCGGCGACATAGCGGCGGCGCTTGAGCGTTTCGCGTAGCAGGGCGAGCGGGTGGCTGCGCAGGGAGAGACCTGTGTGGGCGTAATCGGCCACCAGATCCTGGCCCTCGGTGGGCGTCGGCAGGGCAGGGGGGGCTTCGGCGAAGTGCGCCTCGCCAAACAGCGGCAGGGTGGTGTCGGTGCCGAGCACCGCCCAGCGGGCGCTGTGGCGATCGCCGGCCAGCCCCTCCAGCGCCCCGGCGGCGGTCAGCCGCTCCAGGTCCGCTGTCGAGAGCCGTGCCCGGTACGCCAGGTCCGCCACCGACCGGAACGGCCCCTCGGCCCGTGCCGTCACCAACCGCTCCGCCGCCGCCTTCTTCAACCCCTTTATCATTCGTAGGCCCAGTCGCAATGCCAAACCCCAGCCGTTCCCTCCCCGCTTGATCGCCTCACCTTCAACGACACGGGACCTGTGCGCCGTACTCGTACTACCAACCAAACTCGATGCGCCAACAACCGGCGCCAAGGCGCCGGAATCGCGGCGGGGACGCCGCTCCCACAGGGGGCTGCGGGAAGCCTCTTCCAATTTGCAGTCCCATTCGCTCGCCTGCACATCCACCGGCCGCACCTCGACCCCGTGGTCACGGGCGTCGCGAACCAGCTGGGCCGGGGCGTAGAAGCCCATTGGCTGACTGTTGAGCAGGGCGCAGGTGAAGGCGGCCGGTTCATGGCACTTGAGCCAGGCAGAGACGTAGGCGATCAGGGCGAAGCTGGCGGCGTGGGACTCGGGAAAGCCGTATTCGCCGAAGCCCTTGAGCTGCTCGATGATCTGGGCGGCGAACTCCGCCGGATAGTTCCGTTCGGCCATGCCCCGACGCAGCTTCTCCTCGAAGTGGTCCAGGGTGCCCTTGCGCCGCCAGGCGGCCATGGCCCGGCGCAGCTGGTCCGCCTCTCCGGGGGAGAAGCCGGCGGCCACCATTGCCAGCTTGATCACCTGCTCCTGGAAGATCGGCACCCCCAGGGTCCGCTCCAGCACTGCGCGTGCCTCGGGGCCCGGGTAAGTGACCGCTTCCAGACCCTGGCGGCGGCGCAGATAGGGGTGGACCATGTCCCCCTGGATTGGCCCGGGGCGAATAATCGCCACCTCAATCACCAGGTCGTAGAAGGTCTCCGGCTTGAGCCGTGGCAGCATTGCCATCTGCGCCCGCGATTCGATCTGGAACACCCCGACCGTGTCGGCTTTCGCGATCATGGCGTACACCGCCGGGTCCTCCGCCGGCACCGTATCCAGGCTCAGCGGATAGCCGCGGTGGCGCGTCACCAGGTCGAAGGCGCGGTGGATCGCCGAGAGCATGCCGAGGGCCAGGCAGTCGATCTTGAGCAGGCCGAGGGCGTCCAGGTCGTCCTTGTCCCACTGCAGTACGGTACGGGCGGCGGCAAGGGCGTCGCTGGCTTCGTCGTGGCCCAGGGCCCCGGCGCGGCCGGTGGGCATGGCCGCGTTCTCCAGCGGCACCAGCCGGCAGAGCGGGTCGCGGGTGATCACCATGCCGCCCACGTGCTGTGAGAGGTGGCGGGGGAAGCCGAGCAGCTCCCGGGTGAGGGTGAGCAGGCGCTTGATAACCGGCGCCTCGGCGTCGAAACCGGCCTCGGCCAAGCGCTTCTCCATTTCACTGCGGCGGTCCCACCAGGCGAAGGTACCGGCCAGCCGGTCCACGTCATGGGGGGAGAGGCCGAGGGCCTTGCCCACATCGCGCAGGGCGCTCTTCGGCCGGTAGGTGATCACGGTGGCGGCGATGGCCGCGCGCTCGCGGCCGTAGCGCTGGTACAGATACTGGATCACCTCCTCGCGGCGCTGGTGTTCGAAGTCCACGTCGATGTCGGGCGGCTCTCCACGCTCCTTGGAGATGAAGCGCTCGAACAACATCTCCGAGCGCGAGGGGTCCACGGCGGTGATCCCGAGGCAGTAGCAGACAGCGGAGTTGGCGGCCGAGCCGCGCCCCTGGCAGAGAATGCCGCGGAGGCGGGCATACTGGACCAAGTCGTGGACGGTGAGGAAATAGGCCTCATAGCCGAGTTCCGCAATGACCCGCAACTCGTGTTCCACCAGTTGTCGCACCTTCGCCGGCTCGCCCGCGGGCCAGTAGTGCTTCAGCCCCGTCTCGGTGAGGCGGCGCAGGTGGCTGGTCGGCGTCTCGCCGGGCGGCACCGCCTCCTCCGGGTAGTTGTACTTCAGCTCGTCCAGATTGAAACGGCAGCGCGCGGCGACGGCGACGCTCTCGGCCAGCAGTTCGGGCGGGTAGAGCCGGGCGAGGCGTTGAATGGGACGAAGGTGGCGCTCGCCATTGGGATGAAGGGCCGCCCCCGCCTCGGCGATGGTGACGCCCAGGCGGGTGGCGGTGAGCAGGTCCTGCAGGGCCCGCCGACCGCGGCGGTGCATGTGCACGTCGCCCGTCGCCGCCAGCGGCAGGCCGCTGCTGGCGGCGAGTGCCTGCAACTGCACCAACCGGGCGGCATCATCAGTACCGCAGTGCAGTTCCACCGCGATCCAGGCGCGCCCGGGGAAGGTGGCCGCCAACCAGCGGCCCTCATCCTCATGGCTCCGGCCGACGTCGGGTGGCCACAACACCAGGCAGCCGGGCAGCCCGTCGGCGAGGTCGGCCCGGCTCAACCGGTATGCCCCCTTTTCTGCCCGACGCCGGCCGCGGGTGATGAGGGCGGCGAGGTTGCCGTAGCCATCCCGGTCGGTGGCGAGCAGCACCAGCTTCAGGCCGCCGACCAGGGTCACTTCGCTGCCGATGATGAGGTGGAGGCCGTGCTGTTTGGCCGCCAGATGGGCCCGCACCACCCCGGCCAGCGAGCACTCGTCGGTGATGGCCAGTGCCGCATAGCCCAATTCCGCTGCCCGCTCCACCAGTTCGTCCGGGTGCGAGGCCCCGCGCAAAAAGGTGAAGTTGGTCAGGCAGTGGAGTTCGGCATAGGCGTCGCTCATGGGGGGCATTTTTAGGCGGTTATGGTGTATGAATATACACCTTTTAGGCCCCTGCCGTCGTCACATCGGGTTCACGTGCCACTGATAGCGTGCGCCGCATCAAAAACTCTTTTACAGTGTGCGTTCGGGGGGGACGTGACCTGTTCACAGAAGGTTGCTGAACATGACGATGAAGGCGAGAGTACTGTTGGTGTCGCTTCTGGCCGGGCTGATGGGAGTTTCCGCAGCATCGGCCGACATGACGCAGATGTGCAGTGCCATGACAGATAACCTGTTGGAGACGATGCGGACCGCAGAGCCCGACGAAGACGCCGCCAAAGAGGTCGAGCGTCGGCAACTGCTGGAACGCGTGGAGCAACGGGTGAAAGCGGCACGCGACCAGGGCGTCGACCCGTGTGAGCTTTGGCAGGAGATCAGCATCGACGTCGGCGGCTGAAGTGAAGTTAAGGGTTAGCAGTGAAGAGTTAAGAGAACTCCTCCTCACCCTTAACCGCCTTTCAACCAAATATCCCCTACTGCATGAACCAGATGTAGGTCGGGTTAGGCGCGCCACCAAAGCCGGGGGCGGGCACCTCCTGACCGCGCCGTAACCCGACGCGCGGTGTCGGGTTACGCTGCGCTAACCCGACCTACCCCGAACCCCTCCTCACCCTTAACCCTTAACCCTTAACCGCCTTTCAACCGAATATCCCCTGCATGAACCAGCTACCACTGCGGCGGTCGCGGAAGATCCAGAAGCGCTCGCCGGCCCGATCTTCGGCGACGAAGTAGTCGCGTGCCACATCAAGGCCATCCCACCAGCCCGACTCGATCCGCTCCGGCCCTGTGGTCAGATGCAGGGGGCCGTGGAAGCGGGGGTGCCCGTCGGGGGCATCAAGCGCCAGCGGTTTTTCCATGAACCAGAGCGGTCGGCCCGCGGCCAGGTGAGCGGCGGTCGTCTGGCCCGGTTCGCCGGGTCGCCACGCCTGCTCGGGCCGGTGATCGGCCTGCAGGGCCAACCCATTGACCGCCTCACCACCGAGCCGTGCCCGCAGCCTCTCGACCAGCAACAGGCCGTCCGGCGGCGCGGTGCGGTTCTTCGCAAACAGATCCTCCTGGGGCGTCTCCAGATCGGGAAAGCGCTCTGCGCTCAGGCGCAGGGCATCGGTGGGTGCCGACAGCTCGAAGCGCTCCAGGCGCTCCTTGAACAGGGCCAGCAGGTGGTCGGCATCGCGCGAGGGGCGCATCAGTCCCACCTCGATCCGGCTGTCGGCACGGCCACGATGTTCCAGATGCAGGAGCAGGGACTGAACGCCGGCACCTTTGGCGCGCAGCAGGCCGACCAGTTCCAGCACCAGCCGACGCACTGCAAACAGCAGGGCTCCGGTGGTCTCCACCTCTGCGGGCAGTGGCAGTCGGCGGTCGAAGGTGGCGGGCAGGACGACGGGCCGGCGCGGATCGGGGCGATGGCCGAGGGCCCGATCCAGGTAATCGAACAGACCCTGTCCCAGTCGACGTGCCAGCTCCGGTCGCGGCTGGCGCAGCAGATCACCGACCTGCCGCAGCCCCATGCCACGCAAGGTCGCCTGGACCTCCGCCGCGAGTTCCAGGCCGGATAACGGCAGCTGGTTCAGGGCCGCGTGCAGTGCCTCCCGCCCGGTCACGATTTGCCCGACCTCGTTTCTGGCCAGCAGCCAACTGCCGAGCGGGGTGGGGGCCGCCGCCAGTCGGGCACTGTAACCGAGTTCGACCAGGTCATCGTGGACGCGCTCAACCAATGGCTCGGCTCCTCCGAACAGGCGCAGACTGCCGCCGATTTCCAGCAGCAACCCCTCGGATAGCGGCAGGTGAATGGCCGGGCTGAACTGCTGTGCCCACACAGCCAGGCCAAAAAGCGCCTGCTCCTCGGCGGCGGCATCGCGCGGTCGGGTTATGAGCTCATGACAGAGGGCGAGGGCGCTGTTCAGGGACTGACCCGGTTGCACCCCACAATCCGCGGCCGCCGGGTTGCAGGCGTGGACGCGCCGGCTGTTGTCCGGCCCGGCACAGACCGCCAGCGGCGCCTCGGTGGGGCTGAAGACCTCCAGGGGCAGGAGGGGGAGGTGGATGCTGAGCCAGAGCATGGGGGCGGGAAGGGTTAAGTTCTCACCCTTAACCGCCTTCCCGTCCCCCAGCCGCCACGCCGTTTCAGCACATGCAACACCATCCTGTCCTGCCCCGGTTCCAGTTCCAGCCGCACGGCGGCGGGGGAGGGGTGGCGGGCGGCCCGGCGGGGGCGGAACAGGAAGCCGCAGGCGCTGCCGTGTTCGGCGGCCAGTTGCAGGCGGCGCAGGCTGCGGGTGTCCGGGTCGGCAGGCCAGCCGAGCACGGCACCGCAGGCACCGGAGCGCAGTGCCTGTTCCATGGCCCAGAGCCGTTCCTTGTCGCGGGCGTGCACCCACAGGAAGCGGGAGAGATCGATACCGGCGTCGGCCAGGGCCGGGGCGTAGGGGATATGTGGCGGTTCCACCCAGGCCTGCCAGCGCTCACGGGAGAGCCGTGCCAGGGCGGGCAGGAGCAGTTGCAGTTCGCCGATGCCCTGGTGATCGAGCAGAATTTCGGTAAGGGCCCCCAGCGGCCAGCCGCCACCCAACTGTTCGTCCAGCTCCGGTGAGCCGGTTCCCAGATGGGGGGCGGCAGGGGCAGCGGCCCCGGCGCGCCAGAGGTCGGCACGTTGGAGCAGGGTGTCGAGGTTCATTGCAGGCGGCCATTGCGGATCACGCCGACGGCGATACCCTCAATGACCAGCGGCTCGCGGGCCAGGTTCACCTCGATGGGGGCAAAGTCTGCATTTTCCGGCAACAGCAGTACCCGTCGACCCTGCCGCTTGAAGCGCTTGACGGTCACCTCGTCCTCGAGGCGGGCTACCACGATCTGGCCGTTGCGTGCCTCGCCGGTGCGGTGTACCGCCAGCAGGTCGCCGTCGAGAATGCCGGCATCCTTCATGCTCTGTCCCTTGACCCGCAGCAGATAGTCGGCCGCCGGGTTGAACAGGCGTGGATCCAGGCGATAGTGGTCCTCGATATGCTCTTGGGCCAGGATGGGATGGCCGGCTGCCACCCTGCCGACCAGGGGCAGTCCGATCTCCTCCTGAAGGCGGATACCGCGCGAGGAGCCGGGCACCAGTTCGATGGCCCCCTTGCGCGCGAGGGCGCGCAGGTGACCTTCGGCGGCGTTGGGCGAACTGAAGCTGAACGCTCGGGCAATCTCCGCCCGGGTTGGTGGTGCCCCGGTCGCCTCCTGAGTGTCGCGGATGTACTGCAGGATCTCGGCCTGTCGGGGAGTGAGGGGTTCGTCGCCCATGCCGGTGTACCACTCGTTTGGTTGGGTGTGTTTTTATACAGTATAGACGCCGGTCGCGACAAGGGCCCTTCTGACCCACGACGCAATCTGCTATAACCGCGGTCATCCGTGAGCAAACAAGAACGAAACGGCCGGAGGTGGCAGTCCGATGAGTGAGCGCAATATTGTGCGGGTCCGCGACGTGATGAAGCACAAGTTCGATACGGTCGACGGCATGGCCACCATAAAGGATGCCGTTGAATCGATGCGCCACACCGAGACCAAGTGCCTGATCGTGGAGAAGCGACACCCCGACGACGAGTACGGCATGCTGCTGTTGTCGGACGTCGCCCGCCACGTGCTCGGCAAGGACCGCTCGCCCGACCGGGTCAACGTCTACGAAGTAATGGCCAAACCGGTGGTGGCCGTCACCCCGGAGATGGACATCCGTTACTGCGCCCGCCTGTTCAGCCGCTTCGATCTGTCCCGCGCCCCGGTATTGGAGAATGGCAAGGTGATCGGCATCGTCAGCCTGACCGACCTGGTGCTGCGCGGCCTGCTGCCCAACGGGCAATGACCTCGCTCTTCGCTCGCCTCGACCAGTTCGAGTTTCACCACGTTCTGGCGGCGACGCCCGGGCTGGCCCTGGTCTGCTTCACCGGGCCGGCCTGCGGCGCCTGTCGCCAGCTCAAGGCGATGTTTGCCCGGCATGCGCAACTGTTCACCGATATTCGCCTGTTCGAGGTGGATGCTGAACGGGACCTGGCCCTGACCCGCGAATTCGACGTGTTTCACCTGCCCGCCCTGTTTCTCTACCGCGACGGTCACTTCCACTGCGAACTGCACGCCGAAATGCATCCAACCGGACTGCGGGCCGCCATCGAGGCTGCTTTGTCTGTGCCGCCACAGGAGGCGCCGTGATGCATGTCGATCCCCACACAGGCTGGCTTGACGCCGCCTGCCGCGTGCCGTCCCCCAACTGTGACGAGCGCCCGGCAGGGTGCGTGCCCGACCTGATCGTGGTTCACGGCATCAGCCTGCCGCCCGGTGAGTTCGGCGGCCCCTGGATCGATGCCCTGTTCACCAATCGCCTCGATCCGGCGGCCCACCCCTATTTCGCCGCCATACACCAACTTCAGGTTTCGTCCCATCTGCTCATTCGCCGCGATGGCCAGGTGGTGCAGTACGTCCCTTTTGAACGCCGCGCCTGGCACGCCGGTGCCTCCTGCTACGCGGGTCGTGAACGCTGCAACGACTTCTCCGTAGGGATCGAACTGGAGGGGACGGACGAGACACCCTACACACCGGAACAGTACCGCCGTCTGGCGCAGGTGGTTGCCGCGCTGGAAGCCGCCTACCCGAGCCTGAGCCGCACCCGTCTGGCAGGGCACAGCGACATCGCCCCCGGCCGCAAGACCGACCCCGGCCCGGCCTTCGACTGGTCCTGCCTGGAAGCGGAACTTGCGGCCCTTGGCGGGGAACGAGGGGAACCCGGGAAGCGCCCCGTCTCTCTCGGGTCCAATCAGCCCTAACGCCGTCCGCTTGCAACCGGCGGGCCGACAATCGAAACTACTGCCATGGCACTGATTACGATCCTTTTCGCACTGTTCATCGAACATTTCCTCGGCACACTGGAGGAACTGCGTCGTTTCGGCTGGTTTGCCACCTTCACCGACTGGCTCCGCGCGCGCCTGCCTGCTGCTGGCGACGGCCCGCTTGGGGTCCTGCTGGTGGTGGGGCTGCCGGTCGCCGCCGTGGCCCTGGTCGGCCACGGGCTCGCCGAGGCGTGGTCGCTGCTCGGGTTCCTGTTTGCCTTGCTGGTGCTGGTCTATACCTTCGGCCCGCGTGATCTGGAGGCGGAGGTCGAAGCCTACGCCGATGCCCGCGAGCGCGGCGACGACCAGTCGGCACGCTGGTATGCCGCGAGCCTGCTCGACGGCAATGTTCCCGAGGAGCCGCGCCAACGCACCAGCGCCATTATCGAAACCATTCTGGTGGAGGCCCACGAGCGGGTGCTCGGGATCGTCTTCTGGTTCGTGGTGCTGGGTCCGCTGGGCGCCGTGCTCTATCGGCTCAGCCGGGAGCTCGACAGCCGCTATGCCGATGCCGACTCGGGCTTCGGGCTGGCCGGGTGGCGGCTGCACCAAATCCTCGCCTGGCTGCCGACCCGCCTGTGCGCCTTCAGTTATGCCCTGGCCGGAAGCTTTAACGATGCCAGCCGCCGCTGGCGCGATGAGGCCCTGCGCTGGAGCGACGAAAACCGGGGCGTGCTGGTCTCGGCCGGCTTCGGGGCCCTGCGCTATCGGCGCGATGCCGTCGTGTCTGCCGAGGGGGAAGGACAGAGTGAAACAGACGACATCCGCGACACCCTTGCCATGGTCCGCCGCGCCGCGCTGATCTGGCTTAGCATCCTGGCGCTGTTCACCCTGGCCGGCTGGCACGGCTGAGTTCGTTCCGTGCGTCACCTGATCCTCGGCGGTGCCCGCTCGGGCAAGAGCCGTTTCGCCGAGCAGTGTGCCATCCAGACGGCTCTTCCGGTTTGCTACGTGGCCACGGCCACCGCAGGCGATCGCGAAATGGCCGAGCGCATCGCGCGCCATCAGGCCGAACGCCCGTCCGGTTGGCGGACCATCGAGGAACCCCGTGAGCTGGCCGCCGTTCTACTGCACGAAGCGGTGCCCAACAGCTGCCTGCTGGTGGACTGCCTGACTCTCTGGCTCGCCAACCTGTTCGAGGCCGGTACCGACATTCCGGCCGCCCGCGACGAACTGGCCCATCTGCTGCCGCAACTCCCCGGCGAGGTCCTGCTGGTCAGCAACGAAGTGGGCCTCGGCATCGTGCCGGACAACGCCCTGGCCCGGCTCTTTCGCGATGAGGCGGGGCGCCTGAACCAGGCCCTGGCCGCGGCCTGTGATCGGGTCACCTTCGTTGCGGCCGGTCTGCCGTTGACGTTGAAAGACACCTCGGTTGCGGCGCCGCTTTCGCCTGACCCATAATCCAGGCATGGACAGCGAACCCGCCATTGCCGATCGGTTGAGACCGCTTCTCGAGCCTTACGCTCTGCGGCTCGTTTGTGCCTACCTCTTCGGCAGCCAGGCACGGGGGGATGCCACAGGGCACAGCGACATCGACTTGGCGATCCTCTACCGCGACGAACCACCGTTGTCGATTGACGGTCTCGGGCTCGACATTGCCGCCCACGTCGAGGCAGCGACCGGGCTTCCGGTTGATTTGGTGGTGCTGAACCATGCCGCCCCCGATCTGGTGCACCGAGTCTTGCGCGACGGCGTTCTGCTGCTGGAGACCGATCGGTCTGCGCGCATTCGTTTCGAGGTCAAGGCACGCTCAGACTATTTCGACGTTTTACCTTACCTCCGCGAGTACCGTCGCCGTGCCGGAACGAGTCATGACAGACGTTGATCTGCTTGAGAAGAAGCTGGCATTCATTGAAACCTGTGTGAGCGAATTGCGGCGACTGGCGCGACCGGACTTGATCGAGTCCGATGTGCGGGAAGAGCGCTTCGTCGCCCATACGCTTCAGCTGGCCATTCAGGCCGCCTTGGATGCTGCCTCGCATATCGTTTCCGATCAGCGCCTGGGCGAACCGGAGACAAACCGCCAGTTGTTCCTGCTGCTCCGCCACGAACTGGAGTTGACGGATACCCTCACCGATAACCTCCAGAAAATGGCCGGTTTCCGTAATCTGCTGGTACATGGCTATCAAACGGTCGAGCGCCGTATCCTGCGCCATGTGGTCGAACATAACCTCGACGACTTACTGGCGTTCGTGAGGGCGGTGCGCACCCATTTCGCTCGTTAACGCCGCGGGATACCGTTCGAACCGTCGGAAAGAACCAGAAGAAGTCACCGAGATGCAGAGCACGCTCATCGATATGATCCGCCACGGCGAGCCCGTGGGCGGCAAGAAGTACCGCGGCCAGCTCGACGACCCCCTGAGCGAGAAGGGCTGGTGCCAGATGCGCGAGGCGGTGGCGGACCTCTGCCCTTGGGACGCCATCGTCAGTTCGCCGCTGCGGCGCTGCGCCGCCTTCGCCCGTGAAGTGGCCGAGCGCCACGGCGTGCCGCTGAGTCTCGAGCCGCGGTTGATGGAGATCGGCTTCGGCGCGTGGGAGGGCCGCACCGCCGCCGAGCTGATGGCGGAAGACCCGGAGGTCCTCATGCGCTTCTGGAGCGACCCGCTGAACCACACCCCGCCAGGGGCGGAGACGGTACTCGGGTTTCGCGACCGCATCGTCGCCGGCTGGCAGGCGGTGCTGGAGGCGCATGCAGGTAGCCACGTGCTGCTGGTGGGGCACGCCGGCCAGATCCGCATGGTGCTCTGCCACGTGCTGGGCATGCCGCCGGAACACATGTTCCGCATCCAGGTGGCCAACGCCGGCATCACCCGCATCCAGGTGGACGGCCAAGGCGCCGAGGCCCTGCCGCGACTCTTGTTCCACGGCGGTGTGCTAGAAAAAAACGCCGCAGAGACGCAGAGGCGCAGAGAGTTTTAATTCAGTTTTTCTCCGCGCCTCTGCGTCTCTGCGGCAGGTTTTTTGTTATCGAGGTTGTAACTGTTCGCCCGGGTAGGCTCTCGATTCGGCGCTACACAAGGCATCGTCTTCCCCGCGAAGGCGGGGATCCATTGACCGTTCCCTGGATTCCCGCCTGCGCGGGAATGACGGAGGGGGCGAGTAGTTACAAGTGGAGGTTACGGATGAACGCACACCTGCGCTACTTCTGGATTGCACTGCAGTTTCTGACCCGGGTGCCGGTGCCTGCCCACGCACCGCCGGAGCCGGGGGAGGCCGGACGGGTGGTGCTCTATTACCCGCTGGTCGGGCTGGCCATCGGCGGGCTGCTCTGGCTGGTCGCCGGGCTGCTCGGCGACGTCGAGCCGCTGGTGCGCGCGGCGGTGCTGCTGGCGGTTTGGGTCGGCGTGACCGGCGGTCTGCATCTGGACGGGCTGGCCGACACCGCGGATGCCTTCGTCGGCGGCCACGGCGATCGCGAACGCACCCTGGCGATCATGAAAGACCCGTACTGCGGGCCGATGGGGGTGACCGCCATCGGGCTGGTGCTGCTGGTGAAATTCGCGGTGCTGGCGATGCTGCCTTCGGCGCTGCTGTGGCTGGTGCCGCTGCTTGGGCGCAGTCTGATCCCGGCGCTGTTCTTGAACACGCCCTATGTGCGCCCCGGCGGCCTCGGCGAGGCGATGCAGGCCGAACTGCCGCCGTCCGCCGCGCGAGGCGTGCTGGTGGCCGTCGGCCTGTTTGCGCTGCTCTTTTTCGGCGGCGCCGGGTTGTGGGCCCTGCTGGTCGCCGCCTTCTGGTGGTTTGTGTTTCGCGCCTGGCTGTTGGGCAGGCTGGGCGGTACCACGGGCGATACCGCCGGCGCCCTGGTCGAGATCGGCGAGTCGCTGGTGCTGCTGGCCCTGGCGTGACAGATTTCATTGAGTTCGCCCTCGTTCCCACGCTCTGCGTGGGAATGCAGGCTGGACGCTCTGCGTCCATATTTGGCCGAAGCCGGTGCCGTTGCCCGGGCATTTCGGCGCGGAGCGCCTCGACTGGCGTTCCCACGCGGAGCGTGGGAACGAGAACATGCAAAGGAACCGGTCCATTGACCCATTCGCGTTCGTTGGCGTTCATTTGCGGATCATTATCATCACCGCCGCAGCTGTTCGATGCCGAACGGCAGCTAACCTGATAGTTGGATCAAACAAGAACAAATCGATGACCATGAACGACGCCGCACGACCGAAGACCGTCCACCTCAAGGACTACGCCGCGCCGGATTACCGGATCGAGACCATCAACCTGCGCTTCGACCTCCGCGAGGAGTCGACAACGGTTACTTCACGCATGGAGGTCCGCGCGACCTATGACCCGGCCACGGGCCGGCGCCCCCTCGTGTTGAACGGGCAGGAACTCGAACTGGTGTCGGTGGCGATGGACCATGAGCCGGCCGCGGACGACGGCTATGTGGTGGAGGACGGTACGCTCACCATTCCCCATCCTCCGGCCCACTTCACCCTGGAGATCGTCACCCGTAACCGCCCGGCGGAAAACACCGCGCTGGAGGGGCTGTACCTCTCCGGCGGCAACTTCTGCACCCAGTGCGAGGCGGAGGGCTTTCGCAAGATCACCTTCTTCCCGGACCGGCCGGACGTGATGACCCGGTTTACGACCACGCTGATTGCCGACCAGACCCGCTACCCGGTGCTGCTCTCCAATGGCGATCGGATCGACAGTGGCGACATGGCGGATGGCAGGCATTACGCCACCTGGCACGACCCGTTCCCCAAACCGGCCTACCTGTTTGCCTTGGTGGCGGGCGACCTGGCCTGCGTCGAGGACCGTTTCACCACGATGTCAGGCAAGGAAGTGGCGCTGCAGATCTATGTGCAGCACGGCAACGAGGACAAGACCGCCCACGCCATGCGCTCGCTGAAAAAAGCGATGCGCTGGGATGAGGAGACCTACGGCCGCGAATACGACCTGAGCACCTACATGATCGTCGCCGTGGACGACTTCAACATGGGGGCGATGGAGAACAAGGGGCTCAACATCTTCAATTCGCGTTTCGTTTTGGCCAAGCCGGAGACTGCGACCGACACCGACTTCGTCAATATCGAAGGGGTGATCGGTCACGAGTACTTCCACAACTGGTCCGGCAACCGCGTCACCTGCCGCGACTGGTTCCAGCTGTCGTTGAAGGAGGGCTTCACCGTCTTTCGCGACACCCAGTTCACCGCCGACATGAACTCGCCCGCGGTCAAACGCATCGATGACGTTGGCCTGTTGCGCACCCGCCAGTTCGCCGAGGACGCCGGGCCGATGGCCCACCCGGTGCGGCCCGACTCCTATGTCGAGATCAACAACTTCTACACCCTCACCGTGTACGAGAAGGGGGCGGAGGTGGTGCGCATGCTGCACACCCTGCTCGGGCCGGAGCGCTTTCGCCAGGGCACCGACCTCTATTTCGCCCGCCACGACGGCCAGGCGGTGACAACGGATGACTTCGTCAAGGCGCTGGAGGATGCCAATGGGGTCGACCTGAGGCAGTTCCGTCGCTGGTACGAGCAGGCGGGGACGCCGCAGCTGGAGGTGACGCGGGCATACGACAGCGCGGCGCGGCAATATTGCCTGACGGTTCGGCAGAGCTGCCCGCCCACGCCCGGACAGCCGGAGAAGGCGCCGTTTCACATCCCGCTGAAGACCGCGCTGCTGAGCAGGGAGGGTAAACCGCTGCCGCTGCGTTTGGTCGGGGAGGTGACGGCGGGCGGCACCGAAAGAGTACTGGAACTGACCCAGCCGGAGCAGACCTTCATTTTCGAGGACATCGACGCCGAACCGGTCCCCTCGCTGTTGCGCGCCTTCTCCGCGCCGGTGAAGCTGTCGGCCGGTCACAGCGACGAAGAGCTGGCCTTCCTCATGGGCCACGAGACCGACGACTTCAATCGCTGGGAGGCGGGTCAGCAGCTGGCGCTGCGCGTCATGCTGCGGCAGTTGGAGGGCGCAGCGCGGGAGCTCGACCCCGGGCTGTCCGCCGCCTTCGGCCGCACCCTGGCCGACACCCGGCTCGACCCGGCCCTGGTGGCGGAGGCACTGACACTGCCGGCCGAGGAGTACGTAGCGGAATCGCTGGCGGTGGCCGACCCGGTGGCCATCCACGAGGTGCGTCAGCGGTTGCGGCGTTCACTGGCCGAGGCCCACTTCGCGGCACTCGCCGGACGTTACGAGGAGCTCACGGATACCGGTCCCTATTCGTTGGAAGCGGCGGCTATGGCACGGCGACGGCTGCGCAACGCCTGTCTGGCCTATCTCGCCGAGATGGATGGCGGTGCGGAACGCGCCCTTGCGCAGTTCACCGCCGCTGGCAACATGACCGACTCCATGTCCGCCTTGAACGCGCTGGTCAGTACCGGTGCCGCAGAGGCCGAAGCGGCGCTGCAGCGCTTTTATGAGCGCTGGAAGGGCGACGTACTGGTGCTGGACAAGTGGTTCGCGGTGCAGGCAGCCTCGCCGGCTCCCGGTGCGTTGGAGCGGGTGAAACGGCTCATGGAGCACCCGGATTTCACCCTGCGAAATCCCAATCGCGTCCGTGCGGTACTGGGCTCGTTCGTGATGCGCAATCAGGCCGGTTTCCACGGCGAGTCGGGGGCCTACGGCTTTCTCGCCGACCGGGTGCTGGAACTCGATCGGCTCAATCCCCAGGTCGCCGCCCGCATGCTCGACCCGTTCACCCGCTGGCGCCGCTACGCCCCCCCGCGTCAGGCGGCGATGCGGACCGAACTGGAACGGATCCTGGCCGCGCCGAAGCTCTCCAGCGACGTCTACGAGGTGGCGAGCAAGACCCTGCAGGCTTAAGTGGGCGCGATCGGACGCCCATCGGGCCGGATTGTCCTATTCAACAGGATTTACAGGATTTTTTTCAGGATGGACAGGATGGAATAAGAGGCGAAAACCACCTGCCTGGATCGCTCGAGCAGCTCGCGGATGGGCAAAGCGCAGCGTGCCCATCGGATCCAGGCGGGTGATGGGCACGTCGCTTCGCTCCTTTGCCCATCCTCGCGACCAAAGCCACCGCAACCGCCGCCGGCCGAACGTCCCTAGCCCTTTCGGGACATTGTCCCTTCAATCATGAATAAAGTATCCTTTGCGGCCATAAAGGAAACGTATGGCTGAAATCGCACATGGCCGACCGTAGACTCCAGGTCTTTCACACCGTAGCCCGGTTGCTTTCGTTCACGAAGGCCGCGGAACACCTGCACATGACCCAGCCGGCGGTGACCTTTCAGGTCCGCCAGCTCGAAGAGTATTTCAATACCCGTCTGTTCGACCGGACCCACAACCGAATCAGCCTCACCGTGGCGGGCGAGCGGGTCTACAACTACGCCGACCGCATCTTCGCCCTCTATTCGGAGATGGAGAACGCGGTCCGTGATCTGACCGGCGAGGTGAGCGGTGTGCTGATGCTGGGCGCCAGCACGACTATCGCCGAATACATGCTCCCGGCCCTCTTGGGCGACTTCAAGGCGAAGTACCCGGAGGTCACCATCCGTCTGACGGTGGCCAACACCGACGCCATCGTCTCCATGGTCGAGAATAACTCGATCGACCTCGGGGTGGTGGAGGCACCGGTTCAGAACAAGAATCTGGTGGTGGAGACCTGCCGCATCGACCGCATGGTGCTCATCGTCCCGCCCGTCCATGAGCTGGCGGATCAGAAGTCGCTTCCCATCGATGCGGTCCTGGAGCATCCCTACATCTGTCGCGAGGAGGGTTCCGGGACGCGAGAGGTGCTGCTCGGACACTTGAACGGTGCCGGCGTCGACCCGGCCAATCTGAACGTGGTCATGGAGTTGGGCAGTCCCGAGGCGGTCAAGGGGGCAGTCGAGGCCGGCATGGGGACGTCGGTCGTCTCGCGTGCCACCATCCTCAAGGAACTGAAGTTGGGCACCTTGGTGGCGCTGGATATCGAACCGCCCCTGGAACGTCCCTTCTCCTTCGTTCACCAAAAGCAGAAATTCCGTCTGCGCGCCATCGAAAAGCTGCTCGATTTCGCGCGGAGCTATTGCCAGGACCACCCCTGAGCCCATGTCGTCTGCGGACGAGAGACTGTTGGAACTGTTCCGCCGGCTTCCGGCGGCCGAGCAGGAGACGGCGCTCGCCTTCGTGGAGTTCCTGGTGACGCGCAGTGGGGTCGATGTGGAGCCCGCGCCCGTTCCCGAGCCGCAACCGATCCCGCGGCCGGACAATGAGTCGGTCATCGCGGCGATTCGACGACTGTCGGAGTCGTACCCGATGCTCGACCGCTCCAAGATGCTGCACGAGACCTCCGGGCTGATGGCCCAGCACGTCATGCAGGGGCGGGCCGCCGCCGAGGTGATCGACGAGCTGGAACTATTGTTCCGCCGCCACTACGTTCGCCAATTCGGCAGTCAGGACGCGTCATGAACGTCATTTCCCAGTGGTTCCGCAAGTACTTCTCGGACCCGCAGGCGGTGCTGCTCGCCGTGTTGCTGCTGCTTGGCTTCGGCATCGTGCTCACCATGGGCGGGATGCTCATGCCGGTACTGGCCGCCATCGTCATCGCCTACCTGCTGGAAGGCGTGGTGCAACTGCTGGAGCAGTACCGGGCGCCGCGGCTGTCGGCGGTGATCCTGGTGTTTCTCGCCTTCTCCGCGTTCATCTTGTTCCTGCTGTTCGGCGTCGTGCCGCTGCTGTGGGGGCAGACGGTGGATTTGGCGCGGGAGCTGCCCAATTACATCGGTGGCGGTCAGGAGATGTTGCTGCGTCTCCCGGAACACTATCCGTTCATCACCACCGAACAAGTGAGTGAGTTTATCGACGTGGTTCGCAGCAATGTCGCCGGGCTGGGTCAGCGGATCCTGTCGGTATCGTTGTCGTCGATCCCCGGCCTGATCACCCTGATCGTCTACTTGGTGCTGGTACCGCTGCTGGTGTTCTTCTTCCTCAAGGACAAATACCGTATCGTCGGTTGGGTGACCGGTTTTCTGCCGCAGGAGCGTTCCGTCGCTTCCCACGTCTGGGGTGAGGTCGACATCCAGATCGGCAACTACGTGCGTGGCAAGTTCTGGGAGATCCTCATCATCGGCGCTGCCACCTATGTCACCTTTGCCTTAATGGGGCTCAAGTATTCCATCCTGCTGGCGGTCCTGGTCGGCCTGTCGGTGCTGGTACCGTACATAGGCGCGGCGGTGGTGACGGTGCCCGTGGCGGTGGTTGCCTTCTTCCAGTGGGGTTGGGGTCACGACTTCGCCTGGGTCATGATCGCCTACGGCATCATCCAGGCCCTGGACGGCAACGTGCTGGTGCCGCTGCTGTTTTCTGAGGTGGTCAACCTGCACCCGGTGGCTATCATCGTCGCCGTGCTGGTGTTCGGCGGCCTTTGGGGTTTCTGGGGCGTGTTTTTCGCCATTCCGCTGGCGACGTTAGTGAATGCGCTGCTGCGGGCCTGGCCGCGGTCGGCTCCGGAGCATCCGGTGCGCGTTGACGGCGGCATTCAACAGGATTAACAGGATTTTTCAGGATTAACAGGGAAGGCTATTTGCTCTGGTTTAGAAGAGTTGAGTTAAGAGTTAAGCGGCGCCGCGATGCTCCTCGTCGCTCTCAACCGCTAACCCTTAACTGCTCACTCTTAACCGCCTCACCGCCTTTACAGAATTTCCGCCGCGTAATCCGCCAGCCGTGACCGCTCGCCGCGGCGCAGGGTGACGTGCCCGCCGTGGGGCCAGCCCTTGAAGCGATCGACCACGTAGGTGAGGCCGGAGTTGGTCTCGGTCAGGTAGGGGGTGTCGATCTGGGCGACATTGCCCAGGCAGACCACCTTGGTGCCGGGACCGGCGCGCGTGATCAGGGTCTTCATCTGCTTCGAGGTGAGGTTCTGCGCCTCGTCGATGATCAGGTACTTGTTGAGAAAGGTGCGCCCGCGCATGAAGTTGAGCGAGCGGATCTTCACCCGCTTGGACATCAGCTCGTTGGTCGCGGCCCGCTCCCAGTCGCTGTTGTGCTCGGACTGGGTCAGTACCTCCAGGTTGTCCATCAGGGCACCCATCCACGGCGCCATCTTCTCCTCTTCGGTGCCGGGCAGAAAACCGATGTCTTCGCCGACCGACACCGTGACCCGGGTCATGATGATCTCGGCATAACGCTGTTCATCGAGCACCTGCGCCAGGCCGGCGGCGAGGGTGAGCAGGGTCTTGCCGGTGCCTGCCTGACCGAGCAGGGTGACGAAGTCGATCTCCGGGTCCATCAGCAGGTTCAGGGCGAAGTTCTGCTCGCGGTTGCGGGCATTGATGCCCCACACGGTGTGGTGGGAGCGAAAGTCCTTTACGGTCTCGATGATGGCGCTGCCGTCTTCCACCTGGCGCACCACCGCCTCGAACTGCGGCTCCTCCTCGCTGCCGAGGTAGAGAAATTCGCTGGCGTACCACTCGGCGGTGTCGGGGCCGGTGATGCGATAGTAGGTACGGCCCTGCTCCTGCCAGGACTCCATCGCCTTGCTGTGCGCCTCCCAGAAATCGGCGTTCAGCTCCATGGCTCCGGTGTAGAGCAGGTTGACGTCTTCCAGCACCTGGTCGTTGCGGTAGTCCTCGGCATGGAGGCCGATCGCCGAGGCCTTGATGCGCATGTTGGTGTCCTTGGACACCACGGTTACGGTGTGGCCCGGATGCTTTTCGCACAGGGCCAGGGCGGTGCCGAGAATGTTGTTGTCCGGCTTGGAGCCGGGGAGGGTGGCCGGCAGGTTCGCCTCCAAATTGGCGGTCTGAAAGAACAGGCGCCCGCTCGGGCCGACGCCGCCGTTGCCCACCGCGCGCTCGGAGAGCGGCAGACCGGCATCGATCTCCTTTTTGTCCACCCCGGTCATCAGCTCATCGAGAAAACGACTCGCCTGGCGCGCGTTGCGGGCCACTTCCGAATGGCCCTTCTTGTTATTGTCCAGCTCCTCGATCACCACCATCGGCAGGTAGATGTCGTGTTCCTGGAAACGAAAGATGGCGGTGGGGTCGTGCATCAGCACGTTGGTATCCAGCACGAACAGCCGCTTGGTGCGGCCGGGGCCTTTCTTGCTCTTTTCAGCCATGGATGAAACTCACCTGAACGAATTTATGAAGCTTTAAAGGGCCCTTGCGGCCTCCAGGACCGCATCGGCGTGGCCGTCGACCTTGACCTTGCGCCACTCGGCGCGAAGTACCCCCTTGGCATCGATAAGAAACGTACTGCGCTCGATACCCAGCACCTTGCGGCCGTACATGTTCTTCTCTTTGATGACGTCGAAGGTGCGGCACAGCTGCTCCTCCTTGTCCGAGAGCAGCTCGAACGGAAACCCCTGCTTGGCCTTGAAATTCTCGTGCGATTTTACGCCGTCGCGGGACACCCCGAGTACGACGGTGTTCGCCTTCTCGAACTCCGGATAGAGGTCGCGAAAGGCCTGCCCCTCCGTGGTGCAGCCCGGCGTACTGTCTTTCGGGTAGAAATAGAGCACGAGGTTGCGCCCCTTGAAGTCGCTGAGAGCGAGCTCCTGCTCACCGGTGGCGGGGAGCCGGACGTCGGGCACTTTCTTGCCGATGGCGATTTCGCTCATGTCTCGAATACCTTGTTTGAACCGCAGAGACGCAGACCACGCAGACGGGAGCGGTGTTGCATGGAGTGACCCTCCGCGCCCCTGCGGTAATCACCTCTCTCGGGGAGCACGTCAGCGCTTGGCCGGTTCGAGCACCGCATCGAGGTTGAGGGCGTCGCAGAAGTCGAGGAACTCGTCCCGCAGCTTGGCGATGTGCAGGTCGGCCGGGATATTGACCGTGATGTTGGCCGAAAACATCTGGGTGCCGGTGTGGGGAGCGTGGTAGCTCTCCGTATACAGGTCCTCGATGTTGATGGCGCGGACCGAGAAGAAACCCGCCAGCTGGTTCACGATCCCCGGGTGGTCGAGGGAGACCACGTTGACCAGGTAGGGCATGCCCCCGGTCGCGGGGCGCTCCTCGGTGCGCCGGGCGATGATGGTCAGGTTGAGCTTTTTCTCCAGCGCCGGGACGAGGTGCTCGAGCTTGGCGATGGCGGCCCAGGGGCCTTCGACCATCATCAGGATCGCGAACTCGCCGCCCAGTACGGTCATCCGGCTATCGACGATGTTGCAGCCCGACTCCGTGACCGGCTCGGTCAGCTCGCCGACGATGCCGGCCCGATCCCGGCCCAGCGCGGATATGACAAGGTACTGCTTGCCCGTAGTCCCCATAAGCTCCGACGTTCTCGTTTGGGTTTTCGGTCTAGTCTACCGCAAGAACACCGGGACGAGATACGAGGGAGGGGAGGGCTCTTCCCTCGCCTCGCTCTTATAAGTACCATGCACGCTTTGATCTTCAGGCGTTTGGAGACCCCCATGTTTCACGGCAGTATGGTTGCCCTGGCGACCCCGATGCGGACCGATGGTTCGATCGACGAGCAGAGTCTCGAGCAGCTGGTGGAATTTCACGTGAACAACGGTACCGACGCGATTGTCGCCGTCGGCACCACCGGCGAGTCGCCCACCCTCGACCATGACGAGCACTGCTGGGTCATCAAACGTGTGGTCGAACTGGCGGCGGGGCGCGTTCCGGTCATCGGCGGCACCGGTGCCAACTCGACCCGCGAGGCGATCGAGCTGACACGCTGTGCCATGGAGGCAGGGGTGGATGCCTGCCTGCTGGTCACGCCGTACTACAACAAGCCCACCCAGGAAGGCATGTACCGCCACTTCCTGGCGGTGGCGGATGCCGTGGCGGTTCCGCAGATCCTGTACAACGTGCCGGGACGCACCGCCTGCGACCTGCTGCCCGACACCGTCGAGCGGCTGTCGCACGTCTCCAACATCGTCGGCATCAAGGAAGCCACAGGCAACCTGGAGCGCGCGCGCGAACTCATCGAGCGCTGCGGGGCGCGCATGGACATCTACAGCGGCGACGATGCCACGGCAATGGAGCTGATGTTGATGGGCGGCAAGGGCGACATCTCGGTGACCGCCAATGTCGCCCCCAAACTGATGCATGAAATGTGTGCCGCTGCCATCGCCGGTGACCGCGCCACGGCCGAGGCCATCAACGAAAAGCTGATGCCGCTGCACAAAAACCTGTTTCTTGAGGCCAATCCGATCCCGGTGAAATGGGCGCTGCATGAGATGGGGCTGATTCCCGATGGCATCCGCCTGCCCCTGACCGTCCTCTCCGAACAGCACCACGAGAAGGTGCGTGAGGCGCTGCGGCACGCCGGGGCCCTCTGAAACGAGCAACGCGAGGAAACCTGACATTGCCTTTAAGTACACCGCGCCTGGCGGTTCTGATCGCCGCTGTTGCGCTGGCTACCGGCTGTAGCGTCGGCAGCTTCTCTTCCAAGAAGGTCGACTACAAACAGGCCAATACGCTGCCCCCGCTCGAGGTCCCGCCGGACCTGAGTTCCCCGGTCGTGCAGAGCGATGGCCTGCCGGCGCTCGCCTCCCTCCGCTCGGGTTCGTCCGATGAGGTCCAGCCCGCCGCCCGCGTATTGCCCAAGAAGCTGAATGTCGAAGTCCGGGGTCGCGGCGACCAGCGCTGGTTGACGGTGGACGCCGACGCCGACAAGGTGTGGGAACAGGTGCGGGACTACTGGCTGAAGAACGGCTTCGAGCTGAAGGTCGAGGAGCCGGCCATCGGCCTGATCGAAACCCAGTGGGCAGAGAACCGTGCCGACGTGCCGGAGGGATTCCTCCGTGGTGCCCTCTCGAAGGCATTCAGCGGGCTCTACTCCGCGCCCACCCGTGACAAGTTCCGGGTGCGCCTCGAGCGCATCGATGAAGGCACGACCGAGGTCTACCTCACCCACTACGGGGTGGAACAGGTGGTGACCACGGATACCGCGGGTGAAGCATCGCAGGCCATTTGGCGGCCGCGGCCCAGCGATCCGGAACTGGCCAATGAAATGCTGAACCGGATTACCGCCTTCCTCGGCGTAGGGATTGAGCAGGCCGAAACCATGGTTGCCGTCCAGGAGGACCCGCGCGCCGTGTTGCAGAGTGCCGGCGGCGATCCGGTACTCGATGTCCGCGAGAACTTCGCGCGTGCCTGGCGCCGTACCGGCCTGGCCCTGGACCGCATCGGCTTCGTGGTCGAGGACCGCAACCGGTCGGAAGGAACCTACTACGTCCGCCAGGTCGATCAGCTGGCCGATGCCGGCGTAAAGGGCGAGAAGAAGGGATTTTTCGCCAGCCTGTTCTCGTCGGATGATGAAGAGGTCGCCACCGAGGTCCTCAAGGGACGCGTCCTGGTGGAACCGGTCGGCGAGGAGCGCACCCGGCTGAGCGTGCGGGATGAAAACGGCGCGGCGGTCACGCCGCAGCAGGCGGAATCGCTACTCAAACGCCTGGAGCAGCAGTTGCGTTGAGGCGTCCATTTCGCTTCGCCTACCTGGGCAGCGGAAGCCGCGGCAACGCACTGGTCGTGACGGTCGATACCACCTGCATCCTGGTGGATTGCGGTTTTTCGGTGAAAGAGACCGTCCACCGGCTACAGCGGCTTGGGATCGAGCCCGAGGCCGTGGATGCGGTGCTGGTGACCCACGAGCACCGCGACCATATCGGCGGGGTCGGGCCGTTCGCCCGGCGCTTCGGAGTACCGGTATGGATGACGCCCGGCTCGTTTTCCGGGCAGGATGCCGACGGCTTTCCACGGGTCGAACTGTTCAACTGTCACGAGCCGTTCGCGGTTGGTGACCTTGAGGTGTGGCCCTATCCGGTGCCGCACGATGCGCGCGAGCCGGCACAGTTCGTGTTCGGCGATGGCTCGGTTCGACTGGGGCTGCTGACCGATGCGGGGCGTCCCACCCAGCACATCGCCGACCAGCTCCAAGGGTGCGATGCACTGATCGTGGAGTGCAACCACGACCCGGAAATGTTGGCCAACGGCCCGTATCCGCCCGCCCTGAAGGCCCGGGTCGGCGGCGGGCTCGGCCACCTGAGCAACGGCCAGGCGGCGCAGGTCGTTTCGGACTTGAGCGGTGGCACGCTGCAGCACGTGGTCGCGGCGCACTTGAGCGAGAAGAACAACCGGCCGGAACTGGCCCAGGCGGCTCTGAGCGATGTGCTCGGCTGTACCCCGGACTGGATCGCGTGGGCCGAACAGGATACTGGCCTCGACTGGCGCGAAGTAAACTGAATCCCAAGAGAAATTCGGAAGACAGCACGATGGAAAAGAAGACTGAGCTCTACGCAGGCAAGGCCAAATCGGTCTACACCACCGACGATGCCGACAAACTGATCCTCCACTTCCGCGACGATACCTCCGCGTTCGACGGCGAAAAGGTGGAGAAGCTGGCGCGCAAGGGCATGGTGAACAACAAGTTCAACGCGTTCATCATGCAGAAGCTGGAGGCGGCCGGCGTGCCGACCCACTTCGAGAGCCTGCTCTCCGATAACGAGTCGGTGGTGAAGAAGCTCGACATGATCCCGGTTGAGTGCGTGGTGCGCAACATCGCCACCGGCTCCATGGTGCGGCGCCTGGGTGTGCAGGACGGCCTCGACCTCAATCCGCCCACCTTCGAATTCTTCCTCAAGAATGACGCCCTGCACGACCCGATGGTCAACGACTATCACATCCGCACCTTCGGCTGGGCGACCGACGCCGAAGTCGAGGCGATGAAGACGCTGACCTTCAAGGTCAATGACATCCTGAAGCAGCTGTTCCTCGACGCAGGTATGCTCCTGGTCGACTACAAACTGGAGTTCGGCCGCTTCAAGGGGCAGATTGTCCTCGGCGACGAGTTCACCCCGGACGGCTGCCGCCTGTGGGATGCGGAAACCCGCAAGAAGCTGGACAAGGACCGCTTCCGCCAGGGTCTCGGCGGTGTGGTCGAGGCCTACGAAGAGGTGGCCCACCGCCTCGGTGTCAACCTGGACTGAGCCCCACCGACGGATCCTCGTTCCCATGGAGCGAGGATCCCTCCCCCGGGGGGCGGAATACGGGGCTATTCCGCCTTCCAACCTTCGATTTGGTCAAACCAACCCCGCCCGGCTTACAATCCCCTTCAATTGGAGCGGGACGGTACGAACATGTGGTTAGCTGGGGGACGGTCGATGGTTGTTGATCATGCACCTGCTGCTGGTTGAGGACAGTCCGGATCTGGTGGCCAACGTGGTCGACTTCTTCGGTGACCGCGGCCATTCGGTCGATGTCGCCTACGACGGCCTCAGCGGCCTCAAGTTCGCCCTCGACAATGACTATGACGCCATCGTTCTCGACCTGATGCTCCCCGGCATGGACGGCATCGACGTGTGCCGCCGACTGCGCGAGGAGGGGCGGGACGTTCCCGTTCTGATGCTGACGGCGCGCGATGCCCTGGTCGACAAGCTGGAGGGTTTCGATAGTGGCGCCGACGACTATCTGATCAAACCCTTTGCCCTGCTGGAACTCGAGGCGCGCGTGAGCGCCCTGCGGCGGCGGGCGCGTGGCGGGCTGGCACGGCGCCGACTGCGAGTGGCCGATCTGACCTTCGACACCGCCACCTTGCAGGTGGAACGTGCCGGGCAGCGCATCGAGTTGCCACCGATCCCCTTGCGCATCCTCGAATTGCTGCTGCGCCAGTCGCCGCGGGTGGTACCGCGCGAGCTGATCGTGCGCGAAATCTGGGGCGATTCCCCGCCCGACAGCGATGCCTTGCGTGCCCACATGCACGCCCTGCGCTCGGCCGTCGACCGCGATGGCGAACGCCGCCTGCTGCATACGGTACGCGGCATCGGTTACCAACTGGCCGACCCCGGTGGCGGCTAGTCAGAGCCTGCGGCTGCGGGTGGCGGGGGCGTTTGCCATCTTTGGCGGCCTGCTCAGCATCACCCAGGCCATCGGGCTTTACGTTGCCTCACGCGATCTGGGCGAGCGCCTGGTCAGCGAGACCCTCACGGCGGAACTCGACGACTACATTGCCCGCCGTTCCCGCAACCCTCACTCGATGCCGGAGGAGACGGCGACCATTCGCGCCTACGTGATCCCGAACCCGGATCGGGAGGGCCCCCCACCGGCGCCGGTCCAGCGGCTGACGGCGGGTCGCCACCATCTGACCCTAGGTGGGGAGCCCTACCAGGCTGCCGTACGCGACGTGGACGGGCAGCGCTTTATCGTCCTCTACAACGAAAGCCGTCGGCTGCGCCGCGAGCGCGGCTTCGCCGCGTTCCTCGCCGTCGGCGCGTTGACCATGAGTGTGCTCGCGGCAATCCTCGGGCACTGGCTGGCCGGCCGGGTCATTGCGCCGGTCACGGAACTGGCCCAACGCGTTGGCCGGCTGCGCCCCGAGGACAAGCCCCCCCCCATGGCCGAGGCGTTCCCCTGGGACGAGGTGCGCGAACTGGCCAAGGCCTTCGACGACTACGTGGCGCGCCTGCAGGCGTTTATCGAACGTGAACGCAACTTTACCGGTGACGTCAGCCATGAGCTGCGCACGCCGCTGGCCGTGATTGGCGGCGCGTGCGAAGTGCTGCTGGCCGACCCTGGCATCGACGGTGCCGCGCGCGAACGGGTGCAGCGCATTGCCCGTGCGGTGGCGGAGATGGTCGAAATCACCGGGGCACTGTTGATCCTCGCCCGGGAGCGGGGGGAGGCGCCGGCCGGCACCACCGATGTGGCGGAGGTGGTCGATGAGGTGGTCGAGCGCTTACGGGCGATCTATCGCGCCAAGCCGATCGAGGTCGCGATCGAAATCCGCGACCGGCCACAGGTCGCGGCCGAACGGGTGGTGCTCGTGATGGCCGTGGGCAACCTGGTACGCAACGCGTTCGCCTATACCGAAAAGGGCAGCATTCACATCCAGCTTTCGTGCGACTGGCTGGAGATCGCTGATTCCGGCCCCGGCATCGCGCCAACCGAGCTGGCCCGCGTCTTCGACCGCCATTACCGAGGCGCCGGCAGCAGCGGAGCCGGTATCGGCCTGTCGCTGGTGCGCCGGATCTGCGAGCGTTACGGCTGGCACCTGGAATTTGTGAGCCGGCCCGGCCAAGGCACGCAAATCAGATTGCAGTTCGCCAGCGGCACGATTTAACGCTCCCTTTACCTTCGCTTGACACTCGCTTAACAGAGGATTCGCTAGTCTCTGGGACCCCGATCCACGAGCTCGCGAGGTTCCAATGCCCCCCCGCACCGTGTCCGCGTCGCTGCGGCCCCTGTTTTATCCCTCTTTTGCGCTGGCGTTGCTGTTGACCGCTGCCGACCTCTCGACCGGCGCACACGGCGGGGTCCTGTTGTTCGCGGCATTCCTGGGCGCGTGTCTGCTGGCCATCGAGGGAAGGATTTCGCGGGCGGTCACTGCCAGCGAGCCGTTGGCCATCGCCTGTCTGCGGCCCAAGACGAAGCGCCGCCTGCCGGTGCGCGATGGCGGCTGCATTACCCATCCGACCGCCTTTGACGACAAGCAGGAGGGCGAATGACCGCACTCGCTGCCGGAAGCCGGGCGGCACGCTGTCCGCTCTGGTTGGTCCGACTCTTCCCGTTCATTCGCTGGTGGTATCGGGTCGACGGCCGAACGGCACGAGACGACGTTATCGCCGGCCTCACCGGCGCGGTGGTGGTGCTGCCGCAAGGCGTGGCCTTCGCCACCATCGCCGGCATGCCGCCGGAGTACGGCCTCTATGCGGGCATGGTTCCCGCCATCATCGCCGCGCTGTTCGGCTCCTCCTGGCACCTGGTCTCCGGCCCGACCACGGCCGCATCCATTGTCCTGTTTTCCTCACTGAGCCAGTTCGCGGAACCGGCGAGTGCTCAATACGTCCAGCTGGCGCTTACGCTGACCTTCATGGTGGGCCTCTTGCAGCTGGTGATGGGGATGGCCCGCCTCGGCACCTTGGTCAACTTCATTTCCCACTCGGTCGTCCTCGGCTTTACGGCCGGCGCGGCGGTTCTGATTGCGGCCAATCAGATCAAGCATTTCTTCGGCATCGACATCCCGCGTGGTGCCGAATTTTTTGAGACGCTGCATGAGTTGATACGGCATGTCGGCGACATCCAGCCTTACGTCCTGGCGGTCTCGGCCGCGACGCTGGTATCGGGCATCGCCCTCAAACGTTTCCTTCCCCGCTTCCCCTACATGATCGGCGCACTGGCGGTCGGTTCCGCCGCGGCGGCACTCATCAACGGGGCCGGCAGCGAGGTGGTGGTGCCGACCGTCGGTGCCCTGCCGTCGAGTCTGCCGCCACTTTCCGCACCCAACTTCTCGCTCGAGACCATCAAACAACTGGCCCCCGCCGCGTTGGCCGTGACCCTGTTCGCGCTCACCGAGGCGGTTTCCATTGCCCGCTCCCTGGCGCTACGCTCCGGCCAGCACCTGGACGGCAACCAGGAATTCATCGGTCAGGGATTGTCGAATGTGGCTGGCAGCTTCTTCTCGGGATATGTGGCGACCGGCTCCTTCAACCGCAGCGGCCTCAACTATGAGGCAGGGGCCAAGACGCCGTTGGCGGCGGTCCTGGCCGGTCTGCTGCTGATGGTGGTGGTATTGCTGGTTGCGCCCTGGGCCGATTACCTGCCGAACGCGGCCATGGCCGCGGTGCTGTTCATGGTGGCGTGGGGGCTGGTCGATTTCCATCACATCCGTCAGGTCATTCGTGTCAGCCGCTCGGAAACGGTGGTGATGGCGGCCACCTTCTTCGCGGCGCTGTTCCTCGGCCTGGAGTTTGCCATCTTCCTCGGCGTCTCCCTGTCGCTCGGGCTCTACCTCTCGCGTACCTCACGGCCCACCGTGCGGGTGCGGGTGCCGGACCCGCGGCTTCCGAAGCGCCGTTTCACCACTGATTCGGCCCTCCCCGAGTGTCCGCAACTCCGTTTCCTGCGTATCGACGGCTCGCTGTTCTACGGCGCAGTGGCCCACGTCGCAGACCAGTTGCACCAGCTCGACGAACAACCCAACGCGCCGCGCAACGTGGCGCTGGTCGCGTCGGGGATCAACTTCATCGACATCGCCGGTGCCGAACTACTGGTGCAGGAGGCAAAACGCCTTCAGCGCGCCGGCGGCCGCCTGTACCTGCTGCGTCCGAACCGCAAGGTCCTGGACCTCCTGGAGAAGGGGGGCTATGTGGACGCCATCGGCCGCGAAAACGTGTTCAACTCGAAAGGCGACGGCATCGCCACCGCCTTCTCGCGCCTCGATCACACCTTCTGCGCCACCTGTCCGCGCCGCATCTTCAGCGAGTGTGAGACGGTGGCGCGCGGGGAAAAAGCCGCGTAGGCCCATCCCACGCGACCGCCCCGCGGTTTGGAGGCAGGCCGTCCTCGGCGTTTTGTGGGAGGGCACCCTCGGCTGGTTTGTGGGGGAGGGGCCGTCCTCGGCTGGTTTGTGGGAGGGTCGTCCTCGGCCCGATGGGCGCTCCGATTGCGCCGGATCCCGGGGCTGGCGCCAGGCGCCCGACCGCGGCGAGAATTCACTGCTGACCTTTGCCGAATCGCCCCTTCGGCAAAGCCACGCCCGAAGCCCCGGTACCCAGCGCCCCCGTCCGTTGGTGAATCCCCCTCCATCCGGCTACAATCCCAGCCGCATTTGCGAACGGAGACTGTGAAGTCCGATGGCAGCCGATTACACCGCCGAGTCCATAGAGGTCCTTTCCGGTCTGGAGCCGGTGCGCAAGCGCCCGGGCATGTATACCCAGACCGAGCGCCCCAATCACCTGGCGCAGGAGGTCATCGACAACTCGGTGGACGAGGCCATCGCCGGCCACGCCAAGACCATCGAGGTGACCCTGTTCAAGGATCAGTCCCTCGAGGTGCGCGATGACGGCCGCGGCATGCCCGTGGACATGCACCCCAAAGAGGGGCTGCCCGGGGTCGAGGTGATCCTCACCAAGCTGCACGCCGGCGGCAAGTTCTCCAACAAGAACTACCAGTTCTCCGGCGGCCTGCACGGCGTCGGTGTCTCCGTGGTCAACGCCCTTTCCAAACACCTGGAAGTCTGGGTGCGGCGTGACGGCAAGGAGTACAACATCGCCTTCGGCGACGGCAAGAAGCGTTCCGATTTGGAAGTGGTGGGCGAAGTCGGCAAGCGCAACACCGGCACCACCGTCCGCTTCTGGCCCGACCCGCAGTTCTTCGACTCGCCGAAATTCTCCGTCCCGCGCCTGAAGCACGTGCTGCGCGCCAAGGCGGTGCTCTGCCCCGGCCTGCGCATCAAGTTCACGGAGGAGGCCACCGGTGAGCTCACCGAGTGGTACTTCGAGGACGGCCTGCGCGACTATCTCATGGAGTCGCTGCAAAGCTTCGAGACCCTGCCGGCGGAAGAACCGTTCATGGGCAGCTTCAGCGGCAAGACCGAGGGCGCCGACTGGGCCGTGGTCTGGCTGCCGGAGGGCGGCGAATCGGTGGCCGAAAGCTACGTCAACCTGGTGCCCACCGCCCAGGGCGGTACCCATGTCAACGGTCTGCGCACCGGTTTGACCGAGGCGATCCGCGAGTTCTGCGAATTCCGCAACCTGCTGCCGCGCGGCGTGAAGATCGCCCCGGATGATGTCTGGGACAAGGTGAGCTACATCCTCTCGGTCAAGTTGCAAGACCCCCAGTTCTCCGGCCAGACCAAGGAGCGGCTTTCCTCCCGCGAGTGCGCCACCTTCGTCTCCGGCGTGGTGAAGGACGCCTTCTCGCTCTGGCTCAACCAGCACACCGACCTCGGCGAGCGCCTGGCCGAGATGGCCATTTCCGCCGCCAACGCGCGCCTGCGCGCCGGCAAGAAGGTCGCCCGCAAGAAGATCACGCAAGGCCCCGCGCTGCCCGGCAAGCTGGCCGACTGCACCAGCTCCGACCCGGAACGCACCGAGCTGTTCCTGGTGGAGGGCGACTCCGCCGGGGGCTCGGCGAAGCAAGCGCGCGACAAGGAGTTCCAGGCGATCATGCCGCTACGCGGCAAGATCCTGAACACCTGGGAGGTGGACCCCTCCGAAGTGCTCGCCTCACAAGAAGTCCACGATATCGCCGTGGCCATCGGCGTCGACCCCGGCTCCGACGACCTCAAGGGCCTGCGTTACGGCAAGATCTGCGTGCTCGCCGACGCCGACTCCGACGGCGCCCACATCGCCACCCTCCTGTGCGCCCTGTTCCTGCGCCACTTCCGCCCGCTGGTGGCGGCCGGCAACGTCTATATCGCCATGCCGCCCCTGTTCCGCATCGACATCGGCAAGGAGGTCTACTACGCCCTCGACGAGTCCGAGCGCAAGGGCATCCTCGACCGCATTGAGGCCGAGAACAAGCGCGGCAAGGTCAGCGTCACCCGCTTCAAGGGCCTTGGCGAGATGAACCCGCTGCAGCTGCGCGAGACCACCCTCGCCCCCGACACCCGCCGCCTGGTCCAGCTCACCATCGACCCGGGCGACGACACCAACCAGCTGATGGACATGCTGCTGGCGAAGAAACGCTCCTCCGACCGCAAGATCTGGCTGGAACAGAAGGGCGACCTGGCCGAAGTGCTGGCCTGACCGTCAAACAACACGTCGTACGCGCTGAATACGGAGGGGGGGCCGTTCGAAGGCTGAGTTCGTTGGTTCGCGACTGCTGACCAGGAACTGCTCGGCCAGCTGGTCGCAAGCGGCTGGGGCATGCGTTCCCCGAACCGGTAGGACGTGGTGGTCGGAGTTACCGGGTTATTGATTGATACTCTTCAGATCCGAATCACGGCGCCGCTTCATATCGCGATAGAAGTTCTCGTGCGGTCCGAGGTTCAGCAGATACAGGGTAAGTCTTTCTTCAACCCGGGAATAGCCGAGCAACACCTGCTGCCCGCTCAGCTTGAATTTGTGGACCCACAGATAAGATAGGTCTCCCCGCTTTTGCGTACCGATCTCCGGGTCGTCGATGATCCTCTCGATCTCGTCATCGACGACCGAGGCCTGCTTGGACGTAAGCCGCTTCTGCGCCTTTTCGAACGTCGGCGTGAAGAAGACTTCAGTCTCTTTTTTTTCGGACATACCGTTTCAACTTGCCTGCTTTAACTTCTGCCGAAGCCATCAAGGCGTCTCGAATAAACGCATACGGCAGATCCGGATTATCTTCCGCAATCTTCCCGATCAATGCCCAGTGCTCGATCTGCTTCGGGACGGACCGATGATTCGCCTCGGCATGGACCTGTGCCTCGAGGACAAACGCCTCGTCGTGACGGACACTCTTTGCTGTCATAGGTATAAGCCTCTGAAATGTAAATGAAGACATGGGGTGAACCCGTTTCCTCTCTACATGGCTGATCCCCGCTTTCTCGCTTGTTGTGAAAAAAATCGCAAAATGCGACAAAATGTCGCTTAATTGTGGGTTGCCTCCGGACGAGCGTCAAGCTGATCCCGGGAGCGCTGGCTCGCATGCCGCACGGCCGTGATGTAAGTATGCGTTTACCCTGGGTGTAACCCAAGGTTTTGCCACTGCCCGGCAAATCATGGTAAACGGGATGCGAATGGAGCGGCGGAATTCCAGATTGGTGTCCGCCTCCCGTCGGTTGCCCGCCTATGGAGATGAACGATGCACGAACGGATGCAGACCACCCTTCTGGAATACTTCGGCCACGACCGGTTCCGGCCCGGGCAGGAGGCGGTGATCGAGCGGCTGCTGGCCGGCCAGTCGGCGGCGGCCGTGTTCCCCACCGGCGGCGGCAAGTCGCTCTGCTATCAGCTGCCGGCGCTGCTGCTGGATGGCGTCACATTGGTGGTCTCGCCGCTCATCGCTTTGATGAAGGACCAGATCGACGCGCTGAGCGCGCGCGGTATCGCCGCCCGGCGGCTCGACTCGACACTGGACGCCGAGGCCTATCGGGATGTGATGGAAATGCTGCGCGACGGGCGCCTGCGCCTGCTCTACGTGGCCCCCGAGCGCTTCAACAACGAGCGCTTCCGCGAGGCGATCGCCCAGGTTCGTATCGCCCTGTTCGCGGTGGACGAGGCGCACTGCATCTCCGAGTGGGGGCACAACTTCCGCCCCGACTACCTTAAGCTGGCCGGCTTTGCCGGCGACATCGGCGCCGAGCGCGTCCTGGCGCTCACCGCCACGGCCACGCCGCCGGTGCTCGACGACATTTGCCGGGTCTTCGACATCGCCCCGGAGGCGGCGGTGTGCACCGGTTTCTACCGCCCCAACCTGCGTCTGCTCACCACGCCGGTCGCCGCACACAATCGCGATGACGCGCTGCTGAAACTGCTAGAGGAGCGGCCTGCGGGGCCCACCATCGTCTACGTGACCCTGCAAAAGACGGCTGAAGACCTTGCCAAAAGGCTCGCCGCCGCCGGCTGGCCGGCCCGCGCCTATCACGCTGGCATGAAGGACGAGGCGCGCGCTGCAGTGCAGGAGTGGTTCATGGCCGCCGACCACGCCGTGGTGGTGGCCACCATCGCCTTCGGCATGGGCGTGGACAAGGCGAACATCCGCTACGTCTACCACTACAACCCGCCCAAGAGCCTGGAGAACTACGCCCAGGAGATCGGTCGCGCCGGCCGCGACGGCGAGCCCTCCATCTGTCACCTGCTGTTCTGCCCGGATGACCTCAACGTCCTGGAAAATTTCATCTACGGCGATACGCCGGACGAGGCGGCCCTGCGCAGCCTGGTCGGCGACCTGTTCGACCGCGAGCCGCACTTCGCCGTCGCTCTGTACGAGCTGTCGGCGCGCCACGACATCCGACCGCTCGTCCTGCGTACCCTGCTCACCTATATGGAACTGGACGGCTACCTTGAGGGCGGCACGCCGGTCTACAACGAATACCGGTTCAAGCCGCTGCTGGGCTCGACGGAGATCCTGGCCCGTTTCGAAGGCGAGCGGCGCGATTTCCTCGCCCGCCTGTTCCGTCAGGCGAAGAAGGCGCGGGTCTGGTTCACCGTCGATCCGGGGGCGGCTGCCCGCAGTCTCGGCTGTCCCCGCGAACGGGTGGTGCGCGCCCTCGACTGGCTCGGCGAGCAGGGCATGCTGGAGGTCCAGGCCGCCGGTGTTCACCACCGCTACCGGCGCCTGCGCGCGCCGGACGATCCGGACGGGCTGGCCCGCGAACTGTACGACCGCATGCAACAGCGCGAAGAGGCCGAGATCGGCCGCCTGCGCCAGGTCCTCGATCTGGTCGCCCTCGACGACTGCCGTACCGCGGCCCTTGCCGCCCACTTCGGCGAGACCCTCAATGCACCCTGCGGCCATTGCAGCAGTTGTGAGGGGGCTTCGAGCCCGCTTCCCGAGCGCGGAACCAAGGCCATACCGCGCGGTCTGGGCGAGCGACTGGAACTGCTCCTTGTGGAGCATCCCGAGATCCTGGACTCGCCACGGGCGATCGCCCGCTTTCTCTGCGGCGTCTCCTCCCCCAAACTCGGCCGCGCGCGTCTCGGCCGCAACGACCTGTTCGGCATCCTTTCGGATATCCCGTTTGCGGAGGTGTTGGCGTGGGCGAATGCGCTTGTGCACCCACGCCCGGGTTCGGTCCTCGCGTCGTAACATCTCTCTTGCGGTAGAACTGCCCCATGCGGTCAGGGAACGGCAAATAGGTGGCCGAGCCGGCAAGGGGGAGCGACCTGCCGCCCAGGGGCGGCAGGTCGTACGGATGTTGGCTTTGGCAATCCGTGGGAGTGTTGCGCCGGCGAGGCTTAGGGCCGGGGCGGCGCAGAGTCGACCATGGCCTCGAAGCGGGCCCGCAGGGCCGGGTCGCTGCCGAGCGCACTGGCCACGCCGTTGTACTGCTCGACGCTGAGCCCGCTCTCCTGCACCGCTTCGATCATCTGCTGCTGGGTCTCGCGCTGCAGCGTGGTGGCCTCCTGTTCGGACTGCACGGAGGCCAGTTCCTGGCTGAGCGTCTGTTGCAGCGCCGCCACCTGCTCATAGGCACTGGCGAACTTCTCCAGGGTGCCGTTGCCGACGGCGCTGCCGTGCGGGTCGGACGCGGTACCGGCCGGCTCGGCCTGCACCAAGGGGGAAGCGCCGAGCAGCAGGGCAGTGATTGCCAGGGCGGACACGGACGGAATTCGATTCGGCATCGATCTCTCCTTTGCTATTGGATGGCTCCCCTGCTCCGCAAATGGTGTGCCAGCCGGAGAGGCGCGCGGGTGGCGGCGTCTACCGCGTCAGCTTGTGCCGTTCTGACCCACCGGGTCCGTTTCGGCACACGCCTCGTCCAGGTAGCGGTAGAGCGTGCGCCGGCCGATCCCGAGCACCTGGGCGGCCTGGCGCTTGTTGCCGCCGACCCGCTCCAGCACGTGATGCACATAGCGCAGTTCCAGTTCGCGCAGGGGCGGCAGTTCGCCCGCGCCGCTCAGGGCGAAGCCGGTGCCGGGGGTGCCCGGTGCCGGGCGGCTTCGCCCGATGCGCTCGGGGAGGTCGTCGCTGACGATCTCCCCGGAGCGGCAGAAGGCGGCCGCCCGCTCGATGGCGTTGGAGAGCTCGCGGACATTGCCGGGGAAGGTGTAGGCGCGCAGGCGCGCCAGCGCCTCCGGGGCGATCGTCTCGACACGGTGGGACGAGGCCGCGCCGTGGCGGGCAATGAAGTGCGCCACCAGCAGGTCGATATCCTCGCCGCGGGCGCGCAGCGGCGGTACCGCCAGGGTGAAGGTCTCAAGGCGGTAGAACAGGTCGGCGCGAAAGCGGCCCGCCGCGATGCCCGTCTCGAGGTCGCGGTTGGTCGCCGCCAGCACGCGCACGTCCAGGCGGCGCTCCCGGTTCTCTCCCACCGGCCGGATTTGCCCGTCCTGCAGGATGCGCAGCAGCTTCGACTGCATGGCGGCGGGCATCTCCCCGATCTCGTCGAGCAGCAGGGTGCCGCCTTCGGCCTCGGCGAACAGCCCCTTGCGGGCCCGCTGGGCGCCGGTGAAGGCGCCGGCGGCGTGTCCGAACAACTCGCTCTCCAGCAGTTCGGCGGGGATCCCGGCGCAGTTGACGGCGACGAACGGGCCGGCGCTCCGCTCGCTCTCGGCGTGCAGGGCACGCGCCACCAGCTCCTTGCCTACGCCGCTCTCGCCGAGGATCAGTACGGGGCCGGCGGCCCGAGCCACCCGCCGGATCTGCTCGAACAGCCGGCGCATCGGCGCACTCTTGCCGATCAGACCGTGAAAATCGCTCGCATCGAGCAGGCTCCGGTAGCACGCGAGCTGGCGTCGCAGCGCGTGCCGCTCAAGGGTGCGCTCGACGCTGAGTTGCAGGTGATCGAGGCGCAGCGGCTTGGTCAGAAAATCGTCCGCGCCGCGCTTGAGGGCGGCGACCGCCTGCTCGATCGTGCCGAAGGCGGTGATGACGATAAATCCGGGTCGTAGCGGCAATTCGGGCAAGGCATCGAGCAGCGCCATCCCGTCCTCCCCCGGCAGGCGCAGGTCGCTGATCACCAGGGCCGGTGGCCGCTCGCGGAGCCGCCGCCGCGCCTCCGGCACGTCCGCCGCCTCGACCACCTCGTAGCCGGCCTCCTCCAGCTCCTCGCGGATCAGCTCCCGCAGGCCGGTGTCGTCTTCCACCACCAGGACGGCGATCGCTTCATGGTGCGGCATTGGATGTCTCCTGCTCCGGGGGCAGCACGATCTGGAAGCGGGCCCCTCCCAGCGTCGAGCGCCCCACCTCGATGCGTCCACCGTGGTCGGCCACGGCGGCATGGGCGATGGCCAGCCCGAGACCACTGCCCTGACCGACCGGTTTGGTGGTGAAGAACGGTTCGAACAGGTGGGGGCGCAGCGGCGGGTCGACGCCGGGGCCGTCATCGTCGACCCAATAGCGGTACCCGCCCTCGGCGTCCGGCCCGGCACCGGCCGCAACCCGGCTGGCGGCGGCCTGCGCCGCGTTGCGCAGCAGATTGCCGAGCGCCTGTTCGATACGCGCGGCGTCGATGTCCAACACCGTGCCCGGCTCCACCACCGTCGATTCGACCCTGATCGCGCCCGCTTCGCCGCTCTCCGCCAACTGGCGCAGGGCGGTGTGGAGCGGGCGGTCGGCCGGCATTCGGGTCCGGCAGATCGGGTTGGCCTGGCCGAAATCGAGCAGCTGACGGATGATCCGCTCCATCCGACCGGCCTCACGCCGGATGCTCTCCAGCGCCTGCCGCGCGGGCTGCGGCAGGTCGTCCCGGCGCAGCATGCGCAGGGCCTTGCCGTCCACGGTGCTCAAAGGGCTGCCGAGCTCATGGGCGACGCCGGCGGCCAGCTGCCCCAGTGCCGCCATCTTTTCGGCCTGGTGCAGGCGTTCGGTCAACTGTGCCTCCCTCTGCCGCTGTTCGGCCAACAGGCGGTGGGAGCGCGAGATCGCCTCGAGCATCTGGTTCAAGCCGGAGGCGAGGGTGCGCAGTTCGCGTGGGCCGCGGGGTGTCAGCCGATGCGCCCAGTCGCCGGCCTCCACCTGGCCGAAGCCCTGCTCCATGCGTTGCAGGTGGCGCCCCACCGCCCAGCGGTGGCCGAGCACGACGATCAGCGCCAGGGTCAGGCCGGTGGCCAGGAATAGGCCCAGGGTGCGCCCCCGAACCGCCTCCAGATAGCGGTCGAAGTCGCTGCCGCGGCGGGTCACCTGCAACAGCCCGTTGATTCGGCCGCCATCGTCGGTGAGCGGCACGAAGTAGGAGAACACCCGTTCGTCGCCCGCCCGGCCGAACTCTCCCTGACGCTCGCCGCGACTGGCGATGCGGGCGGCGCGATCACTGCCGGTGGAGGCGGTCGGGGCACCACTGGCTGCGATCGGCTCGCCCTCGGCGTCGTAGACGTAGACACCATAGACCCGGTCGATGCTGAACGCTGAATCGAGCGCCTGCTGTACGGTGCGCTCGTAACCGCGATCCAGCGCGTGGCTCAGGGGCAGGCGAATGGCGCGGGCGATGAGCTCGATGTCCTTCTGCATCCGCGCCTCGGTGCGGCGTTCGAGTAGGTCGAGGCTGTACCAGCCGCTTGCCGCCGTGGCGGCGAGGAACGGCAGCAGTACCGACCCCACGAGGGTGGCGCGCAACGACGGCGGCCAGCGGTTCAGCAAATGAAAGAAATACTGGCGCATGGGTCAAGATGACACATAGAGGTGGCACAGTTCGCGAATGAGGGCACGCTCCTTCCCGCCTGCGGTGCGCTCGGCAGGGCGGCCCGGGATTTGCTTTAGGTTCTGTCGAGCAATTTGCATACCGGAGCGCAGATGAAAGCAATCATGGGTTTTCTGGTCTCGATTTTTGCCGGGAGCGCGGCGGCCGAAGGGTGCCTACGGCTGGTCGATAGCGGTTTCGAGGCGCAGGCAGACGACATATCCGTCTCCCGCGTCGAATGGCGGGCGCAACTCGAAAACCGTTGCGATGCCCCCTACGACGCCGATCTCACCATTCGCTTTCTCGATGGCGACGGCGAGTCGGTCTATGAGGTGCGCGACCTGGTGACGGTGCCCATCGGTGGGCGGGCGCAGGCGGGCAACCGGATTTATATGCCGCAATACTATAAAGAATTGATGGTGCGCTTGGCCATCGAGGTGGAGGAGCGCAGGCGGCCGTTTTGAGGCGTCTGACGGCCGTAAGGGATTGACGAGCGTGCAGCTCAGCCGCCGCGGGTCTCATGGCATGGGAAAACCTACGCTCGTCGTGCCTAAGCCTCCGTCCTTAGAGCGTGGAGAAAATCTGGCGCATACATTTAAAAGCACCGGCGACAGGATTCGAAGGTGTGGACGGAGAATCGGCGAACGTTAACACCGAACGTCTGCTTCGGGTCGAGAGCAGAGACCAAACCGGAATCGGCCAGAACCCGTCATTCCCGCGAAGGCGGGAATCCACAGGTCACCCCATTGGCAACCACCAGCAAAACCGTGAAGGCTATCGGCATAACCGGAGGTGCGAGCCCTAAAAGGCAATCTCGGGATAAAGGTCCCTCCACTCTGGATCGCCTTTCTCGATCAATGCCAGCTTCCAGGTACGATTCCATTTCTTGAGCCGCTTCTCGCGCATAATCGCGCCGACCATGTCATCGTGTAGCTCGAAATACACTAACGTATTTCGAAACCGTATCCATGTGGTCGGCTTTCGATAGGTTCATTCTGAAAGGGATCAATCGGGCGTTCGTTCGGTGGTCGTTTGGGCATCGTGGCCCGAGTGGGCGGGTGCGAGGTTCCGTAGGTGTCGGTGCCCAGTGTCCGGATTCCCGCTTCGCGGGAATGACGGGTGCGGGTCGGAATCGGAGATTCCTTAGCCCTCCAAAGGAGCAGACTTTCCAACGACCGTTGCCGACAGGCATTTACGACTGGTGGAAAAGGCCATGCGCAGTCATTGCGTAACCAAGACGCAGAAAAAGCCCGGGTAACACGGAAGCCCAGAGACAGGTAAGTGCTGCGGTGGCCCGGCCCGGAATGGGAGTTCCATCAGTAGACCACTAGCGCCCATTCGGACTGTCTGGGCAGTTCCAGTGTTCCACTACTCGGTGCCGCGTATTCGAGTTCATGGTAGGGCTGGTGGATATCGACAGCCACGATCTTGCGCCATGCATCTTGGCGTTCGAATACCAACGCTGCCGTCGATGGTGTCTTGCAGATGGTGTAGTCGCCCTTCAGGCAATGGAGCCCCGGGGCGATTGGCTTGGAGACCTCCAGAGCCAGATGGAAGTAGTTGTCCACGAAGCGACGGTAAGTCTTGATTTTGTGATTGATGGCATAGGGAAGCGAGTACTCGGAGTCGACATCTTTTTTCCCCCAGATGTTGGCGACCCCTCCGGCCAGAAGTGAGTCCCACAAACCCGTCAGGGTCAACGCTTCGGTGTAGTCCTTTTCGGGATAGTTCGACGGTTCGCGGATGCGAAACCTGTCTTCGGAAAAGGCCGGCTTGCCGGCACGCGAATGTTCGAGGTGTTGCACGTAGTCCTGGTAGGTTGGACGGTGCCACTCCCAGGAAGAGTAATCGAGGTCTTCACTCAACGCTTGATACCGGTTCTTTTCGCCTCTCGCGCCGACAAGGTGCCGATAGGATGAGTGGCGATTCAAAGTGGCGCGAAACTGCTCGACCTCGCTGGCGCTGGCCCATTCGTGCAAATCGAATCCATAACCGACGCTCCAGCCCGGTATCGGTGAGAGTCTCGCGGCCAGCTCCAGATAAAGCCTGCGGACGTCCTGGCCATAGGTGTCGGGCGTTTGGTTTCGTTGGGCATCGCCCCACACCCAGAAATGCGTCGTTCCCCCCGCTCGGTAGGTTTTCAACACCACCGCTTCGAAGTAGCCGGGGTTCTTCAGGAAGTCCCGCAGGTTGGTGATGTGGAAGCCGGTGAAGCCATGGCCGTCGATGAACTCGCGTATGCCGGCATCCAGATCGGGGGCATCGTACATGACCCACTGCGGAACGTAGGCGCGGCCGGTCGCGGTGCGGACCCATTTTTTGTCGCGTCCGGCGCTGAACCCCTGCGCATATTCGGGACGCTCGTCGGTGATGGTGATCTGGCCGCCGGTGCTGAATTGCCATGTCCCTTGCTTTGTCGGGGCGAAACGGAACCAGGTCCTGGCATTGTCGCGGAAGGTCAGGGTCCGGTGTCGGTCGCCATCTTCGTGGGTGATCCATACCGGCTCGTGTTCACCGATCGAACTTGTGACTTCGACCTCGTAACACTCCCAAACAGGCTTGTGTACACTCTCTTCGGGCAGGCAACGCTCGAAGTACTCTGTGTTCAATGAGGCCGCGTGATCGACACTCGGCGTTCGTTTCAGAAGGGCGCTGAAGTCGACATATGTGTGCGCGATATAGACCAGCGATAGTGTGCCGATCAGTAACAAAGGTCGTTTCATCACTCGAGCGGCTATTTCGAAGTGGCTCTGGATTTGGCGACCTCATAGGGAGAAGGGTGCTGGTCCCTTTGCGCCGCAAACAGGAGACCGCCGGTCCCGCCCACCAGAAGCGTTTTCAGGCGCATCAACAGCGCGGTCGAGATCGCTGCCGCGGGACTGAGGCCGTATATTCCCAAAATGAACACGTAGGCAAACTCCATCAACCCGATGCCGCCGATGGAGACAGGCAGGTTCATGATGAACATAATCAGCGGAACCGCCGAGGCCATGTCGGCAAGACGGACTTCGGGCGCAAATACCAGCGCACTCACCCATACGTTGATGATGGCGAAGAAATAGAAGGCCAGCGAATTGACTGTCGCCAGTACCAGACTGCCGATGCTGTCCCGAAAGCCGAGGAGTGCATTCCTGAACTTGGCCAGTTTGGAGCAGACGGACTCGCCGAGTGAGCCGAACCGACCGATGAAACCGTGCAGCACCCCGAAGCAGCGGTCACTCAGCAAAGTGCCCAAGCCAGCGAGCAAAATCGCCATGGCTAAGGCCGTGGCCGGAAGCAGCCAATTCGTGTCGGCGATATCGCCCACCACGTATACGACCGATATGAGCGTCAGTACCAGGAGAACGAACAAGCCGGAGAAACGTTCGACGAATACCACGGCCGCCGATTCGGCCGGCTGGCCCGTGAGTTTGCCTTGCAGATGAATCCGGATCACGTCGCCGCCGAAGCTGCTGGGTAACAGCAGGTTGAAAAATCGGCCGATCAGATAGATCTTGAACAGCTGACCGAGGGTGGTGGTCAAGTTGCGCGCACGCGAGAGAAAATACCATTTGATGCTGCTCACGTAATCGATGAAAAACGCATAAACGACGGCGAAGCAGAGTAGCCAGCGATCGGCGCTGGCGAAGGTCTGGCCCAGATTGTTCCAACCGTCTCGGGAATAGAGTCCCGCCGAGTACAATACGTACGCTAAAAGAGCGAGCGTCAGTGTCACCTTGACGAGACGCATGACTCCCGGCTTTCGAGTGCTACTGGGCGACATAGGGATCCCAACGATAGCCCGCCTTCAGATCCGCGATCTCGCTGGCGATTTTTTGGCTTTCCCAACCCAGTTCCTCCGCCATCAACTCCGCGCATGCGTTTAGGGCGGTGTCCGAAGGCATCTTGAGCGATCCCATATCCGTTCGGCGAAGCACCACGTCGGACAGTCGATGGACCTTTTCATGCCGGCAGGCATGGACGATTTCCGCCTTCAGGATCTGCGTATCGGGCAGACACTCTGCCAGCGCCGGGTCTTCCTCGGCCAATCGCAGGATATCGACATAGCGCGCACCGTAGTTGTCCACCAGGCGTTCGACCGTGGTTTGATCGTATGAGGTATGCCTGTTCAGTGCCTCGGTCCGAAATTCGGACCAATAGCGAATATCACCGCCCCATAACGGCACCGCGTGGGTCTTCGATGGCGTGCAGGTGCCCTTTAGGTGTCGTTCCACGAGATCAATCGTCTTCTTCGCGACGTCCCGTGATGTGGTGAACTTGACGCCGGCGACACTGATCAGACCGGCCACACCGTCTTCGGCTTGGTGATCGATGATTTTGTAGTGCTTGAGGGGGGCCGCAGACCCTTTCTCTTCGGCCGGGATGATGCCCCACAGGATATTGACGATATCGCGCCGTTCGAGCTTCGCCTTCGGATACCCTTCGTTGATTCGCTCGAGATAGGCGGTGATCTCGTCGTCGGTGATCATGACCTTTTCCGGATCGTCGTCACAGGCCAGGTGCAGAGAGCCGATCAGCGAATGATTTCGCCACGGGATGGCAAACTGGATGCTCGACTTCTTGTTGACGACCGCCTTTTTGTCCTCGTACATCGGTTTGATGCCGAAGCTGATGGCGTAGCTGTCGGACAACGGGCGGGTGAGCAAACTGAAGGCCTTGGACGCATGTACCTTCGACTTGTTGAACAGGTTGCCTCCCAGCCCCAGGTCTTTCATCACCCACGGGCCGGTCGCGTTGATAACCATGCGAGCGGGAACGTCGGTGACGGCTCCACTGGTGGTGTCGCGAACCGTAACGCCACTTACTCCTTCGTTCGTTCGGTGGAGCTTTTCCACTTCACAATAATTAAAAAACAGGCCGCCGTGTTCCTCGGCATTTCGGAGGAACGAGAACAGCAGTCGCTCGGTGTTGTGCATCTGACTTTCATACCAGACCACACCGCCGGTCAGACCTTCCGGTTCGATATCGGGCGCGAGCTCCAGAACCCTGTTTCGTCCGATGATCTTCGTGCCGGGAATGCGCCGGCTCGGATCTTCGAAGCTCCGGCGGTCCAGGCTGAACACATCGAACAGTTTCATGTAGGTCGACATGGTCTCTATGCCCTTGATGCCGTGACCGTAGACCGGGAGCAGAAACGGTTGTGGGCGGGCGAGGTGCGGTGCGTTCCGCGTCAGATAGTTTCTTTCGCGAATGGACTCGCGCATTCGCCTGAAATCCGCATGTTGCAGGTAACGAAGCCCGCTGTGGGCGATCTTTGCACTCTGCGAAGAGGTATGGGCACCGAAGTCGTCGCGTTCGAAAAGTGCCACCTTGTAGCCGCGCAATACCGCATCCCAGGCGCAGGTAACCCCGTTGATGCCGCCGCCGATCACGACGATGTCGAATGGTTGCTCGCTCATTTCACCGATGTTTCGGTTCATGGAAAACGCTCCGCTTAAAACTCGGGTAACATTCACCTGCCGCTGTCGTATGCTGCCGAGGTGCGGACGGGCTCTTGAAGACCGAAGAGTTACTGGATATCCGCTTCGGGGGTGCGGCGTTCGATGGACGACTTGACCTTGGCGGGAACTCCCATGGCGACGACGTTCGCCGGCAACGCCCGGGTGACCACCGACCCCGATCCGATCACCGTGCCAGACCCGACGTGAACACCATCCTGGACCACAACCTTCGAACCCAACCAGCACCCTTTGCCGATGCTGGTGGCACCTGAACTGCCGCTGCTCTGTTCGGAGAGTGGAACCGGTGAGCGGTAGTCGTACTGACCACCGCTCATGATATGTGCGAAGGCGGCGATCATCGTTCCGGCACCGATGTGAACCCGGTTCTTGGAATAGATGACGCTGTTCACCCCGCAGTTCACTTTGGCATCGATCTCGATGTCACCATCCTTGCAGTAGATGATGGTGTTTCTGCCAATGAACGCGCCTGGCCCGATGTGTATCCCCTGGTTGTGTTCGCCCTTGGCGTCCAACACACAGAAGTCATCGATGATGACGTCGTCGCCAATGGTTATCTTGTGCGGATGCCTCAGCGTGATGCCTTTGCCGAACACCACATTCTTGCCCACCGACCTGAAGAGCGCTCGGTACAGTTTTCCCCTCAGGAACAACCCGGGCGCACCACCAAGGTTCGCGCAAAGGAGCGTAATCAGCTCGAACTTGACCAGTTGCCGGAGGCTGTCGCTCCCGGTCGTCAAGAGGGCATAGACGCGCCACTTCGGTGTTTTGCCCACCCCTAGCAGTGCCTTCACCTTGTAATCGTTCTTCATGTCACTTCCCTGCTTGCTGGTTGCACTCGACGCAAAATCCTATAGCCATCCCTTCTCGAGATATTCGTCACAGACCGCCTTGAGACCAGTGTCGTTGGAGAACTTGTACTCAAAGTTGGTTTTGGTGCGCATTTTGGCGGTGTCGAACGCTCGGTCTTTGGTAAAGAAGGCGACGCGACGCGGATAGATGGGCGGCTCGATATCGAGTTTCTTGCAAACGAATTCGCAAGCATGGGCGGCCAGGAAAATGGGTGAGGCAGGCAGGCGAATGAACTTTGGGGTTTTCCCCAAGTGGCTTGCAATGGTCGAGATGATCGCCTTGATGGGCATCGGCTCCGGATCGCCGCAGATGAACACTTCACCATCGATGTTCGGCGCTTCGGCGGCGAGCAGCATGAAGCGGGTTAGGTCCTCGACATGGATGAGATGATAAAGCCCCTTGGTGAATCCGATGACCGGAATGAGCGGAAGCCGCGCCATCCGGAAGAGCTTGAGCAGGCGGTCATCCTCGGGGCCGTAAATGGCAGAGGGGCGGAGGACGACCAGCGGCATTCCGGTCTGTTTGTGGAACGCAAGGATCCACTGTTCCGCAGCGGTCTTGGTGCGCTGGTAGACGTCGCCCGGGTTGTACGGCGTGTTCTCGTCGGCAGGCGGGTGTTCGATATGGCCAAGGACTCCCACGGTCGAAACGTGGATGAAACGTTTGAACCCGGGATTGTTGCTGGCGGCCGTAGCCAGGAGTTTTGTGCTCTCTTCATGGACGAGGCGGTAGACGTCATCCGCGATCTTCGCCTCGCGGTACGCGGCCGCGATGTGAAAGATGTAGTGGACGCCGTCAGCTGCACGCTTGACCGTGTCTTCATCGTAGATGTTGCCTTCGTACCATTTGATAGGAAGCTCGGCGAGCGCACTGCGGTTTGAGCTGGAGCGGGCAATCAGGCGCACCTCGCAGCCGAGCTCGCAGAGCTGTCGCACGAGCACCTTGCCGGTAAAACCGGTCCCACCGGTCACCAAAACGATATCGGATTCATTCAACATGGGCGGCTTCCACTATCAGTTTGTTCTGGCGGGCGGCACAAAGCTGCACAAAATCGGCGAGCCCAAGGCAAGAGTGAGGCCCGACCACCGAAATGCCGCTTCGAGCGATTGGCTGGCGCGGGCGGAGGCGAGTGCCCGGTGCAGCGCCATGGGGGCCAAAAATTGTTTATAGGAATCGTTGAACGATGCCCCTGCTTCGGTGAACGCCCGTTTGACTTCGCGCACCTCGTGCAGGCGGTAGTGACGGGTATTCGCTTCGATATTCTTCTTGAAGCGAAAAAGGAGGCCCGAGATGGCGTTGACGCTGAAACGGGAGGCAAAGTCGACGATCACCAGACGAGCGGAGACGCGCGTCAGCTCCTTTACCAATGCCGGCCAGTCGTCGATATGCGCCATGACGCGGTAGCAGAGCACCACATCGAACGCGCCGTCGTCGAAGGGCAAGTCCGTGAGGGGTGCTTGCACGAAGCGGGTCCGATGGTGCTCGATGGCGTCGCGAATCAGCCCTGAACAAGAGGCGTGACTCCCGGCAATCGTCAGCTCATGCCCCAGTTCTGCCATCAGTTCAATGTTCTGACCGTGTCCGCCACCCACATCCAGCACACGGAGGGGGCGGTCAGGCAAGCCGGCTGACGCGAGCAAGCGACGGGTGCCCGTCTCCTGAACGTCGAGAAACCAGCGACCCACATCCCCGGTGAATCGCCGGGCATAGTCCGCCGTCGCCGATTCGATGTCGGGTGCATCGGGATAGTCGCTCAGACTTTTGTGCATGATTCCCACGTGAACCTTCCTTCCCCCATTCGGCCGCGGCAAGCGCGGAAACGATCAAGCCGCCGGCCGGTATCGCCGGGCCTTCGTGGCGGTCGAATCGAACCGCTCGTAAAGGGCGTAGAGTTTCTCCTTGAAACGGGCGTAGCTGTGCTCGCGCCGGACATCCTCTCGTGCCCGGGACGCGAGACGATCGCGCAAGTCGTGCTTATCGAACAGTTCGCCAAGCGCGGATGCAAAGGCGTCGGGGCGTGATGCAGCGAGCATCGCGTTGTCCCCGCTGAGTACCTGGGTGTGGGTCGGGAGATCAGTGGCCAGGATCGGCTTTCCCGAGTCCATGTAGCTGTATATCTTCATCGGTGTATTCACGCCCTTGGTGCGCGGTGAGAGCAGGACGTCGGCTTGTTGCAGGTAGAAACCCAGGTGCTCGACCGGTTGTGCGCCGAGGAAATGCACGTGCTTGCCGATACCCAGGTTTTCCGCTTTGGCCCGATAGCGCCGGACGTCGGGGTCGGTGCCGCCGATGATAACGAGGGAGGCATCCCTGCCGTCGGCGACGAGCAGGGCGAAACTCTCGAGCATGAGATCGATGCCCTGGTATGCCTCCAGGTTGCCGATGTACATGGCGATGTCGCCGACCCAATGTTGTGTGGGGATCAAGGGCAGGCGGTCCGGGCTCGCCGATGAGGTTTCGAGCAGAGAGACATCCTTGAGTACCGTTACGCTGCCCTTGCGGTAACGCAAGGCCTTCTCGGCCAATGCGTCACAGACGGGGATCACCGCAGTGGCGAATCGCAGCGGTAGTGACTCGAGGGCACGCAGGAGCGGCGACACTACCTTCAGCGGCGGGTACCTTTCCACCAGCTGGTCGGCCATCGACGAGTCCATGTCGTAGATGTAATCGGTCGATCGCCAAGGGCATACCAGCATGGCCATGAATACCGACTCTTCGACGGCGTGTACGACGTCGTAGCGGTTTCGGAAGAACAGCCGCAGGAAGCGGAGAAACAGGTGCATGTCGCACACGAGTTTCTTGAGGGAGAATCCGGGGCGCAGTCCACTCAAGGGCAACCAGGGGCGAATCCGATGAATCGTCATCCCGGCATGGTGGCGGTCTTGCCCCTCGTGAAAGGTAAGCAGGTCCACTTGGTCGCCTCGCTCGGTGAGTGCCTTCACCAGAAGATCGACGGCCAGCGGTGTGCCCCGATCCAGATAAAAAGGATGAGGGGCCAATACGAGTATTCGCATGAGCGTTCCTTCGCCAGTGCGCGAAACAGGTGGAGCGTTCCAGTGCGGCCCTAATCAGTCCCTGGCCGGAAGCACACCGCCGGTGTTATTGACCATTGGGCGCCGAAGTGCGAACTGGTCGGTAACGAAGCCGACCGAACCACAACGGCGACCGAAGCTTTCCAAAGTGATGCTCTTGTCCTGAAGGCGCGACAGCAGCGCCTGCGTCGTATTGCGCCGCAGATCCAGGCGGGCGTGGAGCCGGCTTGCGTACGTTCCGACCACGCGCTCACGGCCGATCAGCGGCAACGGATCGGAGCCGCACAGTATGCGCAGGCCCAGCTGTTTGCCTTCCCTGAACAGTCCCGGCTCGTGCCACAAGGTGGGACGTCCTGCAATGTCACCCAGAATTCCGCCGTTCGCTTCAAGTACGGGTAACAGCCGGCGAACGGTGCGCCCCCGTTGCCCGAGCCATTTTCCGACGCCCCATGGCAGGATGGGCAGCGCCCCTTTGCGAGCGATCGCCGCGATCGTATCGAAGGCCGTACGCCCATCGGGCACGGGCCGGTTGGTGCCGAAAGCCAGCACTTCCAGTTTCTCCGAGGTGACGATCTGCCGGCCGGCAATGACCAGCAGCGCCTCACCCGTTTCTTTGCGCGCGAGCAGGGAGTACGAGTCGCCCAACTCCTGGAAAGACCAGCCCGTAGCGGGTGGATACCCGCCGCCCTCGCACAGTCGGGCAAACTGCTTTCCGGCGCCAAGCTCCGCCAGCAGCACGATGCCACTCAAACCGTCTGCCTGCGACCGGGTAGCGACGGAAAGGTTGACCAAGGCGGCGTTCAACACTGAAGCGACGGAGTGGCATTCCCATAGATGCACGTGCGCATCGATGGCGATGCAAGGCTGGTCTCGGTCTTGGCTATCCATGCCCCGTTCAAACTCGATAAGCGATTAATAGACGAAAAAGAGGGTCGTTACCACACGGTTAGTCTAGCAGGCAGGTGACCGCATACTTCCATGGCAGCCCGTTCTGCTGGCAATCCAAGCCCTCGAAACCAGGTACGCCTGAATACGTCCGCATTCACCAGTAGTAGCAAGTATCGTAACTACTCGCCCCCTTTCGCTGGTGGCGGCGATCAATTCTGTTTATCCGTCGATCGAAACAACTGAATAGCATCAAGTTGCGATGCCGTGATCAA
>JAWLGP010000006.1:0-190164 GCA_041685045.1 Gammaproteobacteria bacterium
GGGTCGAGCCTACCCCCCTGGCTGAGGCCCAGTGATGCCGCCCACCCCCGTGCCCGCAACCTTCGCCATTTATGCGCGGTTTTACTCAGCCGCTAACAAATGTTTCCGGGCGTGAAGGGGCATTGGGAATACCCGTCTTCTGTTGCGTCTCGCCGCATTCAATAAGATCTCTATACCTGAAGTACTTGCCGCAACGATCATCTAGGTCCGGAATATCGGAAGCATCGGTAAGCTCAAAACCATTAATTGTTAACCGGAGCTGTTTGAGGGATTCGCGGAAGGTCTGCGGTTTAGGGCCGTAGCCGTCAAAGTCGAAATGCCCGAGTGCTAATAGCCTTTCATCAAATTCCTGCTGCTCCTCGAAATTGACGAATTCCTCGTTGATGAATCTAGACTTCAGAAACAGATACGGGCATTCGTAGTCGTCGCCGTATTCAAAAACGTCAATCGCCTGGTGGCGAAAGTCCAGCTTCACGCGCTGAGTCATGCGAGGAAGTGGCTGGCCTTCGAAATCATCGAACATCATTAACGTCAGTTTTCCGGAGTCAATGTGGACCTTGATAAGGTCGGCGGCCTCCGGGTCACCGTAGAAATTGGTTGCGCAACCCACATAAACTCGAAGCCGTTCCGGCAACTGGTTAAGGAATCGGGAATGGACGGTAAGCGACCGGCTATCGTCGCTGAGAACTCCGATACCTTGGGCGGCGGCTGCTAGGCAGGCGGAACGAATGTTCTCCGGATCTCCGATGGAGAAAAGGAGCGCCCTCGCCGCATCCATGGCATTTCGGAGTGAGCCGAAGAACACCTTAATGTCGCGTTTGAGTCGCTCAGAATAGCCGCGAAAACCTTGGCGCCGGGCGAACTGCTGTAGGGCCAAATAGACACGCAGATCGGATGTCCGAGAGGCGGCTGCCTCGGCAATTAACTCGTCCCCGTGATAACGGGCGAGAAACCGCAAAGCTTTCTTTAGCGTCCCAAACGTTTCCAGCGTCCGCTCCAACGCTGGCACTTCTAACTCCGTGGGTTCGCGGCCGAGCGATAGATATAGCGCCCAAAGAGGCTCAAGAAGGCCGGCATGTTCATCGTAGTGCTTCTTGAGCTTCTCCTCGCGGGATAGGCGCGGAAGGCGCTGACGCAGGTGCGAAAGGCTTCCTCGGTTCGCACTGCGCCTTTCCAGAAATTCTTCAGCGTCTCCCTCGTTGCAGAAGACGAAAAATACACCAGGGCCGACCGCGATGGGCTCAATGTCCAAAGCCGACGAGAGGAAGTGCTGAAATTCCGCTTGCGTGTAGTACTTCTGGAACGTGTTGCGCGCGGTTAGAAACCCATCGCGGTGCTGGCGACCGCCAGAAGGGGCAACCGAATCGAGCATTACGGAAACCACCAACAGGTACTCCGCCAGCGAAAACGCGTCGGTGACAACAGATACCCTTTCTTCGGGATCCTCAATGACGTTGACGACAAAGCCGAGATTCACGATGGACGCGGGGCTCTTTGGCGAGTCAGGCCGGTAGTACGGGTCCCAGCCGGTGGCGTCTATCCCGTTCAAATCCAAGAGACGCAAGTCGTCGCCTTTCCCGCACCCGTAATCAAATACCGTTTGCGAACCGTCGAGAAACCCATTGCGCGCTAGCGCCTGCATCGGGGATGACAGTCCGTAGCGGGTAAGAGCAGTACGGTGACGCTCGACTTCGACCGCCTCGGGTACTTCTGCCAAGCCGTCCAGTCGTTCCAGAGAATGGCCGATAACCACGTAACCGCGGCTCCGAAGACGTGCATTCCACTGCTCGCGGTAGCCGATTAAATGGGCATCACGCAGTAGCCCGGCGTCGTCCAACGCCCGAGATAAAGAAGCAAACTCGAGCCAACGGGGATGGTCCGGGTGGAGAAGGAGTTCCTTCCTGTGCAAAATGGGACGGTTTCGTTCGGCGGGGTACTCGTTAAGCTCGACTTTCTCGGTAGCGAGATCCACGCGATAAGTTCTCGCCAATTCGGGAAAGGGCTTATCGAAGAACGCTTCGTAGGTCAACAACGATAGGTGATCGCCCGCGAACGCCCGCTTCAAAACGTTCCATTCTGGATTACCGGCAAAGAACTCGGCACGTTCGACCACTGCGATCTCTTCCCTTGAGAGCGCACAAATAGCATCTCGGTGAAGGTACAGATATCCGCCAACCTTCTTCCCAATTTCCGGGAACTCGAATGTGGAATTAGCAGGCAAGGCATTAATCCTCTAGCGAGACTCCTGCAAGCAATTATAAGCAGGTAAACACCTACCCCGTTCTATTGGCTATCTGCAAGCAGATCTTCTGGATGCACATCATCTTGGATGCGTGTCAATGCAATTCTGATTGGCACATCGACGTAAGTCCAAGAAAACGATGGGAAGTCACATTCAAGGTCTAGCAATGCTAGGATTTGAATCGTAAAAAGCACCAACCTCGATACACAGCGTACGATAGCCGAATCGTTATGTTCCTCTTCTTTTTGCAACGAAACAGGTATTCGGAGTGCTCCGTGCGCGAGTCGGTTTCTGAGCTTATACGCAATAAATGCTCCTTTTCCGTACGTGCTCACATGACCTGGTATGGCGACCGCTCTAAATAAATCTCCGTAAACGCAGTCGCGTTCAATTAGACCCTCAAGCTCACTAAGTTGAGCGAAGTAGGCATCAAAGGAAAACCCACCGTCGATCTTTGAGGCAATATACGCACATGCGTTGTTAATTTTGCCTTTTGGACCACCCAGAAAATCGGGCGGAACAGAAACGTCAATCGCAGCCTCTAGTGCCGACCAAATGAAATGAAAGCGGCACAATTCCACTATGAGATGCTTCTCGAGTTGCTCCTGATAATCGGCCATCGTGTCAGCGGGGCCACACCAGCCAACCGAATCATCAAAGCGCAAAGCGCTATAGTTTACAGACTCTATTCCGCTTGCAACTTTCAAGTGAACAAGCGGTTGCTGCCACTCTTCCTTGTCGATGAAGTATTCCGTTCCTTTAATAATAAGATCGCAAAGAGCCCCACAATGATGATCGATATCTTTCAAAACGCATCCCCATTCAACGGCTGTCGTTCACCCACTCGGTAGCTGTGGCGCCCTGCCAGACCGAGTCAAAACCACCGGTCAGGTCATTTGGTTAACTCTCTGTGACTACTCGCCCCCTCCGTCATTCCCGCGCAGGCGGGAATCCAGGGTACGGATCAATGGATCCCCGCCTTCGCGGGGAAGACGGATGCCCTTTATCGCGCGGGACATCGCGAGCGCACCCGGGCGAGCAGTTACAACTCTCTCAGAGAATTTCGCGTAGAGCATGAATCCTCTTTGAACACACTTCATCCGTAAGTTGCTTCAATGCTTCCACATTGGACGCGATGGCGTCGAGTTCGGCATCCGTGATTGCGTAGCGCTTGCTGTAACGGGCGTCAACGTAGGCGCGGCGGAGAAGGTCGAAGAGGTGTTTGTCCTCCTCTGTTTCCGTGGGGAATACGGTGGCGAAGCGTGGGTCGAAGCCGGCGGCTTGGCGGATCAATTTTTCCAGGTCATGTTCCTTGGGGCGGTAGCCGGTGTGGACCAGGAGCAGGCAGGTGATGTAGCGCTCGACTGACTGGTGGAGTTGGAACGCCGCGATCTTGTCCCGGCCGGAAGAAAGCGCTGCCAAGTACATTTCGAAGAAGCCTTGGGCGCTGTCCATCCACTCCTCAAAATACTCCTCCGCATGCCGCAACATCACATCCGGCGGCAGCTCCTTCGGCGGCCGGGCCAGCTTGAACCGCTCGGAGTCATACAGCAGGTAGCCTTCCTTCAGGATGTCCATGAAGAAGAAGCGGCGCTCGGCCAGCATCTGGTTGACGTGGTGGATGGTGTGGACGATGTAGTTGACCCGGGTGCCGTCTTCGCCGGGTTCGAGGGTCTGTTTGAGGTCGGAATCGAAATTGACGTCGCGCTCGCTGCTCTTGTCGGCGACGATGATGAGGATGTCGAAGTCGGAGCGGTATTCGTAGGTGATGTGGTCTTCGACGTAGCGGTCTTCGACCCAGTTGCCTCTCGCGTGGGAGCCGAACAGGATGACCATCTCCACGTCGTGCCGTTCGCGGATGGCGGCGACGATCCCGTCCAGCGCTTCGCGCTTGTGCGGCGGCAGGTGTTTGGGGCGTTTCTTCATCTTGTACCAGGCCGGGGGGCCGTCGAAATCGCTGTCGTATCTCATCGCCGCACCTCCGTGTCGGGAAACGCGCCGGGCCGCTGGTGGCCGAGCAGGCGTTCCAGTCCGTTCAGGTCGCGCTCCAGTCGACGGGTCAGCTCCTGCATGACATAGGCGAAGTTATCGCGTTCGACGTCCTGCAAGTCCGTGGCCGCCAGCAGCAGGTCGGCAATCAGCCGGGCCTGGCCGATCGCGAGCCGTAAGCGCCCCGTGGCATCGGTGAGTTCCATGGTCTTCTCCTGACGTTCGTTCCGTGTCGCCGGGCGGAATCCGCCGGCGGTTCACTTCGAGTCGTCAGGTGCGGCAGGCCTATTTCCCTGTGCGGGTGTTCTATTACGCCCTCGCCCGATCCGTGTCGTCGGGCGCTCCGGCCGCCTGAGGAAGCGGGTTCATCCTAGCGGAGAGTAGGGGGATGGGAAAGGGGTTACGCCGGTTGTCGGATTCGCCTTGCCGGGATTTGCGACGGGCTTGATCTGGACGTATAACGGTGAGCAGCCACCTGTCCCGACATGTGCGGACAGGTGCAAAGGCCCCGTACAGCAGTAAACTTGGACCTTACACGGGCCATCTCTTTGCGGAGAAAGCGATATGAACACCGAAGAATTGTTACGAGAGATCGAGTCGCTCCCTGTGGAAGAGCGTGCGCGGGTAGCTGACTCGGTACTCAAGAGCCTGAACCCTCCGGAATCAGACATCGACAAGAAATGGGCCGAAGTCGCAAAACGCCGATTGGAAGAGATCAAAGCGGGTGCGGTCACGCCGGTGTCAGGAGAGGATGCCTTCGAAGAGATCTGGAAACGGTTCTCTTAGTGCGATACTCGTTCCACCCGGAGGCCCTCGCGGAGTTCCGACTCGCTATCGATTATTACGAGGAGCGAGAAAAAACGCTCGGGTATCAAGAGCGCCCACCACGCATCCTGAGATGTGGCCGTTTATCGAAGAAGATGTTCGCCGCTGCCTTGTTCGTCGATTCCCCTATGGGATTGTGTACCATCGCGACGACGGCAACGAAGCATTGACGATTCTTGCCGTGATGCACCTTCACCGCGAACCGTACTATTGGGTTCATCGAAACTGAATCGAGCGATCCGACAGCTTCCCCGCCCGCCCTGGCTCGACGAGCAGCCCGGCATTCTGGCCCTGCTCGGCGAGTTTGTCCGCCGGCTGGACAATTACGAGGCCGACGATGCCTCGCGTCTGAACGCCGTGCGCATCGAGGCGCACTGCAAGCGGTTGCGCCGCCACGACGAGGCGGCGGACCACACCTGGGAGCTGCTGCGCGCCCTCAGTGAGGCGGGCATCCTTGCCGTGCGCCTCGATCCGAAACGCCATCCGTATGACGCCGAATACGCCGGGGCCAAGGCCAGCCTTTGCCCCGGGGCCGAGCCGGTGCTGCGCGACTGGCTGGCGCGGCCGCGCGAACTGCCCGAGGCGGTCCGCTGGCGTGCGGCCGTCGCCGCTCACGCTGACTGTTTCGCGGACGGCGGTGCGGCGCTGGCGGCCCGGCCGGTGAGGCTTCCGGGCCGGACCGCGGAAGAGGTGATCGCGGCGTTCGCCGCCTTGGCCGATTTCGGGGAGCGCGGGCTGACTCTCCGTCAACTCAGCGCCCGCGCGTTCTGGGGCCACTCCAAGTTCCTCGACAATCGCGAACCGCTGCTGCTGGAACTGTTTCCCAACCTGCGCCTCGTCGCCCGGCCGCTGGTGGTCAATGTCCATCTGCCGCCCGACCCGAAGGGCATCCTGTTCATCGAAAACCAGGACAGCTACACGCAGGCGATCGCCGCGGCGGTTCCCGCCGACCTCACGCTGGTCTACGCCGCCGGTTTTCGCGGCAGCGCGGCGCGGGTGCGCAGCGCCGACGGGGTCAGTCTGCACTACCACGGCGACGCGCCGCCGGCGGTTCGCGCCGCTTTCGAGCGGTGGTGGTTTTCCGCGGCGGAAAATCAAGAACCGCTCTGGTTCTGGGGCGACCTCGATTTTTCGGGAATGGCGATCCTCAAGGCGTTGCGGCAACGCTTCGGCGAGGTGCGGGCGTGGGAGCCGGGCTATGCGCCGATGTTGCAATGGCTGGAGCAGGGTGGTGGGCACGCCGCTTCCGAGGCGGGCAAGGAGGAGCAGCGGGATTGCGGGGAGACCGGTTGTGCCTGGGCCGATTGGGTGCTGCTGCCGGCGATTCGTGCGGCGGGGCGGTTTGTGGATCAGGAGGTGGTTTGAGGGGACGGCCGGAAATCACTCTGCCCGTCAAACCATGTACGATAAACGCAATCCGGAACTCGAGAGCACCGCATGACGCAAACCAAACCCAACCTCCCCGCCTCCCCCGCCGAGCACCGCGTCGTTATCCTCGGTGCCAGCCCCAAGGCGGACCGTTACGCCAACAGGGCACAGAAGATGCTGATGGAGGGTGGCTACCCGGTTGTTCCGATCCATCCCAAGATCGCCGAAATCGAAGGCGTGGCGGTCACCCACGACCTGGCCGATGTGGAACAGCCGGTGCACACCCTCACGATGTATGTAGGTCCCGACCGCAGCGCGCCCATCGCCGACGCCATCGTCGCGCTGCGCCCGGCGCGTGCCATCTTCAACCCCGGTACCGAGTCGCCCGAGCTGCAGGCCCGCCTGGCCGAGCAGGGGACCGAGGTGATTGAGGGCTGCACCCTGGTGATGCTGCGCACGGACCAGTTTTGAGCGTGGCCGCCGTTGACGAACGGCCGGCGCCGGGCTGGACTGACTGGATGAGCGCCGAGCCGAGGGCCACCCGATGAGCCGATGCCGCGTCGAGAAGCGGATTTGGCAACACCCCACGCGAAACTCCGACTACACCTGCCTCTACTATGAGCTGGAGGTATCCGACGCCCCCGAGCGTGGACGCGAACTGCGCGATGGCCGCTGGTTTTCCGGGCCGCTTTCCAGCATCGTCTGGAGCGCAGTGGACGAGCAGTTCAAGTGCCGGGTCCCCGACGAGGTCCCGCTCGCCAGCCCCGAAGAGGAGTATTCCCACGATTTTCTGGTGGAAAATGCGCTACAGGAGGGCTGGCAGATCTGCCCGCTCCCGCATTTGGAGGTGATCCACTAGAATGGCACGGGGCCGTGCATAACCACACAACAGAGCCGCGGCAATAGGACAGGATTAACAGGATTTTTCAGGATTTACAGGATAAGTCGGGTGGCTGGATTAAGTGCCCTTTATGTCATCCTGAGACATCCTGTTAGTACCTATCCTTGTCGAACGAATAAGGTAACTACTCGTCCATCCGTCATTCCCGCCCCCGATAAAAAAATTCGAGGGCAGGCTTCGGCGGGAATCCAGGGAACGGTCAATGGTTCCCCGCCTTTGCGGGGAAGACGATGCCTTGTGTAGCGCCGACATCGAGAGCGTACCCGGGCGAGCAGTTACCGAATAAGAGAAATATTAAGGAGGAAGGGATGGAGTTTACTGCGCGGGCCGTGACCCGCATCCGTGATGCCGACCTGCAGCGCCACGTGCGCATCGACAACCTGCCGCAGTGGTGCGCCTCAATCAGCAAGGTGCTCCTGCAGCAGGGGGACAAGGGGGAGATCTACAGTACCTGGGGCCAGTTCCGGATCCACCGCGAGGTGATCCACAACGGGGTCCGTTTCACCCTACCCACCTGCCCCAACGCCCTGCAATGGACCGTGACCGCGGGCGAGCCGCTGTCCGGCCAGGTGCTCATCCACTGCACCCTCGCCGGCGAGGAGCACGATTTGGAGCTGGTCGAGTCCCTCGAGCGCTTCGTCGCCGACTGGAAGACCGGACTCGAGTCAGGCGCCGGTCAGCCCGCACCGCGGCCCACCGCCGGGGAGTGCATGCCCTGGTTCGGGTGAGTGCCGGATTGTAGGTATGTGGCGCGGCGATTCAACAGGATTGACAGGATTTTTCAGGATTAACAGGATAAAGCTAATTGGTTTCAACGGCTCGAGGGGAAACCCGCCTCAACCGCAACTTGTTTAAGTTGCCGGACATTGACTACTCGCCCCCTCCGTCATTCCCGCGCAGGCGGGAATCCAGGGAAGGTCAATGGATCCCCGCCTTCGCGGGGAAGACGATGCCTTGTGTAGCGCCGACATTGAGAGCGTACCCGGGCGAGCAGTTACAAAGAATCATCCTGTTAATCCTGCAAAAATCCTGTTAATCCTGTCCTATTCCCCCCCCGACAGCGCTCGCCGACGGCAGCGCGAGCCAGACCATTGCCGGTTCGTCTTCGCGCGACACCGGTTCGATGGGCATGACGGCGAGCCCTCCCCCCGCGCGCCACTGGTACACACCGGGGCCATCGCCCTCGGTCGACTGCATCGGGGTGCCCAGCCATTCGTTCAAGTGCCCCGCCAGCTGGCGCTGATAGGCGCGCTGGATCCCCACCTTTACCGCTTGCAGGCTGCCGTTTTCGAAAAAGAAGCTGATGTAGCGGGAGGGCGTGCCGTTGAAGGCCGCCAACGGGGATTGGCAGGTGCGCGACCCGAACGGCGTGATCTGGTCCGCGCAGGTCAGCTCCAGATCCGGCAGTGCTTCGGCCACCCGGGCTTCCGTCAGGGAGGAGCGCAGCCGATCCACGTCCAGCGTGATCGAAGGGTCGCCCTTGAGCTTCAGCAGCAAAATGTCCGAGTAGCGCTGGCCTTCGCTGGTGAATACCAGCCACGCCAGCGGCGCCGCGATCAGGAAAACCCAATAGGCGCGCTTTAGCAGTTGTCGAATGGGCATTCGCGTGCTCGGTTGAAGGAGGGTGTTCATGGTAGACGCAGGTGCCGGCGATGTCATTTGTCGGTTTCGGTTGCCGTGATTCCCGTAGCTGCTAGTTTCTCGATGAGAGGCCCATCGAATCCGGGGTGCCGATGTCCATCTCGCCAATCAAGGCCACCTGTTACAGCCAGCGGATGCTCAACCCCTTCCGCGGTGTGGTCAACGTCATGGAGATCGCCGGTGCCGACGCCGTCTCCCGCGACGGTGAGCAGTGGATCCTGTTTGTCCAGGGCGAGCGTGAGGAGCAATGGGTGGAGGGCCGAATCCAGGAGGTGGAGACCCCGGACGTGAAGTTCGGCACCTGGTCGCCTTCTGGTGGCCTGCGCCGGGCACCCGTGCGCTACGTCACCGCCTACGATGGCGCCTGCATCGCCACCGTGGGTGGGCAGCTGCTGGAGGCGGTCCAGGCCCACGCCGAAGCGGTCCCCTTTCCGCTGCGCGACCGCTTCGAGTTGTGGCTGCTCGATCGGACCGGTGCCCCGCTGGTGCTGCTGGACAGCGCGTGCACGGCGGACGGGCTGGCGGCCCCCTCCGCGCTGCATTGGCGGCCCGGCGAGCTGGCCAAGCGCGCCTTCACCGCGCCCAGTCGGTCGCGGGCCGAATCCCCCCACAGCGAACTGGTTGCGCGGCTGGTCGAAGCTGCCGCCGGTGCAACGCCCGGTGCCCAGTGGTTCCGTCGCGGCGATGACGGCGCCGGGGAGGGTCTGCTCATGTACGGTGACGGGCCCACACCCGCGGCGCGCCGCCTCGAGCCGAGTGCCTTCCCGGAACTGCTCTTGAGGACCGACTGGCCCGCGGCGGACGATGCCCGGCTGGTCCGGGAATTCCTGAACTGGCAGGCGCCATGGCTCCTGCAGCTGCAGCACCTGTCCGGCGCCAGCCGGGCGGCACTGGAGCAGGCGGCACGGCTGCAGGCGCAGGAACTGGCGGCCAGGCGCCGGCTGATCCCCGAGGTGGTCGACGATCAGGCGATCACGGCGGCCCTGGTCGAAGCCCGCCTGCGTAACGCCCAGGCCGAACCCGAGCCGGAGGCCGAGGCGTTATCCCCCCTCTTCCCCTTCCTGAACGAATAAATCGGTGGATTTCGAGAACGGGTCGTCCTCCCGGTGCGGTTGGTTTGATAGAATTCGCCGGCCAACCGCCCATTTCGAGAGAGACCGTATGGTTCAGGACGACGATGCCTACGAGGTTGCTGCCCGTGAAGCGGTCGAGCTCGCCAATCGGCTGGCCGAGATCGACCGGGAGGCGGACCTGTGGGATATCGCCGATGGCATGATCGCCGGTGCGGTGCACTATTGGCTCTACTCCCGCCAGCCTTGTGGCGACCCTTCGTGCGAGGACTGTAACGCTGTCAGTACGGCGGAGGAGCGCATGAGGGAACTGCACCGCATGATCGACGATTACGCCAAGGAGAGCGAATACTTCCACACCCCGCACGACAGCAACGTCGGGCGCGCCTGAACGACCATCTCCGCCGCCGCTTCCGGAGCGGCGTCTCCTGCGAGGGAGAAATCCCCAACCCGAACCCCGTGGCGCGAACGACCGCCGAGTCGGATCGGATTACGACACTGTTCTCTCCGGCGCCGCTAAGCCACAATCGCGCCATGTCCGACCTCCTCCTCCTCGCCGATCGACTCCGTGCCGCGGCGATGGCCGCGCGCCAGCGCCGGGCGCTTGTTCTGGCCGGTGGCGCCGAGTGGGCGCGCCGAAGCGCCGGACAGTTGCTCTTGCACTTGGCTCCGCAATGCCCGATCTGGATCGGGCGCCATGCGGTGCCGCCGGCAACCGCTACACCGGCGCAGCAAGCGACCCGGCTACTCGGTTCCGAGAGCGATCTGCTGGTGTTCGACGCCCACGACGGCTTCGATGCGGATGCCTTCGGCGCGGTGGTCGGCACCCTGACCGGGGGCGGCCTGCTGCTGTTGCTGACGCCACCGCTGGCGCAGTGGCCCGCCTTTTCCGATCCGGAATACCGACGCATAGCCGTCTACCCGTACCCGCCCGAGGCGATGGCCGGGCGCTTTTTGCGCCGGCTGGCCCGAATCGTCGCCGGCGCACCCGGCGTCACCCTGGTTGAGCAGGATGGGCCCGTGCCCCTGCTGCCCCCGCCGGCAGCACCGGCTGCCGAACCCACCGGGCACGGCCCCTTCCGCACGGAGGATCAAGCCCGTGCCGTCGCCGCCATTCTGAAGGTGGCGCAAGGGCATCGGCGCCGACCGGCGGTGCTCACCTCCGACCGCGGCCGCGGCAAGTCGGCTGCGCTGGGGATCGCGGCGGCCCGTTTGCTGGAGCAGGGGATGGACCAAATCGTGGTCACGGGGCCGCGGCTGGACGCGGTCGCGCCGGTGTTCGAACACGCGGCGCGGTTGTTGCCGGCCGCCCGCGCCTCCCACAGCCGGATCGAATGGCACGGTCGCTCCATCCGCTTTGCCCCGCCGGACGAGCTGGCGCTGACACCGGCCCGGGCCAACCTGCTGTTGGTGGACGAAGCCGCCGCCATTCCCACCCCGCTGCTGGAGCGCCTGTTGGCGCACCATTCCCGCATCGCCTTTGCCTCCACCGTGCACGGCTACGAGGGTACCGGGCGCGGATTTGCCGTCCGCTTCCAGCAAGTCCTCGATCGGTGCACCCCCGGTTGGCAGGCGGTCCAGCTGTCCGAACCGGTCCGCTGGGCCGCCGGCGACCCGATAGAAGATTTCAGCTTCCGCGCCCTGCTGCTCGACGCCGCTGCCGCCGAGGCGGATGCGGTGGCCGGCACCCAAGTGGCGGACTGCCGTTTCGAGCGCCTGGATCGTGATGCGCTGCTGGCGGACGAGCCGACCCTGTCCCAGCTGTTTGGGCTGCTGGTGACCGCTCACTACCGCACGCGACCCTCGGACTTGCGCCATCTGCTGGATGGCCCGAATCTGCAGGTGTGGGTGGCGCGTGCGGCCGGTCGGGTGGTCGCGACCCTGCTGTTGGCGGCCGAAGGCGGCTTTGCCCCGGATCTGTCGCGCCAGGTATGGCAGGGACGCACCCGCCCCCACGGCCATCTGTTGCCGGAAGCGCTCGCCGCCCACCTCGGCCTGGAAGCGGCGTCCAGGCGCCGGTTGGGTCGGGTCATTCGTATCGCCGTGCATCCGGCCCTGCAGGGACGGGGGATCGGTTCGGCGCTGCTCGAACAGGTCGTCCAGTGCGCGCGGCGCGAGGGGCTGGATGCGGTCGGCTCCAGCTTCGGCGCGACCGCCGCACTGCTGCACTTCTGGGAACGGGCGGGCCTGCGGCCGGTGCGCCTCTCCATCAAACGCGGCGCCACCAGCGGCGAACATTCAGCGATTGTCCTGCGCGCCCTCACCGCCGATGGCGAGGCGTTGGTTGCCGACGCGCGAAACCGTTTTCGCACCCACCTGCCCCACTGGCTGGCCGACCCGCTGTCCGACCTGGAACCGGAACTGGTCACCGCCGTGCTCCGCGACAGCGGGGTGCATCCCCCCCTGTCGCCCGCTGACTGGCAGGACCTGGTGGCCTTCGCCTTCGGGCGCCGGGTCTACGAGGACTGCATGGGTCCGGTGCACGCGCTCAGTCTCGGCGCGTTGGCCGATGGGCAAGCGCAGACCATGCCGGAGCGGCCCGACCGCGAGGCCGTCATCGCCAAGGTGTTGCAGCACCGCGATTACGCCGAAGTGGCCCGTCGCACCGGCCTGACCGGCCGTGCCGAGGTGGTAGCGGCGATGCGCCGGGCGGTGGCCGCCTGGGTGCTGCACTACGGCGAGCCATGGGTGGTCGAGGCCGCCGGGGAGATGGCCGCCGCCTGGGGTGAAGCAAGCCGGGGGGATTAGCCGCCCAAGTCCGACAGATGCTTAGACCGCAACCATCGTCACCGGCCGCCCGCGCAGGTGCTTGCGTGGCCACAGCCCGTAGCGACCGACCGCCACCGGCTCCCGCCGCAGCCGATTGATGACGGCGGCGGCTGCCGCCGAAACTGGGAATACCGGCAGTCGCTTGCGGCTGCCATCGATAGTGAGTACTTGCCAGTCGAGTCCGTCGGTCACCTCGGCCGGTGCGTTCTGCCCCGGCAGGGCGAAGTGGCCATAGTCCCAGGCCAACAACTCGCGCAGGGCCGGGTCGGCCGCTAGCCGCGAGCGCAAGAGCGTGGCGAGCGCGGCGAACACACCTTCCGGCGAGGGCCGCTCCAGCAGCTCCGGCGCCTTCGCCAACAGCTCATCGAACAGCGCACTGGCCCGGCCGAAGTGCGCCTCCACCAGGTGGGCGAGGGTGTGGCGTACCAGTCCGCTGTTCCAGAGCCGTTCGGTGAGCTCGCCGTAGGCCTTGAGCCGGGCGAAGGCGGCGGCCGGCAGGTCGCGATGGCTGCGCACCTCATAGGGCGGTTCGGGATCGAAGCGATAAGCGAACTGCTCCGCCTGGGCGCGCAGCGGCGTGCCGGGCAGCAGCTTCAAGGTGCCGAACTGGAAGTGGTCGGCGTATAGCGCGAACACTCGGTCAAAGTCGGTGCGGCAATGTGCCTCGTCTTCGCCCGGTAGGCCGGCGATCAGGTCGAGATGGACCGGGTGGCGGCGCAAGGCGACCAGCCGTTCAATCGCGGCCAGACCCTTGGCAACGTCCATCTGCCGGTCGATCTGCATCAGCACCGGCGCCTCCAGAGTCTGCAACCCGATTTCGAACTGGAACTTGCCCGGCGGTGCCTCGGCGAACAGCGCCAGGGCCTCGGCCGAGATCCGATCGGGATTCAGTTCCAGGTGAAAGCGGAGCGAGGCCGGGGTCTCCACGAACCGGCAAAGCAGCCGAAGCGTGCGGGCGGTGCCGAGGTGGAAGCTGCGGTCCAGCAGCTTGATGGTCTTGTGCTCCAGCTGCGCCAGACGGGCCAGCTCCGCGTCGGTCCGTGCCTCCGGAAACTGCCGCAGCCGGTCCCCGGCGCTGGTGCAGAAGGTGCAGCGGAAGGGACAGCCGCGGGAGGTCTCCCAATAGACCAGCGGTTTGCTGTCGTCAACAAGGCCCAGCAGAAGCGGCGAGGGCAGCAGCTCCACCGGAACCGGTTGCACCGGGTTGCGGCGCACGCCCACGGCGGTTCGCCAGGCCAGCCCGGCGATTTCCGCCGGCCCGCCCTTGCCGCCGCTCAGCCAGCGCGCCAAATCACGAAACGCCAGCTCACCTTCACCGTCGACCACGTAGTCGATCGCGGGCTCGGTCGACAGCAACGACTCGGCTTGAGGCCCCGCTTCGGGGCCGCCCAGCACGATCACCGTCTCCGGCCGCCGGGCCTTGATGGCGCGGGCCAGCGTCAGCGTCTGCGGCCGATTCCAGATGTAGGTGGACAGGCCCACCAGCGTCGGCAGCCCCGCCGTGACGGTGTCGGCAAGCGCCGCGATGTCGGCCTTGATGGTGGGCTCGAGCAGGCGGATCGCGTCGAAGAACGGTTCGTCGCGGCAGGCCGCCTGCAGATAGCGCAGGGCCAGCGACGAGTGGCTGAAACCGGCATGCAGGGTGACCAGGGCGATGTTGAAGTGCATGGCGCCCAGTTTACCGCGGCTGGCGATCCGTTTGCCGTGGCGTTAGCCTGAAATGCGGATGGGGCCGGCACCGTTGGCAGGTTTGCCGAAGCCGGAGGATGCCTCACAACCAGCGGAGCAAAATGATGAAAGGCTTTTGGATAATCCTGCTCGGTGCGTTTCTCGCGAGCGGCTGCACCTGGGTCGAGCCCACCACGGCGGCCGCCGACGTCCGGGTGCTGGCCGATGTCCGGCACGCCGAGGGCTGCGAACGGGTCGGGCAGACCACGGTATCGGTCGCCGACCGTGTCGCCGGTATCCAGCGCAGCGCGGCGAAAGTGCGCGAGGAACTGCGTACCCTGGCGCGCAACAGTGCGGCGGCCGACCTGAAAGGCAACGCCATTGTGGCGGTGACCGAGGTCCAGGAAGGCCGGCAAACCTTTGCGGTGTACCGCTGTCCACGTTGAAGTGGCCGAACTCCCCGGCGAGGAGTAATCTGGTACTCTTGCACCGTGATATTGACGGTTTCAGCGGGCCGGGAAACGGTTGGCCGCTAGGCGCACCTCGCAGGTAATGGCGCGCCCTTTCCAAGAGGTGCAACACCGCGGACGACCGTTTCCCGGCCCGCCCGAAGGGAGCCACCCAGAAGCGCCAATCCTGCGTTGCGCCGCTTGGAAAGGGCTGGCCATTCCCTGCGCAGCGCGCCTTGTCTTGGCGCTTCTGGGTGGCTCTGAAACCGTCAATATCACGGTGCAAGAGTACTAGTTGCTAACGAGTATCGTGGGCCAACCTGAGGAGACTAGCCATGCTTGCGCTAAACCCCGATATCGTCTGTGCCGTCATCGCCAAGTCCCGTCAGTTTCAGGTCAAGGAGACGGCTTCCGTCTCGGACGGTGACTTCGGTCCCGAGGACGACGTCGTCTCCCAGGTCATGGCCGACGATCGCGACGACCTCTCCTCCCAGGAGGCAGGCGAACTCATCGACGACCTCGAACCCGACCAACAGGCCTCCCTGGTCGCACTGATGTGGATCGGCCGCGGTGACTTCAGCGCGGACGAGTGGGATGACGCCTATGCCGAGGCCCAGGACAACTGGAACTCGCGTACCTCGGCCTACCTGATGGCCACACCCATGGTTGCCGACTACCTGTCCGAGGGACTGGCCGAAATGGGCTACTCCTGCGAGGAATAGTCGACGCATGGCGCTCCTTTGGGAGCGGCGAGTCGGTGACACCTGCTATCAGGTTCGTAGTGCCGGCGCCAGCCGCCGGCTCTATACCGATGGCATCTTCCACAGCCAGTACAACCCGCGCCGGCCCCTGAGCGGCGGCGTCTGGGATCTGCTGCTGCTGCCCGCCTTTTTCCAGCCCCAACAGGTTCGCCGGGTGCTGGTGCTGGGCGTTGGCGGCGGCGCCGTGATCCGGCTGCTGCGCGAGTTCCTGGCGCCCGAAACCATCATCGGCATCGACCTCGACGGCACGCATCTGGCGATCGCCCGCGAATTCTTCGGCGTTGAAGGAGAGGGGACGACCCTGGTGCAGGCCGACGCCGAGCGCTGGCTCGCCGACTACCGGGGTGCGCCGTTCGACCTGATCATCGAAGACCTCTTCGGCGGGGCCGACGGCGAACCGGTGCGCGCCTTAAAGGCCAATGCCCGCTGGTTCGACCGCCTGCGCCGACCGCTCGCCCGCGACGGCATCCTGGCCATGAACTTCCCCACCAGCGGGCAGCTCGCCGGGTGCGCCGCCCTCACCAACCGCCGCGTCCAGGCCCGGTTCGCCGCCGGCTTCGCCCTGAGCGGCTTTCGCGACACCAACGCGGTCGGCGTCTTCCTGCGCCGTCCGGCCGACAGCTTCACCCTGCGCCGCCACCTGAACGCCCACCCCGGTCTCGACCCGCGCAAGGCCAGCGGCGTGCGCTACCGCATTCGCCAGCTCTTCTAGAGCACCGAACAGATAAAAGCTCGGAAACTTCGTAGGATGGGCAAAGCGCCGCCTGTGCCGGTTGCATTGAGCCTGAACCTGACCGGCGCGTGCCCATCTACCGACTGATGGGCACGCGCCGTAAAGCAATGGTGCCAAACCGAGCGGATGGGCGGCGGCGCTTTGCCCATCCGGGCTTCCCAGGCTGGGGGCACCGACCGGTTTATCTGTTCGGTGCTCTAGGCCCGCAGCCCCGTCCACCTGTGCGACAATAGCCGCCCCCACCCCCAGCGACTTCAGGAACGATGCACGAAGAAGACGACGATCTCCTGCGCGCCAAGCTCAATTCCGAGACCGCCAAGATCAGCTGGAAAGAGCTCGAACGCCACTTCGCCCGCGGTGTGGTGATCCGTGTTGCCGGTGAGTTGGACCTGATTGAGGTCGCCTTCCACATGGCGCGCGACGACCGCACCGCCGTCGAGCGCTGGCTGACCGAAGGCTCCGTTGCCCGCGCCTCGGAAGCGGATGCCCGCGGCTGGGCCGAACGCACCCCCAGCTTCTGGGCGGTGGTGGCCGCGCCCTGGGTGCTGGTCCAGGAGATCCGTGGGGAGGCCTGATCATGGATTTGGCTGCGCGCTGGCGCCGACTGCTGTGCAACCGCCGTCTCGGCGATGATCGCGAGCCGGTTCCCGGCCGCACCCGTACCGATTACCAGATCGACTACGACCGCATCGTCTTCTCCTCCGCCTTTCGCCGCCTGCAGGACAAGACCCAGGTCTTCCCTCTGTCGGAGAGCGACTACGTCCGCACCCGACTGACCCACTCCATCGAGGTCTCCTGCATTGGCCGCAGCCTCGGCACCCTGGCCGGCGAGCAGCTGGTCGAGCGCTACGACCTCGGCGAGGTGCAGCCGGCCGACTTCGGCGCCATCGTCGCCGCCGCCTGCCTGGCCCACGACATCGGCAACCCGCCCTTCGGTCACTCCGGCGAAGACGCCATACGCAACTGGTTCGAGCACGACCCGTTCGCCCAGCGGCTGCTGCAGGCGCTGGACCCGCAGCAACAGCAGGACCTGCTGCGCTTCGAAGGCAACGCCCAGGGATTTCGCCTGCTCACCCGTCTGCAAAGCCCCGACAACCCCGGCCTGCGCCTCACCCACGCGGTGCTGGCCACCTTCACCAAATACCCGCGCCGCTCGCAACTGGCAGAACCGCTGGCGGGCATCGGCGGCAAAAAGCACGGCTTCTTCGCCGCCGAGGAGCCGTTCTTCGCCGAAGTGGCTCGTTACACCGGCCTTGCCGAGCGCGCCCCCGGAGCCTGGCAGCGCCACCCGCTCGCCTACCTGGTCGAGGCCGCCGACGACATCAGCTACCACGTCATCGACCTGGAAGACGGCTACCGCCAGGGCTGTGTCGACTACGCCAAAGCGGCGGCCATGCTCACCAGCCTGCTCGACAGGGAGGTGGAGGCACGTCTGCGCACCATCGCCGAGCCAAAACGACAGATCGAATACCTGCGCGCCGCCGCCATCGGCAGCCTGATCCAGGCCGCCGCGAAAGTGTTTCTGGAACACGAAGCCGCCATCGTGCGCGGCGACTTCACCGACGAGCTGGTCGCCCACATCCCCCAAGCCGACGCCCTCGTCGCCATCAAACAGTTCGCCATCGAGCAGATCTACACCGCCCGCCCGGTGGTCGAGATCGAAGCGGCCGGTTTCGAAGTCCTCGGCGGCCTGCTGGAGACCTTCGTCGGCGCCGCCGAAGAGGTCGCCACCGCCGCCAAGCCCTCCGCCCGCAGCCGCAAACTGCTGGAACTGGTCCCGACCCAGTTCCTCGGCCCCGACCGCCGTCCGCCCGCCGACCCCTACCAGCGCCTGCTCGGCATCACCGACTTCATCGCCGGCATGACCGACACCTATGCTGTCGCCACCTTCAAGAAAGTTCGCGGTATTTCGCTTCCCCACACCTGATCGGAAAATTCAGCCGATCCAGACCCGACACAAACCGCCCTTGTTGCGCGGTGCGCAACACGCTACTGTATCAGCATGATCAAGTCGTTTCTTCACAAGGGACTGAAGAAGTTCTTAGAAACAGGGGTCCGTGGCCGGCATCCAGCCACAACATGGAAAACGACTGAGAATGCAGCTCGCCGCCCTGGATACGGCAGAGACGATAGAGGACATGGACATCCCGGGTTTCAAGCGCTGAGAAAGGTCGGGGGGCGATTTGCAGGGTAAACGCATACTCACCGAAGAGCGATGTAAGTCCTTGAAAGCAGGTCGTCGGCCGCAGGGATGCGGCCGTCGAGCGTACAGGGATGTATTTACAGCGTACCTGCTTTCAAGGACTTACATCGCTTGCAGCACGGCCGTGACGTTAGTATGCGTTCACCCTGGGGCGATTTGGGTGAACGGCAACTGGCGCGTTACGTTCGAGTTCCGTGACGGTCACGCCTTTGTACTCGACTACGAGGACTATCACTGATGGCCATGCACAATCCGCCTCATCCTGGTGAATTCATTCGTGAAGTCTATCTCGAGCCTTTTGGTTTCACGGGCCGTCAACTGGCGGAAAAACTTGCCGTTGCGCCCTCCACCTTGAACCGCATTCTGAATCGGCGCAGTGGAGTCAGCTCGGAAATGGCGCTGCGACTGTCGAAGGCGCTCGGTCGCACACCGGAAAGCTGGCTGGCGATGCAGGACAGTTACGACCTCTGGCTGGCCCGCCAACACGTGAACCTCGATGCAGTGGAAAAGATGGAGTTCCGTGCTGCCTAGCCGGCGTTCGAAATCGGTTCGGAACCGATTTCCCGCGGTTGCGGCCTAAATAAGAACTCCACCAAGGAAGGGAGCACTACCATGGCCGACACACAGCACCCTCATACCCCAGAAGAGCAACGCGCCGAAGAAGCCCGCCGGGCGTTGGAGTGGCAGGCGAGGAACGCCGGCGAGCTCCACAAAAACGTCCCCGATTGGGCCGACCCCTGCCCCTGCGAAGCGGAGCCCTACTGGACCGAAGCCATGGGCCGCGAACACCCCAAAGAGGAGCCCACCGAAAGCTGCGAAGACGAGCCCGGCCCCGAGCACTGACCCACAAAAGCGGCGGCCCCGCCAGCGACGCCCCCTGTGGGAGCGGCGTACCCCATGCGGGGCATAAATCCCCGCTGCGACTCCGGCGCAAAGCGCCGAACCTGTTCGCAGGAGCCCGCAGCCCAAGTCGCGCCCCCAATAGAGATCAAAACGCCGGCTTAACCTACCCGCGACTCCCTTGTGGAAGCGGCGTACCCCATGCGGGGCATAAATCTTCGCCGCGATTCCGGCGCAAAGCGCCGGTCCAATAAATCAGCGTTCTCTCCTCTCACACGCTCCCCTTTCCCACATTCACAGTGGTAGCATCAGCCCCGAGGAAGAAGCTCATCGCATGCTGCTAACGTGGAAAACCCACCCGAAGCACGATGGGGTACCTACGATGGGTGTCCATGAACCCTCCAATATTGGCGGTGCCGCGCTCCAATCGCCTCAGCTGCAATTGAAAGGATTGACACTTCAATGAGCGAAAAGAATCCAGAGCAAACCCTCGTTTCCGTAGACAGCATCAGGCTTAGGCAATTTTTCGTACGGCTGGTTGCCGGGCTCGGCCTGCTCTCTGTGTGGGGACTGTTATTGGGCGCTGGCGCCGCGGCAGCCATCTATGCAATAAGTTGGCTTTTTGCTCAACAGGGTTTTCTGTACGCGGCGTCTTTCCTTTTTATACCGATCGGTCTGTTCTGCTGGTGGGTCTGCTACTTCTTGGCGCTCGAATTCGTAGCAGAAGCAGGCATCGAACTGAATGGTATCGCACGTTTGACCGTCGTTCCTGTTGCAATACCCATTGTTGGATTGTCGTTCATCATAAGTATGTGGGTGGCCGTAGGTGAGGCAATTAATTCAAAAGCAGTTCTCGCTGTCTTCTTTATGCTTGGTTCATTTCTTATTGCTGCATTTTTATCACTCTTTTTCTGACGGGCAAACTGAGGTGAAGGTACTACGATGCGTGTCCATGTAACCTCCATGTAACCCTCCTTCCACCGGCCGTTTCACCCGCCGCTTTCGGAGGCGCGACGCCACAGGGCGCAGCTGGTTTGTTCAGGCTCCGGCCGCGGTTTTTGTGCAGCCAACGCGGATCACGCACTCACGGCTAATCCCGCCCTTGTTCCGGCCAGTGCTACCTTCTGCGCGTTGGATTCGTCTGAAGCCGCAGGAGTCGGACCCGCTGTGCTCCTTACTCCTCCTATTCTCCACAGCTTCAGAAATACGCAACCCCCCTTGCCCAGTTCGGCATGTAAATCGGCATCGATTCGTTGTTCATCGCGTTTTTCGTCGTGCTATGTCGATTACAGTCAATAAGTTTTGATACTTACAAAGCGGCATAAAGATCGGCAAAATCAATGCACAAACACCCTTCTGCCATGGAACCCTTGTGGCCCGACCGCATCGGGCCGCTGGCCGATCTCGCGATCGACCTTTTCAAGGTCTCGGCGACAGCCGCCGGCCATGTCCACCCACTTGTGTTCCGCGAGTTGGGCGAGCTGCTGCGCGTGGTGAATTCGTACTACTCGAACCTGATCGAGGGAAATTCAACCCACCCCGTCGATGTGATCCGCGCAATGGCGAGTCATTTCGACCAGGACCAGGCCAAGCGGGCTCGCCAGCAGGAGAGCATTGCCCATGTCGCCGTCCAGGAGATGGTCGAGCAGCGGCTTGCCGACGAGCCATCGCTGGCGGTCACCTCGTCGGATTTCCTGATCTGGCTTCATGAAGAGTTTTACCGCCGTCTGCCCGAGGAGCTGCGTCAGCTCAAGGATCCCACCACCGGTGAGGTCATCGTGGTCAAGCCCGGCCAACTTCGTACCCGCCCAGTCGCCGCAGGCCTGCATGTCGGCCCGGACCCGGAACAGCTGCCCCGCTTTTTGAAACGCTTCGACCAGGCATTCGATCCGGATCGGATCCATGGCCACGACCTCCTCATCGCCGCCGCCGCGGCCCACCACCGGTTGCTCTGGATCCACCCCTTTCTCGACGGCAACGGCCGCGTCGCACGCCTGTTCACCGATGCCTACCTGCGCCGCGCCGGCGTTGATGGCTACGGGTTGTGGTCGGTCAGTCGAGGCCTCGCCCGGCGCTCGGCCGATTACAAAGCGATGCTCGCTGCGGCTGATGCGCCCCGGGAAGGCGCGCTGGACGGCCGCGGCATCTCCATGCGCCGCCAGTGGCAGTGGTGTGAGTGGTTTCTGGAGACCTGTGTTGACCAGGCGCGTTACATGTCCGGCCTCATGCGCCTCGACGGCTTGCGCCAGCGTGTCGATGCCTACGTCCGCCTCAGAAATGACGGCGTCGCTCTCGGCATAGACGGAAAGGCCGCCCCCCTGCGCCCGGAGGCGCGAGTCATCCTGCTCCATACCTTGGTGGGCGGGGAAGTGGCCCGCGGTGAGTTCGCCAGCCTGACCGGGCGAGCCGAGCGCACCACCCGCCTGGCGGTGGCGCAGCTGGTCGGCGAGGGCCTGCTGCGCTCCGATTCCCCAAAAGGGCCGGTCCGACTCGGCTTCCCTGCTCACTGCCTGCCATACCTGTTTCCGGAGTTGGTCCCGTAAGCGCTGCATCGACGCCGAGGGTGGGATGCCATTCCAGAGGCGATGGGCAGTCGCATCGTGCCGGCCCTTGACCGCGAGATGAGCCGCGGTGGGGGCAGAAATCCCGTCTACTGGGATGCTGACGTGGGCACCCACCCCAAGTTTCCTGTGGGTACTACGATGGGTGTCCATGTAACCCCTTTCCCCGAGTCGCACTGATCGCAACATCCAACGGCGCCTAGATACCTGCGCCGTCCCGGGCGCGATGCGCTGGCTAAGCTGGCGCGCCGCCCAGCAACCCTCCCCAATCCCCCACAATCAGTGATAGCATCACCCCAAGGACAGGAACTCGATGGACCCAAAGTGAAAGGCAACCGAAACGCCACCCGATCACCGACCGCTGTCGGCCCACTCGGCCTCACCCCCGTCGCAAATCGCAGTCGGCAAGATCACACCCACCCTCTAACACTTCCAAGCGCATACCCTGCCTGTTCGGCCGCCATAACCCTGCCTTGTGTACCAACCGGTGTACTGATCGGGTGTTTAACTCCGCTGTGTTTGGGTACAAGTGTTTGTAATGCAGCAATGTCGGTGCGCGTTACGGGTGGGTTAGGCACTTGGATTCAGGTCTAAACGGAACAGGAACGCCATGGAAAGCGTCGGCGTCACAGTATCAACACGCAACGATCCTCGCTTCCCACCGAGTTTGAAATCTGGCTTTAAGAGACATGCGCCCTAACGGCACATGATGGACGCTCTTGATGCAAGAGCAATAACAAGCAATGGAAAGGAGCAACTTATGCCGAAACACAAATCACCGGGACAAAAGCGCAAGGGGATCGTCCGAACCGTATCGGTTCTCTTCTTTCTCGTCGCGACCTATGCCGCCTCGACGCTACTCGCTCGTTTCAACGACGCGGCATATGAGTGGACAGGCGACCACCAGGTCATTGCGGCGACGGTCACCCAGCTAACCTATGAGGAAGAGGAGTACCGTAACCTGAAAGGACGCAAGCGTACCAAAGACGTCTACTACGTCGACTACGAATTCGAGGCAGACGGCTCGGTTTACGACAACAGCGTCGAGGTGGATGCCTCCCTGTATTCCACTTTGGAGGAAGGAGGCGAAGTTCTCGTCTGGTATGCCACGGAGGACCCATGGACGAACGATATCGGCCAGAACGTCGAAGAGGCTCTGGCGAGCGACAACACCATCGGCAACATGTTGGGTGTCGCCCCCTACACCGGCCCGGCCAGCTATTTTCTGTACTGGTTATTGAGCCTTCTCTTCGTCCGGGAGTCGAAGAAGGCCATGCCCGAGGGCTTCTTCACCGACTCCTCATGGCTCGACATCGATGACAAATATATCGTCGCGCTGAATGGAAACACGCTGGTCTACTTCAAGTTTGACGAAAAACACGCGACACGCGTCCAGGATGCCTATCAGGAGGGCGCTTCAGTGAGCGAACTCGTCAAGCTGAGCCGCGCATCGGAGGTAACAGAGATCCCATTGGTTGCTGTTGAAAAGGTGTCCAGCGACCACAACTCCGATGTTATCACGGTCACCCAAGCCGGCGAGGATCATTCGGTCGAGTTCCTGAACCCGGCTGTGAAGGCCCATGCACTCGAACGCATCAAACCACTGCTTCCCGGTTCCCTCGACTACGACCGAAAAGAGCGAACCCGCCTGCAGGCGGCGATGCCGGCGATGGGGCTGCTGGGTGTGCTGGCCGCGGCAATCGCCTATACAGACCTCGTGCTGCTGAACCTGCTTTTCGGCTTCATCATCATTTTCTTCGTGGCACCCCGGATGATATCGCGCCTGTTGGACCCGACCATCACCGAAACGTGGACGGCCGCATCCGAAGGGCAACCGGAGGTCGCCACCTGAGGTCGTCCCATACCGAGCCCCGCCCTCCCCCCACTGATGCGGGCGAGGGCGGGCCAGAGGACTGAGACTCGATCGTTAGTGTGGAGCACGAGGACCAATCCGGGGCTAACGATAGCTGAGCAGACCTTAAATTGGGTGATGGAAGCGATTTGGTGGGGTGTTCGCTGCGGAGCGCTCTCGGAACCGCTCCCGATCAACTGAAGTGAAGGCAGGCGCAATACGGCAGGCGAGTAGTGCGCGACAGTCGGTCCGTTTGGGCTTCGACGGCAACCGAGTACTCGGCAAATGCCCTCCAGGCGGAGGGCGGTTCCGACGATCCCTTTAAAGCGGCTTCCGAACTGGCGGATCATATAAAGCCAGTTGCAGTTTAAACAGGCGCTCACGGATCCAGCGTACGGGCGGTTCTGCCGCGAGAGAGCCAAAATGAAAAAAGACAGAATGCTAACCATCGCAGTGATACTAGTGTCGCTGAGCTTGATCCCGTGGTTTATAGCCGCATACCAAGTCACAAGTGATGGAGGCTTGGGTTGGGCGATGCTTTGGCAAAATGAACGAGTAGTTTGGGGTGCGATATTTTCTCCGTTGGCGGCAGTCGGGTTCCTGATTGCAATCAAGAGCAGACCTCTGTATCCGAAGGCAAGCACCACCGTTATCGTCTTATCATCTTGCATTGCTGCGCACTCGCTCAGCGGTCTTTTTTTACCTGGAATTGGGCCTTCCTCCAAGGGTGATGACGAAAAGCTGCATCTCTTTGAGTTTTGGACAAGTGGCTGGTGGAAATAGGTCTGGCAGGGCACTTCAGGTGATCCGCTTACGCTAACGTCCAGGGCGACTCGTAGCCCCGTAGCAACAGTCGCATAGCACACAATTCCGACATCCGTTTGTGGGGCACATACGATGGGTGTCCATGAACATGATGAAGGCCCATTTTCGAGTTGGTCATGGAATCTGCTTGAGCCGATGTTGCAGTTGCAGGAAACGAGCAATCGGCACGCGAGCTTGCTTACCAACCTGGCGGACAGCTTGCACGTATCTTACGACCGCTACCCGGAAGCCGTCGAACACGCACGCGCGATCCAAGTCGAAGCTGCCGCGGAATTTCCAAGTCGGATTTACAATTTTGTTGGCGACTTCCTATTCTCGGTTGGCGACTCAGACCTGGTTTCTTACGCAGTAAGGGTGGCGGACCTCGAAGGAGTTCGGAGATTGGCCCTAGCAGCGGCGGAGTTGCGGAGCGAAGGTGTAGCCGTAGATGGAGTCACCAGGGCACTTGCTCGGCTTGCCGTAACTGATCCGTACACAGGCACGCCTTTCGAGTGGGATGGGGACGCAGGTACGTTAATCTTTAAAGGGCTTGGACTCCGAAACGATGGGCGCTACGAAATCGTGTACTGAAGAGCGGTCAAACGGAAGACAGTAGATGACCGCCTTGGTACTGCTACCCGGATTGGACGGGACCGGTCGGCTATTTGCCGATTTTATGTGCGCGTTGGGACCGGCAGTGACACCCACTGTGGTGTCTTACCCGCCAGACGTTTGCCTCGGGTACTCGGAACTGGAGGCGGTCGTTCGTGCAGCGTTGCCGAACGGCGAACCTTTCGTTCTTTTGGCCGAGTCGTTCTCAGGTCCGATTGCGATCACCATCGCGGCCAAGCCGCCGCCTGGACTGCTCGGCGTGGTGCTCTGTTGTTCGTTTGCGCGCAATCCGCTGTCGGTGCTCAAGTATGCGGCCCCCGTAATCGGAGCCGTACCCATCGGTTCCCTGCCATTGGGTCTCCTCAGCTTTATCGTGTTGGGGCGCTTTGGGTCGCTGGCTCTGAAGGGCGCCTTAGCGGAATCACTGGCTCTGGTCCGGCCTCAAGTGTTGCGGGCACGGGCGCGCGCCGCCGTGCGGGTGGATGTCACCTCTCGTCTTCAGGAGATAGATGTTCCGATTCTTTATCTGCGCGCTACCGAGGATCGGGTGGTGCCCCGTGCCTCTTGCGAGCTGATTGTCTCACTGGCTCCGGGCGTTGAGGTTGTCGAGCTCGAGGCCCCGCATTTTTTGCTGCAGGTGGTTCCGGGTCGGGCCGCCGGTGCGGTTGCCGCCTTTGTTGTGGATCGGTGCGTCAGATCAAGTAAACCGACTTTGGGACCGGCGGCGACCCTCTAAGTTTCTTATGAGGGAGTGCGTTCCCCGAAGAAAAGGGCAGGCCGCGCTCCCTACAAAGCTTGGCTACACTACCGGTAGCAAGCTACTTGCCTCGGTGAAAAGGATTTTGCCGATATAGCCAGCTTCCGCCGAGCGCGTGCGATGGCGGTTCCGCCGACGTGGGCGCGTTTGCCGGAACGAACCGAAAGGACTCGCTCAATGAGACATCTCGCCACGGCTTCGTTGGCGTTGGCTGTTTCGCCGGCCTTCGCCGCCTGTATCGATTCCCTCCACCAACTCGACAGCAACGGTACCGTGACGGTGGCCGTCGGCCTCGACGGGTTGGTGATCAGCGACGCGTCGGGGGACTGGCAGCGCTACTCGACCCCCACCAATCGTGACTTCAACCGGGTGCAGTTCGTCAACGGGCTGTTCTGGGCCCTGGGTAAGAATGGCGTTGCCATCAGCTCCCAGGATGGCCGCGCCTGGGGTACGCGCGATGTCGGGGTATCGGCGCCCCTGCGCGCTATCGAATGGGCCAACGGTACCTACGTGATTGGCGGCGACGACACGCTGCTCTACAGCGGCAACGGCAACGAATGGTCTGCTGCAAGCGTTCCGGACCTGGGGGGAGCGGTAAACATTCTGGATATTGCGCATGTCGACGGTCAGTTCGTGGCACTGGCGAACGGCGACACGATTTTGACCAGCGCCAACGGTCGCACCTGGTCGGAAGCGAACGACGCACCCGGTGCCTCCGGCCTCTCCGACCTCGCCTTCGACGGCACCACCCTGGCCGCCTCCGGCAGCTCGGACTCCGTGCAGACCACGCCCAGCGGCCTGGACGGCTGGGGGGGCTCCGTCGTGGACGTGCCGGCCTCCTGCGCGTCGGACATCGCCTTTCCCGATGTGGATGCCAATAACGGCTTTTTCGTCGCCGGATCCTGTATCAATGACCAAGGCGACCGGGACGGCATCTTTGCCTCCAGCGGTACCGGCGTCAATTGGACCGCGGCCGACTTCGTGCTGGAGGGCCAGCCCATCGACACGGCCTTCGTGCGGGAGTTGCAGGGCACGGCCGCGGCCTCCCGCTTCATCGCCGTCAGCAACGGCCAGCTGGTGAGCCAGGACGGGGTCATCAAGCCCTGTTCCCTCGACGTGGGTGAGCCGCCGTCGGATTCGTCCGGCAGCAGCGGCGGTGGTGGTGGGGCGTTGCCCTGGTTTCTCCTTCCGCTGGCGGTGCTATGGCGCCTGACTCGGCGTCAGCGATAGCACCTTGCGGCCCGGTGGGCTCTCCACCGGGCCGTTTGACGCCGTGCGATACGGCCGCGGCGGTGATCGGCGTCTAGACTTCTAGGTTGGATCGCCAACCTGAAATACAGGATGTACCTCGCTCACTGGCAACTGAACGAGAAGCCGTTTTCGATTACCCCCGACCCGCGCTATCTGTTCCTGAGTGAGCGCCATCGGGAGGCGCTCGCGCACCTGTTGTACGGGGCCGGCGAGGCGGGCGGCTTCGTGCAGCTGACCGGCGAGGTGGGGACCGGCAAGACGATGACCTGCCGCGCCTTTCTGGCGCAGCTGCCGGAGCAGGTCGACGCGGCGCTGGTGCTGAATCCGGCGGTGACCGCCAGGGAGCTGTTGCGCACCATCCTGGACGAGCTGGAGATCCCGCGGCCGGAGGAGTCGGATTCGACCAAGGCGCTGGTCGATGCCCTCAACCATCACCTGTTGGACGCCCATCGCCGGGGCCGATGCACCGTGGTGCTGATCGACGAGGCCCAGAATCTGGGCAGCGATGTGCTGGAGCAGGTGCGGCTGCTGACCAACCTGGAGACCGAGCAGCACAAGCTGCTGCAGATCTTTTTGGTCGGGCAGCCGGAGCTGCGGGCGATGCTCGGCCAGCCCCAGCTGCGCCAAGTGGCGCAGCGGATCACCGCCCGCTACCACCTCGACCCGCTCCGCTTCGCCGAGACCTGTGCCTATGTCGAACACCGGCTGCGGGTGGCCGGTGCCGGCCGCCCGCTGTTCACCCGGGGGGCGTTGCGGCAGATCCATCGTTACTCCCGTGGCGTGCCCCGCCTGATCAATATCGTCGCCGATCGCGCCCTGCTGGCCGGCTATGCGACCGGCCGGCAGCAGGTTTCGGCCTGGCTGGTGCGCCGGGCTGTTGTCGAGCTGAAAGGCCGCTCGCCGGCACGGGTCCGTCTCAAGGCCGCGGCGATCGTGGTCGGGGCGGTGGGTATTGGCGCCTGGGGCAACCAGTCGGAGCAGGTCCAGTCCGCGCTGGCGGCCGGTCTGACCCAGTGGCTGCCGGTGGCGGTGGACCCGCGCCCCCCGGTGCGGCACCCGACGGAGCCGGCGAAGCCAACAGAACCGGTGGCACCGGCCCCGGTTCTGCCGGCCTATGTCCAAATCCAGGAGCGGCTGCGGGCCGAGCCCAAAAGCGCCGATCGGGCACTGGCGGAAGCGGCGCTCCTGGAGCGATGGGGGATGCCGCCGAGCGAGGCGGCCGACCTCTGTGGCGCCGCCGAAAACAGCGGGCTGCGCTGCTTCGAGGGGCGCGGCGACTGGGAGGAGCTGCGCCTGCTGGACCGACCGGCCATCATCGTGTTTCGGGACGGGGCCACCCCCCGCTACGCCCTGGTGACCACCCTGGACGACCGCTCGGTCACCGTCCGGGTCGGCTCCGAGGAAGAGCGGCTGGAGCGGACCGAGCTCGACGCCTTCTGGCGCGGTTACTACCAGCTGCTGTGGCGTCCGCCCCAGTCCGACACCTTCATCATCGGCGAAGGGGCGGCGGCCGGTTCGATCGGCTGGTTGCGCCAGGCGCTGGGGATGCCGGCCGACGCCGCTCCGCGCTATGACCGTGCGCTGCGCGCCGCGGTCAGGCGCTTTCAGGTGGAGCACGGTCTTGCCCCCGACGGGGTGGCCGGCCCGCGTACCTTGATCCATCTCAACAACCGAATTGCCGCGGGCGACATCCCGCGGCTCTCGGTGGCGCCGGGGGGCTGAGCGTGTCCTATATCCTCGAGGCGCTCAAACGCTCCCAACTGGAGCGTCCGAATGGCGAGGTGCCGACCCTCGACTCGGTCGCCTGGGCCCCCGAAACCCGGCGCTGGCCCCTCGCGCCGATGGCCGCGGCCCTGCTGACCGGGGTGGTGCTGGCCTCGCTGCTGGCGTATTGGTGGGCCGCTGCGCGCGACCCGGTGCCGCCGGTGGTCACTGCGCCCCTGCCGCCGCCTGCCCCCGTCCGTCCGGTCGCGGCCTCGCTTCCCCCCAAGGCCCCCGAGTCGGCACCGCTCCCGGCGGAGCGTGCCCCGGCGCCGCCGGCGGCCGCACCCCGTCCGGGCAAGCCGGTAACTGTCGCGTCGGTACCCCGCCCGCCGGTCAAGGTGGTGGCAACGCCGACGCCCGTCAGCTGGAGCGATGTCGACCCCAAATTGCGGTCGCAAATCGGTTCGCTGGAGGTGAGCATTCACCTCTACAGCGACCAGCCGACCGAGCGCCTGGTCTTCATCAATGGCCGGCAGTACCAGGAGGGCGCTACCCTGAAGGAGGGCCCGCAGCTGGAGCGGATCGAGCCGGCCGGGATCGTGCTCAGCTACGACGGCACCCGGTTTCGGTTGCCCCTTTGAGCGGCGGGTTGCTCCCGCCACTCACGCCGCCGGCTCTATCGCGTGTAAAATCCGGCCAGTTCGACGCCGGAGAGCCCCATGTCCGAAGAGTTCCTGCAACGCGCCCGCGAGTTGGTCGAGGCGGGTCGTTTTCTGTTTTCCCGGGGGATGGTCCCGGCCACCTCCGGCAACTTCTCCGCGCGGCTTTCCGGCGACCGCATTGCGGTGACCGTCTCGGGACGGCACAAGGGCAAGCTGACCGAGGACGACATCATGGTGGTGGACGCGAAAGGGCGCTCCCTCGATGGTCGTCGCCCCTCGGCGGAGACCTTGTTGCACGTGCAGATCTACCGGCGCTTTCCCGAGGCCGGTGCAGTGCTGCACCCCCACTCGGTGAACGCCACCCTGCTCTCGCGCCTGGAGACGGAGGCGCTGCTGTTGCAGGATTACGAGCTGCTGAAGGCGTTTCCGGGCGTCGACACCCACGACTGCTCGGTCACCGTGCCGGTGTTCGCCAACGACCAGGACATCGAGCGGCTGGCGGGCGAGGTCGACCTCTGGATCGACCGCCACGGCCCGCTGCACGGCTATCTGATCGGCGGGCACGGTTTCTACACCTGGGGCAAGACGGTCGGAGACGCGCTACGCCACGTCGAGGCCTTCGAGTTTCTGTTCGAATGTGAAATGCGGATGCGGGAGTTGAATAGCCGATGAGTGCACTGACCCTTTACCACGCAAACGGGACCCCGGCCGGGGCGACCCTCACCGACCACGCCGCGATTGCGGCCGAACTCGACGCTCTCGGTGTGCGCTTCGAGCGCTGGGAGGCCGACCGGCCTCTCCCCGCCGATGCCGGTCAGGATGAGGTACTGGCCGCCTATCGGGAGCCGGTGGAGCGGCTGAATGCCGAATACGGTTTCCAGTCGCTGGACGTGGTCGCGCTGCGTCCGGACCATCCGAAAAAGGACGAAATGCGCCAGAAGTTCCTCGCCGAGCACATCCATGCCGATTTCGAAGTGCGCTTTTTCGTCGACGGCAGCGGGCTGTTCTATCTGCACGTGGGCGAGCGGGTGTTCGTGCTGCTGTGCGAGAAGGGAGACCTGATCAGCGTGCCGGCGAATGTCACCCACTGGTTCGACATGGGTGCCAATCCCGACTTCAAGTGCATCCGCTTTTTCACCGTGCCGGACGGCTGGGTGGGCGACTTCACCGGCAGCGGTATCGCGGCCCGCTTCCCCACCTACGACCAGTACGTGGCGGGGCTGGCATGACGGGCTCCATCCGCGCCATCGTCACCGACATCGAAGGGACCACCTCGTCGCTGTCGTTCGTCAAGGACGTACTGTTTCCGTATGCCCGGGTGCACCTGGCCGCCTATGTCCGCAAGCACGCCGACGACCCGAAGGTGCAGCCGCTGCTGCCGGCGACCCGGGAAGAGGCGAACCGCCCCGACCTCGACCTGGAAGGGACCATCGCCCAACTGCTGCAGTGGATCGACGAGGACCGCAAGGCCACCCCGCTGAAGGCGCTGCAGGGGCTGATCTGGGAGGCGGGCTACCGTGACGGCGCCTTTCACGGCCACATCTACCCCGACGCGGTCGCCGCCTTGCGTCGCTGGCAGGCGGATGGCATCGCCCTGTACGTCTACTCCTCGGGCTCAATTTACGCCCAGAAGCTGCTGTTCGCCCACACCGCACAAGGCGACCTGACGCCGCTGTTTACCGGCTATTTCGACACCACCATTGGCGCCAAGCTGGAGGTGGAGAGCTACCGCCGGATATTGGCCGAACTGGGCCTGCCGGGTGAGGCGGTGCTGTTCCTGTCGGATATCGAGCGCGAACTGGACGCCGCCCGCGCGGCGGGGATGCAGACGGTTCAGCTGGTGCGCGACGGCGTGCCGGACCCGGGGGCGGCGCATCGGCAGGTGGGGGATTTCGGTGCTATCGAGCTTCGTGCCGGGTGAGCGGTCGGTGGCTTTGACGATGGGACAGGATTGACAGGATTTTTCAGGATTAACAGGATGGTTTGAATGGCTAAATCGAAGCCGCTCATCCTTCCATCCTTTCAAAAACGTCGGGTTACGCTTCGCCAACCCGACCTACTGAATACAGGTGAACAGGAATTCGGAGAGCGGGTGTAAAGCCCCTTTAATCATCCTGTCCATCCTGAAAAACATCCTGTTAATCCTGTTGAATCATGTTCTCGGACGCTTAGTGCTCATGCCCGTCCGGGCCGTGGACGTGGCCGTGGGAGAGTTCTTCCTCGGTGGCTTCGCGGACGTCGATGACCTTGACGTCGAAGTTCAGGTTGACGCCGGCGAGGGGATGGTTGCCGTCGATGGTGACATCGTCGCCTTCCACGCCGGTGACGGTGACCACCATGGTCTGGCCCTGCGGGGTCTGGGCGTGGAACTGCTGGCCCGCTTCCGGCTCGTGGTCGCCGAACATCGCTTTGGGCACCTGCTGGGTCAGCGCGTCGTTGCGCTCGCCGTAGCCCTCGTCCGGTGACACCTTGACCTGCACGGCATCCCCGGCGCTCTTGCCTTCGAGGGCCTTTTCCAGGCCCGGAATGATGTTGCTGGCACCATGCAGATAGGTGAACTGGCCACCTTCGGACTGATCGATGACCGCGCCCTGGTCGTCGGTGAGTGTGTAGTCGATGGTGACCACTTTCTGCTGTGCAATTTGCATAGAAAAAAATCCTTCGGTTTGATGAGTTCGGCCGGCGATAGGCCGCGCCACCGTTCATCCTACCATAGCCCATGGTATTTCTCCGTGGCCTCGGCGGGAAAATCTTGACTTCGCCGGTAGGAATTCTAGTGTTGAGTCATGGGCGGCGTGGCGGCGCGAACCGCGGCGCTGGCGAAACAGGGACGTTTCGACCGGGAGGTGCCCCTATGGACCCGATCCGTAGCAGGCAGGGAAGCCGCAGGCGTGAGGCCGTTCGTACCGTAACGGCGGCGCTCAGCGCCGGCCTGTTCATCGCCACCGTCTGGGCGGCCTTGAGCTGGCACGGTCCGCTGCTCGACTGGATTGGTGGCGACGTGACCCGCGTCGCGCTGATCGCGGCAGTGGTGGTTGTCGATACGGTGCTGATCCTCTCGTTGATCAGCCTCGGCGTGGTAAGGGACTCCCGCCCCCAACTCGGCTATGTGCCGATCCGGGGTGACGAACGGACTCGACGCCGCCAGCGCTAGTACTCTGCGGCAGAGTACAGCCCACGGTGCGGCGCCTTCGGGCGCCGCACCGATCTCTGGTTACCACCAACCGCCGTAGGGTCCGCCCCAGCCGCCGTAGCCGGGATAGCCGCCCCAGCTGCCATAGGTGGGATAGCCATTGCCGTAGCCGGGGTAGCCCCAGGGGCCGCCGTACCCGTACGGGCCGTAGCCCCAGCCGTCACCCCAGCCATCGTCGAAGAACTCTTCCGCCCAGTACATGGGCGTCCACACCGGCCAGGGATTCCAGTCCCACCACGCGTGACTGCTCGAAGAGGCGGCCAACAGGACTCCTGCCAGGACAATATGAATCAGCCGTTTCATCTCATATCCCCCTTTGTTCGTCGCAGGCCGGATCTTGCACCCGACCCATTTAAATTTTAGCGCGCTCTTTGGCGATTGGTGTTAGGCAGCGACCAGCAAGCCGTCGGCGAGCACGCGCCCGATTGGGACCTCGAGCGGTTGCCGCGTGAGGTGAACGCAAAGGGTTTCCGGGACGGTGAAGCGGCTGCGAAAGGCACAGAGGCGGTGAGGCTGCAGGTCGGCACGCCCTTCCACGAACAGGGCGGTCGCCAAGCCGTTGGCGCTGCGGTGGACGAAAGGATGGCGGGAGAGAAAACGTCGGGTTGCCGCGGTCAGCCGGGGGACTCGCAGCCGACAGGCACCGGTGGGAAGGTCCTGGTGCCCGGTTTGCAGCCAGTACAGGACATGGAACCCATCCTCCCTAACGCCGTCGGCATTGGCGGCATCCACCACGATGTCGGCGGTATCGGCCTGGGCGGACGTGACCCGCTCGATACGGTAGGTATGGCCAAAGGCCAGCACCGCCAACGCCCGACCCTGGGCAAGGTCATCGCCGCGATAAGCCAGCCGTAGCAGCTCCCCGCCACTCTGTTCCCGACCCGAGAACAGGGTGGGCGTTGCCGGGGGGCCGGCCTTCATAGGGCGATGCGTCCGACGCAGGTGAGCGCCCCTTCCGCCACACGCGGCAGCCGGTACAGTTCGATCGCGTTCAGGCCGGCAAGGCGCAGTCGCGTCATCCGTTTCTGGGGTACGACCGGCTCGAAGTCGTCGACGAACACCACCCCTTTGAGCCCTTTTCCCTCCCGTGCGATGAACGGGTTGCGGACCAGAAAGCGTTTGAGTCCGACGTTATAGCGACGCGGTTCCAGCCAGAGGCCGTGCCCGGTGCTATCGGTAACGCGGGTGGACGGATGGTGCTTCAACTGCAACGCCGCATCGTCGAAAAAAGGCCGGGAGAGCCCCAGATGGGCACGGCGAACGCCCCGCTGTTCCAGGTGGCGGAAGGTAAAGTGGTAGAGCGCCCGCAACGCGCCGTTGCGCGCGTGCCGAGGGTCCCCGTCGCGTATGCCGGGGGCACTGATCGTAGCCTGATCCCGCCGGTAGTCGAGCAGGTGGCCGCAGACCGGGACGTCACCGGCACACAGCAGCAGCAGTTCCCTGTTTGCCGCGGCGGCGGTCATCTCTGCCTCGCTCAGGAGCAGCCCCGGGTCGCCGTGTGGACCGGTGACATAGGGGTGGTGCATGGTTCGGAAATAGCGGGCCAGCTGTTCGGGCTGACGCTGAACGGTCAGCGAGAACGCCCTTCGCCGGAAGCGGTACTGGTTCTCGCGTGCCGCCTTGCTGTTGCGCGACTGTTGCACCATCGCCGTGATGTCGACCTCGGTACCGATCCAGAAAGGAATGAAAAAGCGGTCATCGCCCGCACGTTTGTGCCGCCCTTCGGTGACGAGCAGGTCAGCTTCGCGCTGAACCCCCGAGACCGGCTCTGACTCCGGCCTGCGCCGGAAGGCGAGTGCTTCGAGATAGGGGGCATGGCGGCTGTCACCCTGATATTCGATACACAGGGGGGCGCTGCAGGTGCGCTCAAGTCCCTTGAGGCGCCGACCAACGGCGCCAGGCCGCCGCGCCAATCGGTGAACCACACCCCGCGCGTACTGTTTGGCGCGGACCACCAGCGACTGCTGATCGCTCAGCATGGCCGATTGCTCGGCACGATTGAAAACACGCACATGACGACGACCCTCCGTGGTCGAATTACCTTCACATCCGATGCGTTACCCGAGCTTCCGTGATCGGGTGTTGGTGGACTCTAGAAAGCGTAGACCAGCGGCGGGAAATAGTGGTGGTTGGGGCTGGGATCAAACGGCCCCGCAGTGGGCATCCTGATGGTGCTAGACGGCGGCAATCAACGGCAGGCGCCGGGTGGAGACGGCCGTGCAGGTGTTTCCGGCCGCCAGTTCCACCCCGCGGCGGTAGCACTCCAGCGCCTGCTCCGCTTCGCCCAGACGGTCCAGCAGGTTGCCTAGCTCGCAGTAGGTTTCGCTGCGCGCGTCGGCGCCGACGCTGGCCTCGAGATAGGCCCGCGCCTTGCCCCAGAGCTGGTTGCGCAGACAGAGCCGGCCGAGGGTCAGCAGCAGGTCCGGCTGCCGCTCGTGGTCGGCCAGCCAGGATTCGGCCGCCGCCAATTGTCGTTCCGGGTCCTCGCCCCGCACCAGCCCATAGAGGCGGACCAGTTCGGGTTCCCACTGCTGGCGAATGGCGTCGCGCAACAATTGCTCCGCCTCGGCCCCGTCGCCCAGCCGGTTGACCGCTTCGGCATAGGCGATCAGCAGCTCGCCGTTTCGCATCCGCTTTGGCACCTGCTCCCAGCAGGCGTTTAGCCGTCCGGTCTGGCCCTGCTTGACCGCCAGGTCGATTCGAGCCGCATGGACGCGGCGCTCCAGGGCGTCGGCGTCCGCTTCGCTCAGCACCTTTTGGCGGCGCAGTTCCGGGGTCAGCTCCAGCAGTTCGTCCCAGCTGGTCAACTTTTCGTAGAGCCGTTTCAGCAGGTAGAGCACATAGCCGTGCTTGGGCGCCACCGAGCGCAGGTGCATGAGCGTGGCCAGGGCTCGCTCGGTCTGTCCATCGGACAGCTGTACCTCGGCCTGGGTGAGGCCGACGGCCAGCTCGGCGTCCGGCATGCTCTGGTGGGCACGGGCCAGATAATCATCCCGGCGCTCCTCGGACCCCAGTTTCTGGGCCGCGCGGGCCGCCCCGAGATAGTTGATCAGCGGAAGGTCGCTGTCGGCGGCATCGCGGATCAGGTAGCGCTCGGCGCGCTTCCAGTTCCCCTCGGCGAGGGCGATGAGGCCGCGCCTCGTACTCTGTCGGGCGCGGTTGGCGCGCCGCTCCCGACGCCAACGCGACATGTTCCCCGGCAAATGCAGGCCGCCCACGATCAGCCGGATCGCGGCGTAGAGCAGGCCGAAGCCGATAACGATCGTCACCACCAGCAGGCTTAAGCTGGTCTCCACGGTCCACTCGCGATAGGCGAGCAGGACGTAGCCCGGGTCCTGCTGGGCCAGCAGGGCCAGCCCGACCACGCCGGCCAGTACCAGCACGAGAAACAGGAGGAACTTCATAACGGCCGCTCCGGCGCCGTGCTCGATGTGCCGCCCCGGCCCGCTTCGATGTTTCGCAGACGCCGCAAGGACTCACTGATATCGGGCAGCGATGGCTGTGGCGTGACCACCTGCAATCCGCCCAAGGCCTCCATCGCGGCACGGGTGGCGGGCGCCTCTGCGACGAAGAAGCGGCCGAGCCACTGCCCGGCCTCGGTCAGGCTGGCACGGTAGACTTCGCCGTCGCCGCGAAGCAGCGCCAGCCGGGCGGTCTCCAGCTTCAGGCGTAGATTCTGGTGCAGGAAAAAGCGCTCCGACGGTGTCAGCAGCGGGGTGGCGGTGTCGTCGCGGTCGTGACGGCGAATGGTCACGAGGCCGCGGATATCGCTCCAAAGTGCGCTGAGGAATGCCCGGAAATCGGTGATCGGCGGCCGCTCGGCGGCGTCCGTTGAAGTGGCCTCCGTTTCGGCCGGCATCCGGTCGGTGGTGCGGTAGTCGCCCGCAACCGGCAGGTCGTCCACATTGCGAATGAGACCGGTCAGGCGCATGGCGGCTGTCTGGCGCTGGTCCGGACCCAGATTTTCGAGGGCCTGGAGCTCGGTCGCGATCGCCTCGCGGACCGGCATGTAGCCGGGATCGCCCATGGCTGCGAGGCGTTGGTCCGAGGCCCGCAGTGCGGCCATGGCGCCGCCGATGTCGCCGGCAAACTGCAGCCGCTGGTTGGCAATTCGCAACAAGTGCTCGACTTCCGCGGCTGTCCAGTCGCGGACGTCTTGCCCCAGTCGGCTGCGCAGGTCGGTGATGGCCTGTTCCAGGGCCTCCTGACGGCCGGCAAGGCTTCGGTCGGCCTGCGTCGCGCCGGCAGCCAGCGTGTCGATCCGTTGCTGAAACTGTGTCTCCAGGCTGGAGCGCAGGGCGCCGAGCTCGGCCTGCAATTCGGTCGCCGTCGCCGCCGCGGCGCGGCTCTCCCGCTGCTGCTCGGTCCACAGGTAGTAGATGCCGGCGGCCGCTGCGCCGCCGATCAGCAGGGCCAGCAGCGCCAGCGCGATCGCCGCACCGCCGCCGCGCCGTTTGCCATCCGGCGAAGGCGGAGCCTTGGGGGTTTTCTTCGGGTCGTTGGCCGGCTTTGATGCAGGTGCCGGCATTGCGACACCCGGGGACTGTTCAGTCATCGTGCTTGTGTTCCTGTCGGGTTCGGGCCCAATCGGCAATTGCGGAGACCAGTGCCCGATCGCTTGCCTCTGCAGCGACCAGGATCGGCCCGCGGTAACCGGCTTGGCGGGCATTGTCAGCGATGCGCCCGGCCATCACCGCCAACGGCAAATCGTGCAACCAGGGGCCCAGCATGCGATCCAGGTTGGCGAGTGCCTCACTGCTGGTCGCCGTCACCAGGTCGACCGCCTTCGCCGGCTCCGGCCCCAGTGTCGCCGGGTCGATGGTCGGCAGCGTGCGCCGGTAGACCTCCGCATATTCCACCGTGGCGCCTCGTTCGCGGAGTGTGGTTGCGAGCAGTTCCCGCCCACCGTCGCCGCGCACAATTAGCACACGGCGACCGGTCATGTCCGCGAACTCCGGCACGGCCAGCAAGCCTTCGCTGTCGAAGCGGTCGCCAGGCAACCCGTCCGGCTGCCGGCCCAGCCATGCCTCGAGGGCGCTTGCGGTGCCCTTGCCGACCGCAGCGATGCGCGCGTTCCCCAACGCCCGTGCGCCGTCCAGCTGTTGAAAATACGCCACGGCATTGCGGCTGACGAAGATGATCCAGTCATACGCCGCCGTCGCGAGCTGCCGGCGCAGGGCCGTCGGATGGCGTGGCCCTTCAATGGCGAGGGCCGGGAAACGGAGCGGCCGTCCGCCCGCGTCTTCGATGAGGCGGCAGAGGATGTCCGCCTGGTGGGCCGGTCGGGTCACCAGTACCCGCAGGCCGGCCAGGTCACTCCCTGCCATAGACCGCCTTGAGGATCTCGGCAGCGCCCCGCGACAGCAGGTCATCGGCCAGTATCGTGCCCAGCTCCTCGGCGTTTTCGGGGCGGCCGGAAATATCACCCCGCACCACCTCGGAGCCGTCCGGGCGCCCCACCAGCCCGCGCAGCACGATCACGCCATGGCCGAGTTCGGCGTAACCGGCAATCGGCACCTGGCAGCCGCCCTGCAACCGGCGGTTCATCGCCCGCTCGGCACGGACGCGGACCGCGGTATCGGGGTCGTTGAGCGGGGCAATCAGCGCATTGATTTCGGCGTCGTCCCGGCGGCACTCGATGCCGACGGCACCCTGACCGACCGCCGGCAGACTGACCTCGGTACCGAGCTCCTCGGTGATGCGGTCGGTGAAGCCCAGTCGCTTCAGGCCGGCGGCGGCGAGGATGATGGCGTCGTACTCGCCGGCATCGAGCTTGGCCAGGCGGGTGTTGACGTTGCCGCGCAGGAACTTCACTTTCAGGTCGGGGCGGCGCTCCATCAACTGGGCCTGTCGGCGCAGTGAAGAGGTCCCCACGACGGCTCCTTCGGGCAGCGCCTCGAAACTCGCGTAGGTATTGGAGACGAAGGCGTCGCGCGGGTCCTCGCGCACGCAGGTGACCGGCACGTGCAGCTCGGCCGGGATCTCCTCCTCCACCGGCACGTCCTTCATCGAATGCACGGCGATATCGGCGTCGCCGCGCAGCAGGGCGTCTTCCAACTCCTTGATGAACAGCCCCTTGCCGCCAACCTTGGCCAAGGGCGCATCGAGGATCTTGTCTCCTTTGGAGACCATGGGGACCAGCTCGACCTGGAGGCCGGGATGGACGTGTTTGAGGGCCTCGGCGACGAATTCGGCCTGCCAGAGGGCGAGTTGACTTTGACGGGTGGCGATGCGAACGGTTCTGGGCATGCTAATCTGAGCTAGGTCTTGGATAAGCGGTTGGACCGCGGCGGTGGCCCGATCATACAAGAAAGCAGCGGCCGGGCCTAAAGTGTGCCTTGCCTTTGCCGGATTGCCCGCCAATATTTGATGAATACGGTAAGTTTTTGAGGAGGGGAGAACAGATGAAGCGATGCCAAATCGCACTGGCGCTGTTGGCGCTGCTTGTCGCCTTCGGTGCCCGCGCCGAGGTCAGTGTCCCCATTATCGACGATCTCGCCGCCGAGGCCCGGCTGGCCCGCGACCGGCAGCTGCCGCTGCTGATCATGTTCTACTCGGACGACTGCGGCTACTGCATGCGGGTCGAGGAGGAGTTCCTGGAACCGATGATCATCAGCGGCGATTACACCGACCGCGTGTTGATCCGTCGCCTCAATGTCGGCCATGGTGCCGTGCGCGACTTCGGCGGCCAGATCGTGCCGGTCAACGAGATCACCGCCCGTTACGAAATCCGGGTCACTCCGACGATCGTGTTTGTGGACACCCGCGGGCGCGAACTGGCGCCGAAAATGGTGGGATTGACCACCCCCGACTTCTACGGCGGCTACCTGGACGAGGCGATTTTCGCGGCCCTCGACCGCCTCCGGGGCGAACGCCAGCCGGCCCTTGCCGGCGAGCCGCCCACGAACTGCAGCTTCTGCTGACGCGTGCGGCGGTGCACTCGCACCGCTCGTCACCGCGGTCAGGCAGAGACCCCTTCCAGCCGTTGCCGCACCTCCGAGGCGAGCCGACGACTGATCTCCGGCCGCCGATCGGTGCCTTCCAGTATCGCCCGGTAACCCCCGTTCGGATCCCGCTCGATGCCGCGTAGTCGGGCCCGTGCCACCAACGCATTGCGGTGAATGCGCACCAAAGCCTCCCCGAACTGGTCCTCCAGGGCCTTCAGCGACAGCTCCAGCAGCGCCTCGCCATGGCGATGGAAGGCGGTGACATACTTGGCGTCGGCCTGGAAATAGAACACGTCGTCCAGCGGGATGAGGTGGACGCCGCCGCGGTGATGAACGCTGATCGACGGCGGCTGCCCGCGGCGATCCTTCAGCCGTTCCGCTGCACGCGCCAGCGCCCGTTGCAGTTTTTCGCGACGGATCGGCTTGACCAGGTAGTCGGCGGCTTCCACCTCGAAGGCGGCGAGGGCATGTTCGCTAAAGGCCGTGGTAAACACCACCACCGGCGGTTCGGCCAGTTCGCCGAGAAGCTTTGCCACCTCCAGCCCATCCTCACCGGGCATGCGGATGTCCAGCAGCACCAAATCGGGACGCAGCGTCTCGACCAGCACGCGGGCCGTCGCTCCGTCCCCGGCCTCCCCCGCCACTTCCGCCTCCGGCAGTTCCGTAAGCAGCCGGCGCAGGCGCTGACGGGCGAGGGGTTCGTCGTCGACGATAAGGACTCGGATCATGATTCCCCCTGTATCGGCAGCACGACAGAGATCCTGTGTTGGTCCCCGGAGCGCTGCGTGACCAGCTTGCCCGCCTCCCCGAAGCGGGCGTGCAGCCGCTGCCGGATATTCTCCAAGGCCATCTGCTGGCCGCCGGAGCGGCTGGCGGGACCGGCCGGCAGCGGATTGGTCACCTCCACGCAGATGCCCCCGGCCACACGCCCGGCGGTGATGGTTACTGTTCCGCCGCCCGGCAGTGGCTCGATGCCGTGATAGACGGCATTTTCCACCAGCGGCTGCAGGGTGAGCAGGGGGAGCGGGACCCGCTCACAGCCCGCTTCGATGGACCACTCCACCCGTAGCCGCTCACCCAGCCGCAATTGTTCGATCTGCAGATAGTGGCGGGCCAGTTCGAGCTCTTGTTCCAGCGGGACGATCTGGCGTTCGTCGCCCAGGCTGGCGCGGAACAGGTCGGCCAAGTCCTCCAGCGCCGCCTCGGCGGTATCCGGCCGGTCATGGACCAGGGCGGCGGCCGTATTCAGGGTATTGAAGAGGAAATGGGGGCGGATGCGGGCCTGCAATGCCTGGAAGCGTGCCTCGGACTCGGCTCGCACCTGCCGCTGCCACTGAAAGCGCACGTAGAAGTAGCGGAGGATGATGCCGATCACGATCGCACCGATGGCGACGTTTCGACACAGAAATTCGAGGTGATCGGGTGTCTCCTGTGGCAGGGTCGTGTTCAATACCCGATAGGACGCTTCGCTGAGCAGGGCGACGATGGCCAGCAGCAGCAGGTAGCCCGCCGCCGCCGCACCGGCCTCAGGCAGTCTTTCGAGCAGGCGGCGCAGCAGACACAGCAGCCCCGCACCGAGCAGCCCGGTCCATTGGACGAACAGCGAGATCAACGCCAGCCGATCCCAAAGCCCCGCCCGCTCGCTGCCCGAGAGCGCCAGAATCAGGGCAAACAGCTCCGACAGCACCACAACGGCGAACACCATCCGCAGCCCACAAAAATCGGGCAGGAAGGATTGCGTTTCCGTCTGATTCGCCGTCTTTGCCAAGGGACTACCTCCTGTAAGGGGCATCATACCCATCTGCACGGTCCCCAATCCATGCGGAGGCGCGCGGTTTTGCCGCCCTTGATATACTGCGCACCTTTCCGAACCCACCCCAGCGATAGCCGCGATGAGTCAGTCAACCACCAACGAAAAGCCCTGGACCGGTCGTTTCACGGAACCTACCGATGCCTTCGTCGAGGCCTTCACCGCCTCCGTCGGCTTCGATCAGCGTATGTACCGGCAGGATATCGCCGGATCGATTGCCCACGCCCGGATGCTGGCCCATGTTGGCGTGCTGACGGAGGTCGAGCGTGACGCCATCGTACAGGGCCTTGGGGAGATCCGGGACGAGATCGAGCGCGGCGAGTTCCAGTGGTCGATCACCCTGGAAGACGTACACATGAACATCGAAAAGCGGCTCACCGACAAGATCGGCGATGCCGGCAAGAAACTGCATACCGGCCGCTCCCGCAATGACCAGGTCGCCACCGACGTGCGCCTCTACCTGCGCGACGAGATAGACCTCATTGCCGCCGAGCTGAAGCGCCTGCAAGGCAACCTGATCGATCTTGCCGAGCGCGAAGCCGACACCATCATGCCCGGCTTTACCCACCTGCAGACCGCACAGCCGGTCACGTTCGGCCACCACATGCTGGCCTGGAACGAAATGCTGCAGCGCGATGCCGAGCGCCTCGCCGACTGCCGCAAGCGGGTCAACACCCTGCCGCTGGGCGCCGCGGCTCTAGCCGGCACGACCTACCCGATCGACCGCGAATTTACCGCCCGGGACCTCGGCTTCGAGCGGGTCTGCCAGAACTCCCTCGATGCCGTCTCCGATCGTGACTTCGCCATCGAATTCATCGCCTGGTCCGCCACCCTGGCCATGCACCTCTCCCGCTTCTCCGAAGAGCTGGTGCTGTGGACCTCCTCCCAATTCGACTTTGTCGACCTGGGCGACGCCTTCTGCACCGGCTCCTCGATCATGCCGCAGAAGAAGAACCCGGACGTGCCGGAGCTGGTGCGCGGCAAGAGCGGCCGCATCTTCGGCCACTTGATGAGCCTGCTCACCCTGATGAAGGGGCAGCCGCTCGCCTACAACAAGGACAATCAGGAGGACAAGGAGCCGCTGTTCGACACCATCGACACGATGAAGGGCAGCCTCAAGGTCTATGCCGACATGATGGCCCGGGTGCAGGTGAAGAAGGAGAACATGCGCGAGGCCGCCCGCCGCGGCTTCTCCACCGCCACCGATCTGGCCGATTACCTGGTGCGTAAAGGCGTGCCGTTCCGCGATGCCCACGAGATCGTCGGCAAGGCGGTGCGTCTCGGGGTGGAGAGCCGACGGGACCTGGCGGAGATGGAGCTGGAGGAGCTTCGCCAGTTCTCGGACGCCATCGAGGCGGACGTGTTCGAGGTGCTGACCCTGGAGGGTTCGGTGGCGGCCCGCAATCACCTCGGCGGAACCGCGCCGGCCCAAGTGCGGGAAGCAGCCCAACGGGCACGCAGCTGCCTTTGAAAGCGGCACTGCTCGGAACAATTCAACAGGATTGACAGGATTTTTCAGGATTTACAGGATTAGGCTAAGTGGTTCGAACGGTTTTAGGTAAACGGGCATTTCGCCTATCAAAGGCGGTTCCCCGCTAAATAAAATCATTTTCTCGTTCCCACGCTCTGCGTGGGAATGCCGTGGGCGGCGCTCTGCGCCGCAACGGGGGCGTGCACAAGGTTCGGCCCGCTGCGCCGCAATCCCGGCATACGCCCGTGACGCAGAGCGTCCATTCCGCGTTCCCACGCAGAGCGTGGGAACGAGCCACAATTCAACAGGATTAACAGGATTTTTTCAGGATTAACAGGATTAGACGAGGTGGTTTAAACCATCCAGTAGCTGTTCCGCAATCGTCTTGGAAACGGCACTGCAGACTTTAGGAGCGACGGCAGTCGCGATAACTTCACGACTCCCGCCGCTCCTACTCAGTCCACGGCCGGGCGTCGCATCGAGGGGGATTCTCCACCCTGAAAAAATCATCCTGTTAATCCTGTAAACATCCTGTTAATCCTGTCCTATTTCCCTCCGCGATAGTTCCGGTACGAGGGCGGCGCCACTGGCCGCCCTCGCGGTTGCTGATGTTATTGCTGCGGGTAGAAACGCACCTGGACGTGGTAGGCGCCGTCGTTGGTGATGTCCCACAGGTAGGTGACGAAATCGCCGATGTTGAAGACCCACTCTGAGGTGTAGCTCCGGCACTCGGCGGTGGTCGCCAGGTAGACCTCGCCAGCCTCGTTGGTGATCGGGCAGGTCAACAGTCCGGTGCCGTCATCAACGCCCACGGAAGCCAGGGCATCACAACTGTCGTAGGCCCCGTCACCGTCGGCATCGGTGCAGCACAGCTGCTCGGTCTGACACAGGCCGTCACCGCAGTAGAGCGTGGCGGCATCCGGTTGCACGTAGCAGACCTCGCCCGACCACTCGAACAGGCCGGTGATGTCGGTCGCCTTCGGTGCGCTCTTGCCCTTGCCGCCGTCGGTCCGATAGAGCGTCCCCGAAGCGGATTCGAAGCCGTTGTCGGTCACCAGGCCGAGATAGAGCAGGTCGTTACCGAACTCGTCCTCGACGGCGACCAGGTCCGGAACCGCGGTGAAGGCGGTGGCGCCGTCACCCGGTTTTCCCAGCACGCGCGCGTAGACGCGATAGCCTGCATCGTTTTTCGGGAGCCGCAGCATCGCTGCGTCGCCCTCGCCGCTGCCGCCGTCATCGGCAAAGGACTCGGTGCACCAGTCGGTCACCTCCAGCGTGCTGGTGGTCGGCGCGCTCTTCGGCCCCTTCTTGCCCGATTCCATCAGCACGGTGACGGCATCATTCCCCTGCTCCCGCGGCATGAAGATGACGTTGCCGTAGAGCTGGTTACCCAGTTCGTCGTACTGCGCCGGCGGGCACTGGAATTCGGAGTTCTTTGCGTTGAAGTTGAGGTTGTAGTGCGGTCCGCTGGGAAAGCCGTTGCTTTTTTCGATAACGTTGGCGGGTTTGTCCCCCAATGCCGGGGCGCTAATCAGGGCGGCTGCCAGTCCAAAGGCGATGCCGGTGCTGGTACGGATCATGTCTGGTTCCCCGTTTGCGAAAGTGCGGCACAACAGTAACGCCAGCGGTTCTGGTTAGCCGCTGGTCAGCTCACAAGACGGGTGTGATCCGAACTACACTTTGCGGCTGTCAAAAAGCCGCCGCGACTCGAAGATTTCGTTGCCGAGGGTCTTGCCCTGCCAGCGCAGGCGTCGTTTGACGGCGAAGTCGAACAGCAGCGGGTTGTGAAGTCGCAGCTGATTGAGCAGTGGTACGTCGGCAGGTTCGAGCAGGCCGAGGCCGGCCAGTTGATGCATGGAAAACAGCGGCATCACGCCAGGCAGGGGGTAATCGGTCCCGTTGAGCAGCCGCGGATGCCAGTCGTCCCTGACGATCAATGTTCGTAGCGCAATGGCGGCACGATTGCGCTGCGTTACCGCCGAGATGTCGGCATGGAGCCGCGACTCGTACGCACGATCATCCATCAGCCGCGTGAACAGCTCGAAAGCACCTCGCCTCCGGCCCTTGGCGCCGGCATCCAGATCCGGATAGCTGCCGAGGGACGCGCAGTGGGCGATGATGACGCGCACGCCGTGCTCCAGTGGCCGCCGCAGGCGCAACGGATTACCGAACTCCGGGCGACTGGCTCCGTGTACCGCCTTCTCGCCGCCGGCATGACTGAGCAGTGGGACGTTCAGACGAGCCAGGGCCCCGTAGAACCGATCACAGCGTGGCGATGCCGGGTCCATGCCCTGCGCCGGCGGTAACCACTTCACGGCGCGGGCGCCGGCGGCCACGGCCTGTTCCAGCGCCGTTTCGCAGTCTTCGCGATAGGGGTGGATGGAGGCGATCCATTCCAGTTGCCGAGGATAGTCGGCGGCCAGCTGCCGGGCGTAGTCGTTCGGAGTGACGAAGGCGCTGAGATGGCCGTGACAGACTCCGTTTTCGTCGTAACAGTCGTCGAAGGCCAAGAGCATGGTCTTGTAGCCCGGTGGCATCGCTTCATGCAGCGCCAGCAGCCGCTCGACGAATGCCTGATCGACACGGCCCTCGTCGTTGCTGCAGCTCGCGTTCAGGTAGAACGCGCGTTGCAGGTAGGTGAGCGGTTTCCATGGATTGACCATATCCCTGTGCAGGCGAATACCGCTGCCGCCGTCGCCGGTACCGATCAGGTGGGCGTGACTGTCCCACACCTGCTCCGGGTCCAGTCCCTCCCAGACAGTCTGCAGGCGTTCATCCTGCGCCAACGCCGTGGGCAATGTGCCGAGGCACGGGTTGGCGATGCCGGTCTCGGGCCACAGCCCACTTCGATGCAGCGCGCTGCGGAGTCTTCGCATCATGCTTCCTGTTCGCTGTCCACATGTTCGGCGGGGGAGTCGGCGCTTGCCTCAAGCGTGTCGGGCCGGGGTGCGCCTTCGCGCCCGTGTTCGCGCAGGAGGTCGAGGAACGGCTCGCCATAGGCTTGCAGTTTGCGCTCGCCGACGCCGGAGACCATGGCCAGTTCGCCGAGGGTTTGCGGGTGCCGGCTGACCATCTCCATCAGGGTGGCGTCGTGGAACACGACATAGGGCGGCACCTCCTGCTCTTCGGCGAGCCGGCGGCGCAAGGCGCGGAGCGCTTCGAACAGCTGCCGGTCGGATTCGTCGGCGAGCCCGGCGATCACCCGTTCGCTGCGGCGTTTCTTGCGTTCGGTTTTCCGCTCCTTGCGCAGATGCAGGGTCTGCTCGCCGCGTAACAGCGGGCGGCAGTTCTCGGCCAGGCGCAGGCTGCCGTGGCCGCCGACGTCCACCTCAATCAGGCCGAGGGCGATGAGCTGGCGGAAGATCCCGCGCCACTCGGTGGCGCTGTGCTCGGTGCCGATGCCGAAGACGCCGAGCCGGTCGTGGCCGTTGCGGGCGATGCGCTCGTCGGCCTTGCCCAGCAAGACGTCCGTCAAATAGGCGACACCGAAGCGCTGGCCGGTGCGGTAGACGACCGAGAGCGCCTTGCGGGCGGGTTCGGTGGCGTCCCAGGTCTCGGGCGGGGTGAGGCAGGTGTCGCAGTTGCCGCAGGGTTCTGGCCGCGCCTCGCCGAAGTAGCGCAGCAACGCCTGACGGCGACAGGCGGTGGTCTCGCAAAGCCCGAGCATCGCCTCCAGTTTGTGGCGCTCGACGCGCTTGTGCGCCTCGTCGGCCTCGGATTGCTCGACCATCTGCCGCAGCGTGATCACATCCTCCAGCCCGTACGCCATCCAGGCGTCGGCCGGCAGGCCGTCGCGCCCCGCGCGGCCGGTCTCCTGATAGTAGGCTTCGATGCTCTTCGGCAGGTTCAGGTGGGCGACGAAGCGCACGTCGGGTTTGTCGATGCCCATGCCGAAGGCAACGGTGGCGACCATCACCACACCCTCTTCGTTCTGGAACCGCTCCTGATGCCGGCGGCGCACCTCCGGTCCCAGGCCGGCGTGATAGGGCAGTGCGGTGAGACCCTGCCCGGACAGCCAGTCGGCGGTGGCCTCCACCCGCTTGCGGCTCAGGCAGTAGACGATGCCCGCCTCATCGGGGTGCTCGTCACGGATGAAGCGCAGCAACTGGTCGCGCGCATTGCCGCGCTGGGCGATTCGGTAGCGGATGTTGGGGCGGTCGAAGCTGCTGATGAAAACGCGGGCGTTCTCCAGCCGCAAGCGGCCGATGATCTCCTGGCGGGTCAGTTCATCCGCGGTGGCGGTCAGGGCGATTCGGGGCACCTGCGGATAGCGCTCGGCCAGTAGCGCAAGCTGAATGTACTCCGGACGGAAGTCATGTCCCCACTGAGAGACGCAGTGGGCCTCGTCGACGGCGAACAAGGCCAGAGGCGTGCGGTCGAGCCGGCTGAGAAAGCGTTCGGACAGTAGCCGTTCGGGGGCCACGTAGACCAAATCCAGTTCGCCGCCCATCATCTGCGCCTCGATGCGCTCCGCCTCTTCGTTACTCAGGGTGGAGTTGACGAAGGCGGCGCGTACGCCAGCCTGGATCAGGGCGGCCACCTGGTCCTGCATCAGCGCGATAAGCGGCGAGACGATGATGCCGACGCCCGGGCGGGCGATGGCCGGAATTTGATAACAGAGCGACTTGCCGCCACCGGTGGGCATGAGCACCAGTGCGTCGCGCCCCGCAAGCAAGGTACCGATCACCTCGCCCTGAGGCGCGCGGAATTGCTCATACCCGAATGTTTTGCGGAGGATTTCGGCGGCTTCGTCCATGGTTCGCCTTTGTGGTGGTGGAGGTCGGGGCATTGTGCCCATCCGGGCCTGCGTACTCAAGGCCGGCGCCACCCTCAGGACCGCCCTTCCGGTTGCATTCCCCCTGCTGGTGTGGGATATAAGGGGCCACAACAAATACAAACGTCCCCAGTGGGGTTTTGGCGGGGACGATAGCGGTTTTAAAGGGTGGTGGGGAACGTGGCGCTAAGTCGCTCATTTTTTCGGAACGTTTCTTTGTTTGCGTCGCTCGATGAGGCGCAGCTGGAGGAGGTGGCGCGTCTGGCGAGCATTCGCCATTTCGGTCGTGGCAGGCATGTGTTTCGCGAACGGGACCGGGGCGATGCCCTTTACGTCGTCCAGGACGGGCGCGTCAAGGTGATGTTCTCCAGCGAGAACGGCCGCGAGGTGATCGTGTCCATCCTCGGCGAAGGGGAGTATTTCGGGGAGATGGCACTGCTCGACTCCGAAGCTCGTTGCGCCAGCGTTGTTGCCATGACGCCCTGCACCCTGTTGGTGATCGCCCGTTCCGATTTTTCCCAGCTGCTCGCTTCCTCCCCGGAACTCTCCCGCGCGATGCTGCGCGAACTCACCCACCGTCTGCGCTTTGCCAACCGCACCATCGGCAATCTCGCCACCCTCGACGTGTTTGGCCGGGTGGCCCGTTTCCTGCTCGATTCGGCGAAGGAGCAGGATGGGGAACGGGTGGTCACCAACCTGCCCACCCAAAGCGATATCGCGGCGGTGGTGGGTGCGTCGCGGGAGATGGTGAACCGGGCCCTCAAGGAGCTGTCGTCACAAGGCTACATCCGCCAGCGGGGTGGCCAACTCGTGATTACCGAATCGATTGAGGCCGTTTGATAGCCGGGCTCGGAACGCAGTACTCCGGGCGGATGTATTCGGCTTACTTGTCGGTCAGAGCGGAAATCCCGTCCCAGGCGGAAGGGGGCGAGGCAGTCAGCCGCCGGCATCGGTCGATGTAAATCTCCGCGGTCTGGTCGGTGCTGCCGTCGGCGCGTTGGGCGCAGGCGGTAAATTGAGCTTCGGCCTGCTGGAAATCGCCGTCCCGGAAGCGTGCCATGGCCGCAGCAAAGCGCTCCAGCCGCCCCTGCTCCGCGTCCGCCGGCGGGGAGAGGCCGAGTGGCTCGTAGATGTAGATGGGGGCGTGACGCCCTTTCACCCGCACCCGTCCGACATCCCGCAGGCTCACATCCCCTTTCGCCAGGTCGGCGGTGGTCTCGGAGATCAGGAGGTGGGTTCCGAAATACTTGTTCGCCCCCTCCAGCCGCGAGGCGAGGTTGACCGTATCGCCCATCACCGTGTAGTTGAAGCGGCGGCTCGAGCCGATGTTGCCAACCAGTGCATCGCCGCTGTTGAGGCCGATGCGCGTATTGAAACGGCGATCGCCGAAGGCGCGGTCGCGGTTCATCTGTTCCAGCCGCTCATGCACCCGCAGTGCCGCCGCGACCGCATGGCTGGCATGTTGGAGATCCTGCTGCGGTGCGCCGAAGACCGCGACCACGGCATCACCGATGTACTTGTCGACGAACCCACCGTGCTCCTCGATAAGGTCGGTGATCGCGGAGAAATAGGTGTTGATCAGCGGCACCAGTTCGAGCGGCGTCAGCCCCTCGCTGATGGTGGTGAAATCGGCGAGATCGGAAAACCAGACGGTCACCTGGCGCAGCTCGCCCCCCAGCTCGGGCATCTGGTCCTGCGCGAGCATCTCCTCGATCACAGCCGGCGCGAGATACATGCCAAACAGATGGCGCAGACGCAGCTTTTGTCGATCGGAGACGGCGAAGCGGTAACCCAGCATGGCAGCGAAGCCGATGGTGACGCTCGCCCAGGGCATCAACAGCGGTAGCACCGAATCGGCCTGCATCGCGGCGGTGCTCACGCCACCCCAAGCCAGGGCCGTGGCCACCACCACGCCCAAACCGACCAGTGGCCGAAACGGCAGCGTGAGCAGGGCGCCGATCAACGCGGCGAAGCCGACGATCGCCGCCGATGGCCACGGGCCAATGCGAACCAGGGCGTCATTGCGCAGCAGCGAGTTGACGGCCGCCGCTTGGGCATAGACTCCCGGAATGTCCTCGCGCCTTAGGTCGGCGTCGTGGCGCACCGGGTGTTCCAACCGGCAGGGAGTGGGCCGATAACCCCCTTCGGGGCCGGTGATGTACCGTTTCGAGGTGAGCTTGCGGTCCTCGAGATCGAGCACGGCACCGAAATAGATCACCTTGCCGGCAAACGCCTTGCGCATGTATTCGGTATCGCCCGCCTCGATGCAGGCATGGAGATCGGCGAGCGAGTAGGTGGGGATGGCGTTGTCGCCGTCGAAGTTGATCAGGATGCGCCGCCCGTCCGAACCGCGTATCGGCATGCCGGACAGGCTGACCCGACCATCCGCAAGCGGCGCGACGTGCCCGCCGTTGGCGCGCATCGTCAGCTCCATCGCCATCGAGGTCTCCCAGCCCCCGCCTTCGCGCTCCAGCAGCAGCGGTACCGAGCGCACCACCCCGTCGGCATCGGCAATCACATTGAGTAGATGGACGTTGCGTTCGCCGCCGACCAGCATCATCTGCGCGCGGGTCGGCAGCAACGGGTCGGTGGCGTGCTGCACCTTGCCGAGCACGAGTTGCCCGCGGCGCCCGGCTTCACGCACAAACTCCCAGTAGGGGCGCTCGTAGCCGGGCATGGCACGCTCAACGGAGGTCGGGAACACGATGTCGAAACCGACCACCTTGGCACCGGCCGCGATGGCCTGATCCAGCACTTGCCCGATCTGCGGGGTCCACAGGGACTTCGGCGTACCGGCAAACGGCTCCCGACGGTAGGTCGCCTCGTCCACTCCGATCACGACCGTCGGTGATTCCATCGGGTCGTAGCGCGGCCCGAAAAGCTGATGGCGGGCCCAAAACAACATGTCCAGGGAGATACCCTGGAGGCGCTGGGCTGGCGGGCTCATCGACGCGCCCGCCAGCAGTGCCGCGACTGTCAGTGCGGCGAAGAGGTCACGCAGCCGCATCCGGTGTTAGAACGGTACCAGGCGGCTGACCATCGGCACCGGTTCCGCGGTGGCCTCGCCCGCCACCACGCGGAATGCATTGGCTCGCCCGGCCACGATGACTTCATAGGCGACACCCGGTTCCAGGGCGATTGCCTCGCGGGCCAGATCCACGTAGGGCCGGCCGTTGGCTGCCAGCGAGGTCTTGAGTTCACGCCGATCGCTGCCGTCATCCAGCCGCTGGAGGATCACATCACCCGGCCGTGGCAGCAGAATGAGCGGGCTGCGGTGACCGACCTCGACACGCACTTCAGGCTTGCCGAAGGGCAGTCCCCGGAACGCCGTGGCCGCCGACTGGATCGCCTCGTCGGCCGCCAGCGCCAACTGACTGCCGCCGCAGGCGATGGTATCGCGCTCCACCGCCCCGCCCTGCACCTCGCTCTGTTTCTCGCCGATGGTGGCGGTGCCGCCAACGATGCGCTCGTGCACACAGGATTCGAGATAACTGAGTTCGAGTATTCCGTCCCTGCCGAGGTCCACCACGGTGCCGTTGGCAACGAAATCGAACGCCTGCAGGCCCTGGGTGGAAGGCGAGATATTCTCGACAATGGCAACGGGGGCAGCTGCCAATACGCGGCCTGTCAGCCCCAACGCCAATACGAATAAAAGTGTGATGCGATACATAGCGGACTCCGTTTCGCCGAAAAATGGGCGGATTGCTGAAGATTGAACACCGGTGGGCCGGCCCCGGTTACTGTTCGGCACCGAGCCTAGGCCAATCCCCCTGCTTCGACTATGAGAAAACTAACATACTATCCCGCGACTTGAATCCATTGAGCGGGGGCGACTGCCGCGGCCCTTGAAAGGTGGGCGTCATTCGACGGCCCACCGGTTCCGGTCACGCACCCTGGAAATCGTCGGTGCGGTTCGTTCCTCATCGCAGCCTACGAGTCGAGGAATGTATCAACATCCTGAACCCGTCAGCTCAACAGTGAGGTGCAGGATGGGGTGATCCGAACGAACCGCACCGTTCATGGCTCAGCTCAAAAGGTGGGGCGCTGCGGTCAGCACGACCAGGTAGAGCACCAGGAGAATGAGCAGGGCGCCTGCAATCCCGACGCCGAACATCAACACCTTGCCGGCAAAGTTAAGCACTCTCTCCGACAGGCTGAGGGCGCTCTGATTCAGGAAGATACTTTCGACATTGAGCTGGAGGAAGTAGGCGACGTCCTCGGCAAGCTTCTTGTCCTCTTCGGTGAAGGCGCCGTCTTTCTTGTTAATCAGCTGAATCGCGCCGGTCACCTCCTTGTCGTCGAGGCTCTTGATCGGTATGCAGAGCACGTCGCGCGACACAAAGCCGGTCCGCTCCGCGATCTCCTTGTGCACCCCTTCCCTGTGCTCCAGCCCGGATTCGATGACCGCCTCGCCGCTTCTGATCACCCGGCCCACGACGGTTTCGTCGGTCGGCACCACAATCGCCTTCTCCTCCAGATCGAGCGCCGCCTTGAGCCAGGCCTGCTTTTTCTCCGGGTCGTAGACGAAGATGCTGCAGCGCTCCACGTCCACCATCTGCGTCATGACTTTGACATAGAAGCCGAACAGGCGGTCGGTTTGGGTCTGGTCGAAGTTCTTTTCAATCAGGTCCTGCTGGAGCCGAAGAACTTCCAGCTGTTTCTTGATGGTCTTGAGCATGAATTCCCCCCAACGATTTCTTGGTGTCGCCCCGGCCGTCCTGGCGGGAGGCGTCTGCTATTTATGTGTGTCCTGCGGTCGAGGTGGGCCCTCACAGGCGGCCTGAATCCTATCTCACTCCCTACAGTTGCCCCTATGCGATACGGCACAGGTACCCAACGCCGTCTGCGCCGGTCATCGGTTGCCACGCACTTTGGCACGTTCGATGATGGTGCGCGTCATGCCGTGAAAGATCACCGCGTGCACCGGCACCAATGCCGCCCAGTAGAGCCTCCCCGCCAGCCCTTCCGGACGAAATCTTGCTTGCGTGGTCACGACAGTGCCGCCCGCCGGCCGCGGCGTCAGGGTGAACTCCAACACGGCACAGCCTGGCGTTTTCATCTCGGCCAGCAGGGTCAGGCGGCGTTCCGGCTCGATGGCGGCGATGCGCCAGAAATCGAAGGTGTCGTCCACCGTCGGCTCCCCTTCCCGTCGGCGACGGCCAAGACCGGGGCCTCCGGCCAGCCGGTCAATCCAACCGCGCATGCTCCACAAGCCCCGCAGGTAATACCACCCATCAGGCCCGCCGATGCGGATGATTTCCCTCCACAGCGGCGCCGGCGGCAGGCTGGTCTGAATGGTATCGCTAGCCTGCGACAGCCCGATTGCGCCGGGACCGCGGCTTGGCGCGAGCGGGCAGGCGCCTGCCACGATGCGGCACTGGCACAGCTCGCTAATGACAGCTCTCCCGTTCAGGTCGTTACCACGGCCCGGGGGTCGGTCACGACATCCAGAAAACCGCACGGACACAGTTCGATGCACTTGCCGCAGCCTTCGCAGCGGCTGGCGTCCAGCTTGAAATAGGCGCCCGGGGCCGGGCTCTCGCTGTCGCGGTAGGCGGCGGCGCCACAGTACATCCAGCACTGCCGACAGCCGAAGCAGTGGCCGCAGGAGAGGCAGCGCTGCGCCTCGGCCATAAACGCCTCGCCATCGATGGTCGCACACGGCTCCAAAATCGGGTCCGCCAGCCGCTCAGACGCCGGGCGCAACCGATCGCGCACCGGCTCACTGCCGCGGTAGTGCTGGAAACGTATCCGCGTCGGCGGCACCGGCGGTCGACCATCGGCGGCGGGCTCCAGCAGGCCGGCCAGAACGGCGTGAATCGATTCGGCGGCGCGGCGGCCGTGACCGACCGCCCGGGTCACCGTCCCCAGCCCCAGCGCATCGCCCCCAACCCACAGGTCGTCGGCCACCTGTTGGAAACCGTCATCGTGGGAGCGCACCAGCCGATTGGCAACATCGTCAATGCCGGTCCAGTCGGATGTCTGGGATACGGCGGCAATCACGGTATCGGCCGGGAGGAGTGTCGGCGCCTCATCGGCAGGCTCAGGACTGCGGCGCCCGGAGGCGTCGGGCTCCCCCAGTACCATCGTTTGCACCCGCACTCCGGTGATTCGTCCATCCTCGCCGCGCACCACCTCCAGTGGTGCCGCGAGAAAGCGGATCGCAATCTCCTCTTCGAGGGCTTCGTCCACCTCGTCATCAATCGCCGGCATTTCGTCGCGGGTGCGGCGATAGAGCATGGTGACCTCGGCCCCGAGCCGGCGGGCGCTGCGGGCCGCATCGATGGCGGTGTTGCCGCCCCCCACCACGACCACCCGTCGACCGGTGTCGACCGGTTCACCCCGGTTGATCCGTTCCATGAACTCGACGCCGCCCCACGCGCCTACCCCCTCCTCTCCGGGGATGCGCAGGCGCCGCGGGGTGCCGGCCCCGATTGCGAGGAAAACCGCACGATGCTGCTGCCGCAGCTCATCGAGCGTGATGTCACCGCCCACGGCGGTGCCGGTCCGTACCTCGACGCCGAGCCGCTCGATGCGGGCAATTTCGCCATTCAGCACGGCCGGCGGCAGACGGTAGTCGGGGATGCCCCAGCGCATCATGCCGCCGGCCGCCTCCCTGGCTTCAAACAGCGTGACCGCGTAGCCGCGGCGGGCGAGTTGATAGGCACAGGAGAGCCCGGCCGGCCCCGAACCGACCACGGCCACCGAACCGGCGGCGCCGGTATTCAATGTTGGTAAATCCAGCCCTTCGGAGAGGCCCCAGTCGCCGATATAGCGTTCCAGGGCATGGATGGCGACCGCGCCGTCCTTCTCTCCCCGGTTACAACCACCCTCGCAGGTGTGGGGGCAGACCCGTCCCATCACCGCCGGAAACGGATTGAACTCCACCAGCCGTGTCCACGCCGTGGTCAGCGCCGCGTTGCGGGTGATGCCGCGGCGTTCATGCTGTGCCACCTCGGCGAGCCAGCCGCGGATGTCGGTCCCGCTCGGGCAGTTCGCCTGGCAAGGCGGGCGCTTTTCGACCTGGCGCGAATAAAGTGAGATGGCCCGCCAACGGCCATCGGCAGCGTTGCCCGGGTCGGCCTCAATCCGTTCCTCGCCGGCAGCTTCCGTCATTGCTCTGCCTCCGCTATTTCCTCAACGACTGCCGCCCTCAGCTCGGCCATTTCGCCTCCCATCCGCCGAATGCGATGGCACAGAGTCTCCATCAGGTTCAAGGCGATCAGTGGGTCCTCCTTGATGCGCCGCAACAGGGTCCGGCGGTCGACCGTCAGCACCAGCGCGCGACCCTTGGCGCGAACGGTTGCCGAACGGGTGTTGCGCTCGAACAGCGCCATCTCGCCAAATATCTCGCCCGCTCCGAGCACGCCGACACGGGTGTTGCGGCCTTCGCTTTCGTGGAAGACCTCGAGTTCCCCTTCCTGCACCACGAACATGCACGAACCCTGCTCCCCCTGGCGGACGACACACTCGCCGTCCTCGTACCACCTGCCGAGCCCGTCAATGGCCATGGCCGTCCCCCAATGTTTTCGTTTGCGGCCGCCCCGGCAGCAGTGCGCGGCCCAAATGCCAACCCAACCGGGCCAGGAAGGCCGGGTGCAGGCTGCGCAGCAGGATCTCCTTGTAAGGGGCGCTGCCGGTGAAGACGTCCCAAAGCACGGTGCTCATGGCCCGATCACTGCCCGCCGACGCCTGCTCCCGTGCGGTCATCTCGACAATGGCGCGGCGGGTGAAGCCCATGCCCTGCATCATGCCGTTCACGGCGAAGACAATCCGGCCGATGGCATTGTCGATGGCCAACCGACGGGTGGCGGGGCGGTAGTGGCGGCGAAACGCCTCGGCGGAGATGCCGCCGAGCAGGGCCGCGGTCGCGGCCGACTTGCCGGTGCGGTAGGCGGCGCCGACGCCGTCCTTGTAGAGGCGGGTGACCCCGCTGTCGCCGACGAACAGCAAGCGGTCGGCAAACGGCTGCGGCGCACCGCCGATGTTGATGCGTGGTATGCACTGGCAGCAGTTGCGGGGTACGCCGGTTTCGGGTGGAAACAGCTCCCTGACCTCGTCGGCATTGAGGAACGCTTCCACCAGCTCGCTATCGATATCTTCGCCAAGCAGGCAGAGGGTGACACTGTCATCCTTGGGGATCAGCGCCGCGAATTCCAGCCGGGGCAGGTCCAACAAAAACACATGCATCGCCGACCCCAGCCTCGCCTGGACGGTCTCGCTGCCGAGGTGGAATTCGCTGACGAAGGCGGTCGTGGTCTGTGGTCGGCGAAAACCGGGGATCTTTCGCTCGAACACCTCGAGCAGGCGGGAATTGACGCCGGTGGCAACCGTCACCAGGTCGTATTCCCCGCCACCGCCGTCTGCGCAGGTGAGGACCGGGCGTCCGTCATCGGTCCAGTTCAGATCGGTCACCATCGCCGGAACCACGTGGGCCCCCTTCTCGGCGGCCAGTCCGAGCAGAAACTGGTCGAAACTCTGGTGCCGGCCGTCGGACCCCTTGGGTCCGCCCCCCCGGTAGACGGCCGCAATTCGTTTCTCGTTGAGCGGGGTCTCGATGCGGACCGTGCCGTTGTCGGTATGCAGGACGTAGGCGTCGATGCCGCGTTGGGGGACCGAGGGCGGCACCTGAATCCCGTCCAGCGCCAGCAGCTGAACCAGTGACTCGGAGACGACGCCGCCGCAGTGGTTACAGCCGCCCGGTCCAGGCTGCTCGAATCGTCGCGGCTCGTAGATATCGACCGATACCCGCATCCCAAGGCTGTTGGCCAGGCGCAACAGGAAGTAGCTGAAGAAGGCGCCGGCAGGGCCGCCGCCGATCACCGCGACCCGCGCCCCATCCTCCAGCTGAGGGCCGTCGTCGGCTCGCGCCCGCGCCAAACGGCGTGCGAGTGCACGACGACCGAACAGGGTTCTCCTCTCCATGATTGCTCGTCCCCAAGCCATTTTTTCTGTTGTTGGCGCTCCCGCACGGCTGAGCGGAACCCCGTGGATTTGGCCGAATTATTCGGCAAACTGCGTGAATTTCGCAAGAGCAGGGTGAACGCATACTAACATCACGGCCGTGCTGCAAGCGATGTAAGTCCTTGAAAGCAGGTACGCTGTAAATACATCCCTGTACGCTCGACGGCCGCATCCCTGCGGCCGACGACCTGCTTTCAAGGACTTACATCGCTCTTCGTTGAGTATGCGTTTACCCTGGCAAGAGCAGTGTGTGCGCACACCGATACCTTGGACCCCTGGGATCGCAAGGAGGTATGGCTCCAATTCACACAAATGGGGGATACAAGGGGTGGCGGAAGTCTGAAAGGATCGCTCTGGCGAGAGAAAGTCGCTGTTGTTGGCAGTGACGGGGCTGCACCTAACGAGTTCCAAAGTGCGTTATTTCATACGCCACGTGCCAATGAAAGGGGTAACGTAACCCTCACTTGAACGGGCGCGTCTATCGGCACCCCGGTCCTGCGGAGCCTTTCGAACGGCCCTATAACCCTACGCAAGAACGGGTTAATATTGCCGGTAGTTGTCCTCTAGATAACAAGAAAGCCCGCTTAAGCGGGTGAAACGCGAAGGTCCAGACCTTCGTTTCGGGGAGAAAAACAAGCAGATGAAATGGACAGTGCGCGACCACGCCAACCGGCGTGGCGCGGCCCGCCTTTGTCTGATCGGCGCAGTAGTGCCGGGGCTCCTGTTCACCGCCATCGCCGGTGCCCAGACCCTGCCGGGCAGTGCTGCCCCGGGGCAGCTGGAAAAGCGCTTCGAACCCGTTCCCGAGCCGCAATCGCTGCCGGCCTTGAGCGTGCCACTGCCCCAGGGCAAGGCGCTGGGGGCCGGGGCGGAGAAAGCGGTGATTCCTCTGCAAACGATTGCGCTTGAGGGCAATACCGTCATCGATGCCGAGACCCTCGCGCCGTTATGGCAGGACCTGCTGGGACGGAAAGTCAGTCTCGCCGAGCTGACCCAACTGGCCGAGGCGATCACCGCCCATTATCGCAACGCCGGCTATATCCTGACCCGCGTGGTGCTGCCGGAGCAGCGGGTGAGCGACGGCACCGTACGGTTGCAGGTGGTGGAGAGCTACATCGGTGACTATGAAATCACCGGCCAAGTGCCACCGGGTGGCGAGCAGTTACTGCAGACCTGGGCCCGGCGCATCCAGGCGAGTCGACCGCTGCACATCGACGTGATGGAGCATTATCTGCTGCTGGCGGACGCCCTGCCAGGGTACAAGGTGCAGGGGCGGATCACGGCCGCCCCCGACGGCGAGGCGGGGGCCTCGCTGCTGACGCTTGTGGTGGAGTATGACCCGTGGGACATCCGCTGGCAGGTGGACAACCACGGCAGCGAGGCCATCGGTCCCCACCAGGGGTTCGTCTCGTTCACTCGCCACGGTACGTTTACCCCGTTTTCGGCCACCACTCTCTCGCTCTCCAGCGCCTCGGACACTGACGAGCTGCGTTATCTGGCGCTCAATCACGAACAGGTGGTGGGAGAAGACGGCACCCGCCTGACTCTGGGGGCCACCAAGGTCGACTCCGAGCCGGGGGCGGCGCTTGCGCCGTTGCAGCTGAAATCCCGCACCCGCAGTGCCGAGATTGGCTTCAGCCGTCCGCTCTCCTATCGCCGCGCCGCGCGTGCCGACCTCTATGGAGGCTTTGCCTGGCGGCGCTTCCGTTCGGATGCAGTGGGGGAGCCGCTCTCGGCCGACGACCTGCGGGTGGTGCAGCTGGGCATCCGCACCGACTTCGCCGATCGCTACGCCGGGCTCACCCTGGTCGATGTGGCCCTGCACCAGGGTCTGCGCATTTTGGGTGCCAGCAAGGCCGGCGACCCCAATCTCTCCCGGGCCGGGGCCGACGGCCAGTTCACCAAGCTCACCGCCCAGGCGGTGCGCATTCAGCCGCTGGTGGACGCATGGAGCCTGTACGGAGTCGTGAGCGCCCAGTTCGCCTTCGACTCGCTGCTCGCCTCGGAGGAGTTCGCCTACGGCGGCAGCAGTATCGGCCGCGGTTACGACCCCTCCGAGCTGACCGGCGACCACGGCCTGTCGGCATTGCTCGAGCTGCGCTACGGCCGGGGGCTGGTGGGCAGCCCCATCGCCAGTGTGCAGCCGTTTGCGTTCTATGACTTCGGTGCCGTGTGGGACAAGGACAGTGATGCCGACGTCTCGGCGGCCTCGGCGGGGCTGGGCCTGCGCTTTTCCTTCGCCGAAACGGTGGATGCCGGAATTTATGTCGCCAAGCCCCTGACCCGCCCCTCCGCCGAAGGCGAGGGCAGTCGGGTGTTTTTCAACCTCGGGGCGAGGTACTGAACGATGACCAAGCCCGCACGCAAGCCTAACCCCTGCCGCCTGCCCATGCGCCGCAGCCTGATCGCCAGCGCGGTGGCGATGGCCCTGGCCGGCACGGCCCAAGCCAACCCGCGCGGCGGACAGGTCGCGGCCGGGGACGTTCGGATCAGCAGCTCGGGCTCGGAGCTGACCGTCACCCAGGGCAGCCAGAAGGGGATCGTGAACTGGCAGGGCTTCTCGATCGCGGCGGGGGAGCACACCCGCTTCATCCAGCCGAACAAGGAGGCGGTGACCCTCAACCGGGTGACCGGCGCCGATCCCTCCCACATCCTCGGCCGGCTCTCGGCCAACGGCAGCATCTACCTTATCAACCCCAACGGCATCGTCTTCGGCGAGGGGGCGCGGGTTGATGTGCAGGGGCTGATCGCCTCCACCCTCGACATCATCGACGAGGATTTCCTGGCCGGACGGCTGCACTTCAAGGGCGACCCCAAATCCACGGCCGGGGTCGTCAACGCCGGCCACATCACCGCCGGTGAGGGCGGTCTGGTGGCGCTGGTGGCGCCGTGGGCGCGCAACAGCGGCCTCATCGAGGCGAGGCTCGGGCGGGTCGCCCTGGCCGCCACCGACGAGGTCACCATCGACCTCTACGGCGACCAGCTGCTCACCTTCGGTGCGGACGAGCAGGTCCTGCGCGAGCTGACCGATGCCAACGGTGTGGCGCTGTCAGCGCTGGTGGAAAACGACGGGACCATCCAGGCCGACGGCGGCCGGGTGGTGCTGACCACCCAGGCGGCCAAGACCGTGGTGGACCACGCCATCGCCATGGGCGGGGTGATCCAGGCCAGCACCGTCGAAAACGACAACGGCACCATCGTGCTCTCCGCCGGCGGCGGCGACGTGCGGGTGTCCGGCACCCTGGACGCTTCCGGAGAAGGCGCCGGCTCCGGCGGCGACATCTGGGTACTCTCGAAGGACGCGGTCACCGTAACCTCGAGCGCCGTACTGCGCGCCGATGCAGGGGCCGAAAGCGGCGACGGCGGCTTCATCGAGACCTCGGCCCAAGCGGTCGCCGTCGAGCAGGGCGCAAACATCAGCGCCGCGGCACCGGCGGGCAAAGCCGGCGAGTGGCTGATCGACCCCACCGACATCACCATCAACGCCACCGACTGCATCGGCACAAACTGCGTCGCTGCCGACACCCTCTCCAGCGCCCTGTCGACCGGCACCGACGTCACCCTCACCACCGACGGCGCCGGCACCGATGCCGGCAACATCACGGTGGCTGCCGCGATCACCAAGAGCGGCGGTGCCGACGCCACGCTGACGCTGAACGCCCACAACGACATCAACCTCAACGCCAGCATCACCTCGAGCGCCGGTGCGTTGAATCTGGTGTTGAATGCCGACTCCGATGCCAGCGGCGCAGGGATCATCAACCTCGGCGCGGTCACGCTCAATGGCAACGGCGGGACCATCGACGCGACCGGCAAGACCGTCAGCCATTCCGGCGGGACCGCCACCATCGACTCGGCGATGACGGTCGGCGCGTTGGCCCTGGGCGGGGGCACGCTGACGGGCGCGGGCGATCTGACCGTCACCGATACCTTCGACGTCACCGGCATTGCAACCCTCAGCGGGGCGGGCACCTTGGTAACCCAAGGTACCAGTACCGTCTCGATGGCCGGTACCACCAACGGTTATCTCATGTTGAGGGGAAAGACGTGGGTCAACGAAGGCACTCTGACGGTCGCCGGTGACGAATGGATCTACTTCTATAACGACACAAACAGCCTGATTAACGCCGCCGGCGCCGTGCTGAATCTCTCCAGCACCTACGCCTCGCCCCTGGCAAATTCTAACGGCACAAACACCTTAACCAATGCCGGCATCCTCAACCTGACGGCAAGCGGTACCCACGTCATCGAAAGCGGCATCACCTTCCACAACAGCGGCACCGTGAACGTGGATGCTGGGGTGCTAAGGATTGACGGTGGCGGTACGGACAGCGGCACCTATAACCTGGCGACCGGCACCATCGCCAGGTTTGCCAACGGCACACGCACACTCAACACCGGCTTTGCCATCGCCGGCCCGGGCACCCTGCAAATATCCGGCGGCACGGTCAACGTGAATGAGGCGTTGACGCTCGGCAACGAAGCAACCCTGGTCCTCTCGGGCGGCACCGTCGGCGGCGACGCCGACCTGACCGTCACCGGGGCTTTCAACGTCACCGGCACCGCAACCCTGACCGGGGCGGGCACCCTCACCACCCAAGGCACGACCTCGGTGGAGATGGCCGGCACCTCAAACGGCTATCTGAGACTCTCGGGAAAGACGTGGGTCAACGAAGGCGCCTTGACGGTCGCCGATGACGACCGAATCGACTTTTACTATTACACCAACAGCCTGACCAACGCCGCTGGCGCCGTGCTGAATCTCTCTAGTACCAACGCGACAGTGCTGAGCAATTATTCCGGCACCAACACCTTCGCCAACGTCGGCACGTTGAACCAGGCGGCGAGCGGCACCCACGCCATTGCCAGCGGCATTGCCTTCGACAACACCGGCACCGTGAACGTCGATGCCGGGACGCTGCAGATTAACGGCGGCGGTACGGACACCGGCATTTACGATGTGGACGCCGGGGCGATGCTCGCCTTAGCCGGCGGGACGCGCAACCTCGATACAGGCTCCAACATCCTCGGAGCCGGCTCACTGACGGTCAGCGGCGCGACGGTCAACGTTAACGGCCGGCTGGATATTGCCAACACCGGCACTGCGCTCAACGTCAGCAGCGGCACGCTGAATGTCGGCGCCGGGGCGACCTCCGGCACGCTGGTGCCGGTGAGTATCAGCGGCGCGCTGGATTTCAGCACCGGCAACGCCCTTATGGTGCCGAGCCTCACAATGAGCGGCGGCACCCTGGGCGGAACCGATGATCTCACTGTGACCGGCGCGTTCAATGTCACCGGTAGCAGTTCCAGCACATTGACCGGCACCGGTCTGCTGACCACCCAGGGCGATACCACCGTCGACATCGGCGGAGGTGTCCGTTATCTCAAGCTCGACGGCAGGAACTGGCTGAACGAAGGCACCCTGACTGTCGGCGGTGACGACTACCTCTACTTCTACAGCGGCACCAACACGCTGACCAATGCGGCCGGTGCCACTCTGAATCTTTCCAGCACCCACGGCACGCCGTTCTACCGTTACACCGGAACGGCTACGGTCTACAACGCCGGCACCCTGAACAAGACGGCCACCGACAGCCACACCATCTACAGCTACATCGCCTTCCACAACACCGGCACCGTGAACGTTGATGCCGGGACGCTGCAGATTAACGGCGGCGGTACGGACACCGGCATTTACGACGTGGACGCCGGGGCGACCCTCGCCTTCGCCGGCGGGACGCGCAACCTCGATGTCGGCTCCAACGTTACTGGCACCGGCTCACTGACGGTCAGCGGCGCCACGGTCAACGTTAACGGCCGGCTGGATATTGCCAACACCGGCACTGCGCTCAACGCCAGCAGCGGCACGCTGAATGTCGGCACCGGGGCGACCTCCGGCACGCTGGTGCCGGTGAGTATCAGCGGCGCGCTGAATTTCAGCACCGGCAACGCCCTTATGGTGCCGAGTCTTACGATCAGCGGCGGCACCCTGGGTGGAACCGACGACCTCACTGTGACCGGCGCGTTCAATGTCACCGGTAGCAGTTCCAGCACATTGACCGGCACCGGTCTGCTGACCACCCAGGGCGATACCACCGTCGACATCGGCGGAGGTGTCCGTTATCTCAGGCTCGACGGCAAGAACTGGCTGAACGAAGGCACCCTGACTGTCGGCGGTGACGACTACCTCTACTTCTACAGCGACATCAACACGCTGACCAATGCGGCCGGTGCCACTCTGAATCTTTCCAGCACCCACGGCACGCCGTTGTACCGTTACACCGGAACGGCCACGGTCTACAACGCCGGCACCCTGAACAAGACGGCCACCGACAGCCACACCATCTACAGCTACATCGCCTTCCACAACACCGGCACCGTGAACGTCGATGCCGGGACGCTGCAGATTAATGGCGGCGGTACGGACACCGGCATTTACGACGTGGACGCCGGGGCGACCCTCGCCTTAGCCGGCGGGACGCGCAACCTCGATACAGGCTCCAACATCCTCGGAGCCGGCGCACTGACGGTCAGCGGCGCCACGGTCAACGTCAATGACCGGCTCGACATTGCCGCGACCGGGACCGCTGTCAACATCAGTAGCGGCACGCTCAACCTCAACACGGCGGTGAGCGCGGCAACCGTGAATCTCTCCGGCGGCACCTTAAGCGGCAGCGGTGACCTGACCATCACCGGCACCTTCAATGTCCTGGGCAGCAGTGCGACACTGAGCGGCGCAGGCCTGTTGACGACGCAGGGCGATACCACAGTCGACATCGCCAGCGGTTACGGCCAGAGCCTCAGCCTGAGCGGCAAGAGCTGGGTGAACGAGGGGGCGCTGACGGTCGGGGGTGACGACAGAATCATCTTCAGCAACGCCACCCTGACCAACGCCGACGGCGGCACGCTCGATCTCTCGGGCAGCTACGCCACGCCGCTGTACCACTCCACCGGCACGAACACGCTGAACAACGCCGGCACGCTGAACCAGACGGCCACCGGTTCCCACGAAATCGACAGCTACATTACTTTCAACAACACCGGCATCGTCAACGTCGACGCCGGGACGCTGCAGATCAGCGGCGGCGGCACGGATACCGGTTCGTATAACGTCGCAGAAGGTGCAACATTAGGCTTCGTTGGTGGAACCCGGAATCTCGACGAAGGCGTCGACTTGGCGAATCTCGGTACGCTGGCGATCACCGGCGGTACGGTCAACGTCAACACGCCGCTGGCGATCGGGGGGGCGATATCGTTCTACTCCTCCGGCACCTTGAATGCCGCGGCTCCGCTTACCATGGAGCGTCTGACCATTTGGAACGGTGGCAACCCGACCCTGACCGGGGATGCCGACATCACCATCAAAGACTTCTACTGGGATTCAGGGACCCTTTCCGGGGCCGGCAAGCTGATCACGCCCGCCGGTTCGGCCAGCCGCATACACACCACGTGGAACAACCTCACGCTGAACCGGTCGTGGGACAACTCGGGTACGGTGGATTGGTTCGACACGGACAGCTACAGCGCCATCCGCGCCATCAACCTCGGCTCCGGGGCGACCCTGACCAACACCGCCGACGGCGTATTCAATATTCTGGCCGCCACGGAAACCAGCGGCATGAGCGGCGGCACCTTCATCAACGAAGGGACCATCAACAAGAGCGATACCCAGAGCGTTACGATCTCGTCGGCGTTCAGCAACAGCGGCACTGTAAGCGTTGATGCAGGAACGTTGACCTTCTCCGGCAGCGGAACGGATGTGGGTGCCTATTCGGTTGCCGAAGGGGCGACGTTGGGGTTCGGCGGAGGTACGCGAAACCTGAACGAAGGTGTCGATCTCACAGTGTCGGGGTCGCTCGACCTCACCGCCGTAACCTTGAACGTCAACACGCCGTTGGCGATTGGAGGGGCGATTTCTTTCCACCAATCCGGCACCGTGAACGCGGCAGCTCCGCTGCAGATGGACGAGCTCAAGATGTGGTACACGGGGAGCCACGTTCTCACCGGTGACGCCGACATCACTATCAACGACTTCTACTGGAATTCGGGTTCCATCACCGGTTCGGGGCGGTTGATAACGCCAGTCGGTTCGATTAGCAACATACACACGACATGGAACGACCTTCCGCTGAGTCGGAACTGGGACAACGCCGGCACCGTCAACTGGCTGGACACCACCTCCTACAATGCGACGCGTCGTTTCAACATCGGTACGGGCTTTACGCTTACCAACCAGACTAGTGGCGTGTTCAATATCGCAGCCGCCACGGCCACCAACGGCATGGCGGGCGGGACCTTCATCAATGAAGGCGCGATCGTCAAGACAGAGACAGAAAGTGTCACGGTCTCATCAAGCTTCACCAACAGGGGAACGGTCGAGATCACTGCCGGTACTCTGAATTTTTCAGGAAGCGGTACGGACGTAGGGTCTTATGCCGTGAGCGAAGGTGCCACGCTACAGTTCGGTGGCGGGACGCGCAACCTTGATGCGGGCTCGAATATCCTTGGCGTCGGCTCGCTGACGGTCAACGGCGCGACGGTGAACGTCAACGACCGGTTCGACATCGCCAACACCGGCACCGCCCTCCACGTCAGCAGCGGCGCCCTCAATGTCGGCACCGGGGCGACCTCCGGCACGCTGTTCCCGGTGAGTATCAGCGGCGGCACACTGAATTTCAGCACCGGCAACGCCCTCATTCTGCCCAGTCTCACCATGAGCGGCGGCACCCTGGGCGGTATCGACGACATTACCGTCACCGGTGCGTTCAATGTGACCGGCACTTACGCGACCAGTACGTTGACCGGCACGGGGCATTTCACCACGCAGGGCGATTCCATTGTCGATGTCGCCGGCGGCTCCTATTACCTGAGGCTCGAGGGCAAGGAGTGGCTGAACGAGGGCACCCTGACCATCGGCGCGGACGACTATCTCTACTTCCACAGTGGTACCAACACGCTGACCAATGCGGAAGGTGCCACCCTGAATTTTTCGAGCAGCTACAGCAGGCCGATCAATCATTACAGCGGCACGGCCACGCTCTACAACGCCGGGACCCTGAACCAGACCCGTACCGGCGACCACATCATCGACAGCGCGATTGCCTTCCATAACAGCGGCACCGTGAATGTCGATGCCGGCACGCTGCAGATTAACGGCGGCGGTACGGATACCGGTCTTTACGACGTGGGTGCGGGGGCGACCCTTGCCTTTGCGGGCGGGACGCGCAATCTCGATGCGGGCTCGAATATCCTTGGCGTCGGCTCGCTGACGGTCAACGGCGCGACGGTGAACGTCAACGACCGGTTCGACATCGCCAACACCGGCACCGCCCTCCACGTCAGCAGCGGCGCCCTCAATGTCGGCACCGGGGCGACCTCCGGCACGCTGGTGCCGGTGAGTATCAGCGGCGGCACCCTGAATTTCAGCACCGGCAATGCCCTCATTCTGCCCAGTCTCACCATGAGCGGCGGCACCCTGGGCGGTATCGACGACATGACGGTCACCGGTGCGCTCAATGTGACCGGCACTTACGCGACCAGTACGTTGACCGGCACGGGGCATTTCACCACGCAGGGCGATACCACTATCGATGTCGCCGGCGGCTCCTATTCCCTGAGGCTCGAGGGCAAGGAGTGGCTGAACGAGGGCACCCTGACCATCGGCGCGAACGATTATCTCTACTTCCACAGCGGTACCAACACGCTGACCAATGCGGAAGGCGCCACGCTGAATCTTTCCAGCAGCTACAGCAGGCCAATCAATCATTACAGCGGCACGGCCACGCTCTACAACGCCGGCACCCTGAACCAGACCGCCGCGGGCGATCACATCATCGACAGCTCGATTGCCTTCCACAACACCGGTATCGTGAACGTCGATGCCGGGACATTGCAGATCAACGGCGGCGGCACGGATACCGGCATCTATGACGTGGACGCGGGGGCGGCCCTCGCCTTTGCCGGTGGCACCCGCTCGTTGAATTCGGGCGCTGACATCACCGGAGGCGGCACCCTGGTGGTCAATGGCGCCACGGTGTACGCCAACACCGGTTCGGATCTGATCCTGCAATCCCTGACGCTATCCAGCGGTACGCTGTCGGGCAGCAGCGACATCACTTTGACCGGGGACTCGGTCTGGAACGGCGGCACCCTCACCGGCGGCAGCACGCTAACCATCGAAGAGGGGGCACGACTCGATCTGTATCTGGCAGATGGGTCGAACTACACGAAGTACCTCGGTGACCGGACCATCGACAACTACGGGACCTTGGCCTGGGGTTACACCAATGTCGAACTGGACGGTGCTTCGACGCTGAACAACTACGGCACCTTCCTTGCGAACACGTCCACATCCTGGCGCCAATACTACAGCCCTGTCGGGACGATGGCGCTGAACAACTACGGCAGCCTGCATACCTCCTACGCCGGTATCACCACCACCTTCGGCAACGGCGTTACGGTCAACAATACGGGTGAAATCACCGTCAATGAGGGGGTGCTCAGCCTCTCCGGGTTTACCCGCAACAGCGGGACCATAGAACTGGTGTCCGGCGGTACGCTGCAGAGCGGCAGCTTCACCAATGAAGGCACACTGCGCGGCACCGGGACCTTCAACGTCGGTACCGGCACCATCACCAACGACGGACTGATTTCACCCGGCGCCGGCAGCGGCGACTCCGTCGGTGCGCTCACGATCACCGGCAACCTGGTGCAGGGGGAAACCGGCGTCATCCGGCTCGAGCTGGCGGGGACCGAGCCCGGCACGTTCGATACCCTGGCCGTCAACGGCAGTGCCACCTTAAACGGTGTGCTGGAGCTCGATACCCTCGGAGCCTACACCCCGCTGGTCAACGACGCCTTCCAGGTGGTGACCTATGGCAGCCGCAGCGGCGAATTCGCGGCGGTGACACCCGCCTTCTCCTCCACCTATGGCGCCACCTACAACCCCACCAATCTGGTCGTGACCACCCTCACTTCCTGGGCTATCAACATGTGGGCACTGGAGGGGGACGGCGACTGGAATACGGCCGCCAACTGGAGTCTGGGCCATGTGCCGGTGGAGGGCGAGTCGGTCGTCATCGACCTGACCGGCGGGTTGTACACCGTCACCGTCGCCGACGGCACCTCCGCGGTCGCCGGCCGCTTCCGCAGCGAAGAGGTGCTGGCGCTCACCGGCGGCAGCCTGGAGCTGGGCGACATCTCCTACATCAACGGCGAGCTGGTTCAGAGCGGCGGTACCCTGATCGCCAACAGCGATCTCACGGTGACCGGCAACTACCGCTGGGACGGTGGTACGGTCACCGGTAGCGGTAATGTCGTGGCGACCGGTACGGTCGCTATCGGCGGCAGCGGCGCCACGTTGCAGGGGATCGATTGGGACGCCAATCGCCTTGCCGCGACGGCATTGCTCCAGGTCACGGGCGGGTCACTGGCGGTGGCGGCAGGGGCGAATTTTGGCGGTGGGCTGACACTAAATGGCGGCAGCGTCATTCTGACCGGCGGTTCGTCGGTGACCGACCTGTCCGTGAACAGCGGTACCCTCGTGCTGGCCGCCGGCCTGCTCGAAGCCACTGGGACCGTCAGCCTGACCGGCGCATTGGATCTCGCGTCCAACGCCACCTTCCGTAAGGAGGGCGGGTTCACCAACGCCGGCACCATCACTGGAGCCGGCGCCATCGACGTCGGCGGCGGCACCCTGGTGAATGAGGGCCTGCTGTCGCCGGGCGAGATCCCGACGGCTATCGGGATTCTGACCGTTAGCGGCAATCTGAGCCAAGCGGCAGGCGGCACTCTTCAAGTCGACCTGGCCGGACTCGAGAGTTACGACCAGGTGGCCGTCTCCGGCGATGTCACCGTCGATGGGACTCTGGCCACCGATTACGTCGGGACCTACACCGGCGCTATCGGCGACGGTTTCGATGTCGTCACCGGCGCCAGCGTCGCCGGTAGCTTTGCGACACTGCAAGTGCCGGACTCCGCCACCAGCCTCGCCTTCTCTCCGGGCGAGGGGACCGGACGTCTGCAGATTACCGACATCATCAACGAATGGATCCTCGCCACCGGCGGCGACTGGGCGGTGGACGCCCACTGGAGCCGCGGCCACCTGCCGAATGCAGGTGAGAGTGCGCGCATCGGTGCGCTCGGCGGCGACGCGGTCACCGTCAGCAGCGGCACGCAGGCCGCCTATCGCCTCGCCGCCGAGGAGACCCTGTCCGTCACCGGCGGCAGCCTCGCCGTGACCCAGGGGGCGACCCTGAGCGGCGGGATCACCGTGAGCGGCGGCGGCAGCGTCAGTCTCGGCGGTGAGTCCAGCGTCACCGACCTCACCGTGGGTGAAGGCAGCGTAACCGTGACCAGCGGCACGTTGGAGGTACTGGGCAGTATCGAGCAGGCCGGTCTGCTCGAAGTGGCGACCGGCGCCACCCTGCTGAAAGCGGGCGGCTTCACCAATTCCGGGATTCTGGCCGGCGGCGGCACGGTAGCGCTGGCGGGCGGCACCCTGGTCAACACCGGCACGCTGGCGCCCGGGGACAGCGGCGGCAGCCTGGCGGGCACCCTTACCATCGACGGCGACCTCACGCAGGGCGCCGGTGCGCTCATCGACCTGCAACTGGCGGGCAGCGACAGCAGCGACCTGCTGCGGGTGACCGGAGCGGCCAACCTCGACGGACACTTGGCGGTCGGCTACGCCGGGGGCTATTACGGCGCCATCGGCGACAGCTTCACGCTTATCGAGGCCGGCACCCAGAGCGGGGCGTTCACGCTGCTGTCGCTGCTCGACTCCTGGACCACCAGCGACCTCGACACCAGCGGCCCCTACACCCTCACCCTCACCGATGTGGTGAACAGCTGGGTAAGCACCAGCAACGGCTACTGGACCACCGCGAGCAACTGGGGTCGCGGCCATGTCCCCACCGCCGGCGAGCGGGTGGTGATCACGGTCGATGGGACGCCGACCATCACCATCAACAGCGGCGCTCAGGCGGCCTGGTCGCTGGTCAGCGACGAAAACCTGACCCTCTCCGGCGGCTCGCTCACCCTGGGTCACGCCAGCGAAATCCGCGGCGCCTTCACCCTTTCGGGCGGCACCCTCACGGGTGCCGGCGATCTGACGCTGACCGGCAACAGCACCTGGAACAGCGGTACCCTGACCGGCGGCAGCACACTCACCATCGCCTCCGGCGCCACTTTGACCCTCGCGCTGCCCTGGAGCAACTACAAGTACGTTGGCGATCGCACCATCGATAACCAGGGCACCCTCAACTGGGCCGGCGGCTACGTCATCCTGGAAGGGGACTCCACCCTCAACAACGCCGGTACCTTCAACATCCTGAACAACTACACCGAGTCCACCAGCTGGGAGATCTGGCAGGACAACGGCGGTGTACCGGGCACGATGGCCATCAACAATCTCGCCGGCGGCGTGATCCGCCAGAGCGGCGAGAGCGCCATGCGCAAGATCTTCGGCCCCGGGGTGACCATCGACAACGCCGGCACGCTCGCCGTGGAAGACGCCATCCTCGAGCTGAATGGCGTTACGGTGACCACGACCGGGAATGTGAGCGTCAGCGCCGGCGCCACGATGCGACTCATCGGCGGCAGCACCCATACCCTGGCGGCGGGTTCGACCCTGACCGGCGACGGTACCCTGGAGGTGACCTCCGGCACCCTGGCGGTGGAAGGCAGCTACGACACCAGCGGCACCACCGTGGTCAACGGCGGCACCCTGGTGCTGGACAGCAGCGGCACGCTCGGTGCGCTCACCCTTTCCAGCGGCAGCGTCACCGGTGCCGGCAACGGCACCATCGCCGGCCTGTTCCAATGGAACGGCGGCACCGTCGCCGGCAGCGGCAGCCTGACCACCGCCGGCACCACCGCCTTCGATACCACCGCGGTCAAGAATGTCGTCGGCCGCGCCTGGGTCAACACCGGCATCATCGACCTGGATGGTGCCGACCGGTTCGCCCTGTCCGATGGAGCCACGCTCACCAATCTGGCCGCCGGCGTGATCAACCTGGGCTCATCTGACGCAGCCCCTGTCACCAACATCTCCGGCATCGGCTCGGTCACCAACGCGGGCACGATCAACCTGACGGTCACCGGCAGCCACGCCATCGACCCGAACGGCGCCTTCGTCAACACCGGCACCATCAACATCGAGGCCGGTACTCTCGCGCTGCCACGTATGGCCAACAACGCCGGCACCATCGAGGTGGCGGCCGGGGCCACCCTGGCGCGCAGCGGCGGCTTCACCAATCTGGGCGTCATCGGCGGCAACGGTACCGTCGACCTCGGCGGCGGCCTCCTGGTCAACGAGGGGGCTCTGCGTCCGGGTGCCGCCGCCGGCACGACGACCGGAACGCTCACGCTGGCGGGTGACCTGGCCATGACCAGCGGCGGTTCGATCCTCATCGAACTGGCGGGGAACACCGACGGGCTCTACGACGTGCTCGCGGTCACCGGTAGCGCCGCTCTCGACGGCACCCTCGCGGTCGATACCGTGGGGGCTTACGGACCGAACGTCGATGACACCTTCCCGGTGCTCACGTGGGGCGACTACACCGGCAGTTTCGCCACCGTCACCGACGCCTTTGCCGCCACCTTCGACCCCATTTACGAGCTGACGCAGTTCCGGCTGCAGACGGTGAGCTCCTCGCCGGTCAACCTCTGGATCACCGACGCCGACGGTAACTGGTCCTCCGCCGGCAACTGGAGCCTCGGCCACGTGCCGCTCGCCGGCGAGTCGGTAATCATCGACCTGGAATCGGGCCTTTACACCGTCACCGTCGACGCCGGCAGCTATCAGGCGGGGCGGCTGCGCAGCGATGAAAACCTGACCCTTCTCGGTAGCCTGGAACTGGGGGACACCTCGCTCATCACCGGCACCTTCACGTTGGCGGGCGGTACCTTGAGCGGTACCGGTGACGTCACGGTGGAAGGCGACTTCGCGTGGGCCGGCGGAACCGTCACCGGTGTCGGCGCCTTCGTCACCACCGGCGCAAGCGTCATCGGCGGCGATGCGGTCCTCGACGGCCGACGCTGGACCCAGGCCGGCAACCTGACCTTGAGCGGCGCGGGCAGCCTCACGGGCACCGCCGGCACCCTCGATAACACGGGCACCATCGACAGCTCCGGCACCCAACTCATTGGCGGTATCGGCTTCAACAATGCCGGCATCGTCAACATCGCCGCCGGCACCCTGCGCATCGCCGGTGGCGGTAGCGACCGCGGTGTCTACCAGGTGGCAGAGGCGGCGACCCTGGAGTTGGCTGACGGCAATCGGACCCTTCTCATCGGCTCGGACGTGAGCGGCGGCGGGTCGGTGGTCGTGAGCGGCGGCACGACAGCCGTCGAAGGCGACTACTCGATCGCGGGCACCGGCACCACGACCGTCTTCGGCGCGCTCGAACTCGATACGCCGATCACCTTCGCCAACGCCTTCACCTTGAGCGGCCCCGGCGCCGTGCTCGGCGGCAGCGGCAACATCACCTTACAGGGCTCCTTCGACTGGAGCGGCGGCGCGCAGATCGCCGGCAGCGCTCAGCTGCGCACCGAAGGCACCACCACCGTCAGCGGGACCGACAACGGGGTGGCGAAGGACTGGGTCAATGCCGGGACCGCCCACCTCGGCGGGCAACTGGCCTGGGCGGGTACCGGCGCCAGCGTCACCAACCTGGCGGGAGCGGTCTTCAATGTCGATACCACCGACCCTGACGCCATCACCCTCAGCGCCGGGACCGGGGGGACCTTCGTCAACCAGGGCACCTTCAACAAGCTCGGCACCGGCGACAACAGCGTCCACAGCAGCATCACCTTCAACAACGACGGCCAGGTCAACGCCGAAACCGGTACGTTGCGCTTCGACGGTGGCGGTACCGACAGCGGGACCTGGCAGGTCGCCGCCGGGGCCACCCTCGAGTTCGCCGGCGGCACCCGTACGCTGGGAAGCGGTTCCACCCTCAGCGGCGCCGGTACGCTGCACGTCAGCGGCGGCAGCACCAGCGTCACCGGCAATCTGGCGTTGAGCGGTCATCTTCGGGCCAGCTACGGCACGCTGCTGCTCGATCCGGTCGCCACCGGCTCGTTCAGCTTCGCCTCGGCGACCCTGGACGGGGGCATGATCAACTTCGCCGGTGCCAACGCCTACGCCATCGATACCGTGGCCCTGTCCGGCTCGTCGAGCGCCAGCATCCTGCGCACCGCCGCCGATGCCTCGACCACCGTGACGGGTACGATGGCATGGACCGGTGGTACCGTGGACGGTTCAGGTCTGTTCACCACCGCGGGCGCGACCACCATCACCGCCCTGGCGGTCACCAACTATCTGCCCAACTGGGTCAACAGCGGCACCCTGACCATCACCGACACCGGCCGGATCGACATGGGCAACGGCTCGGTGCTGACCAACACCGGCACCCTCGTCCTGGCCGGCAGCAACTGGGTCCCGATCCGTTCCTGGACCGGCAGCAACGCCGTGGTCAACGAGGGCCTGGTGCGGAAGACAAGTACCGACTCGCAACTGATCACCACCGCCTTCCACAACGCCGGCAACGTGGATGTCGAGGCGGGCCGCCTCGAACTCTACGGCGGCAGCGACACGGGGACATATTCCGTGGCCGCCGGCGCGACCCTGGCTTTTGGCAGCGGCACCCGTGAGCTGCTGGCCGGCTCGGACGTGACCGGGGAAGGCACGGTCATCGTCAGCGGCGGCACCACCGCCATTCGGGGCGGCTTCGGGATCGCGGCGACCGGCAATACCACCGTCAACGGCAATGGCACCCTCGATATCCATGTGCCGCTCGCCTTTCTCAACACCCTCGCCCTGTCGGGGCCCGGCGCGACCCTCGGCGGCAGCGGGGATGTGACCGTGCAGGGCGTGCTCGACTGGCGCGACGGCGCCAACATCCAGGGCGGCGGCCGTCTGCGCACCGAGGGGACGACCACCATCACCTGGAGCGGCAACGGCCTCGCCAAGGAGTGGGACAACGCCGGCACGGTCAACCTGAACGGGCAGCTCGAGTGGTTCGGCGCCGGGGGCACCCTCACCAACCTGGCCGGCGGGACCTTCAACCTCAACTCCAGCGCCACCACCCCGATCGATTTGGCGGCCGATGGCAGTGGCGGCGTCTTCGTCAACGAGGGGACTTTCAACAAGCTGGGCGGCGGCACCAATGCCATTCACAGCGCCGTTGTCTTCGAAAACCGGGGACTGGCCCAGGTCGATGGCGGCGCGCTGGTGATCCGGAGTGACGGCAGTGATTCCGGCACCTACACGGTCGATGCCGGGGCGACCCTCGAGTTCGCCGCCACTGCCCGCAGCCTGGCTACGGGCTCGCGCGTCGAGGGGGGCGGCGGCTTGGCAGTGAGCGCCGGCACCCTCGATGTGGCCGGCAGCTATGCGCTGACCGGGATGACCACCGTGAGCGGCGGCACGCTCAATTTCAATGTGGCGACCGCACTGGAAGGCGCCGTGCTGCTGACCGGCACCGGGGCGACGCTGGGCGGCAGCGGTGCCATCGAGCTGACCGACCCGTTCACCTGGAACAACGGCGCCAACATCAGCGGCACTGGCACCCTGACCACCCGCGGCGACACCGTCGTGGCCGGCGGCACCACCGTGGACGGCAACACCGTCGGCATGCACTGGTTCAACGCGGGCACCGCCACCCTGGATGCCGACGCTATCGTCGACTTCAGCGCGGGCGGCGCCGTCACCAACCAGGCCGGCGCCGTCTTCAATCTCGACTCCACCCGCAGCAGTCCGTTGGCCGCTGTCGGCAGCGGCTACACCTTCGAAAATGCCGGCACCTTCAACAAGAACGGCGCCGGGGTGCAGCGGGTCCAGAGCGGTATCGTCTTCAGCAATACCGGCAGCCTGAACGTCGCGATTGGCACCCTGATCCTCGAAGGCGCGTTCGACCGCAACGACGGCACCATCGAACTGCAGGCCGGCACCGTGCTGCAGACCAGCGACGGCTTCACCAACTTCGGCACCCTCGGCGGCATCGGCACCTTCGACGTGGGCAGCGGAACCCTGACCAACGAGGGCACCCTGCGTCCCGGATTCGCCAGCGGCAGCAAGGTCGGGACGTTGTCGATCACCGGTAACCTGACGCTGGGCCCGAACGGTGTCATCCGTCTCGACCTGGACGGCCTGGAACCGGGCCAGTTCGACGTAGTGGCGGTCTCCGGCAACGCCCAGCTCGGTGGCAGCGTCGCCCTCGCCGGCTTTGGTGCCAACGGCAGCTATCCGGTGCTGACCGCGGCAGCGGTGACCGGGACGCTGGACCAGCTCGACGAGGGGCTGTTCAAGGCCAGCGTGAGTTACGGGGCCACCGGCTTCAATATCGACGTCCTCGGCGGCGCCCTCTGGTGGGACGGCGATGCCGGCGACCTGCTCTGGTCCAACCCGCTGAACTGGACCGGCGATGTGCTGCCGACCAGTACCGACAGTGCGGTGATCGGGGTGAGCGACGTGGTGATCTCCCTGGCGGCGGGCGACTACGCGGTCAAGGCCCTGTTGAGCGAGGCCGATTTCGACCTGTCGGGCGGCGCCCTGAATATCGGCGCCAACTCCACCTTCAACGGCAGCTTGACCCTGGGCGGCAGCGGCGCGCTCACCATTGCCCCCGGTGCCACCGTGACCGTCGCCGACTATCGCCAGACGGGCGGCTCGCTCGCCGGCAGCGGCAATCTGGCGGTCACTTCCAGTTACTCCAAGACCGGCGGCACCCTCGCGGGAACCCTGGGCGACATCAGCATCACGCAGCTGTTTGCGGACCTCTCCGCCGGCGATCTGGCGGTGACCGGCGGCATTGCGCTGACGGCCCGCAACGGCGCCGTCTCCTCAGGCTCCCTCAGCGCCGGCGGGCGCGTTATCCTGGAGGCGGCCAGCGGGATTGTGGCGGACGCGGTTGTTGCCGGCGACGGTGTCGCCGTCACCGCCAGCGGCGGCGACATCTCCCTCGGCAGTATCACGGCGGAGGGCACCATTGCCGTGACCGCATCCGCCGGCAGCCTCTTTGCCAACGGTGACTGGCAGGCCACCAACCCGGACCTCCTGGCGGGCGACCCGGCCATCCGGCTCACCGCTGGCAACACCATCGCCGCCGGCGCGAATTTCACGACGGTCGGCTCGGGGGGCATCCGGCTTGAGGCCGGGGGTGATATCAACGTCAATCCCACCGGCGGGACGTCGCCCACCCGCACCACCGTCGCCGCCGGCGATATCGAGTTCCTGGCCGCCAACGGCAGCCTCACCCAGTCGGGTTGCTGCGGCGACTACGGCCGCTCCTTTAGCGGCCAAAATATCCGCTTCGTGGTGGCGCCGGACGGCAGCATCAATCTCGGCCACGGCAGCGGTACCCGTGGCGATATTACGGCGACCGGAACGCTGCAGGTCTCGGCCGCCTCCGGCAGCTTCTCCGCAGGCGACATCAGCGTCGGTGCCGGCGACCTTGCCCTCGACTTCGCTGCCGGCGTGACCACCCGCTCCATCGCCCTGGCCGAAGGCGGCAGCCTGACCATCAATGCCGCTGCGGGCGCCGTCAGCACCCAGGGTGAGGCCATCACCCTCCCGGGCGGTGCCCTCGCCATCAACGCCGGCGGGGCGATCACCGCCGGCGTGATCACCGCCGCCGGCACCGTGGCCATCGACGCTACCGCGGGCAACATCACCCTGGGCGGGGTGGAGGCCGATATTGTCAGCGTGGCGGCACACGGCGGGCACGTCACCGCCAATGGCGACTGGCAGACGACCCGGACCGGGCTGGCGGCGACCGATCCCGCCATCGACATCAGCGCCAACGGCAACATCGCCGCCAACGCCAACTTCGCGACCGTCTCCGGGGCCATCCGCCTCCAGGCCGGCGGCAACATCGACGTCAATCCGTCCGGCGGCGCCGGGCCGTTGCGCACGACCGTGGCCGGCGGCGATATCGAATTTCTCGCCGCCAACGGCAGCCTGATCCAGTCGGGCTGCTGCGGCGACTATGGCCGCTCATTCGAAGGTCGCAACATCCGTCTCGTGGTCGCCCCGGACGGCAGCATCAATCTCGGTCACGGCAACAGCAGCGGCAGCGGCGACATTACCGCCAGTGGCACACTGAGCGTCAGCGCCTCCAGCGGCGCCTTCTCGGCCGGCGACATCCGCGTCGGCTCCGGCGACCTTGCACTCGACTTCGCCAGCGGGATCACCACCCGCTCCCTAATCGTCTCCGCGGGGGGCAATCTGTCGCTGCATTCGGAGGCCGGTGCGGTCAGCACCCTGGGGCAGGCGATCGGCGTCCCCGGCGGCACCTTCATCATCACCGCCGGCGGCAGCATCGGCACCGGGGCGATCACCGTCACCGCCAGTCCGGTCGAACTTCACGCGGGGACCGGAATTACCACCGGCAGCATCAGTGCCTCGGGCGGTGTGGCCATCGATTCGGCCACTGGCGACGTCGCCGTCGGCAGCGTCACCAACACCGTCACTGGCCTCATCACGGTCGAGGCCACCACCGGGAACCTGACCGCCAACGGGGCGTGGCAGACCACCAACGCCGCCCTGGCCGACGATGCGCCGGCCATCCACCTCACCGCCGGCGGCAACATCGCCGCCAATGCCAGTTTCACCGCCAACACCTCGGGGGCGATCCGGCTCGAGGCCGGGGGCGATATCGACGTCAATCCCTCGGGCGGTTCCGGGCCACTGCAGACGACGGTGGCCGCGGGCGACATCGAATTCCTGGCCCCCAACGGTAGCCTGACCCAGTCCGGCTGTTGCGGCGACTGGGGCCGCTCCTTTGACGGCAAGAACATCCGCTTCGTGGTCTCGCCAACCGGCAGCATCAATCTCGGTCACGGCAACAGCGACTTCAGCGGCGACATCACGGCGGCGGGCACCCTGACCACCACCGCGAGCAGCGGCGCCTTCTCGGCGGGCGACATCCGGGTCGGCAGCGGTGACCTCACCCTCGACTTCGCCGCCGGCGTGACCACCCGTTCCGTGACCCTGCCCAACGGGCAGACCCTCACCATCAAGGCCCTGGCCGGGGCCATCAACAGCCTGGGCCAGCCGCTCACGGTGGCGGACGGCACCATCATCCTGATGGCCCGCGACGGTATCTTCGTCGGCGCCCTCAACGCGGCCAACCTCACCGCCACCAACAGCGGGACCGGTGACATCGTCCTGCCGTTGACCGGATCGGCGACCCTGAACGACGTCTGGTCCGCCGACGGCGACGTGACCGTTTCGGCGCCGGATCAGGTGATCACCAATGCCGGGGTCATCGACGTGGCGGCTGGGCACACCTTCACCGTCACCTCCGCCTTACTCGACAATGCGGCGAGCGGTGCCATCCGCGGCGCCGGCACCTTCGATGTCACCAACACCACCTTTACCAACCACGGTACGCTGACGCCGGGCGGGCTCGGCACCACCGGTATCCTGTCGATCAGCGGTGACCTGGTGCTGGCGGCCGACGGCACCCTGCTGCTCGATATCGCCGGGGCGAATCCGGGTGAATTCGACCGGTTGGCGGTGAGCGGCAACGTGATCGTCGACGGCGCGCTCACCGCGAACGTCATCGACGGCTACGAACCGGTCAATGGCACCGCCTACTCGTTCCTGACCATGGGCGGGAGCGCCTCCGGCACCTTCGCCACCACCACCTACCCGCCCGACTTCAGCGTCGGTTATTACTTGGCGGCGAACGAGGCGGCCCGCCTCGTCTACGCCACCTCCGTCAACGTCTTCACCAATGAGGCGGGCGGTCTCACTTGGCAGGACCCGGGCAACTGGTCCTTCGGCGCGCTGCCGAACGCCTCCGACGCGGTCCTCATCAGCTCCGGTTTTGCCGTCAGCCACAGCATCGGCGACGACACCATCGCCGCCCTGACCATCACCAGCGACAACTCGCTGGATCTGTCCGGCGGCTCGCTCACGGTCACCGGCGCCACCGCGGTGGCCGGGGCGCTGACCGTCTCCGGCGGCACGCTGAACCTCGAAAGTACCGCGAGCGTGGCGACCCTCGGCCTCTCCGCCGGCACGCTCGGCGGTGCCGGGGACGTGGTGGCGACCGGCGCCTTCGACTGGAGCGGCGGCACCATCGATCGCACCGGCGCCTTCACGACCACCGGCACGACCACCATCAGCAACAGCGCGAGCCTCGCCTCCACCTGGACCAACAGCGGTACGGTGAACCTGACCGGCGGCCACCTGCGTTTCACCACGGCCGGCGCCGCCTTCAACAACGAAGCCGATGCACTGTTCAGTAGCACGACCACGGCCGGCACGCTGCTCTACGCCACGACGGCCGGTTTCGGCACGTTCAACAACGCGGGCACCCTGGATGTGACGGCGGCCGGCATCCAGAACCTCACCGTCGGCACCTTCGCCAACAGCGGTACCCTGCGCCTCCGGGACGGGACACTCGAATTCCTGGCGGGCGGCAGCTCCACCGGGAGCCTCGAGATAGAAGCCGGCGCGATCGCCTCGCTCAAGAGCGGTACCTTCGATTTCGGCACGGCAGCCGTCGTGAGCGGCGACGGCGAACTCCGGATCGCCGGCGGTAGTGTCAACATCGGTGACACCCTGGCGACCGCAACCACGGTCACCCTTTCCGGCGGCACCCTCGGCGGCGCCGGCGACCTCACCCTGAGCGGCGCCTTCAACTGGGCCGGCGGCGGGATCGACCGCACCGGCGCCTTCAACACCACGGGCACCGGCCGCATCATCGGCAGTGCGGAGCTGTCGAGCACGTGGACCAACAGCGGCACCGTGGATCTGGTGAGCGGACACCTGCGCTTCAACAGCGCCGACGCAACCTTCGAAAATACTGCCGGTGCCGTCTTCAACAGCTCTACCACGGCGGGTTCGCTGCTTTACGGCGCCAACCCGGGTTTCGGTACGTTCAATAACGCCGGCACCTTCAACAAGACCGACACCGCCGGCCCGAACGTTTACAACCTCGCGGCCTTCAACAACACGGGGACGCTGAACGTCCAGGCCGGGACGCTCGATCTGCAGTCCGGCGGCACCCACACGGGGGTGTTCGACATCGCCGACGGGGCGAGCCTCCTGTTCACCAGCGGTATGCACAGCGTGGGCGCCGGGGCGGCCGTGAGTGGTGGGGGGGGCGTCCGCTTCGCGGGCGCGACCGTGGACGTCGAAGGTGCGCTGATGACGGCGACCACCGTCGAGCTGACGAGTGGGACGCTGAGCGGCACCGGTGATGTGAACCTGACCGGCACCTTCAACTGGAGCGGCGGCACCCTCGACCGCATCGGCGCCTTCGACACCGCCGGCACCAGCAACATCACCGGGACGGCCGAATTGGCGAGCAGCTGGACCAACAGCGGCACGGTGAACCTGAGCAGCGGACACCTGCGCTTCACCACCGCTGGGGCGACTTTCACCAATGCGGTCGGCGCCGTGTTCAACAGCACGACGACGGCGGGCTCCATGCTCTACGGGGCGGCCTCCGGCTACGGCACCTTCAACAACGCTGGCACTCTGAACAAGACCGCGGCAGGAACCCAGAACGTCTATCTGCTCGGGGCCTTCAACAACAGCGGCACCCTGAACGTCGACGCCGGCACCCTCGACGTCATCGCCCCGTTTGCGCAGAGCGGCGCCCTGAAGGTGGCCTCCGGCGCCATCTTCAAGAATGGCGGCGGCTTTACGAACACCGGTATCATCAGCGGTACCGGTACGATCGATGTCGGTGCCGGCAATACCCTCGTCAACGGCGGCGTGATTGCCCCCGGCGCGATGGGCGGTGCCGCGGTCGGGACCTTGTCGATCATCGGCCACCTCGGCAACAGCGCCACTGGCACCATTGCCGTTGGTCTCGGCGGCACTGGCGCCGGCGAGTTCGACGTGCTCGCCGTCACCGGCGACGTGGCGCTGGACGGAACGCTGAGCGCAACCCTGGTTGGCGGTTATTCACCGTTGGATGGCGACACCCTCCCCTTCCTGACGGCCATCGGCAGCACGACCGGGAGCTTTGCCACCGAGAACGACCCGACCGGCTTCAGCGTCGGCTACAGCCTGGCAGACGGCGAAGCGGCCCGTCTGATCTTCTCCGCCACCGGCGCCAACGTCTTCACCAATAACGCCGGCGGCCTCGACTGGTCCCTGGACGGCAACTGGTCCCACGGCACCATTCCGGATGCGGCGGACGACGTGCTGATTAGCGCCGGTCACGCCGTAGTCCACGACACCGGCGAAGACACCATCGCCAGCTTGGCGATCTACAGCGGCAACTCGCTTACCCTCTCGGGCGGCTCGCTGGCGGTGATCGGCAGCACTGCCGTGACCGGCGCTTTATATGTGGCCGGCGGCGCTCTCACGCTGAACGGCTCGGCCGAAATCGCCACGTTCGGCCTCGCCGGTGGGTCGGTCGGTGGCAGCGGCGCGGTGACCGTGACCGGCCCGTTCCAGGTGAGCGGCCAAGCCACCCTGAACGGCAGCGGCGGCCTGGTCACCCAGGGGACGAGCACGGTCGATGGCACCAGCAGCGACTGGCTCGACCTCGACGGCCTCGACTGGGTCAACGAAGGCACCCTGACGGTGAGCGGCGGCACCAGGCTGCGCTTTAACGGCGCCACCCTGACCAATGCCGGCGGCGCCACGGTGAATCTCGCGAGCACCGACGCCACCCCGCTCGCCGACGGCTACGGCACCTCTGTCTTCGACAACGAGGGGACGTTGAACCTCGAGCTGGCCGGCACCCACGCCATCAGCGGCGGGATTGCGTTCAACAACCGCGGCAGCGTGAACGTTGCTGCCGGTACGCTGACGATCGGCGGAGCCGGCACCGACATTGGGCTCTATCAGGTGGCCAGCGGAACCGGCCTTGCCTTCACCGGCGGCACCCGCACCCTGGCGGCCGGCTCCGACCTCACCGGGACCGGCTCGCTCCTCATCGACGGCGCGACGGTGAACATCGATGGCGGATTTGCCCTCGCGGCTACCGGCGCGGGCAACACGGTCACCTACGGCAGTACGCTCAACCTGAACAGCGCCGTGACCGTCGGCACGCTCAGCCTTTCCGGCAGCCTGGGCGGCAGCGGCGCGGTGACCGTGACCGGCCCGTTCCAGGTGAGCGGCCAGGCCATCCTGAACGGCAGCGGCGGCCTGGTCACTCAGGGCACGACCACGGTCGATGGCACCGGCAGCGACTGGCTTGACCTCGACGGCATCGATTGGGTCAACGAAGGCACCCTGACCGTGAGCGGCGGCACCAGGCTGCGCTTCAACGGCGCCACCCTGACCAATGCCGGCGGCGCCACGGTGAACCTCGCGAGCAGCGACGCCACCCCGCTCGCCGACGGCTACGGCACCTCCGTCTTCGACAACGAGGGGACGTTGAACCTCGAGCTGGCCGGCACCCACGCCATCGACGGCGGGATTGCGTTCAACAACCGCGGCAGCGTGAACGTTGCTGCCGGTACGCTGACGATCGGCGGAGCCGGCACCGACATTGGGCTCTATCAGGTGGCCAGCGGAACCGGCCTTGCCTTCACCGGCGGCACCCGCACCCTGGCGGCCGGCTCCGACCTCACCGGGACCGGCTCGCTCCTCATCGACGGCGCGACGGTGAACATCGATGGCGGATTTGCCCTCGCGGCTACCGGCGCGGGCAACACGGTCACCTACGGCAGTACGCTCAACCTGAACAGCGCCGTGACCGTCGGCACGCTCAGCCTTTCCGGCAGCCTGGGCGGCAGCGGCGCGGTGACCGTGACCGGCCCGTTCCAGGTGAGCGGCCAGGCCATCCTGAACGGCAGCGGCGGCCTGGTCACTCAGGGCACGACCACGGTCGATGGCACCGGCAGCGACTGGCTTGACCTCGACGGCATCGATTGGGTCAACGAAGGCACCCTGACCGTGAGCGGCGGCACCAGGCTGCGCTTCAACGGCGCCACCCTGACCAATGCCGGCGGCGCCACGGTGAACCTCGCGAGCAGCGACGCCACCCCGCTCGCCGACGGCTACGGCACCTCCGTCTTCGACAACGAGGGGACATTAAACCTCGAGCTGGCCGGCACCCACGCCATCAGCGGTGGGATTGCGTTCAACAACCGCGGCAGCGTCAACGTCGATGCGGGCACCCTTTCTGTGAACGGCTCATTCGCGGTCAACGAAGGTACCATCGATGTGGCCGCCGGCGCCGTGTTCCAGAAGAGCGGCGGCTTTACGAATAGCGGCACGATCAGCGGCGCCGGCACTGTCGAAGTCGGCAGCGGCACGCTGACCAACGCCGGCATCATCGCCCCGGGCAGCGCGAGTGACATCACCGGCACTCTCACAATCACCGGCAACCTGACCAACGGCACCACCGGCGTGGTGGAAATCGATTTGGGCGGCACCGCGCCGGGCGATTTCGACGTACTGGCGGTTTCGGGCGGCGTAAGCCTGGACGGCCAACTCACCGCCCGGCTGGTGAACGGCTACGCGCCCGTCGATGCCGATACCCTGTCGTTCCTCTCCACCGGCGTCCTGGCCTCCGGCAGCTTCACCAGTGAAAGCCTGCCCGCCGGTTTCAGCACCGGCTACAACCTGGCCGCAGGCGAGGCGGCGCGGCTTATCCATACCGCGAGCGGTGCCAACACTTTCACCAACACCGCTGGCGGTCTCAATTGGTCGCTGGCCGGCAACTGGTCCCACGGCGCCACCCCGGACGCGAGCGACGACGTGCTGATCAGCGCCGGCCACGCCGTGGTCCACGACAGCGGTGACGACACCATCGCCAGCCTGACCATCCACAGCGGCAACTCCCTGGCCCTGTCGGGCGGTTCGCTGGCGGTGACCGGCGCCACCAATGTGGCCGGCGCGCTCTACCTCTCCAGCGGCACCCTTTCGCTAAACGGCGTCTCCTCGGTCGCCACCCTCGGTCTCTCCGGCGGCACTCTGGCCGGCAGCGGCAATGTGACCGTCACCGATGCGCTGACGGTGACCGCCAGCACGACCCTGACCGGCAGCGGCACCTTCACCACCCGGGGCACGAGCGCCATCGGCAATGCCACGGCGGGTGACCACCATCTCTACCTGAGCGGCCGCACCTGGGTGAACGAAGGCACCGTGACCCTCACCGGCGACGAGAACATCCACCTGGACAACGGTTACCTGACCAACGCCGCCGGCGGCACCATCGAGCTGGCCGGCAGCGGCAGTGTCGCCGTACTGGGTCTGTCCGGCGGCGGTACGTTCCACAATGCCGGCCTGCTCCGCCAGAGCGCGGGCGTCAGCTACAGGCTGCAAGACCTCACCTTCCACAACAGCGGCACGGTGGCGGTCGATGCCGGCACCCTCAAAGTGACCGGCGGCGGCAGCGACGCCGGCAGCTACCAAATGGCCGACGGTGCCACGCTCGAATTCGCCGGCGGCGACCGCCAGTTCAACACCGGCACCTCCTTCACCGGCAGCGGCACCCTCGAGGTGAGCGGCGGCACCCTCACTGTCAATGACGCCCTCACCATCACCGAGCCCAGCGTGATCATGTCCAGCACCACGGTGCGGGGCGCCGGTGACCTGACCATCGAGAGCGACCTGGCGCTGACCTACAACGTCGTTTTCGGCGGGGCCGGCACCCTGACCACCCGCGGCACTACTACCGTCGGCGACGCCTTGGCTACCGACTTCCACATCTATCTGGCGGACAAGTCCTGGGTCAACGAAGGCACCCTGACCCTCGGCGGCAACGAAAACCTCTACTTCGGCGACGGCAGCAGTAGCGGCACCAGCACCCTGATCAACGCTGCCGGCGGCATCATCAACCTGGCGAGCAGCTCCAGTGCCCCGCTACACCACCTGTCCGGCAGCGCCAGTTTCATCAACGCCGGCACCGTGAACCAGACGGCGAGCGGTAGCCACGCCATCGACGGCAGCATCGCGGTGAGCAATACCGGCACGATGAACGTCAAGGCCGGGACGCTCAGCGTTGCCGGCGCCTTCACCCAGAGTGGCACGCTGGAAGTGGCCGCCGGCGCCTCCTTCCAGAAAAGCGGCGGTTTCACCAACGAAGGCACCGTCGCTGGCGCCGGTACCATCGACGTCGGCAGTGGCACCCTCGTCAACGCCGGCACGATTGCCCCGGGCAGCGCCAGCGACCTGACCGGTACGCTGACCATCGCCGGCCACTTCGAAAATAGCGCCACCGGTACCCTGGCCATCGACCTCGGCGGCACCGCAGCGGGCGATTACGACGTGCTCGCCGTCTCCGGCGGCGTCACTTTGGACGGGACCCTGAGCGCCGGTCTCGTGAACGGCTACCCGCCTGTCGATGCCGACAGCGTGGCCTTCCTCGCCACCGCCTTTCCGGCGAGCGGCTCCTTCGCCAGCCAGTCCCTACCCGCAGGTTTCAGCGTCGGCTACAACCTGGCGGAGGGCGAGGCCGCGCGGCTCATCTACACCGCCAGCGGCGCCAACGTCTTCACCAACGCCGTCGGCGGCCTGGATTGGTCTGTGGGCGGCAACTGGTCCCACTACACCACCCCGGAGGCGACCGACGCTGTACTGATCAGCGCCGGCCACGCCGTGGTCCACGCCAGCGGCACCGATACCATCGCCAGCCTGACCGTCAACAGCGGCAATTCGCTGGCGGTCTCCGGGGGCTCCCTGACTGTCGCCGGGACCACTGACGTGGCCGGCGCACTTTATCTCTCCGGCGGCACGCTCGTGCTCAATGGCGGCGCCATCGTCAACGAACTCGGCCTTTCCGGCGGCACCCTGGACGGTAGCGGCGATCTGACGGTGACCGGGACCTTCAACGTCACCGGCACCGCCCTGCTGGCCGGCAGTGGTACCCTGGCCACCCAAGGCACGACCACGCTCGATGACGGCGTAGCCGGCGCCAGTGCCCTGACCTTCACGCGGCAGTGGGTGAACGAAGGCGTGCTGACCGTCGCCGGCGACGACTACCTGGACTTCGACGTCGGCAGTAGCCTGACCAATGCCACCGGCGCCACCCTCAATCTGGCGAGCAGTCATGCCGCCCCGCTGTACGTCGGCGTGGAGCGAACCGCGAGCCTGAGCAACCAGGGCGTGCTGAACCAGATCGCCGCGGGCACCCACACCCTCTCCAGCGGACTCGCCTTCGCCAACAGCGGTACGGTGAACGTCGATGCCGGGACGCTCACCCTCGCCGGTACCTTCACCGGCAACAACGGGACGATTGATTTGGCGGCCGGCGCCGTGCTCCAGAGCGCCGCCGGCTTCACCAACCGCGGCACCATCACCGGCAGCGGCACCCTGGATATCGGCAGCAGCAACACTCTGGTCAACGAAGGCACCATCGCCCCGGGCGGTGGCGGCATCGGCACGTTGAACGTGGCGGGCCATCTGGATAACCGCGGTGCCGTGCAGATGCAGTTCGCCGGCACCATAGCCGGCAGCTACGACGTACTCGCCGTCTCCGGTGACAGCGCCTTCGCCGGCGCACTGGAGGCCGCCACCCTGGCCGGCTATAGCGGCAGCACCGGTGACGCCATCGTCTTCATCACCACCGGCGGCACCACCAGCGGCAGCTTCGCCACCGAAATCCTGCCCACCGGATTCGACGTCGGCTATGGCCTCGCCAGCGGCGAGGCGGCCCGGCTCATTTACACCGCCGGGGCCAACACCTTCACCAATGCCGCCGGCACCCTCACCTGGGAGAACCCGGGCAACTGGTCCTACGGCGTACTGCCGACGGGGAGTCACGCCGCCCTCATCAGCGCCGGCTACGCCATCCGTCACGGCAGCGGCATCGACACCGTGGCGAGCCTGACCGTCCACCGTGGCAACGTCCTGGAGCTGGCCGGCGGCGCCCTTACGGTCACCGGCACCACCAACGTGGCCGGAGCACTGACCGTCACCGGCGGCACGCTGACCCTGGACGGTAACGCCAAGCTCGCCAGTCTCGGCTTGGCCGGGGGCACCCTGGACGGTACCGGCGACATCACCGTGAGCGAGCTGCAAGTGACCGGCCCAGCCACCCTCAGCGGCAGCGGCACCTTTGTCACCGCCGGCACCGGCACTGTTGACCTCGCCGGAGCGGGGGACACGCTGGTTCTGGCGCGTCACTGGCTGAACCGCGGTCCGCTGAGCTTGGGCGGGGAAGACAGCATCACTTTCCAGGACGGCATCCTGACCAACGCCGTCGGGGCCACCTTCGAGCTGGCCACCAGCCACGCCACACCCCTGCGGGACGGCGGCGGCAGCAACCGCTTCACCAACGAAGGCACCCTGCTCCAGAGCGTCGGCGGCCGCCACCTCATCGATGTGCCGCTGGTCAATAACGGCACCATCCAGGTCCAGGCCGGCATCCTGGCCGTGGCCGAGAGCTTCGCCGTCAATCACGGCACGGTCATCGTCGATGCCGGCAGCACCTTCGAGCGCACCGGTGGCTTCACCAACCGCGGTACCCTGCGCGGCAAGGGCAGCTTCGACGTCGGTCCCGGCACATTGACCAACGAGGGCAGCATCGCCCCCGGCGCCTCCCCCGGCACACTCACCGTGCTCGGTGACTTCGTGCAGGGGCCGAGCGGCACCCTGATGATCGAGCTCGACTCCACGGCCATCGGCGATTACGACGTACTCGCCATCTCCGGGGGTGCGACCCTCGACGGAACGGTCCATTTCACCGGCAGGGGCGGCAGCGGCGACTATCCCTTCCTGACGGCGGCGAGCCTGGTCGGCCGCTTTGCCAGCCAGGGCGGTTCGCTCGGGCCCACCTTGGCCTACAGCGCCACCGGTGTCGGTGCAACGGTAGCACCGGCCACCGGCCCCGCCACCCCCGAACCGACACCGAGCGCGCCGGTGCCGGTGCCGTTGCCGGTGGCGTTGCCGCCGGAGCGCAGTATCACCGCCAGTGTCAGTCCGCTGGTGTTGGCCGACGCCGATGATGCCAGCGATCTGCTGCTGGTCGAAGGCGGGACCCTGACCGACGCCGGTTGGGATTCCGGTGCCCTGAGCACCAATACGGATGGCGAGGGTGTACTCGGTAGCGAGGACCGCTACGACTATTTCCGTCGTCAAGGCAGCGCACAGTCGGTGAGCGACCTGCGCGCATCCGGTGGCGACGCGGCGATCATCACGGCGGACGCTATCGAACGGCTCACCCGCGGCGAGGTGGTGCACGATGCCGAGGTGAAGGCCGCGCTGGAGCAGACCGTCGCCGATCCGGCCCTGACCCTCTCCTACCTGCAGGCGCTTCTGGCGGCACGCAAGGAGCTGGCGGAACTGCGGTACGCCTCAGCGCTCAGTCTCCTCGAGGCCGATCCCCATCGGGCGGACAGCTTCCTGGTGGACGGAAACGGCGGCTTGAGCAACCTCGAGATTGAAGAGGGGTACACCACGGGCGACGGTATTGCCGTTATCAAGGGGCACATTGAGGGTGACCCGGCCGCCACCACGTTGAGCGTGGGTGGTCGCTGGATCTATATCCAGGACGATGGCAGTTTCCTCGCCAGGGTGCCGGTGCCCCAGGGCGAATCGCTGCTGGCCGTCATCGCCGCCAACGAACTCGGGGTCGAGCTGAAGGAAACTGTTCTGGTCCACAACGATGGGCCGTCCGGCACCCTTCCGGCGCCGGATGGGCGGCGGGTTGCCCTCTTCATCGGCACGGCCAACTACCGCAACGAGCGCATTCCCGACCTCGACACCCCCAACAACGACGTGAGCGCCATGGCCGCACTGTTTGCCGGACCGCTCGGGTTTGACGTGCGAGTGCTGGTCGATGCCGGCAAGGCGGAGATCGTGAGGGCCATCAAGGCGCTGGCGCCGGAGCTCGGTGAGAACGATCAGGTGGTGATCTACTACGCCGGTCACGGCTACTCGTTCGAGCACTCGGACGAAGGCTACTGGCTGCCGGCGGATGCGGGGACCGAGTCCCCGGAGAACTGGATCTCCACGTCGGATCTCACCCGCTATCTGCGCCGCGTGCCGGCACGCCAAGTGGAGGTGATCTCCGACAGCTGCTACTCGGGTGCTTTCAGCGGCCGGGGTCGGTTGTCGCCGCAAGCCATATCGCAGAACCTGAAGGAGTTGAAGAAGCACCGCGTGGTCACGGTGCTGTCCTCGGGCGGCGATGAACCGGTGTGGGACGGCGGTGCGGCCGGTCACTCGATCTTCGCCGCGAGCTTGATCGCCGAACTGGGGGATGCGGGAAGCTCCCGCGGTGTGGATATCTATGCGGGTGTGCACCACCGGGTCACCCAGCAGGCCCCACAGACGCCCCATTATGGCGCTCTGGAGGCCGCCGGTTACGATCGGGGTGGCGATTTTGTGTACGAGCCCGTCGCCGTCGCTAGCGACTGAATTGCCAAGCTCGAACTGGCGACGTGCCATTCCCCCGATAGACTAAGCGGTACTTCCTCGCGGTGGAGGCGGCATGGAGGCTGGTCCGAAAGCGGCGCTTCGGTCGGTGGACGTCTTCGCCATCATCGTCGGTCTGGTGATTGGTGCCGGCATTTTCAAGGCACCGGCCGTGGTAGCGGCCAACAGCGCCAGCGAGCTCTGGCTGATGTTGTCATGGCTGGCCGGGGGGGTGATCTCGATCCTCGGCGCGCTGTGCTATGCGGAACTCGCTGCCGCATTCCCCAACACCGGCGGCGAATATCACTTTCTGAGCCGCGCCTACGGCCGCCCCATCGGTTTTCTGTTTGCCTGGTCCCGGTTGGTGGTGCTGCAGACCGGCTCCATCGCCTTGCTCGCCTTCGTGCTGGGCGACTACGCGGCGCAAGTCTTCCCCCTGGGCCGACATGGCGCGGCGCTGGCTGCCGCTGCTGCAGTCTTGCTGTTGACTGCGCTCAATCTGCGCGGCCTTCACGCCAGCAAGTCGGTGCAGAATGTACTCACGGTGCTCACTCTGGGTGGCCTGCTGTTGCTGGCGGTTGCCGGGCTGACGCTGCCCGCGCCAACCTCCGCAGCCGTGGCGCCACTCGGCCGGGGCGAAGGGATCTTCGGCCTGGCGATGGTCTTTGTTCTGCTCACCTACGGCGGTTGGAACGAGGCCGCCTACCTCTCCGCGGAACTGAAGGATGTGCAGCGGCGCATGTGGCAGGTCCTGGTGGCCGGTATCGGCACCATTACCGTGATCTACCTGTTGGTGAATTACACCTATCTGCAGGTGCTTGGCCTGACGGAGATGGCCGCCTCCGAGGCGGTGAGCGCGGACCTGATGCGGGAGCTGCTGGGCGAACCCGGGGCGCTGTTGATCAGCTGCATGATCATGTTGGTGGTCTTTGCCTCCATCAACGTCACCATCCTCACCGGTGCCCGCACCAACTACGCCTTGGCACGAGACTTTCCCACGTTCCGGTTTTTCGGGTACTGGTCGCGGACGGCCAATGCCCCCACCCGCGCCCTGCTGGCACAGGGCGCCATCGCCTTGCTTCTGGTTGCAGCCGGTTCGCTGAGCCGCTCGGGTTTCGAAACCATGGTGAGCTATGTCTCGCCGGTGTTCTGGCTCTTCTTCTTTCTCACCACACTGTCGCTGATCGTGCTCCGGTATCGTGAACCGGTTCGTACACGCCCGTTTCGCGTGCCGGTTTATCCCTATACGCCGCTGCTGTTCGCGACGGTCTGCCTCTACATGTTCTGGCAGAGTCTTGTTCATACCGGCTGGGGCGCCCTGCTTGGTATGGGGGTGCTCGTCGCGGGTGTTCCCTTTTGCCTCATGCGGCAGGAACGGAAGTAAGTTGGCCACTCAAGGAGGAGTGTATGAGCCAAATCCGAACTCTTCTGCGCACGTTGGTGCTGGTTCCCGTCCTGGCCGTTGTGACGGCACCGCCGGTTTTCGCACAATGGTGGAAACACGGTGGGGACGTCCCCTATGTGCCGACGCCCCAGTCGGTGGTCGAAGCGATGTTGCGCCTGGCCGACGTCAGCGCGGAGGATTTGGTGTATGACCTTGGCTCGGGTGACGGGCGCATCGTCATTACCGCCGCCGGGACGTTTGGTGCCAGAGCGGTAGGCATCGATATCGACCCGGAGCGGATCGCCGAGAGCCGGGAAAACGCCAGGAAGGCGGGGGTTCAAAATCGGGTGCGGTTCATTCAGCAGGACCTGTTCGAGGCAGACCTCGGCGAGGCGACCGTGGTCACGCTCTATCTGCTGTCGTCCGTCAATGAGCAGCTTCGCCCCAAACTGCTGGAGGAGCTGGCGCCGGGCGTGCGGGTCGTCTCTCACGCCTTCGACATGGGCGAGTGGCAGCCCGAGCAATCGATAACCGTTGACGGCAGCGTACTCTACCTGTGGGTGGTTCCTGCCCAGGTTGCCGGACGCTGGCAGGGCATGGTGCAGGGACCCGATGGCGAGTTACCCGTCGACCTGGTGTTGCACCAGAGGTTTCAGCAGCTCGATGGCATGGCCGTGCTGAATGGTGCCCACCTGCTGTTGGAGCAGGCCGAGGTAGAGGGCCGGCAGGTGGCCATGGAGCTCACCGATGGCTTGGGGGCAGCGCAAAGGATGGTGGGGACCGTCGATGGCGACAGCATCGAGGGCAAGGTCTACGCCGCGTCCGACGGGCGCCTGCTGGGGAACTGGCAGGTCACCCGGGCCCCGATGGCAAGGCCGGAAGGCTTCCAGACGATCGACGCCGGAAGCCCCTGAGCCTAGCGGGAAAACACGACACTAGCTGAACGCAAACCCTTTTTCCCTGAACAGGCGAATACAGGCAGTGGCGGCATCGGGGTCATAGAACCGGCCCCGGTTCCGCTCAATTTCTTCAAGCGCCGCATCGACACCCAGTCCGGGCCGGTACGGCCGGTCGGAGGCCATGGCCTCGACCACATCCGCCACCGTCAGTATGCACGCTTCCGGCATGATCGCCTCGGCCCGCAGGCCTTGCGGGTACCCGCTGCCATCCAGCCGTTCATGGTGTTGGTGGACCATGTCGGCGATCGGCCAGGGGAACTCCACATGCTTGAGGATCTCGTACCCCGCGACCGGGTGGGTCTTGATCAAGGTGAATTCGATGTCGCTCAGCCGCCCCGGCTTGCTGAGGATCTCCGCAGGGATGTTGATCTTGCCGATGTCATGGATGATGCCGGCCAGGTAAATGCCGTGCACCCGCTCCTCATCCATTCCCAGTTCGCGGGCAATCGCCGCCGCCAGTTCGGCGACACGCCGCTGATGCCCGGCGGTGTACGGGTCCCGAATTTCAATCGTGGAGGACAGCACCTGTACGGTGTTTTGCATGCTGGCCTGCAGCCGCTGCAGGTAGCGCCCCTGTGTCCGAGCCATCTCATCATGGGCCTGGCGGATGCGGAGGTTGGTGACGCCAAATGCGATATCGCCGGCCAACTCCTCAAGAAGCAGAATCTCCGTCTCGTCAAATGCATTCGGCGCACTCGAATAGAGATTCAGCGCACCGAAGGCGTGACCGCTTTCGTCCGTGAGCGGAAAGGCGATGCTGGAGGCGTAGCCCCGTGCTTCGGCCGCCTCCCGCCAGGGCGCATAGCGCGGATCACGATGGATATCGTGCATCACCTGTGGCTGACCGGTGCGAATGGCCATCCCCGTCGGTCCGCTTCCTTCCGGACTGTCGTCCCAGGTGATATGTGCCGTTTTCAGGTAATCCGCACCCTTGCCCGAAGAGGCGACGGGTCGCACACGTTTTTCCGGGTCCGACTCGGCGAACCCGACCCACGCGAGCCGATACTCGCCGACTTCGACCAGATCGCGACAGACCGACTGCAACAGCTCCTGTTCGCAGCTTGCGTGTACCAGGTCCTGGTTGCATGCGCTTAAGGTCTTGAGCGCACGGTTGCTGCGGCGGAGGGCATTTTCAACCTTGCGCAGCTCGGTCACGACCTGCACGGTGCCGAACAGTTGGCGGTTACCCGAAGGCGCATCGTAGACCCGGATCTTCTCATTGATGGTCTGTACCTTGCCGTCGCTACCGAGCAGCCGATATTCCGTCTCATAGGCGAGGCCATCATTGAAGGCGCCAGTCAGCAGCGCCTTGAGCCGCTCACGATCGCTCGCCACGACCCGTGGCAGGATGAACCGGTAGTCCTCCCCCGCCAGCGCTTCGGGTGGAACGTCGAGGATGCGGTAGACCTCATCCGAACAGCGCAGTCGTCCGTCGGTGGAGTTCCAGTCCCAGTTGCCCAGCTGGGCGATCCGTTGTGCCTCGTTGAGGCTCTCCTGATTGTCGCGCAGGTCCTTCTCACGCAGGCGGATCGTATCGGCCATGGCGCTGATGTTGCGCCCCAGCCATCCCAGCTCGTCGTCCCGCCGGTCTTCCGGTCCGGAGCGGTAATCGCCGCGGCGGATGGCCTCGACGCGCGTGACCAGATGGCGTACCGGATCGGTGATCGAGCGCTTCCCGATATAGGCGCCCAGTGGCAGAACGAAGAGAATGGACAAGGCCAGGACCGCCAGTACCACATCCCGGGTGTGGCGCATCTCTTCCAGAAGCGGCGCCTTGTCGATGGCCATGATGAGCAGCGCCGGCTGCGTCGATTCGGCGAGCGGCAAGCGGAATCGCTTGATCAACAGCGTTCCGGTGTCGAGGGTTGGCGCATCACCGCCTTCGTGCCAGTGCGGTGCGTCGACCTGCAATTGTGCCGTGTCGAGATGGCTGTGGGCCACGACGAGACGGGGTAGGTCAGGCGCCGCCAACACCAGATTGATCCCCGCCTCCTGATTGACGCTGGCAACAAACTCGTCGTCGAGCAACCCGCCAACCACGACCCGGCCGACGTTGTCGACACTGCCGTCGTGCCGAGCCCGGTCAATCGGTGCGGATGCCTGGACGAACAGTGTCCCCTCGCGCAGGAGATAGCGCAGCCCGGCGGAGCCGGCGATATCACTGGCATAGACTGCACGGAGCGGCGCCGGAATATCGCCGGTGCCCGACGCTGTTGCGTCTTCGAGCATGTTGACCGCAGGCTGGCTGTCGCGATAGGTCACATAACCGGAGAGCGTCTCGCCTTCATTGGCAACGGCGAAGCTCACCAGGTCCGCATTGCGGTCGTAGAGTGCAATCAGCCGGTCACCAATGTCGCCCTGACGGGCATGCACGTCGTGCGACAACTCGCGCGCCAGTCGCTCCTTTTCCGGATTGAAAATCAAAGGCTGATAATCGACTTGGTTCTGGTAGCGCGAGATCATACTCAGCGAAGCGATGACGCCATCGCGGGCGGCGATGCCGGCAGCATGACTCTGGGCCGAGAGTTCGATGCGCTGAAGTGCAGCGGCGACGACTTGCCGGGCCGCGGCGAAGCGTGCCTCCGCATCCTGCTGATGTCCCCGCACGTTGAACCAGGCCAGCGAACCGCCCACCAGAAACGTGGACAGGCCCGTGGCCATTATCAGCAGCAGCAAGAGTTTGTTGCGCAGGTTCAACATCGTCGCATTTAGAAGATGGGCTCGATGGTGTCGACGTTGTCGACGGTGACCATGGTGGAGCGGATCAGGATCTGTTTGGGGACAGGCTCGCCGCGTAGAATGCGGAGCGCGGCATCAACCCCTTCTTCGGCACAGACCGGATAGGTGAACGAGGCGGTTTGTTCACCGCGCCGAATCGCGTCACGTGCCTCACTGATGTAGTCGATGCCGACGATGATCAATGATCCCGGATCGATTCCCGCCTCGCGCAGTGCCATGCGGGCGCCGCTTGCCATGCTGTCGCTCTGTGAATAGATGGCATCGAATGCGACGCCTTCAGCCAGGACCTCTTCCACGGCCAGAATCGCATCGGCTCGCAGGTAATTGGCCGGCTTGATTGCGGCGATGGTCAATCCGGGAAAGTGCGCAATTTCGTCGAGAAAGGCCTCGGTTCGGGTCTTCGCCGTGGTTGCCGTGGCGACGCCCTGCAGCACCAGAATTCGACCTTTTCCATTCAGCCGATCGGCGATCAAGCGGGCAGCGCGTCGGGCGATGTTCTCATCGTCGGGGGTGATGTAGGTGGTGTAGTCGTCGGAGCCGATTCGGCGGGTCAGCAGGATCACCGGCGTCCCGCTCTTGAACGCAGCCGACACCACGGGTGTCATTGCCACTTCGTCCTTGGGACTGGTGATCAACAGATCAATGTGGCGGTCGACGAGATCTTCGATGTCGCGGATCTGGCGCGCGGTGCTGCCGTGACCGTCGGTCACGGTGAACTGGATCTGCGGGTGGCGGCTGAATGCGTGCCGGAGTGCTTCGGCCTGGGCCCGACGCCAGTCGTTGGCGAGCGTATCCTGGGCGAAACCGACCGACTGCCGGTTGGCCGGATTCGGTGTAACCGGCTCGGCGCCGGCCGCGTACACCGAACCCATACAAAGCCCAGCCAGCATGAGTGCGAGGACGCGGGTGCGCAGCATGGTCGGTTGACCCCGGACAAAAAACGATCGTGCGCCTCTCGTTGCCGTGCGTCAATCGTACGACGCGGGACCCGGCGCCGACAGAAACGAGGTGCTGTTGGGACTATCGACTCATTTCGTCAACGGAAGTTCTTGGAAGTGCTTCGAATCCGGACCGACGTCACCACCGGAAGCGGTGTGCTCGCGGTCCGTAGGTGGTCAGCTGGCGGACCGAAAGCCTGTCGGTGAAGCAGGGTCGCCTTGGTTCGGTTGGGAGCGTGATGCTGAGGCCGGGAACCAGGTCCGAGGGCTCGAACACAACGGCAGGCGTACCCGTCGCGACCCGGTAGAGACTCCCGGTAACCGGCTCAGTGGGGCTTCGTCCCTCCCGCACGGCACGCCGGAAGGCCGTCCAGTGGTCACGGCTGGCGGCGCAGACGACCGGGCCGCTGTCGGAACCCACCAGCAGGACCCGTTCACCGACACGCAATGCGTCCGGCATGAAGTCATGTCCGCTGGCCGGAACCCGTTCGGGAAAGACGGCGAGCAGAGCGAACGCCAGTGCTGACCCTAAGAGAACGTGCATGCCCATGACGGCCCCCATGTGATGGACGACGGTCGATAGTCGAATCATAGGCAAACTGTCGGCGCCGTGTTTTTTGTCACCGGCGCGGGATCGGACTACGTTTCGAGCAATGGCGTAACCGGAGGTGCGATCGTGAGCCCCAAGGACGAGTTGCAGTCTACCATTCAAGACCTGGTGCAGCCGGGGAAAGGTATTCTTGCCGCGGATGAGAGTACACCGACCATCACCAAGCGGTTCAAGGCGGTGGGTATTGAATCCAATGAGGAGACGCGCCGCACCTACCGGAACCTGCTGCTGAGCACACCCGGCCTCGGCGAATTCATCAGCGGTGTGATCCTCTATGAGGAAACGCTCGGGCAGCATGCCGGCGACGGCACACCGCTGCCGCGCGTCGCCACCAATAACGGCCTGGTCCCGGGCATCAAGGTGGACAAGGGCCTGGCTGACCTGTCGAATGCACCGGGCGACAAGATCACCCAAGGTCTGGATGGACTTGCCGAACGAATCGAGGGCTACAAGGCACAGGGGGCGCGCTTTGCGAAATGGCGGGAGGTCTACCCGATCACCCCACACAACCCGACCCGCTTGGGCATCCAGGCCAATGCAGAGGTGCTCGCCCGCTATGCGGCCGTTTGCCAGGCGCAGGGTGTCGTGCCTATTGTCGAGCCGGAGGTGTTGATCGAAGGCGATCACCCGATCGAGCGCTGTGCCGAGGTGACCGAGGCGGTGCTGCACGCCGTTTTCGCGGCGCTCCACCGCCATGGCGTCGCGCCTGAACACATGCTGCTGAAGCCGAATATGGTGGTGCCTGGTAAACAGCACGCCCAGGCGGACCCCGACCAGGTCGCCGAACTGAGCGTTCATGTGCTGCGCCGTACCGTGCCGGCGGCGGTACCGAGCATCAACTTCCTGTCTGGCGGGCTGAGCCCGGAGGCAGCCACGGCCTACCTGAATGCCCTGAACGCCGCTCACTTGCCGGCAAGGCCGTGGGCATTGAGCTTCTCCTACGCCCGCGCCTTGCAGGAGCCGGTGATGGCGGCGTGGGCGGGCCAGCCGGAAAACGTGCAAGCAGCCCAGGAGGCACTGTATTGCCGTGCCCGGTTGAACGCCGCAGCCTGTAGTGGCGAATATGACGAGGCGCTGGAGCAGGCGATGGATCTCGGTCTGCGCTACGGACAGGCACCGTTTTCGCCGCCGCCCGGACCACCCGACTGACTACTGCGGGAGCAACGTCGCCTGCAGACTGATCGGTACGGCTTGCAACGCCTGTGACACGGGGCAGTTTGCTTTGCGTTTTCATAGCATCAACCAACCTTTACTGAGCGCTCGAGGCGTGTCGGTTGGCCGTTGCGACCGCGTGCAAAAGGAATGGTGTGGGCGCGATGCCGGGTGGCGTCCACGAAGCGCCTGCCTCGTCGTGCCTTGCCGGAGGTAGAAATGAAAAACCCCGCCGGAGCGGGGTTTTTCTGGGAACTGGTGTTGCGTTCCTTACTGGGCGACTACGTTGCTAGCCTGGAGACCCTTCGGGCCGTTTTCCAGGTTGAAGCTCACCTTCTGACCCTCAGCCAGGGTCTTGAAACCGGAACCCTGGATCGCGCTGAAGTGAACAAAGACGTCAGGGCCGCCATCGTCCTGGGTGATGAATCCGAAGCCCTTCGACTCGTTGAACCACTTCACGGTGCCTGTTGCCATTTCTATTACCTTTTGAAAACAAACATTTGGGTACGCTGCAGGATGGAGAGAGGGGTGCGGAAGGAACCCAGAAGGAAACGACCGATACGACCACTACTACAAACTGCAACCGTACTGACTATAGACCAATTGCGCGCGGGACGCTAGCACCGAAGAGCAGGTATTTTTGTAGGAAATTTCCTACAGGAAAATCCGACTTCTCTTACAGACATCGCGTCGTTGGGACGCGCATTCTTACGACCAAGGATTACAGAGGAAGTTCAGGGACGATAGCCAAGGAGACGGCGAGCCCGGGTTGAACACAGGACGTTCGCCGGGCTTGTTTTTTTGCGTCAAAAACCACCTAAGCCCCCGCCATTGTCTTGCCGCCTCCGGATTTCAGCCCTTCGACGGACTCGACCGTTGGGGGCGGCCACGGGCGTGCTCGACAACGCCAATCTCCAGCAGACCGGCAAGCTGCTTGCGGCGTCGCCCGACCAGGTCATGGAGGGTGTAGCCGTCGAGTACCGCGAGGAAGGCGTCGCGCGCTGCGTCAAGTGCGGCCTTCAATGCGCAAGCGGGCACGATCGGGCACCCGGGTTTGTCGCAGTCGATGATCTCCAGATTGCCTTCCATGACCCGCACCACCTCCCCGATGTTGATTTCCCGGGCGTGCATGCCCAGTTCCAGGCCGCCGGCCTGGCCCCGGATGGTATGAACGAAACCGGTACGCCCCAGTTCGTGGACCACCTTCATCAGGTGGTTCCGCGAGATGTCGTAGGCCTGCGCGATCTCGGCGATGGTCGCCAGCCGGTCCGGCTGACTGGCCAGGTACATCAGTACACGCAATCCATAATCGGTGTAGCGGGTCAGCTTCAATCCAGGACTACCTCGGGTTGCCGTGGTCGCATTTTACAATCGTTTGGGGCGTGTGGTCGCCCCGGTCACCAAAACTCGGGGCTCGCCCGGAGTCGATCGACAGGGCGATCACCCAGGATGTGTTCCTCGATTATGGTGGTAACGTCCTCCGGCGTCACATTGCTGTACATGATGCCGTCGGGATAGATCAGTACATTGGGACCCTCTTTGCAGGGGCCGATGCAGCCGGAGTGGGTCAGTTTATACGGCCCCCATAGCTCCCGCTGCTGCCACTGGAACATGAACTCATCGTAAACGCGGGAGCATCCACGGCTGCCACAGGAGCCACGCGGGTGTCCGGGCGGTCGGTCCTGCATGCAGACGAAGACGTGTTTTTTCGGTTTTGCCATATTGGACCCCTGTCGGAAAGTGCACGGAAAAGGTCGTGACCTACACAGTGCACCGCGGCAGATCAATGGGTTGGATGCACGGTCACGGACCGGGCCGAATAGTGCAAGAATCAGGCCGCCGAAGGTCAGCCCTTGCGCAACGGGGTGAACAGGTGCTCCAGGCCGTTGACCTTGATTTCGTAGACCACCCGTAGCAAGCGGCCGAGCTCCCCCTCGGGGAACCCTTCCCGCGCAAACCAGGTGACGTACGGCTCCGGCAGATCGATCAGCAGCCGTCCCTTGTACTTGCCGAACGGCATGGGATAGCGCGCCAGCTTCAGCAGGTCATCTTTGGCGGTCTGGTCGAACATGGACGGAAATGATCGGTTGGGGCGGGCTATAGTACGCCACCGGGAGGCATTCGCGGTTACCATATCGCCCCATGGCGATCCTGCTTTTCAGACTCAACGGTGTGCCCGACGACGAGGCGGACGAAGTTCGTCGTCTGCTATCCGAACACCACATCGATTATTACGAAACCCATGCCGGTCGTTGGGGGATTTCGGTGGCGGCGATCTGGCTGCGGGACGAGACCCAACTCAAGGCGGCGCACCACCTGATCGAGGAGTATCAGCACCGACGCAGCACGAGCGCCCGCGCCCATTACGAACACCTGCGCCGCGAGGGGCGGCTGGAGAGTGTGGTCGAACGGCTGCTGGCCCATCCGCTGCGTGCCGCGGCCTACCTGGTGGCGATCCTGGTTATCCTGTATCTGTCGATCGCGCCTTTCCTCGACTGGCGCTGAAACCCGCGCGGATTGCCGGATGATCGACCGGCCGTTACCATGCGGGTCGACCCGCCGAGAAGTGGCAAGCCACCAAAAAACCGCCGATGGAACACTACGCCTTTTCAATGGAGCTGGACGTTCGCGACTACGAGTGCGATGTCCAGGGAATCGTCAACAACGGCGTCTACCAGAACTATCTGGAACATGTCCGCCATGAATATCTGAAGCGAATCGGTATCGATTTCGCCGGACTGGCCAGACAGGGCGTAAACCTGGTGGTGGTGCGGGCCGAGCTGGATTACAAGGCGCCGCTCAGTCCCGGAGACCGTTTCGTGGTGGCCTTGAATATGGTACGGGAATCCAAGGTCCGTTTTGCCTTTCTCCAGGATATCTACCGTTTGCCCGACCGGCGAACGGTACTCAAGGCTCGCATCATCGGCACCGCCTTGAATGCGCGGGGGCGGCCCTTCATTCCCCCAGAGTTCGACCGGGCGTTGGCACCGGCCGAGGGTTGACCGGGACGCGCTAAACTCCTGTTCAGATCCGTTTTTCAAAGGAGACATCCCATTGGGTAACTCACTCCGCGACGCGCTGCTCAAGGTCGGTCTCGTGGACGAGACGCAGGCGAAACAGGCCAGGCATGACAAGCGCCGGCAGGCCAAGAAGCAGCGGTCCAGCAAGCCGGCGCCACCCCCGCCGGCGATCGACCCGGCCGCCGCCGAAAAGGCCAAGCGGGATCGCGAGCTGAATCGTCAGATCATGGACAAGGCGGCGCAAAAGGCGCTGACGGCCGAGATCAAACAGATCATCACTGCGCATCGGTTGCCGAAGAACGACGGCGAGATTGCCTACAACTTCACCGATGGCAGCAAAATCAAGCGCCTTTATGTTTCCGAGGAGACCCAGCGCCAACTCGGCAGCGGCGCGGCGGTGATCGTAAAACTGCACGGGCAGTACGATATCGTGCCGAAGGCCGCCGCCGACAAGATCCGGCAGCGCGATTCCGGCTGTGTGGTCGAGTCCGTTGCCGATCAAAAGGACAATGGCCAAGATGACCCGTACGCCGATTTTCCCATTCCCGATGATATGACCTGGTAGGCTGCCGATGAACGTCGTGGTACTGGACAGCGCCGCTCTGGCTGGCGAGCCGGATTTTCCGATGCTCGACCTGCCGAAGTTCGGTTGGCAGCAATATCCACAACTGGATGCGGCGGAGGCGGCCGAGCGTTGCTGGCGCGCCGACGTCGTGATCACCGTTCAGGCCCCGGTCGACCAAAAGACCATCGAAGGTGCCTTTAAGCTCAAACTGATCGCCGTGGCCGGCGCCGATTTCGCCCACATCGACCTCGAGGCGGCAAAGGCGCGTGGAATCCAGGTGTGTCGTGTGCCGGGGCTGGATCCGGCCGATCGTTCCGATGCCGAGGCGATCTGCCGCGAGGTGGTGGAGAACATCAATGCCTTCGTGCGCGGCGAACCGCGCAACCTCGTCGTTTGAAGCGCCCGCACTCGTATGCTGAGCTATCGTCACGGCTTCCACGTCGGCAATCACGGCGACGTGGTGAAGCACGTCGCGCTGGCGCAACTGTTGCGCGCCCTGCAAAAGAAGGAAAAGGGCTTTGTCTACATCGACACCCACGCCGGCGCCGGCAGTTACCGCCTCGACTCCCCGGAAGCGCTGAAGACCGGTGAGTTTCGCGACGGTATCGGGCGGGTTGCCGAGACTCCCGACCCACCGGGGGTGATCGCCGATTACCTCGAGCGGGTACGCCATACCAACATCGGTGACACGCTCGAGCGCTACCCGGGCTCGCCACTGATTGCCCGCCAGTTGCTGCGTCCCTCCGATCGGGCGGTGCTCTGTGAAATGCACCCGGCGGATGCCGAGCAACTGGAGAGGCTGTTCAGGGGCGACCGTGCCGTGCAGGTCAGCCGCGAGGACGGTCACCGCCGCCTGCCTGCACTGTTGCCGCCGCCCGAGCGCCGTGGTCTGGTGCTCATGGATCCCGCCTATGAGGTCAAGAGCGAGTACCGCATGGTGGTCGACACCTTGGCCGAGGCCCATCGGCGCTGGGCCACCGGGATCTATGCCCTCTGGTATCCGGTAGTATCGAGGGCGATGGTGTCCGGGATGATGGGGGCGTTTACCGGGCTCGGCATCCGCAAGATGCTGCGACTGGAACTTGGCGTCAAGCCGGATGCCGCCGAATGGGGTATGACCGGTTCCGGGCTGCTGGTGATCAACCCGCCCTGGCATTTCGATGAACAAATGGCCGAGGCGCTGGCCTGGCTGGAGCCGAGTCTGTCGCAACAGCCCGGAAGTTACTGGACGGTCGACTGGCTGGTCCCTGAGTGAGTCGAGGATGGCATTCAACAAGGATTAACAGGATTTTTCAGGATCAACAGGAAAAGGCCGATTTGCGGCGGGTCGGAACGCAAACCTCTGCTCGAAAGGTGCGGTTCTTTGCCTTCATGCCATCCTGTCGATCCTGAAAAATCCTGTTAATCCGGTGAAATAGCCCACCGACAAAGCCCAACGACCTCACCTCACCGTTCACTCTTAACTCTTAACCGCTTTTCACCGGCAATGCCGTCTTGTCCACCACCCGCCGCATCACGAAGCTGGAGTGCACCCCGGTGACCCCTTCGATGCGGGTGATCTTGTCCAGCAGCAGGCCCTGATACGCCTCCATGTCGCTGACGACCACCTTGAGCTGGTAGTCGGCGTCCTGCCCGGTGATCAGCAGGCACTCGAGCACCTCGGGCAGGGCCGCCACCTGCGCTTCGAAGTTGGCAAAGCGCTCCGGGGTGTGGCGGTCCATGGAGATGTGGATCAGCGCCATCAGGGTCAGCCCCAGCCGGCGGGCATCGAGCAGCGCCCGGTAACCGAGGATGTAGCCGTCCTCTTCCAGCGCCCGCACCCGGCGCAGGCAAGGGGACGGTGACAGACCGATGCGATCCGCCAGATCCTGGTTGCTGATGCGGCCCTCCTCCTGAATGATCTCGAGAATGCGCCGGTCATAGCGATCGAGTTTCATGCTGTCTCTCTTTGCCGCAAGCGAAGAATAATGTTGCTGCCGATTCTGCGCACTGCGACCGATTGTTGCAATGCGGGGGCATGAAAGGGGGGGCGCCGCAATCGGGCTGGTGGTCCAGCCCAGTGGTCGGACCATGCGCCGGTGGGCAGCCGGCATTTAACCGATTGCTGAAATGGCGATGCTTGCGCAAACAAATGCCAAATCAGGCTTGCTTGCGCCAAAATAACGCAAGCCAATGCCCTCGCACTTGGCGTAATCTTTTCCTTGTCCGCTACCCGCGGGCACTTTGGCCGCCGCTCACGAGGCGGCGGCCGCCCCAAACGCCGGTCCTACAAGGGCCTGCTCCGCCGGCAATACCCGTCGTCGGCGCCATTGAGGCTGCACAGAACCGAGGAGAGACCGTGAAACCGTTTGACCACCGCAAATACCGACCCGCACCGCCGGTGCCGATCACCGATCGGCAGTGGCCGAACCGCACCATCAGCAAGGCTCCGCGCTGGGCCAGCGTGGACCTGCGAGACGGCAATCAGGCGCTGCTCGAGCCGATGAGCCCGGAGCAGAAACGGCGCATGTGGGCGTTGCTGGTCAAGCTCGGCTTCAAGGAGATCGAGGTCGGCTTCCCTTCTGCCAGCCAGCCGGATCACGATTTCGTCCGCTGGCTCATCGAGGCCGACCAGATCCCGGATGACGTCACCGTGCAGGTACTGGTGCAGGCGCGTGAGGACCTCATCCAGCGCACCTTCGCCGCGTTGCGCGGGATCAAGCGGGCCATTGTCCATGTCTACAACTCCACCTCCACGGTGCAGCGCGAACGGGTATTCGGCATGGATCGGGAGGGTATCAAGGCGATCGCGGTGCGCGGCGCCGAGTGGCTGAAGGCCGCGGCGGCGAAGCACCCCGAAACCGAATGGATCTTCCAGTACTCACCGGAGAGCTTCTCCAACACCGAGATGGACTATGCGGTGGAGGTGTGCGACGCGGTGGTGGATGTCTGGCAGCCGACTCCGGAGCGGCCGGTGATCATCAATCTCCCGGCCACGGTGGAGAGTGCAACGCCGAACGTCTTTGCCGACCAGGTGGAGTACTTCTGCAACCGGGTGAGACGCCGGGACAGCATCATCGTTTCGGTTCACACCCACAACGACCGCGGCAGCGCCGTCGCCGCTGCCGAACTGGCGGTGCTTGCCGGGGCCGACCGGGTGGAGGGCACACTGCTCGGCAATGGCGAGCGCACCGGTAATATGGACATCGTCACCATGGCGATGAACCTCTACAGCCAGGGTGTGGACCCGCAACTCGACCTTGCCAATCCGGATGAGATCATCCAGGTCTACGGCGCCTGCACCGGCCTGTCGGTGCACCCACGCCACCCCTGGATCGGTGAGATGGTCTACACCGCCTTCTCCGGCTCGCACCAGGACGCAATCCGCAAATGCCTGCACCGACAGCGCCCGGACGAACCTTGGCAGGTGGCCTACCTGCCCATCGACCCGCGGGATCTCGGTCGCGACTACCAGGCGGTGATCCGGGTCAACAGCCAATCGGGCAAGGGCGGCGTCGCCTTCGTGTTGGAGCGAGATTATGGCCTCACCCTGCCGCGCTGGTTGCAGGTGGAGTTTGCACCCGTCGTGCAGCGCGAGAGCGAGGCCCGGGGCGGCGAGGTGGACAGCGCGGTGATCCACGAGCTGTTCATGCACCATATCGCCAACGATTCGCCGGTGCGGTTGATCGGCTACGACCTCAACCGCCGGCACGGCCGCGAGGTGATCGAGGTGCGTCTGGCCGGTCCGGGTGGCGAGCGGGTGCTGCACGGCGAAGGTGAAGGGGCGCTCTCCGCCTTTGTCGATGCCTGGTGCCGGGACAGCGGGCAGCAGGTCTATGTCGTCGACTATAGCGAGCATGCCGTCGGTGAGGGTACCGATGCCGAGGCCGCCGCCTACATCCAGCTCAACGTCGATGGCCAGCGCATTGCCGGCGCCGGCTTTGACCACGACACCGTGAGTGCACCGCTGAAGGCGGTGCTGGCCGCCCTGAACCGGGCGCAGGTTCAGCGGACCGAGGCCGCGTGAGCAAGGCGCGTACCGCTGTTTGGCTGCTGGTCCTCGGCGGCTTGTTGCTCCACTGGACCGACGACCTCGTCGTTCAGTTGTCCGGGTTCGGGGCCGGTTTGATCCTGGCCTTGTTAGTGCCGCTGCGCCGCACCCATAGCAGCGCGAATGCCGATAGCGTGGGCGCCCCGCTCGATTCGGGGGTCGGGTTCGGGCCCGGCCCCTCCGCTGGCGGCGATGGGGGCGGGGACGGTGGTGGCGCCTGTGATTGACTCGAGTTGGTTCGTCTACATTCTGCGCTGTGCCGACGGCACCCTTTACACCGGCATCACCACCGACCCGGAGCGGCGCCTGCGCGAGCATAACCAGGACGACCGTTTGGGCGCCCGCTACACCCGTGCCCGCCGCCCGCTCGAGTTGGCGTATCGGGAGCAAGCGGCCTCCCGGGCGGCGGCGAGCCGGCGCGAGGCAGCGATCAAGCGGATGAGCCGGCGGGCCAAGCAGCGCCTCATCGCGACCGGCAGGGCAAGGGACGAAGCCCTCGTATGACCGCCCCCGTTCTGCTCTCGATTGTCGAATCGCCGACCCATCCCAACTTCTCGGCGCTCTACCGCCGGTTGGGGCTGCACGAAATACGCCTGACTTCCCAACGCAAGGCCATTGCCGAGCTGAAGCGCAACACATCGGCTTTCATCGTCGCCGAGTTCTTCTATGGCTACAGCAACAACTACCATGCGGTGAACATCAGCAACCTCGACGTGTTGTTGAACTCTTTGGTGAAGTACGCCCCGGCCGCCCGCGTGATCGTACTGGTCGCGGCCGATGAACGGGCACACGTCGATGCGCTTAATGCCATTCACCCGCTGCATGCGGTGCTCACGCAGCCGGTCACCGAGGCCGATCTGGCGCAGTGGTTGACGGACGAGCGGCCGTGACTCTTCGCCCTTTTCGCAGCGACGATGCGGCGGCTATCGTGCAGCTGCTGTTCGATACCGTGCACCGGGTCAATGCCCGCGATTACGCGCCGGAACAGCTACGGGCCTGGGTGCCCGAGGTCCCCGACGCGGCCGCTTGGTCGACCGAGCGCCTGGCGGGCCGCTTTGTCCTGGTGGCCGAGAGTGCCGGTACCGTGACCGGCTTTGCGACCCTGGGCGAAGGAGGGCTTGTCGATTGCCTGTTCGTGCACCACGACTGGCAGCGGCGCGGGGTAGGCCGCCATCTGCTGGCCGGCCTCGAAGCAGAGGCCAGGGCCCGGGGGTGGACGCAGCTGCACACCCAGGCGAGCATCACGGCCCAGCCCTTTTTCGCCGCCCAAGGGTTTTCCACGCTGAAAAAGCAGTCAGTTCAGCGGTGCGGGCAGGTGCTGACCAACTTCGTCATGGCCAAGGCGCTGATTGCATCCGAAGCCGCCGGCTCGGAATAATCCTGGAAACGGCAGTTGACCGCTTCACAGGTTCGGTAACGTGTTGAACAACGGGAGCATTCGGGCTTTTATGACTGTCACCCAAACGGTGAGAGCCAGGGTAAACGCATACTTTACCGAAGAGCGACGTAAGTCCTTGAAAGCAGGTGCGCTGTAAATACATCCCTGTACGCTCGACGGCCGCATCCCTGCGGCCGACGACCTGCTTTCAAGGACTTACATCGCTTGCAGCACGGCCGTGACGTTAGTATGTGTTCACCCTGCGGTGAGAGCGCGTCCAACTGCCGTTTCCAGGATAATGTCGTTCCTCGCCCGCTCACTACCATAAATACCGATGATTGCCGAACAGACTCGTCAAGCCTTCCGCACCCTCGCCCGCGACCTTCCCGGGGTCGACCTTGCCGTCTACGCGGCCACCGGCAAGGACCCGCTGGAGCCGGTGATCGGGCTTGGCGACCCGACAGTACGCATCGGCTTCTTCGGCCGCGACCCCGGTCGCGAGGAGGTGCAGCACGGCATGCCCTTCATTGGTGCCGGCGGCCAGAAGGTGCGCGCCGCCTGCCACGAACACCTGCACGGGGTGATGATGCCGGACTTCGCCGCCTCGCTGGCGGTCGGCAGCCATTTTTTCTGGGCCAACACGGTTCCCTACAAACCGGTCGGCAACAAGGCGTGGTCGATGAAGGTGAAGAAGCAGTTTCAGCCGCTGATCGCCGAACTGCTGTTGACCGCCTGGCAGGGTCGTGACCTGATCACCCTGGGCCGCGAGGCCTTTCTCTGGTTCGGCATCAACCAGTCCCGCGAGGCCCGTCAACGGCTGGAGGCGTTCTGGGAGCGCGACGATCGTTTCGACAGCTACATCGAGGTGGAACTGGCCGCCGGCGCCCTGCACCGCACGTTCCGGTTGCATCCGCTCCCCCACCCCTCGCCGCTCAACGCCACCTGGTACAAGCGCTTTCCGCAGTTGCTGGCGGCGCGCCTGAGCCAGCTCGATGCCCGCCTGGGCAACCTGCGCCTGCCGCGCCCGGCGCTGTCGGCCTGACATGGACAGCGGCAACCTGCTGGCGCAATTTCCCGAAGATCGCTCGCAGGAGCACGTCGAAACCCTCCTGGCCCGCCCGGGGCTGCGCCTGGAGCGCATCGTCTCCCATGGCCAGGCCACACCGGATGGCGTCTGGTACGACCAGACCACCGAGGAGTGGGTGCTGCTGATCGCCGGCGCCGCCGCCCTTCGCATCGAAGGTGAGGTCGAGGCGCGTCGCCTGCGTGTGGGCGACTGGATCCGCCTCCCGGCCCACTGCCGCCACCGGGTGGAGTGGACCGCCCCGGATTGTGAAACGGTCTGGTTGGCCCTCCACTACCCCTGAATCGCCTTCTCGCCTGCACGAAAGCCGGCAGGCCCCGCCTTGACAGCATTCAGCCAGTCACGCCAGGGCCAGCTTCGGGCGGAACACGAAATAGACCGCCGCCATGATGCAGAGTGCCGCCCACAGGTAGTCCAGATGCGATTTCTCCTTGAGGTAAAAAACCGCAAACGGTACGAATACCGACAGGGTGATCGCCTCCTGCAGGATCTTAAGCTGCCCCACCGATAGCACCTGGTGCCCGATCCGGTTTGCGGGCACCTGCAGCAGGTACTCGAAAAAAGCGATGGACCAGCTGACCAGGACCGCCGCTAGCCAGGGCTTGTTCGGCATCGCCTTGAGGTGCCCGTACCAGGCGAAGGTCATGAAGATATTGCTGAGGAGTAACAGCAGGGTGGTGGTGAGCAGGGTAGTCATGCCGGGGATCTCGACGGCACCGGCCGGTGCCGCGTCAATGTAGTGCCGGCCGCGTCCTCGGGCAAGAGGCCCGTGCGGGTGCTTGATGTGCGGGGCCGATTCCCCCATTGTGGGGCGACGCAGATGATGAGTCGCCCAGCGATGTCCGACAGTATCGAGCAGTTGACCTCCCGCCTGCGGGAATTTGCCCGTGCCCGCGATTGGGAGCAGTTTCATTCCCCGAAAAACCTCTCCATGGCACTGATTGCCGAGGCCGCCGAACTGGTGGAGCACTTTCAGTGGCTGACCGAGGAACAGAGCCGCGCCCTTGCCCCCGAGCGGCTGCGGCAAGTGGAGTTGGAGCTGGCGGACATCTTTATCTTCCTGATTCGGTGCGCCGACCAGCTGGGGGTTGACCTGGTGCGCGCCGCCAACGAAAAGACCGACATCAACGAGCAGCGTTATCCTGCCGAAAAGGTGCGTGGCAGCGCGCGAAAGGCATCGGAATACTGAGCAGCGATTCTTGGTTTTTGTACGGGGCAGTCGCTATCCTAGGCATGAAGCCCCGGATCGCGAGGAGCAACGGATGGTTGACCGAATCAGTGCGCCTCACGTCGGCGCGCCGGACCCGGAGAAGCGCAACTCCCCTGTGATCGAGGAGACGGCCGAGGATTTCGAGGTCTCCGCGATGGAGGCGGTCGAGTCCCCCGTCTGCTACTTCAATGGTGCCGCGTATCGCAGTCAGAGTCATGTCTGTAGCGGAGACGAACTACTGCGTTGTGAACAGGGAAGATGGGTCCGCACCGGTTCGTGCGATCCGGATAACCCCTGAGCCTCGGCCTGGCTAGCCAGCCAACCCTGGAGCCGCCCGAAAGCCGCGCACTCCTGGAGCTGTTGATACCGTGGAAAATCTCAGCGGAAGTGCGCGGTTGCCTGCTGTGTTCGACACAGCCGGCATCGATTTTCCCGCCATTCAGCAGCGCTTTCTGGCGATCAACTCCGCTCGTCTGGCACGCATCCGCGACACACTGCGCGAGCGTCAGGCGGCATTTCTCGACCTGCTGCCTCTGCTGTTCGAAGTCAACCACCCGCTGCTGCCCGGCTATGTCTCGGGTCAGACCCCGGCGGGCATCGTCGGTTATGACCCCGGCGGCGAGACCTTGCAGCTGGCCAGGCGTCTAGCCCGGAGCTTCCAGTACCGCAAGTCGATGCGGCCGGAGTACCCGATCCTCGCCATTTACCTGATGGGCAGCCCGGGTACCGTCGCCTACTCGGAAGAGAGCGATTTCGACGTCTGGCTGTGCCACGACCCGCGCCTGTCCGAAGAGGATCTCGAGCAACTGCGGCAGAAGGTGGCGGGAGTCGAGCGCTGGGCGGCGAGCCTCGAACTCGAGGTCCACGTGTTTCCGGTCAATGCGGAAGCCTTTCGCAGCGGCGAGACCTCGGCCCTCAGCTCCGAGAGCAGCGGCAGCGCTCAGAAACACCTGCTACTGGAGGAGTTCTATCGTACCGGCGTGCTGGTGGCAGGGCGCTTTCCGCTCTGGTGGCTGGTCCCTCCCGAATATGAAGCCGATTACGATTCGTTTGCCGAAGAGCTGATAAGCCGAAGGTTCAAGCCGGGCAGGGAGTCCATCGATTTCGGTGGGCTCGGCCATGTGGCGGCGGAAGAGTTTTTTGGCGCCGCCGTGTGGCAGCTTTCCAAAGGTATCGACTCGCCCTACAAGTCGGCGCTAAAACTGCTGTTGATCGAGGCGTACGCCAACGAGTATCCCTACATCAACCTGTTGAGCCTTCAGTTCAAACAGCGGATATACGATGGAGAGGAGGACCTAAACCGGCTCGACCCTTATCTGATGATGCTGGACAAGGTCGAAGAGTATCTACGCAACCGCAACGAACCCGAGCGGCTGGAATTGGCGCGTCGCTGCTTCTATTTCAAGGTCAATGATCGGCTCAGTTCCGATGGCCGTGAGCACAACTGGCGGCGCCGCCTGTTGAACCAGCGGGTTCGGAGCTGGGGTTGGTCCCGCACCGACCTGGCGGTGATGGACGTCCGCGACCACTGGAAGGTACAGCATGTCACCGAGGAGCGGCGCACCCTTTTCGCCGCGCTGGCGGCCAGCTACCGCTTCCTCTCGGATTTTGCGCGCCGCTATGCCGGTATCGCCATGATCAGTGAACGCGACCTCACGGTCCTCGGGCGCAAGCTCTACTCCGCCTATGAGCGCAAGGCGGGCAAAATCGAACTGCTCAACCGCGGCATTACCAGCGATCTTCGCGAGACACACCTGACGGTACACGAGGCATTCGACGACAACCGGCAGCCGATCTGGATCCTCTATTCCGGAGTCGTGCCGCCCGATCGCATGCGCAGCGAAACGCCTTTGAAACGAATGCGCAGTCTGGTCGAGCTGGCGAGCTGGTGTTATTTCAACGGCATTCTCGACAAGAGCACAGCCGTCGGTGTCTATCAGCACGGCAGCGGCCTGACCGCCAGAGACTTCTATGCCCTTATCGACCATCTGCACGCGGCCTTTCCGCTGGAGCGCTTCAACACCGGCTCCATCGATGCCTTTGGACGACCGGCCCGGGTCGAAACCGCCGCGCTCTTCGTCAACATTGGCATCAAGGCCGGGGATCGCGCGACGCTCGCACGGGATGTCGGCAAGGCAGGCAGTTCCGATGCGCTGAGTTTCGGTATCCACGGTGACAACCTGCTGATCAGCCTCGACCAGGTGATGATCTCCAGTTGGCACGAAGTGACCACCTATCGCTACTCGGGAGCGAAGGGACTGGCGGAGTGCCTACGCGAATACCTGAAGTGGGCGCCGCCGTCGTCCGGACGGATACCGCCGCCGATCACGGCCCACGGCCTCTCGTCTTACAAGGGGATGACTGTCAGCCATCGGCTGGTTGAGTTGTTCAACGAAGTGATCGCCTGCTACTACAGTGGCAAGAATCCGCTCGAGACCCGCTACGTGTTCGCCGCCGGTCACGGCTTTTTCGTCCTTCAGTTCGAGGGTGATACCTTGCGCTACAAGGCGCTGGAGAGCGTCGGCGGGCTGCTGAAATTTCTCGGCTGGCCACAACGGGTTTTCAGCCCCGTGGTCATCGATCGTCATGCGCTACGGCGCACGGCGTTGCCGCTAATCTATTCGCGCAACAAATCCGGCTATGTTCAGTTCTTCTATCGTCCGATGGGCAACGAGGTGGAGGTGCATGTGCTGGACGAGCGCGGCTCGCTGTTTTTCCAGCGCACCAGCTTTTTCAGCAGCGCCACGCTGTTGAATCAGTTCAGCCGGTTTTTTGAGGCGGTTTTGAACAGGATGAACTTCCTGATGCAGGATGGCGAGACGGTCGCCTCGGCCGAGGGGGTGGAGTTTTTCGCCGTCGGGCGGGATGCGGTCGGCAATCTGTTGCTCGACCGCAAGGCCCCGGAGTTCGGTCCCCACGAACATCAGTATTTCAGTCTGCAGGTGATGGTGGATGTGGACGAGACGGGGACGACTGTCTTCACCCTTTACTGCAACGACCGTGAGTTCTCGACGCTCGAGTACGGTAGGGGGCTGTTCAATGCGGTGGCCGACTATGTCCTGGACCTGCGCAAGAGCGGCAAGCCTTACCCGATCTACATCACCGACATCAGCATGGCGCGTCCGGTACTGGGTGATCAGGTCGATAAAATGCAGACCGTGCAATTCCTGACCTACAAACTGCGCATCGAGGAACAGCTCAACCGGGCCATGTCGCGTTAGTCGGGCGCCCCGGCAAGTGCGTCAAAGATCGCCTGCAAGTCCCGGCGCCAGCGATCAAAGATAGCGCGCTCCTCAGGTTCACTCACCAGTTCCTTGTAGAGCGACGGGTCCACCGCCACCAGGAGCGTTTCCTCGCCCTCGGCAAACAGGGTGATTTGCTGAGGCAGATAAGGGATGAGTTGCGGATAGTTTGCTGTCAGCCGCCGCACCTCCTGTGGACGGCCAAAAAAGACGATGCGGTAGCGATCGGTCTCGAACCCGCTCTGGGTCAGGCCGATGTCTACTCGCTGCACCCGCGAAACCTGATAGCCGTGTTCGCCAATCGCGGTCTGTAGGTCCAGCATGGTCTCCGGAAACGACTGGTGGGAACGCACCATCAGCAGACTTTGCGCCTGCAACGGGCTCGCCGACGCCAGTGCCAGCAAGAGTGTCAGGAGTCTGGTACGCCAACTCACAGGGTGGCCTCCTCCATTATGGCGACATAGGTGTCGTACATTTGCGCGCAGGGCGCCTCAAGGGAGCTGTTGTTGAAGAACTGAGCCATGAACTTGGGGTTGATGGACATGAGCGAAACGGTGCCGTCGGCGCGCTCGACGACTGTCACCCGGCATGGCATGAAGAGGCCAACCCGCGGATCGAGCTTCATCGCCTCGTTGATCAGGTTGAAATTGCAGAAGTAGACAATGCGCTGGTTGGCATTCTCCTCGTCTTGTGGGAACAGCCCGAATTCCAGATTCTGCTCGCGGATAATGCGGAAATTCTTTCCGGTCGCCGCACGCTTGAGGGCTTCCACCGACTCCTCGACACCGTAAGGTGACGCATACTCCAGATACGGGGGCTCGTCCGCATGGGCCTCGAACGGGATCGGTGTCGCCTCGAAGCCGCGCACGTAAGCCACGATGTCCTCGATCTCCTGTTCCGTCAGCCCTTGCTCCAAAAACGAGACCATCGGGGTGCCGGCACGGCCTTCCATGAGGGTCTGTTTGATCATTTGATCGGTTGCCGCGTCCAGAAATGCGGCATTGTTGAGTGCCGGTGCGATGATGGGCAGTGCCCGCGAGCGGGAGAAGGTGACGCCGGTTCCCGCCCCTCCCTGTCCTCGGTCGCCATGACAGTTCGCGCAGTGTTGGGCAAACAGTGGTGCGCCGCGTTGGCGGTCCCCCGCCACCGGGCGGGTGTCGTGCGCGGGCACCTTGCTGCCGTCCGGCATCCAGGAACGGATATGGCCGATGATCGCCGCCACCTCCGCGTCGTCGAGCTGAGAGAAGGCCGGCATCACCCGGCCCGGGCGGCCGGTACGGATGGTGGTTTCCAGGTAGTGGTCGCTGACGGTGCCGAGAAAAGCCGGCAGCGCCAACGGAACCCCCACGCCGCCGGTACCGACTTCACCGTGGCAAGCCGAACAATGGCGCGTGTAGAGGTCGCTGCCATTCGGGCCCGCGTGGGCGGAAAGGGTGGCCAGTGCGATCAGCAGTACCAGCGGTCTCATACCTTTTTTCTTCTCGATGGGGTATCGTCGCTATAAGTTAGCAAAGGCTAATAAACTAACATTGTCATATGTCAAAATTGTTCACGCCCCATTGTTGCGGAACACCCCGCTGGATGTACAGCAAACGACTGGAGGTATGATGGAACGGCCGTTTTCCGAGTCCTGCGAACAGAACAAGGGCCCGCTATTGGCGGTCCTTACATCCATACTGCGCAATAGTCAGCGTGTGTTGGAAGTGGGAAGCGGTACCGGCCAGCATGCGGTGTGGTTTGGTCGGCACTTGGAGCATCTGCAGTGGCAGACCACTGAGCTGACGCAGAACCACGCCGGGATTCACGCTTGGCTGGCCGAGGCGTCCGACAACGTGTTGCCCCCGCTGGAATTGGAGGTGTGTCGCGCCCGCTGGGCCGAACTGGCTCCGTATGACGCCGTGTTCAGCGCCAACACCACTCATATCATGCCCTGGCCGGCGGTGAAGTGTCTGTTTGCGGGCGTTGGGATCCTGCTGCCGACGGGCGGCGTTTTCGCGCTTTATGGCCCGTTCAACTACGAGGGTCGTTATACCAGCGAAAGCAATGCGCGCTTCGATGACTGGCTCAAGCAGCGGGACCCGGCGAGTGGTATTCGTGACTTCGAAGCGCTGGATGAGTTGGCGGACCGGGCCGGGATGGTACTGATGAACGACTTTGAAATGCCGGCCAACAACCGCACGCTGGTTTGGCGCAAGCGCTGAAAACGGCTCAATCCCAGCGCTTGAACCGTTTCCGGCAATAGGCGAGCAGGCGGTCGTATTCGGGGAAGTGGAGCTGGAAACTCTCTTCCGCGGGTGCGTCGTATTCGCAGTAGTCGTTCGAGTGGCCGCGGCAGATCGTCGGCCGCTGCGCGTAAATGCCGCAGCGGCCGTCCGGCATCAGGTGGGAACAGCGGCTGTTGAACAGCAGGAACCAGCCGTCTTCGTCCTTGTAGGCCTCCACCCCTTCGTGGGAGACCTGCCACAACAGCAGCTCGAAATCGGCCTTCGAGCGCGGTGTCGGCAGGTGTTGGGTGACATAGGTGCAGCACTTGGAGCCGTGACAAAGGCTGCACTTGTTTTCCGGGGTGATGGGGGGCTTCATGCTCACATTCCGCCGTTCCGGAGCTAGCCGGCAGGCCCTTCGGTCGGTTTACGCCCGCGGCGCCGCGCCCCGCCTGCCTGTCCGCCGCCATCAGAGCGGCGGTCGCGACCGCCGCCCGGACGGCCCCCTGGCCGTTTGCCCCGCGGCCCAGTGGGTCTGCGCTCGATCTTGACCGGTGGCTGAGGCTTGACCAGCAGTTCCGGGCGGATGGACTCGACCGGGATGCGATGGCCGACGTAGGCCTCGATGTCCATCAGCGAAAAGGCGTACTCCTCACAAGCAAAGCTGATCGCGGTGCCGGTGGCACCGGCCCGGGCGGTGCGCCCGATGCGATGCACGTAATCTTCGGCTTCCTGCGGAAGGTCGAAGTTGAATACGTGGCTGATCGCCTGGATGTGCAGCCCCCGCGCGGCGACATCGGTCGCCACCAGATAGGCGTACTCGCCGGACTCGAACTTGGCCAGCAGCGATTGGCGCTTTTTCTGAGGGACGTCCCCGGAGAGCACCGCGGTGGGGTAGCCGTTACCTTCCAGGTAGGCCCAGACCCGGTCAGCCACCCGCTTGGTATTGACGAAGATGATGCTGCGGCTCGGCTGCAATTCGCGGATGAGGCCGAGCAGCAACGGAATTTTCTCGTCCATTCCGGGGTAGTAGATGGATTCGGTAACCTTCTCGGCGGTGACCCGCTCCGGCTCTACCTCGATAAGCCGCGGATTGTTCATGTGCTCGTAGGCGAGCTCGGTGACGCGTAGCGAGAGGGTGGCCGAGAAGAGCAAGCCGAGCCGATGGGTCGGGTCCGGCATGCGCCGCAGCAGAAAACGAATGTCCTTGATGAAGCCGAGGTCGAACATGCGGTCCGCTTCGTCCAGGACCATCACCTGAATGGAATGCAGATCGAACACCCGCTGTTTGAAAAAGTCGATGATGCGGCCGGGCGTGCCGATCAGTACGTCCACGCCATCTTCGAGGCGCTGCCGCTGCTGATCGTATCCGGTCCCGCCATAGATCAGACCCAGCTGGAAACCGGTGTGGCGCCCGATCTGTTCTGCATCCCGATGGATCTGAATAGCCAACTCCCGGGTCGGCGCCAGGACGATCGCCCGCGGCTGGTTGGCCCTGCGACCTTCCGGTGCGGGTTCGCGCAAGAGCCGAGTGAACAGGGCGATCAGGAACGCGGCGGTCTTGCCGGTGCCGGTCTGCGCCTGTCCGGCTACATCCTGGCCGGCCAATGCCGGGGGCAAGGTTTCCGCCTGAATGGGGGTGCAATGGGTGAATCCGGTCTCGTCGAGTCCCTGGAGGACGGCTTCGGGCAGGTCGAAAGAGCGGAAGGAAATATCAGTCAAATGTTTGTCGGTCATAGCTAGTGAAGAATACCAGAAACACTCTCTGTTTGGACTTGAAATACCTTTCGGATTGGGCTCAAATGTGCTGCACCGACCCAAATAAAAACATAAACTCCGGCTCGGCTCCGAGCACATCACTGGAGGCATCGAAAATTGAGCGACAAAATCGTTTACGTCACCGACGATACGTTTGAGGGTGAAATCCTCAGCGCCGAAGGTCCCGTGCTGGTGGACTACTGGGCCGATTGGTGCGGGCCGTGCAAGATGATTGCACCGATCCTGGATGAAATCGCGGAAGAGTACGCCGGGCGTCTGAAGGTGGCCAAGCTGAACATCGATGAGAACCCGAATACCCCGCCGAAATACGGTATTCGCGGTATCCCGACCCTGATGTTGTTCAAGGGCGGCAACGTGGAAGCGACCAAAGTCGGTGCCGTTTCCAAGTCGCAGTTGACGGCTTTCATCGACAGCAATCTCTGATTCCGGGCGTCCGGCGCCCTCCGCGCTGGACGCTTTCCCATTCGGGTGGTATTCTTCAGAGAGTTCGACAAGAATTAATTAGATTTCGAGCCGTTTCCCGGCTTTCCCCTTTCCAGTGTTTCTCCGAGGGTCCCTGTCCCCAGCCCCTCGTGCTTATCTCTAAGGTTTCCTTTCTCAATCCTACGCACACTCGTACGCAGCAACCGCTATTTCTACGGCCACTACGATGAACCTGACCGAACTGAAGCGTAAACCCGCCTCCGAAGTCCTTGAAATCGCCGCCTCACTCGGCATCGAGGGGATTGCCCGCTCCCGTAAGGAGGCGGTCATCTTCGCCATCCTGAAGGCGCAGGCGAAAAACGGCGAAGACATTTACGGCGACGGCGTGCTCGAAATCCTGCAGGATGGTTTCGGCTTCCTGCGCTCCGCGGATGCCTCCTACCTGGCCGGGCCGGACGACATCTATGTCTCGCCAAGCCAGATAAGACGCTTCAACCTGCGTACCGGCGACACTGTATCCGGGAAGATCCGACCTCCGAAGGAGGGCGAACGCTACTTCGCGCTGCTGAAGGTCAACGATATCAACTTCGAGCCGCCCGAGAACGCCAAGAGCAAGGTGCTGTTCGAAAATCTGACGCCGCTCCATCCCAACCAGCGGTTGAACCTCGAACTGGGCAACGGCAGTACCGAAGACATCACGGCGCGGGTCATCGACCTGGTCGCCCCCGTCGGCAGGGGGCAGCGCGGCCTCATCGTATCGCCCCCCAAGGCCGGCAAGACGATGCTGCTGCAGAACATCGCCCAATCCATCGCCCATAGATGCCCCGATTGCTACCTGATTGTGCTGCTCATCGACGAGCGCCCGGAAGAGGTCACCGAAATGGCCCGCTCGGTGCGTGGCGAGGTGGTCTCCTCCACTTTCGACGAGCCGGCCAGTCGCCACGTCCAGGTGGCCGAGATGGTGATCGAGAAGGCCAAGCGGCTGGTGGAGCACAAGAAGGATGTGGTGATCCTGCTCGACTCCATCACCCGTCTTGCCCGCGCCTACAATACCGTCATCCCCTCCTCCGGCAAGGTGCTGACCGGCGGTGTTGACGCCAATGCCCTGCACCGGCCGAAGCGGTTCTTTGGTGCTGCCCGCAACATTGAAGAGGGCGGTTCACTGACCATCATCGCCACCGCGCTCATCGATACCGGCTCGCGTATGGACGACGTGATCTACGAGGAGTTCAAGGGCACCGGTAATATGGAAATCCACCTGGATCGCCGCATTGCCGAAAAGCGCATCTACCCCTCCATCAACATCAACCGCTCGGGTACGCGGCGTGAGGAACTGCTCACGGGCGTGGAAGAACTGCAGAAGATGTGGATCCTGCGCAAGTTGCTGCATCCGATGGACGAGCTGGCTGCCATGGAGTTCCTGCACGACAAGCTGAAGGATACCAAGACCAACGGCGAGTTCTTCGACTCCATGAAGCGGTAATGGGTGGGTTTACCGCAGAGGCCAGAGGATAGAAAGAATACCAGCCAACAAGCTGCTGGCCGACTGCGCCAGCAATACCGATACCTGACCGGGTCTGATGCGGCCGATGGACTGCCTCATGCCGGCATACCGCGGCAGCCGCCGAGAGAGACAGGTTTGCTCTGTGCCTCCGTGCCTCTGCCGTGATCAGTAACTCTTCTGGAACGGCTTCACCTGCCAGATCTTTTCTGCATATTCGTTGATCGTCCGGTCTGACGAGAACATGCCCATGTTGGCGGTATTCAACAGGGCCTTGCGCGCCCAGGCCGCCTCGTCCCGATAGAGTGTGTCCACCGCCAACTGCGTATCCACGTAGGAGCGGTAGTCCGCCATCAGGAAAAAACGATCCTCTTTCGTCAGCGCCTCGATAATCGGCCGGAAACGGCCCGGTTCACCCGGGGAGAAGAATCCGCGACCAATCATGTCGAGCACCTGACTGAGTTCCGCGTCCTGTTCGATGTAGCTACGCGGGCTGTAGCCATTGGCCTGCAAACCCCGCAGTTCCTCGACGGTGTGGCCGAAGATGAAGATGTTGTCCGCGCCGACCGCTTCGCAGATCTCGATATTGGCGCCATCGAGCGTGCCGATGGTGAGTGAACCGTTCAGCGCCAGTTTCATGTTGCCGGTTCCGGAGGCCTCCGTTCCCGCTGTGGAGATCTGCTCCGACAGATCGACCGCCGGAATCATGTCGGCGGCGGTGGACACGTCGTAATTGGGCACGAACAGGAGCTTGAGGCGGCCATCCACCTGCGGGTCATTGTTGACGATGTCGGCAATGTCGTTGATCAGCTTGATCACCAGCTTGGCCATGTAATAGCCCGGCGCTGCCTTGCCCGCAAACATGACGGTCCGCGGAACCCGGTCGCCATCCCGCCCTTCACGGATGCGGTTGTAAATGGTCACCACGTGCAGCAGATTCAGCAGCTGGCGTTTGTATTCGTGGATGCGTTTGACCTGTACGTCGAACAGCGTCGTCGGGTCGAGCGTAATGCCGAGGCGCCGCGCGACGCTGGCCGCAAACGCCTCCTTGTTGGCCTGTTTTACCCGCCGGTAATCCTCGAGGAAACCGGCATCCTCCGCGAGCGGCGCCAGTTCGGAGAGCTTCGACAGCTCGGTCACCCAACCGTTGCCGATATGTGCCTCGATCAAAGCCGACAGGCGGGGATTGGCCTGATTTAGCCACAGACGTGGTGTGATGCCGTTGGTGACGTTGATGAACTTGTCGGGATAGAGGGCGCAGAAGTCGCTGAACAGCTCGCTCTTGAGCAGTTCCGTATGCAGGGCCGCCACCCCGTTTACCTTATGGCTTCCCACGATCGCCAAATGCGCCATGCGCACGCTTCGTTCGCCGTTCTCGTCGATGAGCGACATCCGCTGTAGACGATCCAGATCGCCGGGGAAGTGGTAGCTGACCTGCTGCAAAAAGCGGTGGTTGATCTCGTAGATGATTTGCAGATGGCGGGGCAACAGGCGCTCGAACAGCGGGACCGGCCAGCTCTCCAGCGCCTCCGGCAGTAGCGTGTGGTTGGTGTAGCTGAAGGTCTGGACCGTGATCCCCCAGGCCGTATCCCAGCTGATGTGATAGCGATCCATCAGCAGCCGCATCAACTCGGGAATGGCGATCGACGGATGGGTGTCGTTAAGCTGGATGGCGACTTTCTCGGGAAACGCGTCCAGCGAATCGTGCTGCTTGAGATAGCGGGTGAGGACGTCCTGCAGTGAGGCGCTGACGAAGAAGTACTGCTGCTTGAGGCGCAGTTCGCGGCCGACCGTGGTCACGTCGCTCGGGTAGAGCACCTTGGAGAGGTTTTCCGAGTCGGTCTTGTCTTCGACCGCCTTGATGTAGTTGCCCTCGTTGAAGTAACGCAGGTCGAAATCACGGGATGCCTTGGCCGACCAGAGCCGCATGTTGTTGACCGTATCGACCCCGTACCCCGGGATGGGGGTGTCGTACGCCATCGCCATGACCTCTTCCGTGTCCTGCCACTGGCTGTGCAGCTGGCCGGCCTCGTCGCGAAACTGGACGACGCGTCCGTAGAACTTGACCGGATAGAGCACTTCCGGGCGGGGGAACTCCCAGGGATTGCCGTAGCGTAGCCAGTTGTCCGGGTGTTCGACCTGGCGGCCATCCTCGATTGCCTGGCGGAACATACCGTATTCGTAACGGATCCCGTAGCCATAACCGGGAATGCGCAAGGTCGCCATCGAATCCAGGAAGCAGGCGGCCAGCCGCCCGAGGCCGCCGTTGCCGAGCGCCGCATCAAACTCCAGTTCCGCCACCGCTTCCAGGTCGAGGCCAAGTTCGAACAGGGCCTGCTGTAGCTCGTCATAAAAACCGAGATTCAGCACACTGTTAATCAGGCTGCGGCCAATCAGGAATTCGAGGGACAGGTAATAGACGCGTTTACTGTCCTCCTGATAGTAGGTGCGCATCGTCTCCATCCACCGTTCGATCAATCGGTCACGCGCCACATAGGCTGTGGCGTGGTACCAGTCGCGATCGGTGGCGGTGTAGTTGTCCTTGCCGACCGTATAGATCATACGGTTGGCGAGCGACTGCTTGAGAGAGGCAATGTCCAGCCCCTCGTAGTCGTACTTGAATGCCTTGCTTGCGCGGTTCGACGCGTCGCGGGCCATCGCCTTTCCCTGTTTTGGAAAAGATAGAACTAAAGGCTATCATGAACCGCGGTTGCGACCTATCGGGGCCCGGGCAGGGTGAACGCGTACTTAACATGGCGCCCGTGCTGCGAGCGACCATTGCTCTTTGGTGAGTATGCGTTAACCCAGGGGATTCGGTAGGCCGTCCGCGGATATCGACGGAGTATGCTGTGCACTATTCGCCGCTGACTTTGACCTCAACTTTGGAGGCACGTTCCGCTTCCATGGTGACCATGGCCGAACTGCTACGCTTATTGACATCGGCACGGATGCCGCGGCCTCAGGAAGCCACTGATGCAAGATCATTATCCCTTTGAGCTTCCCGATTTTGAGCAGCTGAGCGAGCTCGCCCGGACAGATCCTGCGGCATTCGAGGCGAAGCGCCGTGAGCTGATCGATGCCGCCCTGGCGCGCGTACCCGCAGAGCGGCGGGACCGCATGCGGAGTTTTCAGTGGCGTCTGGACCAGGTCCGTACCCGTGCCCCAACCCCGCTGTCCGCCTGCATGACCCTCTCGCGCATGATGTGGGATTCCGTGGCTGGCGAGAACGGGTTGCTGGACGCCCTGCACGGCCGCGTCGCCTCCCCCCAACACGCACCTCGCGCCCCGGTAGTGAGACTGCCCCGCCGACATTGACCGGTGGTGCGGCTCCCCAGGCCCATCTTGATCCACCCCTGCCTAGTTCGGTATGATCCGCGGCTTTCTGCATGCGGTGCCCGGATTCGCCGGGTAGCGGCATGTGCAACCGAGAGAGACCGCCGCAATGAAACCGGACATCCATCCCGAATACACGGAGATTACCGTCAACTGCAGTTGCGGTAACAGCTTCAAAACCCGCTCCACCGCGGGCCACGACCTGAGCCTGGAAGTCTGCTCCGCCTGCCATCCGTTCTTTACCGGTAAGCAGAAGATCGTCGACACCGGCGGCCGCGTAGACAAGTTCCGTCAGAAATACGGGCTGAAAAAGTAAGGCTGGCGATGCCCCGGGCATGGCTGGGCAGAGGGGCGCTCCGAAAGGGCGCCCCTTTTTCGTTCCTGCTGCTGTGGGCGGCGGGGGCCTGGAGTGCGATCGACTGTCCGCCGGATCGGATCGATGCAGAGGTTCGGGTGGACTACATTTACGATGGCGATACCGTGCGGCTGGCGGATGGCCGCAAAATCCGGTTCATCGGTGTCAACACCCCCGAAGTCGGTCACGACGGTCAGCCGTCGGAACCGTTGGCCGATGCGGCCAAGCAGCGGGTTGAGCGGTTGCTGGCCGAGACCGGGGGGCGGCTCGCTTTGAGCTGGGGCGCCGAGCGCAAGGATCGTTACGGTCGGTTACTGGCGCATCCCTACCTTCCAGGGCTCGAAAGCCTGAATGCGCTGCTGCTCAGGGAGGGATTAGCGACAGCCTTGCGCGTGCCGCCGAACCTCGGTCACGTGGCCTGTTACGCGCACGCCGAACAACTGGCGCGGCAAGCGGGCTTGGGGGTGTGGGCACTCGCACGCTATCAGCCGATCCCCGCCAGTCGCTTGCGCCCGGCGGAGGATGCCGGTTTTCGCCTGGTGTCGGGGCGTGTCGTGCGGGTCGGTGAAAGTCGGAAATCGATATGGTTGAACCTCGACGGTCCGGTGGCGGTGCGCATCCCGCGTGAGGACCTCTTCCATTTCGAGGATATCCATTCTCTGGAGAATGCAGCCATAACGGCGCGGGGCTGGTTGCGCCGTTACGGAAAGAAGTTGACGATGACCATCCGGCACCCCGCCGATCTGGAGCGGGAGACGGCTTCGCCCTGACAGCGAAGGCCGGGCCATTTCGAAGCGGACACACGGCGTAAAACCCACGAGCCTCCATGAGCCGAGACGACGACAAGCAGCAGCAAGCCCTCGACTATCACGCCTACCCCAGCCCGGGAAAGATCGCCATAGCGTTGACCAAGCCGTGCGAGACTCAAAGAGAGCTCAGCCTCGCCTACACCCCGGGTGTCGCCGCACCGGTCCGCGCCATCGCGGAACACCCGGAAGAGGTCTATCGCTACACCGCCAAAGGCAACTTGGTGGCGGTAATCAGCGATGGCACCGCCGTCCTTGGACTCGGCAACGTGGGGCCGCTGGCGAGCAAGCCGGTGATGGAGGGCAAAGGGGTGCTGTTCAAGCGATTCGCCGACATCGATGTGTTCGACATCGAGGTCGCGAGTGCCTCTCCCGAGCAGTTCGTGGAGACCGTGGCGGCAATTGCCCCCACCTTTGGCGGCATCAATCTGGAGGACATCGCCGCTCCCCACTGCTTCGATGTTGAGCGCAGGCTTAAGGAGCGGCTCGACATTCCTGTCTTTCACGACGACCAACACGGTACGGCGATCATCATTGCCGCGGGCCTGTTGAACGCGCTGGAACTGCTGGGCAAGCGGCTGGACTCGGTTCGCATCGTCTGTCTGGGCGCCGGTGCGGCCGGTATCGCCTCCATGAGGCTACTGGTGGCGCTCGGTGCGCCGAAAGAGAATGTCTCTCTGGTGGACCGCCAAGGGGTTGTGCATACGGGCCGCGATGGCCTGCACCCCTCCAAGGCGGAATTCGCCCGCGACACCGAGCAGCGTTCGCTGGCGGACGCCATAAATGGCGCCGACGTGTTCATCGGGGTCTCCGGTCCCGACCTGCTGGACCCTGGCCTGCTGGCCACAATGGCGCCGCAGCCGGTGGTCTTTGCCCTTTCCAACCCGATCCCGGAGATTCGGCCGGAGCGCGCCCATGCCATTCGGGACGACCTGATCATGGCTACCGGCCGCAGCGATTACCCGAATCAGGTCAATAACGTACTCGGTTTCCCTTTTATTTTCCGCGGTGCACTTGATGTGGGGGCGAGAACGATCAACACCGAAATGACGATCGCTGCCGTGCACGCATTGAGAGCCCTGGCGCACGAACCGGTCCCGGCCGAGGTACTCAAGGCCTACGGTGTGAGTGAGCTCAGCTTCGGTCCCGACTACATCATTCCCAAGCCGTTCGACCCGCGCCTCATCGAGCACTTGCCGCCCGCGGTGGCGCGTGCGGCCCTTGACACGGGGGTGGCTCGTCACGGCTGGCCGGGACACTATCCGCGGCGGTAGCCGCCCTGTACCCGAGCGGTCAATCGGCCGCCAGCAGAGCCTCGACCTCCTGGCGGTCGGCGCGCCTCATGGGCCGACCGTCCACCGGGCTCAGCGGCGCCTGACGCAGCCCGGTAGGCGGAAAGAGGGTCAGTTCCACCGTGCTGTCGCCGGCCGACAATCGGAGCCTCGGATAACTCACCTGCCGTTCCGCGGTCAGCCGCACCCGCCGTTCATCCTGCTGGAAGGGCAAGCCGCGTTCCTGGAGAAACAGGACCACCTGCTCGACATGGTCGGTAAACAGGTGCAGATGGACGGGCGAGTGCGCATCGGCGGTTCCAGTCAGTACCGGACCGACCAAGCGTGGCTGAAACGGTTCGAGTAGCCGCATCGCCTGAACGGCGGTCTCTCTGAGCGTGCGCAGCCGTTGCGGCTGCGACTCCGGTTGGAAAATACGCAGGTACTCCGCGCGGGCGCTCTCGATCTCCTGATTGGTCGGCATGTTGCGGCTGCTGGCCTCGCCCAGTCGCTCCGCCGCCTTGCGCTTGGCCAGCCCGAAGTCGCGAATGCCCCCTTCGACCATGAATTGAGCCGCTTCCTGCGCCAGGCGCAGCCGAACTTGGGCATCCTGTCGTGGAGAGCGTCTCGGCACGAGTTCAGAACAGCTGCTCGGTCAAACCGGCCCCGGGAGTTTCAACCCCGCCGCCGGCGCCAGCGACCGGAACCGCTCCTTGCTCGGGTACATTCTCGCTGCGGAAGGTCTCGAAAATGGCCGTGGCGTCACCGGGCCGCGCCAACAACCCGGTTTCCGGGTCGATGCGGACCGAAGCGAGCCCCGGCGGCTGCTCAAGACCGTGTTCAGGTATGCCTTCCAGGGCCACCTGCATGTAGTCGATCCAGATCGGCAGGGCGGCACGGGCTCCCGCCTCGGCCGAGCCAAGGGAGCGCGGGGCGTCAAAGCCGACCCAGGCGGTGGCGACCACGTCGCGGTTGAAGCCGGAAAACCAGGCATCCCGTTGATCATTGGTGGTCCCGGTCTTGCCGGCGAGATCGTTGCGGCCGAGCGACAGGGCCCGGCGGCCCGTCCCCTGGCGGACCACATCCCGCAGCATCGACGTCACCAGATAGACATTACGGGCATCCACGGTACGCGGCGCGAGCCTTGGTTCTTGCGCTGAGGATTCGGTTTCGCTATCCGTCGGGACCGGTGCCGGTCCTTCACCGGCAGTTGGCGGCGGCGGCGCTTCGCCGGCCGTCTCGCAGGGCAGGCAGGCCACGGCCGGGTCTGCTTCGAACAGGATATCGCCGTTGCCCGCTTCGACTCGGGTGATGAAATAGGGTTCGACCAAAAAGCCGCCATTGGCCAGCACCGCGTATCCCCGCACGATCTCCAGCGGGGTAAGCGCAGAACTTCCAAGGGCCAACGACAGGTCGCGCGACAGCCGCTGTGGGTCGAAACCGAAATGGGTGATGTGCCGAATGGCGGGGCCAATCCCCATCGCCCGCAACAGCCGGATGGAAACAAGGTTACGGGAGCGGATCAGCGCCTCCCGCAACCGGGTGGGCCCATAGAAGCGCCCACTGTAGTTCTCCGGGCGCCACTCGGCCTCCAGCTTGGCGTCTTCGAAGACCACCGGGGCGTCATTGATGATGCTGGCGGTGGTGAACCCGTGCTCCAGCGCCGCCGAATAGACGAATGGCTTGAAGTTGGAGCCGGGTTGTCGTTCGGCCTGAGTGACGCGATTGAACTTGCTCTGGTAGAAGTCGAAGCCGCCGGAAAGAGCAAGCACCGCACCGTCGTCCGGGTGCAGTGAGACCAGAGCCCCGGCGACTGCGGGTACTTCAGCCAGGAGAAAACCGTCGCCGTGTTGCTGGAGGCGGATGATGTCGCCCACCGCCACCACCTCCCCGGCGGTCTGGGGTTCCGGCCCGACATGGTCCTCACTTTGGTAACGACGGGCCCAACTCAGGGCCTCCCATGCGAGTTCGACGGTCTGTTCCGGAGCCACAAAGACCGTCGCCGAGCGCTCGGCCACCGCGGTGACGATCGCCGGAATCAACCCACCGATCCTGCCCCGGCCCGCCAGTGCGGCTACCAGCTCGGCCTCACCTGCTTCCGCGATCTCCACATGGTCTTCCGGCCCGCGATAGCCGTGGCGACGGCCGTATTCGAGAAGACCTTGGCGCAGCGCGCTGTTCGCGGCGGCCTGCAGGCGTCCGTCGACGGTCGTATAGACGCGATAACCGGCGGTGTAGGCCTCGTCGCCGTAACGGGAATAGATCTCGGCCCGAACCATTTCGGCGATGTACGGTGCCTCGACCTCAATGGGCGAGCTGTGTAGCGATGCGGTCGCGGGGGCCGCCAGATAGGTGCGGAACTCGTCCTTCGTGATGAAGCCGAGCTCGTGCATTCGCCGCAGCACGTAGTTGCGACGGACGCGCGCCCTTTCGGGGTTGATGACCGGGTTGTAGCTCGATGGTGCCTTGGGCAGGCCGGCGATCATCGCCAGCTGGGGGATCTCAAGTGCCGAAAGGGGTTTGCCGTAATAGACCTGCGCCGCGGCCGCTACCCCATAAGCGCGCTGTCCCAGGTAGATCTTGTTCAGATAGAGCTCGAGGATTTCCTCTTTGGTGAGTTCACGTTCGATTTTCAGCGCGAGGAAGATCTCGCGCAGCTTGCGCAGGTAGGTCTTTTCGCTGCTCAGAAAGAAGTTGCGGGCCACCTGCATGGTGATGGTGCTGCCGCCCTGGCCCTTCTCGCCGGTCGTTGCCAGGTAATAGACCGCCCGCAGCAGACCCTGGTAGTCGACGCCCGGGTGCTCGAAAAAGCGGTCATCCTCGGCCGCAAGTACGGCGGACACCATGGCCGCGGGGAACTGCTGGTAGCGCAGCGGTGTGCGCCGCATCTCTCCAAACTCGGCAATGAGCCTGCCGTCCTGTGTGTATACCCGAAGCGGCACCTGAAGCTGAACATCCTTGAGCTTTTCGATGGAGGGCAGCGAGGGCTCTATATAAAAGTACGAACCGATGACCGCGGATCCACCCAGCACAGTGAGGGCGATAGCGGCGACGGCAGCACGGCGCAACCAGCGTAATAGTGATTTCATCCTGGACTTGAGAACTGGTTCAACGGCGGTCGATGGGTAACAAAGTATAAAGGTTCAGACCAGGGGGTACCACGTACAGTCGTCACGAAATTAGTGGTTGACCGTGCAGTTGTCCCTGTTATTTAATGTAGCCAGCTAAATTTGGCACGTAAGCACGGGTTCGGAAAGGAAAAATGATCCAGCTGCCGGGTTTTCTGACGCAAAGCAAGCCCCGGATCCTGGGACTTGATATTAGCACCACGGCCGTCAAACTGCTGGAACTGAGCAAGACGGGCGACCGCTATCGCGTCGAAAATTATGCCGTTGAACCGCTGCCACCCAACTCCGTGATCGAAAAGAACATTGCGGATGTCGAGGGGGTTGGCGAGGCGATCAAGCGGGCGGTCAAGCGCTCGGGCTCCCGCGCGAAGTTCGCGGCCGCCGCTGTGGCCGGCTCGGCGGTGATCACCAAGATCATCTCCATGCAGGCGTCGCTCAGCGACGACGAAATGGAGAGCCAGATCGAGCTGGAGGCCGATCAGTACATTCCCTACCCGTTGGACGAGGTGAACATCGATTTCGAGGTCATTGGGCCTTCGGAGGAGGATGCAGAGCGCGTGGACGTTCTGCTTGCCGCTTCGCGCTCCGAAAATGTCGATGTCAGGGTCGATGCCCTCGAGATGGCAGGCCTGCAGGCCAAGGTGATCGATGTCGAGGCGTATGCCATGGAGAACGCCTTTACCCTCATCGCGGACCAGATGCCCGATCACGGTATCGACAAGACCATCGCCGTGGTGGACATCGGCGCCACCATGACCACCCTGAATGTCCTGTACGATCTCAAAACCATTTACACCCGCGAACAGGTGTTCGGCGGCAAGCAGCTGACCGAAGAGATCATGCGCCGCTACGGCCTCTCCTATGAGGAAGCCGGTATGGCCAAGCGCCAGGGCGGCTTGCCCGACAACTACATCCCGGAAGTGCTTGAGCCATTCAAGGAGGCGATGGCGCAGCAGGTCAGCCGTTCGCTGCAGTTCTTTTTCTCCTCCAGCCAATTCAATAGTGTCGATCATATCGTTCTCGCCGGCGGAAGCTCCTCAATTGGTGGGGTCGACGCCCTGATTGCCGACAAACTCGGCATCTCCACCTCGGTGGCCAACCCGTTCGCCAATATGAGCATCGCACCGAAGATCAAGGCGCAGATTCTGAAGAACGACGCGCCGGCGTTGATGATCGCCTGCGGTCTGGCATTGAGGAGTTTCGACTGATGGCCCGCATCAACCTCCTGCCATGGCGCGAAGAGCTACGCAAACAGAAAAAGCGTGAGTTCGGCGTTATCGCCTTTAGCTCAGTCATGTTGATGGGTGCGGTGGTGCTTTATGCCCATCTGCATATAGCCGGTCTGATCGAACATCAGGAGTCCCGCAATAAATATATGCAGGGCCAAATCAAGCTGGTCGAGGCCAAGATCAAGGAGATCAGCGAGCTCGAAAAGAAGCGGCAGCAGCTTATCGAGCGCATGCGCGTCATCGAGGAACTCCAGCTGAACCGGCCCGGTGTCGTGCATCTGTTCCAGGAATTGGTCCTGTTGGTCCCGGAAGGCCTCCATCTCGACACCCTCAAGCAGGCGGGTGACAAGATCATGGTGACCGGTATTGCGCAGTCGAATGCGCGGGTTTCGTCGTTCATGCGTGCCATCGACGATTCGCCTTGGTTCGACAAGCCTCAGCTGGATGTAATCAAGTCCGAGTCGAAGGGTGTTGATCGCAGCCGTAAGTTCACGCTTCAGTTCGTGCAGACGAATCCGGCGGCATCGGACGAAACCGGGAGCTGACGATGGACCTGAATGTCGATTTCAATAACATTGATTTTCAGAATGTCGGCAGTTGGCCTCCGCTGGTCAAGGGTATATCGATCCTACTGCTCTGCGCCGCGACCTTGGGGCTTGGATATTATTTCGACACGCAGCACCAGCTGGCCGAGCGCGAACGGGCGAAACAAAAAGAAACCACGCTGAAGGCGGATTTTGAGAAGAAGCAGGCCAAGGCCGCCAATCTGGACGCCTACAAGCAGCAGATGGCGGAGATGGAGGAGTCTTTCGGTACCATGCTGCGCCAGCTGCCCAGTAAAACAGAAGTGGCCGATCTGCTGGTGGATATCACCCAGACCGGCCTCTCGAGCGGACTTGAATTCGAGCTGTTTCAGCCGCAGAAGGAGGCCCCCAGGGAGTTCTATGCAGAGCTGCCGATCGCCCTGACCGTTACCGGCGATTATCACCAATTCGGCGAGTTCGTCAGTGGTATCGCTGCGCTGCCCCGTATCGTCACTATTCACGACATCGAACTGAACAGCGGAAAAAGCAGCTTTGTGATGAAGGCTACAGCGAAGACCTACCGCTACATGGACGAAGGGCGTTAAGAGGTTCCGAAATGCAGATTCGGCGAACTCACACATTCCTTCTTACGGTGCTCGCCCTCCTCGGTCTGGCCGGGTGTTCCGGCGAGACGGGACATGCGGACTTGGAAGATTTCGTGCGACAAGTGAAAGCAAAGCCGGGAGGCCGTATTCCGCCGCTGCCGGAGTTCAAGACGTATGAAACGTTTGCCTACTCGGCGTTCGAATACAGACATCCGTTTCAGTCCTTTGAAACTTCCGATGGTCCCGGAGAGGTTTCCGGCAAAGACGGGCTTCGGCCTGACAAGGACCGCAACCGGGAAGCCCTTGAGCAGTTTCCACTGGATACCCTGAAATTTGCGGGGCACCTCGAGAAGGGTGGCATGAACTGGGGCATCATTACCGCTCCGGATAAATTGGTTCATCGTGTGCAGGTCGGAAACCACCTCGGGCAGAATGAAGGCCGCATCGTCGGTATCACTGAAACGAACGTCGACATCATCGAGATCATCCCGGATGGGATCGGCGGTTGGGTCGAGCGCCCGGCAGCGCTGAAGCTCGACGAATAGATAAGAGCGAGAGCAGGGGAGTCGCAGTCCAAATGAAACAGCAAGGCGCCAAAGCGTTTAACGTACGAGCGTACATCGGCCGTTTGCTCTTTCTCCTATTGGCCGTCAGCAGCGCCAGTTCTGCCTGGGCCACGGCTTTGAAGGATGTGAGCTATTCGGTGCTCGATGCCGGACGGGTCCGCATCGCGCTGGCCCTTTCCGGAACCGCGCCGGAGGTGGGCAGCTTCACCACCGACAACCCAGCACGCATCGCCATCGACCTTCCGTCGACGGAATTGGCACTGCAGCAGCGGTTTCTGGACATCGACGCCGGCCCCGCCCGCAGTTTACGTGCCGTGCAGGCGGGCGACCGGACCCGCGTGGTGCTGGCGCTCACGCACCTGGTCCCGTACGAAATCGATCGTGACGGCAACCAGGTTTACGTGACGCTGGGGGCAGCGCCCGCCGCCGGGACTTCGGTGGCAGTCGCCGCGCCCAAGGGCTCACCAGGGAACGCGCCGGAAACCCCTGCCGGAAAGGCCATTAAGGGCGTCGACTTCCGCCGTGGTCCCGCAGGCGAGGGGCGGGTCGTCGTCAACCTCGATCCTGGCGTCATCGTCGACATGCGCGAGTCGACCGGAAAGATCTTGATCGATTTCTTGAACGCCAAAGTTCCGGCGCAACTGGAACGCCGCCTGAATGTCGTCGATTTCGCAACGCCGGTGAAACTGGTGGATGTGTACAACACCGATAGCGGGGCGCGGATGGTGGTTGACGCCAAGGAGCCCTACGAGCATCTGGCTTATCAAACCGGCGATGTTTATACCCTGGAAATCCAGCAACTCGAGGTAAAGGATGACACGCCGCAGGCCGGGGGCAAGGGTGGTTACAGCGGCGAGCGCCTGTCACTGAATTTCCAGAACATCGAAGTCCGAGCAGTGCTGCAGTTGATTGCCGATTTTACCGGCCTCAACGTGGTTGCCAGTGATACGGTCAGCGGTACCATCACGCTGCGGCTGAAAAATGTGCCTTGGGACCAGGCGCTGGATATTATCCTGAAGACCAAGGGCCTCGGCATGCGGCAGACCGGCAATGTCGTGCTGATCGCGCCCAATGAGGAGATTGCGGCCCGGGAGAAGCAGGAACTTCAGGCCCAACAGCAGCTGTTGGAACTGGTACCGCTTCGCACGCAGTACTTTCAGGTGAATTACGCCAAGGCCTCCGAAGTCGCCAGCCTGATGAAAGGCGGCGAGGGCTCTATCCTGTCGGAGCGCGGCAGCGTCTCCATCGATTCGCGGACCAACATGTTGATGGTGTCGGATACCGCCGAAAGCCTCGAACAGGTGGCCCGGGTGATCGAGAAGCTCGACGTCCCAATTCGGCAGGTGTTGATCGAATCCCGAATCGTGATCGCCAATGACGATTTCAGCCGCAGTCTCGGTGTCCGCGCCGGCTTTAACGGGTACGACCTCAAGACAGACCAGTGGGCGGTAACCTCAGGCTCACTGGAGGGCGCGCAAACCATCTGGGATTCGGCAGGTGATGCTGTCGCCAATGGCGATCCAGTTGCGATCGGTGACCCCTCAGAGCGACTCAATGTCAATTTGCCCACGGCAGCGGCGGGCCGCATCGCGCTGGCGTTCCTGACCGGCGATTACATCGTTGACCTGGAGCTCTCGGCATTGCAGCAGGAAGGCAGAGGCGAGGTGATTTCCAATCCGCGGGTGGTCACGGCCAATCAGCAGCAAGCCACCATCCAACAGGGTGTGCAGATCCCGTACCAAGAGGCCTCGGCGAGTGGTGCTACTTCGACGTCGTTCAAGGATGCGGTGCTTAGCCTGAGTGTCACCCCGCAGATCACGCCGGATGAGCGGGTCATCATGGATCTGCAGGTCAACAAGGACAGCGTCGGCCAGATCGTCGGCGGGGTGCCCACCATCAACACCCGATCGGTTCAGACACAGGTGTTGGTGAACAATGGTGATACGGTGGTTCTCGGCGGTATTTACGAGCAGACTTCGACCAACAGTGTGACCAAAGTACCACTGCTAGGCGATATCCCGCTGCTTGGTCATCTGTTCCGCCGCACCGCCAAGACCGACGACAAGAACGAGCTTCTGATCTTCATTACCCCGAAGATCCTGAAGGACGGGCTGACCGCAAACCTCCAGTAATCGTGTTGCTGAGGTCCGGTTTGAAGCCGTCTAATGTCTACCTTGTCGGCCCCATGGGGGCCGGCAAGACCACCATCGGCCGGCAATTGGCGGATGTGCTGGGTATGTCCTTCAAGGACAGCGATCACGAGATTGTGCGCCGAACCGGTGCCAGTATCCCGCTGATTTTCGAGATCGAAGGCGAAGAGGGGTTTCGCAAGCGGGAGCAGGATGTGATTGACGCCCTGACCGCTGAAGGCGACCTGGTCCTCGCTACCGGCGGCGGCGCCATTCTGCGTGAAGCCAATCGTGCCCACTTGAGTAACCGCGGCACGGTCATTTATCTCCACGGCAGCATCGAACAGCTACTGCGGCGTACCCGCCGTGATCGCAATCGCCCCCTGTTGCAGACCGACGACCCGCGCGCGAAGCTGGAGCAGTTGACGGCCGAGCGCGACCCGCTTTACCGCGAGGTGGCGGATTTCGTCATCTATACCGACGACCGATCCGTGCGCAGCGTGGTGAAGGAGATTGTGGCGCGATTGCATCAGTTGGAAAAAGAGCGGGCCGGAACGCCATGACGGCCACCCGGGCGATCCGTTAACATAACGGCTCGACATCCAACCGAACGCCACGCATGAAGACCCTCGCGGTTGAACTGGGAGAGCGCAGCTACCCCATTCACATCGGAACCGGCTTGCTCGGCCGGCCGGAACTGGTTGCCCCCTACATCCGTGGTCGGCAGGTGATGGTAGTCACCAACGAGACCGTCGGCCCGCTCTATCTCGACAAGGTTCTCCCGGCGTTTGCGGGATTTCAAACGGAACACGTCATCCTTCCCGACGGGGAGCGGTACAAAACCGTCGAGACCTGGAACTCGATCTTTGGTGCCTTGCTGACCAAGCGTTTCGACCGCCAATGCACCCTGGTTGCCCTCGGCGGCGGCGTCGTTGGAGACATCACGGGATTCGCCGCGGCCACCTACCAGCGCGGTGTCGACTTCATCCAGATCCCGACCACGTTGTTGTCCCAGGTCGACTCCTCCGTCGGGGGCAAGACCGGGGTCAACCACCCCTTGGGCAAGAACATGATCGGCGCCTTCCATCAGCCGCGCTGCGTCTTGGCCGATACCGAGACGCTGAATACCTTGCCGGACCGGGAATTGGCGGCGGGGTTGGCCGAGGTGATCAAGTACGGTCTGATCGATGACCTGCCGTTTTTCGAGTGGCTGGAGCACAATATCGACCGGCTCATCGGGCGCGATCCCCAGGCTCTGGCCTACGCCATCGAACGCTCCTGTGCCGACAAGGCGGGCGTCGTCGCGGCGGACGAGCGGGAGGGGGGGCGTCGTGCGCTGCTGAATCTGGGCCATACCTTCGGTCATGCCATTGAAACCGGGATGGGCTACGGTCGTTGGTTGCACGGTGAAGCGGTGGCAACGGGGATGATCCTGGCAGCGGAACTGTCGCAGGCGTTGGACTGGCTGGACGCGGATGCGGTCGCGCGCATCCGGGATGTCATTCGACGGGCCGGTCTGCCCGTCCGCGCCCCGACGGAACTGGACAGCCGCCGGTTTCTGGAGTTGATGGCGGTCGACAAGAAAGTGCTCGGAGGTCGCCTCCGACTGGTCTTGATGAACGGTCTGGGGCGCTCGGTCATCACCGGCGAGGTTGGAGCGGAGCCGATTGCCGCCGCGATCGACGCGCACCACGCGGCGGCATGAGCGAACCACTCGCGCCTTACGCCGCCAGCGACGCGTCTTCACGGGGGCGCCGCTTTCCGGAGCCACCGCCTCACTACCGCACCGAGTTCCAGCGCGATCGGGACCGTATCATCCATTCTTCCGCCTTTCGTCGCCTCGAATACAAGACGCAGGTATTCGTGAATCACGAGGGTGATATGTTCCGCACCCGGTTGACCCACTCCATTGAAGTGGCTCAAATCGGGCGGACCGTCGCCCGTGCCCTGCGGCTCAACCAGGCGCTCGTCGAGGCGGTCAGCCTGGCCCATGACCTCGGCCACACCCCGTTCGGTCATGCCGGACAAGAGACTTTGAACGACTGCATGGCCCCGTACGGCGGCTTCGAGCACAACCTGCAGTCGCTTCGGGTCGTTGACGAGTTGGAAGAGCGCTACGCGGCGTTCGATGGGCTGAACCTGACGTTCGAAACCCGCGAAGGCATCCTCAAACACTGCGAAACGACCACGGCTCGACAACTCGGCGAGGTGGCGGCCCGTTTCGTCAACGGTAGACAGGCGACCCTGGAAGCCCAGATCGCCAACCTTGCCGATGCCATCGCCTACAACAATCATGATGTGGACGACGGTTTAAGGGCTGGCCTGATCAGCATTGAGCAGTTGCGCGAGACGCTGTTCTTCCGGGAGGAGCACGATGCGGTGTTGCAGGTTTACCCCGTTCTCCAAGGCCGCCGGCTGGTGTACGAAGTGGTGCGTCGGATGATTGGGCGCCAGGTGGTGGACCTCGTCGAAAGCAGCCGCGCGCACCTCGCCGAGGCGGCACCCGACGGTATCGATGCCATCCGCTCCAGTCCAAAACCCCTTGTCGGCTTCAGTCCCGACATGGCCGAGCGCCACCGGGAATTGAAGCGGTTTTTGCGCCAGAACCTTTACCGCCACTATCGGGTTCACCGCATGATGGCCAAGGCGAGCCGGTTGATGCAGGAACTGTTTGATGCCTTCATGCGCGATATACGCCTGCTGCCGCCCCATCATGCCGCCACTGCCCGAGCCGTCGAGGCGCGCCAGGGTGAGGCAGGCCGGGCGCGGGCCGTTGCCGACTATATCGCCGGCATGACGGATCGCTACGCAATTCTGGAACACAGAAAGCTGTTTAGCCCCAACGAATTGACTTGAACCCAAGCGAAACGTCAGACAGTTGCCGGAGGGGCGTTGCTGGACAGCCGAAGGTCGGCCCCGGCATACTTCCGTCTCGAGTCGGCGCACAGTCACCCACCTCAGACCTAACCCAGGGACAGCGGAAATCCCCGGCACATGCGCATCTTCATGCAGACCCCGGTTACCGATGATCGTCCGCCGCGCTTCTATCACCTGTTCCTCCAGGAGGACCTCCTGGAGGGCTGGAATCTGGTGAGGGAGTGGGGTTTTCAGGGTGCTTCCGGGCGTATGGTGCGCGAACACTTCGCCTCCCACGACGCGGCCCAGGATGCCCTTCTCAAACATCGCGACGCGCAGATCAAGCGCGGTTACCGGGTGATGTTCCAACAGGGGGAACAGCCTCCTTGAGCCAAGTCCCTGGTTGCAACTGAACCCCCCCTGCAGCCAACCCGTACCGTTCCATCCGTCTTGGTCTGGCACCCCGCCCCGCGCCACGAGGTCTTTTCCCGCGACGTCATTTAGTGCGGTAACAGGCCTTAAACCGCCGAAATTCGTGGATGTGCACCAAATTCGTGCGCCGCGAGCCGGCCACCTTGTGGACCTGTTCCCGTCGGTTTGAAGAGTTTCACGCCCGGCAGTATACTGCTCGACCATTTTGCCCACTGCACGGCAATCCCCTCCGGACCACGCAACGAAAGACGCCGGTTACCATTGTGAACGAGGCAAAGAACATGACTCCCGGGCTTTACCGGCCCGAATTCGAGCGCGACAACTGCGGTTTCGGCCTGATCGCCCACATGGATGGTGCTTCCAGCCACTGGCTGGTGGACACCGCCATTGATGCCCTGTCGCGTATGACCCACCGCGGTGCTGTCGCCGCTGATGGCAAGTCCGGTGACGGTTGCGGCCTGCTGCTGAAAAAGCCGGACGGCTTCCTGCGTGCCGTTGCGGCCGAAGCGGGCTGTTCGCTGACCGACAACTATGCCGTCGGCATGGTGTTTCTGAGTCAGGATGCCGCGAAACGAGACGCTGCCAAGGCGAAGCTGGCCGAGTCCCTTACCGGACAGGGCTGCGAACTTGCCGGCTGGCGTGCGGTACCGGTCAACCCGGATGCGTGCGGCCCCGAAGCGCTGGCCAGTCTTCCCGTGATCGAGCAGGTATTCGTCAACGCCGGCGCCGACATGGATGGAGAGGCCTTCGAGCGCCGTCTCTACATCGCCCGCCGCCTGACGGAGAAGGCGATCGGCGCGGCCGACGATTCCTTTTATATCCCCAGCCTGTCCACCAAGGTGCTGTCCTACAAGGGCTTGGTGATGCCGGAGAACCTGCCGGTGTTTTACCTGGACCTGAAGGATGCACGGATGGCATCGACGCTGTGTGTGTTCCACCAGCGCTTCTCGACCAACACCCTGCCGCAGTGGCGTCTGGCCCAGCCGTTCCGCTATCTCGCGCACAACGGCGAGATCAACACGGTCCAAGGCAACCGCAACTGGTCGGTGGCGCGTAGCGCGAAGTTTGCCACGCCGCTCATCCCGAACATGGATGATGTGCTCCCGCTGGTGTCGATGACCGGCTCCGACTCCAACAGCCTGGACAACATGCTCGAAGGGTTGCTCGCCGGCGGCATCGACATCTTCCGCGCGATGCGCCTGCTGGTGCCGCCCGCGTGGCAGAACATCGAGCACATGGATCCGGACCTGCGCGCCTTCTACGAATACAACTCCATGCACATGGAGGCGTGGGACGGCCCGGCCGGCATCGTGTTGACCGATGGTCGCCACGCCGCCTGTACCCTGGACCGCAACGGCCTGCGCCCGGCGCGTTGGGTGATCACGAAGACCGAGAAGGCCACCGCGCCCGAATCCGGCGACTACACCGGCTGCATCATCACCCTGGCCTCCGAGATCGGGGTGTTCGACTACGCGCCGGCCGACGTGGTCGCCAAGGGCCGCTTGAAGCCCGGCCAGATGCTGGCCGCCGACACCGAGACCGGCAAACTGCTGCTTCCGGCCGATGTCGACCAAATGCTGAAGTCGCGCCAGCCCTACAAGCAGTGGATGGCGGAGCACGTGCGTCGACTGGAGAGCGACCTCAACGTGGCCGCGGATGGCGAAGCTGATCTCGACGACGACCAGGTCAAGGCCTACCAGAAGATGTTCCAGGTCACCTTCGAGGAGCGGGAGCAGGTGTTGCGCCCGCTGGCCGAGGGCGGCCAGGAGGCGATCGGTTCCATGGGCGACGACACGCCGATGGCGGTGCTGTCGACCAAGGTACGCTCGCTGTACGACTACTTCCGCCAGCAGTTTGCCCAGGTCACCAACCCGCCCATCGACCCGCTGCGCGAGCAGATCGTGATGTCGCTGGAGACCTGCCTGGGTCGGGAAAAGAACCTGTTTGAGGAGACACCGGACCATGCCGCCCGGCTGCTGGTCGACTCGCCGATCCTCTCCCGCGCCAAGTACGGCAAGTTGCTGGAGTTCAACAGCGGCGAATATGCCCACGAGCTCATCGACCTGAACTACCCGGCAGGGACCACCCTGAAGGGCGCCATTGTCGCCATCACCGATCGCGCCGTCGCGGCGGTGAAGGGCGGCAAGACCGTCATGGTGCTTTCCGATCGCGCGATTGAGCAGGGTAAACTGCCGGTCCACGCGCTGCTGGCCACCGGTGCCGTGCACCAGCGGCTGGTGACCGAAGGGCTGCGCTGCGATGCGAACATCGTGGTGGAGACCGGCACCGCCCGTGACTCGCACCACTGCGCGGTGCTGATCGGCTACGGCGCCACCTGCGTCTACCCGTATCTCGCCTTCGAGACCCTGCACGAGATGCAGCGCAACGGCGAAATGAGCGGCGATGCCGTGAAGTATGCCGAGGCCTACCGCAAGGGCATCAACAAGGGGCTGTACAAGATCACCTCCAAGATGGGGATCTCCACCATCGCCAGCTACCGCGGCGCGCAGCTGTTCGAAGCGGTGGGCCTGTCCCAGGAGGTGGTCGACCTCTGCTTCAAGGGCACCACCAATCGCATCCAGGGTGCCAGCTTCGGTGATCTGGAGAGCGAGCAGCAGTTGCTGGCCAAGGAAGCGTGGAACCCGCGCAAGCCGATCCAGCAGGGCGGCCTCCTCAAGTACTGGCACGACGGCGAATACCACGCCTACAACCCGGACGTGGTGCAGGCGCTGCACAAGGCGGTGCGCTCTGGCGACTTCGCCGATTACCGGGTCTATGCCGATCTGGTGAACCAGCGCCCGGTCGCGTGTCTCCGCGACCTGCTGGAATTGCGCGACGACATCGATGCCGTCCCGCTCGATGAGGTCGAGCCGGTAGAGGCGATCCTCAAGCGCTTCGACTCCGCCGCCATGTCCCTCGGAGCCCTCTCCCCAGAGGCGCACGAAACCCTGGCCGAGGCGATGAACCGCCTGGGCGGTCGATCCAACTCCGGCGAAGGCGGTGAAGACCCGGTGCGCTATGGCACCCACAAGGTCTCCAAGATCAAGCAGATCGCCTCCGGGCGCTTCGGCGTCACCCCGCACTACCTGGTCAACGCCGAGGTGCTGCAGATCAAGGTGGCCCAAGGCGCCAAGCCGGGCGAAGGTGGCCAGCTGCCGGGGCACAAGGTCAACGACCTGATCGCCCGCCTGCGCTACTCCAACCCGGGGGTGGCGCTGATCTCGCCGCCGCCGCACCACGACATCTACTCCATCGAGGATCTGGCCCAGCTGATCTTCGACCTGAAGCAGATCAACCCGGAAGCGCTGGTGTCGGTGAAGCTGGTGGCGGAGGCCGGTGTTGGCACCATCGCTGCCGGTGTGGCCAAGGCCTATGCCGACCTGATCACCATCTCCGGTTACGACGGCGGCACCGGCGCCAGCCCGCTCACTTCGGTCAAGTATGCCGGCTCCCCGTGGGAACTGGGGCTCTCCGAGACGCACCAGATCCTGCGCGCCAACAACCTGCGCGACAAGGTGCGGGTGCAGACCGACGGCGGCCTCAAGACCGGCCTCGACGTAGTGAAGGCGGCCATTCTCGGTGCCGAGTCGTTCGGCTTCGGCACCGGCCCGATGATCGCAATGGGCTGCAAATACCTGCGCATCTGTCACCTGAACAACTGCGCCACCGGCGTGGCCACCCAGGATGCGGTGCTGCGCAAGGAGCACTACATCGGCGAAGTGGAGATGGTGATGAACTATTTCCGCTTCATCGCCGAAGAGGTGCGCCAACTCCTGGCCAAGTTGGGTTGCCGCTCGCTGACCGACCTTATCGGCCGCACCGATCTGCTGTCCCTGCTCGAGGGCACCACGCCCAAGCAGCAGCGGCTCGATCTCGCGCCGATCGTTGCCGACGGCGGCGTACCGGCCGATGCCCCACGCTACTGCCTGGCGCCGAAGAACGAACCGTTTGACCGCGCCGAATTGGCCGAGCAGATGGTTCAAGATGCCCGGCCGGCCATCGAGGGCAAGCTCGGCGGTGAATTCGCTTACACGGTGAAAAACGTCAACCGGTCCATCGGTGCACGCCTCTCCGGCGAGATCGCCAAGCGCCACGGCAACCAGGGCATGGCCAGTGCGCCGATCACCCTGCGCCTGACCGGCACCGCCGGCCAGTCCTTCGGTGTGTGGAACGCCGGCGGCCTGCACATGTACCTCGAAGGCGACGCCAACGACTACGTGGGCAAGGGCATGACCGGTGGCCGCCTGGTGATCCACCCGCCGGCCGGCAGCGCGTTCAAGAGCCAGGAGACCACCATTATCGGCAACACTTGCCTGTACGGCGCCACCGGCGGGAAACTGCTCGCGGCGGGCCTGGCTGGCGAGCGTTTCGGCGTGCGTAACTCCGGCGCCCACGCGGTGGTCGAAGGGATCGGTGACCACGGTTGCGAATACATGACCGGGGGTGTGATCACGGTGCTCGGGCCGACCGGCGTCAACTTCGGTGCCGGCATGACCGGCGGATTCGCCTACGTGCTGGACCTCGACAACAGCTTCGTGGACCGCTACAACCACGAGTTGATCGACATCCACCGCATCGGCGGCGAGAAGATGGACGGCCCGCGCGACTACCTGCGCCGCCAGATCGAGGAGTTCGTGACCGAGACCGGCAGCGCCTGGGGCCGCGAGATCCTGGACAGCTGGGCCGACTACGCCGAGAAGTTCTGGCTGGTCAAGCCGAAGGCCTCCGAGATCGAGACCCTGCTCGATACTCTCGAGCGGGCTGCCTGACAAAAACTGCCGCAGAGGCGCAGAGACGCGGAGGTTATTGGTTTAACAACACCTGACGAAGTCGCACGGCGTGAGTGTGGTGCAGAGCGAGCAACCTGAATTCCTCCGCGCCTCCGCGTTTCTCTGCGGCGGGTGTTCTAAATCGAGACAATCACCAATGGGTAATAACTTTCAGTTCATTCAGGTTCCGCGGCTGGACCCCGAGAAGAAGTCGGCCGAGGTGCGCATCAAGGAGTTCCGGGAGATCTACGGCGGCTTCGACACGGACTCGTCCGCCTCTCAGGCGGATCGCTGTCTCTCCTGCGGCAATCCGTACTGCTCCTGGCGCTGTCCGGTGCACAACTACATCCCGAACTGGCTGAAGCTGGTGGCCGAGGGCAACATCACCGAAGCGGCGGAGCTCTCCCACAAGACCAATTCCCTGCCCGAGGTGTGTGGCCGCGTGTGTCCGCAGGACCGCCTGTGCGAAGGGGCCTGCACCCTGAACGATGGCTTCGGCGCGGTCACCATTGGTGCAGTGGAGCGTTACATCTCCGACACCGCCTTTTCAATGGGCTGGCGCCCGGATCTGTCCAAGGTCACGCCGACCGGCAAGAAGGTGGCGGTGATCGGGGCCGGCCCGGCCGGACTGGCCTGTGCCGACGTGCTGGTACGCAACGGCGTCACCCCGGTGGTGTTCGATCGTAACCCGGAGATCGGTGGCCTGCTGACATTCGGTATCCCGGAATTCAAGCTCGAGAAACGCATCATGGCCCGCCGCCGCGAGATCTTCGAGGGCATGGGCATCGAGTTCCGCCTGAAGAGCGAAATCGGCAAGGACGTCGACTTTCAGACCCTGGTCGATGAGTTCGACGCCGTGTTCCTCGGCATGGGTACCTACAACTACATGAAGGGCGGCTTCCCGGGCGAAGACCTGCCGGGAGTGCACGAGGCGCTGCCGTTTTTGGTTTCCAATGTCAAGCACTGCCTCGACCTGTTGGGTGAGGATGAGGCGTTCGTCTCGATGAAGGAGCAGCGCGTGGTGGTCCTCGGCGGCGGCGACACCGCCATGGACTGCAACCGCACCTCGATCCGTCAGGGGGCCAAGGCGGTCACCTGTGCCTATCGCCGCGACGAGGCCAACATGCCCGGCTCCAAACGCGAGGTGGCCAACGCCAAGGAAGAGGGCGTGCAGTTCCTGTGGAACCGCCAACCCATCGAGATTGTCGGCACCGATAAGGTGGAAGGGGTCAAAGTGGTCACCACCCAGCTCGGCGCCCCGGATGCCCGCGGCCGGCGCAGCCCGGAGCCGATCCCCGGCTCGGAAGAGGTGATCCCGGCCGATCGCGTCATCATCGCCTTCGGCTTCCGCCCCAGTCCGGCGCCCTGGTTCGCCGACTTCGGCATCGAGATCGACGACCGTGGTCGGGTCAAGGCGCCGGACGGTGGCCAGTTCAAGAAACAGACCACCAACGCCAAGGTGTTCGCCGGCGGTGACATGGTCCGCGGCTCCGACCTCGTGGTCACCGCCATCTGGGAAGGCCGCCAGGCCGCCGAAGGCATCCTTGACTACCTCGAGGTTTGACGAAAGAAAAACCTCAACGCAAAGGCGAAGACACGCAAAGAACGCAAAGGGCTTTAATGTTCAAAGCACCGTGGTGTGGCAACGACCCCAAGCTGGGATTCATAGCCGATAAATCTCTTTGCGACCTTTGCGCCTTTGCGTCTTTTGCGTCTTTTGCGTTGGATTTTTAAATGTCAGAACTGAAGAACGATCGTTTCCTGCGGGCGCTGCTTCGGCAGCCGGTGGATGTGACGCCGGTATGGATGATGCGCCAGGCCGGGCGTTATCTGCCGGAGTACCGGGCGACGCGGACCAAAGCCGGGGATTTCATGGCCCTGTGCAAGAATCCGGAACTGGCCTGCGAGGTGACGATTCAGCCGCTGGACCGCTTCCCGCTGGATGCGGCAATCCTTTTCTCCGACATCCTCACCGTACCCGATGCCATGGGTCTCGGCCTCTACTTCGAGGCGGGCGAGGGCCCGCGCTTCGAGCGCCCGGTGCGCAGTGAGGCTGATGTGGATCGACTACCGATTCCGGACCCGGAGGGCGAGCTGAAGTACGTCATGGACGCGGTACGCACCATCCGCCGCGAGCTGGACGGGCGGGTGCCGCTGATCGGTTTTGCCGGCAGCCCATGGACCCTGGCGACCTATATGGTCGAAGGCGGATCCACCAAGGACTACGCCAAGGTCAAGGGGATGCTCTACGACCGCCCGGACCTGATGCACCGCCTGTTGGCGAAAATCGCCGACGCGGTCACCGTCTACCTGAACGGCCAAATTGCTGCCGGCGCCCAGGCCATCCAGATCTTCGATACTTGGGGCGGCGTACTCACCCCGCGTGATTACCTGGAATTTTCTCTGGAATACATGCGGCGGATCGTACATGGCCTCACCCGCGAAGCGGAGGGTCGCAAGGTCCCGGTGATCCTGTTCACCAAGGGTGGCGGCCAGTGGATCGAGGCGATTGCGGATACCGGTTGTGATGCGGTCGGCATCGACTGGACCACCGATATCGGCGAAGCCCGCCGGCGCGTGCGTGATCGTGTCGCCCTTCAGGGCAACATGGACCCGTCTGTCCTCTATGCCTCACCGGAGCGGATACGAAAAGAGGTCGAATTCATCCTGGAAGGCTACGGCGCGGGCACCGGCCATGTCTTCAACCTGGGACACGGCATCCATCAGCACGTCGATCCGGAGCGGGCGGCGGCGTTCGTCGAAGCGGTCCACGAGTTCTCCGGCAAGTACCACCGCTAACGCTTCCCTTTCTGGCGCCGGGCGAAGGATGCTGCAATGGTCTTTCTGCCATCGCAACAGTCGCTCGGCCCAGAGTCATCCTTTCCCTCGAGTCATTCTCGTTCGACCGGTGACCTGTCGGTCACGGTCACGCCCCCCTTTCCGAGATCAGTCACCTGCCCCGGCGCTTATCCGCACCCGATTGCCAGTTATTGCGCAGGGATATCATCGAACAGTTGATCAGACGTCTTCTCCCCCAGAAAATGTCGGGATAATCCTCCGGTCCGGTGTATTGAGATGCTTGCTGAACTTGACGATGTGAATCTGCCTTCCGACCACTCCTTGCTGGAAGGGCTGAGACAACTGGACCTCCCGGTCGGCCGCATTCTGCACGGCGACGTCCTGGAGTGTGCTCCGGAACTGCCGCTGTATGCGGCCGCCAGCAAGATGGCGGCGTGTCGCTGCAGTTCCATCGTCGTTGTTGAGGACGGGGTGGCGGTCGGGATCTGGACCGAGCGAGATGCCCTGGCGGTGGACTTTCGGGACAGGACCTTCGTCGAGCGACCGATTCGGGAGGTGATGAGCACGCCGGTCAAGACCATCTCGCCCGAGCTGACCCTGCAAGAGGTCTCCAGCCGACTGCGGGAACAGCATGTACGCCACTTTCTGGTGGTCGACGCCAACGGCACGCCCAAGGGCATCGTCTCCCAGACCGACGTCGTACTCAATCAGGGGGTCGAGCAATACCTTCGCTTGCGCAAGGTGGCTTCGGTGATCAAACGTTCCCCCTTGATCCTCGAGGAGGATACCGATCTCGGTGCCGCCGCAGCCAGGATGAGGACCCACGGTGCCGACGCCGTGGTCGTGAGCTACGCGTCGGGCGACTACGGCATCCTGACCGAGCGCGACATGGTACGTCTGATCGCCGCCAGGCGCACCGAGGCACAGGTCGGGCCACTGGCCAGCCGACCACTGCTGACCGTTGAAGCCGACAGCAGTCTCTACCGCGCCCGTATGCTGTTGACGAAGGAGGGGGTGCGCCACGTCGGGGTTCGACGAGACCAGGAGCTGGTTGGCGTGATCGGCTTTTCGGACATCCTGGCTGGCATGGAGCTCAGCTATGTCGAGGAGCTACGCTCCGCCCTGGCCGACCTGCAGCACGCGGTACGCCAACGAACCGCCGAACTGCACGAGAGCGAGCGGGTCATGCGCACGCTGCTGGCGAACCTGCCCGGTGCGGCCTACCGCTGTCGAAACGAGACCGACTGGCCGGTCGAGTTCGTCAGCGAAGGGGTGACGGCAGTCACCGGATACCGCCCTGAAGAGTTGCTGAACAGCGCAGCTGCCCGCTTCCAGTCCCTGACACACGCCGACGACCGCGCGCGGGTGTCCGCGGAAATCCAGCAGGCCATAAAGGACGGCACGCCTTTCACCGTCACCTATCGCATTCGCCACAAGAACGGTGATGAGCGTTGGTTGATGGAGCATGGTCGCGGCGTGTTCAACAGTGACGGGGAGCTATTGGCGCTCGAAGGCTACATCAACGACATCACCCCGTTGAAACAGGCCGAACAGGAGATGCTCAGGGCCAAGAACGAAGCGGAGCGGGCCAATCGGGCAAAAAGCGATTTTCTGGCCCGGATCAGCCACGAAATCCGTACTCCGATGAACGCCATTACCGGCATGGCCTACCTGCTGGCGGATACCGATCTGCGACCGGCACAGCGGGGTTACCTCAACACGATCCGGGAGTCGGCCCATCACCTGTTGGATCTTCTGAACGACCTCCTCGATTTCTCCAAAATCGAGGCCGGCAAGATGGAGATCGAAGCGGTCCCGTTCCGTTTCGACCGGGTCCTGAATGAGATCGCCGCGACCACCGCCGTCAGCAGTGAATCCAAGGGACTCGAGCTGCGTTTCCGGGTCGACCCGGACCTGCCCGAAAACCTGATCGGTGATCCGTTGCGCGTGAAGCAGGTATTCGCCAATCTGATCGGAAACGCACTCAAGTTCACCGAGTCCGGGGAGGTGGCCGTGACCGTCCGTCAAACCGAGCGCAAGCTAGGGCAGGTCAGTATGCAAGTCTCCGTGCGGGACACCGGTATCGGACTGAGCCCCGAACAGCAAGCACGGCTGTTCGATGCCTTTACTCAAGCCGATGGCACGATCACCCGCCGCTTCGGTGGTACCGGGCTCGGCCTTGCCATCTGCCGGCAGCTGGTGGAAAAGATGGGAGGACGGATCTGGGTTGAGAGCGAACCGGGGCGAGGGAGTGATTTCCAGTTCACCTTGACCTGCGGTGTGGGTGAGGACACTGTGCCCGACCCGGAGCGAAAGTCATCGCCATCCACATCCCTCCAGGAGCTGCGTGGCGCGCGTATCCTGGTTATTGAGGACAACCCCGTCAACCGGCAATTGGCTGCCGAACTGTTGACCCGAACTGGCGCCGTCGTGGACTGTGTTGAAGATGGCATGAGCGGCATCGGCAGGCTCGAGCAAGCGCGTTATGACCTGGTGCTGATGGACATCCAGATGCCGGGCGTCGACGGCTATGAGACGACCCGCAGGATTCGCGCCGACGCCCGTTTCCAGGGCCTGATCATCATCGCCATGACGGCCCACGCCCTGGCTTCCGACCGCGAGCGCTGTCTTGCCGCCGGAATGAATGATCATGTCGCCAAGCCCGTGGATCCGGCACAACTCCGTCACGTCATAGGTCACTGGTTGCGGCGTCGCGACCAACTGGGTGAGTTGGATGCAATCGCCGCATCAGGCGACAGCTGCCTCGACGCCAATGCCGGTCGACTCGCGACCGCCGGGGACCCGGAACTCCAGCGCCGCTTGTTGCAGGTTTTTCTGAACACGCACGGGCAGGCGCCGGAGCAGTTGCGGGTACTCTACCGCAACGCCGACTACGATGCCCTGCGGGCCCAGGTGCACCGCATGGTCGGCAGTGCCGGGGCCATTGGCGCATCGTCGCTGGCGGCGTCGGCTTCCCAGCTCGATAGCGCATTGCTGAACGGAGATAGCGATGGCCTGCAGCGGTTGTTCGAACCGTTTATCGGCTCCCTCGAACAACTGCTCGGCACCTTGGCGGAACCGGGTATTCAGTGAGGTGCGGTGTGTTCCGGTCCGAGCAGAAGCGGCTCCCGGAGGCGAATGATCTGGTGGTCGCCCAGCGCATCCGTCACCTCCACGTTGTGTAAGCCGTCCGTTTCGTACTGCACCTGAATTTGGCTCGGATGCCGGATCATGTGGTTCAGCGAATCGGTGGCCACGCTGAGCAGGTCGCTGCGCGGGTCGTAGGTGATCCCGAGTAGCGGTAGCCAGTCGGAGGCGAGTTGATTGCCGATGCGCAACCCCGAGGCCTCGATGTAGACCTGCTTGCCGCGGGACAGGCGTGCCATCTGATCGAAATAGCGTTTCCACTCCGCATTGGGAAGTTGGGTGGTGGCCATGATCGCTCTCCAAGCTTGCCCGATATGGCGAGTTTCGATCCCTATTCGATGGCGTCAAGTTCGGGGCACGCCGTCAGTGATCGACCGCGCCCCCAAGGTCCAATGCAGCCAGCTATTACTTCCTCGCGACACTGGCGCCGCGTCATATAATGGGTGCCTTTGGCCTCGCGAGAACGATGATGCAGCAGTACAAACTCGTCCTTCCAGAGCACCTCAACCACTATGGGTTCCTGTTCGGCGGCAACCTGCTCAAGTGGGTCGACGAATACGCCTGGATTGCCGCCAGCCTGGATTTTCCGGGTTGTCGCTTCGTTACCATCGGGATGGACCGGGTCGAGTTTCGGAAAGGGGTCGGCAAGGGCGCCATCCTGCGCTTCGATGTCCGGAAGGCGCGGCAGGGCACCACTTCCGTCAGCTACACGGTTGAGGTGTTGGCGGACGATATCGAAACCGGTCGCGAAGAGACGGTGTTTTCGACCCACGTAACCTTCGTATGTATCGGTGATGACGGCGGCAAGGTGGAACTGCCCCGCGCGTGACAGGTATTGGCCCGGCGGTTGCATTCTCACCGTGCGCATCGTCGCACGCGTCATGAATCCGTCAGGAGGTTTCCGCCATGGCTGCACCTGTCTCCAACGATACGCCACTGAGCATCGGTTCACCCCGTGCCCGATCCCTGGAACAAGGCAAGGCACCCAATACCCCTGCCCGTTCGGACTCGCCGGAGTCCAGTTCCCCGGAATACGCGGATTCGGTCACGCTGAGCGAAGCTGCAAAGCAGCTGAGCGAACAACACGCACATCGCCGTCCCGCCACACCGGAAGAGGCACAGCGGCTGGTCGAGCAAATCAGGGAAAAACTCTCGGCCAATCCGGCGTTTGCTGCTGCCGTCCACAAGGTCGATGACGCGGGCAAGTTGGAGATCCTGTTGGACAGCTTTGCCTGATGACCGATGGTTTGCCTAGGGTAGACGTCGCCCTGAGTGGACTCCCCTTCGTCCCGGTCAAGGAGGCGTCCTCGCCTTCCCGAATATTCCGCCCATAATTAGGGGGCGGAGGATCGCCGAGCGGGTGCTCTAGCGCTCTTCTTGCATCCACAAAGAAAATACGTGATTCGTCAGGATTTCCGGATCCGCGCGCCGGCAAGGATTGCGGGCGCCGTTCCCGGCAGGCGAACTGCGTGCCACAGAAACCGCAACGCAGGGAGAGCGCGCGGTGACTCGTTTGATACCGACCTTGGCAGCCGTGCTGTCATTGGGTGCGGCGGCTGACGTCGCGCATGCTGATAATGAAGCCACGGCTTCCGGTGTACATCGGGCGACCGATCGGTTGATCGTGAAATGGGCCGAGCCCGGGGGGGGCCGTGTCTCCTCCAGCGCAGTCGAGCGCGCCCATCGCACGGCTGAACTGTCGGCTCGCGTCGGTATACCGGCACTGCAGCCGCTGCGCCGGGACGGTCCCCTCGATGTGTTACGCCTTCGCTCCGCTGTCGACCTCGAGGTGGCCGAGGCCTATGCGCAGCGACTTGCGGCCGACCCGGAGGTCGAATACGCCCAGCCGGATCGCTTCCTGTTTCCTCAGGCCATCACCCCGAACGACTCCTATTTCCTCTCCAGCCAGTGGTCGCTGCATGCGCCCCAGGTCGTGCCCGCCGGCATCGGTGCGGAAAAGGCGTGGGAGCGCAGTACCGGCGACCCCGCACTGGTCATCGCCGTGCTGGACAGCGGGTTGCTGCCCCACGCCGACCTCGCGGGCCGTTACTTCGTGCGTACGCATCCCGACACCGGTGCAACTATCCCCTACGGCTACGACTTCGTGGGTGTCGACTTCCTCAGCACGGGTGACCGCGTCTACGGGACGGCCAACGACGGCGATGGACGCGATCCGGACCCCTCGGATCCGGGTGACTGGGTGACGTCCAGTGAGGCCGGGCGAGAGCCCTTCATCGGCTGTAACGTAACCTCCAGTTCCTGGCACGGAACACATATCGCCGGGATCATCGCGGCCAGCGCCGACAACCAACGCGGCATTGCGGGCATTGACTGGCGCTCCCGTCTGCTCCCGGTCCGGGTCATCGGCAAGTGTGGCGGCTATCTGTCGGATATCATCGACGCGCTGCGCTGGGCCGCCGGCCTGCCGGTATCCGGTGTGCCCGCCAACGAGCACCCGGCCCGCATCATCAACCTGAGCCTCGGCGCCCCGGGCCAGTGTCGCAATGCCGAACAGGAGGCGATCAACGACGCCGTCGCTACGGGCGCCACTGTCGTGGTGGCGGCGGGCAACGATGCCAGCGACGCGAGCCAGTTCACCCCGGCGAGTTGCCAGGGTGTGTTGGCGGTCACGGCCGTCGACCGCAACGGCAGGTTGGCTTCATACGGAAACTTCGGCAGCGCCGTCGATATCGCTGCCCCCGGCGGTGATCGCTGGAGTGATCCCAGCCGGCCGGACGGTGTCTTCTCGACCCTCGACAGCGGCGTGCAGGCACCGATCAACGACGCGGCCTACGCCACCTACATCGGCACCAGCATGGCCGCCCCGCACGCCGTTGGTGTGTTGTCACTGATGCTGGCCGGCAACCGGGCGCTGACGGCAAACTGGCTGTCCCGCAATGTTTTGATCACCAAGCTGAAGCAGGCGGCACGGGCCTTCCCTTCGGGAACCGATAACGACTGCACGCGTATGCGCTGTGGCGCCGGACTGCTCGATGCCGCCGCGGCGGTGGCGGCGGTCACGACACCACCGGTGGTCGCGACTGCCGTGACGCCGGTGACGGGGCCGGGTGCCTTGGTCACCCTGGATGCTTCCCCCAGTAAGGACGACGGCAGGATCGTTCGCTACCGGTGGCAGCAACTCGGTGCCATTCCCGTCGTGCTGGAGGGGGCCGATACCGCGTCCGCGCTTTTCACCGTGCCCGAACTGCCGAATGGCGCCCAACTGCAGTTTGAAGTCTCGGCGACCGATGATGTCGGGCTGCAGGCGAGTACCGTTGTCGACCTGACGGTGCGCTGGGGCCAGCCCGTGTTCGAACCGTTGGCCGATCGTGACGTCTCCGGCGGCCAGACGCTGAAGCTGCAGGTCTCGACCTGGCAGTACGACGGAGGAATTCCCCTGCTCTCGGTCGCCGAAGCGCCGACCGGCGCACGCTTTCGTGATCTCGGTGCAGGCCGGGGCGAGTTGGTCTGGACGCCCGAGCAGAGCGGTGACTATCACGTCGCTTTCGTCGCAGAGAACCCGGACGACCCGGACCTGCGCGCCGTGGAGTCCTTGCGCATCCGGGTGGCGTCCGCCTCTGTCGAGGGCACCTCCGTCGGCGGTGGTGGTGGCGCGGGCAGCGGATTGCTGGTGTTGCTGCTGACGATCTATCCCGTGTTGCGCGGTCGTGGCAGCAGCCCCACGAGCAAGCCGGCGAGAGCCCCGTAACGGTGGGCATCCACCACCACCGCCGCACCGATCAGCGCGGCGGTGCCGGCATCCCCCTGCCACTCTTCCCAGATCAGCTTGATCGCCAGGAGGGCCAGTAGCCAGCGGCCGTTCGGCCCGCTTCGGAGCGCGCCGGCAACGAACAGCGCGTGGAGTGTGCCGGAAAATCCGACATACCAGTCGATCTCCGGGGACAACCAATAGAGCCCCAGTCCGACCAGCAGGCTGCCCAGCACCGTCGCCAACAGCCATTCCACTGCCCGCAGACAAGGACCGAACAGCGCCCCGATGAGCAGCACGCCGGCACTGTTCAGGAGCAGGTGGGTCCAATTCAAATGAACCAGGTGGGCCGCCAGCAGCCGCCACCACTGACCCGCGGCAATGGCCTCGCGCTCGAAGCGCCAGTCGGGACCCCAAGGCAGAATCTGGGCAACCAGGAGCAGGCTCAGCAGCAGTGCGGGAGCGGCCCAGCCGGTTAGCGAGGCGCAACAGATCCTGGACAAGGCGTGGGTCATCTTGGGATTATCGCCGAGTGCGACAATGGCGGCCAGGGCGGCCTGCGGGTTTGGCTACATTAGATCCTGTAGAATCACTCGGAACTCCCGCCTGAGCCTACACTCCAACGTGCGGGACCTCTTGTTACCCATATATGTTGACGATTCGCGCCCGGTCCGAAGGATTTACGCTGCTGGAGGTGCTGGTGGCGCTGGCGGTCATCGCCCTGGCGATGGGGGTGGCCATCAAGGCGGGCGCAGACAACGCCGCCAATGCTGGCTATTTGCGTGACAAGACCTTTGCCCACTGGGTCGCCCTCAACAAGGTAACCGAGCTGCGGCTGGAGGCCGCCTGGCCGGCGACCGGCAAGCGCGCCGGTACGGAGGAGCTTGCCGATCGCCGCTGGCGGTGGCAGGCGGTGATCGAGAAGACCTTCGATGACGATGTGCGCCGGGTGGAGGTGTCGGTCGCCCTCGATGACCAGCGCGATGCGGTGCTGGTGCGGCGTATCGGTTTTTTGCCGAGGCGGGACTGATGAAGTGCCGCGGTTTCACCTTGCTGGAGCTGCTGATCGCCCTGGCGATCTTCGGCTTCATTGCGGCGATGGCCTATGGCGGGCTCTCCACCGTGCTCAAGGCCGAGCAGGAGACGGAACGGCAGGCGGCGCGGCTCGCCAGCCTGGAGACGGCGCTGTTATTGCTGGGTCGGGATCTCGCCCAGGCCAGCGGCCGCGGCATTCGGGACGAATTCGGTGACCCGCAGCCGGCCCTGCGCGGCAGCGACGAGGGGCCGCTTGAACTGACCCGCGCGGGTTGGGCCAACCCCGCCGGGCAGCGGCGCAGCAGTCTGCAGCGGGTGAGTTGGGCCCTGGACGACGATACCCTGGTGCGGGCCGGCTGGATCGTGCTGGACCGGGCGCAGGACAGCACCGCCTATAGCCAGCCCTTGCTGGAGGGCGTGCGGGAATTCGATGTCCGGTTTCTCGCCGCCAACGGTGAGTGGCACGATAGCTGGCCGCCACCGGCAGCCTTGAGTGCCGGCACCACCGGCAACACGGCTTCGCCGGACGAACGCCCGCGGGCCGTGGAGGTTTCGTTGGAGCTGGAAGACTGGGGCAATTTCCGCCGGCTGTTCGAGGTGCCGGGCGCATGAGCCGCCAGCGCGGTATCGCCCTGATCACGGCCCTGCTGGTGGTAGCGCTGGCGACCACCGCCGCGGTAGCCATGGTGTCGCGGCAGCAGATCGAGATCCGGCGCACCGGCAACCTGCTCGATGGCGAGCAGGCGATGCTCTACGTATTCGGCGTCGAGGACTGGGCGGGGCAGATCCTGCGAGATGACCGGAAGAAAAATGCCCACGACCACCTTGGGGAGGACTGGGCCAGCGTGTTGCCGCCGCTGCCCATCGAGGGCGGTCAGTTGAGTGGCTATGTCGAGGATTTGCAGGGGCGCTTCAACTTGAATAACCTGCTGGATGCCAACGGGCAGGCCAGCCCGGCGGACGTCGGGCAGTTCCGTGAGCTGTTGGCAGTGGCCGGGGTCAACCTCGAGCTGGCCGATGCCCTGGTGGACTGGCTGGATGCCGATCTCGACGCCACCGTGCCGGCCGGGGCCGAAGATCCCGCCTATCTTGGACTGGAGCTCCCCTATCGCGCCGCCAACCGGCCGATGCGCCAGGTGAGCGAACTGCGGCTGGTGGCCGGGTTCAATGACCCGCTGCCGCCCGACCTGCAGACTCCGAAGGAGTGCCTGGCCAATCCATCCCAGCCTCCGCGCACCACCTACGAGGCGCTGGAAGCCTGTATCACTGTGCTGCCGCAGCGCACGGCTATCAACGTCAACACGGCACCGATCCCGGTACTGATGAGTCTGAGCGCAGGGTTGAGCGCCCAAGATGCCCAGAGTCTGCGTGACGGCGGGAGTACCAATGGGTACGACGACATCAACACCTTTCTCCAGCACCCTGTCCTCGCCGGACGGGCGGTGAATGCCGGCGCCGTGACGGTGGCCAGCGACCACTTTGCCGTGTCTGCCGAGGTGACCGTGGGGCGGGTGACCACCCGCATGCGGAGCCTGTTATGGCGTGACCAAAATGGTTCGACCCGGGTGGTCGAACGGGCCCAGGAAACCATGTGACGCATGAAGCCAAATCTCTATATTCGCCTGCCGATTGACGGTGCTCCTGTCGCCTGGCTTCGGGTCGACGACAGCGGCACGCAGGCCGGCCACAGCCCGCTGGCTGACCTGGCCGTGCCGGCACGTCAGTGTCAGGTGACGATATTCGTTCCCGGTACCGATGTGTTCATCGCCGAGGCGCATTTGCCAACCCGCCGCCACGCCCGCATCCTGCAGGCCCTGCCGTATGCCCTGGAAGATCAGTTGGCCGACGACATCGAGCGCTTGCACTTCGCCGTGGGGCCGCGGCAAGGCGACGGGGTGCTGGCCGGGGTCGTGGACCGTGAGCGGCTGAGGGCTTGGTTGGCGCAGCTTGAAGATGCGGGCGTCGTCCCGGATCGCCTGGTCCCGGAAGGCAGCGCCTTGCCGTTGGCCGACAGCTGGAGCCTGCTGCTGGAACCGCACCAGGCGCTGCTGCGCACCGGACCGGGTCAGGTCCTGGCCTTCGACGGTGAGCAGATCGCCGAGCTGGTCGGCATGGCAGTGGCGGCCAGCGAGTCGCCACCGAAGGAACTGCGCCTGTTCGACTGTCGGGAATCTTCCGATGGCGGCTTCGTCGCCGCCGGCCTGACAGTGGCCGCCAGCCCCTGTCCCTGGGGGGCGCTCGGGGCGCTGGCGGAGGGGATGCGCGATGGCAACTTCATCGACCTGCTGCAGGGCGAATTCAGTCGCCACGAAGCGGCGAGCCGGCAGTGGCGGCGCTGGCGGGTGGCCGCGGCACTGACGGGGGCGCTGCTGCTGTTGCAGGCCGGCCTCGGGATCGAACACCGGTGGCGCCTGCAGCAGGAGGATGCGCAGCTGGCCGCCAGCATCGACTCCCTCTACCGGGAGACCTTCCCCGATGCCACCCGGGTGGTCAACGCCCGGGTGCAGATGGAGCAGCAGCTGGAACGGCTGCGCAGCGGCGCTGGCGGTGACGCCTTCGCCGCCCTGCTCACCGACAGCGGGCCGCTGCTCAAGCAGACACCGGCACTCCAGATCAAGGGGCTGCGCTACCGCGATGGTCAGCTGGAGCTGGACCTCACCCTGGCGAACCTGCAGGGACTGGATCGACTGAAACAGCAACTGAGCGACAGCGGCCTGCGTGTCGAGATTGTCAGCGCCAGCGCCCGCGACAACCGGGTGGAAAGCCGCATCACCCTGCAAGGGGGGCGCGCATGAACATCCGTCACTTTTGGGAAGGTCTGCAACCGCGCGAGCGGATCTCGCTGATGCTCGGGGCTGGCGCAGTGTTGATACTGCTGCTTTGGCTATTGTTGGTAGAGCCTTATCGAACCAGTGTGCAACGACTGGAGCAGTCGGTTGCGGCCCGGCAGGCCGATCTGCAGTGGATGGGTGCGGCGGCGGCGGAGTTGCGGCAGCTGCGCGGCAGCGCCCCGAGTACGTCGATGGCGGGGCAATCGCTGTTGTCGCTGGCAGACAGCACGGCTCGGCGCCACGGCCTGGGCGAGGTGATGAATCGGGTGCAGCCGGAGGGGCAGGAGAGTGTGCGGGTCTGGCTCGAGGGGGCGCCGTTCGACGATGTCATGCGTTGGCTCGGTGCGCTGAACCGCCAGCACGGCGTGGTGGTTTCGGCGGTGGTGGTGGAACCGCGCCCCCAGCCGGGTCTGGCCGACGTCCGCGTGGTATTGCGGGAGGGCGCATGAGGCGCATCGCCGGTTATCTGTTATTGGGATTTTCCGCCTATCTGCTCGCCCTGGCGTGGCTGTTTCCGGCCCGCCATGCGCTCGGGCTTGCCTCGTTGCTTGACGGGGTGCCGCCCCTTGCCGTGGCCGATGTCCGTGGCCGGGTCTGGTCCGGCAGCGCACAAGGGGTGCGGCTGAATGCCCTGCCGCCGCTGCGCCTCGATTGGGAGCTGCAGCCGTTGGCCCTGTTGACCGGTGGCCTTGCCGCCAGTTGGCAGGCCGATACCGAAGGGGCCCACCTGACCGGTGTCGCCCGCGCCGACCTGGACGGCGCGGTGGCGCTTTCCGCGGTCGAAGGGCGGCTGCCGGTGCAATTGCTTGTCGGCCGCTTGCCCCTGCCGGTGGTGCTCGGTGGGGATCTCGGCCTGCGCCTGGATCGCCTCGAACTGGCCGGTGGCCGCCCCAAGCGCGCCGAAGGCGTGTTGGTCTGGAACGGTGCCCGGGTACAGGCGCCCCAGGAGCTCGCGCTGGGCGATTTTCGGGTGAACCTGACCACCCGTGACGACGGAGGGGTGATCGGACAGCTCAGCGATGCCGGCGGTCCACTGGAGGCCAGCGGCGAAGTCACTTTCGACCCGGATGGCAGCTACCGCGTCAATGCCCTGCTCGCCACCCGCCCGGGTGCCCCCGAAGCCCTCGTCCACTCCCTGCCGCTGCTTGGCCGCAAGGCGCCGAACGGCAAGTTCCTGGTGACCTACTCCGGGCGGGTTTGAGAAGCCGTCAAGCGTGAGAAGTGAAGATCAGGGACGTAGGGCGGGTTAGCGGCGCACAGCGTGCGCGGAATTCGTGTACGGTGTTCGGGCGCCGCGTAACCCGCCGAAAGGAATCACCACCAACCCGCCAACCGGCCGACACCGTACCCCAACGAGATCCCAATCAGTGCCAGTCCCACCGGCCGTAGAACCTGCGCCAGTCGGGCAAACAGCGGCGGTATCCGCCGGCCGGCGAAGCGTCGTCCGACCAAGTGCGGATAGCCGAACGCAAAATAGCCGCCGACCGCGATATTGATCAGCAGCGACACCACCTCCCCGCTGCTCATCCTGCCGGCTCCGGGTGCAGCGCGTTGGCGCTGACGATGCGGTCCAGCCGCAGCTTCAGCGGCTCGCCGTCGAGCTGCTCGGCGATCAGAAACTCCTCCTTGCTGGACTCGGTGCGCAGGTCTCGCGGACGCAGGGTGGCGACGTGGTCCTGCCCGTCGGCGTCGCGCCAGTGAACCCGCAGCAGCGTGCGGTGCAGGATGGCGAGTTCGTATCCGGAATAAATTGCGCAATCGATCGGTTGATAGTCGTCACTCATCTTCTCGTTTGGCCTCCACCGAAGGGCTGGAACCGTCTCCGATCGTTACCGTGAAATCGATAGGGCGGCAACACACGACGCAATCCTCGATGTAGCGCTGCTCGGCGACCGAGGGATCGACCCCTATCTCGAACCATTCCCCGCAGTAGGGGCACTGTACAGTGATGGCCTCGAGCATCAATCGTCCCCGACGAACAGGGCCACCAGACTGTCCAAATGATCGCGGCCCCTTTCGGTGGGGGCAATGCGCCCTGCCGTACGCCCCAGCAAACCGCGTGCCTCGGCAAGTTCCAGTGCCGATTCTACGGCGGCGAGCCCCAGGCCGGTGCGCATGGGAAACAGCTCGGCATCGAAGCCTTCAGTCAGTCGCAACGCATTCATCATGAACTCCAGCGGCAGTACTTCGGGCGTCAGCCGCTCCTCGGTGGCGATGCGCCCGGCGGTTCCGGCCCCGTCGAGGTAGTCGCGTGGGTGCCGGTGCTTGCCGGTGCGCACGATGCGCCCGTGTCGCGGCTCGGTGCGCTTGCCATGAGCGCCGGCACCGATGCCGAGATAGTCGCCAAACTCCCAGTAGTTGCGATTGTGTCGGCTCTGCCGACCCGCTCGCGCGAAGGCCGAAATTTCATAGCGGCCAAGGCCGGCGGCTTCGAGCTGTGCCATGCCCTGGCGGTGCATCTGCCAGAGCGCCTCTTCCTCCGGCAGCTTCGGCGGCCGTGCCCCGAAGGCGGTGTGTGGCTCCAATGTTAATTGATAGTAGGAGAGATGCTCGGGTGCGAACGCCAGCGCCATCTGCAAGTCCCTCCCCGCGGCCTCGGGCGTCTGCCCGGGCAGACCGTACATCAGGTCGAGATTCAGATTGTCAAAGCCGGCGCCGCGTGCCGCCTCGATGGCCCGAACCGCCTCCGCGCCATTGTGAATGCGGCCGATCGCCGCCAGCGAGCGGTCGTCGAAACTCTGAATCCCGATCGAAAGCCGGTTGACGCCGGCGGCGCGGAACGCCGCGAAGCGCCCCTGCTCAACGGTGCCGGGATTCGCCTCCAGCGTCACCTCGATGCCGGGGCCGAAGGCGAAACGCGCCCTGAGTTCGCCGAGCAGCCGGTCGAGGGCGTCGGGACTCAGCAGGCTCGGTGTGCCGCCGCCGATGAAGATGCTGAGCAGGGAACGGCCCCACACCAGCGGCAGCTCCTGATCCAGATCGGCGAGCAGCGCATCCACATAGGCCTGCTCCGGCAGCGCCTCATTCAGCGGATGCGAATTGAAGTCGCAATAGGGACACTTGCGCACGCACCACGGCACATGCACGTACAGCGACAACGGCGGAGGAGTCAACTCGAAGGTCTGTGCCAAGTTCGGTTCCGGGAATTCAACAGGATTGACAGAATTTTCAGGGCGAACCGGAAAAAACTCATTTACGCGGGTCGTAAGGACAACAAACCTCTACCCGAACATTCGAGACATCTGGTTCTCGCCTTCATTGCATCCTGTGAATCCTGAAAAGTCCTGTTAATCCTGTTGAATTGAATTCCGGCGAAAGTCTCGTGTTACTGGCCCCGCAGCGCGGCAACCAGGGCGCGGAGGGCCTGGCCGCGGTGGCTGAGGCGGTTCTTTTCTTCGGACGGCAGTTGCGCCGAGGTGCAACCATGCTCCGGCACGAAGAACACCGGGTCGTAGCCGAAGCCGTTTTCTCCTCGCGCTGCAGATGTGATCCGTCCCTCCCAGGTACCCTGACAGATCAACGGGGTGGGGTCGGCTTCGTGCTCCAAATAGACCATCAGGCACTGAAAGCGGGCGGTTCGTTCAGCTTCGGGCACCTCGGCCAGTTCCACCAGCAGCTTCTCCAGATTGGCCTGGTCCGAGGCGCCGGCACCGGCATAGCGGGCCGAATAGATCCCCGGGGCGCCTTTCAGGGCATCCACCTCCAGCCCCGAGTCGTCGGCGATGGCCGGCAGACCGGTGTGCTGCGCCGCGTTGCGTGCCTTGAGAATGGCATTTTCCACGAAGGTCAGCCCGGTCTCCTCCGCCTCCGGCACATCGAATTCGGTCTGCGGCACCACCTCGATATCCAAACCGGCGAGGATCTGATTGATCTCCCGGACCTTCCCCTTGTTACCGCTCGCCAGTACGACCTTCTTCATGGACTTCTCCCAAAAACATCAAACGCAAAAGATGCGAAGACGCAAAGGGCGCAAAGCAAAACAAGTAAATTCTTTGCGCTCTCTGCGTCTTTGCGCCTTTGCGTTGAAAGCTTTTAACCGGCCAAAGCCTCAGCCTGCTTGGCGATGAGTTGGGCGATGCCGGACTGGGCCAGGTCGAGCATGGCATCCAGTTCCTCGCGGCGGAAGGCGTGGCCTTCGGCGGTGCCCTGGACTTCGATGAAGGCGCCGCCATCGTTCATCACCACGTTCATGTCGGTCTCCGCGTTGGAGTCCTCGGCATAATCGAGGTCGAGGACGGGGACGCCGTCGAAAACGCCGACCGAGACCGAGGCGACCTTGCCGTGCAGCGGGTCGCGTTTGATCAGACCCTTGCTTTTCAGGTGGCCGATGGCATCGGCCAAGGCGACGAAGCCGCCGGTGATGGAGGCGGTGCGGGTACCGCCATCGGCCTGGATCACGTCGCAATCGACAGTGATGGTGCGCTCGCCGAGCGCTTCGCGGTCGACCACCGCCCGCAGGGAACGGCCGATCAGGCGCTGGATCTCCATGGTGCGCCCCCCCTGGCGGCCCTGCGCGGCCTCACGGCCCATGCGCGAACCGGTAGAGCGCGGCAGCATGCCGTACTCGGCGGTCACCCAGCCGCAGTTCTGGCCCTTCAGAAAGCGCGGCACCCGCTCGTCAACGCTGGCCGTGCAGATCACTTTGGTATCGCCGAACTCCACCAGCACGGAACCTTCGGCGTGCTTGGTGTAGCGGCGGGTGATGCGGATGGGGCGCAGCTCGTCGGGGGCACGTCCGCTCGGGCGCATGAACTCTCTCCTGATAAATGGGGGCGCTATTGTAGAACGAGCGACGGGGGAACAAAAATCTCGACAACGGCATTCAACCGGATCAGCCATGTAGGGTGTGGTGAGGAACGAACCGCACCGATGGCCTGGAAGTGCCGTAATGATGCGGTTCGCGGGCTCACCACTCCGTCAAAGAGCTGTCCATCCCGAAAAACCCTTTAACCCTGTGAAATAGAACAGTCCGACAAAGCCACATCAGGAGCGGTTAATCTCCTTTTCGTACTCCTCGATCATCTTCTGGATATGATCGATGGCCTTTTCCACCTTCTCCTTGGAGGGGCGCTCCGGCTGAACCAGTTTGATGGGGCGCCGGCGCCGGTCGCTGGTGTTGGCGAGCAGTCGGAACGCCACCACGCTCACGTTATCGCTGCGCGGATAGGCGCCGGCTTCGGCCTCCTCGGCCATGGCATTGGTCGCCTCCTCAAGGGTGCCGCGCTCGAGCAGGTGCATCATCTGCTGCTCGTTTACCGGGTCCCACAGACCGTCCGAACAGAGCAGCAGGACATCCCTCTCTTCCAACAGGGTCGCCGGACCCATGGCGATCTGCGGCCGGCCGTCGTGACAGCCGATGCACTGGGTGATCTGGTTGCGGCGCGGGTGTCGCGCACGCTCTTCGGAGTCGATGAGCCCCTGCCGGAACAGCTCCTCGACATAGGAGTGGTCCCGGGTGCGGAAGAAGACCCGGCGATCACGAAACAGGTAAAGACGGCTGTCGCCGACGTGGGCCCAGTGGGCCTCGCCCTTCTGCACCAGGCAGAGCACCCCGGTGGTACCCGGGTACCGCCGCTCGCCCCCAACTGCCACCAGGGCATCATGGGCGCGGTAGATGATAGCCTCGAACAGCCGGGCCGGTTCACGGATCGGTTGTTCGGCGGCGAGATAGACCTCTCGCGCCGTGTCGACCAAGGTCTGGGCCGCCAGCTCACCTTGAGCGATGCCGCCCATGCCATCGGCAAGAATCAACAGCACGCCTTCGTCGGTCTCCGCTACTCCGAACCGGTCCTGGTTGGATGCGCGATTGCCAATGCGGTTGGCAAGACCGACTTCGTAACGCATTACTCCACCTTGCGCCATGGCAGGCTGTTGGCGATGCGCTCGAACATCGATTCCGCCGCCGGCTCCTGCCGCTGCGGACCCTTGCCGTCCATCGCATCGAGCAGCTGGTCGACATTCTGCGGGCGGTGCAGCGGATCGACCTCCATGGCCCAGTCGATGGCATGCAGCAGCGGGGTGGAGTAGCGCCGTCTGAACTGTTCGACCGCCGGGCGCATGCTGTCGGACATCCGACGCTCCTCGGCGGGCGGCGGCGCCGCGCCATCGATACAGGCCCGCATGGTGGCACCGAGTGCATAGATGTCCGACCACGGCCCCACATAGCCGCCGGACATCGACTGCTCGGTAGGCGAGAAGCCGACCGTGACCACCTGCCCGGGGGAATACTTCCGGCTCTGCTGCTGTTGGTGCACCGCGCCGAAGTCGAGCAGCAGCGGGTCGCCGCCGGCACGCAGGTAGATGTTGCCCGGCTTGATGTCCAGGTGCAGCAGACCCTTGTTGTGGATCAGGCGCAGGCCGTCCAGCAGGCGGTTGAAAACCTTGCGGATCAGCTTTTCGCTCAGCCCACCCTTGTGGCGTACGATGTAATCCTGCAGGTTGATGCCCTTCTGGTACTCCATCACCATGTACACCGTACCGTTGGCGCGGAAAAAACTGGTAACGTTGACGATATTGGGGTGCTTGATATCGGCCAGGATACTGGCCTCCTGGAAGAACAGGCGGCGGCCGTGCGCAAACTTATCGGCGGTGGTCTCGTCGTTGCTTTCAATCCGGCCGTCGGTGCAGCGATGGGCCAGTTTCCGCGGCATATACTCCTTGATGACCACCTGGGCATTGCTGTCCTTGACGTGCCCCAAATAGACGATACTGAAACCGCCGCCGCCGATCGTTTTATCGATCACGTAGTTGTCGACCCGGGCCCCAGGGGCCAGGTTCGCGCTGGCGGCAGTTTCCGTCATTAATGTACCGGTTCCGTTTTCGCTATCTACGCCCGGCTGAGTTCGCCGGGCAATTTCGATTAAGATGGCGGGAATTCTACACCCGTATCGTTCGGAGTTCATATGTTGAGGAGCATGACCGCCTTTGCGCGGGGCGAAGCCAGCGGCGAGTGGGGCGCGCTCGTGGTGGAATTACGGTCGGTAAACCACCGTTATCTAGAGGTTGCTTTGCGCCTGCCCGACGAGCTGCGGCGGTTCGAACCGCTGCTTCGGGAGCGCATCGGCGGGGCCCTGTCCCGCGGCAAGGTGGACTGCAGCATTCGTTTCAGCGCCCCCACCGGCGGCAACGAGCTGGAGCTCAACCACGAGCTGGCGAGGCAGCTGGCGCACCTCAGCCGGGAGGTGGACGCGCTGATCTACAACGCCGCGCCGGTCAACTCCATCGACATCCTGCGCTGGCCGGGGGTGTTGATCGCCCCGAGCCCGGACCCGGAACGCCTCGGCCAAGAGCTGCTGAAACTGCTCGACGCCACCTTGGACGACATGAATGGGGCACGGCAGCGGGAAGGGGAGAAACTGCAGGGTTTCATCGCCCAGCGCTGCGACGCCATCGGCGAGATAGTGGCCACAGTCCGGCCGCGCATCCCCGAAGTTCACCAGCGGCTGCGCGAGCGCCTGCAACAGCGGCTCGCCGAGCTCCAGGCCGAGGTCGACACGCAGCGGCTGGAGCAGGAACTGGTTTACCTCTTGACCAAAATGGATGTGGATGAGGAACTCGACCGCTTGGGGGCCCACGTCGCCGAGGTGCGCCGGGTGCTCGGCGAGAGCAAGCCGGTGGGTCGTCGGCTCGACTTCCTGATGCAGGAGTTCAACCGCGAGGCGAATACCCTGGGCTCCAAGTCGGTGGACGCCGAAACCACCCGGGCGGCGGTCGAGTTGAAGGTCCTCATCGAGCAAATGCGCGAACAGGTGCAGAACATCGAATAACCAGCAGCATTCGGAAGCCAAAATGCAAGATAAAGCCGAGGGTTCACTGTTTGTCATCGCCGCTCCATCCGGGGCGGGCAAGACCAGCCTGGTCAAGGCCCTGGTGGAGACCACTGCCGGGGTGGAGGTGTCCGTATCCCATACCACCCGTGCGCCGCGACCCGGCGAGGAGAACGGGATGCACTACCACTTCGTCGATGTGGCGCGGTTTCAAGCCATGGTGGCGGAGGACGCCTTTCTCGAACACGCCCAGGTGTTCGACAACTTCTACGGTACGGCGCGCAGCAGCGCCGTTAACCGGCTGCGTGAAGGAGTCGACGTGATCCTGGAGATCGACTGGCAGGGCGCCCGCCAGGTGCGGGAGCGCATGCCGGGTGCGGTCGGTGTTTTCATCCTGCCCCCGTCGCGCCAGGCCCTGGAGGAGCGCCTGACCGGGCGGGGCCAGGATGATGCCAGCGTGATAGCCCGGCGGATGCGGGATGCGGTCAGTGAGATGAGCCATTACGGCGAATTCGACTATCTGGTGGTCAACGACGACTTCGAAGCCGCGCTCGCCGAGCTGCGCAGCATCTTCGTCGCGCACCGGTTGCGGCGCGATCGCCAGACCCGCCGCCACGCCGCCATGCTCGAACAACTGCTGGCACCAACCGCCGTAAGCGGCTAGAATTTCATCCCTTTTCGCTCAGATAGCCTGTTCGGGAGATTTGCACCGATGGCGCGCGTCACCGTAGAAGATTGCCTCGACAACGTCGATAACCGTTTCCAACTGGTACTGTTGGCCACCCGCCGGGCACGGCAGCTGGCCAACGGCCGGGATGCCCTGGTCCCCTGGGAGAACGACAAGCCCACCGTCGTTGCCCTGCGCGAGATTGCCGAAGGCAAGGTCGGGCGGGAGGTGCTGGACACCCCGGCGGCCGAAGACTACTCCTCCGCGGACTCGACCGTGAGTGAGGATGAGGCCCGCCAAGAAACCACCTGACGGCGGGGCCGCTCCGGTTCCCGGCGCGAACCCGGTATTCCTTGTCAGCGACCTGTGTGAACTGCTCGAGAGCTACCTCGAGCCACACCAGGTCGCCGAGGTCTACCGGGCCTACCTATTCGGGGCCGAGGCCCACGACGGACAGCATCGCCTCTCCGGCGAACCCTACATCTACCACCCTCTGGCGGTGGCCAAGATATTGGCCGAGATGCGCATGGATTCCCAGAGCATCGTGGCCGCCATTCTCCATGACGTCATCGAAGACACCACGACTGCCAAAGAGCAGTTGAGCGTCGAGTTCGGCGAAGAGGTCGCCGAGCTGGTCGACGGGGTCAGCAAACTGACCCATATCGAATTCGAATCCAAGGCCGAAGCCCAGGCCGAAAACTTCCGCAAGATGATGCTGGCGATGGTGCGGGATATCCGCGTCATTCTGATCAAGCTCGCCGACCGGCTGCACAACATGCGCACGCTCGGCGTGATGCCGCCGTCCAAGCGCCGCCGTATCGCCCGCGAGACCCTGGACACCTACGCCCCCATTGCCAACCGCCTCGGCATCAGCGCCATGCGCCTGGAACTCCAGGACCTCGGTTTTTTGGCCTACCACCCCATGCGCTACCGGGTGCTGGCCGAGGCGGTGAAAAAGGCGTGCGGCCACCGCAAGGAGCCGGTCGAGCGGATCCAGAACGCCATCCTGGAACGGCTGCGTCAGGAGGGGCTGGAGGGCAAGGTGGCGGGACGCGCCAAGCACCTCTACAGCATTTACCGCAAGATGCGCAGCAAGAACGTCTCCTTCTCGGATGTGATGGACGTGTTCGCCTTTCGCATCGTGGTGGACAAGGTGGATACCTGCTACCGGGTACTCGGCGCCATTCACAACCTCTACAAACCGATGCCCGGCAAGTTCAAGGACTACATCGCCATCCCCAAGGCAAACGGCTACCAGTCGCTGCATACTACCCTGCTCTCGCCCTACGGCTTCCCTATCGAGGTGCAGATCCGCACTGAGGACATGGACAAGGTGGCCGAGGCCGGGATCGCCGCCCACTGGCTCTACAAGAGCGGCGAAGACAGTCACTCCATCGCCCAGGCCCGTGCCCGCCAGTGGCTCGCCAACCTGCTGGAGATGCAGAAGAGCGCCGGCGACTCCCTGGAGTTCCTGGAAAACGTCAAGGTCGACCTGTTTCCGGATGAGGTCTACGTCTTCACCCCCAAGGGCGACATCATGGAGCTGCCGCGCGGCGCCACTGCGGTGGACTTCGCCTATGCCGTCCACACCGACGTCGGCAACCGCTGCGTCGCTGTGAAGATCGACCGGCGCCTCGCCCCGCTCCACACCAAACTGGAGAGCGGCCAATCGGTGGAGGTGATCACCGCCCCCGGCGGCCGGCCCAATCCCACCTGGCTCAACTTCGTGGTGAGCGGCAAGGCGCGCGCCACCATTCGCCACTTCCTGAAAAATCTGCGTCGCGAGGAGTCGGTCGAGTTGGGGCGGCGGATGCTGGATAAAGCCCTCGCCTCATGCCGGACCGAACTGGCGCAGATCGCCCCGGACCGGGTGGAATCGCTCCTCGGCGAATACCGGCTCGCCGCCACCGACGACCTGCTGGCCGAGATCGGCCTGGGCAACCGCATGGCGACCCTGGTGGCCGCCGCCCTGACCCGGGATGACGCTGAGCCCGGCTCCAAAGAGTCGATCGATGCCCGGCAGCCGGCCCCGTTGTTCATCAAGGGCACCGAAGGGACCGTGGTCTCGTTCGCCAAGTGCTGCCGACCCATCCCGGGCGATGCCATCCTCGGCTTTATGAGCGCCGGCCGCGGTGTGGTGATCCACACCCAAAACTGCAAGAACCTGTCGGAGTTCCGCAAGCGCCCGGAGCGCTGGGTCGAGGTGGCCTGGGAAGAAGGCGTGCAGGGGGAATTCCCGGTGGATATCCGCGTCGACGTGGCCAACCAGCGCGGCGTACTGGCCACCATCGCCGCCGTCATTGCCGAGACCGGTGCCAACATCGACAACGTCAGCCTCGAAGAGCGTGATGGCGTGCACGCCACCATCAACCTGACCATCGCCGTCGCCGACCGCCGCCACCTGGCCGGCATCATGCGCCAACTCCGCACCGTCGACCGCGTGGTCCGTATCACCCGTATTCGCAGTTAACCAGCGGCTTCGACAGGTGACCAGGCAACACGGTGGTCCAGTTTTGTAGGAGCGACGGAAGTCGCGATAACGGCCGATTCGCGGCTCCCGCCGCTCCTACGCGGTCCTGATATCTTCCCGAGCAGGCCATGTAGTCAGTGTGGTGAGCTTGCGAACCGCACCGGGCAGATGATGCGGTTCGTTCCTCACCGCATCCTACATTGCTAGAGTTTAGTGGCGCACCTTACCCGCATTCGCGCCGGTCACCCCCTGGAGTTGCTTCACCGCTAACCGGATTTTTTAAGAGCCGGTTAGCACCGTGCTGCCATAGCAATCGGCCTCAGCTGGTTTCGAGATGATGATCACCGCGGCCCCGCCCGGGGCAAACGGACGGGGAGTGACTCCCCGTCCAAGCTGCCTTATGGGCATTTGTTGGTGCTGATTATCACATTGACATCTGTCTTCGCGCCTCCCACCCCCAGCGGCGTGTCAATGGCCACGGTCGCTGGGCAGACATAGCTCTTGCCCTTGTCGTCCGTCGTACTGAAGCTCACATTGCCCGTCCAGGTGTCGCCGTCTGCGAGCGTAGCGGTATGGCAGGTGTAGGTGACCGTTCCCGAGTTATTGGGATTTTTCATGGGCTCACCCAAGCTGCAAGTGCCGCCACCATCAATGGTCGGTGCATTCGGTGATGTGCGATTAAAATCATAAACCGAGATGGTCCCTGAAACCGTTGCAGAGCCGGATGTTGGTTCTGTTGGTGTGGTTGGACCCTCACAGACGACATCTGTGCCGGTTGTCGGGTCTTCCGTAAGGGCGGTGCCGAAGACCAGTGTCTCGTCACATTCGCCGCTTGGGGCGCCAAAGCTGATGCTTCCTGACCATTCGGAGACAACGGTACAGCTGTAGGTGTTGTCGGCAGTGTTGAAGCTGCAGTCGTCAGGGCCGTCATTGACCGCAAGCGTCATTCCGGTCAGGTCAGCGCCGTTTGGAGTGATCGTGCCGGCGATGGTCACTGTCGCCACGCTGCCACACTGGTAATCCTGATTGGATTGATTACTCGTAACATCACCGTAAGTCTGAGTTGTGGGGTTTGTGTACACCGAACCCCCGCTTCGAGTACAGGTCAATCCTGCCGGGGTTTCGATGGTGATACTGCCGTCCCAGCCATTGATATTGCCGTTGGCATCCTCCCAGGCGTAGACATTGCACTCGTAACTGGTGCTGGTGCTGGCGATGCTCCAGGTGCAGTTATTGGGACCGTCAGAGGTGGAGATCAGCATGCTGTCAGGCTCTGACGCGGTGGATATGTCGCCACTGATGACAAAACGGTGGGAGGGCGGATCCGACGGGTCGAACGGACAGTCATCGGGCGCCCTCTCGGTATCCTCATCGAAGTCATCGAGGTAGAGGTTGTAGTCGTTCGGGTTGCCACTGGAATACCAGTTGAATTTCCAGTCGTTGTTGAGGCAGACGAAGTCGCCCGGAACGTTTTTGAAGAGGTCCTGGCCGGCGGCAGCTTCAAGCGCCTTAAGCGCGGTAACGCAGTCCGCTCTGGTCGGTTTGTTATCGTTTATCAATACGAAATCGTGGCCACCGTCGCGGAACCACCAGTTCGACAGATAACCCGACCAGTGATCGGCAGGGCCGGTGAGAGCCGGATCGGGTAATTCGACCGCATCGCCTATCCCCTTGGAGTAGTAAACAATATCCCCATTACCGTCGGTGGTTGCGTAGTAGCGGATGTAGCCGGGCACAATATCCTGTACTGGTTCTCCCGAGTCGATGGTTGTCTTTTTGTTTATCACGCCCCGATAAACACGGCGTTTGACCAACTCCACCTTTTTCCAGGCAACTTGTGACTCAAGCCAGGGTTCGGCATCCTCGGCATCGGGATCGCCGACGCAAGCGTAGTCGTCGGCGTTGTTGGCATTGATCAGAATCCCGATATTGCCGTGCCAGCCGCCACCGATGTAGCACGTATAATCGTAGTAGTTGTAGGTGCCGATGCTGCCGCTATCGGCAAGGTCCCGCGCACAGAAAGCGGCATCCGAGGCGAGAACATAGACATCCGATAGCGCACGTCCTGAGCTGGGGGAATAGACACGGCCCTTGATTTTTACAAAGTCGGTGCAAAGGCCGGTGTCGAGGTTACAGGCCGCTTTGAGCGTGAGCACGACGCGAGCGTTGCCGTCGTCATCTTCACTGGTCAGGTCCACCAACTCGAGGTCGCCATCGGAATCGAAGTCGCCGGTCGCCGTACCGTCACCATTTTTGGAACCTTCCGAGACGTCAGTCACGGGCACGATCCCCTCGCCGAGGCGGGCACGACCGGTCGCGGAGGGGACCAAGGGGGTCGACACATCGGTCAACTCCGCCCCGCCACCCGGGTTTTTCCACGTAACCGCGCTATTGAGGCTGACGCTCTGCGCCCCCAGCGCCGGGTCCGTCCAGCTGACCGTCACCGCGACATCGGCCACGTTGCCGGTGACGGTGACATCCCATCGACGCTCGAAATCAGCGTTGACCCCCTCAAGAGGTTCTGCGACTGCGGGATAGGCCCCATCCGCCATACTCGCGGGGAACTCGTCCCCCGCAGTGGGGGCGGCTGCCCCTTCGAGATTGGCTACCAGGGACTCTTCATCGGTATAGCTGCGGATCTGGTCCAGCTTCTCCTGGGCCAGGGCGATCGCCTCGCTGCGTGCCTTGTTGTGGCTGCTGTTCGAGACCAGTTTGGATTGGAAGCTGACGATGGCCAACAGGCCGAAGGCGAGCACGGCGAAAGCGACCATGACCTCGATCAGGGTGAATCCCGGCTGGCTGCGATAGGTGAGATTATTGTTTTTCATGCGAAGTTCTCCCTGAAAATCCTTGACCTGCTTGCGCTGCCAGAAATCAGAAGTCGCGCCAACTGCCGCCACCGCCCCCTGCTATTTGCCCCCCGGATTCGGCAAGCATCTCCAGCAAGGTGGAGTTGTACCTGATCGCGAGACTGCCGTTTGTGGCGGTGGCATCGCCCTCGGTGACCAGCGAACCGTGGAACGTGGCATTCCCGCTGCCGAGAATGTCGCCGGTCACATAGACCAGGCCATAAAAGTGCGGTGTGCCGTTAAGGTCGAGATCACCGTCGACGATCAGTATGGAGGGCTGACGATCGTCCCCGCTACAGGTGCCGGCGCCGACTACAGCCACCCGGCAGCCGACCGTGCCGTTGAAGCCATCGATATCCCCGTCGACCCAGATCACCTCCCGGGTGGCCAGCTTTATCTGGTTGAGGTCGTCGCCGGCGCCCACGTCGATATCCATGGTCACGCGCGTCGCCCGGTACTTCGCCGGCGGCACACCGAAGAAATTCTCAAAAAACTCCGCTTTAGAGAGGTTCTTCAAGCTGGTGTCGTATTCGATGATATCCAGGCCGGCCACGTAGCGGTCGGAGCCCTGTATCGTGCCACAGGGGTTGTCGGCGTCGCCGAGACAGTCGGGGTAATTGGCATCGGCCGGGTTGGCCACCTCGGTATGCGTGGAGTTGTTGGCGGTCAGGTCGACATCGTCGCCGGACCAGATGGTGGAGTTGCCTTCGGGATTGATTACCGTGGATGCCCCGTTGACCACGACGCTGCCGCGGGTGATGAGGGGATTTTGCGGCCCGTTGGGCAACGGAGAGACGAGGGCGACGGTCTGGATGACCGTCCGGGTGGCAGCCTGGTCGTCGCTCCAGCCCTGGGCTTGGATTTCGGTTGCGATGACATTGATACCGGAAGCGGTGGTGAAGTCTTGATTGACCAGCGACACGGTTACCCGGCTGCCGTCGTCGAGTACCAGGGTGTTGCTTTCGTTATCAGCGGGGTTTCCGTCGGAGTCGAACAGGAACTCGTCGTCATCGGAGCCGGCCAGCACACCGGGCAACTTCCCGTCTCCATCCCGGTCGCGTCCATCCCCCAGGTAGGCCATGGCACTCTCGGCCCCCGCCTCGGCCGCCTCGAAGGCCATGCGACTGCGAAGCACGTTGCTGCTGACCTTTTGTTCGGTCATAACCGTGCGGGCGGTATAGAAGCTGATAAAGGTGATGGTGGTCAGCACCACCAAGGCGATCAGCAGTGTGGCCGCGCCGCGCTGGTGACGTCCGGTGACCATCGGGGTAACAATGCGTATCATGTTTCGGCTCTCCTGCTCCGCCCTAGTAGGTCCGCACCAGGAGGTTGCGCACCTGGACTGTCTGTGTCATTTCCGCTTTGACATCCGGATCGTCTGCCAGTCTGGCGTTGAGGCTGATCGCCAACCGCAAGCTCTCCACGGTGGCATCACCGCTTCCGGCTACCGGTATATTGGCATAGCAGTCGGGTTGAGCTGCGTTGTCGGTGTTGAGGCAGGATGAATCCTCCAGGCTGAAATTCAGACCAGTGCCAGTGATCTCGATGGTGCCGGTATCCGTGAGCGACTCCCAGATATCGGTATTGCTGTTGCAGATATTGGTTCCGCCGGTTCCGCCTGGGGCGCTTCGACGCATCAGGATGCCGTCGTCACTCTGGCCGTCCCAGCGAAAACCGAACTTCTCATCATCGTCCAAGTCGCCATCCCCATTGCGGTCGTAAGCGTAGGTGATGCAGGAGCCTTGACGGTTTGCGAAGATGACTTCCTCCGTCTTGTCGGTGTAGTTGGCACCGTTATCGTCGGTGTAGTGCACCCGAACCGCGGTAGTATTGGCCGCTGTGGCTGTATCCACCTGGCTGAAAGGGTTGGCGTCAGGTGTGCTCACGTTTCCATCGCCCCAATAGCCCGCTCGGCGGATGTCGTTGGCCATGATATTAAGAATCGCCGCCATCTCCTGATTCAGGCGGCTTGCCTGCAATGTGGCGTGACTGGTACGGATGGTGGTGAGATAAACCGACAGCACACCCCCCAGCACGACGAGCCCGACGGCCATCGCAACCAACAGCTCGATGAGGGTAAAGCCGCGCTGTACGTTTCTGCTCATCAACATGTGGTGTATCCCGCTACGGCGTTGGCACCGCTCGGCGTACAGATAACCGCCCGGCCAACCATTCCTAGCCTGACCCGCATTTCATACGTGCCACCGTCGCCGCGTGCGTAGGTCAGCCGCACCGTCCCCGCGTCATCCACCGTCCCCCTGACGAAATCGAACACGGTTTCGGTACCGGTGAAGTCCTGCAAGGCGAGACGGACACCAGGGAAGCCGGTGCTACTGGTTACGTGCCGTACCAAATCGTCGTTATCGGCCACGCCGTCCCCATCATCGACCACCAGCACGCAGGCGCTGGCGTTCGTGACATCGGTAATGGTGGGATCACAGCCGGCGGTGGTGCTGACACCGATATTCCAGATGCGGTTGTCACCGGCATCGATGTGGAAGGCGACGGATACGTTTTCAGAGCGCGCCACAGCCTCTGACTTGGCATACTGGAACTTGCCATAGAGGGCTTCGGCGGCATTGATGATTTTGCGGCGGTCGAGATAGTCGGACATGCCAGGCACGGCGACGGCGAGTACGATGCTCAAAATTGCCAGGACGACCAGCAATTCGATCAGTGTGAAGCCCGGAGCTTCCCTCATTCCTGTTCTCCTAACCTTGTCCATAAGTTTAAGTTTGCCACATTTCCCTCAAAAGCGAACCGGATTTTTAATGTCATTAATCCGACAAAATTCGTCGTGTACTCCTGGCTTTTAACCGCTGCGCAAACATCATCGGGCGGTGATATAGTCGGCTTTGCGTCAGTGAACAGGGATCAGGATATGAAAAACCGTGGTTTCACGCTCATCGAGATGATGATTGTCGTCATCGTCATCGGCATGCTGGCGAGCATTGCGATACCGGCCTTCACCGATTTCATGCACAAGTCGCGCCGCTCGGACGGCATCACGACCCTGCTGGCCCTGCAGCAAGCGCAGCAACGGTTGCGCGGCAACTGTAAGCACTATGCAGAGGACTTGAATGGCGCCGCCGATGACTGCGCTGCAACGGCTGCAGATTCGCAGCTGAAGTTCTCATCAACCTCGTCTGAGGGCTATTACACCATCAACATCACAGCCGGTTCTGCCTCGGCGAACGCCTACACCGCTACGGCTACAGCTCAAGGCGCTCAACTCAGTGATAACAAGTGCCGCACGCTCATACTGGAGGTTGACAACACCACCCCTGATGGTGCGAGGAAGTCCAAGGACGCGGACGGCAACGCCACGACCGAATGTTGGTAGAGAGCTTCCCTGACAAAACGTTATTTTGCGAAGGGGAGCGCCGCCGCTTTGCGCCAGCTATACAAAATTATTCCGTGACTACTCGCCCCCTCCGTCATTCCCGCACAGGAGGGAATCCAGGGAACGGTCAATGGATTCCCGCCTTCGCTGGCAAGACGGATGCCCTTTATCGCGCGGGACATCGAGAGGAAAATTCGTTGCGTCCCTCGGCCTAACGAGCACTCCAAGATTGGGAAAGTCGCCCTGGAGTTGCGTCCGCTTTGTTTCGCCAAATGCGGGTAGAGGCACTTCTTGCGAAAGCGCTTGTCGGGGGCGAGGACCTTGCTCCCATAGGCGGAAAACCTTTCTGGCGAATAGGGGTCTGTCGAGGCACGTTCGGGCAAGGCGACCTTGTCGCAACCGACGCCGGTTCTTTATCCTTGCGCCTGAACCCAAAGGAGCTTTCGATGAAGCGTGAAATCATTCGCACCGATCGGGCGCCGCAGGCGATCGGGACCTACTCCCAGGCGGTGAAGGTCGGCAACACGGTCTACCTGTCCGGCCAGATCCCGCTGGTGCCGGCCACCATGGAGCTGGTGGAGGGGGACATGGAGGCGCAGATCCGCCGGGTGTTCGACAATCTTTCGGCGGTGGCCGAGGCGGCCGGCGGTTCGCTGGCCGATGTGGCCAAGCTCAATATCTTTCTCACCGACCTCTCCCACTTCGCCCTGGTCAACCAGGTCATGGCCGAGTATTTCCGTGAACCCTACCCCGCCCGCGCTGCCATCGGCGTGGCTTCCCTTCCCAAGGGGGCCCAGGTGGAGATGGACGGGGTGCTGGAACTGGACGGCTGACCGCGGCTGGTGACAGGCGCGCGATGATGGCGAGCGCCCCAAAGGGAGGTGGGGCGGCGCACCGGCCCGTGACCGCCCTCAAGGGGGTCGGTCCGCGCATGGCCGAGCGTCTGGAACGGCTTGGGATCCACACCGTTCAGGACCTGCTGTTCCACCTTCCCCTGCGCTACCAGGACCGTACCCGGGTCAGCCCTATCGGCAGCCTGCGACCGGGCGACGAGGCGGTGATCGAGGGGCGGGTGCAACTCACCGAGGTGAAGTTCGGGCGGCGCCGCTCGCTGCTGTCGCGGATCGCCGACGGTACCGGCAGCATTACGCTGCGCTTCTTCCACTTCAACGCCTCCCAGCAGGAGACCCTCGCCCGCGGTGCGCGGGTGCGCTGCTTCGGCCAGGTGCGCCCCGGTGCCGCCGCTCTGGAAATGGTTCACCCGGAGTTTCGCCGCGTCGACGACGAGGGACCCGCGGCGGTGGAAGAGCACCTGACCCCGATCTATCCGACCACCGAGGGGCTGCACCAGATCGGACTCCGCCGCTTGATTGGCGAGGCCTTGCAGAGCCTGGTCCGCGGAGACCTCGAAGAGCTGTTGCCCGACCGCATCCTGCGCCGCTACCAGCTGCCGGACCTGCCGAGCGCCCTGCAGTTTCTGCACCAGCCGCCACCCGATGCGCCGCTGACACAGATGGCTGAGGGGCAGCATCCGGCGCAGCAGCGGCTCGCGTTCGAAGAGCTGCTGGCCCACCGGCTGAGCCTGCGCCGGCTGCACGCGAAAGTCGGATGCCGGGAAGCGCCGGCCCTGATTGGCGACGGCAGCCTGCGGGCCCGCTTTCTGGCGTCGCTGCCGTTCCAGCCCACCGGCGCGCAGCGGCGGGTGGTGGCGGAGCTGGCCGCCGACCTTGAACAGCCGCACCCCATGCAGCGGCTGGTGCAGGGGGACGTCGGTTCCGGTAAAACGCTGGTGGCCGCACTGGCCGTGGTGCAGGCGGTCGAGGCCGGTTACCAGGCGGCGGTCATGGCGCCGACCGAGATTCTCGCCGAACAGCACTACCACAACTTTCAGGCCTGGCTGGTGCCATTGGGCGTTCCCGTGGTGTGGTTGGCCGGCCGCCTGAAGGGCAAGGCGCGCCGCACCGCACGGGAGGCGATCGCAGCAGGCGAGGCGGCGGTGGCGGTCGGCACGCACGCCCTGTTTCAGGAGGAGGTCGATTTCCATGAGCTCGGCCTGATCGTGGTCGACGAGCAGCACCGCTTCGGTGTCCACCAGCGCCTGGCGTTGCGGGAAAAGGGGCGCGCCGGGGCGCGCTATCCCCATCAGCTCATCATGACCGCCACCCCGATCCCGCGCACCTTGGCCATGACCGCCTACGCCGACCTCGACGTGTCGGTCATCGACGAGCTGCCGCCCGGCCGCAGCCCGGTGGAGACCGTGGTCGTCTCCGACGGACGCCGCGAGGAGGTGATCGAACGGGTCGCACAGGCCTGTCGCTCCGGTGCCCAGGCCTACTGGGTCTGCCCGCTGATCGAAGAGTCCGATGTGTTACAGGCCGAAGCGGCCGAAGATGCGTGGGCGCGCTTGGCGGAGGCGCTGCCGGACCGCGCTGTGGAACTGGTCCACGGTCGGCTGAAATCCGAGCAGAAAGAGGCGATCATGGCGCGCTTCAAGGCAGGTGAGGTCGATCTCCTGGTGGCCACCACCGTCATCGAAGTCGGGGTGGACGTGCCCAACGCCAGCCTCATGATCATCGAAAACGCCGAACGTTTCGGCCTGGCCCAGCTGCATCAGCTGCGCGGCCGGGTGGGTCGCGGGCGGCGACAAAGCAGCTGCGTTCTCATGTATCATGGACCGCTCTCCGAGACGGCCCGGGCGCGTCTGGCCGTCATGCGGGAGACCAACGACGGCTTCATCATCGCCCGCCGCGACCTGGAGCTGCGAGGGCCGGGTGAGGTGCTGGGGACGCGCCAGACCGGCATGCTCAACCTCAAGATTGCCGACCTGCGGCGCGACCAGGCGCTGCTGCCGGTGGTCGCCAAGGTTGCCGACGCCTTGATGCAAGGCCCGCCGGTAACGGTGGAGCGGCTGATCGCGCGCTGGCTCGGCCAGGCGGAACGTTACGGCGACGTATAATCCCACCCAAATCATGCAGACCCTGCTCGACATCTTGCACAGAGAACCGGTGTGGCTGCCGGTGGCGCGGCTGCGTCACGGCATGCTGCCCGCCGATCTCGCGCCCTGGCTGCTGGACAGCGGCTCACTCACCCGGCGCCTGCGCGCCGCCTGCTGCGGTCGGTTCAATGTGAAGGTGCTGTCCCAGCGGCGTTCTGTGCCGATGCGCTGTGAACGTCGCCTGCTGGGCCTGCCGGCCCGTCGGGTGGCGCTGGTCCGCGAAGTGCTGCTCTCCTGTGGCGACGTGCCCTGGGTCTTCGCCCGCACGGTGATGCCGCCGAAGACATTGGTGGGGCGTTACCGGCGGCTGGCGCACCTCGGCAACCGTCCGCTCGGCGAATTGCTGTTCTCGGACCCGGGGGTGCGCCGGGGCCCGCTGGAACTGGTGTCGCTCCCCGAGTTCCCGCTGCCCGGCCGGCGCCCCTTCTGGGGACGGCGTTCGGTGTTTCAGGCCGGGGGCCGGCCACTGCTGGTGAGCGAGTTTTTCATGAGCGAGCTGCCCACGGAGGTCCCGCGGTGATCGTCCGGCTCTCACCCGCGCTGCAGGAACGGGGAGTGGCGGCGCTGCGGCTGATGCGTCTGGACCGGCCGCGTGATCTGGCGTTGCTGCTATTCCTTGGTCTGCTGGCCAACTGGGTCGCCACGGGCGGCCATCTGGCCGCTGGGGTGTTGCCGTTCCTGCTGGTGGTGGTGGCTTTGCGCTGTGCGGCCTGGGTCTTCCTCGACCTCGGGACCGAACGTTTCCTGCCCCGCGCGGCTCCATTGCTGGATGAACTGCATGCCGTCGATACTCATGACGCGCTGCGCATCGCCGTTTCGCTGTGCGGATTCGGCTTCCTGGCCCTGTTACTGATCGACCCGCTGACCCTGTTCGCCTTCCCGCTGGTGCTCGGTCTGATCCTGGCGTTTCCCTATGCGCGCGGCCGCACCTACCTCAGTACCTTGTTGCCCGCCATCGCGATTGCCGCGATCGTACCGATGGCCTGGCTGGCCAATGGGCAGCTGCCCGGGAAGGTGGGTTGGCTGCTCTATTTGATGGGCCTGTTCTGGTCGCTGGGGTTCTTGTTGATCGCCGAGGCGAGCGTCCGGGAGAAGTTGTATCACCACGGCATCCACTCTCTGTCGCTGCTGGCGTCGGATCTGTTGCCGTTGTGGATCGGCGTTCTGCTCGCCGCCGCACTGAGTGCAGCGGCAATGGCGGGTCGCCTGGCGGAATTCGGCCCGTTGTTCGAACTGGGCTGGCTCGGTGCGGCGGTCGCTGCCGCCTACCAACTCATTGTGCTGGCCAGGGCACGTTCCGATGCCTTCGCCCGGGCGTACCATGCCAATCTATGGTTCGCCTTCTCGCTCTGGATCGGAACCGTTTCCCACTACCTCTGCGCGCTCAAGGACGCGACCTAGGCGCCGATACAGACTGTGCGGGACCTGCACAGCTGACCGTTATTCGCCACCGCCGCAGTCCCAGCCCGGCGCGACGCTGCTTTCCCGCATACACCAAACCACGCGCGTTGCAGTGCGGCCGCCCGTCTGTGACGGATGACACCGTGTGGTGCTCGATCAACCGGTAAACAGCGCTCGTGATGCCTTGATGTTCGTCGCCCCCTGGAAAAAGCGCCACGCCCCCGGAACGGCCGGAATCGAGCTGTCGGCGGACGGCGTTGCGGTGGCGACGGTTTCCCACCGTGGCGAGTCGCACCGGTTGACCCGCTGCCGGTTCTATCCGGCGGCCACCGAGCCGGAACGTGAAAGGGTGCTGGAGCAGGCGGCACGCGAGTGCGGTCTCGACCAGATCCGCTGTGTCAGCGTCATCGACGAGGAGCAGTTCAATCTGCTGCTGGTCGAGGCGCCGGAGGTCGACCCCACCGAACTGAGGGCGGCCGTTCGCTGGCGGATCAAGGACCTGATCGATTTCCACGTGGACGATGCCGTGGTGGACGTCTTCGATATCCCCGCCCAACGGGGCGTCAGGGCCCGGATGATGTACGTGGTGGCGGCGCGCACCGCCACCGTGCGGCGTCATATCGACCGGCTCGAGGCGGCGAAGGTCAGACTCGACGTGATCGACATTCCGGAACTGGTACTGCGCAATGTGGCGGCCATCCTGCCGGAGGACCAGAGCGGCGTCGGCCTGCTCCAGCTGGGACGCACCAGCGGCACGCTGGCGCTTACCCGCCAGGGCGACCTCTACCTCTCCCGCGCCCTGGACCTGGGGCTTGATCAGCTGTTGGCGGAGAGGCCCGGCGAGGCCGATGCGACCGGCGACGGCTTCGAGCTGGAAGCGGCGCCGCTGGACGGAAGCCAGCGCCTGTTCGACAGCATCGTGCTGGAGGTGCAGCGCTCGCTGGACTACTACGAAAGCCACTTCGCGCTGCCGCCGGTCAGTGCGCTGGTCATCGCGCCCCTGGAACGTCCCGTACCGCATCTGGTGGGGCACCTGGCGCGCAATCTGGGGATCCCGGTGCGGCTGATGGATGTCGCGGCCCTGCTCGAGACCGACGTGCCCCTGGATGATGCAGTTCAGGCGCGCTGCCTGCGGGCCATCGGCGCTGCCCTGCGTCAGGAAGAGAAGCGACTCTGATGCAGCAGATCAATCTCTACCAGCCGATCTTGAAGCAGCAGGAGAAGGTGTTTTCCGCCAAGGCGCTGTTGCAGGCCGGTCTGGTGGTGATGACAGGATTGCTGCTCGTCTACGGCTACGCCTCGTGGCAGACCCGGGGTCTCGAGCAGCAACTGGGGGAGTTCGTCGCACAACGGGACGCGGCCAACCGCCGCCTGGCGAGTGTCGCCGCCCAATTCCCGGCGCCCGCCCGCGACGAGCAGTTGGTGGCGCAGGTCGAAGCGAGCCGCCGCGAACTGGAGGCCAAACGGCGCTTGGTCGACGTGCTGGCGAAACCGGATTGGGGCAACACACGGGGCTTCAGTGAGCAGTTGGAGGCCTTCGCCCGCCGCCGCCCCCAACAGCTTTGGATCCGCGAGTTGCGCATCGCCCAGGGGGGGCGCGAGGTGGGCCTGGTCGGCAGCACCTTTGCGCCGGAGCAACTGCCGCGATTCATTCAAAGCCTGGGCGACGAATCGTCGCTGCGGGGGATCGCCTTCACGCGGTTCTTGATGGAGCGCGCCGAAGAGGAGCCGCGGCGGGTCGATTTCTCCGTGGGGACCCACGCAACCGACGGGGAGAAGACACCGTGAAGGCGTGGTTGGCGGCGCTCCGCACCCGAATCGACAGCATGTCGCTGCGCGAGCGCGCCATGCTGTTTCTCGCGCTGGTGGCGGTGTTGTTCACGCTCTGGGACATGGCGCTCATGCAGCCGTTGGAGGTGCAACGTCGGGCCCGGCTCGCGCGGCTGGACCAGGTCAGGAGCGAGGTGGTGGAGGTGAACGCCCAGGTGCAGGCCCTCCTGGATCGACGTCGCAGCGACCCCAATGCCGAACTGCGCCGCGAACTGGAACGGCACCAATCGGCCATCCACGCCCTGGAACGGCGCATCGGCGACACCCTGAAGACCTTGATTGCACCGCGGGAGATGGCGCGGGCGCTGGAGGATGTGTTGACCCGGCAGACCGGGCTGAAGCCGGTCAAGGTGGAGAGCCTCGGTGCCGTACCGCTGCTGCCGGACACGGCCGAATCAGCGACGGGCGTTTATCGGCATCGGTTGCAGCTGACGCTGACCGGGGGCTATCTGGATGCCGTGCAATACCTGCGGGCGATGCAACAGCTGCCCTGGCGCTTCTTTTGGGACAGCATCGAAGTGGACGCCGGCGACTATCCCCGCTCGCGGATCGTCATCACCGTCTCCACGCTCAGCCTCAGCGAGGGGTGGATCGGTGTCTAGGCGATCGGCCCTCCTCATGCTCGGCCTGCTGCTGGCGGGCGGCGTCGCGGGGGCGCTCGAGGACCCCACCCGCCCGCCCGGCCTGCCGCCGCCCGCTGCCGCGGCCGCGGCGCCACCGCCGCACTATCAACTGACCTCGATCCTGATCGCCCAGCAGCGCCGCATCGCGGTGGTCAACGGTCGGCAGGTGCAGGTCGGCGACCGCGTGGACGGCGCCCGGGTGGAGGCGATCGCACCGGACAGGGTGACCTTGCGAAAAGGCGAGCGGCCTATCGAGCTTTCGCTTTTCCTGCTGCGCGTGAAAGAACCCAAGGCGGAACAACCGTGAAGATGAAGGTATGCCTTTCCCCCCTGGTCGGAACGCTGCTGCTGCCGCTGTTGCTGACGGCATGCGCAAGCCTCGACCGGGGTGAAACCATGGGCCGCATCCGGGCCGCCGTCGATGAAGGGGTCACCGAACCGTCGGCGGCGACAGCGCCACCACCGGAGGTGAGTGCGGCGCTGATGCCGGAGTTCCGGGTGGAACTTCCCGGGATTTCCGTCGGCGCGGACGAGCAGCGCTTCGATGTGGCGGTGCGGGGTGCCACTGCCGCCGAATTCTTCATGAGCCTGGTCGAGGGCACGCTCTACAACGTGATCCTGCACCCGGAGGTGGGCGGGCGCCTCGACCTCAGCCTGAAAAATGTGACCGTACCGGAGGTGATGGCCATCGTCCGGGATACCTACGGCTACGACTTCGAGCGTACCGGCACGGTTTACCGGATCTATCCGAACACCATTCGCACCCAGCTGTTCGAGGTGGACTACCTCGATATGCGCCGCTCCGGCTCATCGCGCATCCATGCCACGCCCGGCGACGTTTCCCGCGCGGGTCAAGGGGAGGGCGAGCCGCGGGGCGATTCGACCGGCTCCCGCGGCAGCGGCAGCATCGTCGATACCGAATCGCAGACCGATTTCTGGCTGCAACTGCGACAGGACGTCAGCAACATCATCGGCCAGGGTGAGGGACGACAGGTCACCGTCAACCCGATGGCCGGCATCATCGCCGTGCGGGCCCGGCCCGACGAGCTGCGCCAGGTGGCCAGGTATCTCGGCGCGATCACCAAAGCGGTACAGCGGCAGGTGATCCTGGAGGCCCGTATCGTCGAGGTGGCCTTGTCTGACGCTCACCAGATCGGCATCAACTGGGCCGCCATTGCCAACCACCACGGCGAGTTGGCCGTGCTCGGCCCCAGCGGTTTTCAGGGCGGCGAACTGATCAGCACCGGCGGCGCGGCGCTCAATGGCGGCTCCGCCAGCAGCCAGGTGACCAACGCCTTTCAGACCAGCGTCAACGAGAACCTGACGTTCGGCCTGTTTGGACGCGATTTCGCCGCTTTCATCGACCTGCTGAGGACGCAGGGCGATGTCCAGGTGCTCTCCAGCCCGCGGGTCTCCACGGTCAACAATCAGCGCGCCGTGATCAAGGTGGGGGCGGACGAGTTCTTCGTCACCGATGTCGAATCGAACACCACCACCGGCACCGCCACCACCCAGAACGTGAGCGTCGAACTGACCCCGTTCTTCTCCGGAGTGGCGCTGGACGTCACGCCGCAAATCAGTGCCGGCGGCGAAGTGATCCTGCACATCCACCCGACGGTCAGTAACGTCAGCGAGCAGACCAAGACCATCAACACCAGCGTCGGTAACCTGGTGCTGCCGCTGGCCGCCAGCACCATCCGTGAATCGGACAGCGTGATCCGCGCCGGTAACGGCCAGATCGTCGTGATCGGCGGGTTGATGCAGAACTCGCTGCGTACGGAACGCAACAAGATCCCCCTGCTCGGCGACCTCCCGCTGCTCGGCACGCTGTTCAGCCACACCGGCGAGACGGCACGCAAGACGGAACTGGTGATCCTGCTCAAGCCGACCGTGGTCGAGGGGGCGCAGCAGTGGTCCGACCAATTGCGCCGCTCCCGGCACGCCGTGGATGCCATGGATCGCTTCGGCGCACCGGCCCTGCCCTGACAGCTCCGTCATGTACCAAGCGCACTTCGGCCTTCGGGAACTGCCGTTCTCCCTCACCCCGGACACCGGTTACTTCTTCGCGCACGGCAGCTACCAGGATGCCCTGGACACCCTGCTGGTCGCGCTGAAGGCCGGCGAAGGTTTCATCAAGGTCACGGGGGAGGTGGGTACCGGCAAGACGCTGCTGTGCCGCAAGTTGCTGAACACCCTGGACCACCGGTTCTACACCACCTATGTGCCCAACCCGAATCTCAGCGCGCCGGCGCTCAACCTGGCGTTGGCCGACGAGCTTGGCCTGGCGCTTCCGCGCAACCTCGGTCAGCACCGCACCCTGAAGGTGATCACCCGCAAGCTGGTGACGCTGGCGAACCAGGACAAGCAGGTGGTGCTGTGTATCGACGAGGCCCAGGCGATGCCCAACGAGACGCTGGAGGCGCTGCGCCTGCTCACCAACCTGGAGACCGAAAAACGCAAACTGCTGCAGGTGGTCCTGTTCGGCCAGCCGGAGCTGGATCTGCGCCTGAACGCGACCATGTTCCGTCAACTGCGCCAGCGCATCACCTTCAGCTACCGGCTGACGCCCATGGACCGGCAGGCGACCGCCGCCTACGTGGCCCACCGCCTGACCATCGCCGGCAACGCCGGCGGGCTCGTTTTCACCCCCGCCGCCCTGCGCCGTCTGCACGCCGCCAGCGGCGGCTTCCCCCGGCTGGTCAACGTGCTGGCCCACAAGTCGCTGATGGCCGCCTTCGGCCAAGGCAAGCACCGCATCGACACCGCTCACCTGCGGCTGGCGATTCGGGATACCGAATCGGTGCCGCGACAGGGCCGGTACCGGCCCTGGCCGTTCGCCCTCGCGGCCGTCTTGACCGTGGTGGGCGCCGCGGCGATCTTCTGGCAGTTGCCGGCAGCCTGGTCGACCACCGACCGGGTCGAAGCGGTACAACCGGATCGCCAGGGTGGGTCGGCGGATTCGGCTGCGGAGGCGACGTGAGCCTAATCAACCAGATGCTCCGCGACATCGAGAGCCGGCGCGCCGCCGAACAGGCGGCGCCGCCGCCGGTGATCCCGGCCCTGCGCGCCGCTTCGCCCGCGATGAGCCGCCGCCCATTGGTGGTCACCGCCACGGTGGTTCTGCTGGCAGGGGCCTTGGGCGGTGGTTGGTTTTTTGCGCAATCGCGTGCGGCGCCGGAGCCGATGCCGGCAGTGGAATCGGCGGTTGTCGAGGCTGCCATCGCGCCGGTTGAAAACGACGGGCGGGTCACTGCTCCAGCACCGCCGGTCGTGCCGGAGCCGGCTGCCGCCCCGCCACCCGTCCAGGCCGCGCCGGCCCCCATTCCCGCTGCCGCCACCGCGAAGTCGGAGAAACCGCTACCGGCTCGATCAGCGCCAGAGCCCGCGCTAGCCCCACCGCCGACTCGGGCCGCCTCGGCGCCCGCTCCCGCAGCTTCTGCTTCGGAGTCACCCAGAAAGCCGGAGAACCGATCGGCGCCGGCGACCGTACCCGCCGTCGAAAAGCAGGTCCGCCCCCTGACCCCGGCCCAGCGGGCGGCGGGGCTCTACAACGAGGCCTACGGTCAATTGCAGACGGGGCACCGTGACCGCGCCGAGGCGCTGCTGCAGGAGGCCCTGAGGGCCGACCCGACCTATAGCACCGCCCGCGAAGCCCTGGGCGCTCTCCTGCTCGCCCAAGGTCGCATGGTTGAGGCTGTCCCCCTCCTGGAGAAAGGGCTCAAACTCGACCCCGGCCATTCCCGTCTGGCCCAGCTCGCCGCCCGCCTTCACCTGGAAAACGGCGAGCCCGGGCGGGCGGCGGCAATCCTGGAGCGGGCCGTGACCCGTACACCGGACCCCGACCTGCTGGCGGCCCTTGCCGCCGCACTCCAGCGCGCCGGCCGCAACGAAGCGAGCGCCGAAGTCTACCGTCGACTGCTTGCTCTGCGTCCGGACTCAGCCGTCTACTGGGCCGGCCTGGCAATCGCTTTGGAAGGCGCCGGCAACCGCGCCGCCGCCCTCCCCGCCTACCAAAAGGCGGCCAGCCTTCCCGGCCTCGAGCCGGCCCTGCACCGCTACGTGCGCCAGCGCCTGGCCGCACTCTCTCCCTGAGCTCCCAGCGAGACCCGCCTTGCGTCGGGCGGGCGTGAAGCTTGGGGGAGCGGGGCTCCCCCGGCTTAGGCAACCTCTAGCTCAACGTGCACATGTCGGCCGAGGGCAGAAGCCAAATTCACCAGCGCATCAAGCGAAAAACGCGAGATTCGGCCGCGCATCAGGTCATTGATTCGAGGTTGCGTTACGCTACACTGCTCGGCGGCTTCGGCTTGGGTCCACCCGTTAGCTTCGATTAGAGCCGTAAGTTCTCGCATCAGCTCGGCACGGACCCGCAGGTTTTCAGCTTCCTCCTGAGTGTCGGCGATAGCATCCCATACGTTGCTGTACCGCTCGCTCATTTTCCACCTCGCTTCTGGATCTCGGCTAACCGCCGTTTGGCCAAGGCAATATCGGCCTTGGACGTCGCTTGTGTCTTCTTCTGAAAGGCATGTAGAACATAAACCACACCTCTGAGGCGTGCTGTATAAATCACCCGGAATGTCCCAAATTCATCCCACACACGGATCTCCTCAACCCCTGGGCCAATGGCGGGCATGGGTTTAAAGTCCGTTGGTTGCATTCCGTTCTGCACCCGATCTAGCTGGTAACCCGCGTCCTGGCGAGCGCCGTCCGGAAATTCCCGTAGGCGCTTGAGCGAGTCTCCTCGAAACTCCAATACTTTCATTAGTTCAGTATATCCGATTGGATATAAATTGAAACGGGAAGTTCGCCGCCTCCACCGGCGACCGTGACGGGGCTACGAATCAGCGTTGTGGGCCAACGGCGCCGCAGCGCCAAACCGCTCCCGCAAGTCCTCCAGAATCAGGTACAGACTCGGCACCAGCACCAGGGTGATGGCGGTGGCGAACAGGATGCCGTAGCCGAGCGAGATGGCCATCGGGATCATGAAGCGGGCCTGACGTGAGGTCTCGAAGATCATCGGGGCAAGGCCGCCGAAGGTGGTCAGGGTGGTCAGCAGAATGGGGCGGAAGCGGCGCACGCCGGCGTTGATCATGGCATCGAAGGCGCTGATGCCTTCCCGGCGCTGGCTGTTGGCATAATCCATCATCACCAGGGCATCGTTCACCACCACCCCGCCGAGGGCGATCATGCCCATGATGCTGATCATGCTCAGGTTGTAGCCCATGAGCATGTGCCCGAGGATGGCGCCCACGGCGCCGAACGGGATCGCGCTCATGACGATGGCCGGTTGGACATAGCTGCGAAACGGCACCGCCAGCAGGCCATAGATCACCACCAGGGCGAGGCTGACGCTGACGAAGAAACTCTGCACCGCATCGCGCATGCTCGCCTGGCGTCCCTCGAAGCTGTATGCCAGCCCCGGATGGTCGCGCATCAGCTCCGGCAGCAGCTCGCTCTTCACTGCCGCCAGGATCCGGGCGGTCTCGTCGATCGGCTCGACGTTGGCGGTCACGGTCACGGTGCGGCGGCCGTTGCGACGGGAGATGTTGGTGTAGGCGCGGCTCGGTTCGAACTCCGCCACCTGGGCGAGCGGCACGTAACCGCCGGCCGGGGTCCGAATCAACAACCGCTCGATATCGTATTGCTGCTGCCGCTCCGACTCGGGCAGCCGGGCCACCACCTTGATCTCGTCGCTGCCGCGCAGCTGGCGTAGCGCTTCGGCACCGTAGAAGGCGTGGCGGATCTGGTTGCCGATCTCGCTGGCGGTCAACCCGAGACTGCGCGCCTCGGCGTTCAGCCGGAAATCGAACTGACGCTTGCCCGGGGTGTAGCCGTCGTCCACATCCTTGACGTGACTGAACTGGGCCAGGCGATCGGCCAGCGCCGCGCTGGCGCGGTCGAGCACGGCGACATCGCTGTGATTGAGTTCCACGCTGATCGAGGCGCCGCCGCCGGGGCCGCCGCGGTCCGATTCGTAGCGCAGCGATTCGGTGCCGGGGATGGTGCCGACCGCCTCGCGCCACAGCCGGGTCACCTCGCCGGTGCTGATCGGGCGTAGCCCGGGCGGCTGCAGATAGGCGCGTACCGAAACGTTGTTTTCGTTGATCAGGGCGAACACGCCGGTGCTCAGGGCTTCACCGCCGTTGGCAGCAATCACGTCTTCGACCGCCGCCACCAGCCGATCCCGTACCGCCTCGACCCGCTCGACGGGACTGCCCACCGGCAGGGCCACGCTGGCGTAGGCCGTGTCCGACTCCACCTTGGGCATCAGCACGAAGCCCATGCGGCCACTGACCGGGATGGCGATCACCACCGCCAGCAGCGCAAGAGCACAGGCCAAAGTGAAGTAGCGGCGGGTGACCGCCGCGGTGAGGAAAGGCCGATAGACCCGCTCCACGAAGCGGGAAAACCCCGCGGAGAAGCGCTGCTGGCGGACATGCAGTGCCTCGCCCCAGCCGGTGGCCCGGCGATCGCGCAGGTGGGCCAGGTGGGTGGGCAGAATGAACAGTGCCTCCACCCAGGAGATGATGAACACCGTGCCCACCACCAGCGGGATCATCGCCCAGATCTTGCCGAAGCCACCGGGGATGAACAGCATCGGCATGAACGCCACCACGTTGGTGAGGATGGCAAAGCTGATCGGCACGGCGATGTCGCGGGCCCCCTGGATGGCCGCCTCGATCAGCCCCATGCCGCGTTGGCGGTACTCGTAGATGTTCTCGCCCGCGATGATGGCGTCGTCCACCACAATGCCAAGCGCGATGATAAAGGCGAACAGCGACACCATGTTGATGGACACGTCCATGCCCGGCAGGAACAGCAGCGCGCCAAGGAAGGAGGTGGGAATGCCCACCGTGACCCAGAACGCCAGCTTGAATTCCAGAAACAGACTGAGCAGCACCAGCACCAAGGCCAGGCCGATGAAGCCGTTCTTCATCAGCAGGCCGAGCCGGTCCCGATAGACCTCGGAGTCGTCGTCCTGAATGCTGGCTTCGATCTGGGGCGGCAGCCCGGCCAGCAGGTCCGGCAGGGCGGCTCGCGCCGCCTGAGCCACCCCGGTCGGCGTCTGCCCCTCCACCCGGTAGATACTGACCCCAATAGAGGGTTCGCCGTTGAAGGTGCCGACGCGCCGGCTGTCGGCGAAGCCCTCGCGCACGGTGGCGATGTCGCCGAGGCGCAGCAGCACGCCGCCGTCGCCGCTGATCAGCGGCAGTTCGGCGAACTCCTCCGCCCATTGGCGCCGCTCCCGCACCCGCAGCAGGATCTCCCCGGCCCGCGTCTCGATGCTGCCGCCGGCCCGATCCAGGGCCATGGCACGCACCGTCTGCGCCACCTCGCCCAGGGTCAGGCCGTAGGCGCGCAGACTCGCTTCGGGGATGTCGATATGCACCTCCGGCGCCCGCGCCCCCTCCAGCTCAACCTGGGTGATCCCCGGCTGCTGCAGCAGCCCTTCGCGCAGGCGCTGGGCGGCGTGGTAGAGGGCCTGTTCGTCGACCCGGCCATGGACCTGGATGTCCATCACATCGCGCCGGTGCACGTTCAGGTTGACCTGCGGCCGCTCGGTCTCCTCCGGCAAGGTGGTGATGCGGCTAACCGCCTGCTGCACGTCCTGCCAAACCTTTTGGGCGTCGGCACCGGCCAGCAGCTCCAGGGTGACCGCAGCGCTGCCCTCGCTGGCGCTGGAGCGGACCTCGTCCACCCCCTCCAGTGCCCGCACCGCCTCTTCGACGGCGAGTACCACGCCCTGTTCCACCTCTTCGGGGGTGGCGCCGGGATAGGCGATCCGGACCGTGACCGTATCCAGGTCGAAGGCCGGAAATACCTCCTGCTGGATCTTGGTGGTCATGTACAGGCCGCCGAGCAGCAGCGCCAACATCAACAGGTTGGCGCTGACCCGGTTGTGTACCATCCAGGCGATCGCACCCTCGTGCAGCGACCGTGATCGGCTCATTGGTCGCCAGCCTCGTCGCCGGCGTTGGGGACGCGCAGCGGCATGCCCGCGGCGGGGACCGCCAGGTTGCTGGTTACCACCCGCTCGCCGGCAGCGATGCCGTCGCGTACGAACACCTGCTGCTGAGCCCGGTAGACCACCTCGACCGGGCGGATCGCCAAGCGATCACTGCTGTCCATCAGCCAGAGTGTATCGCCGTCGCGCAGCCAGGCACGGTCAATGGCGGCCACGTCGGCGAGCGGTCGACCGGCGATTTCGGCACGCAAAAACGCGCCCAGCAGCAGCCGCGGCTGACCGGTTTCAATGCCGAGCGGGTCGCTCACCTCCACCAGCAGGCGCGCCATCCGTCCCTTGTCGTCCAGGTCGCCGCGCAGGCCGATCACGCGGCCCTCGCGGGACAGCTGCTTGCCCCAGACCGCCTCGTGCTGAAGCCGCACCCGTGCCCCGGGGATCTCCAGCCATGGCAACGTGGTGGCCGGCACCGCCAGCTCCACCCAGAAGGCATCGGTCGCCGCCAGGTTGGCGATGTTGCCGCCATTGCTCACCCGGGCGCCGAGGTCGACGGCGCGCTCCAGCACCAAGGCGTCGAATGGGGCTTCAACCGTGGTGCGGGCGAGATCCAGCTCGGCCTTGGCCAGCGCCGCTTCCGCCGACGCCACGGCCGCCTTGGCCATATCCAGTTGTGGGCCACGCAGGATCAGGCGTTGCTGCTCGGCGGTGACCTCGCTGCCGAGCATGGCAAACTCCTGCTCCGCCACCGAGCGGCGGCCTTGCTCCAGGGCCAGTTCGGCCCGGGCCCGAACCAGCTCGCTGCGGCGCTGACGCACCGCCAGTTCGTAATCGGCCGGATCGATGCGCAGCAGCAGATCGCCCTTTTTCAGGTGGGCGCCGGGCTCGAAGCCCTTGCCCATCGCCTGTACTTCACCACCCACCTGCGACTGCAAGGTGATGCGCCGGGCCGCTTCCACCGTCCCCCACGCCTCGACGGTGATCGGGTGGTCGCCGGGGGTGATCGTCGCCACCTCCACCAACCGGGCGCTGCGTTCCGGACGGGTGCGCTCGGCCTTGCTGGTGCTGGACATCAGATAGGTCACGAGCAGCGCCGCCACTGCCAGGACGGTGACGGTCGGCAACAGGGCGAGCAGGCGATTGTTGTGGGTCAACGGCATGTCAGTTGTCTTGTGCTGTTTGGGGCGGTACCGGTTCCAACGACCAGCCGCCCGCCAGGGAACGCACCAGGGTAATGCGACGGCTCAGCAGTTCCCGGCGGCCGGTGATCAGTTGGCGCTGCAATTGCTGGCGGCTGCGCAGGGCGTCGATCACCGAAAGGTAGTCACTGTCGCCTTGCAGGTAGCGCAGCCGCTCCCGTTCGACCACTGCTTCCGCCTCCCGTTCCTGTGTCGCCAAACTGGCCAGATAGTAGGTCTGACCGGCCTCCCGGTTCAGGGCATCCTCCACCTCGCGTAGCGCATCGAGAACGGCCTGGGCGTAGTTGTTCACCGCCTCGGTCAGCGCCGCCTGCGCGCGTTCGGCATCCGCGCGACGGCGCCCGCCGTCGAACAACGGCGCGGCGATCTGCGCGACCAGATTGCTGAGCCAATGCTCCAGCCGTCCGTCTCTGCTGCTGGTGGCGGCGGAAAGGTCCAGGCGTGGATAGCGCGCCGCCACCGCCGCGGCGGCGCGGGCGTCGGCCGCTTGTAATTGTAGAAACGCCCGCCGCAGGTCGGGACGGCGCTGGGCCAATTCAGCGGGGAGACCGGTAGCGGGGAGCGGACCGGGCGTGGGCAGTTGGCGCTGGGCGGGAAGCTCGACACCCGGCGCCTTCCCCAGCAGGAGCGCCAGCCGGTAACTCAGCGAGGCCAGCTGGGTGTCGCTCTGTACCAGCTCCCCCTGGGTCTGCGCCAGCAGCTGGCGCTGGCGATGCACGTCGCTCGCCTCAGCTTGGCCGATGCGAAAGCGTGCCTCCACCAGGGTCAGCAATTGCCGGTTGAGGGTCATCTGCTCGTCCAGCAGGTCGCGCTGGGCCCGTTGCTCCACCAACTGGTACCAAGTGTCGGCAACTTCCGCGCTGAGGGTCAGCGCCGCGGTCTGCAGGTCGGCGCCGGAGGCGCGGGCATCCAGCTCCGCAGCGTCGGCAGCGGAGCCGACCCGGCCCCACAGATCCACCTCGTAGGCCGCGCTTGCGCCGACCAGCCGCTGTTCGCCCTCGCGGCTGCCCCGGCCGTTCTGGCGCGAAATCTCGCCGCGGGCATCCAGCGTGGGCCAGCGGGCGGCCCCCTCCCGATTGGCGACGGCCCGCGCCTGCTCCAACCGCGCCCAGGTGGCCCGCAAGGAGAAATTGTCGGCCAGGGCGCCTTCGATCAGGGTGCCCAGGGCGGGGTCGTCAAATGCTTGCCACCATTGCGCCGGCAGAGCCTGCTCACCGGTGGTGCTGAACCGGGCGGGCAGTTCCAGCGGTAGCTCCGGGCGGGTCGCATTACCGGCGCAGCCGGCCAGCAGGACAGCAGCAAACAGGGCACCGGCGCGTGTAGGGGTTCGGATCATGGGGGAGGCTGATTGTCGCGACAGTGGGATTATCCCCGTCCGTCGGCGTCTTCGAAACCGCGATTGTGTATCGGTCTGTAACTTCGTCCCGCGCTCCCTCGCACCGGTGTTCTTAGCACTGCACCCAAGGGAGCCCTTCGAAACGCCAACCGCCCAGCGAGCTGCGGTGATGGTCTTCGTCAAGCTCGCCTTCGAAGCCGTCCAGCACGTTGTAGACCTCTCGAAAACCGGCCTCCAGCAGCGCCTTGCCAGCCTCGACCGAGCGCTTGCCGCTGCGGCAGATCAATACCACCGGGGCGCAGCCGCCGGCCTCTTCGTCGCAGATGATGCCGCCCAGCATCAGTTCGCGGATCTGCCGGATGAAGTTCGGATTCACGTCCCAGTCCGGTTCGTCGATCCAGGGAATGTGCACCGCACCTTCCGGGTGGCCGACGAACAGGAATTCCATGCTGGAGCGGATGTCGATCAGCATGGCGCGCGGTTCCCGGCGCAGGAAGTGATAGGCGTCTTTCGGAGTGAGGTGCTTAAGCGCTGGTCTGCCCATGGTTCTTTTTTCAACTGTTCTGCTGGGGTACCGATAGCGTGCTCCCGCTCGCGCTTTCATGTCGAGTGGCGCAGCGCAATTTTTTGTTTCGCGTTAGAATCGCGCCCCATGGAACCCTCCGTGAAACCACCAAAGGGGCTGTTGCGGCCCATCGGCCGCGCCATCGCCGATTACGACATGGTCCGCGCCGGAGACCGGGTGTTGCTCGGGCTCTCCGGCGGAAAAGACTCCCTCTCGCTGCTGCATGCGCTGCGCCACCTCCAGCGCCATGCGCCCATCCGTTTCGAGGTGGGGGCGATCACCGTCGACCCGCAGATCCCCGGCTTCGACCCATCGGTGCTGAAGCCCTATCTGGCGGAGCTGGGCATCCCCTACTTCTACGAGAGCCAGCCCATTGCCGAGTCGGCGGAGAAGCACCTGGAGGACAAGAGCTTCTCGTTCTGCGCCTACTGTTCACGGATGAAGCGGGGCATCATCTACAGCACGGCGCGTCGCCACGGGTACAACGTCATCGCTCTGGCCCAGCACCTGGACGACCTGGCCGAGAGCTTCCTGATGTCCGCCTTCCACCGCGGGCAGCTGCGCACCATGCAGGCGCATTACACCATCGACGCCGGTGACCTGCGGGTGATCCGCCCCATGGTCTACGTGCGCGAACGGCAGACCGCGGCCTTTGCCGAGAACGCGCCGCTGCCGGTGGTGCCGGACAACTGCCCCGCCTGCTTCCAGGCGCCGACCGAGCGCGAGCACATGAAGCAGCTGCTGCTCGGGGAGGAGCAGCGCTACAAACACCTGTTCAAGAACCTGCTGACGGCCATGCGCCCGCTCATGGGCGGCGTGGTGCAGGACGAACACCCGGAAGAAGCGTAATGGCCGCCAGTACTCACGGTGCCGGGCCGCTCGGTGTACTGATGCTGCTGTGGTCCTACCTGCCGCTGCCGGTGGCCCATGCCATTGGTGCGTTGCTGGGGCTGGCCGGCAGCCTGGTGCCCAACTTCAACCGTGCGGTTGCCCGCCGCAATCTGGAGCTCTGCTTCCCCGCCTCCTCCGAGAAGGAGCGCCGCCGCCTCGAACGCCGCAGCTTGATCGAGACCGGCAAGACCGCCGCCGAGACGCCACTGCTCTGGTGCGGCGACCCCGGGCGGGTGCTTGGGCTGGTGCGCGAGGTGGTGGGCGGAGAGGCGGTCGATCGGGCGTTGGCCGAGGGGCGGGGGGTGATCGTGGCCGGACCGCACCTTGGGGCCTGGGAGATGCTGGGTCTCTATCTCGGCAGCCGTTACCCATTGACCGCCCTCTTTCGACCGCCCCGCTATGCCTCAATGGCGCGGCTGATGTCCGCCGGTCGCGAGCGCACCGGTGGCCGACTGGTGCCGACCGACGCCCAGGGGGTCCGTGCGGTGTTCAAGGCCGCCGCAAAGGGAGAGGTGGTCGGTATTTTGCCGGATCAGGACCCGCGCCAGTCCGGCGGTGCCTTCGCCGACTTCTTCGGCATCCCCGCCTACACCATGACCCTGTTGTCGAAACTCGCCGCCAAGAGCGGTGTGCTGGTGGTGATCGGCTACGCCGAACGGCTGCCGGCCGGGCGCGGCTACCGCATCCACTTCGACCCGGTGGACGATGCGGTGCAAGACCGCGATCCGGCCGTTTCCACCGCTGTCCTCAATGCCGCGGTGGAGCAGGCCGTGCGCGGCATCCCGGCGCAGTACCAGTGGAGCTACAAGCGGTTCCGCACCCGGCCGGAAGGCGAGCCCGACCTCTATCGAGGGATTTGAGGGCCCCTTGTGGGAGGGCCCCCGGCCGGATGCGGCGCATCCGCAAGCCCCGGCAGCCCGAGGCAATCCAAGCGCCCATCGCGGCGAGGACGCCCCTCCCACAGGAGCGCCGCCCTCGTTCAGCCCCGGCAACGCCCCTTGTAGGAGGGCCGTCCCCGGCGCGATGGCGGAGTATCCGAAACCCCGGCAGCCCGAGGCAATCCAAGCGCCCATCGCGGCGAGGACGCCCCTCCCACAGGAGCGCCGCCCTCGTTTAGCCCCGGCACCGCCCCTTGTGGGAGGGCCGTCCCCGGCGCGATGGCGGAGCATCCGAAGCCCCGGCAGCCCGAGGCAATCCAAGCGTCCAACGCGGCGAGGACGCCCCTCCCACAGGAACGCCGCCTTCGTTCAGCCCCGGCACCGCCCCCTTGTGGGAGGGCCGTCCCCGGCGCGACGGCGGCGTATCCGAAACCCCGCAGCCCGAGGAAATCCAAGCGCCCATCGCGGCGAGGACGCCCCTCCCACAGGAGCGCCGCCCTCGTTCAGCCCCGGCACCGCCCCTTGTAGGAGGGCCGTCCCCGGCGCG
>JAWLGP010000007.1:0-4284 GCA_041685045.1 Gammaproteobacteria bacterium
TGCAAACCATGGGCAATCTCGGACATAATCCGCTCATCGCGATCCAAATGGCTCTCGCCGGTCACTCTGTCAGCATGACAGGGGGCGAGTAGTTACAAACAACGTTATCAAAGTTTGCAAAACAGTTTGCTTGGTCGTCAAGTTTGTGAGAATGAAATGAACGATGTGGTGGCGGTGCATGGTTCTCTGTACAGAGATGCGGTGGGCTGCAACACGCCAGATTACGTGGAGAAGAGATTGTTGACTATGGAGTAGTTACTTTGGCGCATGAATCCGTTTCTCACATTGAGCGTCAGTTATGCGCTTTGATTGTGGAAGCCAGCCCTGACGTTATTGTTCTGCTTGATGCCGTTGGGTGTGTAATGAGGGCCAACCCCGTGGCTCTGCAGGTATCAGGTTACACAGAGAAGGAGGTCGTCGGCAGGAATTCCCTTGAGTTTGTACATCCCGATGATCTGACGACCGCATCGAGGGGCTTGCAGGAGCTTCAGGCCGGCCAAAAAAACCAGGGTTATCAAAGCCGTATCCGTACCCGGAAGGGGGTTTTTCTCTGGTTTGAATGGAGCGGGTCACCATTGGACGACGACCACTTCGTGCTGATCGGTCGGGAGATCGACCGCCGCCGGCGTGCCGAGGATGAACTGGCGCGATATCGACTCGGGCTTGAAAAACTGGTAGCCGAACGCACGGAACAGCTTCGGGCAGCCAATCGTGAATTGGAAACGTTCAGTTATTCGGTTTCCCACGATCTGCGTTCGAGGTTGCGGGCGTTGAACGCATCCAGCCGTATTCTGCGGGAGGAATACGCCTCACAGCTGGATGACGATGCGAAGGGGCATCTGGACCGGATCAGCGTGAGTACGGAGCAAATGTCCGCTACGCTCGATGCGTTGCTCGAGTTGTCGCTCCTTAATCACAAAGCGTTGCAGCCCGAGCCTGTCGATCTCTCCGCAGTGGCCTGGAGTATCGTCGATGATCTGCAACGGAGTGACCCGGGGCGCGATGTCGACGTCAATGTGGCGGATGGACTGTGCGTCTCTGGCGATGCCACCTTGATTCGTGTCGCCTTGCAAAACGTGCTTGAGAACGCCTGGAAGTTCACCAGCGCGAGGACTACGGCTCGCATCGAATTAGGAAGAGATGCCGAACTGGCGGCCTACTATGTACGGGACAACGGGATTGGTTTCGACTCGGCGATAGCCAGCGAGCTATTTCTGCCTTTCAAACGCTTCCATACCGATGCCTTTTCCGGCACAGGAATCGGCCTGGCGACGGCCCGACGGGCCATCCATCGCCATGGCGGCACCATGTGGGCTGAAGGTGAAATGGGTGTTGGTGCAACGATCTATTTTTCGCTGGTGGAAAAGGCTGGCGAAAAGGCCTGCTGATCAGCGACTGTTTCTCCTGTCTCTACCAAATACCGGTGAACTATCCTTGTGTCAGTAGCCGGGTTGTCTGGATTGGCCGAACGCCTGAACCGCCAACACCGCAATCAGTCGCCGGAACCAGCCGTGATCAAAGTCGACTTCCTCATCGGTGGGACACAGAAGGGGGGGGCCACCGCGCTCGACGCCTGTCTCAGGCAACATCCCGCGGTCAGGATGGCTTTTCAGAAAGAAACCCATTTCTTCGACACCGAATCCAACTTCCCGACTAGCGGGCTGCGGCCCGACTACAACGCGTATCACCAGCACTTCCCGAGGACTGACCGTGAAGTGGTGTTCGGTGAAGCTACTCCGATATACATGTACTGGTATTCTTCGCCACGAAGGATATGGGAATACAACCCCGCCATGAAGTGGATTTTGCTGTTGCGCAATCCGGTTGAGAGGGCGTACTCGCACTGGAATATGGAACGAAGTCAGGGCAATGAAGCACTGGCGTTTTCTGATGCGATCAGAAGAGAAGGTGAAAGGTGCCGGGAGGCGCTACCGTTTCAGCACAGGATCCGTTCGTTCGTGGACAGAGGATTCTATTCCGAGCAAATCCGCAGGATCCGGCGTCTCTTTCCGCAGGAACAACTGTTGTGTCTCAAGAGCGAGGAGTTACGTAACGCGCCGGCAGATGTCCTCGTTCAGGTCTCGCGTTTTTTGTCCATCCCGCCGTTTCAAGTGGTCTGTCCGAGTTCAAGCCATAACGGGAGTTATGTTTCGACAATGCCACGGGAGGACAGAGACTATCTTCTTGAGATTTTCGATACCGACATTCGGTCGTTGGAAGCGATGCTCGGCTGGGACTGCAGGGACTGGATGAAATGACGGCCGAAAGCCGTTGTTCGAAAGTCCTCTGTCGGCGTGTACGTAGGGCAAAGCTAAGCTTCTGAGAGCTAAAGGAATTTAAGGGTGGACACGGGTCGGCTTTCAGGGGAACAATAGGGGTCTAACGCGGTTCGACTACCAGTCTAAATCGAATAAAAACAACGAAGGGACGGGCCCCGGGTTGCTTCCGGAACAAGCGTGGCCCGTCTCCGTCCACGCTGCCACTCGCATGGGATTTCTCCCCCAATCTCGGGCGGGTGAAGGAGCGTATTCGCGGGGCGAGTAATGCTTAGAAGAAAAGCGTCGATCGGATATTTGGGGCTCCCCGAGCGGGAAATAGCAGTCATCCAAAGCATATTCGGCCTGACACAACAGTTTAGCGACGCTTACGAATCGCCTCGGGAACGGGAGCGGCGTCGCCCCGATGTCGTCTTCGTCAACGCCGATGACGGACGCCAGCTTGTAGCGTGGGAGCAGTACAAGAAGCGCAAGCCCAAAGCAATACCGATCTTCATCTCCTCGGTCGAGGGAAATTTCGCGAAAGGCATTTTTCTGAAGCGTCCGCTGGTGGCGAAGAAGGTCATCGAGGCCCTTGAGGCCGCGTGGGAAATCTATTCAAAGGCGTTGAGTGCGGAGCGCGCGGCCACTGATTCCGAGCAGCATCTGAAAATCCTGGTGGTGGACGATAGCTTGAGAGTGCGTGTTTTCATGCAACAGCACCTGAAGACGTTGGCGCCCATCGCCACTCACGCCGATTTTGCGGAGAACGGCGTCGAAGCGGTCTCATGGATCAAGGCCGGGGGGCGTTACGACCTCGTCTTTCTCGATGCCGAACTGCCGGACTCCGATAGCTACAAGATCTGCAAATGGATCAAGCAGTTCAGCAAATCCACCCAGGTAGTGATGCTGACCAGGGACGCACCGCTCGATGTCGTGCGGCGCGCCATGTCGGGCTGCGATGACCACATTGTCAAGCCACTTCGCGACGGGCAACTCAAGCTGGTGCTGAACCAGCAGATCAAGCTGTTGGGCAAGAAAACGAAAGCGGAGGCGGAGGGACTTGATTCTGGGCAGTTGTTCAAGACTTGATGCCCCCTTCCCCCCTTTCGTATTTCGGCGCCCTGTCCGGGGGCCGCTCCATCCCGCTGGTGTATGATGCTGTACCAAGGTATGCACTGGCGCGGACACGGCGGCCGCGGTTAGCGACGAACGCCCCCCGCAGTTCCTCACACCGTATCCGGAAAAAAAGATTGACGAACTGTCCAGCCAAGTCGGTTCGCTGTCCGTGAGGATGCGCCTGCCATGAAGGTGAACGACTGCCTGGAGGCGGTGTCGCACGCTATTCCACCGCTTTCCGTCTGCCGGCAAATTCAGGCGCCTACGCTACCACCGTTGCCGCGGTAACTCGGAGGATTCGGATGAACGGTATCCATTGGTCGCTCTGCATCGTCCGCATGTGGGGTGGAAAATGATCACGCGTTGGGTGGCGGGTGTTGTCGTGCTGTTCGGCATCCTGCTCATGATGCTGCCGAAGACCGATGAGGCGTCACGCTCCAAGGTGGCCTCGGGTTCGATGTTGATGTGTACGCTGGATCTCCGTCAACGCGTGGAAGCCCAACTGGTGCGGGGAGAGCCGGTCTCGGAGCGGTTCCGCAACACCTGCCCCGACCTGATCGCCTCGGTGGAGGTGGATGCCCTCGGTACGATGGTGATTACCGGCAACAGGTATCCGTTGACGATGACCTTGAATCCGGTGCGGGAAGGCGAGCGGATACGCTGGAGTTGCCGAGGCGAACCGGCCGGGGCGATCGCCAAATTGTGTAAGCCGTAGCGCGCGCGATTGATCCGACCGTCAGATAGGGGAGCGCCCCGCCCCATCGTATAAAAGTACCGGCACCCGTAGTCAGGGTGTGGTGAGCTTGCGAACGGCACCGGCTGCATGCGATGCGGTTCGTTCCTCACCACATCCTACATTGCGCCTCGGAGCACGTAGGGTGTGGTGAGCTTGCGAACCGCACCGGTTGCA
>JAWLGP010000007.1:4384-58282 GCA_041685045.1 Gammaproteobacteria bacterium
GGCACCGGCTGCATGCGATGCGGTTCGTTCCTCACCACATCCTACATTGCGCCTCGGAGCACGTAGGGTGTGGTGAGCTTGCGAACCGCACCGGTTGCATGCGATGCGGTTCGTTCCTCACCACATCCTACATTGCGCCTCGGAGCACGTAGGGTGTGGTGAGCTTGCGAACCGCACCGGCTTCATGCGATGCGGTTCGTTCCTCACCACATCCTACATTGCGCCTCGGAGCACGTAGGGTGTGGTGAGCTTGCGAACCGCACCGGTTGCACGCGATGCGGTTCGTTCCTCACCACATCCTACATTACGCCTCGGAGCACAGAGGGTGTGGTGAGCTTGCGAACCGCACCGGTTGCATGCGATGCGGTTCGTTCCTCACCACATCCTACATTACGCCTCGGAGCACGTAGGGTGTGGTGAGCTTGCGAACCGCGCCGGTTGCATGCGATGCGGTTCGTTCCTCACCACATCCTACATTGCGCCTCGGAGCACGTAGGGTGTGGTGAGCTTGCGAACCGCACCGGTCACATGCGATGCGGTTCGTTCCTCACCACATCCTACATTACGCCTCGGAGCACGTAGGGTGCGGTGAGCTTGCGAACCGCACCGGTTGCACGCGATGCGGTTCGTTCCTCACCACATCCTACATTACGCCTCGGAGCACGGGTCAGTTTATCGCCGAGGGCCTTGATTCCGATTCGGGGCTGAACCAGCAGCGCGGGCGAGCGCCCCGCTCGTGGCCGTTGTCGCGTGTGCACGCTCCCACGTCGGCGGCATCGTCGGAAAAGGGTTCTTCGGCGGCCACCGTGCAAAGCGCACCGGCCACCATGGTGTCCAGACGACACTGGGGGTTGGGGTAGCCGCGATCCAGGGTCGATTCGCGCCGGGTAGGGTCGCGGCTGGAGAGGTCCGGCAGGGTCGTTTCGCGGGAATGGGCAAACCAACGGGCCAACGTCTCTGCCGCGCGGAGGTTGCGGTGGCAGATGGCGCGCTCCTGGTCGCCGGGATAGGCGGCGGCGCACTCACGCTCCAGCTCTTGCGGCACCGGTGCGGCCGCGGCGGGCTCGTCGGGGGTGGTGGCTAGGAATCGTTTCATGCACTTGGCGGCGGCAAAGTAGTCTGCCTGGGCCTCGGCGCTGTAGCCGAGGAAACGCGGTGCACCGCCCAGATGGTGGCCGATCTCGTGGCAAACCACCATGGCGAAGGCATCGCGATCCAGCATCGGCTGGCGGGCCAGCCCGCCGATCAATTCCACCTCCCGAACCTGACGGATAAGCCCGGTCTGCCGGTCATACTCCTCGATAAACCAGGAGCGGGCGGTCTCTTCTTCGTCGTCCCAAAATTTCTTGACCCGGAACACTCCGCCCTTTTCCTTCAACTCCGGTTGGTAGATGTCGATGATGGTGCCGACGATCCGATCGAAGGCTGCCTGATCAAGATCGTTGATATCGTATGGCGTTGCGGTTTGGGCTGACATGCGTGCAGTTTGGTCGGGCACAATGCAGCGCACGTGCAACCGTTCGTCCTTGCCCTGGTAGCCGGACGACCCGTCGGCGAAATCGATGAACTGCATGATGCTGTCGTGGTACTTGGACGAGGTCCAGTAGCGGCCACCTTCGGTGAATCGACCGAAGCTTGAGGAGGTGCCGGCCTGTTGGCAACCTTTGTCCGACTGGGGAAAGCGCGGCGACAGCGGCTTTTCTGGCAGATCGGCGTGGCAATACACGGCGGCCAGCTGCTCCAGCGTGGGGAGCACCATCCCGTTCTCGCGACACACGTTCATCGCCTCGCGCCAGGTATAACCGCTGTCGGCCGGTGCGTCCGCCGGTGCGACTTCAAACTCGAGCTGATCAGGAACAGCCATCTCGGCTGCGGCCGAGGTGGCGACAAGCAGAGATGCCAGAAAGAGCGGCTTCATAGGTCCTCCGTGACGTATGAGCGCCGAGGTTACGGCTCCAATTTGGAGCGTAGTAGTTAGGGGCGGAGGGGGACACCTGTCCTGAAGCGATACCGGGGCTGCGGCCGCATTGGGACGGATCCGGATTCAGGCTTGCACTTCTGACGCGCGTCGCAGTCGGCACCGGTCCGCGGCGGCCCGAGGCAGCGTACGATGGCGGGCGTGCTGGAGCGCTTCCGATTCGAGCAGGATGAGGGTCAGCATGGTTCCCATGAGCGGCAGGAAGGCGAAGCCGCCCAGGGCATAGTGCTTGGGCTCGAACTCACCTCCGGTCATCACCAACAACAGCACTGTCAACAGCGCGAAGCCGGCCCAGAGCGCTCCGAACATCAGGCTCCGTTTGGCGGCAAGGGACCAGTGGCAACTGACAAATGGGGGTTCGGAACCGGCGGTGCGCCGGGCATTCCAGACCGTGAATCCGATGAGCGCCACGGAAAGGACGGGGACCACCAGCGTCAGCGCCTGAAGCGAAGGTGCGCTGATGGTGGCGATGAACAGGAAGACGTGGTTGAAGATCAAATTGAACAGAAAGATCTCATGCGCAACTTGTGCTTTTTTCGATTCGGCGGCTGATACGTTCTCGCTCACGGGCAAACTCCGTTCCGGTCGGGGCGGCGTTTGGGTCGTCCGCGCCAAAGATGTATGTGAGATACAACTAAAGGCGCGTTGTGGGGGGTTGTCAAACCGACCTTAACTCGACCGCACCTCGATGCGGGCGGTGAACGCATAACCGATCCCGTGTACGGTCTCCACCGGGAGTTCCCGTCCCGTCTTCTCCCTGACCTTGTTGCGCAGCCGGCGAATCAGTATCTCCATCCGCCGCAAGTCGTAGGCGGCCGGCTGGTGGCCGAGACTTCGAATCAGCGGGTCACGCGCCACCGTCTCCCCGGGCGATGCCGCGAGCGCCTTGAGCAACACGGTTTCCGAGCGCGTCAGTTTGACGGTCGCCCCATCCGGGGATTCGAGCAGCCAACTTACCGGATTCAACCGCCAAAGCGGCAATGCCGTGGCGGTGAGCCGACGGGCGACGCTGTGCACGACGGCCACCATCTCCTCGAGCGCCACCGGTTTGACCAAGTAGGCATCGGCACCCGCATTCAGGCCGAGCAAACGGTCATTCAGCTCGCCACGTGCGGTCGCGATGATGAGTCCCTTCCCCTCCAACTGGTTGGATTGAACCAGCCAGGTGATCCCGTCCTGCTCGGGAAGCCCCAGATCAAGAATCACGATATCGACCGGCTGGGTACGCAGCCAGGCATCGGCCTCCCTCGCACTGCCCACGCCGTGGGCGCTGATCCCCTCCAGCTCGAGAAACGCTACGGTCACTTCGCGCAGATCCGGCTCATCTTCCACCACGAGGACACGCAAAGGGCTGTTTGCTAGATCAGTCATACCAGCTCGAACCAACCGTTAACCACCGCCTCGCACACCGAGGCACGCGCCCCTAATACCCCTAGTAATCTCCGGAGAAATCAACAGATCTAACGAGAAATGTCGGAACTCGTCGCAACTCGTCGGAAATGGTGTCTGCTTTGAGGTAGGCGACTTTGGCACAATCCCGATCGAATGTGAACTCGATCACACCAAGGTTGCCGCAGCGGAGGAACGGGGTGCTGTAAAGGTTCGCAAATGCCGCCTTTCGGGTGGCTCCAGGCTAAATCGAGCTGATGGCAGGTACCTATGACCTACGCAAATCATCGGCCATCCATTCTTCCGCCCGGCACGACTCTGCCGGACATTTTCACCAAACAAAAAGTCGGCAAATAAGAATTTCAGGATCTTCTGAAGTGTTAAATTGGTCACAGTTTCGCGTTATACCGAATCTAAAAGCCCGGTTCTGAGAACGGGTTAGCAGTAATTCCAATAAATCCATGATCACCAGGGGGGTCAAAATGGGGCTACATCGGCTCGCAATTCCAGCGCTTGTTCTCCTTTGGTCGGGCCTGGCCTCGGCGCAGGTCGAGGTCAATCTCACGGCCTACCAGGTCAGGACCGGAGCCGACCAACAGGAACGGCTGATCACCGCCGAGTCGGTGGCACCGGGCGACGTCATCGAATACCAGGCCGTCTACTCCAATCCCGATCCCGACGCCGTCCAAGGCGTGCAGGCGACAGTGCCGATCCCCATTGGGGTCGAATTCATTCCCGATTCCGCAGCACCCAGGCAGCTTAAGGCCAGCCTCGACGGCAAGACATTCGAGCCGGTGCCGCTGAAGCGCAAGAAGCGGCTGGCCGACGGCAAGGTCATCGAAGAGAACGTGCCCTACGCGGAATACCGCTATGTGCAGTGGCTCATTTCACGCCTGGGGAAGGGCGAGGAGAGCACGGTGAAGGTGCGGGTCAAGGTCGCCGAATAACGGGGCACGTATCCACAGGATTTTGGGGGAGACTCCAAAAGAAGAAGTCGGGGGCCGCGGCCGCTCGACCGGTTTGTATCAGAACTAACCAATAATACGTTACAGGAGAGCATTCATGACGCACGCCACCCGCGTAAAGCCGGGCGTACGGCGGAAAGGCATTGCTCACTGGTTATCGGCAGCCGCTGCGGTGGCACTGCTGACAATCGGTGGCCATGCCCAAGCGGCCGCACCCAAGGCAGGAAACATCATTGGCAACCAGGCTTCGGCCAGCTACACCGACGCTGGCGGACAGACCCGGACCGCCACGTCCAACGTGGTCGAGACCGTGGTCGCCCAGGTCTACGACATCGCACTGACGGCCGACGGGGCGAAGAACGCCTCGCCGGGCTCCCAGGTCACCTATCCGCATACCCTGACCAACAACGGCAACGGTTCGGACAGCTTTACGCTCTCCGTCTCCTCCGGTGGCGGGGACTTCGCCCACACCAGCCTCCGCATCTACGAGGACCTGAACGGGGACGGCAACCCGGACAACTTCACCGACCTGAACGGCACGAACGTGACGGTGGGTTACGCCAGCTCGTACAAGTTCGTGGTGGTCGGCTCCGTGCCGAACACCGCCACCGGCGGCGACAGCGGCACCCTGACCGTGACCGCCACCAGTGTCGGCGACGGCACCAAGACCGCAAGCAACACCGACACCACCTCCGTGGTCACCGGCGCGGTCGTCAACGTGGTGAAGTCCATGTCGGCCTCTCACGGCGAATCGCCGAGCGGCACCTACAAGGTGACCCTGGCCTACACCAACTCCGGTAACAGCTCCGCGACCGATTTCGAGGTCAAGGATGCCCTGCCGACCGGCATGACCTATGTGGCGGGAACCGGACGCTGGAGCGCCAGCACCAGCGCCCTGACCGATGCCGCCGACGGCGATGAACTGACCGCCGACTCGGTGTCGATCGACTACACCGAAAGCGCCGATGTGATCACCGCCATCATCGACTCGGTACCGGCAGGGGTCTCCGGCACCATCACCTTCGATGTCAACATCGACAGCGGCCTTGCCCCCCAAACGCTGGAGAACAAGGGTCAGTTCCGCTACGACGGTACCATTACCTACACCGATACCAACGTCGTCACCTTCGTCGTCGACCCAACCCCGAGCGTCAGCTTGGATGATACCGGCGCCGATGATTCCGGCGACGGTGCCGACACCGACTCCGACACGACCGTGAATGATGTCGCGCGGGTCGCCACGGCCCAGGCAGGCGCTTCCGTGCTGTTCAAGACCGTGGTCACCAACGACGGTAGCGGCACGGACACCTACAACATGACCGTGGCCGCCGGCGACTTCCCGAGCGGCACCACCTTCGTGCTCTACAAGAGCGACGCGGTCAGTCCGTTGACCGACACCAATGCCGACGGCAAGCCGGACACCGGCCCCATGGGTGCCGGCGACACCTACGCTGTCTACGTCAAGGCGATCCTGCCGCCGGATGCCGCCAGTGTGACCGGCTACAGCGCCACCCTGACCGCCACCTCCACGGTGAAGCCGAGCATCAGTGATACCACATCGCTGACCATTGACGAGGTAACCAGCAGCACGGTGGACCTCACCAACAATGTCTCGGTTAGCGGTGGTGCTCAGGCCTCCGACGGCCTTGGCGTTCAGGCCACAGGTGAAGCCACCGCGGTGACCACCGAGTCGGTAACCCCGACCGAGGCGACCAACACGGCCACCTTCCAGCTGTTCGTCAACAACACCAGCGCGCTGGGCGACAGCTACGAGCTGAAGGCCAGCACCGACAACACATTCGCCAGCATCGCCCTGCCGAGTGGCTGGAGTGTGAAGTTCTACGTCGATAGCGACGGCAACACTGCTACGACTGACGACATCACCCAAGCCACCAGCACCGGCGCCATCGCTGCCGGCGGCAACAAGCTGGTCTGGGCGGTGGTCTCCATCCCGCAGAACTTCGCTGCGAATACCTACGACATCTACTTCCGCGCGCAGTCCCCGAGTACCGGGGCGGGCGACGTGAAGCACGATGCGGTGACGGTCGGGACCATCAACGACCTCAATGTGACGCCCAACAACGCAGGCCAGGTCTACCCGGGCGGCTCGGTGGTCTACTCCCACAAGGTGGAGAACGCCGGCAACACCACGCTGACCACTATCGCGCTCACCACCGCCGACAACAAGTCGGGCAGCGGCTGGAACTCGGTGATCTACGAGGACACCGATGCTGACGGCGAACTGAGCGCCGGCGACAACGTCATCTCCTCCATCGCCAGCCTGGCGGCCGGGGCCAACAAGACGATCTTCGTCAAGGTCTTCGCCCCGTCCGGTGCCCTGGAGGGCGTGGTCAACACCACCACCCTGACGGCCGATGCCACCGTTGCCTCTGACAGCGCTTCCGATGCGACCACCGTCATCATCGGTGACCTGGCGTTGACCAAGAAGCACGCGCTGGACCTCAACTGCGACGGCGATACCGCCGACGCCGGTGAGATCGGCTTCCGCACCTCCCGCATCGAGTCGGCCGACGGCGCCCTGCCGGGCTCCTGCCTGCTCTACCGGGTGGTCGCCAGCAACTCCGGTATCGCTGACATCACCTCGGTGGTCATCGATGACTCGGTGCCGGCCTTCACCACCTATCAGGAGGATGCAGGAAACGGCGGTGTGTGCGCGGATGGCCTCACGCTCAGCGTGGTCGCCGACAGCACTTCGACGCCGGCGAACGGCGGGACCGGCAAGGTCTCGGCCAGCTACGCGACGCTGGCAGCGGGTGCCTCCGTGCAGATGGACTTCTGCGTGAAGATCGACGAGTAACCGCAACCCGGCCGGACTGCCTGCGGGCAGTCCGGCGCCCGGCTCAGGGAGAGGCCGGGTCGTTGCGGTCCCGGGCGAAAGGATGACGCCGACGGAACCGCATCCGAAGGACGGGGAGACCCTCTCCCCGTCCCTTCTCAAAGACCGAATTTCAGGGGGATGCCGCAGGCCAGCCTTCGGTGTCCCGAGACCCGATCAAGAAAGCTCGCGCATTGCTGCATGTACCGGCGGACGTCAAACATACTGACCGTTCTCGCGTCGCTCCTCCTCGGAGTGGCGTTGACGGCGCACGTCCAGGCCCAGGCACCGAGCCAAGGCAGCCAGATCGAAAACACGGCTATTGCCTATCACTACAATTCGAAAGGGCAGTTGCGCAGCACAAAATCGAATACCGTGGTCGCCATGGTCGGTGCCGCACCCCAGGCGGTGCTGGAGCAAGACCGCACCGCGCAGGTGGCGCCCGGCCAGGTGGTCACCCTTTCCCATGTCCTGCGAAACACCGGCAACGGGGAGGTCGCCTTCAGCATCACGGCCGCCAACGTGGCCGGCGACGATTTCAACCCAACCCTTCTCGAAGTCTATGTCGACGAGAATCAGAACGGTGTCGTCGATTCCGGCGACACGCTGGTCGCCTCGATCGAAACCGGCACCTACTCCCCGGTAACGATTCCGGCCGCCGGCAGTGCCTCGCTGCTGCTCCGGATGGTGACGCCGGTCAATGCCGCTGTCGGCAAGCTTGCGCGGGTGCAGCTCTCGGCCCAGGGCGCGTCGCTCAATCTCACCAACACCGACACCCTCGAAGTGACCGGCGGTGCGGCCATGACCCTGACCAAGGCGGCATCGGCCACCTCGGTCGCACGCAATGAAGAGCTGTCGTATGCGCTGCAGCTCACCAACAATGGCAACACGTCCGCAGACCTGGTCGACAGCATCACGGTCGACGGAATCAGTTATCCGCTGACGCTGGATGGCCAGGTGCGAACCAAGGTGGTGATCCACGATCGCATCCCGGCCAACACCACCTTTGTCTCCGCCGAACCGTCGGGCGGCGGCGAAGTGGCTTACCACCAGCACGGCGATGCCCCCTTCGCCTACTTGAGTACCCCGCCGAGCGACCTGCGTCAGGTGGACGAAGTGGCGCTGCTGCTGCCGGGACTGGACGCGCGCCGTTCGGTGCAGTTCCCCTTTACCGTACGCGTCAACGGCAATGCCAGTGGCCCGATCAACAATGTCAGCTGGGCCTACTATGAAGATTCCGGCCAACAACAGGCGATCAGCGCCACCTCCAACGAGGTGGTGACCGACGTGCCGGTGGTGCCGCCGACCATCGCCTATTACAGTGCTTCCGACTTTGCCGACACCACCGATGCCACCAAACTGGGCCAGCCGCTGTACGTGGAGGCCGACGCGGCGTACTGCAACACCGACCCGCAGACCGTCGAGGTGCGCACCATCGTCATCACCTCAGGGATTACCGGTGACCTGGAGGAGTTTCTGGCGACGGAAACGGCCGCCAACAGCGGTCTGTTCCGCATTGTCCCGACCGCGGACGGTCAGAACCTTAGCTATGTGCCGACCGCCGATTACGAAAAAGTGGGCGGCGCCCAGCAGCGTAACGGTACGGTCGAGACCACCTCCAACGACATCCTCACCGCCACGCTGAGCGGCTGCGGCACCTCCAAGGTAGAGACCCGCATCCTGGTCGACCCGGCCGGCTACGTGTTCGCCGCCTGCAACGATGCCGTCGTCCCCGGCACCCGCGTGGTGCTGGTCGATGCGGTGAGCGGCATGGCCGCCGAGGTCTACGAGCTGGACGGGGTCACCCCGGCGCCGAACGACATCACCACTGGTGCCGACGGCCACTATGAATTCCCGCTGGTGAATCCGGGGGTCTACAAGCTGCTGGTCTACCCGCCCCCCGGTTTCGAATTCCCGTCGAAGACCGCCGTCGGCGACCTGCCCAACGGCCGCATCATCGAGGTACCGGCCTCGTTCGGCGGCGAGTTTCCGGTCAACGTCACTACCGGCGCTGTGTTCATCGACGTGCCGCTGGACTGCACGCCCAACGGAGTGCTGTTCGTCAGCAAGAGCGTGTCGCGCAGCCAGATCTCGGTGGGGGACGTGGTGACCTATACGGTCAAGGTGCGCAACGCCGGCATCAATCCGGTGGACGCGGTGAAGCTGACTGACGACCTGCCGTTCGGCTTCAGCTACCAGCCCGGTACCGCCCGCCTGGATGACCAGCCGCTGGCCGACCCGAAGGGGGGGCAGGGGCCGCGTCTCAAGTTCGCCATCGGCACACTGGCCCCCGACGCCGAGGTAACCCTAACCTACCGAACCCGGGCCGGCATCGGCGCCCTCGACGGCGACGGCATCAACACCGTGGTGGCCAACGGCATCGACAACGTCGTCGGCGGCATCACCCGCACCAGTAATACCGCCACCGCCAAGGTGGAGGTGATTCCGGACGTCTTTACCGACGAGGCCTATGTGGTCGGCAAGGTGTACACCGACTGCAACCGCAACCGGGTGCAGGACCCGGAAGAACTCGGCGTACCGGGCGTGCGGCTCTTCACCGACGACGGAACCCTGGTGATCACCGACAGCGAGGGCAAATACAGTCTGTACGGCCTGCGCCCCCGTACCGGGGTGATCAAGGTGGATCCGACCACGCTGCCCCGCGGTGCGCAGCTGATCACCCTGGACAACCGTAACGCGGGTGATCCCAACAGCCGGTTCATCGACCTGCGCAAGGGTGAGCTGCACCGCGCCGACTTCGCCATCGATGGTTGTGACGCCGAGGTCCAGGCCCAGGTGCATTTGCGGCGCACCAAGGGCGAGGTGTTCGCCCAGGAGCAGTACCTCAAGGAGGAGCTGCCCATCGACGCGACCCGCCCGCTGCAGCAGGAGGTCCGCTCGCTCCCGGCCAAGGGGCTGGTCGGCGGGGGCGAACTGGAAAAATACGAGGCCCCGGCGGCGGCTGGGTTTCCGGCCGCGGATGACGATCAACTGCTGCTGGAACCCCTCCGTACCGCCGCGCCGGTCAGTGCCGTTCCGCCCGTGCCGCTGGAGACAGTGATGGAAGGGGAGCTCGATACCGCTCTCGACTTCCTCGTTCCGGCGGACGGCAGCGTGCTGCCCCACGACCAAGTCACCATTCGGGTCAAGGGACGCACCGGATCCCACTTTCAGCTTACGGCCAACGGCCGGTCGATCGACGAGGATCGTGTCGGCAAGAAGAGCGTCAACACCCGCAGCGGCGTGGAGGCCTGGGAATTCGTCGCGGTGAAGCTGGAGCCCGGGCGCAACGACCTGGAGGTCAAGGTGGTCGATCCCTGGGGCAACGTGCGGGCGGAAAAGCGCATCGCCGTTACGGTCCCCGGCCAGCCGGATCGCTTCCTGCTCGAGCTACCGGCCGAAGGTGCCGTGGCCGACGGCAACACCCCGGTCCCGGTCACCATCCGTCTGGTGGACAAAGACGGCACGCCGGTGGCCACCCGCCTGCCGATCACTCTGGAGAGCAGTGCCGGCCGCTGGAAAATTCCGGATCTGGACGAGGTCGAGCCGGGAGTTCAGCAGTTCATCGAAGGGGGCTCGTTCACGACGGAGCTGCTGCCGCCCACCGACCCCGCCGAGGCGCAATTGCGGGTCTCCAGTGCCAAGTTGAGCGGCGAACAGTCGCTGACGTTCCGTCCCCACCTGCGCGACATGGTGGCGGTGGGCTTTGCCGAGGGGCTGCTCCGGCTCGATAAACTGACCCGCAGCGCCATGACACCGGTCAGCGCCGCCGACGCCTTCGAGGACGAGCTGCGCCACTATGCCTGGGAGGGTGACAACGGCCGTGCCGCCGCCGGGGCGCGGGGCTCACTGTTCCTCAAGGGCAAGGTGAAAGGTGAATACCTGCTGACCCTGGCCTACGACAGCGACAAAGCCGACGATCGGCTGTTCCGCGATATTCGCCCGGACGAGTTCTACCCCATCTACGGTGATGCCTCGATCCGCGGCTACGACGCCCAGTCCACCGGTCCGCTGTACGTGCGGATCGACAAGGACCGTTCGTCACTGCTCTACGGCGACTACGCCACCGGTACCAACCATCCCGCCCGCAAGCTCGGCAACTACAACCGCGCCTTCACCGGTCTGCAGGGCCACCACGAGGTCGACCGGGTCCAAGTGGATGCCTTCGCCGCCCAGAACAGCAGCCGGCAGGTGGTCGAGGAGATCCCCGGGCGCGGCATCTCCGGCCCCTATCAGCTCACCAACAGCAGCATTCTGCTCAACAGTGAACAGGTGGAGCTGCTGGTGCGCGATCGGACCCAACCTTCCCTGATCCTGGAGCGGATCCCGCAGACCCGGTTCGTCGACTACGAAGTCGATCAGCTCAGCGGCGGCCTGCTGTTCCGCCGTCCGATCCCCAGCACCGACCCGAACCTCAACCCGATGTCGATCGAGGTGACTTACGAGGTGGAGCAGGGCGGCGAGGAGTACTGGACCACCGGCGTCGCCGCCCAGACCAAGGTCAATGAACGGCTGGAGGTCGGCGGCAGCGTGGTGCGCGACGACAATCCCCAGGAGGGGTTGAACCTGAGCAGCGTCAACGCCACGGTGAAACTGGCGGAGGGGAGCTTCGTTACCGCCGAGGTGGCGCGGACCGACAGCGATGCCGTCGGTGTCGGCGAGGCCAGGCGGCTGGAGCTGACCCACCGTTCGGACCGGGCGGATCTTCGCATTCACGTCAGCGAACTGGACGAGGAGTTCGACAATCCCAGTGCCGGTCTGGTCGCCGGCCGGCGGGAGATGCTGGCCAACGGTGCCTATACGCTTACCGACACCGTCCGCCTGAAAGGCGAGCTGCTTCAGACCGAAGACCTCACCAACGACGGGGTCCGCCGCGGCGCGGCCGCCCTGGTGGAGAAGCGGTTCGAAAGCAACGTGAACGCGGCCATCGGCGTGCGTTACGCCGACGATACCCAGCAACCGGCCCAGCCAGGGAGCATCGGCACCACCCCGCGGGAGCAGACCAGCGTGCGGGGCCAGGTCGGCTGGCAGGTCCCGGACTGGCCGGAGTTGAGCCTGAGCGGTGTCTACGAGCAGGACACCTCCGACAGTGAACGGCAATTGGCCGCCATCGGCGCCGACTACCAGCTGTTCGAGCGCGGCCGGCTCTACGCCCGCCACGAATTCATCTCCAGCCTGACCGGCCCCTACGGGCTGAACGGTACCAACGAACAGCAGACCACCCTGGTGGGCCTGGACATGGCCTACATTGACGATGCGCGGCTGTTCAGCGAATACCGGGTGCGCGACGCCATCGACGGCTACCAGTCGGAGGCGGCCATCGGCCTGCGCAATCGCTGGCGGGTGTCCGACGGTTTGGCGCTCGACACCGGTTTCGAGCGGGTCCAGCCGGTCAACGGTCAGAACGACAGCAACCGTTCGACTGCGGTCACCGGCGCCATCCAGTACACCCGCAATCCGCTGTGGGTCGGCACCGCCCGCCTCGAGGTGCGCCGGTCGCCGAGCGAGGACAGCCTGCTCAACACCCTCGGCCTGGCCCGCAAGCTGGACCGCAACTGGTCGTTCCTGGGCCGCAATCACTTCTATTACATCGAGCGTGAGACCGGTGACATCCGCCGCGATCGGTTGCAACTCGGCCTGGCCTACCGGGACACCGACGTCAATGTCTGGAACGCACTCGGCAAGTACGAGCTGCGCACCGAATCCGACGATACGATCGACACCCGACGCACCGCCCACATCCTGGCCGGCAACATCAACTACGCCCTTCACCACGATACCCAGATCAGCGGGCGTGTTGCCGCCAAGTGGGTCGAAGAGGGGTTCGATGACGGTTATCAAAACAACTACAGCGCCTACCTCCTGGGCGGGCGCTATCTGCACGACCTGACCGACCGCTGGGACCTGGGCCTGAACGGTTCGCTGCTGACCAGCCAGGCGGAGTCCGCCACCCGCTACGCCCTGGGGCTGGAGCTGGGCTACCTGGTCACCACCAATCTCTGGCTGTCCGGCGGCTACAACGTCTCCGGCTTCCGGGACGAGGAACTGGCCGGATCCGACTTCACGCAGGAAGGCGCCTATCTGCGCCTGCGGTTCAAGTTCGACGAGACGCTGTTTGCAGACAAGCCGTACTGAGCGGCGAGGGCCGACACGGGCGACTGTGGAAACAACGCCTCGTTCCCACGCTCCGCGTGGTAACGCCGTACCGGGCGCTCTGCGCCGGGGACGCGGAGCGTCCTGACTTGCATTCCCACGCAGAGCGTGGGAACGAGAGAGCGAGGGGGATCGCAAATCGTAGGATGTGGTGAGCCTGCGAACCGCATCTTTCGCGATGCATCCGATGCGGTTCGTTCCTCACCGCATCCTACGGAAAACGTAACATGGCCCGTTCGTTTGAATTGCCGGAACATGCCGGACTAACCGGCAGTGCATGAACACGAGGTATACAGCAATGCGAAGCGCAGCCGTTTGGGTGATGATGGGGCTTCTGACCGCGCCGGTTCAGGCCCAGGACCACGCGTCGGCGGAATTGAATTCGGAGCCGGAGCGGATCACCGACGAGGCGATCTACGCGGACTTCACCCTGTTCGACCGCATCCAGGCCCAACTGAAGGCCCTCAATGAGAACGGGCGTTCGGCGTCCGATTACCACTTCTCCAAAGCCCAGGCCTGGGTCGACTTCGCCCGTAACGAATACAGCGAGAACGACCGCAGTCGGGTCATCGAGGAGGCACTGAACCAGGCGCTGTTCCTGATCCGGGCCATGGAGACCAACCAGCCCGACATCCCGATGGACACCCCCCTGGTGACTGCCAGCCGGAAAATCCGCCAGGACCTGTGGGACAAGGCCGCGCAAATGAAGCAGCACCCCGGCTTCGCCTGCGGATCACACCTGCTTCCGGAATGGGAGGTGCGGCTGGTGCAGGCGGGACATGAGGAGTGGGAGATGGGCTGGCGCCACGCCCTCGGCGACGTGCGTGAAGTGGAGAAGCTGGTCGGGGAGACCGAACGGGCAATGGCCGCCTGCGCGGTCGAGCCGGCGCCGGCCATTGAAACGCCGGCGGTCGAAAATACCGTCACCAACCACTTCTCGCTCGCCTACTTCGACTTCGATCTGGATGATCCCACCTCGAGGTCGGCGCAGGAGCTCAACGAGTTGGTGGATTTTATCGCCGCCACCGAGGGCGTGCAGCGGGTCCGCATCTTCGGTTATACCGACCGGCTGGGCAGCGAAACCTACAACCTGAAGCTTTCCCAACGTCGGGTCGGCAACGTCAAGGCGATGCTGGTCGAGCGCGGCATCGACGGCGATATCATCGAGGCGACCGGCCTCGGTGAAACCAATCCCGTCGCACCCTGCCCGGAGGATGAGGTTGCCAGCATGGCCGAGCTAAAGGAGTGTCTCGGCGCCAACCGGCGGGTGGAGATCGAGGTGGATACGGCGAAGCAGACGGTAATCACACAGCAGGCATTGGCCGAAGGGGCATCGGGGCAGTGAGTTGCTTTAACCAAGTCCGTAGGGGATTGCGCGCGTCATGACGGGGCGGATTGCCAAGTGGGCACTTGCGGCGGCCCTGATCCTGTTTCAGAGCACCGCCTTTGCGGCGCTGACGTTCGTCAGCCGAACGTTCGACGCGGTCAATCCCTATTTTTACGTCGATACCGCGAAAGGTCCGTACCAGAACATGTATGTGGCCTACGAGGTGGTCAGCGATACCAATCTGACCGATGCCTGGGTCCAGATCGGTTCGTTCACAGGCGGCATCCTTGGGCTTGCCGCGAATGAATCGGGTATTGCACATCTGGGCCCCATGACCGCTGGCGTTGGCAAGCTGGCGCTGTTCTATGTCTACGCCGACTGCACCGCATATGCGGCCGGCAAATGTGACTTTTCCAGCGGAGGGGCGCCGCAACAGGGTTTTACGGTTACCGCATATGACCGCAACCCGCAGTACGTTGGCGCTGTGACTCTGGGCAGCACCGCCGCGACGATGCAGATGTATGACACCATCGCCGCAAACGCCAACAAGGTCACCGGAGTTACCGTTACGCCCCTCAATCCGATTCTGGGCGGCTCGGTGACGGTGACGGTTACCGGAGATACGGGTCTGATCGGGGCAGGCCCCAATGGTGACAGCCCGTTGGTCTATGTTCCGGCCACGCCGCCGGATTGGCCGTCGAACAAAATCCAGCTGACCGGTGTTTCGGTTGATATTCCGCCGCTGACCAACAACCTCTATTCCACCGGCTATACCCTTGGGGGAACTTATACCGCTGTCTACACCTTCAAGGTGGTTGGCACCACGACCGCCAGCGCGGTCGTAACCCCACTCGCCTATATCGCCAGCGGCACCCAGATCAAGCACACAGGTAGCTTCAGCGGGACGCTCGACCCCATACCGCCGGCTACCAACACGCTGACGTTGTCGAGTCTGGCGAATACGCTCTCCTGTCCCATCAACGTGAGTCCCGCCGGAGGGACGACGACCTACACGCTCCGCGTGTCCAACAGTGGAGGGGAGGACATCACGGTCGACGACTTCGTCGATACCTTGCCCTCGTCGGTGACCTACGTCACCGGGTCGGCCAAGTTTAACGGGGTTTCCATCAGCGATCCGTTGATCAATGGGTCGGAACTGATCTGGGGCGGCTCGTTTGTGGTGCCGGCCGGGTCGAGCAGCGACTTGACCTTCGATGTGACGCTTCCCGGTACTCCGGGCGTCTACACCAACTCCGCGGTGGCCCATATCGGTCTGACGCAGCTGGACACCACCACCGATACTGCAGATAACGCACCGGCCTCGTGTGACGCCACCGTGTTGAGTCGGCCGACCATCAGCAAGTCGTTTTCGCCGACCTCGATTCAGCCGGACGGGGTTTCCACGGTAACGCTGCAGTTGTCGAATCCAAATAGTATCGACCTGACGAACGTCGGGTTTACCGATAGTCTGCCGACCTCGCCCGGCGCCATGGTGGTAGCCGCTTCGCCGAACGCCACCAATTCCTGCGGAGGCACCGTTGACGCCGTCGCCGGGGCCGGCAGTTTCTCGTTGTCGGGAGGAACCATCACCGCCGGCGGTTCCTGTGCGGTGACGGTGGATGTAACCGCATCCACGGCCGGGGACTACTCGAACACAGCGGGCGGCGTGACTTCGAACGAGACCGGAACGACCGGCAATAGCAGTAACGCCGCAACTCTGTCGGTGGTCCTGTCACCCTCATTGGCGAAGAGTTTTTCACCAGGCGAAATACCGGTGAACGGGACTTCTGTCCTGACCGTGACCGTCACCAACCCCGATCCGCTCACTGGATTGAGCAGCGTGGCCTTTACCGACAGCTATCCGGCAAACGTAGTAAATGAGGCTTCACCCGCGGCATCGACGACCTGTTCCGGCGGGACCGTGACGGCAACGGCGGGTGGGAGCGGATTTGATTTGAGCGGCGCGAGCCTGCCTGCCGATAGCAGTTGTACCGTTACTGTCACGGTCACCAGCGCTACTGCCGGTGTCTACACCAACACCATTGCGGCCGGGGCTCTGTCGAATACCGAAGGGAAGACCAATCCGAGTGCCGCGAGTGCGGTTCTGTCCGTGTTGGATCCGCCGACGGTGGCGAAGGGTTTCGCGCCGGCGGAGATCCCGGTGAACGGCACCTCGGTGCTGACCATCACCCTGACCAACCCGAATGCCTTCGATATCACCGGCGCGGCCTTCACCGACAACTACCCGGCGGAGCTGGTGAACACGGTGTCGCCGGAAGGGGCGACCACCTGCACCGGCGGCACAGTGACGGCGGCGGTGGACGGCACCTCGCTGGCGCTCTCCGGGGCGACCATCCCGGCCAGCGGCAGTTGTACGGTGACGGTGAACGTAACCAGCGCGACGGCCGGCAGTTACCTCAACGATACCGGCGCGGTGACCACCGACAATGCGGGCAGCGGTACGAGCGCCTCGGCCACCCTGACGGTGCTGGACCCGCCCACGGTGGCGAAGGCCTTCACCCCGGCGGAGATCCCTGTGAACGGCACCTCGGCGCTGACCATCACCCTGGCCAACCCGAACGCCACCGACATCACCGGCGCGGCCTTTACCGACAGCTATCCGGCGGGACTGGTGAACACGGCGACGCCGGACGGGGCGACCACCTGTGTCGGCGGCACGGTGACCGCGGCGGTGGACGGCACCTCGCTGGCGCTCTCCGGGGCGACCATCCCGGCCAGCGGCAGCTGTACGGTGACCGTGAACGTGACCAGCGCCACCGCGGGCAGTTACCTTAACGACACCGGCGCGGTGACCACCGACAATGCGGGCAGCGGTACGAGCGCTTCGGCTACCCTGACGGTGCTGGATCCGCCCACCGTGGCGAAGGCCTTCACCCCGACGGAGATCCCGGTGACCGGCACCTCGGTGCTGACCATCACCCTGACCAACCCGAACGCCACCGACATCACCGGCGCGGCCTTCACCGACAACTACCCGGCGGAGCTGGTGAACATGGCAACGCCGGACGGGGCGACCACCTGCACCGGCGGGACGGTCACCGCGGCGGTGGACGGCACCTCGCTGGCGCTCTCCGGGGCGACCATCCCGGCCAGCGGCAGCTGTACAGTGACGGTGAACGTGACCAGCGCGACCGCCGCCAGTTACCTGAACAGCACCGGCGCGGTGACCACCGACAATGCGGGTGAGGGTGCGAGCGCCTCGGCCACCTTGCATGTGCTCGCTTCCCCCGTCGTCGCCAAGGCCTTCTCGCCCAGCGGGATCGAGGCGAATGCGGTTTCCGTCCTCACCATCACGTTGACCAACACCAATGAGGTGGCGATCACGGGCGCCGCCTTCACCGACAGCTATCCGAGCGGGTTGGTAAATACCGGAACGCCTGACGGAGCGACCACCTGTGCCGGCGGGACCGTCACCGCCGCGGCAGACGGCACTTCGCTGGCTCTATCGGGCGGATCCATCCCGGCCAGTGACAGTTGCACGGTCACCGTGAACGTGACCGCGGCGAGCCTGGGCGAGTACACGAACAGTACCGGGGCGGTCACGACCTCCAACGCCGGGACCGGATCTTCGGCCTCGGCAACCCTGACCGTGACAGAGCTCGATTTCGGCGATGCGCCGGACAGCTATGGGACTTTGCGCGCCTCCGGCGGCGCCTACCACGTGTTGCGATCGGGGCTGCTGCTGGGCAGTGCCATCGACGGTGAAGGTGACGCCCCCTCGGGTGCGCTCGACGGTACCGGCGACGATGCCACCGGAATCGACGATGAGGACGCTATCGCCGATCTGTCGGGACTGAACGTCGGCAGCCGTTCCTACAGCGTTTCGGTCGCGGTTACCAACAACACCGGCAGCCCGGCCAACCTGTACGGCTGGATAGACTTCGACGGCAACGGTAGCTTCGAGCCGGACGAGCGCGCGACGGCGGTCGTGGCGACCGGCACTACCGACGGGAGCGCAACCCTGACCTGGAGCAATATCGGAACGGTCGGCCCCGACATTGTTGCCGGCAATTCCTACCTGCGGGTACGTCTCACCACCGACACGCTGTCCGACGACGACGGCACCACATCGTACGACGAAGCCTCGCGCGATGCGGCCGCGGACGGTGAGGTGGAGGATTACCCCGTCACCATTGGCGAAGCCGACTGGGGCGACGCCCCCGACAGTTACGGTACCAGCCGCGGCGCCAACGGCCCCAGCCACGTGATCGTTGCCGGACTCCGGATGGGCAGCGCAGTCGATGGCGACTCGGACGGTTCGCCGGCCGTGGCTGGCAACGATGCCGATGGTGACGATCTCTCCGGCGTGACTCCCGACGACGAGGACGGGGTCGCCGGCTTCCCGGAAATCGGTGACCAGGACGGCGGCAGTTCAATATCGGTAGATGTCGCCGTTACCAACAGCACCGGCAGCACCGCCACCCTCTATGGCTGGATCGATTTCGATCGGGACGGCAGCTTCCAGTCCGATGAATTGGTTACGGCCACCGTTCCCACCGGTACCTCGGGTACCGTCCAGCTCAACTTCACGGTCACCAACGATGTGAATGCCGGCTGGACCTATGCGCGTTTCCGGTTGACAACCGACGTCCTCGGCGAGGGCGCACAGGGCGCGGCCAGTGACGGCGAGGTGGAAGACTACCGCCTGCCGATCGTGACCAGCGGGTACGATGTCTCCGGTACGGTCTGGGAAGACGCGGATCACGACGCCCACTTCGACACGGGTGAGAGTGGCCTCTCCGGGGTTTCGGTGGTACTGGTCAGCGACCCGTATGGCACGCCGAGTTGTACCGCCACAGTCACCGACACCGATGGCCTTTACACCTTTACCGCCGTGCCGGATGGGACGTACCAGATCATCGAGGCCCAAGGCTGGACTGGTCCGACCCCGTGTCCGCCGAGCGAGGCCGACCCGAGTGGTTACATCTCCACCACCGACAACACCCTCGCCATCACCGTCGCCGGCGCGGCCAACGACGGTAATGACTTCGGCGACTATCACGGCTCTGTCGTCGCCGGTGCAGTCTTCCAGGACGATGGCAGCGGCGGTGGAATCGCCAATAACGGCGTGCAGGATGGTGGTGAGTCGGGGCTTGGCGAGGTCAAGGTCCAGGCGACCAATGCGAGCGGTACCACCACCTATGCGACCGCGTACACGGCCGGCAATGGGCGCTTTACCATCTATCTGCCCGACACGGTGGCCGACCCGGTGTACCTCTCCGAGACCAATCCGTCGGCCTACTTGTCGGTCAGTGGAAACGTCGGGACCACCGGCGGCAGCTACGACCGAACCGCCGATACCGTGAGCTTTACCGCTGCGGCCGGTAGCCAGTACAGCGGTGTGCGCTTCGGCGATGTGCCGGAGAACAGCTTCGTTGCGGATCAGGAACGGTCCGTGCTGCCGGGCAGCGCCGTGTTCATCCCGCACACGCTGACCGTTCGTAGCGGAGGCGACGCGACTTTCTCCCTGAATATGGTCGCGAACCCGAATCTCTCCGGATGGAACGCGCTGCTCTACGAGGACCCCGACTGTGACGGGGCCCTGACAAGCGGCGATGTGCAGATCAGCGGCAAGTCGGGACTCGCTGCCGGCGATAAGGTCTGCCTCATCGTCAAGGTGGTGGCCCCGGAGGGGATCCCCTATGGTGCGCAATACCAGGTCACCGTCACCGCGGCCTTCGATTACACCAACGCCGCCCCGGCGCTCAGTTGGGAACAGGTGGTGACCGATCTCGTCAAGGCCGCCCAGTCCCTGGAGGAGGGCACGGACCTGACGCTCCAAAAGACCGTGGACAAAAACTCGGCGTTCCCGGGCGAGGTGATCACCTATACCATCACCTTCACCAACCAGGGCAGCAAACCGGTCTCCGATGTCGTGATCAACGACATGGTGCCCGCCTACTCCACCTTCACCAGCGCCACTTGCGGTACACCCTTGCCGGCCAGCCTGACCGTCTGCGATATCACCGCGCCGGCCGTGGGGGAAACCGGGGCGCTGAAATGGACCTTCACCGGCGAACTGATGCCGAGTGGCAGCGGCACCGTCGGCTACAGCGTAACGGTGGATCAGTGACGTAGGGTGTGGTGAGCTTGCGAACCGCACCGTTCGGGCGGCCCACCGGTGCGGTTGGTTCCTCGGCAACTGCTCCATGCGTTGCCCTACCTCCTGCATCCATGCAGTCGTCACCACACCGGTGCGGTTCGTTCCTCACCACACCCTTGAAAGCCATGTAGGATGGGCAAAGGAGCGAAGCGACGTGCCCATCGGGATGCGCTGTCGATGGGAGCACCACACGCTTCGCTTTGCCTATCTACGGTCGCTGATGCCAACCTCCCGCGGCAGGGTCGGCTACAGCGTAACGGTGGGTCAGTGATGTAGAGGGTGTGGTGAGCTTGCGAACCGCACCATTCGGGCGGCCATCGGTGCGGTTCGTTCCTCGGCAACTGCTCCATGCGTTGCCCTACCTCCTGCATCCATGCAGTCGCCACCGCACCCTACGAAAGCCGTGGTGCGTAGCAGGCGGGCACCAAAATCAGGGCCGAGAGGGTGCCCAACGGCATTCCCGCCCCAATTACCAAGCCGAGGCCGGGGGCGCCGCCGGTCACCAGGAGCGCAACGGCGGCGGTGACGACAGCGATGGTGGTGATCAGGATCGGGCCCAGCCGGGTGGCGGCAGCCTCTGCCGCGACGGCATGGAACTCGCCGCCCTGTTTGCGCCGCAGCCGCTCGGCCCGGTCGACGATCAACACCCCATGACGACCAACCAGCCCGACCAGGCTCAATAGCCCGAACAGCGCGTATCCGTTCATGGCGGCGGCGCCCAGATGCAAAGACGCCAGCGCAGCCAACAGCGCAACCGGAACGCCGGCCAGCGCGGTCAGCGCCATTCGCAAGCTTCGGAACCACGCCGCAAGCACGCCGCTAACCAGCGCCAGTCCCAGCAGCAGCAGCCGGAACATCTCCTGCCGCGCTGCCACAACCCGACGCGACTCACCGGCGTAAGCGACCGCCAGACCGGCTGGCAGGTGCGGGCCGGCCTGGCGCCAGAGATAATCGACGGCCTCGTCCACGGTAACGCCAGGCAGTGGCATCCCCCGGATGGTCGCGGCGTAGGCCGGTTGAGAGCGATCACCCCGGTCCGGTGCCTCAGGCTCGACCGAGACCACCGCGACGAACGGGACCAGGTTGGCGTCGGGTCCGGTGATGTAATAACGGGTGAGCCGCTCGGTCGGGCTGCGGTCCGCAGGTGCCGGGTGGGGGATCAGGGCGCGACCGTTTTCGTCGAACGCGATCCGCTCGACCTCGCCGCTGCCGAAAAGCCGTGCGAGGCCCCGTCCGATCTCGTCGAGCGGCAAGCCCAACGCCGCCGCCTTCTCCCGATCGACACGCAACGCCAGCGCTTGTGCCTCGTGCTCGACTTCGGCGTGGGCGAGAAGATCGCTCTGCCGGGCCGCTTGCAGCAGCCGGGCGATGACCTCGTCGAGTTCTCGGGAGGGGCCGACGGCACCGATTGTGAACTGCATTGGCAGGCTACTTCCCGATCGGTTCAAGGGAGGTCCGTTTTCATCCGGCAGCAACTCGAGAGGAGCCTTGGCAAACAGCCAACCGGCCCCCGCCAGTGCGCCGAGCATGATAGCGATGGCGAGCGGCCCCTGGTTCCGGACGCGGGTCAGCCGCCGTCGATACCACGCGTGTAGCCGAGTGGGGTGGTGTACCGTCGGGTGTGCCGGCTGCCGGAAAGAGAGCACCAGGGCGAGGGCCACGAGACCGGACAGCAGGGCCGCCCCGACCAGTGTCGCGGCAAACGGCTTGAGCCGGTCGCTGGTTGGGCCGGCCGCAAGGAAAAGCGGTCCAGTGACCGCGGCCATGACCAAGATCATGGGGATGAGCGGCGCGGCGACGCCCCATGGTCGGCCCAGTGCCGGGCCCCGGCCCCGGCGGAGGTCTGCCGACACCCAAAAGGCATCACCTGCCAACAGCGCAACGGCCAGCAGCAGGGCACTTCCATTGGCTACATCGATGAGGGCCCAGGCAAGAAGAAGCGCAAGCGCAAGAAGCAGTATCGGACCAAGCAGCAGCGCGAACACCGGCCGTTCAGCGAAGATATCGGTGGATCGCAAGGAAACTCCGGACGAAGTGGCCGCGTTTTCCGCCGCCCCTGACTCGGCAGGCACGGGTTTTGCGGAATCGTCCCACATCGCGAGAGGCTGGAAACGGACGCAGGTCTCAGCCTCACAAGATTCCGCTGGTTCCCCCGCTCTGCGTGGGAACCCCTTGGTGGGCGCTCTGCGCCCGGTGATGGCGGGGGAGGCAGGGCCGATCAGTGCTGGACGCAGAGCGTCTGGGCGGCATTCCCACGCGGAGCGTGGGAACGAGGGCCGAGTCGCGGCGGGTGCGCCTGGACGCCTAATTCCGCTGGTTCCCACGCTCCGCGTGGGAACCCCTTGGTGGCGCTCTGCGCCTGGTGACGGCGGGGGAGGGAGGGCCGATTAGGGCTGGACGCAGAGCGTCCGGGCGGCATCCCACCGGAGCGTGGGAACGAGGGCCGAGTCGCGGCGGGTGCGCCTGGACGTCTAATTCCGCTGGTTCCCACGCTCCGCGTGGGAACGAGTTTCCCTTACTTGACCACGGTTCTATAGGTGAGGGTGAACTGTCCCGACACCGCCATAGAGCCGTTCAGGTCGATGCGCCAGTCCGTGATGTTCCCGTCGTGGCCGCTGCCGTCATCGACCGGGATGTAGGCCCAGGTGGTGCCGTCATCGTTGGAGTAGCTGTGGCTCCCGATGGTGAGTCCCGAAGTCCCGGCATTGAAGTTGAAGGGGGTGCCATTGCCGAACGGATCGAGGGTCAGCGCCGTGTAAGGACTGAGTTGGTCGCGCACCACCACAACCGTGCCGATGTCGTCGCCGGTGTTGGTGATGATCACCGAATAGGTGATCGCCTCGCCGGGGCTCGCCCCCGAACCGGACTTGTCGGCCGATTTCAGAATCGTCAGCAGCGGTTGGCTGTAATTGAGTACGGTGATGTCGACGCCGGAGGTGTTGTTGCCGGTGTTGGAGTCGGCCTGGTCGCCATCGATGGTGGCGGTGTTGGTGATAAGGGTGTCACTGCCGACCGTATCGGTGCTGACGGTGATGTTCAGCACGGCACTGGCCGATTTGGCCATGGTGCCAATGGTCCAGATCCCGGCGCCGCTGTCATAACTTCCGGTTGCCGTGTTGGCGGAAACGAAGGTCACTCCGCTCGGCAAGTGGTCGGTGACGGTGACGTTCGTGGCGGTGTGCGGTCCGAGGTTGTTGGCAGTCAGCGTGTAGATGATGTGGTCGCCCTCGGTCGGGGTGCTGTCGCTGACCAGCTTGCTCATCACCAGGTCCACCCGCTGCACGGTCAGATCGACGCTGGCACTGTTGTTGCCGGCGACGGCATCGAGGCCGCTGCTGGCGGTAATGGTGCCGGTGTTGGTGATGGTGCTGCCGCCGGTACCGCTGTCCACGGTGGCGCTGATATCGATGCTCACACTGCTGCCGTTGGTGACGGCGCCAGCGCTCCAAATCCCGGTTACGCTGTCATAGCTTCCGGTCCCCGCGGCCGAAACATACGTGAGACCGAAGGGGAGGATGTCGGTCACCTCCACCCCGGTGACATCGTTCGGCCCGAGGTTGCCGACGGTGAGGGTGTAGGTGACGGTGTCCCCCTCGGTGGGGGTGGCGGTATCGATGGTCTTGCTCAGGGCGAGGTCGCTGCCGCCCACGTAGATGCTGGCGCTGGCGCTGTCGTTGTAGGCATTGACGTCGGCCTGGTCGACCGAGGCGACATTCGTATAGTTGGTGATGATTTCGCCGTCGGTACCTGCGCCGGTTATACCCGTCACGGTCAGGGTCGCGCTGGCCCCGACGGCGAGGCTGCCGACCGTCCATTGCCCGCTGCCACCGTTATAGCCGCCCTGGGAGGAGGTATACGAACTGTAACTGATGCCGGTGGGCAGCTTGTCCGAGACCACCAGGCTGGTGGCATCGTTCGGGCCGTTGTTGGTGGCAACGATGGTGAAGGTGACGCTGCCGCCGGCCGCCGGCATGGCGGTATCCACCGACTTGGTCAGGCCGATATCGAGGCCGCTGACCTTCACCGCCGCACTGGCGGAGTTGTTGCCGGGCACCGGGTCGGCCTGATCCGCCTGATCGATGTTGATGGTGTTGAAGAACGAGGTCGAGTCGTTGTTCTTCAGGCTGACGGTGGCGTTCATGGTGAGCGTGGCGCTGGCCCCCACCGCGAGGCTGGGGACAGTCCATCGTCCCGTGCTGCTGTTGTAGGTCCCGCTGCTGGCGCTGTAGCTGTCGAGTGTCAGCTGTTTCGGGAAGTAGTCGGTCGCCTGAATGTTGTACGCGGTTGCAATTCCGTTGTTGGTCAGGGTGACGGTGAATACGATCGCGTCCCCGTTGTTGGGGGAGGGATTGTCCACCACCTTGGTGATACTGAGGTCGGCATAGTTCACCGTGAAGTCGGCAGTGCCTGTATCGTTGGCACTGTTTTGGTCCAGCTGGCCGGAGTTGACGCTGGCCGTGTTGGTGATTGTCTGACCGGCGGTATGGGCGTCGACGGTGGCGGTAATGGTCAGGCTGGCGCTGGCGCCAACCGCCAGGTTGCCGATGCTCCAAAGTCCGGTGCCGCTGTCGTAGGTGCCGCCACTGTGGCTCACATAGGTGACGCCGCTGGGAAGTTGGTCGTCGACCACGACCGATGTCGCCGGATTGGGGCCGGCGTTGGTGACCTGAATGGTGTACTGGACCGTATCACCTTCGTCAGCCGTCGCGGTGTCGACCGATTTGGTCACGGCAAGGTCGGTGGCGCCCACGTAGAGGTCGGCGCTGGCCGAATTGTTGCTACCGTCCGGGTCACCCTGGTCCGCGTGGGTGACCGAGGCTGTGTTGGTGATTGTGCTGCCGGCAGCCGCGGTGACGGAGGCACTGATATCGAGGCTGGCACTGGCGCCGTTCGCCAGAGTAGAAATGCTCCATTCTCCAGTGCCGCTGTTGTAGGCGCCGGTGCCGCTGTCGCTGAGATAACTTAGTCCGCTCGGCAGGAGGTCCGTGATGACTACGTTGGTGGCGGCGTTGCTGCCGTTGTTGGTTACCCCGATGGTGAACGTGACCGTGTCGCCGGTGCTCGGGGCGTCGTCATCCACCGCCTTCGTCACCGCCACATCGGCGCCTTGTACACCGATACTGACACTGGCGCTGTCATTGGCGTTGTTGTCATCGAGCTGGCCGGTACTGGTGATGCTGGCGCTGTTGGTGATCACCTGCTGTGCGGTGCCGGCATCGACCGTGGCATCGATGGTGAGGGTGGCGCTGGCTCCGATCGCCAAGGTGCCGAAGGTCCAGATCCCACTGCCGGGATTGTAACTGCCGGTAGAGGCGCTGTAGCTGCTGTAGCTCACCCCACTGGGAAGAACATCGGTGACCTGTGCGCTGAGCGAGGTGCTGGGGCCGGTATTGGTCACCATGACGGTGTACTTGATGGTGTCGCCCTCGTTCGGAGTGGCATTGCTGGCGGTCTTGGCCACCGCCAGGTCAGCCAGCGGCAGTGCCTCGATGGTGTCGGTACGGGTCTGGTTCTCAACCAGGCTGGCATCGACGCCGTCGATATAGGTGACAGTGACGATCTCGATCAAGGTGATCTGAAGGGTACCGTCACCGACGATGGCGCTGCCCCCGGTCGTGTTGATCGATCCGGTGAAGATGCCGGTATCGATTCCGGTCTCGTAAAGGGTGATGGTCTCACTGTCCCCGGAGGGGTTGGTCAGGGTTGCACTGACTGTGTCGACGGCGCTGGCATTGCCGTTCTGGTCACTGTCGTCGACCCGGACGAACAGGGTATCGGTGACATAGAAATAGGTGACATCGCCATTGCCGGCGATATCACCGACGAACTTCACCGAGCCGGTCGTAGGCAGGGTGCCGATCGGCAGCACGAATTCTGACAAGCCACCATAGAGGTCCGTCCCGAGCAGATCTTTGGACAGGGTCTGGGCGCTGGCGGAAGAGCCGACGAAGTAGCGGATCAGAGAGGTATCGGTGAGCCCCAGTTCGGCCTTGAACAGGTCGTAGGGGATGCGGAACTCGAGGAAGTAGTCGGGGTCCGCGTGGAAGTTACTATCCGCGGTGGTGATCCGATAGTTGCCGCTGATCGGATCACGATTGGCATGCTCGCTCCAGACCACGACCTCAGCCTTGTCCGAGGGATCACCTATCGCGGTCTTGACCGTGTTTTTGGCCAGATAGAACAGGTCGGGGTTGTTGATGCCGTCGACCATGATCATGTATTCGTAGTCGTCGGCGTTCATGTCGGTGTCGACCAGGAAGCCCCAGCCGAAGGGATCCAGACCGCCGTTCTTGTCGGGCGTTTCGTCCAGGCGGAAGCGGAAGTGCAGGTGCGAACCGTTGTTGTGGATGTAGGCGGCCGGATAGCTGGCGTCGCCGACGATGTCCATCGACTGGGAGACGTCGCCCTCGGGGTCGGTGACGGGCAGACCGTTTTGGTATACCGGAATCCAGTCGCTGTCGGCAGGCCAGGCCCAGAGCGCGGGGCTGAACATCATCAGGAACAGTACGAGTATCCCGGCGAGCGCATCCATGTGGTCCCGCTGTGCCCGGCCCGGCGACGTTCTGGTCTGATGCATGGTGTCCAGGGAATCCCCCTCGCAGCTGTCGATTATTCTCTCGTTTGCAAGCTCTGCGCGAGAATGCGTCCTGGACGCTCCTCGTTTCAACGCCGAGGTGACCCAATGGCCCCGATCACAAAGCCAAACCGCACCCGTGCGCAGAAGCAACCTGGATTTTTTGATCTTCTCACTCCATCTGACGCCGGGCAACTCGCTGGCGCGGCGCTGGCGACGGTCTTTCACACATTCCTAAATAAAAATAGGTATAAACAACCTCACCCGACGGGATGCAGAGCGTCCATCCGGCATTCTGACGCCGACCGTCGCGCACTTGTACTAACCCCAACCGGAACTGTGTTAACTTACGCGAATCGGCGCATAACATGAAATGACGTTCAGGGGTAGCCAGATGTTGAAGACAGTCCAATCCATCCTCCTCGGCGTAGTGCTCGCCACCCTGCCGCTGGCCGCGATGGCGAGGCCTCAGGTCGAGCTCTCCATGTCGGCGGAAAAAGCGGTTACCGTTGAGGAGAATGGCGAAAAACGCACAAAATGGGTGCCGGCCGACAGTGCCGCACCGGGTGACCAGATCCTCTACACGCTGACCTATTCCAACAAAGGCGACGAGGCGGCCACGAACGTGGTGGTGGACAACCCCATCCCGCAGGACACCGTCTACATCGTGGATAGTGCTGCCGGGGACGGCGCTGATATCGCCTTCTCCATCGACGCGGGGAAGACCTACAAAAAGCCCAGCCTTCTCACCTACGAGGTCGTCGTCGACGGCAAGCCCGAAGAACGCAAGGCCACCCCTGATAGCTACACCAACGTGCGCTGGGTGATCCAGCGCATCGATGCGGGTGCAGAAGGGACGTTGAAATATTCGGTGAAGTTGAAGTAAATCGCCCGCGAAAATCCCGGGCGACGCGTTCGCCCGGGTTTTTTGCTCCGGTATCCCCTTGCCGCGCCCGTTCATCCGCAGCCTCACTCACTCACCCATCCTTCCAGTCGCCGTCGTTCTCGCGCTCTGAGTGGCACCTCTAAAGGGACTCTGCTTCGGAAAGGCTGGGGCTGCGCCGTGCTGTGGGGCAGTTGATGGTGGGAAAATCTTGGGAATTTCGACGAAAAACTTGGAATCAAAGGCGCGCCTCAAAAATTTTTCTTCTCGTCGCACGGGTCAGTTGGGCCGGATCTTGTGACGTTAGTGAATGCACACGTACACATGCTATGTGACTCACGTTGCCGACGCGCGGTGCCTGAAAAGACCAAGTGCTTGGCGCGTGTGCGCAACAGACGAATCCTGAGTCGATCGCCTAACTAACGCTCCTGATTGATATTTTTGTGACCCATGCACGGTTTCTCTGTTGCTTCCGAGATTCGAATCCGTCTTCCGAACTTCAAGGTTGGATGCCCCGGGGCCTTGGTTGTTTGCCGTTTGAAGTTAGTCGTTACTCACGCTCACCTTCTTGTGCCGGACCGAAAAACTGGGGTATGAATCCCTTTCGCATCCGCTGTTTAGCCCCTTTTTAAGACACTATACTTGAAGTTATCATATAAGAGTGCACTAACATTTATCAGCAATACAGGTTAGGAGCGCTGCCTTCGTAGGGGAACTTGACCAGCTGTGGGGGGCCCACCGAAAGCCGGTCATCGGCGACATCTCCCTTGGGAAGGCGGCTAGGAAACAAGAAACAACAATCGAGCTCGAGGTAGAGAATCATGAAAACGAACAGGAAGCATTCAGCGACGACCAGGAAGATCGCCGCCGCCCTCTCGGGGATTTTGATGGGCGGTGCGCTTCTGGTCTCCACGGGGGCGCAGGCAAGCACCGGTGCCGGCGCGCTCATCCTCAACGTCGCCAAGGTCGACTACAAAGACGCCAGCGGCACCACTTCGTATGCCGAGACGGCAGCAGTCTCGGTCTCGGTCAATTTGGTTGAATCGACGCCGACTATCGATTCTCCGGCCGATCAGTCTGTCGCGTCTGGCACAACAGCAACTTACACCTACACCATCACCTCCACCGCCAACGGTACGGATACGTACAACCTGAGCGTAGCGAGTGACGGTACGGCCAACCTGGCGACGAACAACCAGGCGGTTAGCGTTGCCACGGTCACACTCGGTGCATCGGTCATCCTCTCCGGCGATGGTTCCGGTAACGTGACCATCCCGGCTGGGTCCGAGACTGATTTGGGGGTTGGCGATACGGTTGTTATTGCTGGCACCGAGTACACGATCGCAAGCGTTACCGCCGGAACCCAGGCCAGCCACAGCAACGTGTCGTCCACTGACGGGACAGCAGGTATCACGACTGCAGAAACCAACACGACCATCGGTCTGACGGGATCGCCCAATATGAGTGGTGTCGCAGCCGGTACGCTCATTGCGGAGCGGACCACCTTCAACGTTACAGTGGACGGTGTGGTTAATTCTACGGCCGATGGTACCAACACTGTCACCGTGACAGCGCGTGACGATGCCAGCGCCGCGGCAGCAGCCACAGACCAGACGGTGACCACCTTCCAGGCCGCGGCGCTCGCTATCACCAAGGAGTCGCGTAACGCGAGCACGGGTACTGGCTGGGTTAGTGATGGCTCGACCACCGGGAATTCGGGTGAGCTGATCGAATATCGGATTACCGTCACCAATAACGGCAGCGGCAACGCAACCGTGGTGACGGTCACCGATACGATCCCCGACTACACCACCCTGGATACCTTCACCGCCGCTGAAACCTACACGGCCACCACCGATGGCAATGGCTCAGGTGTTGCGACCGATATCGTTGCCGAGGTGACCTACAACGGGGGAACCGCTAGGGATATCACCGTTGACGCCACTGATATCGAGGCCGCTGATGAAGTCTCAGGCAACACCGACGGCACTGCCGCCGGCAGCACGCTCACCTTCTATGTCGGTTCTGGCGTGGCCAACAACGCGGGCGGTACGGTCGCCGCGGGTCAAAACGTCGTGATCACCTATCAGGTGAAGATCGACTAATTCTCCGGAGCTAACCGGCGGGCCTAACGGCCCGCCGGTCTTCCTGAGCATGCTCCGTCGTTTCGGATATAACCAATAACAATACCCATGGGACCCGTCGCAAACCGTTCCTGCAGATTCAAACTGTCGGTACTGCCGCTGTTTCTGCTCGCCCTGCTGATGCTGCCGGTGAGCGCATCGGCGGACGTGGCCGGCGGTACCACGATTCATAACGCGGCAACCCTGACCTTCGATGGCGGTAGGGTCTCCGCCTCGGTGGATGTCGGAGTCAATACCGTTGCTGCCGCACCGACGATCACCGTCGACTCGACCGCGGACAACGCCTACCCGGGCGAGGATCGCACGTATACGTATACGATCGTCAACAACGCCAACGGCTCCGATAGCTTCAGCCTCAAGGCCGAGTCGACCGACGACAAGGTGAACGGGCCGGCACTGAAGTTTCCGTCGGGCGCGGAAAATACGACGCTCACTTTGGGCGGTTCCGTCACCAATCGCGCGTCTGATGCTGCCGGCAATGTCTATATCCCGGCGGGGTCGGAAAGCAACCTGGCCAAAGACGACACCATCGTCGTCGACGGGGTCGGCACCTACACCATCGCCAGCATCAGTCCGGGCACGCCGGCGAAGACCGACGCGTCCAACAACACCACCACGCCCGAGGTTCCCACCGTCCTGACGCTGACGCCCGTCGGGGCGGCGCCGGCGATCGATACCAACACGATACCGACCGGCACACAGCTTGGCGAACGGATAACCGTCAGCCTGACCGTGACCGCCGGGATTCTGACCGGCGAAGGGGACGGCACGCATACGGTCAACCTAAGCGGCCAGACCACGGCAACCCGAAGCGGTTCGGCGGTGACCTACGCCACCGCGCAGGGCGACGGCAACGAGGTTGTCGTCACCGTGGTCACCCCGCAGGTGACGCTCACCAAAGAGGTGAAGAACTTCACGGCCGGCGAGGCCAGCTTCCGCACGAGCGGCGTCCTTGCCCAGAGCGGCGACACCCTGGAATACCGCATCATCGCCAAGCCGGCAGCCGCCGGTGATTTGACCTCCTGCGTGCTGGCCGACGACCTGCCGGAGTACACGGAGTATGTCACTGGCACCATGACACTGAATGACGACCCCGTCGTCGATGGGGGCGCGTTCCCGCTCGCCGGCGGCGGTCTTGCCGTCAACAGCCCCGGCGGCGCTTCCGGGGTGATCAAGCAAGGTGAGGAAGCCGTCATCATCTTCCAGGTGACGGTACAGTAACGAAACGATGATGGCCCGTGGAGAACAGCCTACTGCCCCATCCGGAGTCCGCCTTCAGCGCTGAATACTGCGCGGAAGCGGCGCACGTCCGGAGGCAGCCTCGGGCCGGCAGACGCCGGCACGGGGTCGGCTGGATCCACCTCCTGTTTGTCCTGCTGGTATGGGGCGGGCTGCTGGCCAATGTCCAGGCCGCCGCGTCCCAGCAGGGCGAGAAGGTCGTGAATACCGCCACCTTCAGTTTCGATCGGGGTGTTCTGACCGCCTCGGCCACCTTCACGCTTGTCGGTCACTGCCCAAGCGGCCCCGGGTCCACCTGTGAGCGCAGCCGCGCGGTCATCGACTTCTTCAAGTACGTTTCCGACAGCAGCAACGGTCAAAAGATGCCGATCCAGGCGGCGCAGTGTGCCGACGGCTCGGTTTCGCCACTACCCATCGATGCAAGTGAACTCGACCTGAGCCCTACCGAGCTCTACCGGGCGGGGGAGATCATCTTCGTCCGCGTCACCGACCCCGATCAGAATGTGGACTCCAGCGTGAGGGAAACCATTTCGGTGTCCCTGAAGGTCAAGGGGAGCGGCGAATCGGAGGTCCTGCGGCTGACTGAAAATGGGGTCGACACCGGGGTGTTCGTGGGGAACATCCGTTCGACCCGTAATGCCGGGACCACCGATGACTGCCAGCTGACCGTTGGCGCCGACACCGAGGTGGTGGTTCGCTACGTGGATGCGTCCGATGGCGAGGACATTGCGACCGCCGCGGCCCTGGTGGACCCCTACGGCCGGGTTTTCAACAGCGCCACCGGTGAGCTGGTTGATGGCGTCATCGTCACCCTGATCGATGCCAACACCGGACAGCCGGCCGTGGTCTACGGCGATGATGGGGTAAGCGGCTATCCCGCAACCGTCGTTTCCGGCGGGACGGTCACCGACGCCGGCGGGGTGGTCTACACCATGCCCGCAGGCGAGTACCGCTTCCCGTATGTCAATCCGGGGGACTACCGGCTGGTGCTCTCTCCGCCGGCGGGCTACGCCTTCCCTTCACAGACGGACGATGCGACGTTGCAGGCTTTGCCCGGCGCCCCCTTTGCGCTTGTCACCGGGTCGCGCGGCGAGCGCTTCCGGGTGCCGGTTGGCCCGGCCATCAAGATTGACCTGCCGCTCGACCCCAAGTCGGCCGCGCTCTATGTCACCAAACGCAGCGTGAAATCCCGCGCGGCAGTGGGCGAACACAATCAGTACACGGTGACGGTCGAAAACCCGGGAACAGGCCCGGTGAGCAGCGCTGTGCTGACAGACACCCTGCCGGTCGGCTTCCGCTATGTCGCCGGCTCCGCCCGGCGCGACGGCAACGCGGTGGCCGATCCCGCTATTTCGGCGGACGGTCGCGAGCTGACCTTTCCCATCGGCACGCTGGCGGCGGGAGAGCGCTCGGAACTGAAGTACGTGGTGCGGATCGGGGCGGGTACACCGATCGGCATGGCGGTTAACCAGGCCGTGGCCGGCGGCAACAATGCCCTGACCTCCAACGTGGCGGAGGCGAGTGTCCAGATCGCCGAAGACCTGATCCGCAGTCGCAGCCATATCCTTGGCCGGGTGATGGTGGGCAACTGCCCGCTGGCCCCCGATGTGGAGGGGGAACTTGGGATCCGGCTGACCAGCCGCGCCGAAGGCGGGTCAATCCATTACCAGGCGCAGCTGAGCACGGCCCGCACCCCGCTGGATGATGCGCTGCTGCGCGTGGAACTGCCGATGGCCCTGCACTACCGGGCCGGCTCGGCACTCCTCAACGAAAAGCCGCTCGGGAATATCCGGCAGGAAAACCAGGTCCTGCTGCTGCCGCTCGGCCGACTGGCGGGCGATTTTACGGGCACGGTGGAGTTCACCGCCGACGCCAAAGACCGCATCCTGGGCGAACTCGAGACGCGCGCACAGCTGGTGTTTGCCCATCAGGGCGTGCAGGGGCTGCGAACACCGACGGCGTCGAACACCCTGAAGGAGCACGACCAAAACTACCGCCAGACGCTGCGTTCGGCCCACTTCGACCCACTCGCCGCAGAGCCCGATGAGGCGGTTCGAAAGGAGTTGCAGGTGCTGATCCAGCGGCTGGAAGGGGAGGAAATCGTCAGTCTGACCGTGGAGGGACACACCGACGACCAGATGATTCGGCCCCGTTCGCGGCATCTGTTCGCGGACAACTACGCCCTTTCCGAGGCGCGCGCACGGCAGGTGGCCGATTTCCTCGCCGAGGCGCTCGACCTGGATGAACAGCGGGTCAAGGTGGTCGGTCACAGCAGCGAACGGCCCGTGGCCACCAACGACACTGCGGAGGGGCGTGCCCTCAACCGCCGGGTGGAAGTGCAGTTGCAGACCCGCCGCCAGCAGGAAGGGACCCGTTTCCTGATCGCCCGTGCCGACAGCGGCCTGCAAACCGTGACGTTGCAGACCCGCTCCAAGGAGCAGGCGCCCGCCAGCATCGGCACCGACCTCCCTGGTCTCGAAGCGGTCCGCCTGGTGATGGAGGATGGGCGCTTTGCCGATACCGACGCCAAGGGGCTCTACCACTTCGAGGCGGTCACGCCCGACGTGCACGTGGTGCAGATCGATACCGAGAGCCTCCCGGAGGGCTACGCGCCGATCCTCTGCGAGCAGAACACCCGCTTCGCCGGCAGCCCCGACTCGCAGATGGTGGATGTCCAGGGCGGCACGCTGCATCGGGCCGACTTTTATCTGCGTCGGATCGTTGACGATGGCAGCGGTAACCTCGCCCTGCGCCTGAGTAGTGCGATCACGGACGAACGGGTTCAGTACCGGGCGGAGGTTGATATCTCCAAGCTCCCGCTGGAGCATGGCGACCTGATGGTGCGGTTGCCGAAGGGCCAGCGCTACCTGCCGGGTACCGCGCAGATCGACGGCAAACCGGTAGCCGATCCGAAGAACGTCTTCGGTCGGTTGCTGTTTGCTTTGCCGCCGGGAGAGACGCCGACTTGGCGCCGGGAGGTAATGTTCGCTGCGGCTCTGACCGACGGCGGCGGCGAAGGCGAGCAGCTCGCCACCGCGCAGCTCTACTACGACACCGCCACGGCCAAGAAGCAGAAGAGCGTCGCGGCGGAGAACCGCTTTTTTGTCAAAGCTGCTTCAGCGAAGCAAGGGGGCCGCATCACGCACCTGCTGGTGGGTGACAGCGGTCGTATCAATCAGACGTTGGAGGTCGAAGTTGCGGATGCCGCAGCCGGTGCCGACACCGCCGGGCCGTCCACGAGCAAGGAGCCGGAAGGGATCCTGTCCATCGAAGAGGGCGGCGCGGTCGCCACCCGCATCATGGCCGTCCGCACCCGTCTGGGGGCCAAGCTCAAACCCAAACTCACTTTGGATGGGCAGGAGATCCCGGCCGATCGCGTCGGCTTCAAAAGCAGCAACCCGAATACCGATCAGATCCTGTACAGCTATATCGGCGTCGACCTGGGACTGCCCGGGCCCCACACCCTGAAGCTGGAGGGCTTCGATCCCTTCGGTGTCGCCCGCTTCAATCAGGAGGTCCACTTCTTCCGCACCGGCGAGGTGGCCACCATCCGGCTGAAGGAGAGCCGCGGCAATCTTGCCGATGGCACCACGCCGGTTGCGGTGAAGCTGGAACTGCGCGACGGGGCCGGCAAGGTGATCAACGGCACCAGCAACCTGGAGATCCGTTCCGGTGAGCTCCAGCCCTATGTGCCGAACAACCGGAAGCAGACCAACCCCGAGTTCCAGGAAGCGGAGACCATGGTCAAGGTCGATCCGGACGGCACCGTGCGTTTCGCCCCGGTCTCGCGCAGCGGACTGTATCGCTTCACCCTCGGCCACAACGACGTGGCAGAGGAGTTCAGCGTCTACGTGAAGCCGAGCCTGCGCAAGGAGTGGCTGATGGTGGGTATTGCCGAGGGCACCGCGGCCCACCGCTCCCTCTCCGGCAACATGGAGGCGCTGGAGGCGAACGGCGAGGAGGACGGCTACAGCTACGATGGGCGGCTCGCCTTTTATGCCAAGGGGCAGATCAAGGGTGAATACCTGCTGACCCTTGCCTACGACAGCGAGCGGGAGAGCGACCCGTACCGCCGCCAGGCCCTGTTCCAGACCATCAACCCGGACAGCTACTACACGCTCTACGGCGACAACAGCGTGCAGCGCTTCGACGCGCCCAGTAGCGAGAAGCTCTACCTCAGGCTGGAGGCGGACCAGTTCAACCTCCTGTTCGGGGACTTCGTGACCGGACTCAGTGCCACCGAGCTGACCCGCTACAGCCGCAGCCTGACCGGTGTCCGCGGTGAGTTCGAGAACGAGCGTTTCAGCTTCACCGGTTTCGCCTCGGACACTGATCAGCGCTTCGTTCGCGACGAGATCCGCGGCGACGGCACCTCCGGCCTCTATCACCTCTCCCGTGACCAGATCCGGGTCAACTCGGCCAAGGTGACCATCGAGGTCCGCGACCGCTTCCACAGTGAGCGGATTCTCAGCCGCCGCGACCTGGCGCCGTTCATCGACTACCAGATCGACCCTATCGCCGGCACCCTGTTTTTCAAGCAGCCGGTCTATAGCAAGGACGAGAACTTCAACCCGATCTATATCATCGTCGAGTACGAGGTGATCGACAGCAGCGAGCGCTCGATCGTCTCCGGCGGCCGTGGTGCGGTGAAACTGCTGGATGGGCGCCTTGAGGTCGGTGCCAGCGTGGTGGACGACAGCGCCCCGGGTGCCGAGGCGCAGATGGTCGGCGGCGATATCCGTTACGAACTGACCGATCGAACCGCAGTGCGCGCGGAAGTTGCCAGCAGCGAGGACCATGCCAATGCCGAAGATCGGAAGGGCGACGCCTATCTGACCGAACTGGTCCACGACGGGGTGGACCTCAAAGGAAGGGTCTACCTGCGCCGGCAGGAGGATGGCTATGGCATCGGTAGCCAGGCCGGCAGCGAGAGCGGGACGGAAAAGGTGGGGGCCGAGGCACTCTACCGCATCGACGAGCACATGAATTACGCGCTGGAGGCGAGCCAGCAGAAGACCTTACAGACCGGCGCCGAGCGCCGCACGGAGGCCGCCGCGTTCAATTTCAATAACGACGATACGCAGGCGACCGCCTCCGTGCGCCACGCCCGCGACAGCCTGGGTAACGGCGAAAAGCAAGAGTCCAACCTGCTGGGCCTGGGGGCGTCGCAGTATCTGATGGATCGCCGCCTGCGGGTGCACGGCAAGGTGGACATGCCCCTGTCGGGCGACGATGCCAGTAGCGATTATCCCACCCGCCTGGTGACCGGCGCCGACTACCTGTTGACCCAGAACGCCAAGCTGTTCGTCCAGAACGAGCTGACCGATGGCGAGCTTCAGGACAGCCGCGCGACCCGTGCCGGCATCGAGGCGAGCCCCTGGTCGCGGGCGCGCATCCGTACCGCACTGGCCGAAGAGACGGCAGAGTATGGCCCGCGCACCTACGCCAACGTCGGCCTGCAGCAGGGCTGGCAGGTCAACGAGCGCCTCGCCCTCGACTTCGGCATCGACCAGACCAGGACCATCCGCGCGCCGGGCGCGACCCCGATCAATCCCAACGTTCCGTTGGCCTCCGGTGACGTCAGCGGCAACGACTTCACCGCCGTAACGGTGGGGGCCACCTATCGCGAACTGGACTGGTCCGGGAATGTCCGCGTCGAGCGCCTGGACAGCGACGTGGAGGTCAAACACGGCCTGTTCCTGGGCTTCTACCGCCAGCAGAGCCCCGGCGTCGGTTTTGCCGCCACCCTGGATTACTTCGACAGCGAGACGACAGCCGGCAACGAAAGCACTCAGGCTGATCTGGATCTGTCGCTGGCCTACCGTCCCACTTACAGCCCCTGGATCGTGCTCGACCGGCTCACCTTCAGCCGAGCCGAGAGCTCCGGCCCCAACGCTTCCGTGCGCACCGGAAAGGTGGTCAACAACATCAACGCCAACTACCTGTTCGACCGTCGCAACCAGATCGACCTGCACCACGGCATAAAACTGGTGGAGGACCACTTCGATAGCGGGCAATACAGCAGCGTGGCGCAGCTGTACGGTGTCGAATACCGGCACGACTTCACCGCAAACTGGGATCTCGGCGCGCAGGTGAGCACGTTGTTGTCGGAAGGCTCCCACGACGATTCGCTCGGTTTGTCGGTCGGCTACAACCCCAAGCGCAACGTCTGGGTCTCGCTCGGCTACAACTTCCACGGCTTCTACGACGCCGATTTCGATGGCGCCGACTACACCGCCCAGGGCCCGTTCATCCGCCTGCGCGTCAACCTCGACCGTCAAACCAGCCGCGAAGTGATGGCGTGGTGGGAAAAGGTGGCCGAGGAGTAAGCGGCCCGGTTTGATTCTCGACACGGTTCGCTTCGTCTCAGCAAGGTGCGGTTCCCTCGTTCCCACGCTCCGCGTGGGAACGCCGTGTGTGGCGCTCTGCGCCGCAGGTGGGCGCGGTGGTGTCGTTTGCTGTTGCGGTGCGGTCGAAGGAGGAGTGGGGACGCGGAGCGTCCGGGGGGCGTTCCCACGCGGAGCGTGGGAACGAGGCGTCCCACCATCGCTGAGATGACTCGATTATCGGTGCGGTTCGTTCCTCGGCAACTGCTCCATGCGTTGCCCTACCTCCTGCATCCATGCAGTCGTCACCACACCCTACGATTGGGCGCTCAAACCGCCTGGCTCCCTTTTCTGAACTGCGAAAACATCGAAGGCAAATCCAGGATCGGCACCGGTTTCCCATTGAAATCAAAACAGGAGATGGCGATCGAACGCCAGCCCGGCTGATCTTCGGGAAGTTCGCAGAATTGAGCGTCGCTAATGACCACACGGGATGGCGGTTCGGTCAACATGAGCGTGCCGAAATTTGGTGTCTGCCGGCGGCGCGCCTGGTAGCCGACGATGGCCGCTATGGACGGGGTGGTCTTCCCGGAATCGGGCACCAACCACGCCCGGACATCCCACACCGGCAGCAGCGTGTCTTGCCAGGCGATGACATGCGCGCAGTGGCGGGGTGCCAGGGGGACTTCAAGCAGTTCCGGTTGCGGTAAGAGATGCAGGAGTTCGCGTTCGCCCACCGCCGCGACAGCACCGTCGAAATCCATGATCCAGGCGGTCGAATCGCTCACGGTGCCTCCGAAAGGAGTTTTTCGGTGCGCAGCCCCGTGGTGCGCAAGTGCGACAACAGTCGCGATGCGGAGGAGACGCACGCCAGATCGGTGGCCAGTACCGCGAGGTGCCGAAAGGGGAGATGCGGTGCGGCCATGGCGGGGGGAATATCGTGAAGTACCACTTCTTCCGCTTTCAGCAGCTTTGCTTCGCTGCACAAAATGCCGAAGATGCCTGCGGATGCCTCCAGCAGCGTACAGACGGGGCGATCGTCCAACACCGTCGTCACGTGCGCCAGGTCCGGCGTAACGCAGTAGACCGGATAGCGTTGCTGAAGAAACCGAATCCAGCCGACCCCTTCAGGAGGCGGGGCGATTCGTTCCAGATCCATGGTCAGCTCAATAACGCGAACCTCAGCCTGGGGAACCAGCAGCCGGGTGCGATCGAAGCGCAGCAGGGCATAGCCGGTTCGGCCGGATGCGCTATGGCGGACAGGGTGGTTTCCCGACGTCATGCGGCAGTCAATTCGGTCACGTGCCGCAACAACTGCTCTTCACCGAACGGCTTGGTGAGATAGATGTTGACCCCGGCGGACTCCGCCTGGCGGCGGTGCTTTTCCGTGGAGCGTGATGTGATCATGATGATGGGAATGGTTGCGGTTGCCGCCTGGGCGCGCATATGCGCCGTCAGCTCAAGCCCGTTCATGCGCGGCATCTCCATATCCACCAGCAGAATGTCCGGTTTCCAGTTGTGGAGCATGGCGGCGGCCTCCAGGCCGTCGATAGCGGTACGCACATCGAATCCGGAGTCCTTCATGAACTGGGCGGTGGCCCGGCGCGCCGAGAGCGAGTCATCAACCACCAGCGCCTTGAGCTGGTGTGTGCGTGTTCCACTGTTCGGGCTGGACCCTACGTCAAGCGCACCCGGGTCGATGGCCCGTCGTACCGGCTTACGCATCAGCTCGGGCATATCCACGACCGCGGCCACGCTGCCGTCGCCGAGAATGGTCGCACCCATGACGCCATGGGGTCGGGGAATGTAACGGCCGAGGCCCTTTACCACCACTTCGGTACTGTCGATGATCTCCTGAACCCGTACCGCCCGTACCGCTCCGGAATCCTCACGGACCAGCAAGGTGGGAAAACCCTTCGTCCTGTCACGCTGGCGCTTGTCGGGCGGCAAATGCAGCAGTACGTCCAGGTCGGTGAGCGGGTAGAGGTCGTCATCGATGCGGAAAAAGTCGCGCCCTCCCACCGTTTGCACCTGCTCCGGCGTGATGTAGTAGATATCCTTGATGCCGTAGCTGGAGATCGCCAATACCTTGGCCCGTACGCGCACCAGCAGCGCATGAGTGGAAATTAGCGTCGCGGGCAACCGCAATTCGATTTCCAGCCCCTGCCCCGCCGTGGTGTGCAGATTCAAGGCCCCCTTGAGCTGCAACACGCGGCTGTAGACGATATCCATGCCGATGCCACGCCCGGAAACCTGTGTGGACTCGGTGCGGGTCGAGAAGCCGGGGGAGAGGATCAGTCGCGTCAGCTCCTCGTCGCTCAATACGCTTTCGGGGGCCAGAAGTCCCCGGCTCTCCGCCGCGCGGCGAATATCGGACAGGCTCAGGCCGCTGCCGTCGTCCCGGCAACGGACCACCAACTGATTCCCCTCGCGCAGGAACGCCAACTGGATTCGCCCTTCCTCGGGCTTGCCGGTCGCGGCGCGCTGGGCGGGCGCTTCGATGCCGTGATCGACGGCATTGCGCAGCACGTGCATGAGCGGGTCGATGAGTTCGTTGAGGACGTTACTGTCGACCAGGGTCTCGGTACCGGTGACGTCCAGCATGACCCGCTTGTCCAGCAGGCGGGCTGCCTGTCGAACGCTGCGCTGCAATCGTGACGTCACCGTGGCCACCGGCACCATGCGGGTGCGCATGACCGTGTTGTGGCTTTGATTGTGCAGCTGGCTCTGCACTTCGATAAGCTCGTTCAGATCCGCCAGTTCGTTCTTCACGTCGCCGGTCAGCTCTCCGGCATCGGTGGCTGCCTCGATGAGGCGGCGGCTGACTGTGTGAAGTTCGCTGTAGTGTTCGAATTCCAAGGGATCGAAGCCGTCATCCACACGCGTCGTTGCGCCGAGGGCGCCGTCGACGCCGTGCATGTCCACCAAGTGCTCCAACTCATTGGCCAGCTGCAGGAAGACAAGATTTTGCTTCTGAAGCGTTTGGTTCTGGCTCACCAGTCGCCGTGCGCGTTCGCGTACCTGCCCATTGGAAATGATGGTCTCTCCCATCAGGCGCAAGAGCTCGTCGATCAGGCCGGCCGGGATCCGCACCATGGCCTCGTGTTGCTGACTGGCGCCGGCCGCGGGGGACGCGGGCTCCTCCTGCGACGCCCCGGGCTCCGCCACGTCGGTCTCCCGCGGCGGCTCCGTCACTTCCCCTTCGGGTACCCCTTCGCGGTCGATGCGGTTGGCCCAGTCCAGCACCAACTGCAGAATGCCGACGGCGTAGTCCGGCTCGGGTGCGGTACCCATCACGGCCTCACCCATCGCCTCCAGGCAGTCGCTCGCGGCGACCAGCGCTTCCGCCAAGGCCGGCGTGGGTAGTCGCTCGTGTTTCGAAAGTGCAACGAGGATGTCTTCGATGTGGTGGGTCAGATTCGCAATGCCTTTGATCCCGACGGTATTGGCTGCCCCCTTGAGTGTGTGTGCGGCACGTTTGGCCACATCGATTTCTGTAAACGAGCCCTCACCTTTGGCAAGGCGCTGGATGGCGGTGGAGAACTCGCCGGTGTGGATCGGGAGTTCCTGGAGCAGGCCGTCCAGCAATTCCTGGTTTAAATCATCAGGGACCGTCAATACGACATCTTCGGGGCGCGCCTCTTTCTGCCGCGACTCATCCGGCCCGGTGTCCTTGACCAACTCGACCATCGGCAGCGCGCGTGCCAGTGCGGCGATGTGGGCGGGGGTTGGTGGCTGGTCCCAGAGGTTGCCGCGGATCAGGTCGACCAGGCCCTCGCCGGTACTGGCATCATCCGGCGCATGCAGGTAGGCGAGCAGAGCACCCGGCAGCAAGCGCATCACTTCGCTTTGCTGCTGCGAAAACCCGATGTCCCTGCGGGAATTCACGCGCCTGCCCAAAATCGCGAGATAGTTGTTCAGGGCGATGAGTCCGACGGTTTCGGCGGCCAGCGCAAGGCGCTCCAACTCCGCCACACAGCTCTCGATCGCGTGTTTCCGGTTATCCGGGTTGGCGTCAGGCTCTGATGCGGCCGCTACCGCCTGTTCAATGTCCTTGTGCGTCACAAGTTCATTGATCAGGAGTTCGATGAATTCGGTACTAACGGCCTGTGGTTCCACGGAAAGCGGTGGATCCGCGATCGTTTCGGGCGTTTCCGCTTCCGCAGTCGGCTCGGTGGCCGACGCCGAAGCGGAAGCGACCTCCATCCCGCTCGACTCGTCGTCCGGGATCGCCGCCGCTTCATGGGCATCGACCCAATCGCCAAAGTTCTCAGGTTCGGACACGAACTCAAGGCCCGTGTCTTCCGCCGCTGTTTGCAGTGTCGAAAAGAAATGACTCCAGCGATGATCTTCGAGATGGCTGGCCAACGCCTGAAATGCCGCCAAATCATTGTTGGTGAGATACGCGACCAGATGAGCTGACCACCCTTCCAGCCATTCGAGCTCGTCCTGCGTCAGGACACGCTGTTGCGCACTGATCTCGCCCCCATGTCGCTGCACCAGCATGCATAACTCGGCAATGACCTCGTCACCGCCGACCGCTGCTGCCTCGGCGATCTGCTCCAGAGCAAGACCATAAAGACCAAGCGCAGTTTCCGCGGTGTCCGGGTCCGTCGTAACGCGGTCGCGCTCCTGAAGCGCCGACTGCAGCAGATCGATCGCGAATGCAACCTCTTCGCCCAGCTTCGTGACCTGTTCACCGGAGAGACCGGCTCCGAAATCAGGAACGTCAATCAGGTTCATGTTGGTTTCATCGCGTCAGAGGACGTACCCGGGCACGCACCCACCATCGTCAGGCCGGGAGCTTGAACACGCGCACGGCACCCAACAGGGCCCGCGCATATTCAACCAGATTGCTGGTCTGCTCGGCCTGTTCGTTGAGCTTGAGACTCGTCTGTTCCGTACTCTTGCGGATGTCGCCGGCGCGATTCAGCAGTTCGGCCGAAATTTTTGCCTGCTCCTGTGAACTGAACGCGATCTGACGCACCGATTCAACGAGTTCAGCAGTGGTCTGTTGCGTCAGCTGCATCTGCTGGCCGGCCTGTTCCGCCAGGCGGGAACCGTCCACGACCTGGGTGATGGCCGCATTCATTGTATTGACGGTATCGACCGTCTCCACCTGAATATTGTTGACCAGCGTTGCGATTTGGCCGGTAGCTTGGCGGGCGTTCTCGGCCAACCGCTGCACCTCTTCCGCCACCACTGCGAAGCCGCGGCCGGCTTCACCGGCGGAGGCAGCATGCATGGATGCGTTAAGGGCGAGAATGTGCGTACGTTCCGCTATGGTGTTGATGAGGCCGACCACGCCGGAAATTTCCTGCGAACGTTCGCCGAGCCGCTTGATTCGCTTCTCCGTTTCCCGGATGGTGTCGCGCGTGCTGTTGATGCCGCCGACGGTGGCGTTTACCGTTGAAAGCGCCGACTGCGCCGTCTTGATGGCGTTATCCGCCGCGCGGTTGGCCGACTGGGCGAGCTGTTCAATGCGCTCCATGGCCTGCGAAGCGACTCGCAGTTCCTCTGCCGTTCTTTCCACCTGTTGGCGTTCCACTTCGGCCGTTGCGAGCACGGTGTCGGACTGCTCCTTGACCTTCAGGGAGGCGCCGCTGACATCCGCCGAGATGTCCGTCACCTGCTTGAGCACTTTTGCCGTTTCACGGGAGAGCAGGTTCAAGGCGTCCGATACCGCCCCGGTCACATCCTCGGCCACCGGAACTTTGGCGGTGAGATCCCTTTGCGCCAGCTTGGCCACACCCTGCAACAGCACCAAGACCGATTCGTTGAGCTGTTCGTTTTCGCGTTGGATTCGAGCGGCTATCGCTTCACGCTCGTCCACCATTCGGTCGAACTGCTGCGCCAGCAGGCCGACCTCGTCGCTGGTGGTGAGATTGGCACGAACCGTGGAGTCGCCGCCCCGCAGCTTTTCCATGACTTCCTGCAGGTAGGTGACGGGACCGGTGATGGTGCGCATGACGAACATCGACACCAGAAAGCCTGTCGCCATCAGGGCGACGATGAACAGGGTCAGCGCAATCTGGTTGAAGCGCAGTTCCGATACAGTGCCCCTTAGCGTGTCGCCCAAGGTGGAGACTGCCAAGTCGGATAAGCGCAGCTGCACAGCCATCGCGTCAGTCACCTTCCCGAAATAGTCCTGCGCGTCCATCGTCAGGCGCTCTGCATCGATGATCTCGCGGCGCGCGAGCGCAAGGGCTTCGTCAGCGGACGCTTTTGCCTCTGCAAGGGGGGCTTGAAGTGATGCTCGCAACGCGGGGGCAGCGGCTATCGTTTTGTTCAGCCGGCGGACGGTGACGTCCAGGTTGGCGTGCGCGTCGGCCAGCATCGTTGCGAGTCGCGTACGCTCCGCAATGGACATGCCACCGTCGACTGCCTGCGTTGTGCCAACACTGGCTTCGCTGGCTTCGTCGTCAGAAGCCACGCTCTCGTTGCGAAGGAGGGCGGCTCGGGAGAGGAAACTGCCGCCGAGACCACGCAATGAGCCCAGTGCCTCATTCAGGCGGGCGATGGAGCCATAGGCGGCCTGAATCAGATGGTAGCTGTCTGGCTTGGAGTCGAGTGAAAGGCCGAAGTGGTCGAGGATGAGATCCATCTGAACGAAATAATTTTCGATCAAACGGGAGTGCTCATTGAAGCTCTCGGTACCGCTGACGTTGCGGCCCGCCACCGCATCGGCGATCTTGGTCCACGTTTGGCGCGTCTTGCCCCAGAGTTCCCGAAGTTCCGGCGCATCCATTTGCTGAATCACGGCATCCAGCTCCATGATCGCCGTTTCGTTCTCTTTCCTTTTGGCAGGAAGTGCGGCTATGAATGTTTCATTCCCGGCCAACGCACTGGCGGACATGCCGCGATGTTCCTGTGCCAGCGTGATGACTTTCAGCATGCGGGTCGCTGGCTCAAAGCCGCTAAGTTCGCGTTCGGCGAACTCCACGCCTTGCTGGGAAGTAGCGAAGAATGCGACGAACGGAACGGTTACGAGAACCAGCGTGATTGCCCCCAGGATCATAAACTTCCGGGAGAGCTTGAGTCCTGAAAGCCACGTAAATTTCATAGCCATTTTTCCAATACCTTTCTGCCTGTCGGGGCGGTGCGATCCTGATGGAGCATGTATTCAGAAGCGGTGCGCTACTACTTGGTGTTTGAATTTTCCAGAAAGCCTTCGTGATCGAATTCCAGCCAAACATCCTTTTCTGTCGAAAAGACCGCCGGCACGTGTTGCGCCAAAGCATCGGGCAACGCGGGTGCCTGGGTTACCGCATGCAATCCGGTGAGGGCAATAGGATATCCGTCGATTAGAAAACCCGCCGTCCTGTCGCCCTTGTCGAGCACTAGGATCATGGTTTTCTCATCGGCCGTTTCCGAGTCCTGCCCAAGTACCTGCCGTATATCGCAAACCGGTACCAGATTGCCGCGGAGGTTGATTATCCCCGACAGCCATGTGGGGCCATTTGGAATGGTGGCGAGCGGCATGAGGGGGACCACTTCACTGCCAATGCCTTCGCGGACAAGCAGTGACAGGCCGCCTCTACGGAACCCGTAGCGCAGCCGTTTACTGTCTGTCTCAAGCGCTACCGGAACGAATCCGTCCGGCGGCTCGAAACGGTTGAGGGCTTCACTCGGGGGGATCCCCGTCCACCCGGAATCGTGTTCCGTGCTGACGGGGAACTCGGACGATGGTTTGTCCATTACCTGATCGCGCGTCAGCCGGCCATCTTGAGCTGTTCGATCAGTTCTTCGGACGTGAAGGGCTTTGCGATATGCCCCTTTGCCCCCTGCATCTGGCCCCATACCTTGTCGGCTTTCTCGGCCTTGCTGGTCACGAAGATCACCGGGATGTTCTTGGTTTCCGGGTCCTGATTCAGAACGCGGCAGGTCTCGTACCCATCGATTTCCGGCATGACGACATCAAGGAAGATCATGGCCGGCTTCTCTGCCTTTGCCTTTGCAATGGCCTCCGCACCGTTCGATGCGGTAATGACCAGACAGCCGGCATCCGAAAGGGCGTTTTTCATGTTGGCCTGATCCACGGCGGAATCGTCTACAACGAGGACTTTCTTGCTCATGTTTGTGCTCCTGTTTGTTTTTTGTCGGTGGCCTGTCACTTGGCGGTTAACGGATCGCTCGAGATGCCGAACGAGTCGTTTTGTTTGAGATATTTGCGGACGACCTGCTGAAACATCGCGTTCTCGACCGGCTTGGTCAGAAACGTGTCGCAGCCGGCGAGATTGGCCTTGACGCGATCGAAGGTCGACGATTTGCTGGTGAGCATCACGACACTTGTGTTCGTATGCTTGCCTTTCTTTTTGATCGCCTTGCAGATCTGGTAGCCGTCTGCCCCCGGAAGCACGACGTCGAGAAATGCAATGTCGTAGGAGTTTTTGTCCAGGAGTTCGAGCGCGTCTTCCGCCGTTTCGGCAAAGTCGGCGTTGATGCCAAACATCTTTAAACCCAGACCAACCTGGGTGCGTACAGTCGCGCTGTCGTCCACAACCAAGGCCGAAAAGCGACGGCTACGGGTGTTCTTGACCTGAAGGGCGGGGGTCGGGGATTGCTCCTGGCCGATGCACAGTTCAGGGAGAAAATGCAGCTCCTCCACGGTGATTTCATCGAGCAGGCTGACGAGCTTGAGCAGGCAGGATGGGACCAGGGGGCGGCGGAACTCACGGGTGTTGCCGGCCGTTACGTTGGCATCTGCTTTCAAGAAAATAGCGGGCGCCGGATGACGAATACGCGCAGCGTGCCACTGTCGCTGTGACTCGGTAAGGTCCAGATCGACCAGGTAGATGTCAGGAACGATATTTGAAAGCGGTGCGAAGGTATAGGACCGAGGGCGTGCGGTTGTCAGGCGGGTAGCCGTGACAAGGATCTGCCACTCATGGTCCGTCAGCTTTCCGATTACTGCAACGCGAAATTGCTTGTCCTTCTTTGCACTCATTTCCTGTTTTCCCCCTTCAGTTCACATCGCTGGCAGTAGAATTACTGGCGCACTGGCAATGGCAAGAGCAAGATTTGCTTTCGGCGGGGGCGAGCCATGTCCGTGGCGCTTTGGACCCTCGATGCAACCCCGCTGCCGTGGTGCTCCCTATCGGAGCACGTTAGGCTGGAAGCTTTGCGTCCCCGCCTTTCGACGGGTTTGCCTATTGTTGGAAAGGGGGATGATGCTAGCTTGGAATGAATCCGGATTACTAACGATAAAAAGAGGTACCTCCAAGGAGGTATGTCGAGGCGGTAGGGTGAAGGGCGAGGCTTTCCCGCTTGCCCTCCCACGGGAGTGTCAGAGGCGGCGAAATCAGGCTGGTGGGCGGAGACAGGGCACTGAGCCGGGGGCGTCGCCATGGCAAAAAAGGTCCAGCGGCGTTCCTTTTATATAGGTATTGCTGCGCGACAGGTGCCAAAGAGGCGCTCGTGTACTAACTTAAGCCAGCAGACGAAGACAAGTCGGTGTTTTTGGGGGCATCCGACAGAACAGGCGGTTTTCCCAAGGCTGGGGTTTGTGCCCGGAACAGAACGACGTCTCGAATTGCGTTTTCTGGAGGTATGTAATGGCAGTAAGACTTCGGACATTGGTGTTCGTACTGGTAATTGCCGGTTTTCTCAATCCGGCCTTCGCCGACGGAGAGCGGTTGCGGGCCGACGCCGCGGTCGCTGACATCCTTTTTGACTACGACGGAGCGGAGACATTCGCCAGCTACGCGGTGGGCGATGACGGCTTTGTCGACATTACCTTTGCACGCAACATGCCCGACCCGCTCTATAGCGAAATCCTGCAGCGACTGCAGGGGCATGAGCAGATTACGGGGGTGCTGGCCGGCAAAACCGGACCTACTTGCCGGTTCTTTTGAATTGATGCGGCTTCCTGTCCTTCGGCAACTGCTCCCCGCGATACTGTAACCCGGTGCTGGTGGCACGGGGCCACCATCTGCGTAATTTCGCCCTGCTGCCAGCGATGTTGCTGGGTCTTTGCGTTCGCTATGACGCAGGAAATCCGCGGGGCGCATTTCCTGAGCCACGACCTGTTCTCTCTGGCGATTTGCTGGGGGGCTTCCCTGGCGTGGTCGCACGTCTTCTATGGGTGTGGGCCGGATCGACGGGAGGCCGCGCGGTATCGCCCGGCTTAGCCGTCCCTCGTTTCCATTGCGAGCCTGCCCCGAGGGGCATCCCGCGTTAAGGGTCCTTTAAGGTTGACCGGGCTATATTGCCGGCCCGATGACCGACGAAGGACCGAACATCCGTGATGTTTGAACCCGTGCGGATTTGCCGCGGCATGGCCGCCAGATGGCAACACGTTGAACTCGGCGTGTTCCCATTTGCGCTGCTGATCTCAGCCGCGCTGGTCCTGTTCTACAACTTCGCATTTTGGGGCGAGGTTGTGCGAATCCGGTCGGAACTCAGCTTGTCAAATGTCCTGTTTTTGTTGTCGTTTTCCCTCCTGCTGGTTGCGTTTTTCAATCTCTTCCTCTCACTGGCGGCGTTTCGCTTCGTTCTGAAGCCGCTGGCGGTCGCGCTGCTGGTCACCGGAGCACTGGTCGCATATTTCATGAACAGCTATGGCGTCATGATCGACCAGCCGATGATTCAAAACGTGTTCGAGACCGATGCCACAGAGGCCGGTGATCTGCTCAATGTGCGCCTTTTCCTCTACCTTCTGTTTTTGGGTGTTATCCCTTCTGTACTGGTGTTGGCGATACGGGTCCGTTACAGGTCATTGCCTGGGCAGCTAAAGCTCTCGATTGGGGGCGCGGCTTTGAGCCTGGCGGTGATGGTGGCGGTTCTTTTAGGGTTTTACCAGGACTACGCCTCGCTGTTTCGCAATGAGCGCCACCTGCGTTACATGCTTTCGCCCACCAACTACATCCATGCCACCTGGAAATACGCAAAGGAGCGGTTTGACGGTGGTCAGCGGACGCTCGCCCAAATCGGAACCGATGCGGCACGCGGACCACTCTGGCAAGGAAACAAGCCGGTTCTTTTCGTGCTGGTGGTCGGGGAGACGGCGCGCGCGGCCAACTTTTCGCTGAATGGTTACGGTCGCCCGACCAATCCGAAGCTCGCCGAAGAGGCGCTCATTAACTTCAGGCACGTCAGTTCGTGCGGGACAGCCACCGCGACCTCAGTGCCTTGCATGTTCTCCAGGCTGGGCCGGGATGAGTACGACGATAAGAAAGCCCGATCCCAGGAGGGTCTTCTGGACGTTCTCTCGCATGCGGGCGTACCGGTGCTTTGGCGTGAAAACAATTCCGGCTGTAAGGGGGTGTGTGATCGGGTGCAGGTTCAAACCCGCAAGGCTTTCGGCAACGCAGAAGATTGTGAAAACGATAACTGTTTCGACCAGGCGATGTTGCATGGCCTGGATCGACTGCTGACGCGTAATCCGGGCGATCGTGTCATCGTGCTCCATCAAAACGGCAGCCACGGCCCCGCGTACCACCAACGTTATCCGAAGCAATTCGAGCTATTTACACCGGTCTGTACCACCAGTGAATTGCAGGCGTGCGATCAACAATCGATCATCAACGCCTATGACAACACAATCCTTTACACAGACTACTTCCTGGAGCAGGTGATCGAATTGCTCAAGCGCAACAGTGAGCGCTATGACACAGCCATGATTTACGTGTCCGACCACGGTGAATCGCTGGGTGAGCATAACCTCTACCTACACGGATTGCCGTACTTCATTGCACCGGATGAGCAGAAACATGTTCCGATGGACGTGTGGCTTTCGGATAGTTTCCGTGAGCGTCTTGGGTTGGACGGGGCATGCCTGTCGCGCGAGAGCGACGCCGCATTTTCACACGACAACCTGTTCCACTCGGTGCTGGGTCTGCTGGACGTCTCCACCTCCGTCTATGAGCGTCGCCTGGACATTTTTGCCCCCTGCCGCATCACCCCCGGAGTCCGGCCCACGCGGGCGAACGTGTCGACCACGGGAGGTGTCAGCGGCTGAGCGCAGCGGGGGCCGACTTCGCGGGCTCATCAGTTGCCGCGCTGTGCGATCCAAATCGTGTGCGAGGCGCCCTTGCCGGGGCGGTGCGCCCTGACCCGATGCACCTCGACGGCAAAGCCGGCCTGCCGCAGGCGTTCTCCGAACGGGGCGTCCGGACCTGCCGACCAGACCGCCAGTACCCCGTGGGGGCATAGCGCATCCCAGGCCGCGTGTAGCCCGGCGGTGGTGTAGAGCCAGTCGTTTTCGTGGTGGGTCAGTCCCTCGGGGCCGTTGTCCACATCGAGCAGAATCGCGTCGTAGGCGGCGCGTTCGTGCTTCAGCACGGCGGCAACATCACCGACCCGTACGATGCTGCGCGGGTCATCGAGCGGTCGTCCGGCAAACGGGCCCAGGTGCTCACGGTTCCAGGTGACCACCGCCGGGATCAGTTCGGCCACGATGACCTCTGCGTCGGGGCCCAACTGGGCCAACGCCGCCGCCAGTGTGAAGCCCATGCCGAGGCCGCCGACGAGAACCCGTGGACTCGGCTGTCCGGCAAGGTGCCGGCAACCCAGTTCGGCCAAGGCATCCTCCGACCCGTGCATGCGGCTGTTCATCAGCTCTCCTCCGCCGACGATCATGATCGAATACTCGCCGCCGCGCCGGTAGAGCCGCAGTTCGCCGCCGCCGGCCGGGATTTCGCTGCTGTCGATCAGGTTCCAGGGCCGCACGGCTGTCTCTTGGTTGCAGGGTAGGGAGGAGGAAAGGCGCCCATTTTCCCCGGCAGCAACTCCAAGCGCAATCAGGCCAGGGTAAACGCATACTTACATCGCGCCCGGTACGGGCTAAACGTTAGTATGCGTTCACCCTGCGCAATCAGACGGTCCGCGTGGTGTTTGTGGCTGCTGTATGATCGGGAAGGCGGTAGAGAAAACCGCAAATCCAGGACTCCGGCGAATCGGCGCAGCTGGCGCCGTCGCGGGCAAGTAACCGACCTTTGGTGATCCCATGAAATTGTTGATACGTAATCTCGCCCGCTCGACCACCGAGGGCGAGGTCAGGGAGATGTTCGAGGCCTACGGACGCGTGCAGTCCTGTACCCTGGTGCTGGACCAGAAGACGGGCGGTTCCAAGGGATTTGGCTTTGTGGAAATGCCCAACCCCGGAGAGGCCAAGGCGGCGATGAAAAACCTCAATGGTCGGGTCGTCGCCGGGCAGAAGATCCGGGTGAAAAAAGCTGAAAACCGGGGTGACCAAGGTGAATAGCCAACGCTCCCAGGACCCTTTGCACGGGGTGACGCTCGAGATGGTGGTCACCCATCTGGTGGAACAGTTCGGGTGGGAAGAGCTGGGGCGGCGCATCAACATCAAGTGTTTTACCAGTGAACCCAGCATCACCTCCAGCCTGAAATTCCTGCGCAAGACCCCCTGGGCGCGTCAGAAGGTGGAAACGCTCTACCTTCGAACTGCGCGCAAAAGGCATCAGCCCTGAGGGGAAGGGGGCGTACCGCTTTGACGCGGTGACCGCCTGAAGGTGGGATTCGCCCTATTGGCTCGGGCATAATAGCCGGACACCAATCAGGGAGAATGGCCCATGGAGTCGGAAGGAGGGATTGCGCTGCGTCACCACGGTGGCGCCGACGGGGTGACCGGTTCGTGCCACGAGCTGATGGGGCCGGGCGGATCGGTGCTGGTCGATTGCGGGCTGTTTCAGGGGGCTGAAACGTCGGGGCACGCCGAGACCGAGCTGTTGGCCATCGACTTCAACGTGGCACCGGTTCGGGCGTTGGTGGTCACTCACGCTCACCTCGACCACGTCGGCCGGATCCCCTACCTGCTCGCCGCCGGTTTCCGCGGGCCGGTCTACTGTTCGGAGGCGACCGCCCGGTTGCTGCCACTGGTGATGGAGGATGCGCTGGAGGTCGGCGTCACCCGGGATCGGCGCCTGATCCAGCAGGTTCTCGGCCGCTTGCGCACCCAACTGGTGGCGCTCCCCTATGGCGAGTGGACCCGCATCCCCCATTCCGCCTTCGCGGTCCGGTTGAAGCCGGCCGGGCATATTCTCGGTTCCGCCTACGTCGAGTTCGATACCGCCGGTGGTCGCTCGGGGGAGCGCTGGGTCTTTTCCGGCGATTTGGGTGCGCCCTACAGCCCCCTGTTGCCGGCGCCGCGGCCGCCCTATCGGGCCGATGTGTTGGTGCTGGAGAGCACGTACGGTGATCGGCTGCACGAGGGGCGCCGTAACCGGCGCGCCCGGCTGCAGGCGGTCATCGAGCGTTGTCTGCGCGATCGGGGCGTGGTGCTGATCCCCGCCTTCAGTATCGGCCGCACCCAGGAACTGCTCTACGAACTGGAACAGATCATCCACGGCGCAGGCGTGCGGTTGGTCGCCCGGGGGCTGCCGTGGCGGGAGTTGGAGGTCGTGGTCGACTCGCCGCTGGCGGCGCAGTTTACCCGCGTCTATCGCGACTTGCGGCCGTTCTGGGATGCCGAGGCGCGTCGGAAGGTGGCATCCGGTCGGCATCCGCTGGCCTTCGAGCAGTTGACCACCATCGACAGTCATTCCGATCACCTGCGGGCGGTCGAGTACCTGCGACGGACCGGGCGGCCGACGGTGGTGATCGCCGCCAGCGGCATGTGCGCCGGTGGCCGGATCGTGAATTATTTGAAAGCGCTGGTGGGGGATGCGCGCACCGATCTCCTGTTCGTCGGCTATCAGGCCGTGGGGACGCCCGGCCGGGCCATCCAGCAGTACGGACCCCGCGGCGGGTATGTGGAGTTGGACGGCGGGCGCTATCAAATCGAGGCCGGCGTGCATACAATATCGGGCTATTCGGCTCACGCAGATCGGGACAACCTGGTGGCGTTTGCCCGCCGTATGCGCCATCCGCCGAAGGACATTCGCCTGGTGCACGGGGAAAGATCGGCGCGTGAGGCGTTGGCGCGAGCGCTGCGGGAGGCAGTGCCCGGGGCGCGGGTCTGGATGCCGGGCAGGGCCTACGAGCCGCAGCTCTAGCGGTAACCGTCTGCCCGGATGGCCTATCATCAGCAATTGCGAGTGGTTGCTTTCAGGCAGGGAGGCCTGGATGAAACAGCGAGAGAAGTGGGAATCCATGAAGAAAGTCAGTTCGAACGTCGTTTGGCATGAGCAGTCCGTGAATCGCGATCGCCGGCAGCTCCTGAACGGGCACAAGAGTGCCGTCGTCTGGTTCACCGGCTTGTCAGGGGCGGGCAAATCCACCGTCGCCCATGCGGTCGAAGAGCGCCTGCATCAGCTCGGCTGTCGGACCTATGTGCTCGATGGCGACAATGTCCGCCACGGGCTCTGCGGTGACCTGGGTTTTTCCGTGGAGGACCGCCACGAAAACATCCGGCGCATCAGCGAGGCGGCGAAGCTGTTCGTCGATGCGGGGGTCATTGTGCTGACCGCCTTCATCTCGCCGCTCCGCAGCGACCGCGACCGGGCCCGCGAGTTGCTGGGTGAGGACTTCTTCGAGATCTACTGCGCCTGCCCCATCGACGAGTGCGAGCGGCGGGATGTAAAGGGCCTTTACAGGAAGGCTCGAGCGGGGGAGATCAAGGACTTCACCGGGATTTCGTCACCGTATGAGGCGCCACTCCACCCAGAGCTGGCGATCGACACCTCGGAGCTTTCGCTGGAGGAGAGCGTGGAAGCGGTACTGGCGGAACTGGAGCGCCGTGGTGTGCTGAAGCTGGACGAGCGCGGCGGGCTCACGGCTGTCGTTTGAGGACCATTTTTCCCGTAGGGTGTGGTGATGCACGAGCCGCACCGATAGCCTGGAGCGTCGCGAACGATGCGGTTCGCAGGGTCACCACATCCTACGAAAATCCTGTAGGGTGTGGTGAGGCACGAGCCGCACCGATAGCCTGGAGCGTCGCGAACGATGCGGTTCGCAGGCTCACCACATCCTACAAAAAATCCCGTAGGGTGTGGTGAGGCACGAGCCGCACCGATAGCCTGGAGCGTCGCAAACGATGCGGTTCGCAGGCTCACCACATCC
>JAWLGP010000007.1:58382-185366 GCA_041685045.1 Gammaproteobacteria bacterium
TACGAAAATCCCGTAGGGTGTGGTGAGGCACGAACCGCACCGATAGCCTGGAACGCGTCGCGAACGATGCGGTTCGCAGGCTCACCACATCCTACGAAAATCCCGTAGGGTGTGGTGAGGCACGAACCGCACCGATAGCCTGGAACGCGTCGCGAACGATGCGGTTCGCAGGCTCACCACATCCTACGAAATCCCGAGGGTGGTGAGGAACGAACCGCGCCTGCGAGTTTTTAGGCGCGCGGGCTTCAGCCCGCGGCCTTCCATCCTTCCATCACCGCGATACAGCGCGACAGCAGGTCGCGACTGCGCTTGGCACTGGCCGTTTCCACGTAACAACGGAATTCGGGGGCGTTGCCGGAGGGGCGCAGGTGGACGATCTCCTGATTTTCGAAGGTGATCCGCAGTCCGTCGGTGTTGTCGGTGTGGACCGGATTGCCGCAGAGCTGGCCAAACCGTTCGCTGATACGTAGCGGATCAGCCAGCAGCTCCTGAAGGATGGTCTGGCTGAGGTGCGTCGGGAAGGCGCGCACGCGGTCGCTGGCGGTGAATCGCGCCGGCAGCTGGCCGACCAGGGTGCCGATGTCCCCGTGGGCGCGTGCCATGGCAAAGATCGCCAACGGGACGATAGCCGCGTCGCGGGTCGGTAGCGGCGGCAGCGTGCGACCGTCCAGGGTGATCGGCGTGGCCGAGAGAAAACCGCCGTTGGCCTCATAACCCACCACCGTCTGCGCACCGGCCCCGATGGCCTGTTGCATCCCCTCGATGACGAAGGGCGAGCCGATCCGGGTGCGGACGACCTGTGTGAAGAAACCCGATTTCTCCACCGCCGTATTGGAGCTGATGGGGGTCACCACGGCGTCCGCGCCCAGATAGCGGGCACAGAGCACGCCGGCAACATCCCCCCGCAGCCAGTTGCCTTGCCGGTCACTGACCAGCGGGCGGTCGCCGTCGCCGTCAGTGGAGATGATGCTGTCCAGCCGATGCTCGGCGGCCCAGCGACGCGCCAGCTCAACGTCTTCAGGGCGTACCGCCTCTGTATCGACCGGGACGAAGCGATCGGAGCGCCCCAGACGGACCACTTCAGCGCCCAAACCCTCCAGGATCAAGCACAGCAGATCGCGGGCGACGCTTGAGTGTTCGTACAGCCCCAGGCGCAGGCCGGCGAGGCAGTGTGCCGGGAAGAAGTTCAGGTAACGGGCGATGTAGCGCTCGCCGGCCGCGGGGTCGAAGGCCGGCAAGGTGACCGGTTCGAGGGCCCCGCCCTGTGCATCGAAGGTGTCGAGGGGCAGCACGTAAGGCTGGCTGCGGATGGCGCCTTCATCCGCCTTCAGGATTTCTCCGGAGGTCTTGTTGAACTTGATGCCGTTACGGTCGTCCGGGATGTGGCTACCGGTGACCATGATGGACGGGATCGCCCGCTCGATGCCGTAAAGCGCCAGGGCGGGAGAGGGCAGATGCCCACAATTGATTACGCGGTGGCCGCGAGCGGCGATCGCCATCGCCACCGCCGCCATGATGCGGGGTGTGCTCGGGCGCAGGTCACCACCAATGGCTACTTCGCTGTGGCTGGCCAGACCCTCCGCCTGTTCCAGGTGTTGGAGGAAGGCGGTCGTGTAGGCGAAACAGACCGCATCGGTCATCGCCTCCACGCGTCCGCGGGCGCCGCTCGTACCGAAGCCGACGCCGCTTCGGCGCATGAGGTCGTCGATCTGCTGCATGAGCTCAGTTTGGCACGGATTTGCTGTTATGACGGGCTTGCGCGGTCAATCCCTCTGATAAGGGTCATCCAGGCGGACGATGTCGTCTTCCCCCAGATAGCTGCCGGTCTGCACTTCGATGAGCTCCAGCGGAATGACCCCGGGGTTTTCCAGGCGATGGGTCTGGCCGATGCGGATGTAGGTGGATTCGTCTTCTGACACTAGCTTGGTCTCGCTGCCGCAGGTGACGCGCGCGGTGCCGCGTACGACGACCCAGTGTTCGGCGCGGTGGTGGTGCATCTGCAACGACAGCGCCGCGCCGGGCTTCACAACAATATGTTTTACCTGGAAGCGGTCGGCCCGGGCGATCCCTTCGAACCAGCCCCAGGGCCGGCTGACGCGGCGGTGAAAGTCACACTCCGGCCGTTCGGAGTGCTTCAGCCGCTCGACGATGCGCTTCACGTCCTGGCTCCGGTTGCGGTTGGCCACCAGCACCGCATCGGGGGTCTCCACCACGATACAGTCTTCGATACCGACCGTCGCCACCAGGCGGCCTTCGGAGCGCACATAGCAGCCGGAGGTGGCCTCGGCCAGTACGTCGCCGAGCAATACGTTGCCGTCGCTGTCGGGCTGTGCCGCTGTCTGGAGAGCGGCCCAGGACCCCAGGTCGCTCCAGCCCGCGTTCAGCGGAACGACATGGGCCGCATCGGTCCGCTCCATGACCGCATAGTCGATGGAAATCCCTTCACAGGCGGCGAAGTTCTCGGCATCGAGGCGGACGAAATCGAGGTCTCGGCGGGCGGATTCGAAGGCGCGCCGACACCGGTCGACCAGGCCGGGCCGGTGCCGTTCCAGCTCCTCGAGGATGCGTGAGGCCTTGAACAGGAAGATGCCGCTGTTCCAGTAATAGCGGCCGTCCGCCAGGTAGGACTCGGCGGTCGCCGTGTCCGGCTTCTCCACGAATTCCGCGACCGGCGAGGGCCCGCCCGGTTGTGTGGCGCGGATATAGCCATAGCCGGTCTCCGGGTGAGTCGGCACGATCCCGAAGGTGACCAGGGCGCCATCCAGCGCCACCGGCCTGGCGTGCTCTACGGCCGCATGAAAGGCGGCGTTGTCGGGAATCAGGTGGTCGGCAGGCAGTACCAACAGGAGTGCGTCGGGGTCCTTGGCCAGTGCGGCCGAGGCGATGGCCGGCGCCGTGTTGCGCCCACACGGCTCGAGGATGATGTCGCTCGGGTCGACGCCGAGCTCCCGGAGCTGTTCGGCCACCAGGAAGCGGTGATCCTGGTTACAGACCACCAGCGGCGGCTCTATTCCCGGCAGGCCGCCGACCCGCTCGGCGGTCATCTGCAGCATCGTGCGCTGACCGGTCAGCGGCAGGAACTGTTTCGGATGGGACGCGCGGGAGAGCGGCCAAAGCCGGCTGCCGTTGCCTCCGGAGAGAATGACTGGAATCACGGTCCTTGTGTCCTGCGGTATCGAACGGCTTCGCCGTTCTTTTCAACGGTGCATGGAGAGAGGGTCTGTTCGAAAAATGTAGATCAAGAAAGCCGAGGGCGGGGTTCGCGGCGGGAGGGCGGGCCGGCAGGTTGGCCGCTCGATGGGTGCTCTAGAGCACCGGACAGATAAAATCCCGAACGGGGTGCAAGTCATTGATATTGGGGCGTCGGCCGCAGGGATGCGGCCGCCGAGCCTACAGGGATGTATTCACGGCGTCCCGAATATCAATGACTTGCACCTCGTCCCACGTAAGCTGATCGGTGCTCTAGTGGATCTTCAACTCCATTCCGACAGCGATTCCCACAGCCTCCACCGTGCCACCGGCCAGTTCCAGGACATATTTGACCAGGGCGTCGGTCTCATATTTGGGGCAGGGGCCGGAGAGGCAGGGCGGCACGTTGGCGTCGACGCGCAGCAGTTTCCGGTCCCGATCGAAGAACAGGTAATCAAGGTGGATCGGAACGTTCTTGTTCCAGAAGTGGACCGGTTGGGGTGTTTCGTAGACGAACAGCATGCCCCGGTCGGCGGGAAGATGATACCGGTGCATCAAGCCGCGCCGGCGCTGTTCGGGCGTGGTGGCCAGTTCGACCTGGAACAGCTTCCCCGCGAGCTCGACGGTGGCCGACAGTTCCCCGTGGCCACTCGGCGTTGCGAACAGCAGCACCGCGGCAACGATCGAGGTTGCCAGCCGACGCAGCCCCTTTCCAATCCCCCTCATTCGCCTCGCCTCATTCGCGATGCTGAAAATTTCTGTCGGCCAACAGCTCTCAACCGAACTCTAGCTGGTCCGGCTGGCGTTATCGTTTGCGGCCTATTATGCCAGCAGATGCCTCTGGCGCGTAGGCGGGATTTGGGGCGGAGCGCGAAGGACAACCGGGGCGCTGTTGTTGGCCCAACCCGCGCTACGGTATCCTAAACCGTTTACCAACAGCGAATTCAGGCGATTTCCCCCATGGCGTTGGACGAGCAGTACAAACCGCAGGTGATCGAGCAGGCGGCCCAGACATTCTGGCAGGAGAACCGTTCCTTCGAGGTGAAGGAAGACCCGAACCGGGAGAAGTTCTACTGCCTCTCGATGTTCCCGTACCCCTCCGGGCGCCTGCACATGGGGCACGTGCGCAACTACACCATCGGCGACGTGATTGCCCGCTACCAGCGCATGACCGGCAAGAATGTGCTGCAGCCCATGGGCTGGGATGCCTTCGGCCTGCCGGCTGAGAACGCGGCGATGAACAACGGCGTGCCGCCGGCGGCTTGGACCTACGAAAACATCGCCTACATGAAGGGGCAGTTGAAGTCCCTAGGTTTCGCCGTCGACTGGTCGCGCGAGGTCGCCACCTGCACCCCCGAGTACTATCGCTGGAATCAGTGGCTGTTCCTGCGCATGCTCGAGAAGGGGATCGTCTACCAGAAGACCGGCACCGTGAACTGGGACCCGGTGGACCAGACCGTGCTCGCCAACGAGCAGGTGATCGACGGTCGCGGCTGGCGCACGGGCGCGCTGGTGGAGAAGCGCGAGATCCCCATGTACTACATGGCAATCACCCAATATGCCGAGGAGCTGCTCGCCGACCTGGACCACCTGCCCGGTTGGCCGGAGCAGGTCCGCACCATGCAGAAGAACTGGATCGGCAAGAGCCACGGGGTTCGCGTCGGCTTTCCCCACAGCATCGGCGAGGGCGGCACCCTGTGGGTCTTCACCACCCGCGCCGACACCTTGATGGGGGCTACCTATGTGGCGGTCGCCGCGGAACATCCCCTGGCCCTGCATGCCGCCGACAACAACCCGGAACTGGCCGCCTTCATCGAGGAGTGCAAGCGGGGCGGCACCTCCGAGGCGGAGCTCGCCACCCAGGAGAAAAAGGGGATGGCCACCGGGCTGACCGTCACCCACCCGCTCACTGGCGAGGAACTGCCGCTGTGGGTCGCCAACTACGTGCTCATGGGGTACGGCGAGGGGGCGGTGATGGCGGTGCCGGCGCACGACGAGCGCGACTTTGAATTTGCTAATAAATTTAGGCTTCCGATAAAGCAGGTCATCGAAGGTCCGGAAGTAGCTGCTATCAGGCGTTCACTTCAAGGTGGCATCACGGAACACGGAGAAAGTTTCGATAACCTCCGTAACGAACTCCGAGGCTTGGAGTTTACTCCCGATGAGTGGAAGCTTTGGTACGAAACCAAATACGGCACCTGCATCCATTCCGGCAAGTACGACGGCTTCGACTTCGAACAGGCGGTGGACGCTATCGCCTCCGATCTGGAGGCCAAGGGCCTCGGCGAGAAGAAGGTCACCTGGCGTCTGCGCGACTGGGGCGTGTCGCGCCAGCGCTACTGGGGCACACCGATCCCGATCATCCACTGCGACGCCTGCGGCGACGTGCCGGTGCCCGACGATCAGCTGCCGGTCGTGCTGCCGGAGGAGTGCGTCCCGGACGGCTCCGGCAACCCACTGAACAGGTACGAGGCGTTCCGCAACACCACCTGCCCGACGTGCGGCGGGGCGGCGCAGCGCGAGACCGATACCATGGACACCTTTGTGGACTCGTCCTGGTACTTCTTCCGCTACACCTGCCCGGACGCGACCACCATGGTCGACGGGCGCGCCGGCTACTGGATGCCGGTCGACCAGTACATCGGCGGCATCGAGCACGCCATCCTGCACCTGCTCTATTCGCGTTTCTGGACCAAGGTGATGCGCGATCTGGGCCTGACGAAGGTGACCGAGCCGTTCGCCAACCTGCTCACCCAGGGCATGGTGGTGGCGCCTACCTTCTACCGCGAGGGCGAGGATGGCCGCAAACAGTGGATCAATCCCGCCGATGTGGCGGTGCAGACCGATGAGAAGGGGCGGCCGTTGTCGGCGACCCTGACGGCGGACGGTCAGCCGGTGGTGATGGGCGGCATCGAGAAGATGTCCAAGTCCAAGAACAACGGCGTCGACCCGCAGAAACTCATCGAACAGTACGGCGCCGATACCGCCCGCGTGTTCATGATGTTCGCCGCGCCGCCGGAGCAGTCGCTGGAGTGGAACGACGCCGGCGTGGAGGGGGCTTACCGGTTTCTGCGCCGGGTTTGGCTCTTCGCCCACGACCATCGCGCGGTGATCGCTGCCGGCCGCGGTGCCTCGATCGAACCATCGGCGCTGACCGACGGGATGGCCGGCGCTCGCCGGCAGATTCACGAGATTCTGCAGCAGGCTGAAACCGATTTCGGCAAGTACCAGTTCAACACCGTGGTCGCCGCCTGCATGAAGCTGATGAATCTGTTGCCCAACGTGCCGGACGCGGAGGCCCGCGGTGCCGTGGTGGCGGAAGGCATGTCCATTCTGCTGCGCCTGCTCTCGCCCATCGCGCCGCACATCACCCACGACCTGTGGCGGGAACTCGGCTACGGCGACGATGTGCTGGACGCTGCCTGGCCAAGGGTGGACGAAGCGGCCCTGGTCAAGGACACCATCGAGCTGGTGGTGCAGGTCAACGGCAAGGTGCGGGGCAAGGTGCAGGTGCCGGCCGCCGCCGATAACGCGGCGGTGGAGCAGGCGGCACTGACCGATGAGACGGTGGCGCGCCATGTCGAGGGCAAGACGGTGCGCAAGGTGATCGTGGTCCCGGGCCGTTTGGTCAACGTGGTGGTGGCTTGACCGCGCCGGTCAGACCTAGAGGGACGCTGCTATGAAGATGTTCAGGCAGATACAATCGCTGGATTGGCCGTGGTTACGCGCCCGGGTCCTTGTCGCCGGCTGTGCGCTACTGCTGCTGAGCGGTTGTGGTTTTCACCTGCGAGGGACCTACGAACTGCCCGAGGTGATGGAAGCCACCCTGGTCAGCGGCATAGGGCCGGGCCACCCGTTGGCGGTGGAGATCCGACAGGCCCTGGACAGTGCGGATGCCGCCGTGGTGGACGACGTCGCCCAGGCCACGGCCCAGCTGCAGATCCAGCGGGAAGGGTTTTCGCAGCGCGTGCTGTCGGTCGATACCACCGGTCGCGTCAGCGAGTACGAACTTTCCTACCAAGTGCGCTACCGGCTGCTCGATGCGCAGGGCAACGAGCTGGTAGCGATGCAGGCGGTCGAGTTCACCCGTGACTACGACGCCAGTGGCAACGTCCTCGGTGCCGGCGAGGAGGCGGACCGCCTGCGTGAGGACATGCTGCGCCTTGCCGTGCGGCAGATGCTGCGCCAGTTACGGCTGGCCACCCTGCGGCCGGCGACCGAGGTTGTCGAACCGGTGCTCGAACCGGGCACCGCCGCCCCCCCCGTTGCGCCGTCACCCGCGGACAGTGGGCTATGAAGCTGCGCTTCGAGGAGCTGCCACGGCACCTCGAGCAGAAGCTGCTGCCGATCTACCTGATCAGCGGTGACGAGCCGCTGCAACTCGGCGAGGCGGCCGATGCGGTACGTGCCGCCGCGCGCCGGCACGGGTACAGCGAACGGCAGGTGATGCACGCGGAAGGACACTTCGACTGGGGCAACCTGGCGGCGGCTTCCGATTCGCTCTCGCTGTTCGCCGAGCGCCGCATCATCGACCTGCGCCTGTCCGGTGCCAGTCCGGGGGACGCCGGCAGCAAGGCTCTGACCGCCTATGCCGCGCGGCCGCCGGAAGACAGCGTGCTGCTGATCAGTGCCGGCAAGCTCGACAAGAAACAGCAGGCCAGCAAGTGGTTCAAGGCACTGGATCAGATCGGCGCAACGGTTCAGGTGTGGCCGGTCGACCAAGCCCGGCTGCCGCAGTGGATCGGTCGACGCATGCGGGCGGTCGGTCTGGAACCGCAGCCGGAGGCGGTACAACTCATCGCCGACCGCGTCGAGGGCAATCTGCTGGCGGCAGCACAGGAGGTGGAGAAGCTGCGGCTGCTGGTCGGCAGTGGTACGGTCGACATCGACACGGTCAGTCAGGCGGTGGGTGACAGCTCCCGGTTCGACGTCTTCGAACTGGCGGACACCGCACTCGCCGGCGACGGGGCACGGGCCGCCCGTATCGTGCAAGGCCTGCGCGGTGAGGGCATCGAACCGGTGCTGGTGTTGTGGGCGTTGGCGCGGGAGCTGCGAACCCTGGCATTGATCGCCGAGGAGATGCAGAGCGGCCTGCCTGCCGAGCAGGCCATTGGCAAACAACGCGTGTGGGAAAAGCGCAAACCCCTGTTCCGTGCCGCCCTCGAACGCCACGGGGTCAGGCGCTGGCAACCGTTCCTGGTTCGTGCCGGCCGTATCGATCGCATCATCAAGGGTATCGAACCGGGCAACGCCTGGGACGAGTTGATACAATTGGCCACCGTCATTGCCGGGGTGCGGGTGGTCTGACGCCCTCTTCTGACGGAGAGGGGACAAGAATCACGAGGCAGAACCGAATGGATATTCAGCAGTACATGCAGACAGTGGGTCAGCAGGCGCGGGCCGCTTCGCGCGAGGTGGCGCGCGCCGGGACCAATGCCAAGAACGCCGCCCTGGAGGCGATCGCCGATGCGCTGCTGGCGCGCCGTGCCGAATTGCTGGCGGAAAACGCCAGGGACCTCGAGGCGGGGCGAGCCAACGGGCTCGATGCCGCGCTGTTGGACCGCCTGGAGCTGAATGATGAGCGTATCGAGGGCATGGCCGAGGGGCTGCGCCAGATCGCGGCGCTGCCGGATCCGGTCGGGGAGATCTCCGACCTCAATTATCGGCCTTCCGGCATTCAGGTCGGCAAGATGCGGGTGCCGCTCGGCGTCATCGGCATCATTTACGAGTCGCGCCCGAACGTGACCGCCGACGCCGCCGCGCTCTGCCTGAAGTCGGGCAATGCGGCCATTCTCCGCGGTGGTTCGGAAGCGGCGCACTCCAACCAGGCGATCGCCACCTGCATCCAGGCCGGCCTGGAACAGGCCGGGCTGCCGGCTACTGCGGTGCAGGTGATCGGGACCACCGACCGGGCGGCGGTCGGGGCGCTGATCACCATGCCCGAATATGTCGACGTCATCGTGCCGCGCGGCGGCAAGGGGCTGATCGAGCGCATCAGTGCCGAGGCGCGGGTGCCGGTGATCAAACACCTGCACGGCGTCTGCCACGTCTACATCGATGATCGGGCCGATCTCGACAAGGCGATCCGGGTGGCGTTCAACGCCAAGACGCAGCGTTATGGCACCTGCAATACCATGGAGACCTTGCTGGTGGCGGACGATATTGCCGCGGAGGTGCTGCCCGAACTTGGCCGCATGTACGCGGAGAAGGGGGTCGAGCTGCGCGGCTGCGAGGCGACCCGGCGCATCCTGGCCGATGCCAAGCCGGTTACGGCCGAGGACTGGGATACCGAATACCTCGCCCCGATCCTGTCGATTCGGGTGGTGCGCAACCTGGATGAGGCGATCGAGCACATCCATCGCCACAGTTCGGGGCACACCGAATCGATCATCACCGAAGACATCGGCCGCGCCCGCCGCTTCCTGACGGAGGTCGACTCCAGTTCGGTGATGGTGAACGCCTCGACCCGCTTTGCGGACGGCTTCGAATACGGCCTCGGCGCCGAGATCGGTATCAGTACCGACAAGATCCACGCACGGGGTCCGGTGGGGCTAGAGGGATTGACCTCGCAAAAGTTTATCGTGATTGGCGACGGGCATATCCGCCAATAGCGAACCTTCCCCCCGAGGGGGTGGCCAATGGCTGGGCGTGTTGGGCTGGGCATTTTCCTGCTGGCATGGACGCTTTCGGCTTCGGCGGTATCGCTGGGGGAGTTGGAGCTGCGCTCTGGGTTGTACCAGCGGCTCGAGGCGCGCATCGCGTTGTCGCCGCAACCCCATCGGCCAGGCGAACTGACGGTCAGGCTGGGCGCACCGGACGAGTACTCGCGCCGTGGCCTGTACTGGATTGCCGCGCTGCACGGAGTGCAGGTCGTGCTGCAGCAGGAGGGGGAGCGCAGCTATCTGCAGTTCACCAGCAGCCGGCCCCTACGCGAGCCGACCCTTGACCTGCTGGTGCAGCTGAGTTGGCCGGGAGGCAAGCTTTGGCGAGGCTATACACTCCTGCTCGACCCCGTCCCGCCCGACACCGGCAGCGGGGCGCCGTGGCCGGCAGCGGCATCGACGGGAACGGCCGCGGCGGCCTACATCCAGGTGGAGAAGCACGAGACATTGGGTGCAATTGCAACGCGTTTGGCCGACCGGCTTCAGGTCTCCATCACCCGCACGCTGGTGGCGCTGTTCCACGCCAACCCCCATGCCTTTTTCGGCGACAACATGAATAACCTCCGTGCCGGCGCCCGACTGCGGATTCCGACGGATGATGAGCTGGCGCAATGGGACCAGGGGCAGGCAAGGCGCGAGGTCGCACGCCATTACGCGGCGTGGAAGCGCCCGCCGGCGACGCGCCCTTCCCCGGCCGGAGAGGGGGACGCCGGGCGCGGGTCCCAACCCGAATCGCCACCGGAGCAGGTGGTGCAAGCCGCACCGGAGCAACGGGGCCCAGCGGTCCGTGTACTGGTCGCGGCACCCGATCCGGACCTGGCGATCGAAGGGACGTCGGAGGCCCTGCGGCAGGGTCTGGCCGAAGTGCGTGATTACAACGCGACGGTGTACGATCAAAATCGGGAACTTCGGGAACGTTTGGTGAAACTGGAGCGCAGCATCGCCCGTACCAGTCAGCAGGCCCTGGCACTTTCGGAAACCGGCTCGCGCCGGGCGCCCGCCGCTGCCGAAACTGCCGACGTCCCGAACCCCACGAGCCCGGTGCCGCCCCCACGGGTTGTGGCAACCTTGCCGGGTACGCGCGCGGACGCCGTGGACACACCGGACAGAGCCCTGGGATGGTGGGACCCTCTGGTAACCGGAACCCTTGGTCTCCTGGTGGCGGCTCTGGCACTCTTCCTCTGGCGAACCTCGCGGCGGGAAGTGGGGAGCGGCTGAGTGCTGCGCCCGATCGGTCTGTTCGGGGGGACGTTCGACCCTATCCATTTCGGCCACTTACGGGCCGCTCTGGAGCTGTACGAAGAGCTCGGCCTCGAACAGGTCCGGCTAATACCCGCCGCGGTCCCTCCCCATCGGGAGCAGCCCGCCGCTGCGCCCCATCTGCGCTTGGCGATGGTGCGCGCGGCCGTGGCGGCGGAGCCGGCCTTCGTGGTCGACGAGCGCGAGCTGCACCGCCCGGGTCCGTCCTATATGGTCGATACCCTCGCCTCGCTTCGCGAGGAGTTGGGCGTTGAGGTGCCGCTCTGCCTGATCCTCGGCCTGGACGCCTTTCTCGGTCTGCCCCGCTGGCACCGCTGGGAGCAGATCCCGGCGCTGGCCCATCTGGTGGTGGCGCACCGGCCCGGTTGGCGGGTGGAGGATGCGGTCGGCGCGGAGCAGCAGGCGGTGGCCTTGTTGCAAGAACGCCGCTCGGAGAAGCCGGCGCTGGGCGCAACGCCGGCCGGGGCCGTGGTGCTGCAGCCGATCACGCCGCTTGCGATCTCCGCCACGGCGATCCGGCAGCGGATCGGCGAGGGGCGCAGTGCCCGGTTTTTGTTGCCGGAAACGGTTTGGGACATCATTGTCAAAGAAAGCATCTACCGATAAGCGAACTGAATGAAAGCCGAAGAATTGAAGGGCCTCGTCGTCGAGGCATTGGAAGACCGTAAGGGCTTGGACATTAAGGTGCTGGATGTGCGTGACAAGACCAGCGTCACCGATGTCCTGGTGATCGCGGGCGGAACATCCGGCCGTCAGCTGAAGGCGCTCGCCGAAAACGTGGTGGAAAAGGTCAAGGAGCAGGGGATGCGGCCACTGGGGGTCGAGGGCACCCAGGCCAGCGGCTGGATTCTGGTGGACCTCGGGGATGTGGTCGTGCATTTGATGCTGCCGGAGACGCGGGACTTCTACAATCTGGAAAAACTCTGGGGTGAAGAGTCCCCGGGACAGCGCTAGTGCGGATTCACCTCATCGCGGTGGGAACCCGGATGCCGCGCTGGGTGGAAGAGGGATACCGCGAGTACGCCGGGCGTCTGCCCGGCGAATGCAGTCTGACGCTGAATGAAATCCCCCTCAACAAACGCGGCAAAGGGGCCGATACCGACCGGCTCATGCGCCGCGAGGCGGACAAGATGCTCGCCGCCGTTCCCTCCGGTGCCCGGGCGATCGCGCTTGAAGTGGAGGGGCGACCTTGGTCCACCGAACAGCTCTCCGAGCGGCTGGCCGGTTGGCTGGCCGACGGCCGCGATCTGGCGCTGCTTGTTGGCGGTCCCGAGGGATTGCATGCCGAGGCCCGCGCCCGCGCCGAAGCGGGATGGTCGCTCTCCCCGCTGACCTTGCCGCACCCCCTGGTCCGGGTGGTGGTGGCCGAACAGATCTACCGTGCCTGGAGCATTCTGCAGGGCCATCCCTATCACCGCTAGTCCGGGTTTGCCCGCGCTCGACCGGGGTTTTCGCCGCCACAAGGCCGGACATGGCAGGCCTGGTGGATCGCCCGCGGCGACGCAGGTTTCGGATTGCCGCACAGGCGTACGGCAGTCTGCCTGCGCTACAATGTCGGCCTCGAGCGAGGAGCAAACATGAACCAGTTCCACTTGGCTTCTGCCTCCCCACGTCGCCGCGAATTGTTGAATCAGCTCGGTCTCCGCTTCGAACAGTTTTCCGTCGATGTGCCGGAGACGTTGCGGCCGGGTGAAGTGGCCGAGGTGGCCTGCCTGCGTCTGGCGCTGGCCAAGGCACGGGCCGGTCGGGCGCGGCTTTCTGCCGACGACCCGCTGCCGGTGCTGGGTTCGGACACCGTAGTGGCGGTGGATGAGCACGTACTCGGCAAGCCGGCCGACCGCACCGACGCCCTATCGATGCTGGCACGCCTGTCGGGCCGCACCCATGAGGTGTATACCGCGGTCGCGGTCGTCGGAGCGGACGGCACCGAACAGAGCCGGCTGTCGGTGAGCCATGTGACCTTTCGCGCCATTACGGCCACCGAAGCGGCGGCCTACTGGGCGAGCGGCGAGCCGGCGGACAAGGCCGGCGCCTACGCCATCCAGGGGCTCGGGGCGATTTTCGTCGAGCGACTGGAGGGGAGCTACTCCGGGGTCATGGGGCTGCCGCTGTTCGAAACCGCTGAACTGCTTGCGGCTTTCGGTATTCGCCCCCTCGGTTGAACGCCTGCGGCTAACGACCTGCTTTCAAGAACTTACAGCGCCCTTTGGTGGGTATGCGTTCACCTGCCGCAGCCACCGATGCGATTCGTGTAAGCTTGCGAAACGCTCCACCGATAACAAGAAAGAAGACACCCTAGGAATGAGCGAAGAACTTTTAATTAACGTTACCCCCCAGGAGACGCGTGTTGCGTTCGTGGAAAACGGGGTGCTGCAGGAGGTCCACATCGAGCGGGCGCGTCGACGCGGCCTGGTGGGCAATATCTACAAGGGACGGATTTCGCGCGTGTTGCCGGGCATGCAGGCGGCATTCGTCGATATCGGTCTGGAACGTACGGCCTTCCTGCACGCCTCCGATATCCTGCTGCAGGGCAACGGCACCAACAACGAAACGGTCGAGCGCCGCACCGACGACATTGCGGCGCTGGTGCGCGAGGGCCAGGATATCGTGGTCCAGGTGGTCAAGGACCCGCTCGGTTCCAAGGGCGCCAGGCTCACCACACACATCTCCATCCCGGCCCGCTTCCTGGTGCTGATGCCCGGCAGCAATCACGTCGGTGTCTCCCAGAAGATTGACGATGATCGCGAACGCCAGCGACTGAAAGAGATCGTCAGGGCCTCGGTCCCCGATTTCGTCCAGGGGGGGTACATCCTGCGCACCGCCGCCGAGGGGGCCAACGAGGAGGCGCTGGCGAAGGATATGGAGTTCCTGGCCAAACTGTGGGACGCCATCGGCGAGCGCACCACCTCCGAGCCGGCCGGCACGCTGATCCACGAGGACTTGCCGCTGGTGATGCGCACCATGCGCGATCTGGTGGACAGCGAGATCGAAAAGGTGCGCATCGATTCGCGCGAGACCTTCCTCAAGGTCCACAAGTTCGCCAGCAAGTTCATTCCCGAACTGGCCCCACGCATCGAGCACTACTCCGGCGAACGGCCGATCTTCGACATCTACGGCGTGGAGGACGAGATCCAGCGGGCGCTGGAGCGCAAGGTGCAGCTGAAGTCCGGTGGCTACCTGATCATTGATCAGACCGAGGCGATGACCACCATCGACGTTAATACCGGCGCCTTTGTGGGCCACCGCAATCTGGAAGAGACCATCTTCAAGACCAATCTGGAGGCGACCCAGGCCATCGCCCGGCAGTTGCGGCTGCGTAATCTCGGCGGGATCATCATCATCGACTTTATCGACATGGAGGACCCGGAGCACCGTCGCCAGGTGCTGCGCGCTCTGGAGAAGGCGCTGGAGCGGGACCATGCCAAGACCCACATCACCGAGGTCTCCAGCCTGGGCCTGGTGGAGATGACCCGCAAGCGGACCCGTGAGAGCCTCGAGCACGTGCTGTGCGAAACCTGCCCGACCTGCACCGGCCGGGGTACGGTGAAGACCCCGGAGACGGTCTGCTACGAGATCTTCCGGGAAATCCTGCGTGAGGCGCGTCAGTACGACGCCAGTCAGATGCTGGTACTGGCCGCCCAGGAGGTGGTGGACCGATTGCTGGACGAGGAGTCGACGGCGGTGGCCGAACTGGAGGAGTTCATCGGCCGCTCCATCAAGTTCCAGGTGGAGTCCCTCTACACCCAGGAGCAGTTTGACGTGGTGCTGATGTAGTCCCTGTTTCCGTTCGTGGGCCTGTGGCAGGATGCGCATAACGCCCGGAAACATGATCCCCGTGAATCCATTTCATCCGAAAAGGCTCTTCAGCGTGCTCCTGTACGGGGCCGCGGCCCTGGTGATCACGGCGGCTGTGCTGGTCACGTCGGCGCGGCTGCTGCTGCCCTCGCTGGATAGCTACCGCAGCGCCGTGGAGCGGGCCGCCAGCGTTGCCATCGGCCAGCCCGTCACTATTTCCGGACTGGACGCCGAGCTGATCGGCTTCTCCCCCGCCGTCATTTTCGCCGATGTGTCACTGCGCGACGACCGCGGGCTGGCCATGTTGCACGCGGCCGGCTTGCGGGTGGAACTCGATCTGCCGGCCAGCGTGCGGCAAGGTCGTCTGGTGATCGCCCGCCTCGGGATTCGTGGTGCTCACCTGGGTGTCGAACGGACCGCCGACGGCCTGTTCCAGGTGGTCGGGCTGGGCCGACAGCAAGATTCCGGCGGCAGTCTCGACCATTGGCTGCTGCAGCAGGGACGGGTGACGATCAGTGACAGCCGGCTCACCTGGATCGATGCCGGGGTGGTGCGCCACTTCGAGGCGATCGAGGCGGAACTGACCACGTCCGGTGAGCGCCACCAGCTGGTGGCGACGGTGGTCCTGCCGGAGTCAATGGGCAAGCGGGCCCAGGTGGCTCTCGATTTCACCGGCGATCCGCTCAAACTGGCGAGCTGGGATGGCTCCCTGTTTGTCGGGCTCGATGCGATCCGCCCGACTGCGTTGATGGGCGAACGCCGCTTTGCCGGCATCCGGCTGGTCGAAGGCACGGTGGATGCGGCCATCTGGTCGACGTGGCGCAAGGGCGATCTGCAACAGGTGGAAGCGCGCTGGGCGGTGGACCTGGCATCGCTTGAGCGACAGGGAAACCAGTTCGGGTTGGAACGCGCCGCCGCCGACTTGCGCTGGGAACGGCAAGAGGAGGGTTGGCGCCTCAGCCTCTCCGATCTGGCGATCCGCCGCAATGGCCATGACTGGGAGCCCGGCCGCATGCAACTGACCCGGTCGGCTGGACAGACGCAGTTCGCCGCCGACTTCGTGCGCCTTGGCGACGTGGCCGCGGCCGCGCCGCTGCTGGAGGCGCTCGATCCCCAGCGTGCGTTGCTGGAGGCACTGGCACCGACGGGCGACCTGCGTCGATTCTCGGTCACCGTCAAGCCGGGGAGCTATCGGGTTCAGACCGCTTTCGAAGCGCTGTCCGTCCAGCCTGGCGCGCGGACGCCGGGCTTGCGCGGGCTCGACGGGGAGCTGGTCTGGGGCGGAGAGGGCGGTCAGCTGCGGCTGGCCAGTCGGGAAGGGAGCCTGACCTTCCCGCAGCTGTTCCGGGAGCCACTGCCGTTTACGGAACTCAACGGCGGGCTGCGTATCGCGCGGGGGGCGGAGAGCTGGCTGGTGCAGGGGCGCGGGTTGCGCCTCGTGAATGAAGATATCGGTGCCCGGGTTGCGCTGGAACTGGCCATTCCGTCCGACGGCTCGTCGCCATTTCTGGATCTGCGGGCGGCATTCGCCAACGGCCGTGGGACTGCGGTGCCCCGTTACCTGCCGACCACCATCATGCCGGCGAAGGCGGTAACGTGGCTGGATGCCGCCTTTCGCCGCGGGCGGGTCGTGCAGGGTACCGCCCTGGTGCACGGGCGGCTCGGCGATTTCCCTTTCCGCCAGGGACAGGGGCGCTTCGAGGTCCGTTTCGAGGCGCAAGGGGTGGAACTCGCCTACCGCGACGGCTGGCCGGTCCTCAGCGACCTGGGCGCCGAGGTGGTGTTCGACGGTCCATCGATGCGGATCACCGGCCGGCAGGGCCGCTTTCTTGGCGGCAAACTGACTGCCGCCGATGTGCGCATACCGGATATGCGTCGGGCGCGTCTGGTGATCGACGGCGGTGGAGATGTGCCCGCTGCCGACGTGCTCTACACGCTGCGCGAAACCCCGCTTGCCGACCGCTTCGGGCCGGCTATCGGGCAGTTGGCCGCCGAAGGCGAAGCCGGGTTGAAACTTCACCTCGAATTCCCGCTGTCCGCGGCGGAGCAGGCCGACCCTGTCGTTCGCGGCGCGCTGACGTTGCGCCAGGCGCGCCTGCATATCGCAGAGCGGGTGAGCATCGACGACCTCAAGGGTACCGTGCATTTCGCCGCCAGCGAATTCACGGCCGACGCGATCTCCGCCCGCATGTTCGGTCGTCCGTTGGCGCTGGACGTCGTTACCGAAAAGGGCCGCACCGTGATCAGCGCCGCCGGTGCAGCGACTTCCGCCCGTTTGCAGGTAATGAAGCTCCCCTATCTCGAGTACCTCGACGGCGAGACCGCATGGAACGGCACGTTGTCGATCCCGCATCTGCCCGAGGGTGAGGCCGAGCTTGAGGTAAACACCTCCCTGGAGGGCATGGCCGTGCGCCTGCCGACGCCTTTGGCCAAATCCCGGGCACAACACCGTAACCTGCGGATCGGCTACCGGTTATCGGGAGGTCGCGCCGGACAGTTCGAAATTGCCTACGCCGATGCGCTGCGGGCCAGTCTGGCTTCACGGGAAGGGCGACTCGTCCGCGGGGCGATTCACTTCGGTACGCGCATGCCAGATCTGCCGAAGCGGGAGGCCCTGCGTGTCACCGGCAGCCTGACCGGTGTCCGTCCCGGTGAATGGCATCGGATCTTTGCCGGTCTGGGAGAGGCGGGACCGGCACTGGCGACCGAAGTGGACCTGTATCGACTGCAACTGCAGTCGGACGGCCGCGATGGCGCATCGGCACTGCCCACGCAGCTGCCGCCGCTACAGCTCGCGATCGAGCGGCTGGAACTCGATACCCAGGGCATCGGTGCGCTGCACCTGAGCGCCACGCCGGTCCGGGCGGGCACCCGGTTTTCGGATCTGAAACTGCGCGGCAGCCATTTCCTCATCGAAGGCAAGGGGCGCTGGCGCCATGCCGGAAGCGGGGAGACGCGACTGGACTTGCGGCTGACCAGCCCCGATCTCGGGGACATGATGCAGGAGCTCGGTTTCGCGACGGTGATTACCGACGGCCGGGTGGAGGCGAACGGTACCCTCTACTGGAAAGGGCCGCCGCCGGCGTTTTCGCTGGATCGGCTGTCCGGTCGGCTCCAGCTTTCGGTGGCCGAAGGCGTGGTGGACGATGTGGAGCCGGGCGGCGGGCGACTGCTCGGGCTGTTCAGCCTGCAGGCGCTGCCGCAACGGTTGCGCCTCGATTTTCGCGATTTCCTGAACAAGGGGCTATCGTTTCACTCGCTCGCCGGCGACCTGCGTATTCAGGACGGACAGGTGCAGACGGAAAATCTGCTGATGGACGCCCCATCGGCGGAGGTGTTGATGGCCGGCCGTACCGGTCTGGTCGCACAGGACTATGATTTGTTGGTCACGGTCATTCCCAACCTGGGGGACAGCGTGGCGGTTGCCGGTGGACTGGCGCTCGGGCCGCAGACCGGAGCGCTGTTGTGGCTGTTGCAGAAACTGCTGCGGGTCGACAAGGCCTCCACCATCCGTTACACCGTCGAAGGGTCGTGGCGTGAGCCGGTGATCACCCGCCGGTCCGCCGAGCGTGTCGATGACCCGCAACGGTAAAACAGTGTATTCTCCTGCGCATGAAACCGTTCCTGTATTTGTTGTTGCTGACGTGGTTTCTCGACGCCGGTGCCGCGCAGGTGATTACGGCGGCGGATTGGGCGCGGCCCCGTAGCGGCGACGCGCTGGTGGCGGAACCGGCCTTGGCGGCGAGCGTCGACGCGTTGTTGGCAACACCGGACAGCATCCTGTTGATCCGTCATCCGGGTGGAGACGAGGGGGCCCTCTGGGCGAGCGAGCTCGAAGCGTGGCTGGTGGCGCTCGGCATCGCCTCGGACCGGATCGAACGGGTTCCCGGCAGTCGCAGCGGTGATCAACTGGAACTTGAAGTCCGCCCCTGAGCGGCGCATTTTTTTTCTGTTTGCGGAGAATCCAAAGGAGTCCTTGTGAGTCGTGTCGCTGCCGTGCAGATGGCCTCCGGGCCGAACATAAGCGCTAATCTGTTGGAGGCTGCCCGCCTGATTGGCGTGGCCGCTCAGGCCGGCGCCAAGTTGGTCGTGCTGCCGGAGAACTTCGCGCTGATGGGCATGAGCGAGGCGGATAAAGTTCGTATCCGCGAGGCGGAAAACGATGGCGCGATCCAGCGTTTCCTGTCCGAGCAGTCGCGTCGGCACGGGATCTGGCTGGTCGGCACGGCACCGCTGGCGGCCGAGGGCGCCGAAAAGGTGCGCATGGCCTGTCTGGTCTACGACGCGCAAGGCAGGCGCCACGCGCGCTACGACAAGGTCCACCTGTTCGATGTGCAGTTGACCGAAAGCGGGGAAAACTACACGGAGTCCCAAACCATCGAGGCGGGAAATGCGGTGGTGGTGGTGGATACCCCGGTGGGGCGACTCGGCCTGGCCGTCTGCTACGACTTGCGCTTCCCGGAACTGTTTCGCCAGATGGCGGCGGCCGGCGCCCAGATCTTTGCGCTGCCCTCGGCCTTCACCGCGATCACCGGCAGGGCCCACTGGGAAGTGCTGGTGCGCGCCCGCGCCATCGAAAATCTCGCCTATGTGATCGCCTCCGCCCAGGGCGGCTATCACGCCAATGGCCGCGAAACCCACGGTGACAGCATGATCGTCGACCCTTGGGGTGCCGTGCTCGACCGCCTGCCGCGGGGTTCCGGGGTGGTCGTGGCCGACATCGATCTGGACCGGCTGGCGGACATTCGGCGCAGCTTCCCGGCGTTGAGTCACTGCCGCTTCGAGTGCCGCTAGGGGTGATGCGTTAGCCATCCGGGACGGCATAATTCAACAGGATTAACAGGATTATTGCGGGATTAACAGGATAAGGCTTACTGGCTGCGGGTTGAGAGTGCGTAGGATGGGCAAAGCGCCGCCACCCATCCGCTCGGTTTGGCACCTTGCTTTACGGCGCGTGCCCATCGGCGTTGGTCGATGGGCACGCGCCGGTCAGGTTCGAGCTTCGTGCCACCGGCACAGGCGGCGCTTTGCCCATCCTACAAAGCTCTTTACCTCCCTCACTCCTCACGCCTCACCGCCTCCCGCACCAGCCGAAACAGTTCCCGGAAAAACCGTGGCGGTTTGCCCCGCGCCTGTTCGCTTTGGGCATTGCGCACCAGTTGGCGTAGCTGTTGACGATCGACGTCCGGGTATTGGTCCAGAAACTCCGCCAGGGCCGGGTCGCCCTCTTCGAGCAGACGGGTCCGCCAGCGCTCGGCGAGGTGGTGGCGGGCGGTCTCTTCGGCACTCGTCTGCTCCAGGGCAGCCAACGCCTCCCGGATGGGCTCCGGGTCGCCGCTACGCAGCAGTTTGCCGATGTACTTCAGCTGCCGCTTGCGTCCGCCTCGCTGGCTGATGCGGCGGGCCAGGTTCACCGCTTCGCGCAGTTCCTCCCACAAGGGCATCTTGGCGAGTTGGGCCGCCGGCAGCTCCACCAGGGCCTCGCCGAGATCCTGCAGGGCGTGGCTGTCCCGCTTGAGCTGGCTCTTGCTCGGCAGCTCCTCGTCGTCGTAATAGTCGTCGTGTTCGGACATGTCGTTCGTTCAATCTTCGGTTGGGAGGGAGCGCAGCAGGGCGTCAAGGTCCAGACACTGCAAAGCGCCCCGAGCGGCCTCCCAGGCCCCGGAACCGCACAGGCCACTGATGGATGCCTGCTCATAGGCCGCCTCTGCCGCTTCCAGGCACGCCTGGCGCACGGCCTCGGCGAGCGCCCGCCGGTCGTAGTCGCTCTCGTTCATCGCTTACACCAGGAACAGGGTGGCGAGCCCGAGGAAGGCGAAGAAGCCGACCACGTCGGTGATCGTGGTCAGCACCACGCTGCCAGCCAAGGCGGGGTCTGCGCCAAGGCGCTTCAACAGCAGCGGTATGGCGGCGCCGGAGAGTGCGGCGACCACCAGATTGATGATGATTGCCGCGGCGATAATAATGCCCAGCGAAAGGTTTTCGAACCAGGCGGAGGCGACCGCAGCGATCACCAGCGCCCACACGATGCCGTTGAGGACCCCGACCGCGAGTTCCTTCAGCAGCAGTTGGCGGGCGTTGCTGTGGCCTATCTGGCCCAGCGCCATGGCCCGGATCACCAGAGTCAGGGTCTGGCTGCCGGCGATGCCGCCCATGCTGGCGACGATGGGCATCAATACGGCAAGGGCGACCAGCTGACTGATGGTGGCGTCGAACAGACCGATCACCCAGGAGGCGAGAAAGGCGGTGAGCAGGTTGACCCCGAGCCACACGGCACGGCGTCGGCTGCTCTGCACCACCGGTGCAAAGATGTCCTCCTCTTCGGTCAGACCGGCCATACCCATGAACGAGTGGTCGGCCCGCTCACGGATTACGTCCACCACATCGTCGATGGTGATACGGCCGAGCAGATGCCCTTGGGCGTCCACCACCGGGGCTGTCACAAGGTCCCGATGCTCGAACAGCCGTGCCACCTCTTCGGCATCCATGTCCGCCGGAATCGCTTCGATATCGCGCCGCATCACCTCCGCTACCGACTGCTCCGGTTTCTTGGTGATCAGTTCGGTGATCGGCAGTAGTCCCAGGTAGTCGCCGTTGCGGTCCACCACGATCAGATTATCGGTGGTCGCCGGGATATCGCCGCGCCGGCGCAGGTACCGTAGCACCACGTCCAGGGTGATCTCCGCGCGAACGGTGACCGTGTCCACGTTCATCAGACCGCCGGCGGTATCCTCGGGATAGGGCAGCACCGCCTCCAGCCGCTGGCGGTTCTGCTCGTCCATGGTGTGGAGCAGCTGCTGGATGACCGGCTCCGGCATGTCCGGCAGCAGGTCGGCGAGGTCGTCGGTATCGAGGTGTTCGGTGGCTGCGATCAGCTCTGCCGAGTCCATCTCGTCGATGAGGCGGACACGGACATGATCGTTGACCTGGGTGAGGACGTCGCCGCTGACCTCCGGGGTTACTTCGCCCCAGGCCAGCGCCCGCTGCTCCGACGGCAGCGATTCGAGCAGTACCGCGATCTCCGCCGGATGGCTCTCCGCCAGGATCGCACGGACCGCCGCGATATCGCCTTCGTGCAGCGCGTCATAGACGGACTGGAGGCGATCCGGTGTTTTTTCTTTTTCGATGGCGTCGGACATGGGCGGCTCGCACGGACAGCCCGGAAGTGTAGCAAGGGGCGTGTTACACGGGAAATCGTTGATGCGTGACGCGTGACGCGTGACGCGTTAGGGGCACGGCCTCACGCCGTCACGGCATCCGGTTCAGCGTTTCGAGCCCCTCTGCAATTACCGCCGGCTCGCTCTGGCGCAGCAGCTTCGCCACGCGGCCTTTCAGCTTGTGGAAGTCGCTGCGGTTGATGACCTCCTTGACCTCCAGCAGGGCGCCGGCGGGCATGGAGAATTCGGTCAGGCCCATGCCGAGCAGCAGCCGGGTGAAATAGGGATCGCCGGCCATCTCGCCACACATGGCCACCGGGATCTGTGCCCGCCGTCCCGCATCGATCACCATAGTGAGTAGCCGCAACACGGCCGGGTTCAGGGGGTCGTAGAGGTAGCTCACGGCGGCATCGACCCGGTCGGCGGCGAGCGTGTACTGGATGAGGTCGTTGGTGCCGATGGAGAAAAAATCGAGGCCGCGGCTCATGCTGTCCGCACACAGGGCGGCAGCCGGGACTTCGATCATGCCGCCGACGGCGATGGCGGGATCATACGGACAACCTGCCTGGTCGAGTTCCAGCATGTACTGGCGGATGAGGCGGCGTACCTGCTCCACTTCACCGGTGGTGGTCAGCATCGGGATCAGCAGCCGGATCGGGCCGAAGGCCGAGGCCCGCAGTGCGGCCCGCACCTGATCGCGAAACAGGTGCAGTTCCTTGAGGCAGAAACGGATCGCGCGCAGTCCGAGCGGCGACACGGCGGCGCTGATCTCGGTGCCGAGGGCCTTGTCGGCGCCGAGGTCGAGCGTACGCAGCGTCAGCGGCAACCCCTTGAGGCGTCGGATGGCATCGCGGTAAATACGGAACTGTTCCTCTTCTCCGGGCAGATCCCGGCGGTTCATGTAAAGAAACTCGGTACGGAACAGGCCGACGGCATCGGCACCGGCCCGCCGTACGGCCGGCAGATCGGCTGGCAGGTCGATATTGGCCTGCAGGCCAATCCGCACCCCGTCGCGGGTGACGGCGGGGCGATCCTTCAAGTGACGCAGGGCCGCGTGGGCTCGCCGCTGGCTGCGCTGCTTGCCGCGGTAATAGGCCAACATCCCGGCATCGAGGCCGGCCAACAACACGCCCTCGTTGCCGTCCACCACCACCGGCTCGTTGTCGCGCACATACTGATAGCAACGCTCGATGCCGAAGACCGCCGGGATCTTCAGATTGCGGGCCAATATCGCCGTATGGGAGAGCGGTCCTCCGCGCTCGGTGACCACCGCCGCCACGCCCTGCAACTGATGCAGCTGGAGCAGCTCGCTGGGCGAGAGGTCCGCGGCCAGCACGATCATCGGTTCGCCGTCTTCACTCTCGCCGAGCGGCCGCTCATCGGCGAGCAGGATGCGTTGAATGCGCTGCACGACATGGGCGACGTCGTCCCGGCGGGTCTTGAGATAGGGGTCGTCCATCGCCTCGAACACCTTCTCCAGCGCATCCTGCTGGAGCTTGAGCGCCCATTCGGCATTGCAGCGGCGGCTGCGGATCAGGTCGGCGGGAGCCGAGGCGAGGGTTGCGTCTTCCAGCATCAACAGGTGGGTGTCGATGAACGCGGCGATCTCATCGGGCGTCTCGGCCGGAATGCGGTGGCGGATATCGACCAGCTGGCGGCGTGCGGCGCTTAACGCGTTCTGAAACCGGAGGATCTCAGCATCGATGTGGCTGTGGGGCAGGGCGTACTCGAGGATCTCCAGCTGACCGCCCTGCAGCAGGCGTGCCCGTCCGACCGCAATGCCGCGGGACACACCGGAGCCGGGCAGCACGACAGGCATTTTGACCTAGTAACCGCAGTTGACCGCTACGTAACGGTCGAAAGAGCAGAACAACATGGGACCTCCGATCTCGGCTGCCTTCACCGAAAAGGTGAGAGCGCTACGCACCCGATTGCACCCTTGGCGCGCCGTCTGCCGGCGTTGCTCCTCCTGACAGGAAACCACCCTGCGGCCGTCGTCGCGCCTTGTCAGCCGACGCGCCAGACGCACACTCGGGCGCAGTCCAACTGCCGTTTCCAGGTTAAATCCTCCGCTACTCGGGTTCGCCGAACCGCTCCTCGAACAACTGCTTCAACCGGGCGAGCGCTTCCTCTTCGTCGGGACCGGCGGCTGTCAATTCGAGCCGGGTGCCTTTGGCCGCCGCGAGCATCATCACGCCCATGATGCTCTTGCCGTTCACTCGACGCCCATCGCGGGCGACGCCGATTTCGCTCTGAAATTCGCTGGCAAGCTTCACGAACTTGGCGGCAGCGCGGGCATGAAGGCCAAGCTTGTTGACGACCTCCACTTCGCGTTCAGGCATGGCGGACCTCCGCCTGCTGGGGCGATTCGCACAACATGACGCCGTCATGGCCGCCGGTGACGGCCTTTTGCGCCAGTTCATCGAGCGGCAGGCCGGGATAATTGAACACGCGAATGAGCATCGGCAGGTTGGCGCCGGCGATCACCCGCACGTTGGGGCGGTCGACCAGACTGCAAGCGATGTTGCTCGGGGTCGAGCCGTACATGTCAGTGAGCACCAGTACACCGTCACCGCTGTCGAGTCCGGTGGCCAGACGGGCCGCCTCGGCGCGCAGCGCCTCCGGATCCTGGTCGCGGCTCACGGGTAAAATCTGCGTGGTCAGCGGACAGTAGCCGAGCGTACTGGAGGCGGTGTCCAGCAGCGCCGGCCCGAGTTGGTCGTGTGCGACGATCAGCAGCCCGATGGTCATGGCAACTCTCTGTGCCGGGTCAGGACCCGGGGATAATCTCGACGGAACCAGTCGGCCAATCGTTCCACCATGTAGACGGAACGGTGCTGACCGCCCGTGCAACCGACCGCAATGGTCACATAGCTGCGGCGGTCGGCCCGGAAGCGCGGTAGCCAGGAAGCGAGAAAGCAGGCGATCTCTTCGACCATGCGCCCGACCTCGGAGTGCGCTTCGAGATAGTTGGCGACCTCGCGATCCCGCCCGGTCAGCGCGCGTAGATGCGGCTCCCAGTGCGGGTTGGGGAGACATCTTACGTCGAACACGAAGTCGGCGTCGACCGGTACGCCATGTTTGAAACCGAACGACTCGAACATCAGTGAAGTGGTGTCCGCGGGTGCCTCGGCCACCTGCTGCTGGATCAGGTCGCGCAGCTGATGGACATTGGTGCGACTGGTGTCGAACTGAAGGTCGGAGCGCGAAGAGATTGGCTCGAGGCGCACCCGCTCCTGCCGAATGGCGTCACTGAGACTGAGGCGTTCGTCGGTCAACGGGTGGGGACGACGGGTTTCGGAGAAACGCTTGATGAGCGAGCTGTCGTCGGCGTCGAGGAAGATCACCCGGCAGTCCACCCCCGTCTCGCGCAGCTGGCCGAGAATGCGTGGAAACTGGCTGAGATCGCCGGAGAGATTGCGCACGTCGATGCCGGCGGCGGCATTGTCGTAGTGGCGGTCGATGCTGCCGACCAGTTCGTTGGCGAAGGCGGGCAGCAGGGCGATCGGCAGATTGTCGATGCAATAGAAACCGGCGTCCTCGAGTGCTTGCAGGACGACGCTCTTGCCCGCGCCGGAGGTGCCGCTGATGATGAACAGTCTCATCCGCCGTTTTCGATGAAGTCGCGTTGCCGGCGGACGAATGCCTCCGCCGCATCGTAGCCGTTATGGTACAGGATATAGTTGCGCGCCGCCGCCTCGACCAGCACCGCGAGGTTGCGGCCGGGGGCGACCGGCAGGTAGATCTCCGGGATGTCCACGTCCAGCAGTTTGCGGGTGCGCCAGGTGCCGCTCAGGCGGTCGATATCCTTGAGCCGGTCGGCCTCGGTCAGGCACACGATGAGCCGCAGGTACTTCTGTCGCTTTACCGCGGCATCGCCGAACATGGCACGGATATCCAGGATGCCGAGGCCGCGCACCTCCAGGAAGTCACGCAGCACCTCGGGGCAGTGGCCCTGCAGGATGTCCGGCGCGATGCGTACGAATTCGGGCGCATCGTCGGCCACCAGCCGGTGCCCGCGGGTGATCAGTTCCAGCGCCAACTCGCTCTTGCCCACCGCGGCATCGCCGGTCAGCAGCACGCCGATCCCCATCACCTCCATGAACACACCATGCAGCGTCGTCTTCTCGGCGAGTATGTGATTAAGGAAGTAGTTGAGATGGTCGATGACCCGCTCGCTGCTGGTGGTCGAACCGAGCAGCGGGATCCCGGACTTGCGGGAGAGGTCCAGCATGCGCCGCGGCGGCGGCTGGTCCTCGGTCACGATCACCATGGCACTGGCGCCGGAGAACAGGGAAGCCAGGGCATCCTGGAAGCTGTTCTTGCCGAGCCCGTGCAGGTATTCCAGTTCGGAGGTCCCGAGCACCTGGATGCGGTGCGGGTGGATGAAATTGAGATGGCCGATCAGCGAAATTTGTGCCTCTGCCTCGGGCGGCAGCAGGGCTCGGCCGGTCCCGCGGCGCCCCCCCAGCCAACGCAGTCCCAGCCGTTCGCGGTAGGCATCGAACAGGCTGTCGGCGCTGACCGGGGGGATGCCCATGTCAGGCGGCGGGTCGCCAGTTGTTGATTAACCGATAGAGCGCCTCCGCGTCGTTGGTTTCGCGCAGTTTGCGCACCAGCGTCTCGTCGCTGAACATCTGCGCCAACTGTGCCAGCAGCTGCAGATGCTCGTCCGTGGACTGCTCCGGGACCAGCAGGGCGAACATCAGGTCCACCGGCTGCCGATCGGCCGCGTCGAAGTCCACCGGGTCACGCAGTTTCATGAACGCCCCGATGGTTCTTTCGCTCTGCTTGAGCCGGCCATGGGGGATGGCCACGCCGTGGCCGAGACCGGTACTGCCCAGGCGTTCGCGGGAGATCAGGCTGTCGAAGATCTCCGTCTGGGTCAGTCCGGTCTGGCCCGTGGCCATCAAGCCGCTCAACTGCTCCAGGGCCCGCTTCTTGCTGGCGGCGGGCAGGCTGCAGGTGACGCGCTCGGGAGTGATAAGGTCGGCGACTTGCATAGCCGTCTTCTGCTTCAGGCCTACTCTTCCTTGAACGCGACGCCTTCGCTGCGATGGTGGTCCGTCACTTTTTCCTTGTGCTTGCGGATCTGGCGGTCGAGCTTGTCGACCAGAGCGTCAATGGCCGCGTACATGTCGTCGTTTTCGACATCGGCAAACAGTTGGCCGCCGGTGATGTTGATGGTGGCCTCGGCTTTCTGGCGGGTCTTCTCCACGCTGAGAATGACGTGGACGTTGGTCACGTGGTCGAAGTGACGCTCCAGCTTCTCCAGCTTGGAGGCGACATAGCTGTGCAGCGCGTCGGTGATGTCCAGGTGGTGACCGGTGATATTGAGTTGCATCTATGGCTCCTTTTCTCGTTGTGCCGGCGCTTCAGGCCAGGCGTTTGCGTTCATTGGAAGGCGGAATGGCCATCGCTTCGCGGTATTTGGCGACCGTACGCCGCGCCACCTGGATCCCCTGCTTGGCGAGCAGGTCGGCGATTTTACTGTCGCTTAGCGGTTTAGCCGCATTCTCGTCGCCAATGAGCTGTTTGATCAAGGCGCGAATGGCGGTCGATGACGCCTCGCCCCCATCCGACGTGCCCACGTGGCTGGAGAAAAAGTATTTGAGCTCGAACACGCCCCGCGGGGTGTGCATGTACTTGCGGGTGGTCACCCGCGAAATGGTCGATTCGTGCAGGCCGAGCTCGTCGGCGATATCGTGCAGCACCATCGCCTTCATGCCAACCTCACCCTGCTCGAGGAAATCGCGCTGGTGCTCGACGATGGCCGTGGCCACCCGCAGCAGGGTCTCGTTGCGGCTCAGCAGGCTCTTGATGAACCAGCGCGCCTCCTGCAGGTGGTTTTTCATGGTGGTCGAGTCGCGGCTGTCGCTGACCTGCTTGATGAGCGAGGCGTAATGGCTGTTGATGCGTAGCCGCGGCGCGGTTTCCGGGTTCAGTTCCACCAGCCAGCGGTCCTTGCCCCGGCGGACGATGACGTCCGGGACCACATATTCGGAGCCGCTGGCACTGATTTGGTTGCCCGGCCGCGGGTTGAGAGACTGGACCAGGCGGATCACCCGTACCAGATCCTCCTCTTCCAGCTTCAGGCGCCGCTTCAGTTGGTTATAGTCGCGTTTGGCCAGCAGGTCGAAATGGCGTTCGAGCAGGAGCTGCGTTTCGGTCAGCCAGGGGGTGTCGGGGGCGAGCTGTCGGAGTTGGATGAGCAGGGACTCGCGCAGGTCGCGGCCGGCAACCCCGGGAGGGTCGAAGCTCTGCACGATGTGCAGCACCGCCTCGACCTCGTCGAATTCCAGTTCGGGCAGTTCCCGCAGCAGCCCTTCGTGGATCTCCTCCAGCGGCAGGCTGAGCATGCCGTCGTCATCCACGGCATCGATGATCGCCTCGGCGACCAGTTGATCGGTCTCGGTGATGGGGGTCAGGCGCATCTGCCAGGTCAGGTATTCGCGCAGGCTCTCGCTGCTGGTATCACTGTACTCGAACGGTCGATCACCATCGTCCACCGGTGTCGGCCCGCTCGCCAACGGCTCGTAGACGTCTTCCCAGGCGCTGTCCACCGGCAGTTCGTCGGGCAAGGTGTCGGCTTCCATGCCTTCGACCGCCGCCGCCTCGACGGGTTCGGCGATCGGCTCGTCCGAGTTGTCCGCCGTGGGCTCGGACGGGGCGTGGAGATTCAGCTCCTCATCGTCATCGGTGATCTCCTCGAGCATGAGATTGGACTCGAGTGCCTGCTGGACCTCAATCTGCAATTCCAGCGTCGAAAGTTGCAGCATGCGGATAGCCTGCTGCAACTGCGGCGTCATGGTGAGATTTTGGCCGAGGCGGAGCTGTAACGACTGCTTCATGGCTCGCGGGAATCCCCGGGAGGGGAAAGGATGGCCAGTGTAACGTATTCGCCATCTATTTGGCAGCGATTTTGCTTGGCGGGAGAGGTCGCCGCAGCAGGCAAAATCATGTATGGAAACAGCATATTAAAGTCGGAAACTGTGACCCAGGTAGACCTCGCGGACCTGCTCGTTGGCCAGCAGCTCGTCCGGTACGCCTTCGGCAATCACCCGGCCGGAATTCATGATATAGCCCCGTTCGCAGATCCCCAGGGTCTCGCGCACATTGTGGTCGGTGATAAGGACGCCGATGTCGCGCTCCTGCAGGTGACGGATGATACCCTGGATGTCCAGCACCGAGATCGGATCGACCCCGGCAAAGGGCTCGTCGAGCAGGATAAAGCGGGGTTCGGTGGCCAGTGCCCGTGCGATCTCCACCCGGCGCCGCTCGCCGCCTGAGAGACTCATGCCGAGGTTGTTGCGGATGTGGGTGATATGCAACTCCTCGAGCAGATCCTCCAGCCGGTCCTGGCGCTGGCCCCGGTCCAGATCGGCTCGGGTCTCCAGGATCGCCATGATGTTCTCGGCGGTGGTGAGCTTGCGAAACACCGAGGCCTCCTGGGGGAGGTAGCCGATCCCCTGCTGGGCGCGCCGGTGCATCGGTTCGCGGGTGAGATCCTTGCCGTCGAGATGGATACGCCCGGCATCGCAGGGCACGAGGCCCACGATCATATAGAAACAGGTGGTCTTGCCGGCGCCGTTCGGCCCCAGCAGCCCCACGACCTCCCCGCTGCGGATCTCGACGGAAACGTCGTCCACCACGGTGCGGGAGCGATAGCGCTTGGCGAGGTTTTCGCCGGCAAGGAGATACCGGTGCGTTGTGGTCATGGTGTCTCTTGGGCGTCGCTCTGCGGCTGCTTGGGGTGGATCACGGCATGGACGCGCTCGCTGCTGTCCTTGCCGGCGGCCTTGACCACGTTGTTTTCGGTTTCGTAATCGATGCGCTCGCCGCGGAACTCGTCGCGCCCCCGCCAAAGGAAGGCATTGCCGACGAGGGTGGCGCTGGCGGAATCGGCATGATACTCGATGTGGGCGGCGGCGCCGCGGACGTCCTCGGCGGCCTCGTCGGGACGCTGGCGGAGGCGCGCCGGATCGCCATCCGCCTCGATGCGCTGCAGTTCGCCCTCGCGTTGGTAGACCACCACCCGGTCCGCCTCCAGGACCATCGAGCCCTGGGTGACCTGGACCTGCCCCCGATAGGTGCTGATACCGGTCTGCTCATTGAGCTCGACCCGATCGGCCGTGATATGGATCGGCTGTTCCCGGTCACTGGAGAGCGCAACGGCACCCAGCGGCAGGGCCAGCAGCACAGCGGCAAGGCTAACGGGCAGGCGGTTCATGGATCCCTCGGACTTCGGACAGCAAAATTACCCGGTCTTCACGCAGGAACGCCTGCATGCCGACCGCGGTGGTGCGTGAATAGTGGCTGGTGATCTCGACTGGTTCATCGGTATCCGCATAGTCTTTCTTGGGCCGGATCCGCAACTGTTCCGTGGTCAGGCGCAACGGTTCGCGGTCGCCTTTCCCCGGCTGGACCAGCACGACATTGCCGCTGAGACGGACCAGGTTGCCGTTGCGCCCCACCCAGCCGCGTTCGGCACGGGCGTGCCAATCGGAGCCGTCCGGCTGGTGCAGGACCAGGGTCGGACGGGTGAGTTCCATGGTATCGGTATCGCCGTAATGCTCCAACCGTTCCGCGGTGAGGCGGTAAGTCGGCACCCCCTGCTCGTCCATGGTGACGGTCGTGAACCGGTTGAAAAAGTAGTCGACCACGTGGCGCCGGGCCTGCTCATCCGCCTGGCGGCTGAACTCCAGTTCCCGGGACAGCCAGGTGGCCAGGGCGGTCACCGCCATGGCGGCCACGACGAAGAGCACAGTGCGCAGGTTCATCGCAGGTAGGGAGCGAGTTGCTCCTCCAGGGTGCCTTGGGCCTCCATGATCAGTTCGCAGACATCGCGCGCGGCGCCACGGCCACCCGGGCTGGGCGTGCTCCAGTGGCTGTGCTGCTTGACCAGCGGGTGGGCGTCCTGAACCGCAATGCCGAGCCCGACCCGGCGGATCACCGGCAGATCCATGACGTCGTCACCCACATAAGCCACTTGGCCCGACTCCAGACCGACCTTGTCCAGCAGGTCTTCGAAGGCGGGCAGCTTTTCCATCCGCCCCTGGTAGACGTGCCGGATCCCGAGGCTCTCCATTCGCAGGCGGACCACCTCCGAACTGCGCCCGGTGATGATGCCGATCTCCACCCCGCTGCCGATCAGCATTTTCATACCGTGGCCGTCCCGGGAATTGAACGCCTTGTACTCCTGCCCGTCATCGCCGATGAACAGGCTGCCGTCCGTGAGTACGCCATCCACGTCGAAGACGACCAGACGGATCTGGGCGGCTTTGGTCATCAGGTCCTGCATGTTTCTACCGTCCGCATTAATTCCAGTTTGTCAGAGTGTTCTGCAGCGCCTGGTGTTCAACAGGATTAACAGGATTGTTTCAGGATGAACAGGAAAAAACGCGGGTTGAGAACAATAAACTCTGTTCAACCCGACCCGGGTTCTCGCCTTTCATTCCATTCCTGTCGATCCTGAAAAATCATGTTAATCCTGTGAAATGGGACTACTACGACGTCGAACCAGGGAAAGGGTCAAACCACGCCGGCGCGCAGCAGGTCGTGCATGTTGAGGGCGCCGACCACCTTGCGGTCGGCGTCCACCACCGGCAGGGCGTTGATGCTGCGCTTCTCCATGATCCGCAGCGCCTCGGCCGCCAGTAGCCCCGGCGGCACGGTGACGCAGTCGTGATGCATCACGTCGGCAATGGCCAAATCGGCAAACCGCATCTCGCCGTGATCGAGTAGGCGACGCAGGTCGCCGTCGGTAAAGATCCCGCAAATGCGGCCGCCGGCGTCAACCACCGTGGTCATGCCCAGGCCTTTGCGTGTCATCTCCAGTAACGCCTCGGACAGGGTGGCGTCCGCCGCCACCTGCGGCGTCGCCTCGCCCGTGTGCATCAGGTCGTCGATGCGCAGCAGCAGGCGTCGGCCCAGGGCGCCGGCCGGGTGCGACAGCGCGAAGTCCTCGGCGGTGAAGCCGCGCGCTTCGAGCAGGGCGACCGCCAGGGCATCACCCATCGCCAGGGTCGCCGTGGTGCTGGCTGTGGGCGCCAGGCCCAGTGGACACGCCTCCTTGACGACACTGACGTCAATATGCACGCTGGCTGCCGTTGCCAAGCGCGACGCCGGCCGTCCTGTCAATGCGATCAGCGGCACCCCCAGTCGCTTGATGATGGGGAGTATGGTCAGCAACTCCTCGGTCTCTCCGGAGTTGGACAAAGCCATGACCACGTCCTTGCCGGTGATCATGCCGAGATCGCCGTGGCTCGCCTCGCCGGGATGAACGTAAAACGCCGGGGTACCGGTGCTGGCCAGCGTGGCGGCAATCTTGGCACCGATATGGCCTGACTTGCCCATGCCGGTGACCACGACCCGCCCCTCGCAGCCGAGCATGAGCCCGCAGGCACGGGCAAAGCCGGCATCCACCCGCTCCGCCAGCACCGAGACCGCCCGGGCCTCGGTATCGAGGACGGCGCGGCCGAGTTCGCACAGGCGCCTTTCGCTCACTTCGGTCACGCCGTCTATGCCTCCGGGTAGCCGAGTTCGCTCAGCTTGGCCGCCAATTGGGCACGGTCCAGGTTCTCACCCTTCACCACCACCTGACCGCCATCGATGGTCACCTCGACCTCGGCGACGCCGGACAGCGTCTTCAAGCCATTTTGCACGTTGCTCACGCAACCGCCGCACTTGATGTTCTTGACCGTAAACTGTTCCGTTTGCATGTTTTGTGTCCTCCGACCGTAAGGACCCCCGGTCAGGCGGTATTGTGCCAAGCCAGTGCCGACCGGTAGGTGATGTTGCCCGCGCCTTTGCCGACGAGCCGTGAACTGCCAAGCAGGATGGCATCACTCGCCATTCGGGTCCATGACCGGTTCCTCCTCCGGCGCCAACGGATCGAACTCGGGGTCGTCCAGCAGCGGGTCGAACTCATCCAGCGGCGGGTTGCCGTCATGGATCTCGTACCGGCGCTTCTGCAGGTAGGCGTCGCGCAGGAAGGTGTACGGGTCCAGGGCCGCCTCCTCCAGCACCCGACCGGCGCGCAGGAGGCCGGCGCGGGTATCCACGGCCTCAATGGCAATCAGGCTCCAGCGGGTCCGGTCGTGGTCGACCCGGTAGACTGGGTAGACCTCGGCGTCCGGCAGGCGGCCGATGCCGTCGCGAATCGTGCTCGGCCCCAGAAACGGCAGAACCAGATAGGGGCCCGGGCCTACCCCCCAGTAGCCCAGGGTCTGCCCGAAGTCCTCGTTGTGCTTGGGCATGTCCATATGGCTGGCGACGTCGAAAATGCCCCCGAGCCCAACCGTGGAGTTGAAAGCGATCCGTCCCAGGTCGGAGGCGGCCTGCTGTCCCTTGAGCTGAAACACATCGTTGAGCAGGACCACCACGTCGCCCAGATTGCTGAAAAAGTTGCTGATGCCGCGGTTGACCGGTCGCGGCACCACTTTCTGGTAGCCTTCGGCGACCGGCTTGGCGATAGCGCGGTCGAAGGCGTCATTGAAGCGGTACATGGTGCGATTGAAACCCTCGAGGGGGTCTCGCTCGTCACGCGGTTCCGATACCGTGGCACAGCCGGCCAGGAGCAGCAGCAGGGTGGCGGCAACGAGCCGCAATGGCATGGTGGACACGGCCCTTTTCCTTATTGTTTGGCCTTTCGCTGAAGTCGCGCATTATCCGCAGGCGCCGGCCGCCGGATCAAGCTCGGGGGCGCGATCCGGTGGGGTGGGTTACCGGGATTCGGTGCGGGTGGCACCGCAGCGGTGGCAGCGCCAAAGGGTGACCAGACGCCCCTGTTTGACGTCGAAGGGGCGCTCCTTGGCGGCCTCCCATTTGTGAAAGCCGTGCCGGCAGAGGGTCTTGCCCTTATTCTTGTCCTTTGCGCTCGGACGTTTGAATTGAACCACTTCGCCCACGTTCGTTCCTCGCTCGGGAATCGATGGCGACGGTATCATGAAAGGCCGCTTCCTACAGCGTAGAGGATCGCATGCACATCGCCGCTTACGGCTGGGACCACGAGCCTTGGCAGGGGCGCTTCTATCCCGACGACCTGCCGGCCGCGTGGCGCCTCGGCTACTACGCCAACGAATTCCGTTCCGTGATCGTTCCCGCCGCGCATTGGGTGAGCGCCGACCGCGATGCGATCCGCGCCTGGTGTGGGGAGGTGACGGCCGATTTCCGCTTTTTTCCCGAACTCCCTCCCGGCGGCATCGAGGTGGACCGGGCGGACGCATTTGCCGCACACCTCGGTGGACTGGTTCCCGGTCCGTCGGTGCAGGCCGGAGCCCTGGCCATGCCGGGGCAACGCCCCCTTGCGGTGGGTTACTGTCCCTCCGATCCTGTCGCACCCCGAGAGCTGCGCCGATTGATCGACCAACTGGTCGCCGCGGCCGCCGGCGATTCCGCCCTGCTCTGGTGCGGGGACGGGCCCCATGTCCCGGAGCTGATGCGGGCGGCGCGGACGATTATCGAGCTGTCTGGGATCGGTGAAGGATGAGGCGTGAGGGGTGAGGCGTAGCCGCGTCGCCGCCTCACCCCGCAGTTGACGCTCCCCCAACGATGTCCGACACTTTGCGCCCACAACTAACTTAGAAAGGATTACGTCAGGGATGCCCTCCGACGATTCGCCGTTGGTGAAGATCCGGGACCTGCATTTTGCGCGGGGCAGTAACGCGATCTTCGACGGCATCGACCTCGATATCCGCCGCGGCAGCGTCACCGCCATCATGGGGCCGAGCGGCACCGGCAAGACGACCCTGCTCAAGCTGATCGGCGGTCAGCTGCGCCCGGCGCGCGGCAGCATCCAGGTCGATGGTCTGGAGGTGCCGAAGCTGTCCCTCCGCGAGCTGTACCGGCTGCGCAAGCGGATGGGGATGCTGTTTCAGAGCGGTGCGCTGCTCACCGATCTGGACGTATTCGAAAATGTCGCCTTTCCCCTGCGTGAACACACCAATCTGCCCGAGTCGATGATTCGCGACCTGGTGCTGATAAAGCTCGAGGCGGTCGGCCTGCGCGGCGCGCGGGGCCTGAGCCCGGCCGAGTTGTCAGGGGGCATGGCGCGCCGTGTCGCCCTGGCTCGCGCCATCGCGCTGGACCCGATGATGATCATGTACGACGAGCCGTTCACCGGGCAGGACCCCATCTCCATGGGGGTGCTGGTCAAGCTGATTCGCGAGATCAACGACGCCCTCGGCCTGACCAGCATTATCGTCTCCCACGACGTGCAGGAGACCGCGGCCATTGCCGACTATATCTATCTCCTGTCCGAGGGCAAGGTGGTGGCCCATGGCACGCCGGACGGGCTGGAAAACTGCGATTCGGAGTGGGCCCAGCAGTTCATGAAGGCGCGGGCAGACGGGCCGGTGCCGTTTCATTACCGGGCCGACCCCTTTGTGGAGGACCTGCTGAGCGGGCGCGAGGAGGGGGGCCGGTGAGCGTGCGCGAATCCTCCATCCAGTCGCTGGGCCGCACCGCCATCACCTTTTTCGAGAAGCTGGGCCGGGCGCATCTGTTGTTCTTCGCCATCCTGGCGGGCCTGCCGGGCCTGATCCCGCGTTTTCGGCTGGTTATTCAGCAGGTCTACGCCGTGGGCGTGCTGTCGCTGCTGATCATCCTGGTCTCCGGCCTGTTCGTGGGGATGGTGCTGGGATTGCAGGGCTACTACACGCTGGTGGATTTCGGTGCCGAGCAGTCGTTGGGCACCGTGGTCGCGCTCACGTTGGTGCGCGAACTCGGGCCGGTGGTAACGGCGCTGCTGTTCGCCGGCCGGGCGGGTTCGGCGTTGACCGCCGAGATCGGGCTGATGAAGGCGACCGAACAGCTCTCCGGCATGGAGATGATGGCGGTAGACCCGGTCAAGCGCATCCTCTCGCCGCGCTTTCTCGCCGGCCTCCTCTCGCTGCCGCTGCTGGCGGCCATCTTCAGTGCGGTCGGGGTGATGGGCGGCTATTTTGTCGGCGTCGGCCTGCTCGGGGTCGATGAGGGGGCCTACTGGTCGCAGATGCAGGCCAGCGTGGACCTGAATGAAGATGTCTACAACGGTGTCATCAAGAGCCTGGTGTTCGGGGTGGTGGCCTCCTGGATTGCGGTGTTCGAAGGCTACGATGCGATTCCCACCTCGGAGGGGGTGAGCCGCGCGACCACGCGGACGGTCGTGCACACCTCGCTCGCGGTTCTGGGGCTGGACTTTATACTCACGGCGTTGATGTTCGGGGAGCAGTGATGCGGCAGTCGAGGACGATCGAGATTTGGGTGGGCCTGTTCGTGGCCGCGGGCCTGGCGGCCCTGTTTGTGTTGGCCATGCAGGTGAGCAACCTGACCGCGGTCAGCGGGGATGAGGGGTACGAAATCAAGGCGCGTTTCGAGAACATCAGCGGCCTCAAGGTGCGCTCGCCGGTGACCATGGCCGGGGTCCGCATCGGACGGGTGGTGGATATCGGCTTCGATCACGAGACCTACGAGGCGGTGGTCACCCTGCGCATCGACTCCGCTTTCGATCAGCTGCCGGATGACACCAGTGCGGCGGTGCTGACCTCCGGGCTGCTGGGCGAAAAATACGTGGGGCTGGAGCCGGGCGGCTCCTTCGATTACCTGTCCGACGGTGACCTCATCCAGTTGACCCAGTCCTCCCTGGTGCTGGAGCAGCTGATCGGCCAATTCCTGTTCAGTCAGGCGGAGAAGGGTGGGGAGTAACATGCTGCGCCGAATCTTGACGGTTTCGCTGCTTTGTTTGGGGCTGATTAGTGCCGGTTCGACCCATGCCGCCTCTGTTGAGGAGGCACAAGCGTTGGTGCGCCAGACCACCGAGTCGGTACTGCAGCGGCTGGAGCAGGACCGCGCAGCGCTCAAGGAGAACCGTGATGGGCTCTACGGCCTGATCGAAGACATCGTGCTGCCGCACTTCGATTTCGACGCGATGTCGCGCATGGTGCTGGCCAAGTACTGGCGCACCGCCACCCCGGTACAGCGGGAGCGCTTCGTGAGCGAGTTCCGGGACCTGCTGGTGCGAACCTATGGCACCGCCTTGCTGGAATACACGGGGCAGGCGATCAACTACAAACCGGTTCACGCCTCCGACGACGCCCACCGGGTCAAGGTACCCACCGAAGTGGTCCCCGGCGAGGGCGGGCCGCCGATCCCGATTGTCTACAGCCTCTATGAAAAGGATGGGGCCTGGAAGGTCTATGACATCAGCGTGGACGGGGTGAGCCTGCTGCTAAATTACCGCAACAGCTATTCGACCAAGGTTCGCCAGCAAGGGCTGGATGCCCTGCTTGACGAGATGGCCGAGCACAACCGCGGCAAAGGGGGCGGGGCGTGACGGCCGCCAGCGTCAAGTTGGGGCCGGATGGCTTGATGAATGTCAGCGGCGAGCTGACCTTCGACACCGTCGCCGCCACCTTGAAGCGCAGCCGTCCCCTTGTCGAACGGGGCAGCGGCCCGCTTCTCGTCGACCTGGCCGGCATCACCCGCACCGACAGCGCCGGTCTGGCCCTGCTCATCGAATGGGTGCGTCGCGCCAAGGCGGTGGGGCGCGAGCTCCGTTATGCCAACATGCCGGAACAGATGCAGGCCATCGCCCGTGTCAGCGACCTGGACCACCTGTTTCCGCAAGACGGCACGGGGGCGGGAGATTTAGGCGACGGTCCCATTCAACAGGATTAACAGGATGTTTTCAGGATTAACAGGATGGAATAATGCGAAAACCACATTTTGAAACTGTTTGAGGCCAGCTCAACCCGGTATGCGCGTATGACTCTTTCTTGGTGTAAGTTATTGAAATGATAGGTGCATTTCGGCGCAGTCTGTTTTGAGCGCTTACAGTGGGCTTCACAAAACGGAGCCGTCGACATGCACTTGCCCTGACCCCAGCAAATTGGCCTTATCCTGTTAATCCTGAAAAAATCCTGTTAATCCTGTTGAATCCGATTATCGAGCGGCTGGCCTTCGCCCCTCGTCCCTCGCTCCTCGCCCCTGTCTTCCTGGGTTACATCTTCCCCCGCCAGTCGGTATCATGAGCGGCTATTTCCCCACAGGTGACGGAACCAGACGAGCATGCAACCCGAAGAGGTCCAGCGACTGATCGAGGCCGGTCTGCCCGGCTGCGAAGTCCGCGTCAGCGGCGACGGCAGCCACTTCGACGTAGTGGTGGTCGGCGACGTGTTCGAGGGAAAGTCCATGGTCGATGAACAGCGCATGGTGTACGCGACACTGGGGGACAACATCACCTCCGGTGCGATTCACGCCATCAACATCAAATGCCATACGCCCGCCGAGTGGGCGACGGTCAGCAAGCTGCAGATTCGCTAGGCGCCAGCATCCATGGACAAACTCATTATTACCGGTGGCGGCGCCTTGAGTGGCGAGGTGCGTATCGCCGGCGCCAAGAACGCCGCGCTGCCAATCCTTGCCGCCACGCTGCTCGCCGAAGATCCGGTTACGGTCTGCAACGTCCCCCATCTGCACGACATCACCACCACCATGGAGCTGTTGGGCAACATGGGCGTGGACCTGGTGATCGACGAGAAGATGAACATCGAGGTGCATTCCTCGACCATCCGCAATTTCTACGCGCCCTACGAACTGGTGCGCACCATGCGCGCCTCCATCCTGGTGCTGGGACCGCTGCTGGCTCGCTTCGGTCGTGCCGAAGTCTCGCTGCCCGGCGGCTGCGCCATCGGCTCGCGGCCGGTCAATCTCCACATCGGCGGCCTGCAGCAGATGGGGGCCGACATCAAGGTGGAGAACGGCTACATCAAGGCGCGTCACACCGGCCGCCTGAAGGGCTGCAAGCTGGTGATGGATCTGGTGTCGGTGACCGGTACCGAGAACCTGATGATGGCGGCCTCACTGGCCGAGGGGACCACCGTGATCGAAAACGCCGCGCGCGAGCCGGAGGTGGTCGACCTGGCGCATTTCCTCAATATGCTCGGCGCCCGAATTTCCGGCGCCGGAACCGACACCATTGTGGTTGAAGGCGTCGAGACGCTGAGCGGGGGGCGCTATTGCGTATTGCCGGATCGGATCGAGACCGGCACCTATCTGGTGGCCGCCGCGATCACCGGAGGTCGGGTCAAGATCAAGGACACGCGTCCCGACCTGCTGGACGCGGTGCTCTCCAAACTGCGCGAAGCCGGGGCGTTGATCGAGACCGGCGACGACTGGATCAGCCTCGACATGCAGGGCCGCCGGCCGCGGGCGGTGGATGTCTATACCGCGCCGTATCCCGCCTTTCCGACCGACATGCAGGCGCAGTTCACCGCCCTGAACTGCATCGCCGAAGGCGCGGCAACCATCACCGAAACGGTGTTCGAGAACCGCTTCATGCACGTGCAGGAACTCCAGCGCATGGGCGCCAACATCCGCCTGGAGGGCAACACAGCGGTCATTCGCGGGGTCGACAAACTGACCGCGGCACCGGTGATGGCCACCGACCTGCGTGCCTCTGCCAGCCTGGTGCTGGCCGGTCTGGTCGCCGAGGGCGAAACCATCGTCGACCGCATCTATCACATCGACCGCGGCTACGACTGTATCGAAGAGAAGTTATCCGGTCTCGGCGCCTGCATCCGCCGGGTGCCCGAACACCAGTTCCGACGGAGCGCCATGCTCGACGTGATGCCATGAGCGAAACGCTGACCATTGCCCTCTCCAAAGGGCGTATCTTCAAGGAGACCCTGCCGCTGCTCGCCCACGCGGGGATCGTGCCGGTGGACGACCCGGACAAGAGCCGGAAGCTGATCCTCGACACCAACCGTCCCGAGGTGAAACTGGTGATCATCCGTGCCTCCGACGTGCCGACGTATGTCGAATACGGGGCGGCAGACCTCGGTGTGGCCGGCAAGGACGTGTTGCTGGAGCACGGTGGCGACGGGCTGTACGAGCCTCTCGACCTTCAGATTGCCCGCTGCAAGCTGATGGTCGCCGGTTTCCCGGCGGCACCGACCGGCAGTCGGCGGCTCAAGATCGCAACCAAGTTCGTCAACTCCACTCGCCGCTACTTCGCCGCCAAGGGGCAGCAGGTGGAGATCATCAAGCTGTACGGCTCGATGGAACTGGCCCCCATCGTCGGCCTGGCCGACTACATCGTCGACCTGGTGGACACCGGCAATACCCTGAAAGCGAACGGCCTGGTTCCCCTCGAGCACATTGCCGACATCAGCTCGCGCCTGGTGGTCAACAAGGCCTCCATGAAGGTCAAGCACGCCCCTATGAAGGCGCTGATCGCCCGAATCGGCGAGGCCGTGCAGCAGAAAAACGGGTGAGCAGCACCCTGCGCCCATCCGCAAGCCCAATCACCAAACACCTTAGATACGCCATGAAACGTCTGGATTCGAGCGACGCCAACTTCTGGAGTGAACTGGAAAACCTGCTTGCCTGGGATGGGGTTTCCGACGAACAGGTCAACCGGACCGTGCGGGAGATTTTGGCCGCGGTACGCGAGCGCGGCGATGCGGCGGTGATCGAATACACCAATCGGTTCGACCGCATGAGCGCGGCCACCGTGGCTGAACTCGAGATCCCGCAGGCGCGATTGCAGGCGGCCCTCGAAAATATCCCGATGGAGCAGCGCCAGGCGCTCGAACACTCTGCCGCCCGTGTCCGCGCCTATCACGAACGTCAGAAGCAGGAATCCTGGAGCTACACCGAGAGCGACGGCACACTGCTCGGACAACAGGTGACCGCCCTCGACCGGGCCGGGCTCTACGTGCCGGGAGGCAAGGCGGCCTATCCCTCTTCGGTGCTGATGAACGGTATCCCCGCCAAGGTGGCCGGCGTTAAAGAGCTGATCATGGTGGTGCCGACCCCGGGCGGAGAGGTCAATGAACTTGTGCTGGCGGCGGCCGCGGTCGTCGGTGTCGACCGGGTATTCGCCATCGGTGGCGCCCAGGCGGTGGCGGCACTGGCCTACGGTACCGAAACGGTGCCCCCGGTGGACAAGATCGTCGGTCCCGGCAACATCTACGTGGCTACCGCCAAGGGTATGGTGTTCGGCACCGTCGGCATCGACATGATTGCCGGTCCCTCGGAGATCCTGGTGGTCTGTGATGGGGGCACCGACCCCGACTGGATCGCCATGGACCTGTTTTCCCAGGCCGAGCACGATGAGGACGCCCAGTCCATCCTGGTCTGCCCGGATGTGGGCTTTGTCGATCGGGTGGCGGAGAGCATTGAGCGCCTGCTGCCGACCATGGAGCGTGCCGAAATCATTCGCACCTCGCTGAGCGCTCGCGGTGCCCTGATCCGGGTGCGCGATCTGGACGAGGCGGTGGAGGTGGCCAATTTCATCGCCCCGGAACACCTGGAGCTCTCGGTGGAGGACCCGCAGGCGATGGCGCCGCGCATTCGCCACGCCGGCGCCATTTTCATGGGGCGCTACACTGCCGAGTCGCTGGGCGACTACTGTGCCGGTCCCAACCACGTGCTGCCCACCTCCCGCACCGCCCGCTTCTCGTCGCCGCTTGGCGTCTACGACTTCCAGAAGCGCTCATCGCTGATCATGTTCTCGGCAGACGGCGCCTCGGAACTGGGCAAGACCGCCTCCACCTTCGCCCGGGGCGAAGGCCTGACCGCCCACGCGCGTTCGGCCGAGTACCGTATTCGGAAGTCGTAGCACACACTTAGAGCCGCCGCAGAGACGCAGAGAATCGAAAGGCAAATAACCGGGCTATGTCACGGACTTTTTGGTATCCCGGGCCTTTCTGAACGCATAACCTCCGCGCCTCCGCGTCTCTGCGGCAGATTTTCAATGCACAAAACCCAGCCATGAAAGACAGAATCGAGCAGTGGGTCAGGCCCGAGATTCGGGCAATTGGGGCGTACCATGTGCCGGACCCCGGTAAGCTGATCAAGCTGGACGCGATGGAGAATCCCTATTCCTGGCCGGCCGAACTGACCGATGCGTGGCTCGAAGAGTTGCGTACGGTGCCGGTCAACCGCTACCCCGATCCCCTGGCGCGGCGCCTGGCCGAACCGCTGCGCACGGCGATGGGTGTGCCGGACGCCATGGCGGTGCTGCTCGGCAACGGCTCGGACGAAATCATCCAGATGCTGGCCTTGGCCGTTGGCGGTGCCGGCCGCACCGTACTGGCGCCGGAGCCGGGTTTTGTCATGTACCGGATGATCGCCACCTTCGCCGGCATGGAGTATGTCGGCGTCCCGCTCGCCGACGACTTCGCCCTCGACCTTCCCGCCATGCTGGCGGCCATCGAGCGGCACCAGCCGGCACTGGTCTTCCTCGCCTATCCGAACAACCCCACCGGTAACCTGTTCGATGAGACAGCGATGATCGCCATCATCGAGGCCGCCCCCGGACTGGTGATTGTCGATGAGGCCTACCACGCCTTCGCCGACCGCAGCTTCATGGGGCGCCTTGGCCAGTGGGACAACCTGCTTGTGATGCGCACCGTCTCCAAATTGGGCCTGGCCGGGTTGCGGCTCGGCCTGCTGGCTGGCCCAGAGGCATGGCTGGCGGAACTGGACAAGGTCCGACTTCCCTACAACATCAATGTGCTGACCCAGGCCAGCGCCGGGTTCGCCCTGCGCCACATGGCCGTTTTTGACGAGCAGACCGCTGCCATCCGTGCCGAACGGGAGCGTCTGTTGGCGGCGCTCGCCGCCACGGAGAGGGTTCAGCCGTTCCCCTCCGCCGCCAACTTCATTCTGTTCCGGGTCAACGGCGATGCCGATGCCGTATTTGAAGGCTTGAAGCGCGGCGGCATCCTCATCAAGAACCTGAACCGGGCCGGTGGCGCCTTGGCCGGCTGCCTGCGGGTGACGGTGGGGACGCCGGAAGAGAACGACTCCTTTTTGGCCGCTCTGGCGGCCCTTAACCCTTAACTCGCCCTCACTGCCGCGGCCGCTCGGCCACTTTGACCTCCAGCTGCAAGGCGTTGCCATTCCGGTAACCGCGCACGGCGATCGTGCTGCCCGGTTTGGCCGCGGTGATGGAGTCCAGGGCATCGCGTACGCCCTCGACCGCCTCACCCGCCACGTGGGTGATCACATCGCCGGGCTGAACACCGGCTTTGAATGCCGGGCCATTGCGCAACACACCGGCCACGATTACCCCGTCCTCGTCGGAGAGTCCGAACGACTCCGCCAGCTCCGGTGTGATCTCCTGAATCTCGATCCCGAGCCAGCCGCGGCTGACCCTGCCGTTTTCGATGATCTGGGTCATGATCCCCTTGGCGAGGCTCACCGGGATGGCGAAGCCGATCCCCTGGGAGCCGCCGGTACGGGAGAAGATGGCGGTGTTGATCCCCACCAGCTCGCCGCGCGCGGTGACCAGCGCCCCGCCCGAATTGCCGGGGTTGATGGCGGCATCGGTCTGGATGAAGTTCTCGAAAGTGCTGATTCCGAGCTCCTTGCGGCCGGTGGCGCTCACGATCCCCATGGTAACGGTCTGGCCCACACCAAACGGGTTGCCGATGGCCAACACCACATCGCCGACCTCCAATGCCTCCGAGTGCCCCAGGGTGACCGAAGGCAGGTCTTCCAGCTCGATGCGAAGCACGGCCAGGTCCGACTCGGGGTCGGTACCGACCACTTCGGCGGTGGCGCTTCGCCCGTCGCGAAGCGCCACCTTTATCACTTCGGCCTCGGCGATGACGTGATTGTTGGTGAGTACATAGCCGTTTGAACTGACCACCACCCCCGAGCCAAGGGAGGTCTCCTCCCGTTCTGATTGCGGGACAGAGTAGCGATCGCCGAAAAAGTGACGGAAGATCGGATCATCGAAGATCCCGTGGGCCTGATCGGTTACGATCTTGCGCGTAAAGATGTTGACCACCGCGGGGGCTGCCTGCTTCACCGCCTCCGCGTACGAGAGCGGGCCGTTGCCCAACGCCGGCTGCGTGGTGCCGGCGGCGCGCTCGACGATTTCGACCACCTTATCGCTGTCGACCAGTTCGGGGTAAAACACCGTCACCAGAAAGGCCACTGCGAGCCCGACGGTGATGGACTGAAACAGGAAATAAAATGGTCTGTGCAGCTTCATACGGCGGTGTTGCCCTCGTGACTGTGACGTCGTCCGGAAAGTCTACCGTACCCGGAGGTTAGTGCGCATGGTTCCCCTGTCCGAACTGCTCGATTATGTGGACCAGCTGTTGGCTGTGGGCACCTTCAACGATTACTGTCCCAATGGCCTGCAGGTGGAGGGGCGGCAGACCGTGCGCCGTTTGGTCAGCGGCGTCACCGCCTGCCAGGAACTGCTGGAGCGTGCGGCGGCCTGGCAGGCGGATGCGGTGCTGGTCCATCACGGCTATTTCTGGAAGGGCGAAGACCCGCGGGTTACCGGGATGAAGCGCCGGCGGTTGCAGACGCTGCTTGCCGCGGAAATGAACCTGATCGCCTATCACCTGCCCCTCGATGCCCACCCGGAACTGGGAAATAACGCGGGTCTCGGCAAGTGCCTGGGACTGTACGCGGAGGGCAATTTCGGCCGTGACGGGCTCGGCGTGCTCGGCAGACTCGCCGCACCGCTGTCCGTTACGGACTTTGCTGCGCAGGTGGCACGCGCGCTTGACCGGGAGCCGTTGTTGATAGCGGGCGGCGGCAATCCGGTGACCTGCGTCGGTTGGTGTACCGGGGGTGCGGAAGGCTATCTGGAAGCGGCGGCGCAGGCGGGGGCGGACCTGTTTATCAGCGGCGAGGTCTCCGAACCGACCTTTCATGTGGCCCGTGAACTCGGCATCCATTACCTGGCCGCCGGCCATCACGCCACCGAACGCTTCGGGGTCCGGGCGCTGGGTGAACACTTGGCGGCGCGTTTTGGCATTGAACACCAGTTCATCGATATCCCCAATCCGATCTAAAGATCTCGCGCGGCCGGACGACTCTAACATCCACCGCCCATATCCGAGGCGGAGGAGCGCGGCGCGGCTTGACCTCCCTTTGGCGGATAGGGGAGAATGCGTGTTTAATTTTCGCCTAAGTTCCGAATATTCAGATTTTCTTATAGACATCTCCGCTTGGGGTTGGCGACCCAGGTTTTTTGTCCTCTTTAGCGTAGTTTATTAACCCGATCTTTCCAGCGAGGGGAGAGGCTTGATGAGTACTGAAGGCGTTGACAAGGGCAGGCGCCGTTTCCTGACTGCCGCGACGACCGTGGTCGGCGCGGTGGGTGCAGGTTACGTTGCAGCCCCGTTTGTGATCTCCATGCAGCCGAGCGCGAAGGCGCAGGCCGCTGGCGCTCCGGTTGAGGTGGATATCAGTAAGCTGGAGGCCGGCCAGATGCTGACGGTTGAATGGCGCGGCAAGCCGGTTTGGGTGGTGCGCCGTACCCAGCGTAATCTGGATGACCTGAAGCAGTTCACCGATCACCTGCTGGATCCGAATTCCGAAGCTGGCCAGCAACCGGAGTACGCGGCCAACGAATTCCGCTCCGTCAAGCCGGAATATGCGGTTATCGTCGGTATCTGCACCCATCTGGGCTGCTCGCCGACCTATCGCCCCGACGTGGCGCCCGCCGACCTCGGGGACGAGTGGAAGGGCGGATTCTACTGCCCCTGCCACGGCTCCCGCTTCGATCTCGCTGGTCGCGTCTACTCCGGCGTCCCGGCGCCGAAGAACCTGGAAGTGCCGCCGCACCACTTCCTGAGCGACAACCAAATCCTGGTTGGTGAAGACGGAGGGGCTGCCTGATGAGTGCGATGCTGAGTCAAGCGATGGGCTGGGTCGACAAGCGATTCCCCCTCACCAAGATGTGGAAAGAGCATCTTTCCGAATACTACGCCCCGAAAAACTTCAATTTCTGGTATTTCTTCGGTTCCCTGGCGCTGCTGGTGCTGGTGATCCAGATTGTTACCGGTATCTTCCTGACGATGAACTACAAGCCGGATGCCGGCCTGGCATTTGGCTCCGTCGAAGGCATCATGCGCGACGTGAACTGGGGTTGGCTGATCCGATATGCCCACTCCACCGGCGCATCGGCCTTCTTCATCGTCGTCTATCTGCACATGTTCCGCGGCATGATGTATGGTTCGTACAAGAAACCGCGCGAACTCATCTGGATCTTCGGTTGCCTGATCTACCTGGCGCTGATGGCCGAGGCGTTCTTCGGCTACCTGCTGCCGTGGGGCCAGATGTCCTACTGGGGTGCGCAGGTTATCGTCAACCTGTTCGCGGCGGTGCCGTTCGTGGGTGAGGAGCTCTCCCTGTGGATTCGCGGCGACTACGTCGTCTCCGATGCCACCCTGAACCGCTTCTTCGCCTTCCACGTCATCGCGGTCCCGCTGGCGCTGGTCGGCCTGGTCGCCGCCCACATCATCGCCCTGCACGAAGTGGGTTCCAACAACCCGGACGGCGTCGAGATCAAGAAGCACAAGGGTCCGGACGGCAAGCCGCTCGACGGCATTCCGTTCCACCCCTACTACACCGTCAAGGATATCGTCGGCGTGGTGGTGTTCCTGATGTTCTTCTCCGCGGTGGTGTTCTTTGCACCGGAGATGGGCGGGTTCTTCATCGAGCACCCGAACTTCGAGCCGGCCAATCCGCTGAAGACCCCCGCGCACATCGCCCCGGTCTGGTACTTCACCCCGTTCTACGCCATCCTGCGTGCGGTCCCGTCCGTCGCCGGTTCCGCGTTCCCGGGCGTGGTGACCATGGGTGCGGCGGTGGTGATCCTGTTCTTCCTGCCGTGGCTCGACCGCAGCCCGGTGAAGTCGATCCGTTACCGCGGCCTCTGCTACAAGCTGCTGCTGTTCCTGTTCGTGGCCGACTTCATCATGCTGGGCTACCTCGGCATGAAGCCCAGCACCGACCTGTACACGCTGCTGGCCCAGATTGGCACCATCTACTACTTCGTGTTCTTCTTCGCCCTGGCGATTATTCCGAAGTTCGAGAAGACCAAGCCAGTTCCGGAAAGGGTGACCCAATGAGAAAGCTGATTATCGCTGTTCTGTTCACGGCCCTGCCGGGTCTGAGCGTCGCCGCCGGCGGCGGCGCCCACCTGGACAAGGCACCGATTGACCTGGACGACAAGGCCTCGCTGCAGCGCGGCGCCAAGCTGTTCGTCAACTACTGCCTGAGCTGCCACTCGGCGCAGTACCTGCGTTACAGCCGCATGGGCCAGGACCTGGGGTTGACCGACGACCAGGTGAAGGAGAACCTGATGCTGGCCAGTGACAAGATCGGGGACACCATGAAGGTGGCCATGCCGGTGGCCGGCTCCAAAAAGTGGTTCGGCAACCCGCCGCCGGATCTGTCGGTGATCGCCCGCGCGCGGGGTGCGGACTTCCTGTACACCTACCTGCGGACGTTCTACGTGGACGAGGCCCGGCCGTTCGGCGTGAATAACCCGGTGTTCCCGGATGTCGGCATGCCGCACGTGCTGTGGGAGCTGGAAGGCCTGAAGAAGCCGGTGTACAAGACGGTCGAGCACGGCGCGGAGAGCCAGCAGGTGATCGCCGGGTATGAGCAGGTGGTTCCGGGTTCGATGTCCCCGGCCGAGTACGACCAGGCCGCGGCCGACCTGACCAACTTCATGGTCTACATGGCTGAACCGGTGCGGGCGCAACGCCAGCAGCTCGGGATTTACGTGCTGCTGTTCCTGGGCGCATTCTTCGTGGTTGCCTATCTCCTGAAGAAGGAGTACTGGCGGGACGTACACTAAAGACCCTGACGCGGGCCGGTTGTGCTAAAATCCGCTACCGGCCCGCGGGTCTCGTCCAACCCGAACCGCGACTGTTGTATTGACCGGGGGCCAAAGTGCCCCCGGTTTATTTTGTGAGCAAGGAGAACTGCCGATGGGGGTGGTCGCAAACCGACGTTCCGTTATGACCCTGTTTTCCGGTGAAAACGATGTATTCAGCCATCGCGTGCGGATCGTTCTCGCGGAGAAGGGGATTAACTTCGAAACTGTCGACGTTGACCCGAATAACCTGCCCGAGGATCTGGTCGACCTGAATCCTTACAACTCCGTGCCGACCCTGGTCGACCGTGATCTGGTGCTGTACAACTCCCAGATCATCATGGAGTATCTGGATGAACGGTTCCCGCATCCGCCGTTGATGCCGGTTGACCCGGTCTCCCGGGCCAACAACCGGCTGATGCTGTACCGGATCGAAAAGGATCTCTATTCACTCCTGGAATTGATCCGGACCGGCAACGAAAAGGCGGCGACCAAGGCGCGGAAAGAGCTGCGGGACAGCCTCGTTGTCATCAGCCCGATATTCGACCAGAAGCCGTTTTTCATGTCCGACGACTTCTCGCTGGTCGACTGCAGCCTGGCAGCGCTGCTGTGGCGCCTGCCGGCGGCGAGCGTCAGTCTCCCGAAACAGGCCGCTGCCCTGGTGGCCTACTCGGAACGGCTGTTTGCACGCGAATCCTTCCAGGCGAGCCTCAGCGACGCCGAGCGGGAGCTCCGTACTTAAGCTCTTCCGCAAACTGCACGGGGCGGTTCGCCCCGTGCGGTTTTCTTTCGTATCTTTTAGTCGGAAACCAAAGCAGGAGTCGCCATGACCCCGAGCCGCCCGTATCTCCTTCGCGCACTACACGAATGGATTGTGGACAATGGGATGACCCCGTACATCCTCGTCGACGCGGAGCAGGACCAGGTCGAGGTCCCGGCGCAGTACGTTGAAAACGGCAAAATCGTCTTCAATGTCGGGCCGACGGCGGTGCGCAATCTGGATTTGGGCAACGAGCGGGTGATGCTGGATGCCCGCTTCTCCGGCAACCCCTTCCACGTCGACGTCCCGATCAACGCCGTTATCGCGATTTATGCCCGTGAAAACGGCAAGGGCATGGTGTTCACCGATGAAGAGGAGGGCGAGGAACCGCCCACGCCGCCCACGGGCGGTGACGGCGACGACAAGTCCAAACGCCCCACTTTGCGGGTGGTGAAGTGATGTAAAGGGTTAAGGGGATCAGCGCGCGTTTCTCTCTTAACTGTTAACTTCTAACCCTTAACTACCGGCAGGCAGCTTCTTTCCCGGATTCAAAATTCCACGCGGATCGAACTGCGCCTTGATGCGGTGCATGAGGTCCAGGGCGACCGGGTCGAGTTCGCGATCGACGTAGTCGCGCTTTTCCAGGCCGATACCGTGCTCTCCGGACAGGGTGCCGTTCAGCGACAGCACCAGATCGAACACCTCGGACAGGCAGTGTGCCGCACGCGCCATCTCCGCCGGGTCATCGGGGTTCACCAGCAGGTTGACGTGGATGTTGCCGTTACCGGCATGGCCAAAATTGACGATGGTGATGCCGTAGCGGTCTCCCAGGTCCTGCAGGCCCGCGATGAGGACCGGCATTTTTGAGACCGGCACGACGACGTCTTCATTGATCTTTTTCGGGGCAACGTTTCGTAGCGCGGGAGATAACGCCTTGCGCGTCTCCCACAAGCGGCTCACCTCCTGCTCGTTACGCGCTTCCATCACATCCGTACAGCCCGCCCCCTGCGCCGCACGGGCGACAGCGGCGCTGGCGTGCTCGATGCACGCCAGTGGGCCGTCCACTTCGATCATCAGCAGGGCGCCGGCCGTATCCGGCAGGCTCGCCGCGGCATAACCGCGAATCATGTCGATGGCGCCGCGATCCATGAACTCCAGGGCGCAAGGTGTCACCGGCTGGGCCATAATGCGGGCGACCGCTTCCGCGGCGGACTGCATGTCGTTGTAAAGCGCGCGTAGCGTGCGCTTGGCTTCCGGCAAGGGGGTGAGCTTCAGGATCGCCTCGGTGATCAGGGCCAGGGTGCCTTCCGAACCGATGATGAGCCGGGTCAGGTCATAGCCCACCACGCCCTTGGTTGTGTAAACGCCGCTACGCAGGCGACGACCGTCGCCGGTGATGGCCTGCAGGCCAAGCACGTTATCACGCGGGGTGCCGTATTTGACTGCGCGGGGACCGGCGGAATTGCAGGCGAGATTACCGCCAAGGGTGCAGACGGCGGCACTCGTCGGGTCGGGGGGCCAGAAGAAGCCCTCACTGCGGGCCGCTTCCTGGATGGCGCCGTTGGTCACTCCGGGTTCGGCCACCAAGAGACGGTTTTTCGCATCGACGTCGATAATCCGATCGAGCCGCTCGGTCGAGAGGACCAGCGCGCCGCCGGTGGGGACGGCGGCGCCGGCGGTTCCGGTGCCACTGCCCCTTACCACCAGCGGCTGGCGAAATTCGTGGCAGAGGCGGACGACGTCCGCCATCTGTCCGGCGTCGACCGGCCTGGCGACCGCCAGCGGGAGAGAATGGCGCCGGCTGTTGTCGTAGCCGTAGGCCCAGATGTCGGCCGGCTGGAGTAGCAGGTCGTCGGCAAGCAACTGCTGCAACCGGTACAGCAGCGGCTCGTTGAGGGGCGTCAGTTCCAACTCAGTCGACGTACTCAAACACCCGTACTATCCGGGTGACGCCACCAGTATCGCTCGCGAGCGAGGTGGCGATGTTGGACTCGCCCCGGGAGACAAGCCCCATCAGGTAGACGATGCTCGCCTCGGTCACCACCTTTATCCGGGTGCCATCGACATGCTCGCTGGTGAGCAGCTTGGTCTTGATCTTGGTGGTGACCCAGGTGTCGCCGGAACGAGCGCCGAGACCGGAAGGCTCCTCCACCCGTATTTCGTTGTAGACCTTGCGGACGTTCGGAACCTCGCGCGCGTAGCGTTCGGCCCGTTGCCGCAGGTCGGCTGTTCGCGTCTCGCCCGTCAACAGCACGATGCCGTTGAAGCTGGTGACGTTGACGTGGACATCCTCCGCCTTGGTCATGGCGGGATCTTTGGCCATGCGCGACAGCGCGCGCATTTCGATGGTCTGATCGTCGATCTGGGCACCAACGCTGCGACGGTCGTGGGCGGCCGTGGCGCCGCCGGCGGCCGCACCGGCGAGGATCAACGGCGTTGTGCAGCCGCCGATACCCAGCGAGGCGATCAGGACGAAAAATGATGCAGTGCGGTAAAACGACATGCTCACTCCAGTTCCCCGAACAGTTGCAGGTCGATGATATCGCAGAGGCAGTGGATCACCAGCAGATGTACCTCCTGGATGCGGGCGGTGACCTGGGCGGGCACGCGCAGCTCCACATCGTCCGGCCCGAGCCGTTCTGCCATCTGGCCCCCGGCCTTCCCCGTCAGCGCCACGACCATCAGTTCCCGGTCGTGGGCGGCCTCGATGGCGCGTACCACATTGGCCGAGTTGCCGCTGGTGGAGATGGCCAGCAGTACGTCGCCGGCGACGCCGAGAGCCCTCACCTGCTTGGCAAAGACCTCGTCGTAGTGGTAGTCGTTGGCTATCGACGTCAGCGTTGAGGTGTCGGTCGTCAATGCCATCGCGGGCAGCCCCGGTCGCTCGCGTTCGAAGCGGTTGAGCATTTCCGAGGAGAAATGCTGCGCATCACCGGCGGAACCGCCGTTGCCGCAACTCAGCACCTTGTTGCCCTGCACCAGGCGCTGGCAGATCAACTCGGCGGCACGGGCGATTGCGGGCGCCATCGATTCCATCGCCTCCTGCTTGACCCGCACGCTTTCGGCAAACAGGCCCCTGACTCGTTCGACGTTATTCACCTTGTTGCTTCACCTCGTCAATACGCTTCGATGGCGTTTTTCAGCCACTCTATCGTGTCCGGCCCCGGCCCGATGCCGACCACGTCAAATCGGCAGGTGCGGTCGTTACCGGTTCTTTGCAGGTAGTGTCGGGCCGCGGTGATCAGCCGGCGTTGCTTGCGTCGATCGATGCTCTCGATGGCACCGCCATAACCGGTGTGGCTACGAAAGCGGACCTCGACGAACACCAGATCGCGGCCGTCCTGCATGATCAGGTCGAGCTCGCCTCCCCGACAACGGTAATTGCGTGTTACCAGGAGCAACCCGGCGGTCTGCAGATACCCAAGCGCCATTTCTTCGGCCTGGCGTCCACGTCGCAGATGCTCCGGATCACTCGAGGTTCGCTTGACCATCCGGCGCCACAAACAGGAAATCCGTGTCCATCAGGCGGGGTTCGCCCCGTACGAACCGCGCCCACAACAGGTGCCGGCGCACCCGCTGTCCGTTGTCGACCCGCAGGGTGCCGGTCTCCCCTTGGTAGCGGTCGTGAGGATAGGCGGCGAGCAGCTTGAGGCGCGGCACGAGGTGGTAGGCATCGACACCCATGGCCACCAGTCGCTGCAGGGACCCGCCATGCGCCCGGAGTACCTCACGGTCCTCCCGCCTTAAAGCGGCGTTTGGGGTTTCGCTGTCCAGCGTCCAGGGCATGTCACCGAACACGACGTCGTCCATGTCGCGATCCTTGGCCGCATCCGGGGTGCCGGCGAAGATGTGCGACGTGGCGTAGATGGGCATGCCGATGGCGCGGTGGAACCGCAATTGCGGCCGAATGAGCCGGGCTTGCACCGGGAAGGCGCCGAGAAACACGAAATCCAGGTCCTGCCGGCGGCGAGAATCGAAGTCAACCCGTTGGCGCAGCACATCCTGCACGGTGATGCGACGAAGCTCGCTCTGATCCAGGTTGAGTAGCCGCCGGAGGGGATCGGAGAAGTCGCTCTGTTGCGGATCATAGGCCGCACTGGATGCGGTCCGTCCACCCAGGGCTTCCCAGCGCTCCATGAAGGCCGTGTGCAGGCGCTCCCCCCAAGGGCCTTGCGGGTACAGCACGGCCGCGGTGTCGAAACCATCCAGCCACGCCAGTTCCGCCGCCTGTCGCGCCTCATCCTCCGGCGCCAGCCCGAACTGAAACAGCTGTTCGTTCCGTGGCGGTTCGACATCGTTGAGTGCCAGCGTCGGTACCGAGAGTTCGGGCAGTCGGGCCAGGGTCTGGACCGCCTCCTTGCCCAAAGGGCCGATGACAAACTGGGCGCCGTCATCGATCGCCCGTGCGTACTGCTCGATCACCGCCGAGGCATCGCCCTCGTCATAGAAGTGCAGTTGCAGCGTTGCGGCCTGCGGGTCGCGGTAATAAGCGGCCACGATCCCATCCCGTACCGCCTCCGCTGCAGCGGCGAAATGCCCCGAGAAGGGCAGCAGCACCGCGATGTGATCGGGGCGGCTCAGCAGATCCCGGCGTTGATGCTCCAGGGCGCGCAGAAACGAAGGCAGCGCCGGATGGGAGGGATAACGCTCGCGCCACTGGGCGATGGTCGCTGACACCTGTTCGGCCGTCTGCTCCACGTCTTTGGCCAGGAGAGCCAACTCCATCCAGCCGCTCAACACATTGGGTGGCGGATGAATCCTCAGCTGCGACAGGGCCTCGTTGGAAAGATGGGAGAGGGCTTCCCAGGTGGCGAGCTGGTTGGCCTCGATGGTGTCGGTACCGGTCAGGAACAGCTCGCGCTCGATATACTCGCGGGCGGCCTCGAGGTGATTGCCGAGCTGTGCGAAGGCGCGGGCGCGCAGGTGGTGGTAGCGGGCGTGCAGTGCCGTCTCGCGTTCGGAGGCGGCGGGATGCAGCAGTAGCGCCAGGGCGCGGTCGGGGTCTCCCGGAAGCGCCAGCTCCGCTGCCAACAGTTGGCGCTGCATGGCCAGTTGCGGCGGCATGCCGACTGGGCTGGTGCTCTCGAGCAGCAGGGCCGCCTGGCTTTTCAGCCCCCCTTGCAATAGGGCGTCCACGGCCTGGAGGCGGTACTGTTCACGGGCCTCCCCGCTGGTTTGCGCACCGAGCTCGAGGAAACGGCGCGCCGCGGCGTGGAACTCACCGCGCTCCAGTGCCTCGTAGGCGGCATCATCCGGCGTCGACGCCGGGGCGGGCGCCTCCACCGGGACACCGGCACAACCGGCCAGCAAGGCCAACGCCGGCAATAACCTGAACAATGAACGCATCGGTATGCTAACTTCGCGGTTCGCCGCCGGACTGCACGGACAACGGTCGGGTGCATCCTGCGGTGGGTCTTTCGGAGCGGTACCGGCACTGCCTCGCCAAGAGGCGCCGAAGGCCGCAAAACGCACAGTATCTTGATAGGGTGAGATGGTGTCAATCGAACCGGGCACGCTCTACGTGGTTGCAACGCCGATTGGTAATCTGGGGGACATGACGCCCCGGGCAGTAGACACCCTGCGCGCGGTCGACCTCATCGCTGCCGAAGACACCCGCCATACGGCAGGCCTGTTGCGGCATTTCGCCGTCGGTACGCCCCTGATTTCGCTGCACGAGCACAACGAGCGCCAGGTGGTGCCGCGACTGATCGAACAGCTGACGTCCGGTCGGTCATTGGCGCTGGTCTCCGACGCCGGCACCCCGCTGGTCAGCGATCCGGGCTATCACCTGACCCGCGCAGCCCATTCGGCCGGTGTGAGGGTCTCGCCGATCCCTGGTGCGTGCGCTGCCGTAGCGGCGCTCGCGGTTGCGGGGCTTGCCAGTGACCGTTTTCTCTTTGTGGGTTTTCCTCCGCCAAAGAGCGGGCCGCGCCGCAGTCTGTTCGAGTCGCTGCGAAAAGACGGCGCCACCCTGGTGTTCTACGAGGCACCGCACCGCGTTCTCGATTCCGTGCAGGAAATGGCTGCCGTGTTTGGCGAATCACGCCTCGCGGTTCTGGCACGCGAACTGACCAAGACCTATGAAACCGTACACCAGGCACCACTGGGTGAGCTCATCAACTTTATCGCCGCCGATGCCGACCAGCGGCGTGGCGAGGTGGTACTGGTGGTGGAAGGGGCGCCGAAAACGCCGGCCAAGGGCCTGGATGAAGAGGCGCGTCGCATCGCTTCGCTCCTGGGCGACGAACTGTCGGTCAAGCAGGCCGCCGCTTTAACGGCAAAGATCACGGGTGCCAAGAAGAACGCTGTGTATCAGTATCTGACAAGCGAACTGGAGTGAGGAGAGGGGCCGCGAGGGCCTTCCTCGCTACGGTCGCCTAGGTTTTGGTCAGCTTTGGACGGAGCAGTCCAACATGTATCCGACGCCGTAAACAGGGATGATCTCCGGAGGCTCCTTGAATGACGCTTCTAGCTTCCGGCGAAGGCGCGATATGAATACTTCCAAGTTGAGCTTCCCTGCAAACGGGCGGTTGAGCGCCTTCAACAGCACATCCTTTGACACCGGTTGCTGAGGCGACCGCCCCAGGGTGGCGACGATGATCCGTTCGGACGGCGTCAGCCTGGCGCTATGTCCGCTGATACGGCAGTGCAGTTCTCTTCCGCGCAGGATCCAATCGGGCCCGTAAGCCACCTTTGTTTGGCGGTGATAAAGGTTTTCCGCCGCCGCATGGATGGCTCGCAATGACGCGGACTTGTTCAGGAAGATGTCACATCCCCGGCGGAAGCTCTCGACCAGAACGCTGTCGTCGATACTTGCGGTCAGTATGATCGATCCGGGGCGGGGTTCTTGAGAGACCACGCGCTGGAGCAGCAGGAACCCGTCCATGTCGGACAGTTGCAAGTCGATAATCCAGACATCGATGTGCCCGCTGGAGAGCTTCAGAAGTGCTTCTCGCCCGTTGGCGGCCGTCGTGACTTCCCAGCCAGCATTGACGAATGATTCCGCCAGGTCGATTCGCAGATCGTCTTCGTCCTCGATGATGATCACGGAAGGGGCAGGCGGGCAGCTGTTCTGAGCCGACCATTCGCGGCGGGTCGAGAGTGATTCCAACATACTGCATTTCTTTCTTTTGGCGTAAGGGAACGCGGGGCAGGTGAAAATGCCCTCCATAACTCGTGTTAGTTATGGTACTGAAAGCGTGACTGATTAGTTCGGCGGGATTGAAAGATGGTTTGGTCCGCTAGAAAAAGTTCCCGGTAGTGCGGCACGGGCAAAATGCCCGGAGTCGGATTTATTCCAGTCGACTCGCCCGGTAGCGCTTCGGCGTCGTGCCGAAGCGCCTCTTGAACGCGGTAACGAAGTCACTGTCGCGCTGATAGCCCACCTGATAGGCGATTGTCTTGATGGGCGAGTCACTTTTCTCCAGCAGTCGCCGGGCCCGCTGGAGCCGCTGCTCGCGCGCATAGGCGATGACGCTGAAACCAAACAGGGCCTGGAACTCCTTTGTCAGCGTACGGACGTTCGTGCCGACTTGGCGGGCGATCTCGGTCAAGGTGGGCAATTCGAGCAGGTTTTCCATGATGATGGCCCGGTCCTGATAGAGGCGCTCGACCCGTCGGCTGCCGACGTCCTGGGCCCCAGGCTGTTGCCTGGGAGTCCGTGGCCTGCCTACGCCCGCAATGGGGGCGGGCGGACAGTCACCTCTGCGAAGGCAGGAAGTTGGCGGTTGCTTATTGCCAATGAGGTGCCACGGCCGGGCTGTTCGACTGGGACTCGGAATACGTAATGACCAGCTCGTCCGGCACTTCCCTGAAGGGTCGAAGACAGCGGGACCAACACCACCTTCGGGGTTGGTCTGGAACACGCCTTCTCCGAAAGCTGGAGTGGCCGCCTCGGCTGGGACCGCTACAACATGAGCGGCATGGCAGCGGATCTGGTCAGTGCCGGCCTGGTTTATCGCTTCGGCACCCGGAAATCGGTGACCCCGCGGCCGGAGCCGGTGGCATTGGCTCAGCCTGAGCCCCAGCCGGTCGAAGATGATTTCGGGGAGAGGGCTTTTTTTTATCCTTCAGCATCCGCATCCGCATCCGCGACCGTAGGGCCAGCAGAAACGGTCGGCTTGATCCAATGCTCTTTTTTCTCTTGCAACTTCCCGCCAAATCCGCAGACTAACGCCCCGGGAGTCGGCCGGGCAGTCGCTGCGCCTTCGGGCGTGGAGGAAAGTCCGGGCTCCACGGGGCAGGGTGCCAGGTAACGCCTGGGCGGCGCGAGCCGACGGAAAGTGCCACAGAGAACAGACCGCCTACGTGCCCGGTGCGTCCGGGCGCCGGCAAGGGTGAAAAGGTGCGGTAAGAGCGCACCGCGCGGGTGGCAACACGCCGCGGCACGGTAAACCCCACCTGGAGCAAGACCAAATAGGGGAACAGGCGGCTTCGGCCTGCCGCGTACGGCCCGTACGGTTCCCGGGTAGGTTGCTCGAGGCGTCCGGTGACGGGCGTCCCAGATGAATGACTGTCCACGACAGAACCCGGCTTACAGGCCGACTCCCTTCTTTTCAGCACGGATGGGCAAAGCGCCGCCGCCCTCCGCCCGGGTTGGCGCCATTGCTTCCCGGCGCGTGCCCATCAGCGTCGGGTTCGGGTCGGTGCAACCGGCACAGCCGGCGCTTTGCCCAGCCTGCGAAGTCGGCCACTCCTCACAAAATACTTTAACTTCATCGGGCAACGACCTGATTGCTCGAAGTTATCCTTCAGGCTGTTTCAGCGAACGCATTCCCACCGTCTCCCACTTTCGCTAAGTAATTGTGAAATAAGCAGGATTTTCGAAACCCGGACCCCTATTTCCCTTGACGGAGTTAGGGGTGCGACCTAACATTCGCTCGAAGTGGGAGAAAGTGGATCAATGTGGGGAGAAATCCCAAGAGGGGTCGATGCTGTTCCGCGGGGTCACCGAACTCAACCTGGACGCGAAAGGCCGGATGGCGATGCCCAGCCGGTATCGGGAGCGTTTGGTTGAAAAAAGTGCGGGGGCGCTGGTGGTGACCATCGATATCGACGAGCGTTGTCTGCTGCTCTATCCGCTTCCCGAGTGGGAGGTGATCGAGCGCAAACTCGACGCGCTTCCCACCCTGAACAACAAGGCCCGTCGCGTGCAGCGGCTGCTGATGGGGCATGCGTCCGACCTGGAGATGGACGGTGCAGGCCGTATTCTGCTGCCGCCTCCGTTGCGCCAGTACGCCGGCTTGGACAAGCGGGTCGTGCTGATTGGCCAAGGCAAAAAGTTCGAGATCTGGGACGAGGGTCTCTGGCAGCAGAAGCGCGATGAATGGTTGGCCGAGAAGACCGCCGGTGAAGAGGGTCTGCCGGTCGAGCTCGAAACGCTCTCGCTCTGACCTATGGCCGACGTCAGACAACATCGACCGGTCCTCTTCGACGAGGTGCTGGCGGCGCTGACCGTACGACCCGACGGGATCTACCTGGACGGGACCTTCGGCCGCGGCGGCCATGCCAGCGCCATCTTGGCACAACTTTCCGCCACCGGGCGGCTGTTGGCCACCGATAAGGATCCGGAGGCGGTGCGTACGGCCGAACGGCTGTTTGCGGGCGATCCGCGGTTTTCCATTGTGAGGGGGAGCTACACCGTGCTCGGGCACGAGGCAGCAAAACGCGGCTGGCAGGGCAAGGTCGACGGCATCCTGCTCGACCTGGGGGTTTCCTCGCCCCAGTTGGACGATGCCGCCCGCGGTTTCAGCTTCCGCGCCGAAGGTCCGCTGGACATGCGGATGGACCCGGAGGTGGGGGAGAGTGCCGCCGACTGGCTGACCCACGCCGCGGAGGCGGAGATCGCCGCGATCCTCAAGGACTACGGTGAGGAGCGCTACGCCAAGCGCATCGCACGCGCCATCGTCAAGACCCGTGAAACCGAGGGTCCAATTTCCACCACTGCACGCCTGGCCGAGGTGATTGCCGCTGCACACCCACGCTGGGAGCGCGACCGCCACCCGGCGACCCGCAGCTTCCAGGCCATCCGCATCCACATCAACCGCGAGTTGGAAGAGCTTGACGCCATCCTCCCACAGGTGGCCGACCTGCTCGCCCCTGGCGGCCGGCTGGCCGTGATCAGCTTCCATTCGCTGGAGGACCGGCGGGTCAAGCGGTTTATCCGCGAAATGGAGCGGGGCCGGGACGAACTGCCTCCGGACCTGCCGGTCCGCACCGCCGATTTCAAGCCTCGCCTGCGCAGCGTGGGTAAGGCCATCCGGGCGAGTGAAGCCGAACTGCAGGCCAATCCACGGGCGCGTAGCGCGGTGCTGCGCGTCGCGGAGAAGCCGGCATGAGCGCCCGCCTGGTTGCGCTGTTTCTGGCCGTGGCGGTGCTCGGTTCCGCCATCGGCGTGGTGTATGCCAAGCACGAGTCGCGCAAGTTGTTCGTGCAGCTGCAGGGGCTGCAAGTCGTGCGGGACGAGCTGAATGTCACCTGGGGCCAGCTGCAACTGGAGCAGAGTACCTGGGCCACGAACGGGCGCATCGAACGCATCGCCCGCCAGTCCCTCAACATGCAGATGCCGCCGACCGGGGCGGTGGTGATCGTCAAACCATGAGCGAGAGACGGCAAACAGCGGTCGAGACCCGGCGCTACGCGACCGTGCTGGTCATGGTTGGCCTCGCCATGGGCGTCCTGTTGGCCCGTGCCGTCGACCTGCATGTGGTCGATCGCGAATTCCTGCAGAACCAGGGTGATGCCCGCCACCTGCGGGTGGTGCCCGTGCCGGCGCACCGCGGCACCATTACCGATCGCCACGGCGAGCCGCTGGCCATGAGCACGCCGATGGAGTCGGTGTGGGCCAATCCGAAGGAGCTGGCCCTCGCGCGTGGGCGCTGGCCGGAATTGGCTCGCGCCTTGGCGATTGCCCCTGATGAGCTGGCCGCCTTGCTGTCCCAGCGGCTGGGCCGGGAGTTCGTCTATCTGCGTCGCCACGTCGACCCGTCCCGTGCCGCTGCCGTCATGGCGCTGAAGGTGCCCGGCGTTTCGCTGCAGCGGGAATATCGCCGTTATTACCCCGCTGGCGAGGTGGCCGCCCACGTGGTGGGCTTCACCGATGTCGACGATGCCGGGCAGGAAGGGATCGAGCTTCAGTATAACGCACTGCTGCGGGGAGTCCCCGGCAGCAAGCGGGTGATCAAGGATCGGCTCGGCCGCATCATCGAAAATGTCGAAAGCATCAGCGAGCCGCGCCCGGGCCAGGAGATTGCCCTCAGCATCGATCGGCGTATCCAGTACCTGGCCTATCGCGAGCTGAAGGCAGCGGTGCAGCGGCACCACGCCAAGGGCGGTTCCGCGGTGGTCCTCGATGCCCGCACCGGCGAGGTGCTGGCGATGGTCAATCAGCCCGCCTACAACCCGAACAATCGCGCCGATCGTGAAAGTCGCCGTTACCGCAACCGGGCGGTCACCGATGTGTTCGAGCCCGGCTCCACGGTGAAACCCTTCACTGTGGCGGCTGCCTTGACGAGTGGTCGTTACGCCCCGGATACGCTCGTGAACACGTCGCCCGGCCTGTTCAAGCTGGCCGGTTTCACCATCCGCGACATCCGCGACTACGGGGTGATCGATGTCGCCACCGTGATTCAGAAGTCCAGCAACGTCGGTGCCAGTCGCATTGCATTGTCGCTGGAGCCGCGCCAGCTCTGGTCGATTTTCGCCGGCGTGGGTTTCGGTCTCGATTCGGCCAGTGGCTATCCCGGGGAGGTCGGGGGGCTGCTGCCGGACTGGCACGAGTGGCGGGACGTCAACCGGGCGGCACTGGCTTACGGGTATGGGCTTTCGGTCACACCCTTGCAGCTGGCCCGCGCGTATACCGTGCTTGCGGACGACGGCCGCCTGCGGCCGGTAAGCTTCCTGCGCCTCGGCGAAAGCGAGGTGCCGGAGGGGCGGCAGGTGTTCGAGCGCGGCACCGCGCGCGAACTGCGCGGCATGCTGGAGGCGGTGGTGGCCCCGGGCGGTACCGCGACCACCGCTCGCATCCCCGGTTACAAAGTGGCCGGAAAAACCGGGACGGTGCACAAAGCAACGGCCGGCGGATACAGCGAAGATCGCTACTTCGCTGTGTTTGCCGGCATGGCGCCCGCCAGCCGGCCACGACTGGTGATGATGGCGATGATCGATGAACCGGGTTCAGGCGACTACTACGGCGGCCAGGTGGCGGCGCCGGTCTTCCGTCGCGTGATGGAGGGGGCCCTGCGGCTACTGGATGTGGCCCCCGATGACCTCGAATCGCTGGGGTTGAATGTGGCCACAGCGGAGGCGGCTCTATGATGGCGGCACAGGTTACCGGTTATGCGCTGCCGTTGGGTGCGCTGCTGGGTGATTGGCTCGATGTCGGCCGCCATGCCGAGTTGCCGATCACCGCGGTCACCCTGGACAGCCGCCGCGTTGCGGACGGCACTCTGTTCATTGCCCGTGCGGGCAGCCGCGCCCACGGCCTGTCTTACCTGGATGAGGCGGTAGCACGCGGTGCTGCCGCGGTACTGGCCGAAGCCGAACCGGCTGGCGTGGAGATGGTGCGTTGCCACGGCCGCGCCGTTCCGCTGATCCGCGTAGCGCGTGCCGATCTGGCGGGGAGGGTCGCTGCGCGCTTCTATGGCGAGCCCTCTGCCGCCATGCATGTGATCGGCGTGACCGGTACCAACGGCAAGACCTCGGTCAGCCACTTCATCGCCCAGTCCCTGGCCGCCACCGGTCCGTGTGGCCTGATCGGCACCCTCGGCAGCGGTCTGGTGGGGCAGTTGAGCGAGACCGGCCATACTACGCCCGACCCCGTGACGCTGCAGGCGGAGTTGGCGCGGCAGCGCGACGCCGGTGCACGCTGGACGGTGATGGAGGTCTCCTCCCATGCCCTGGATCAGCAGCGGGTGGCAGGCGTTGCCTTCGACACCGCGGTGTTTACCAACCTCACCCACGAGCACCTCGATTATCACGGCGACATGGATAGCTACGCCGCCGCCAAGCGGCGGTTGTTCGGGCAATCAGGGCTGCGCCACGCCGTGATCAACGCCGATGATCCGATCGGCAGCGACTGGCTCGCCGATCTGGCCGACCGGCTCGACTGCCTCGATTACGGCATCGACGACGGCCACGGCCGACCGGCCCGGCTGCGCGGGCGTCAGCTGCACCTGGACGCCGAAGGCATCAACCTGGAAATCGATTTTCCACTGCATCGAGCCGGACTGCGCACCGGTTTGCTCGGTCGCTTCAACGCCTACAACCTGCTGGCGGCCGCCGGCGCCCTGCTGGCGGCCGGGATGGCATTTGACGAAGTGATCGCCCGCCTCGGCCGGGTGCAGACGGTGCCGGGACGAATGGAGCGATTTGGCGGCCGGGCTAGGCGACCGCTGGTGGTGGTCGATTACGCCCACACCCCGGATGCGCTCGAGCACGTGCTCCAGGCCCTCGGCGAGCACTGCCGCGGCCGGCTCTGGTGTGTGTTTGGCTGCGGCGGTGATCGGGATGCCGGGAAGCGCCCCCTGATGGGCCGCATTGCCGAGCACCATGCCGACTCGGTGGTGATCACCGATGACAATCCGCGCAGCGAGGACCCGTACACCATCATCGAGGCGATCCAGCGCGGCATGGCCGATCCGGACGCCTCGCTGGTGATCCGCGACCGGGCACAGGCGATCGCCCACGCCATTGATTCTGCCGGTGCAGGCGATGTGGTGTTGGTGGCGGGCAAGGGGCATGAGACGGAGCAACTGGTCGGCGACCAACGTTTGCCATTCTCCGATCGGCAAACGGTTGCCCATCTGATCGGGAGGGCGTCCCGTGACTGAACCGTCGGGAATTCGTGCCCGGTTGTCGCAGGCGGCGGCCTGGGCCGACGGTCGCCTGCGCGGTGAGGATGTCACCTTCACCGGCGTTTGCAGTGACTCCCGTGCCCTGGCCGCCGGAAATCTGTTCGTGGCCCTCGGCGGGCCGAATCACGACGGTCACGACTACGTGGCGGTCGCGGCCGAGCGCGGGGCCGCGGCGGCGTTGGTGGAACGGCCGGTGGCCGGGGTGTTGCCGCAGATTGTGGTCGACGCCGCGCGCACGGCGCTGGGGCGGCTCGCCGCCGGCTGGCGCCAGGCCTTGGGGACGCCATTGGTGGCGGTCACCGGCAGTAACGGCAAGACCACGGTCAAGGAGATGCTGGCGGCGATTCTCGGGCAGGTCGGCCCGACCCTGGCAACGGCCGGCAATCTGAACAACGACATCGGTGTGCCGCTCACGCTGCTGCGCCTCGATGCCGGCCACCGTTTCGGCGTGATCGAGATGGGGGCCAACCACCCCAATGAAATCGCCTATCTGACCGGGCTGGCCCGGCCACAGGTGGCGATCGTCAACAACGCCGGCAGTGCCCACCTGGAGGGCTTCGGTTCCCTGGAGGGGGTGGCGCGGGCCAAGGGAGAGATCTATGGCGGACTGGCGGCACGGGGCACCGCGGTCATCAATGCCGATGACGGCTATGCCGACGTGTGGAAGCAGTTGGCCGGCACACGTCCGCGGCTCACTTTCGGATTGAATGGCGCGGCCGACGTGCGCGCCAGTTACCGTACCGACAATGTCGGCAGCGACCTGACGGTGACGACCCCCAACGGGACCTTCGCCTGCCGTCTGCCGCTGTTGGGGAGCCACAACGTGCGAAATGCACTGGCGGCCATCGCCGGCGCCTTGGCGCTCGGGGTCGGTCACGAAGCGATGGCCGCCGGACTGTCCGGGCTGAAGCCGGTACGCGGGCGCCTTGCGCCGCGACAGGCGCCCAACGGTGCGGTAGTCATCGACGACAGTTACAACGCCAATCCCGCCTCGTTGCGGGCCGGCATTGACGTACTCGCGGCCTGCGCGGGGCGGCGACTGCTGATATTGGGCGACATGGCGGAACTGGGCGATGACGCCGCCGCACTGCACGCGGCCTCGGGCGAGGCTGCGCGCGTGGCCGGCATCGACGGCCTGTATGCCGTCGGCCCGCTCTCCCACAACGCCGTGACGGCGTTCGGCGAGGGCGGCATCCATTTCGATTCACAGGCGGCGCTCATCGAGGCGCTGCGCCACCAACTGGCACCCGGAGTGACGGTGCTGGTCAAGGGTTCGCGTTCGGCCCGCATGGAGCGGGTTGCGGACGCGCTTTGCGGGGGAGAGGACTAACCTACGATGTTGCTCTACCTGGCGGAATACCTCGCCCAGTTCCACTCCGGCTTCAACGTGGTCCAGTACCTGACGTTGCGGGCGATCTTCGGCGTGCTTACGGCGTTGCTGATTTCGCTGACGTTGGGACCGCTGCTGATCCGGCGGCTGACCGAATTGCAGATCGGCCAGTTCGTGCGCGATGACGGACCGCAGACCCACCTCAGCAAGGCCGGCACGCCTACCATGGGCGGCGCCCTGATCCTGTTGGCGGTGGGGAGCGCTACGTTGTTATGGGCCGATCTCAGCAATCGCTATGTCTGGGTGGTGCTTTTGGTCACCCTCGCCTTCGGCGCCATTGGCTGGATTGACGACTACCGCAAGGTGGTTCGGCGCCGCTCGGAGGGGCTGAAGGCGCGGGAGAAATACCTGCTGCAATCGGTGGCCGGTTTGGCGACTGCCCTGTTCCTGTACTTCACCGCAACCAGTACAGTCGAGACGCAGCTGATCGTGCCGTTTTTCAAGAGCGTCGCCATTCCGCTGGGTCTGGTCGGCTTCGTGGTGCTCACCTATTTCGTGATCGTCGGCAGCAGCAACGCCGTGAATCTCACCGACGGCCTGGACGGCCTCGCCATCCTGCCGACGGTGATGGTGGGCGGTGCGCTCGGCGTCTTCGCCTACGTTACCGGTCACGTCAATTTTGCCAACTACCTCAGCATCCCCTACGTGGCCGGGGTCGGCGAAGTGGTGGTGTTCTGCGGCGCCTTGGTGGGGGCCGGACTCGGTTTTCTCTGGTTCAACACCTATCCGGCCCAGGTCTTCATGGGGGACGTCGGCGCGCTGGGTCTCGGTGCGGCACTCGGCGTGATCGCCGTGGTGGTGCGGCAGGAGTTGGTGCTGCTGGTGATGGGCGGGGTATTCGTGATGGAGACGGTCTCGGTGATCCTGCAGGTCGCCTCCTTCAAGCTGACCGGGCGGCGCATCTTTCGAATGGCGCCATTGCACCACCACTTCGAGCTGAAGGGTTGGCCCGAACCGCGAGTGATCGTGCGCTTCTGGATCATCACGGTGATCCTGGTGCTGATCGGACTTTCGACCTTGAAGATTCGTTGACCCTATGACCGCGGAACTGGCACAAGTGGGACAAGACGTAGCGGGGGCGACGGTAGTGGTCGGCCTTGGCCGTACCGGTCTGTCCTGCGTGCGCTTCCTGGCCCAGCAGGGCGACGACGTGCTGGTCGTCGACAGCCGCGAATCACCGCCGGGACTCGACGCGTTGCGCCGGGAGCTGCCCGGGATCGATTGCCGCGTCGGTGGCTTTGATGCCCAACTCTTTGCCACTGCCGGCCAGCTGGTCGTGAGCCCCGGGGTTGCCTGGGACGAGCCCGCACTGCTGGCCGCCCGCGAAGTCGGCGTGCCGGTGTTCGGAGATATCGAGCTGTTCGCGCGCCATGCGCGGGCCCCGGTGATCGCCATCACCGGCTCCAACGGCAAGAGTACGGTGACCACGCTGGTCGGCGAAATGGCCGTCGCCGCGGGCCTTGAGGTGAGGGTAGGGGGCAATCTGGGCACCCCGGCCCTCGACCTGTTGGGTGACAGTGAGCCGGACCTCTATGTACTCGAGCTCTCCAGCTTCCAACTGGAATCGACCGCCTCACTGAACGCGGCGGCCGCCGCGGTGCTGAACGTCAGCGACGACCATCTGGACCGTCACGGCAACCTTGCCCACTACGCCGCCATCAAGCAGCGCGTCTACCGCGGGCACGGGGTGGTGGCGGTGAATGCCGATGACCCACTGGTCGCCGCCATGGCCGAGCCCGGACGCAGCGTGGTCCGGTTTTCGGTCGGCCGCGATGCCGATTACGCGCTCCTTGAGCGGGATGGCGAGCTCTGGCTCTCGGTGCGGGGCCAATCGGTGTTGGCGGCGCGTGAGATGCGCATTGCCGGCCGCCACAATCTGGCCAACGCTCTGGCGGCCCTCGCCCTGGGTGAGGCGGCGGGCCTGCCGCTGGCGGCCATGCTGAATACCCTGCGCCGGTTCGAGGGGCTTCCGCACCGCTGCCGGCTTGTCGCCGAAAGGGGGGGCGTGGGGTATTACAACGATTCGAAAGGGACCAACGTCGGTGCCACGCTGGCCGCCCTGACCGGCATGCCGGCCGAACGGGTGGTGTTGATTGCCGGCGGTCTCGGCAAGGGTGCGGACTTTGCACCGCTCAAACCGGCGGTGGCGGCGCACGCCCGCGCCGTGGTGCTCATCGGTCGCGATGCCCCGGTTATCGAGCAGGCCCTACGTGATGCTGGCGTCCCGCTACTGCATGCGGTGGACATGGACGAAGCCGTGGCGATGGCCGCCAACGCTGCCCAGCCGGGCGATGCGGTGCTGCTGTCACCGGCGTGTGCCAGTTTCGATATGTTCAGCGGTTATGCCGCGCGTGGCGAGGCCTTCGTCGCGGCCGTCGGGAGGCTGTCATGACCGTGGCTGTGCTGACCGCCGTTCCCGCCGCCACGCGCCGCCATGCGCCGCTGCTCGATCTGCCGTTGCTGTTCACCGCTTTGGTGTTGCTCGGTTTCGGTCTGGTGATGATCGCCTCGGCCTCCATCGGCATCGCCGACCGCCAGACCGGCGACCCGTTCTATTACCTACTGCGTCAGTCCGTCTATGCCGGCCTCGGTCTGGCGCTGGCCTATGCCACCCTGCGTGTGCCGTTGGCGGTCTGGGAGCAGGTTGGGCCGGTGCTGCTTTTCGGAAGCGCATTGTTGCTGATTGCGCTGTTCGTGCCGGGCTTCGGCCGCACGGTCAACGGCAGTACCCGCTGGCTGTTGGTCGGTCCGATGAACTTCCAGGTTTCCGAGTTGGTGAAGCTGGCGCTGGTGGTCTACCTGGCCGGCTATCTCGTCCGCCGCGGCGACGAGGTACGCAGTACCGTGGGCGGCTTTCTGAAACCGATGCTGTTGGTCGTTTTGTTCGGCTCCCTGCTGCTCTCGCAACCCGATTTCGGTGCCGCCGCCGTGCTCGTCGCCACCGCCATGGGCATGATGTTTCTTGGCGGTGTGCGTCTCTGGCTGTTCGGTCTGCTGCTCTCGCTGGCGGCCGGTGCGCTGGCACTGCTGGCGATCTCCTCTCCCTACCGGATGGCAAGGCTGACCTCCTTCCTCAATCCTTGGGACGACCCTTTCAACAGTGGCTTTCAGCTGACCCAGGCCCTGATCGCCTTCGGTCGCGGCGACTGGTTCGGCGTCGGCCTGGGCGGCAGCGTGCAGAAGCTCTTCTACCTGCCGGAGGCGCATACCGACTTTGTGTTCGCCGTCATGGCCGAAGAGCTGGGGTTGATGGGCGTGACCACGGCCATCGTGCTGTTTTCACTGCTGCTCTGGCGCATCTTTCGCATCGGCCGTCGCGCCGCCACGGCCCATCACCTGTTTGGAAGCCATTTGGCCTTTGGCGTGGGGCTTTGGCTGGCGCTGCAGGCGTTCATCAACATGGGCGTGAACATGGGGCTGTTGCCGACCAAGGGGCTGACCCTGCCGCTGATCAGCTACGGCGGCAGCAGCATGCTGGTCAGTTGTCTGGCCATTGCGCTGGTGTTGCGGGTGGGTTTGGAAACCAGTCTGGGCACCACCTCGGGAGGCCGGCCGTGAGTGCGCGCATCCTGATCATGGCGGGCGGCACCGGCGGGCACGTCTATCCGGCCCTGGCAGTTGCCCGCGCGTTGCGCGAACAGGGCGTCGAGATCAGCTGGCTGGGCACCCGCAACGGTCTCGAGGCACGGGTGGTGCCGGAGGCCGGTTTTCCCATCCATTTCATCTCTATCGCCGGTCTGCGCGGTCGCGGCCTGTTCGGCTGGCTGTTGGCGCCGTTGCGCGTCGCCCGCGCCATGATCCAAGCCTTGGGGGTGGTCCGCCGGGTGCAGCCGGGCGCCGTGCTCGGCATGGGCGGGTTTGTCACCGGCCCCGGCGGCGTGGCTGCGCGTCTGAGTGGCCGCGCCCTGGTGATTCACGAGCAGAATGCAGTGGCCGGACTCACCAACCGCCTGCTGGCGCCACTGGCGCAACGGGTGCTGGAGGCCTTCGGCGGTACTCTGCGGCGGGCCGAGGCGCTGGGAAACCCCGTGCGTGCCGACATCGCCGCGCTGGCCGCACCGGCCCAACGTCTGCAAGGGCGCGAGCCGCGCCTGCGCCTACTGGTGGTCGGCGGCAGCCTGGGCGCCGCCGCCCTCAACCGCACCGTGCCGCAGGCCTTGGCGCTGCTGCCGGAGTCGGAGCGGCCGCAGGTGATCCACCAGACCGGTGAGGCGAAGCTGGCGGAAACTCGGGGACACTACCGCGAAGCCGCGGTCGAGGCGGACGTTCGGCCCTATTTGGAAGAGATGGCAGAGGCGTACGGCTGGGCCGACCTGGTGGTCTGCCGCGCCGGAGCCCTGACTGTCAGTGAACTGGCGGCGGCAGGTGTCGCCGCGGTTCTGGTGCCGTTTCCGTTTGCGGTTGATGACCATCAGACCCGCAACGGCGCCTATCTTGCCGACCGGGGGGCCGCCCTGTTGATTCAGCAACGCGATTTGAGCGCCGAGCGACTGGCGGACTTGCTGCGGGAGTTCGCCGCGGATGCCCGCAATGGCCGGCAGCGCCTGAATGAAATGGCGCAGGCCGCCCGCGCCGCGGCCCGGCCGGATGCCACCGAGCGGGTCGCCCAAATCTGTCTGCAACTGGCCGGAGGTACGGCATGAGTATTCCCAGCGTCAAGCCGGCACCGGCGGCCGGACACACCGCCATGGGGCGGATCCACTGCATCTATATGGTCGGTATCGGTGGCTCCGGCATGGGCGGCATTGCCGAGGTGCTGCTCAATCTCGGCTACCGCGTAGTGGGCTCCGACCTGCGGGAAAATGCCGTGACCCGCCATCTGGTTTCGCTGGGGGCAACCGTTTTCCTCGGCCACCGCGAGGAGCAGATTGAAGATTGCGATGTGGTGGTGATCTCCTCTGCGGTCGGGGACGAGAACCCGGAAGTGCGCGCGGCCAAGGCGCGGCGCATTCCGGTGGTGCGCCGGGCTGAAATGTTGGCGGAGCTAATGCGGTTCAGGCACGGCATCGCCGTGGCCGGTACCCACGGCAAGACCACCACCACCAGCCTGATCGCCAGTCTGCTGGCCGAGGGCGATCTCGATCCCACCTTCGTCATCGGCGGCCGCCTGAACAGTGCCGGTACCCATGCGCGGCTGGGCGCCAGTCACTACCTCGTCGCCGAAGCGGACGAGAGCGATGCCTCGTTTCTGCACCTGCAGCCGATGACCGCGGTCGTGACCAACATCGAGCCGGATCACATGGGGACCTACGGCGGGGACTTTCGTCGCCTGCGCGCCACTTTCATCGAGTTTCTGCATCACCTCCCGTTCTACGGGCTGGCCGTGGTCTGTCTCGATGACCCGGAAGTGCGGGCCCTGATTCCCGAGATGGCGCGGCCGGTACTGACCTACGGCTTCAGTCCGGACGCGGACGTGCGTGCCTCCGAAATCGAGCAGCACGGACTGCGCACCCGCTTCCGGGTCTCCCGCCCCGGGGTGGCAGAGTGGCTGCAGGTCACGCTGAATATGCCCGGTCACCACAACGTACTGAACGCGTTGGCGGCCATTGCCGTGGCGCACGAAGTGGGGGTGGGCGATGCGGCCATCGCGCGCGGGTTGGAGAGCTTCCAGGGGATCGGCCGGCGTTTCCAGGTCCAGGGTGAGGCGAACACCGTCAAGGGGCCGGTGCTGCTGGTGGATGACTACGGTCACCATCCGAGCGAAGTGGCCGCCACCCTGTCGGCGGCCCGGGCGGCTTGGCCCGACCAGCGTCTGGTGCTGGCCTTCCAGCCGCATCGCTACTCACGCACCCGTGACCTGTTCGAGGACTTCACCGAAGTGCTGTCGGAGGCGGACGTGCTGCTGGTGCTCGAAGTCTACGCCGCGGGCGAGGAGCCGATCGCCGGGGCCGACGGGCGGACCCTTTGCCGCGCAATCCGCGCCCGGGGACAGGTGGACCCGGTGTTCGTGCACGGTGTCGATGCGCTGCCGGAGACGCTCCTCGGCGTCATCCAGGCGGGCGACGTGGTGCTGACCCTTGGCGCGGGCGATATCGGCGCCGCCTCGGCCCGGCTCATCGAGCAACTGGAGGCATCTGGATGATGGCCGCGAAGCGCTGGGAACTGCGCGGCGAGCTGCGGCTCGACGAGCCGATGGCGCGGCATACCTCCTGGCGGGTGGGCGGCCCGGCCGACCAATGGTATCGGCCTGCCGATTCTGACGATCTTGCGCTTTATCTCGCCTCGCTGCCCGCCGATGAGCCGGTTTACTGGGTCGGTCTCGGCAGCAACCTGTTGGTGCGCGATGGCGGACTGCGCGGCAGCGTGATCAGCACGGTCGGGGTGCTGGCGGAGATCGAAACGGTCAACGACAGCGGCTTGCGAGTGGGCGTCGGCGCGCCCTGTGCCAAGGTGGCGCGCCACTGCGCCCGTTCCGGCCTGAGCGGTGCCGAGTTCCTTGCCGGGATCCCCGGCACCATCGGTGGGGCGCTGGCTATGAATGCGGGCTGCTTCGGCGGTGAGACCTGGCAGCACGTGCTCGAGGTCGAGGTGATCGACCGACAGGGCCGGCGCCGCTGGCGTTCCGCTGGGGACTATCAGGTCGGCTATCGCCATGTGCAGGGTCCGCCCGGTGAATGGTTCATCGGCGCGCTGCTGTCGTTCGAGGCAGGCGACACCGAACAGGCGAGCGCCCGCATGCGGGAGTATCTGGAACGGCGCAGTGCGACGCAGCCGCTGGGGCTCCCCAACGCCGGTTCGGTATTTCGCAATCCGGTGGGTGATCACGCCGCCCGCCTGATTGAGCAGTCCGGTCTGAAGGGGCTGCGCGTCGGCGGTGCCCAGGTTTCGGAAAAGCACGCCAACTTCATTATCAATACCGGCACGGCGACGGCGGCCGATATCGAGGACTTGATAGCGCTGATTGCGACAGAAGTGCTGCGGCGCCACGGCATTCGTCTGCACCCCGAGGTCCACATCCTTGGCGAGCGTGAGCGGAGGGTGAGGCAATGAGCGAGTCACTTGGCAAGGTGGCACTGCTGATGGGCGGCTGGTCGGCGGAGCGCGAGGTGTCGCTAAAGAGCGGAGCCGCTTGTCTGGCGGCGCTGCAACGGCGCGGCATCGATGTGCACGGCATCGACGCCGGCCGCGATGTTTTGCTGCGTTTGGCCGATGGCGGGTTCGACCGCGTCTTTATCGCGCTGCACGGACGCGGTGGCGAAGACGGGGTCATCCAGGGGGCGCTGGAAACGTTGGGGCTGCCCTACACCGGCAGCGGTGTGCTGGCTTCGGCGCTGGGTATGGACAAGCTGCGCACCAAGCGGGTTTGGCTCGGCAGCGGCGTTCCGACCCCCGACCATGCGGTGCTGCGCGCAGACGGCGATTTCGACGCCGTGGTCGCGCGGTTGGGACTGCCGCTGATGGTGAAACCGGCCCGTGAGGGGTCGAGCATCGGCATGAGTAAGGTGACCGACGCGGCCCAGCTGCGTGCCGCATTCGAGGCGGCCGCGCGCTACGACGCCGAGGTGTTCGCCGAGGCCTTCGTCAGCGGCGCGGAATACACGGTGGCCATTCTGGGGGATGAGGCGTTACCGGCAATCCGTCTGGAGACGCCCCGCACCTTTTACGACTACGAGGCGAAATACGCGGCCGACTCGACCCGCTATCTCTGTCCCTGCGGCCTGGACCCGGAGCGCGAGCAGGCGCTGCAGGCGGTTGCCATTGCCGCCTTCGAGGCGGTGGGTGCCAGCGGCTGGGGGCGGGTCGATGTGATGGCCGATGCCGCGGGCAATTTCTGGCCCATCGAGGTCAACACCGTGCCCGGCATGACCGATCACAGCCTGGTGCCGATGGCGGCGCGGGCGGCGGGTGTCGATTTCGATGAACTGGTGTTGCGCATTCTCGCCACGAGCCTGGGGGACCGCGCCTGATGGCCCGCCGACAGGCCGCCACACGGGAAGAAAGCTCCGGTCGGCTGCGCGGCTGGCTGGTCGCGGTCGGCAAGGGGGCCATCGGTGCCGTGCTCCTCATCGGCGCCGTCGCCGGTGGTCGCTGGCTTGGCGAACCGTCCACCCTGCCTGTGGAGACGGTTCGGGTACGTGGTGACTTGGCGCACCTGGACCGTGACGAGTTGAAGCGTGTGGTCATCCCGTTCGCGCAGTCGGGTTTCCTGCGCCTGGACATGGCAGGCCTGCGGACGGCGGTCGAGGAGTTGTCCTGGGTCTACCGGGCGACGGTAAGACGGACATGGCCGGCCACTTTGGTGATCGCGGTCGAAGAGCAGCGTCCGGTGGCGATCTGGGAGGAAGGCGGTTTCGTCAATCAGCATGGCGAGCTTTTTCGTTCCGATGGACACGGGCCGCTTCACGGGCTGCCGGTGCTGAACGGGCCACCGGGCAGCAGCCGCGAACTGGCCCAGCATTATCGCGAGGTCCAGGGCATGCTGGCGGCACTCGGCGTGCGGCCGGCGCGGCTGCGGGTCACTCCGCGGCGTGCCTGGACCGTGACGCTGGACAACGGCCTGGAACTGAATTTGGGGCGGCGCAACATGGAGCGGCGCCTGCTGCGTTTCGTCCGCACCTACGGTAAGGCGATCGCGCCGCGGCTGGCTGACATCGAAGCGGTGGATTTGCGTTACACGAATGGTTTTGCAGTGCGGTGGAAGCCGGGCACGGCGCCCACAGCCTGATCGGGGAGTTGAGACATGTCGAAGAAAACGGACAAAAAGCTCATCGTGGCACTGGATATCGGGACCTCGAAGGTGGTGAGCATCGTCGGAGAGATCACCCCCGAAGCCACGATCGAGATCATCGGGATCGGCTCGCACCCGTCGCGGGGACTGAAGAAGGGCGTGGTGGTCAACATCGACTCGACCGTGCAGTCGATACAGCGTGCGGTGGAAGAGGCGGAGCTGATGGCCGGCTGCCAGATCCACTCGGTGTACGCCGGGATCGCCGGGAGTCACATCAAGAGCCTCAACTCCCACGGCATCGTCGCCATCAAGGACAAAGAGGTCGGGCACGGTGACGTGGAGCGGGTGATCGACGCCGCCCGGGCGGTGGCGATCCCGGCGGATCAAAAGATTCTGCACGTGTTGCCACAGGAGTTCGTGATCGACATGCAGGAGGGAATCCGCGAGCCGGCGGGCATGTCCGGGGTGCGACTGGAAGCGAAGGTGCATCTGGTGACCGGCGCGGTCAGCGCCGTGCAGAACATCATCAAGTGTGTGCGACGTTGCGGCCTGGAGGTGGACGACATCATCCTCGAGCAGCTTGCCTCCAGCTATGCGGTGCTTTCCGAAGACGAAAAGGAACTCGGCGTCTGCCTGGTGGACATTGGCGGCGGCACCACCGACATCGCGGTCTTCACCGAAGGCGCTATTCGGCACACCTCCGTGATCCCGATTGCCGGTGACCAGGTCACCAATGATATTGCGGTGGCGCTGCGTACCCCAACCCAGCATGCCGAAGACATCAAGATCAAGTACGCCTGTGCGCTGACCCAGTTGGCCAGTGTCGAAGAGACCATCGAAGTTCCGAGTGTCGGGGACCGCCCGGCGCGGCGCCTGGCCCGTCAGACCCTGGCTGAGGTGGTCGAGCCGCGTTATGAGGAGCTGTTTACGTTGGTCCAGGCGGAACTGCGCCGTAGCGGCTTCGAAGATCTCTGCGCCGCCGGCGTGGTGCTGACAGGCGGCACCGCGAAAATGGAAGGCGTGGTGGAACTCGCCGAGGAGATTTTCCACATGCCGGTCCGACTGGGGGTCCCCCAGGGGGTGGCCGGCCTGGCCGACGTGGTGCGCAATCCCATCTACGCCACCGGCGTCGGACTACTGCTTTACGGGAAACACAACCGCAGCCACATTCCGGAAATCGGCGGTGGCGGCGTCAAGGGTGTCTACCAGCGGATGAAAAGCTGGTTCCAGGGGAATTTTTAAAAGCGTTCACCGGCCGGCGGCGGCTCCGTGCACGTGATAACCATTTTTTCTATCAACCGGTTTGGGGACCGGGTCGGGCAGGCCCGGAACAGCCAACAGAGGAGGTAACTGCAATGTTCGAACTGATGGATGCGCAGGCGCAAAATGCCGTTATCAAGGTTGTCGGCGTCGGCGGCGGCGGGGGGAACGCTGTCGAGCATATGGTTGCCCAGAGCATCGAGGGTGTGGATTTCGTCTGCGCCAACACTGATGCCCAGGCACTGAAAAAGATGGCCGCAGGCACTGTGCTGCACATCGGCAGCAGCCTGACCAAGGGACTGGGGGCCGGCGCCGACCCGGATATCGGTCGGCAGGCCGCCATGGAAGACCGGGACCGCATCCAGGAGGTACTGGCCGGTGCCGACATGGTGTTCATCACCGCCGGTATGGGCGGCGGCACCGGCACGGGCGGGGCGCCGATCGTGGCCCAGGTGGCGAAGGAGATGGGCATCCTGACGGTAGCCGTGGTAACGAAGCCGTTCCCGTTCGAAGGCAAGAAGCGCATGCAAGTGGCCCTGGACGGCATGGAGGAGCTGAAGAAGCACGTCGATTCGCTCATCACCATCCCCAACGAAAAACTGTTGTCGGTGCTCGGCAAGAACATGAGTCTGCTGGACGCCTTCAAGGCGGCCAATGATGTCCTGCTGGGAGCGGTACAGGGCATTGCGGAGCTGATCACCCGGCCGGGCCTCATCAACGTCGATTTTGCCGATGTCCGGACCGTCATGTCCGAGATGGGCATGGCGATGATGGGGACCGGGGCCGGCCGTGGCGAAAATCGGGCCCGCGAGGCCGCCGAGGCGGCAGTGAACAGTCCACTGCTGGAGGACATCAATCTGTCCGGCGCGCGGGGCATTCTGGTCAACGTGACCGCCGGGTTCGACATGACCATCGGCGAATTCGAAGAGGTCGGTAACACCATCAAGGAATTCGCCTCGGAGAACGCCACCGTGGTGGTCGGCACGGTGATCGACCCCGAAATGAGCGAAGAATTGCGCGTGACCGTCGTGGCGACCGGCCTCGGCCAGGCCCAACGCAGTGAACAGCAGGTCAAGCTGGTGGTTAACAAGACGGTAAACGGTGATGTGGACTACCATCAACTAGACCGGCCTACCGTTTTGCGTAACCAGGCGGCCGATCTGGCTCGGGGAAAGACCAAGGAAGGCAGTATGGATTACCTTGATATCCCGGCTTTTCTACGCCGACAAGCGGACTAGTGGGTGCTTTCCCGCCTCCGTCTGAACTGTGAAGCAGTCACTAGGAATAGATCTTGCGGCTGTGTTAACATTTCCGACAGTCGTGCGGAATCTGCTCGCTAATTCAGGTACTTAAGGTGATTCGGCAAAGAACACTCAAGAATGTCATCCGCGCCACCGGCGTCGGCCTGCATACGGGGGAGAAGGTTTACCTCACGTTGAGGCCCGCGCCCGTGGATGCCGGTATCATCTTCCGTCGAGTGGACTTCGAAGTCCCGGTGGAGGTCGAGGCCAAGGCGGAGAACGTGGGAGACACCACGCTTTCGTCAACCCTCATCAAGGGCGATGTCCGCATCTCGACCGTAGAGCATCTGCTTTCGGCGTTGGCCGGACTCGGCATCGATAACGCCTACGTGGACCTTTCGGCTGCCGAAGTCCCCATCATGGATGGCAGCGCGGGGCCGTTTGTGTTCCTTGTGCAGTCCGCCGGCATTCAGGAGCAGGAGGCACCCAAACGCTTCATTCGCATCAAGCGTCGAGTGGAGGTCAGGGAGGATGACAAATGGGTCCGCTTCGAGCCATTCGACGGGTTCAAGGTGGAATTGTCGATCGATTTCGATCACCCGGCATTCAAGGGCAATACCCAGCACGCCATGATCGATTTCTCGACGACCTCTTTCGTCAAGGAGATAAGCCGTGCTCGAACCTTCGGTTTCATGAATCAAATCGAAGCCTTGCGGGCACGTAATCTGGCCTTGGGGGGCAGCCTCGACAATGCGATCGTGGTCGACGATTACCGGATCCTCAATGAGGACGGCTTGCGCTACGAAGACGAGTTCGTCAAACACAAGATCCTGGACGCCATTGGTGACCTCTATCTGCTGGGCCATAGCCTGATTGGCGCATTCAGCGGCCATAAATCAGGTCACGAGTTGAACAACCTGTTGCTGCGCACACTGCTCGCCGATCAGGATGCGTGGGAAGTGGTGACCTTCAAGGAGCCGAAGAGCGCTCCGATTTCCTACGTCCAGCCGTTACCGGCCAGCTGAGCGTCGGTGGCGAGCCAAGCGCGACAGGGCGTCGCGCAGACCGGGATCTTCGATGCAGTCTGCCGCGGACAGAATGGCATCGGCCGCTTCGTATGAAGGCCGTTGAGGCCGCCGACGAACGGATTGCGCCGAGGTGTCCGGCTTGATGCTGATGTGGATTGAACGGATGCTCTGATAGCCGGACTGCTGCAGCGCACCGAGAAGTCGCGACGACTCGTAACGGAGGCGGGTAGCCCAGGCACCACTCGTGGCGGCCAAGGTCAACATTCCGTCGCGGACATTGACGACCCGGCAGTTTGACGCCAAGCCGGTCTCAAGGATGCGTAAGACCGACCTTTCGAGGTCGAGCAAGGCGTGGGCTCGCGCCAGCAGGCGTTTGAGTCCGTCGTCTGAATCGAGATAGCTGTCGAGAGAGCGTGGTCCGGTCATAACGAGCAATATTAGACGATCCGGATCGCCGAAAACAAAGCCAACCGATTGAGGACGCAATGAACATCCTGCTGGTTTCGAAGCGACTGGGCTGCTCGAAATGCATTGAGCTTGGCCGGCGTACGCAGACCATGCTGCTGCTGGCGGCCCTCATGGTTCCCCTCGTGAGCCTGTATGCCGGGTATCGGCTCGGCACGCAACCCGATACGCCAGCCGTGCTGGCGACCGCCTGGCAGGATGAGCTCGGGCAGCAGCGCCAAGCTATCGAAGAGGCTCGCCAAACCGCCGAACACAATCTCAACGCGCTGACCCTGCGTCTCGGGCAGATGCAGGCGCACGTGATTCGTCTGGACGCACTCGGCCAGCGGCTGACGCGGATGGCCGGTCTGGATGATGGCGAGTTCGACTTCTCCTCGTCGCCGGCTCAAGGTGGCCCGGAAGACGCCGCGGAGCAGGAACTGCTGGCCGTTACCGATTTCATTGCCCAGATCGATCAGCTGGCACATCAGCTCGAAGATCGGAATCGCCAACTGGGGATTCTCGAAGCCATGATGATGGATCGGAATCTGCAAGCGGAGGTCCTGCCGGCCGGACGCCCCATCAAAAGCGGCTGGTTGTCGTCTCACTACGGCTGGCGTGCCGATCCGTTCACGGGCAAGAAGGACTATCACAAGGGCGTCGACTTGGCCGGGAAGGATGGGAGCGAGGTGATCGCCGTCGCTTCCGGGGTGGTGACCTGGTCGGGACCACGCTACGGCTACGGCAACCTGGTCGAGATCAACCACGGTGGCGGCTACTCCACCCGTTATGGTCATTGCAAGGAGCTGATGGCCAAGCCCGGTGAAACCGTCAAGAAAGGGCAGCAGATCGCCACGATGGGGTCGACCGGGCGTTCGACCGGACCCCATGTCCATTTCGAAGTCCTGCTCAACGACAAGGCGGTCAATCCGGAGAAATACCTGCAGGCTTCGCGCTAGGGTGCCTGGATTTCGGACGCTGATCGGCCTATGCATGCCGTAACCACTCCCGTCATGCGGAGCGGCTGGCCTCTAATGCTCCTCTGCGTTCTGGTCGTGGGCGGCTGTGCCACGGCCCCCGCCCCCGTCGTCACCCAACCACCACCGCCACCATCAGAGGAACCCAAGGCCGTCGGTGACGGCATCGTCGATCGACAGGTATTGCCCGGTCCCTCGCCGATCCGGATTGCGGCGGTGGGGGACATCATGCTCGGTACCGATTACCCCCAGAACCGGCTACCGGAAGATGGCGGCACGAGTCTTCTGGGCCCTGTTGCCGACGTATTGCGCAGCGCAAACGTGGCATTCGGTAACTTCGAGGGCACCCTCCTGGATGGCGGTGAACCGAGCAAACGTTGCAACAGCCGCTCCTGTTATGTCTTTCGTACCCCGACGCACTACGCAGACCACTTGAGGGCTGCCGGTTTCGATGTGGTCAGCCTCGCCAACAATCACGCCAGGGATTTCGGCGAAGAGGGGCGGAGTTCGACCATTCGTGCCCTGGAAAATGCGGCCATTCGACACTCGGGCCGGTTCGGCGACGTGGCACGCTGGACGGTCGACGGGACACGCGTGGCGATGATTGCCTTCTCGCCGTTCGGCGGCTCCTGGCCGATGCTCGATCTCGAACAGGCGACCGCACAGATCCGGGCTCTGGCGGACAGCGATGACATCGTGATCGTCTCCTTCCACGGTGGCGCCGAAGGTGATGAACACATCCGGATCCCCTTCGCGACGGAGGTGTTTCACGGTGAGGACCGCGGTGATGTCGCCGCATTTGCACGCGCCGCCATCGACGCCGGCGCCGATCTTGTGCTCGGCCATGGACCCCACGTCCCGCGTGCGCTGGAACTGTATCGGAACCGCCTCATTGCCTACAGCTTGGGGAATTTTTGTACCTACTGGGGCATCAAAGTTAGTGGCTATAACGGTTTGGCGCCGATCCTCCTGGCCGATCTGGCGGCCGACGGGACATTTTTGGGCGGCAGAGTCGTCTCGGCCGTCCAAGAGCGCCCGCTGGGACCTGTGCCCGACCCGCAGCACCGTGCCGCGCGCTTGATCAAAGAGCTCAGCAACCTGGATTTCCCCGACTCCCCGCTGCAGATCGCGGATGACGGTGAGTTGCGGGTCCGAGCTCCCCCAGAGCGGGCAGTTGCGGCGGCGACCGCACCTTAAGCTCTCAAGCCCTCGCCTTGTTCGTCGGGCTTTGAAGTCGCCCGTCAGCATCCCCACTTATAACCAGCAGGGTTTCACCCTTTATCGCCAGTGAACGGCCTGCGAATTTGTGGGGCATCGCGTAGAATACGCGGTTCGGAGTCGTGCGTGGCGTGAGGGGCGCCGCGTACAAAACAACGGAGCAGATCGGGAACCCTGTCTGGGAAACCCGTCCGGGAACAATAAATGGCCATGAAACTGTTCAGTAAGATATTCGGTAGCCGTAACGAGCGCCTCGTCAAACGACTCCACCGAACCGTCGACCGTATCAACGCCCTGGAAGCGGAATACGAAGCGCTTTCGGACGAAGAACTGCGCGGCAAGACCGACCTGTTCCGGCAGCGGCTCGCAGACGGAACACCGCTCGATGATTTGTTGCCGGAAGCGTTCGCTGCGGTGCGTGAGGCGGGCAAGCGGGCACTCGGAATGCGCCATTACGATGTGCAGTTGATCGGCGCCATGGTCCTGCACATGGGAAAGATCGCCGAAATGCGAACCGGCGAGGGCAAGACCCTGGTCGCTACCGCAGCCGCGTACTTGAATGCGTTACCTGGCAAGGGTGTTCATGTCATCACGGTCAATGATTACCTGGCGCAGCGTGATGCCAAATGGATGGGCAAGGTGTATGGCTTCCTCGGTTTGACTACCGGCGTGGTGGTTGCCGGCATGGGCCATGCCGACAAGAAGGCGGCGTACGAGGCCGACATCACCTACGGCACCAACAACGAGTTCGGCTTCGACTACCTGCGCGACAACATGGCCTTCAGCCTGGATGAGAAGGTGCAGCGCGATCTCCACTACACCATCATCGACGAGGTCGATTCGATCCTGATCGACGAGGCGCGGACTCCGCTGATCATCTCCGGCCCCGCGGAAGACAGCTCTGAGCTCTATGCGCGTGTCAATACCCTGATCCCACACCTCGAGCCGCAGGAGACCGAGGAGGGCCCGGGGGACTACACGGTCGATGAGAAAGCACGGCAGGCCTATTTGACGGAAGACGGTCATCAGAAGATCGAGGATCTGCTGGTCGAGGCCGGGCTTTTGAAAGAGGGCGAAAGCCTGTATGACGCTGCGAATATCGGGCTCATGCACCACGTCAGCGCCGCCCTTCGGGCCCATGTCCTTTTCCACAAGGACGTTCACTACATCGTTCGCGACAACCAAGTGGTCATTGTCGACGAGTTCACGGGCCGGACCATGGCCGGCCGGCGCTGGTCGGACGGCCAGCACCAGGCCATCGAGGCCAAGGAAGGGGTCTCCATCCAGAACGAAAATCAGACGCTGGCATCGATTACCTTCCAGAACTACTTCCGGCTTTATGACAAGCTCTCCGGCATGACCGGCACGGCCGATACCGAGGCCTACGAGTTCCAGCAGATCTACGGACTCGAGGTCACGGTCATTCCGACCCACCGGCCGATGGTCCGTGACGACATGGGCGATCTCGTTTATCTGACCCCGGAAGAGAAATTCGAGGCGATCATCGAGGACATCCAGGACTGCAACAAGCGGCAGCAACCCGTGCTGGTCGGCACCACCTCCATCGAGGTCTCGGAACTGCTCTCCAAGCAGCTGAAAAAGGCCGGAATCAAGCACGAGGTGTTGAACGCCAAGCAGCACGAACGGGAAGCGGAGATCGTGGCCCAGGCGGGTAGTCCGGGGGCGGTCACCATTGCCACCAACATGGCCGGTCGCGGTACCGATATCGTGCTCGGCGGCAATCTGTCCGCCGAAATCGAGGCCCTGGGCGAGGAGGTGGACGAGGCGACCGTCGCGAGCGTGCGCGCCGCCTGGGAGCAGCGCCACCAGACCGTGCTGGATGCGGGCGGCCTGCACATCATCGGCACCGAGCGCCATGAGTCGCGGCGTATCGACAATCAGCTGCGCGGCCGCTCCGGCCGCCAGGGCGACCCGGGATCGACCCGCTTCTATCTTTCGTTGCAGGACAGCCTGATGCGGATTTTCGCCTCGGACCGGGTGGCGGGGATCATGCAGAAGCTCGGTATGGAGCGCGGTGAGGCGATCGAACATCCGTGGGTGACTCGCGCCATTGAGAACGCCCAGCGCAAGGTCGAAGGCCACAACTTCGATATCCGCAAGCAGCTGCTCGAGTACGACGATGTCGCCAATGATCAGCGCAAGGTGATCTACGAGCAGCGCAACGATTTGATGGCCCAGGAGGACGTCTCCGAAACTATTGAGGCGTTGCGCGAGGATGTGGTCGACGCGGTCATCGATGAGCACATTCCGCCGCAGAGTGTCGAGGAGCAGTGGGATGTGCCGGGACTTGAAGAGGCCCTGAAACGGGAATTTGCCCTCTCACTGCCGTTGCGTCAGTGGCTGGAAGAGGATGAAAACCTGCACGAGGAGCCGCTGCGGCAACGGATCCAGGAGGCGATGCTGGACGCCTACAAACAAAAAGAGGCGCTGGCTGGTCCACAGGTGCTGCGGCACTTCGAAAAGGCGGTGATGCTGCAGGTACTCGACGGTCACTGGAAGGAGCACTTGGCGGCGATGGATTACCTGCGCCAGGGGATTCACCTGCGCGGCTATGCCCAGAAAAACCCCAAGCAGGAGTACAAACGGGAGGCGTTCGAGCTGTTCAGCCAGATGCTCGAGCGGATCAAGCGCGAAGTGGTCGGTGCGCTCTCCAAGGTGCAGGTTCGCGCCGAAGAGGACGTGGCTGCCGTCGAGCAACAACGCCGCCATGCCGCCGAGATGGAATTCCAGCACGCCGCGGCACCGGCCGTGACTACAGCGGAACCTGATGAATCGGAAGAGGAGCACGAACAGCCGTTCGTGCGCGATGGGCGTAAGGTGGGACGCAACGAACCTTGCCCGTGTGGCTCCGGTAAAAAATTTAAGCAATGCCACGGTCAGCTGAACTGATCACGGCGGTTTACCCCCAGTGAAAGTAGGTCGGGTTAGCCCGAGAGGGCGTAACCGGACGACGGCTGCGGAGTCCGTTCCGTCGGGTTACGCTCCGCTAACCCGACCTACTTCCTGCTGATGGTTCTCTTCGCGGATCCCGTCTCTCGAACTGCGATTTACAAAGGCAGGCACGCCGGGTAGATTCGCGCTTTTCTCCGTGCGATAAAGGACAGGTGATGGCGGTTGGCTACAAAGGTCTGCCGGCGCTGCGGCCGGTGGCGGGTTTTCGGTTGGGTACGGTCGAGGCCGGAATCAAGAAGCCGGGGCGGCGCGACGTCGTGGTCATGGCGTTGGCGGCGGGCAGCTCCGTTGCGGGGGTTTTTACCCGCAATGCGTTTTGCGCCGCGCCGGTGGTGGTCGCCCGCGAACACCTGGGGACCGGTGACATCCGCTATCTGCTGATCAATACCGGCAACGCCAACGCCGGGACCGGGGCGCAGGGGCTGAGCGATGCCCGCACCTGCTGTTCGGCCCTGGCCGAACTCACCGCAAGCACGCCAGCAGAAATCCTTCCGTTTTCCACCGGGGTGATTGGCGAGCTGTTGCCGGTCGGCCGGATCGTCGCCGCCCTGCCGCAGGCCCTCGAACGACTCAGTGAAGAGGGCTGGGAGGACGCGGCTCACGGCATTCTCACCACCGATACGGTTCCCAAGGGGGGCTCACGGGAGGTCGCCCTCTCTACCGGCAACGTCACCATCACAGGGATTGCCAAGGGTGCGGGAATGATTCGCCCGGACATGGCGACGATGCTGGCGTTTATCGCTACCGATGCCGTTGTCCCCGGGGATGTCCTGCAGACCTCCTTGAGCCGGGCGGTTCAGCGCTCGTTCAACCGCGTCACCGTCGATGGCGACACCTCCACCAATGACGCCTGTGTGCTGGCTGCGACCGGTGCATCCGGCATCGGGCTGGCAACCAGCGCCGATCGGAAGCAGTTCGACGAGGCGGTGGAGTCGGTTTGCCGGGAACTGGCCCAGCTGCTCGTGCGCGACGGCGAAGGGGCGACCAAGTTCATCGCCGTGGAGGTCAGGGGTGGGCGTAGCGAAGCCGAGTGCGAGCAGGTGGCCTACACGGTCGCCCACTCGCCGCTGGTGAAGACCGCCTTTTTCGCTTCCGATCCTAATTGGGGCCGTATCCTCGCGGCGGTGGGCCGTGCCGGCGTCCCCGACCTCGACCTGTCGGCGGTCACCATTCATCTCGGCGAGGTCTGCATCGTTCGCGACGGCGGCCGCGACCCGGGCTATACCGAGGCGGCCGGGCAGTGCGTCATGGATGCCGAGGAGATCACGGTTCGTATCGACCTGGGTCGCGGGAATGCGAGTGCGACCGTGTGGACCTGCGACTTCTCGTATGACTACGTGCGGATTAACGCCGAGTACCGGACCTAAGCTCAGTCGAACGCGTTGTCCACTTCCCGCATTCCGCCGGCCCCAGACTATGTCGACTACCTACAGGTGGCGGCTGCGGTCATCGTTCGGGATGACGGGCAGATTCTGATTGCCGAGCGCCCGGCCCACTTGCACCAGGGCGGCCTGTGGGAGTTCCCGGGCGGCAAACTCGAACCCGGCGAGAGCGCACGGCAGGCCCTGCAACGAGAACTGCGCGAGGAGATCGGCATCGAGGTTGGCTCGGCGCGGCCGCTCATCCGCGTCCCGTTCGACTATGGTGATCGGCGGGTCCTGCTGGATGTTTGGCGGGTCGACGCCTTCAGCGGCAGGGCGCATGGCTGCGAAGGACAGCCGATCCGCTGGGTGTTGCCGGACGAGCTCGCCGCCTTCACGTTTCCCGCAGCGAACCGTCCGATCGTTACCGCTGCGCGACTGCCGGACCGGTACCTCATCACCCCCGAACCGCCCGCACCCGCGGCTTGGCCGGCGTTTCTGGCCCGATTGGAAGAGGTGCTGAGGGGGGGCGTGCGGCTGGTGCAGTTGCGCGCGAAGCAACTGCTCCCCAGCGAAATGGCACGGTTGGCACAGGAGGTTTCCCGAATTTGCTCCGTGTACGATGCCGCCTTGCTCATCAACGGCGATATCGCCGTGGCCGAAGCGCTACCGGGGGCAGGTATTCATCTTCCGTCCTACGCGCTTCGGGGACTCTCGAACAGGCCGCTGTCGGCCGACCGCTGGGTTGCCGCGTCCTGTCACACCGCCGATGAACTGCGATGCGCGGAAGCGTTGGGCGTCGATTTCGTGGTGATTTCGCCGGTCAAGCCGACACGGACGCACCCGGACGCGCAGCCGTTGGGCTGGGAGGGACTCCATGCGATATGCGAGAGGAGCAACATGCCCGCGTTTGCCCTCGGCGGAATGTCGCCCCCCGACCTCGTTCAGGCCTGGCACGCTGGCGCCCAAGGGATTGCCACCATTCGGAGCCTCTGGGGGGACGGCGTCTCCCCTCAGTGATCGCGCTCGTTCCGCCGCTCCGCGTCAGCGAGTTCCCACGGCTCGACCACCTCACCCGGGATGCGGTGGTTTTCCGCCGCCCATGCCCCCAAGTCGATGAGCTTGCAGCGTTCCGAGCAGAACGGGCGCCACTTCTGCTCCGGCTGCCACGGCACGGGGCGGTTACAGGTTGGACACTTGACTGTCGTCATAGGCTACAGCAGCTTAGTTGAAAAGCGATATCGCTGTCCGTTTGGACCGGTCTGCCGCCATCGGGTTTCATAAACCGTACACTGAACCGGTGTTTACCGCCGCTGATTTCGGCAAAAACGGCGGAGTCGATCAGTACCGAGATGCGCAGCAACTGGTACGGAATGCCGGCATCCAGGGACTGCTGATAGACCCCCTTCTCCGCGGTACGATGCCGCGGTTCGGCACTGTTTCTCACCAGCTTGAGCAGCAGCTCCACCGGCTGTCGAACGACATCGATAGAAGCATTCCAGCGCTCGAGGTCCGCAATCCGGAGGTCCGGCGCACGTTCGAGCCAACAATGATAGGCCGGCAAATCGAAATCACAGGTCCCCCCGGGGATGCTGGTGCGTTGCCGTACGCCGGCAAGCAGGTCGTCCTCCCGGAGGACCTGTCCGAGCTGGCCGTTGTGACCGTGGAGGTTGGCGCGCAGTCGTTCGAGCGCCCGCAGCACGGTTCCCAGCCGGCTGTGATCGACGCCGGGGTTTTCCAGCAGCGGCTGCAGATTGGCCGAGGCCCGCTCCATCTCCTTCATCAGTTCGGTCTTCAGGTCCCCCCGACCGAAAATATCGAGGATTTCCATATAGGTGAGCACCGTCATGCGGCTGTCCCAGGCGGACTTGCCGTGCAGGTAATGGTTTACCTGCTTGAACAGGTGCTCCAGTCGCAACAGCGTGCGCACGCGTTCGTTGAGCGGATGTTCGTAAGTGACGGACTTGTGCACGTTAATGGGGGCGGATAGTGAAGTCGAAGGACCTATGATAGTCCAAGGTCCGCTACCGGATGAAGTGAAACGAGATTGGCGCTAACCGAAGGTGAGTTGCGGTCCAATAGATGTAGGGCGGGTTAGGTGCGTCACCCAAGCCGGGGTGGGCACCTTCTGACCGCGGCGTAACCCGACGCGCCGGCGTCGGATTACGCTGCCCTAACCCGACCTACGGGAGCTCACCACATCCTACCGGAGGGATGATGCGTAGGGTGTCGGTGAGGAACGAACCGCACCGGCGGCGGCGGGAACGACGCGGTTCGCAGGCTCACCACATCCGGGAGGTGAGTTGTAATCAGACCATCTTCAGGTAGCGGTCGTGGAGTTGCCGTATTTGGGCTTCCAACGCCTCGGGCGGACCGCTGTTGGCAATCACGTCGTCGGCCGCCGCAAGGCGCTCCGTCCGGGAGACCTGATGGCCCATGATGGCGCGGACCTGCTGCTCACTGACGCCATCCCGGTCCAATGTCCGCCTGACTTGCTCCGACTCCGGGCAGTCGACGACCAACACCCGATCCACCATCTCGCCCCAACCCTTCTCTACCAGGAGCGGTATCACCAACAGCACATAGGGGGCTTCCGTTGATTCGGCCTTGAGCTCCATGGCCTCACGGATCAGGGGATGCAGCAATGCCTCGAGTCGTTGATGGCTATCGCTGTCTTTGAACACCCGTTCACGAAGCCGACCCCGGTCCAGGGCGCCGCTGGCATCCAGTACATCAGGACCGAACGCCTCCACGATGGCGGCCAGGCCGGCGGCTCCGGGTTCGACCACCCGTCGGGCGAGCTCGTCGGCATCGATGACCGGCACCCCGTGTGCGGCAAAAAGACGGGCTACCGTGGACTTGCCGCAGCCGATGCCGCCGGTCAGACCAACCCGCAGCATGTCAGGTCGGGGCGGTCCAGCGCAGGTAGGCCGCGGTCAGCTCCTGGCCCCAGATCAGGGCGATCCATCCGGCTGCCGCCAGATAGGGCCCGAACGGGATGGGCACACTGCGTTCGTGCTTCCGAAAGACAATCAAGCTGATGCCGACCACCGCACCCACCAACGAGGAGAGCAGGATCACCAGCGGCAACTGCTGCCAACCGAGCCAGGCCCCGAGCAGCGCCAGCAGCTTGAAGTCGCCGTAGCCCATGCCCTCCTTGCCGGTCAGCAGCCGGAACAGGTGATAGACGCTCCAGAGGGAGAGATAACCGGCAAGCGCCCCGACCAGGGCGGTTTGCACCGGGACAAAGACTGCCCACAAGCTGATCGCGAGTCCAAACCAAAGCACCGGTTGGGTAATGGCGTCTGGCAGCAGTTGATGGTCCAGGTCAATGAAGGTGAGCGCAATCAGTGTCCAGGTCAGCAGCAGCGCAAACAGCGCAGAGAGGCCAAAGCCGAAGTGCCACGCGACCACCGCACTCAACACCGCAGTGAGCAGCTCGACGATCGGATAACGCGCGGAAATAGGTGCCTTGCAGTGGCGACACAGGCCCCGTTGCAGCAGATAGCTGATGACGGGGATATTTTCCAGTGCCCCGATGGGGTGCTGGCAGTTCGGACAGCGCGAACGCGGAACGGCAAGATTGAAGGGCGGTTCGTCTTTCTCGGGCTCTTCCTCGCCTGCCAGTTCGCGGCAATGGACATGCCACTCACGCTCCATCATCAGCGGCAGTCGGTGGATGACCACATTCAGAAAACTGCCGATGGCAAGGCTGACAACAAATACAGCCCCAACAAACAACAACAGAGAACTTTCCAAGGCTTCGACCGGCATCACATGATCGAGCCCATTTTGAAGATCGGCAGGTACATGGCAATAACCAACCCACCGACCAGGACACCGAGAACCGCCATGATCAAGGGTTCGAGCAGGCTGCTCAAGGCATCCACGGCGTCGTCCACTTCCGCCTCGTAAAAGTCGGCCACTTTGCTCAACATGGCATCCAGTGAACCGGCCTCTTCACCGATCGATACCATTTGCACCACCATGTTCGGGAAGATTGCCGTTCGGGTCATGGACTCGGTCAGTGAGGTACCGGTGGACACTTCACTGCGCATGGTCATTACGGCGTTACCATAGACCACATTGCCAATCGCGCCTGCGACCGATTCCAGTGCATCGACGAGCGGGACGCCAGCGGCAAACATGGTCGATAACGTGCGGGCAAAGCGGGCGATGGCCGCCTTGTTGAGAATGTCCCCGATGACCGGGATCTTGAGCGAGAGCCGGTCCAAGCCGTCCTGGATGGCTTTCGAACGTTCTTTCGCCTTTGCAAAGGCAACAGCTCCGCCACCGACCCCGCCGAAAACTGCCCACCAGTAGCTCTGGAAGAAGTCCGACAGCTGAATGACGAACATGGTCAGGGCGGGCAAGTCCGCACCAAATCCAGAAAAAAGCTCGGAGAATTGTGGGATGACGAATATGAGTAGAATGGCGGTAATGATAAAAGCCACCACCAAAACCGCCGTCGGATAGAACAGGGCCTTTTTGACCTTGGACTTGATCGCCTCAGTTTTCTCTTTGTAGGTAGCGATCTTGTCCAGCAGGGTCTCAAGGATACCGGCCTGTTCACCGGCATGAACGAGATTGCAGGTCAGGGCGTCAAAATATTTCGGGTGCTTGCGGAGCGATTCCGCCAAATTGACCCCCCCTTCCACATCGGATTTGATGGCGAGAACCAACTCCTGCATGCTCGGATTTTCGTGCCCGCGTCCGATGATCTCGAACGATTGCACCAGCGGTACGCCCGACGACATCATCGTCGCCATCTGACGGGCAAAAATGGCGATGTCCTTCGGCGTTATTTTTTTCCCTTTTGCAGCAGAGCCGCCAAACAGTGGCTTTGCCTTCTTGCGGACCTTGGTGGGGTTGATCCCCTGCTTGCGCAAGCTGGCTTTGACCAGCGATGCGCTGGCCCCACGAGTCTCTCCACCGGTGCGCTTGCCGCTCCGGTCCGTCCCCTCCCAAAGGAAGGTGTCCTGCTTAGCCGCTTGTGCCATGGTCAGTCTTTCGTCACACGGTTGACTTCTTCAAGGCTGGTGACCCCCTGCATGACCTTCTTGAGGCCCGATTCGCGGAGGTCCGGAATGCCTTCCTTCTTCGCCTGGTCCGCCAGATCGATGGCGTTGCCCCCCTTCATGATTAGCCGCCCCATTTCTTCGGAGATGGCCATGACCTGATATATACCAACACGACCCTTGTAGCCGCTTTGACAACGGTCACATCCCACAGCCTTGTAGATGGTCAATCCCGCCAGGTCCTCCGGCTTGAAGCCTTCCTGCAGCAACGCCTCGCGGGGGACATCTTCCGGTTGCTTGCAGTGGTTGCAGAGACGGCGTGCGAGGCGCTGGGCAATGATGAGGCTGACGGCGGACGCGATGTTATAGGGGGCAACCCCGATGTTCACCAGACGCCCCAGGGTCTGCGGGGCATCGTTGGTATGCAGCGTCGAGAGCACCAAGTGGCCGGTCTGGGCCGCCTTGATGGCGATTTCGGCGGTTTCGATGTCACGAATCTCACCCACCATGATGACGTCCGGGTCCTGGCGGAGAAAGGCCTTGAGGGCCGAGGAGAAGGTCAGCCCCACCTTGGGATTGACGTTGACCTGATTGATCCCGGTCAGGTTGATTTCCGCGGGGTCCTCCGCCGTGGAGATGTTGCGGTCGGGGGTGTTGAGGATGTTGAGACCGGTGTAGAGCGAGACGGTTTTACCCGAGCCCGTAGGCCCAGTGACCAAGATCATCCCATAGGGTTTGGCCAGGGCGTCCAGATAGAGCTTCTTTTGTTCCGGTTCGTACCCGAGCACATCGATGCCGAGCTTGGCGCTGGAGGGGTCCAGGATACGCAGTACGATCTTTTCCCCAAACAGGGTCGGGCAGGTATTGACACGAAAGTCGATCGCCTTGTTCTTGGATAGCGTCAACTTGATTCGCCCATCCTGGGGCACCCGCCGTTCGGAGATGTCCAGACGTGACATAACCTTGACCCGCGCGGAAATTTTTCCCGCCAACTGAACGGGAGGGGCTGCCACCTCCTGGAGAATGCCGTCTTGGCGGAAGCGGACTCGATAACTCTTTTCGTAGGGCTCCAAGTGGATATCGGACGCGCCTTTGTTGATGGCATCCAGCAAAATTTTATTAATGAAGCGAACGACCGGTGCATCATCGATTTCACTATCGGCGGAGGAGTCGGGCTTGCTGTCCTCCTCCTCCGCCGAGATATCCAAGTCATCCAGGTCCGAATCGCCCAGACCGGCCATGGAGGTGTCATTGGCATCGAGTGCCGCCTCGATTACTCGCGCCAGCTTGTCTTCTTCGGCGAGAACCGCTTCGGTATTGGCACCGACGTGAAACTTGATCTCGTCCAGCGCGGTCAGGTTGGTCGGGTCCGCGACCGCGACGAACAAGCGATTTCCGCGCTTGTAGAGGGGTAACGCGTGATGAGCCCTGATCAGTTTTTCACTGACGAGTTTGACAATATCCGGATCGACTTCCACCACGGATATGTCTAGCAGGGGAACGCCGAATTCATGAGAGGCCGCCGTGGCGATCGCCTTGGAACTGACCAGATTTTTCTCGACCAGGTAGGTAACCAGCGGAGTCTTGGCCTTGTTGGCCGCCTCCACGGCCTTTTCCGCATCAGCTTCGGAAAGTAGATTGTCGCGGATCAGTCGACGCGCCAGCCCGCTCAGCTGGATTCTAACTCCGGTACTCGCCATTTTTGTTCGCTTCGGCTGAAGGTTCGAAAGCCCTAACTATATGATAGTGTAAAGAAATACGCTACCGACGATGCCATTTTCTTCGGTCAGAAAGGATCGCGTTGTGACTCGGGTCACGAAAGCGGTCGAGGTGCGTCGGCAATGGATACCGGCATGGGGAGATGCGTGGCACCCATAGGAAGGGCTGTTCTTAAGCGTTCTGCGGGACACTTTGCGGAACTCTTTCCCCTCGCTCTTCCAGAATTCGGAAAAACACACGTTCGAGGGACACCAACGGTTTCACGTTCAGCAGTTGTCCGCCTCCCTGGTTGAGTTTGATCAGCCATGCGGGGAGTTCTTGCTGGCTTAACTCCAATTCGAACTCGTTTTGGCGGATGGCTGTTCCTTCCGAAAGGCTATCGCTTTGATAGCGGATGAGAAAACGGTCCGCGTGTTCGGCCATCAGCTCTCGTGGGGAACGGGTCGTGAGTAGTTCACCTTGATTGATAAACCCGAAGCGATCGGCGATGCGTTCCACATCATGCAGGACGTGGGAGGTGAAGAAGATGGCGCCACCCTGTTTTTTATAGTCCGCCAGAATATCAACAACATCCTTTCGCCCGACCGGGTCGAGACCGGACAGAGGCTCGTCGAGGACAAGAAGCTTCGGGGACACGGCCATCGCATGCGCCAGAGCAACCCGCTGCACGGTGCCTTTGGACAACAGCCGAATTCGCTGACTGGCGGCGTGTGCGACCGAAAACCGTTCAAGCCATTCCCGACACCAGGCATCGGGGGCAGGGGGCCGGATACCGTACATGGCGAGCGCGGTTCGAAGGAGTTCCAGTGGCGTAAGCTGCTCATAAAGCGCCGGCGACTCGGGGACGTAGGCGACTCCACGGCGTGCGTCGGGTCGACGTGCTGAAATCCCGTAAAGCTCGACAGCACCTTGATAATCATTGATCACGTCGAGCATGATCTTGATGGTGGTTGACTTGCCGGCACCGTTGGGGCCTACAAAACCGAACACCTCTCCGGCGGGAATGCGAAAGTTAACGTCGTGCAGTGCGCGGACCGACTGCCCTTTTTTTTTGAAAATCTTGCTGACCGATTGAAACTCAAGTGCGATATCCATTGCTCGTTTCCAAGTGCGCGCTTAGCTGTTCGGAAGTGCTGGAGTCCGTCGTGCATTAACGTATCTTGACCTGCCCAAGCCGGAACGTCCCGTCGATAAACTCGTAACCGATACGCAAGGGGTCTTCAGGGAAGATGCGCAGAATACCCGCAGTTAACAGCTCGTCGGGGCTCTTGAGGGGCCGGCCAACTTGGTTTTCGTATTTCTCTTGTGCTTCGCGCAGTAGCAGCAAACCCTCCAAACGAACGATCCTCTTCTCGAGCATCGCTTTTAACCCAGGATCGGATGCGAGTTCCTTTTCGTGGTTGAGATAAGTCACCATGAGCCGTTCATCACCGATTTCGGCGGCGCGGATCCGAATGGCAATGCTCTTGAGAGCTGCAACGTTCGATGTGGAGCGTTTGGCTGCTTCCTCAATCGCGTGCTGCGCCGCTTGTGCATTCCGATTGAGGAACAGCTCATTGAGGCCGTAAAAAAAAGGAGGATATTCATCCCAAAAACGGCAATCGGCGGCCAATCGGAGGAGTTCGCTTCCCTCGTCCTGCGCGCCGCCGAGCGACAGCAGAGCATTTCCAATGTAGTAGTTGTCTTCATGGCACGCATTGAGCTCGGCAACCACGTGATGGGCGCGTATAAGATAGGCTGTATTGGACTCGCCCGTCCCTCCTCCCGTCGCCGCAATGCGCATCGCTTCCAGATTGGCCCCGAGGAAGCGATCTCCGCCATACATCAACAGCTGCACGGGCGCGCTGATTACCACGCGACCTTCCATCGCTGGCTGCGGAGCGTGGGGGGTTACTGTGTGGCCTTTGATGTAGACGCTGCCCAAAAAGGCAAGAAAAAAAACCACCGCAAACAGGGGACTGAACCGCATTGGTTAGGAAAATCGCTTGCGTTGAATTGCCCAAATGGCGAGGCCGATGAAGCCAGCACCATACCCCACACTGCCCAAGAGGGTAATGGCCCAACTCTCCGGCACAAACGTCCATGAGCCGTAGAGGGCTGCCATACGGGTGTCCAGGGCAGCCAAATCGGGGAGCAAATAGCCGAGTAACTCGACCGAATCACCGTATCGATCTGCATGGCTGACGACATCAGGGTGGTCGCGCAGCAGCGCCACAATTGTGGAATAGGAGCGGGCGGCGATAGCGAATCCGAGTGTGCCCACCAGCACGAAACTGGGCGTTACCGCGACCACCGCCAGGAATGTCGCGACGCAGGTGACAACCAACAGGTCGGCTGCCAAAAAACTCAAAGTTACCCAGTATGGGGCGCCCAACGCGACCGGCGTCGACTGCTCGTAACCCGTGCCGACCCACCAGATTACACCGGCAAGCAGCAGTCCGACGGTGACCAACAAAACGGCGCTGAGTGTCGCCACCACTGCTACGCGGCCCAAGAGAAAGCCATAGCGCGGCCTGGGGTAGGTTAACGACATCAGGAAGTAACGCCGGTCGAACTCACGGGAGAAAAGTTCTTGAACGAGGATGATGATGGCCAGGGGCAGTGCCAGGCGTAGCACGGAAAGACCGACATCCAAGCCCACAGTCGCCGGCTGGCGGGCACTGAACTGGGCTGCCAGCAAGGCGGCCCCGACGACAAACACGACCAGCCAAGCGGCTATGGAGAGGAAACGGGCGCGTAGCGCAAGCCGGACTCCCGACACGCAATCCGGACGCAGCGAAGATGTCAAGCACATGGGTGATTGTTACTCAAAGTGCCGCTCGGGTCTCCCTGCGCACATTTTTCGTTAAACAATTGCCAATTCTTTCGGGGCGGTGTTGATCGCCCCGAAAGAATTGTTGCAGACCCGAGAAGCGGTTCTGCTTAGTCCCACAAATCGGTGGCTACGATGGTAGCGGCAGTACACTTTCCGCTAAGGAGGTACTCAGCAACGACCCCGCCGTCACTGCTGACCCCGTAAGACTTGTAGTCAGGGATATCGGCCAGGATATCGCCCGCTGCGGTGCAATTGCCGTGATTCCAGACCGGAACCGATGCGGTACCGGAGTTCACGCACGTGAGTGGTGAACGTCGCCCGCCCTCGTGGCAAGCAGCAACCTTGACTGTGTTGTCGGCTTCGTGGCATTCGAGAGCGCCATGCACATTGCTGGACAGCCCGACCTTGACGTTTTCGCCGAGCAGGGCACACTGATAACTACCTGAATCCTTCTTGACGGTTACGTTTCCTTGAAATGCGGTGGGCGCGGCCATCGCCGTCGTCGACATGCCGGCGGCAAGGGCGAGGGCAGCTGCCATATAACTCTTTTTCATGGGTCTTCTCCTTATAAGCCGGGTTAGATCATCGCCGCAGACATGACCGTGATCATGTTCTTCACATCGGCTTTGGCCGCCGAGTCATTGGCCTTGGCGCGATATTCGCTGAACTGCGGGATGGCGATGGCGGCCAGGATGCCGATGATGGCGACCACGATCATCAGTTCGATGAGCGTAAAGCCTTTCTGTTTCTGTTTCATGGAACGCGCTCCTTTACTGGGCTGTTAGGAAGGTAGCCGTGTGAAAAGAAGCAGAATGCGTGCCAAAGAACGTTCAGCGCCGTTTGGGCCCCGAAAAAGGCAACTTTTGTGAACACGTCGACGGTTTGGGAGCCTGTGTTGCCACGATTCGCCGAACGGCGGCAGTCGGCGGGTTAGAAACGGTGACGCCGAATGTCACAATGTGACAAAAATAGTCAGTCGAGGCCGAGCTTCTGCAGCCGATAGCGGAGTTGGCGGAAAGAGATGCCGAGGGCGCGGGCGGTGGCCGTTTTATTATAGCGGTGCTCTTCCAGGGCCTTGGCGATGGCGTCTTTCTCGATGTCTTCCAGGTAGGAGTCCAGGGCGGTCTGCGGGCTCGGTGAGTCGTTGTCGGGTTTCTGCACATTCGGAAGTTGCAGGTCCGCGGCGGTGATGGCGTCACTGTCCGCCAAGGTCACGGCCCGTTCCAGAATGTTCTCCAGTTCACGGACATTGCCGGGGAAGCTGTAGCCTTGAAGCGCGGACATTGCTTCCGGGGTCAAACGGGGCAGGACAATCCCCATCTGTTCGGAAAGGCGCTCCAGCATGTGGTCCACCAGCAGCGGCACGTCCTCGGGCCGGTCGCGCAGGCTCGGTACCGGCAGCTGAATGACGTTTATCCGATAGAACAGGTCTTCGCGGAAGCTGCCGTCGCGCACCATGGCGGCGAGGTCCTTGTGGGTGGCGCTCAGGATGCGCACGTCCACATGGGCCTCCCGCTGAGAGCCGACCGGGCGCACCGCCTTTTCCTGAATGGCGCGAAGCAGCTTGACCTGCATTGCCAGTGGCAGGTCGGCCACCTCGTCGAGGAACAGGGTGCCGCCGCTGGCGGCCTGGAACAGCCCCTCCTTCTCGGCGATCGCTCCGGTAAACGCCCCCTTCTTGTGGCCGAACAGCTCGCTCTCGATAAGCTCGTGGGGGATGGCGCCGCAGTTGACCGGGACGAAGGCGTGGTCGGCGCGCGGGCCCTGCTCGTGGATGAGGCGGGCGACCAGCTCCTTGCCGGTGCCGGACTCGCCGCTGATGTAGACCGGGGCCTGGCTGCGGGCAAGCTTGGCGATGGTGGCCCGGATCGCCCGCATCGGCTTCGAATCACCCAACAGCCGATAGCGGGTGCGCCGTTCCCGGCAGACGGTCTTGTCCGACAGCCGCAGAGCCGTATCCACCAACTCCCGCAGCACCTTGAGGTCCACCGGTTTGTTGACGAAGTCGAAGGCGCCGCTCTTCAGCGCCTCGATGGCCGAGTCCATGTTGCCGTGAGCCGTAATCACGGCCACCGGCAGCTGCGGGTACTGCTGCTGGATATGGCGGACCAGATCGATGCCGTTGCCGTCGGGAAGGCGCATGTCGGTCAGGCAGAGATCGAAGGCTTCGCGAGCAAGGGCGGTTCGCGCTTCGCCCAGCGTACCGGCACCGACCGAGTCCACGCCCATGCGTTCCAGTGTGATCCGCAGCAGTTCGAGGATGTCCGGCTCGTCGTCGACCACCAGGGCCAGATGGGTGTTCTTGCTTTTCTTCATCACAGGCGACCAGATATCAAAGTCGGTTTTTTCAACAGTCACTGAATCTGCTGGTCCGGCTGGCCGAAGGTGAGGCGGAAGCCAGCGCCGCCCTCGGGCGGCGTGAAGTGGACCAGCGTGGCGCGATTGCACTCGGCGAACTCCCGCGCGATGTAGAGACCGAGGCCGTTGCCGCCTCTGCCTCCGGTGAAAAACGGCTCGAACACGTGGGCGCGCATCTCGGGTTCGATCCCCTTGCCGTTGTCGGTCACGTCCAGATAGGCGTCCCCCTGCCGGTTCCGTCCGAGGCTGATCTGAACCTGCGGGGAGTCCTGGCGGGAGTGCTGGAGGGCATTCTGACACAAATTGGTCAGGATCTGCTCGAGATGGAGCGGGTCGAAGTAGATCTGGAGTGGGGCCGACGGGCCTTCCACCATCAACACCTCCGGCCTGACGCCATGCGCGTTGCGGAAACGTCCGACGAACTGCTCCACAAACGGCAGCAGATCGATCTCGGTGACCTGCGAGGCATCCCGCCGCCCGAGGTGCAGCACGCTTTCGATGATCCGGTTCACGCGATCGGACTGTTCGAGGATGATGTCGGTCATGCGCCGGTCCGGCCCCTCCAGGACGGGTGACTCGGCGAGGAGCTGGCCGGCGTGGCTGATGGCGCCCAGCGGGTTGCGGATCTCGTGGGCGATGGAGGCGGTCAGCCGTCCCAGCGAGGCGAGCTTCAGCTGCTGGGCCTGGTGGCTGGTGCGCGCCGCGTCCTCCAGAAAGACCAGCACGCCGGCATCGCCGCGGCGTCCCACATCGGCGAAACGGGCCAGGAGGTTATTGCCTTCGGTGCCCTGTAGCCGCAGTTCCCGCTCATTACGCCGGCTGGCATGCCACTGACCGACCAGTTCCGCCAGTTCCGGCGAGAGGCGTTCGAGGGCGACGTGCGGCACCGGGCGTTCCAGCCGCAGCAGGTCGGTGGCCGCCCGGTTCAGGAGCCGGATTTTGCCGTCCGCATCCACCACCGCCACACCGGTTTGCATCTGCCGGATGATGAATTCGGTCAGCTGCGCCATGTCGGCGAGGTCCACCTCGCGCCGCGCCGCCAGTTCCTCGCTTTCGCGGGCGCGTCGCGCCAGGATGTGGGCCAGTCCGGCGGTGGCAAAGAGGGTAAAGCCCAGGATGCCTGCCTGTGGGTAGTTGAAGGGCGAGCCGACCGCCAGGAGGCTGGCATAGGACTGCTCTAGCAGGATGGCGATGGTCGCCAGCGAGGCGAAGAAGATGGCCATCCGTCCCACGGTGATCATCCCGGCGTTGGCGACCGAGATGATCAGCAGCATGCCGAGGCCGCTGGCGATCCCGCCGCTGGCGTGCATCAGCACGACGATCGCCAGGATATCGACGATGGCCTGGGTGAACAGTTGGAGTTGAAAAGGGAACAACCGGTGTTCGGCCGCCAGCAGGCTGGCAATACCGAAAATGAGGTAGGCGAGGCTGGTGTAATAGAAGAGCGGCAGATCACTCATCCCCAGCGGCGGGGTAAAGGTCCCTACGCTGATGGCGACCAAAAACAGCGTCGCCAGCGCTATGCGATAGATGTTCAGGAAACGAAGCGGGCGCCACGACCGGGCATCCGGTTGCGGTCCGCTCAAAGCCTCACTGTCTGCGGCTACGGAGATGCCCATGCTATTCGCTGCCGTCGCGGTGCTCCGGGGTGCAGTACCAGATGCCTGCCTCCTGCACCGCCTTGTCTTCCGGAACATGCAGGCCGCACCGGGCACAACGGATCACGCGTACCGGTGACGACGCTTCCTCCGTCCGCGCGGCTGGTTCTTTCGGAAACATGGCCCGGACCCAGCGATACGCCAGCCAGATGATCACGAGCAGTGCGATGAGGCGGAGCAGGTTCATTGTTACCGTTTTTTTGACTGCGCCGATTGTATCGGCTGCGCGCACACGGGGCCAACACCGCGCTTTGCGCAGGCTGAGGCTTTGCGACACAATACCGCTTTTCGTCGGGCGAGAGTGCAATGAATCTCCACGAACACCAGGCAAAGGGGCTTTTCAGCCAGTACGGAATTCCGGTTCCGGCCGGACAGGTGGCCGCGAGTTTGGCCGAGGCGGAGCATGCGGCGCAGGCGCTGGGCGGCGACCGTTGGGTGGTCAAGGCCCAGGTCCACGCCGGTGGTCGCGGCAAGGCCGGTGGTGTGCGGCTGGTCGACGGCATCGACGCACTGAAGGCGGCAGCCGACGACCTGCTGGGGTCCCATCTGGTCACTCACCAGACCGGGGCGGACGGCCAGCCCATCAACCAGATCCTCATTGAAGGCGTCTCCGCCATCGCCCGCGAACTCTATCTCGGCATGGTGGTGGACCGCGCCCGCCGGCGGGTGGTGTTTATGGCCTCAAAGGCCGGCGGCATGGATATCGAGGAGGTGGCGGCGACCCAGCCGGAGGCGATCTGCACCATCGCGGTCGACCCGGTGGTCGGCCTGCAGCCCTACCAGTGCCGTCGCGTCGCCTTCGGGCTCGGGCTGGAGGGCACGCAGATCCGTGAACTCTCCACCATCATGATGGGGCTCTACCGCCTGTTCATGGAGCGTGACGCCAGCCTGGTGGAGATCAACCCGCTCATCGTCAGCAAGGACGGCCACCTAGTGGCGCTCGATGCCAAGGTCAACCTGGACGACAACGCCCTCTACCGCCAGCCGGCCATGTCCGAGCTGCGCGACAGCACCCAGGAGGACGAGCGCGAATACCGCGCCCAGCAGCACGGCCTGAACTACGTGCGCCTGGATGGCAGCATCGGCTGCATGGTGAATGGCGCCGGCCTGGCCATGGCCACCATGGACCTGATCAAGCTACAGGGCGGTGAGCCGGCCAACTTCCTGGATGTGGGCGGCGGCACCACCGCCGACAAGGTGGCGGAGGCGTTCAAGCTGATTCTTTCCGATGGCAACGTGAAATCCATTCTGGTCAACATCTTCGGCGGCATCGTGCGCTGCGACCTGATCGCCGAGGGCATCATCAAGGCGGTGCGGGAGGTCGAGGCCTCGGTGCCGGTCGTGGTGCGGCTGGAGGGCACCAACGTCGATCTGGGCCGCGAACTGCTGGCCAACAGCGGCCTGGCGATCACCGCCGCCGAGGATCTGACCGATGCCGCCCGCAAGGCGGTCGCCGCCGTGGGAGGCAACTGAGCATGGCCATTCTCGTCAATAAAGACACCCGGGTGATCTGCCAGGGCTTCACCGGCAAGCAGGGCACCTTTCACTCCGAACAGGCGATTGCCTACGGCACCAACCTGGTCGGTGGCGTGACGCCGGGCAAGGGCGGCAGCCAGCACCTGGATCGGCCGGTGTTCAACACCGTGCACGATGCCGTGGCCGAGACCGGCGCCGACGCCACCATGATCTACGTGCCGGCCCCGTTTGCGGCCGACGCCATCCTGGAGGCGGCCGATGCCGGTATCGAAACCATCGTCTGCATCACCGAGGGCATCCCGGTGCTGGACATGCTGAAGGTGAAGGAGGCGCTGCGTGGTACCGAATCGCGCCTGGTCGGCCCCAACTGCCCGGGGGTGATCTCCCCCGGCGCCTGCAAGATCGGCATCATGCCTGGCGCCATCCATCAGCCGGGCCGCATCGGCATCGTCTCCCGTTCCGGCACCCTCACCTACGAGGCAGTGCACCAGACCACCCGCGCCGGTCTCGGCCAGAGCACCTGCGTCGGCATCGGCGGCGACCCGATCCACGGCCTCTCCTTTGTCGACTGTCTGGCCCTGTTCGAGCAGGACCCGGGCACCGACGGCATCATTATGGTCGGTGAGATCGGTGGCACCGCCGAGGAGGAGGCCGCGGAGTTCATCCGTCGCCACGTCTCCAAGCCGGTGGTCGCCTACATCGCCGGCGTGACCGCCCCCCCGGGCAAGCGCATGGGCCACGCCGGCGCGATCATCGCCGGCGGCAAGGGCACCGCGGAGGAGAAATTCGCCGCCCTTGAAGGGGCCGGCGTGACCATCGCCCGCTCACCGGCGGAAATGGGTGAGCGCATGGTAGAGGCTCTGAAGTAAACTCGGCTTAAAGGGGATGTCGGGGAGTCAGTGTCGATGAATCCTTCGTTTCGCGAACTCACAATTGAACAGCGCGTGCGTCTCGTCGAGGAACTCTGGGACAGTATCGCGGCGGAGCAGGGAGCTTTGCCGCTTACCGATGAGCAACGGGCCGAATTGGACCGGCGCTTGGATGCCTTCGAGATCGACGGTGAGCTCGGGCGTCCCGCCGATGTTGCGCTCGCGGATATCCGTAAGCGGCTGTGAGCCTGCCGGTCCGGCTCCGCGCGGAGGCCGAACGCGATATCGAGGAGGCTGCGGTTTTGTACGAACGTCAGCAGCAAGGGCTCGGGCCGCAGTTTCTTGACGAAGTCATGCGAACGCTCCAGTCGATTGCCGAGCAGCCCACTTTGTACCCGGTGGTTCATCGACAGGCCAGACGAGCGCTTATCAACCGATTCCGTTCGGCATCTACTATCGCGTTCACGAGGGCGGCATCTTGGTTTTTGCTGTCATGCACGGGAGCCGGCACCCTGGTCGGTGGAAGAAGAGAACATAACCGGCGATCCACTATCCAATGACTGCGACGCTGCGGGTCGTCATGGCCCAGCTCAATTTCCACGTCGGCGATATAGACGGCAATGCGGCGCGCGTGATCGAGGCCGCGCGCCGCGCCCGTGATGAGCTGGGTGGGGACGTGGTGGTCTTCCCGGAGTTGACCCTGAGCGGGTATCCGCCGGAGGACCTGCTGCTGCGCCAGGGCTTTCAGTTGCGGGTACTGGAGGGGCTGGAGCGGGTCAAGCGCGAGGTGCGGGGTATCGATGTGGTGCTCGGCTATCCCCGCCCGGCCACCGGCGGCCTGTTCAATGCCGCCTCGCTGCTGCGCGATGGCCAAGTTGTCGGCACCTACCACAAGCAGCACCTGCCCAACTATTCGGTTTTCGACGAGAAACGCTACTTCGCCGCCGGGGCGGAGGCGTGCGTGATCGACATCAAGGGCGTCCCGACGGCCCTGACCATCTGTGAAGATATCTGGGATCCGACACCGGCCGCCCGCGCCCGCGAGGCCGGGGCGAAGCTGATCCTGAATCTGAACGCCTCGCCGTTCCATTTGGCCAAGTGCCGGGAGCGGGAGGCGGTGGTACGCCAGCGCGTGCAGGAGAACGGTTTGCCGGTGGTGTACGTCAATCTGCTGGGCGGCCAGGACGAACTGGTGTTCGACGGCGAGTCGTTCGTCATGGCGGCCGACGGCACTGTGACCCAGCGGGCGCACGCCTTCGAAGAAGGGCTGTTTGCGGTCGATATCGAAATCGGTGAGGCGTTCCGCCCGCAGCCGGCCGCCGTTGCCGACCATCTGTCCGAGGAGGCGAGCGCCTACCAGGCGCTGGTGCTCGGTACCCGCGACTATATAGAGAAGAACGGCTTCGCCGGGGTGGTGATTGGCCTCTCCGGTGGCATCGATTCGGCCCTGACGCTGGCCATTGCCGTCGATGCCATTGGCGCCGAGCGGGTCGAGGCGGTGACCATGCCGTCGCGCTACACCGCGGACATGAGCGTGGAGGATGCCCTGGCCGAGGCCAAGGCCCTCGGGGTCGCCTGTCCGGTTATCCCGATCGAGCCGCTTTACAATGTCTTTATGGAGAGTCTGGCTGGCGAGTTCGCCGGACGCGAACCCGACGTAACTGAGGAGAACCTGCAGGCGCGTTGTCGCGGCGTGTTGTTGATGGCGATCTCCAACAAGAAGCACAAAATGGTGCTGACTACGGGTAACAAGAGCGAAATGGCAGTGGGTTACGCCACGCTGTACGGGGACATGGCCGGCGGCTTCGACGTTTTGAAGGACGTGCCGAAAACCCTGGTCTTCCGCCTGGCGGAGTACCGCAACCGAATCAGTCCGGTCATTCCGCAGCGGGTGATCGACCGGCCGCCTTCGGCGGAGTTGGCGCCGGACCAGAAGGACACCGACAGCCTGCCGCCTTATGAGGTGCTGGACCCGATCCTGGAGATGTACGTGGAGCGGGATCTCTGCCCCGACGAGATCGTTGCGGCCGGTTACGATCGGGCGGTGGTGGAACGGGTGGTACGGATGGTGGACCGCAACGAATACAAGCGGCGTCAGGCCCCGCCGGGGGTGCGGATCACCCGCCGTGCCTTCGGGCGCGACCGGCGTTATCCGATCACCTCGGGCTACCGCCGCTAGGCCGGACGTGATGCGGTTGGCGCGGAAGATGCGGCTCACCACATCCTACGAAATTGAAAATCCCGTAGGGTGTGGTGAGGAACGAACCGCACCGTTAGTTCGGTATCGCCGCGGAGATGCGGTTCGCGGGCTTACCGCATCCTCGAATGTCGTCGGCAGAACGCCAGTTCAGATAAACTCTTGGAATCCGGAATGCGAGTAAGAGAGGGTGCAGCATGAAAAAGGTTGAAGCGATCATCAAGCCGTTCAAACTGGACGACGTGCGCGAGGCGCTGTCGGAGATCGGCATCGCCGGCATGACCGCCACCGAGGTGAAGGGGTTTGGCCGGCAGAAGGGCCATACCGAACTTTACCGGGGTGCCGAGTACGTGGTCGATTTCCTGCCCAAGGTCAAGATCGAGGTGGTGATCGAGGCGGCCAAGGTGGAGGAGTGCATCGAGGCGATCACCAACGCCGCGCGTACCGGCAAGATCGGTGACGGCAAGATCTTCGTGACCGAGGTCGAACGGGTGGTCCGCATCCGCACCGGCGAAGAGGGTCCAGAGGCTATTTAAAGGAAGGAAACGTTGCCTAATTCGTCATGCCCCCCGATTAAGGCAGTCGAGGGCACATCCAGTGCCGGATGCGGTGAGCGCAGCGAATCGGATCGGTCGCGCGATCCGATGCGGTTCGTCCCTCACCACATCCTACGAATTATCAACGGTATTCGACCATCTCGTCGAGATGGCGGCGCGGCGTCGGTTCCGGCAACTCGGCCGGATAGCCGACGGCCAGGATGGCCACCGGTCGCAGGCCGGGGTCGATCTTGAAGGCCTTGGCGAGAGCCTGCTCGTCGAAGAAGCCGACCCAGGTGGAGCCGAGCCCGGCCGCGACGGTGGCCAGTTGGGCGTAGGTGGCGGCAATGGTGGCGTCCTGGATGGCGTAGAGCTGTCGACCACGCTCGCCGTATTCGGTGGCCGACCGGTTCGGGTGGGCGCAGAAGATCAGGCTGACGGGGGCCTCACCGAGAAAGGTCTGTTCGCCGGCCACGTCGACCAGCTGCCTGCGCGCCTCCGCGCTCTCCACCACTACAATGTGGTACGACTGCAGGTCGCCTGCCGAGGGCGCCGCGCTCGCCATCTCCAGAATGGCATGCAGCTTCTCCCGCTCGACCGGTCGATCATCCCGGAAGCGGCGAACCGAGTGACGGTGACGCACCGTCTCGAAAAAGCTCCACATGGCAGTTCCCCTTCTTGTTATTAGTGCCACAGAGATCTTGGCTCGAAAGTCGTGGGTCGGGTTAGGCGCGCCACCCAAGCTGGGTGTGGGGCGCCTGCTGACCGCGCCATAACCCGACCCGCGGTGTCGGGTTACGCTGCGCTAACCCGACCTACCCGGCTACCTCTACGACAAGGCTTTTTATTGCCCCCCAACCACCAACGGATGCTCCGGATAGTTCAGCCGCAGTATGCGCAGGGCATCCTCGGCCAGGGTCGGCATCTCCATCTCGCGGTAGGCGGTGACCATGATGCCGAGCGCCTCAGGGATCGATGGCGTGCGCTCGTAGTTTTCGAGCACGTACTTGGCGCGATTGGCCGCGGCGAGCCAAGCCTCCCGTTTCATATAGTAGTCGGCCACCTGCACCTCGTACTTGGCGAGATTGTTGCGCAGTAGCGCCATTCGTTTGATGGCATCTTCCGTGTAGCGGCTTTCGGGAAAGCGGGTGGCGAGTTCGCGGAAGTAGCGGAACGACTCCCGCGCCATTTCCGGGTCCCGTTGGGTCGGGTCCTTGGGCAACAGGTTGGCGAGGAAACCGAGGTCGGTGTCGAAGCTGGCCAGTCCGCGCATGTAATAGGCATAATCCACGTTCGAATGACGGGGATGCAGCTTGATGAAGCGGTCCGCCGCGGCGATGGCCGCGTCGGGCTCTTCCGCGCGATAATGGGCGTAAATCGTTTCCAGTTGGGCCTGCTGGGCATAGCGGCCGTAGGGGAAACGGGCTTCCAGCTTGCTGTAGAGGTCGAGGGCGCGCGGGTAGTCCGCTTCCTTCATGGCCAGTTTGGCCTCCTCGTAGACCTGGCTGGCGCTCCAACCGGCGGTCTCGTCGCTCTCGAGCCCGGAGCAACCTGCAAGCACCAGCACCAGCGCGGCAGCGAATAGCTTGATATATCTCATATTGGTTTTCGAATCCCGTCCGGCCGGTCGGCCCCATAAAGCATGAAGTATACCTATGGCCCATGAACGAGTGAAACCGGACTGCGCGGTTCGGCACGTCGCGGTGCCGCCGGAGCTGGCGGGGCGTCGCCTCGACCAGGTTCTCGCGGAGCTGTTTCCCGAATTCTCACGCTCGCGCCTTAAGCAGTGGGTGGAGGAGGGGCGGGTGCGCGTGGACGGTCGGATCATGCGGCCGAAGGACAAGGTGCAGGGGATCGAGGGCATTGAGCTGGAGCCAGTGGCCGAGCCCGACGAACGCTGGGAGGCGCAGGAAATCCCACTCAGCATCGTTTACGAAGATGACCAGCTGCTGGTGATCGACAAGCCGCCCGGCCTGGTGGTCCATCCCGCCGTGGGTAATCGCGACGGCACCCTGCTCAATGCGCTGCTGCACCATGCCCCCGAACTGGCAAGCGTGCCCCGTGCCGGCATCGTGCACCGCCTGGACAAGGACACCAGCGGCCTGCTGGTGGTGGCACGGACCCTGGAGGCCCAGAACCACTTGGTTCGCCAACTGCAAGCGCGCAGCGTCACCCGGGAGTACCACGCCGTGGCGGTCGGGGCACTGACCGGCGGCGGTACGGTGGAGGCCCCCATCGGCCGCCATCCGGTCGACCGCAAGCGGATGGCGGTGACCGGTGGCGGGCGCGAGGCGATCACCCATTACCGCATCGCCGAGCGGTTTCGCGGCCACACTTATGTGACCGTGCGGTTGGAGACGGGGCGCACCCATCAGATCCGGGTGCACATGGCCCATCTGCGCCACCCGCTGGTCGGCGATCCGGTCTATGGCGGCCGTCTGCGCCTGCCGCCCGACTGCTCGCCGGAATTGGCTGAACGCTTAAGGACCTTCCCGCGACAGGCGCTGCACGCGGGTCGCCTGGCCCTGGACCACCCCCGCACGGGCGAGCGGTTGGAGTGGAGCGCGCCCCTGCCGGCCGATTTCGCGGAGCTGCTGGAACTGCTGCGGGATGATCAACGACGGCATGACTGACATCGACATCGTTACCCCGGACTGGCCTGCTCCGGCCGGTATCAGGGCTGCAGTCACGACCCGTCACGGCGGCGTCAGTCTGGCCCCTTACGCCGGCCTCAACCTTGGCCTGCACGTCGGCGACGTGCAGGCGGATGTGAACGAGAACCGGCGGCGGATGGCGGCGGCGCTGCGGTTGCCGGGCGAACCCCGTTGGCTGGAGCAGGTACACGGCACTTGCGTGGTCGGTGTCGCTGCCACCACGCAGTGTTGCCGTGCCGACGCCTCGTTCGCCACCGAGCGTGGTGTGGTCTGCGCCGTGCTGACGGCGGACTGCCTGCCGGTCCTGTTTTGTGACCGTCAGGGAACCCGGGTGGCCGCCGCCCACGCCGGCTGGCGCGGCCTGGCGGCCGGCGTGCTCGAACAGACGGTGGCCGCGCTGGCGCCTTCGGGTGAGGACGTTCTGGCTTGGCTCGGCCCGGCGATCGGTCCGATGGCCTTCGAGGTGGGTGAGGAGGTTCGTGCCACCTTTTCCGCCCACGATTCGGCCGCGGAAGCGGCGTTTCGCCCCTCGCCATCCGGTCGCTGGTTGGCGGATCTCTACCAACTGGCCCGCCAGCGCTTGGCCGCGGTCGGCGTGACGGCGGTCTTTGGCGGCGATTTCTGCACCGATTCGGACCCGGACCGCTTCTACTCCTACCGACGCGACGGTACCACCGGGCGGATGGCATCGCTGATCTGGCGGGAGCGCTGACATGTCGCTGCTGGGATGGATCCTGGTCTTCTGCGCCCTCGGCAGTGTGCTCAGTGTCCTGCTCAGCGGCAGCTACCTGCTGTTGTCGGAGCGCTGGCGACGGCGCACCCTGCCTACCTTGGTCAGCTTCGCCGTCGGCGCCCTGCTCGGTGCGGCGTTTCTCGCTTTGCTCCCCCGTGCGGTGGAGGTGGGGGACGCCCACGCGGTGTTGGGGGCGGCCCTGCTCGGTTTGTTGCTGTTCTTCCTGCTCGAGAAGCTGGTGCTGTGGCGTCACTGCCACAGCGGAGAGTGTGATGCGCACGCGCCGTCGGCCGCTGGCCTGCATGGCCACGCCCCGGGTATCCTTATTCTGTTCGGCGACGGTCTGCACAACTTCGTCGATGGCATTCTGATTGGCGCGGCCTTCCTCACCGACATCAATCTCGGTATCGTCACCAGTCTTGCCGTGGCGGCACACGAACTTCCGCAGGAACTGGGGGATTTCGCCGTACTGCTGCAGAGCGGCATGTCACGCCAACGTGCCTTGTTGTTGAATCTGCTCTCCGGCGCCACCACCGTGATCGGGGGGCTGCTGGCCTGGTGGGGCCTGTCGGCCGCGGGCGAATACATCGGCTACGTACTTGCGGTGGCGGCCGCCAGTTTTATCTACATAGCCGTGGCGGACCTGATGCCCAGTCTGCACGCGCAGCCCCACGCCGGGGCGACCGCACGGCAGATGGCGGCGATCGGGGCGGGGGTCGGTGTGATGCACCTTATCCAGACCGTCATGCATTAGGTCCACTTTGCCGACAGCGCCTGCTGAGTGAAAAGAATTCAACAGGATTTACAGGATTTTTTAGGATTAACAGGAAAAGGCTTTTTGTGCGGGGTAGAACGGCAAACCTCTGCGAGTAGGATCGAGCATGAGGTTTTCGCCTCAATTTCATCCTGTCAATCCTGAAAAAATCCTGTTAATCCTGTTGAATCAGTCGAATCGGCGGTTGGGTAGAGAACGAGGAGAATCGGATGAAAAACTGGTACATGCTGACCCTGGTCGGCAAGGATCGCCCGGGCATCGTTGCCCATGTGACCGCGGCGCTTTACGACGGTGGCGGTAACCTGGGCGAAGCCTCCATGATCCGTCTGGGCGGCAATTTCACTATCATGCTGATGGTCGAATTCGAGGGCCGCCTGAAGGAACTGGAGAGCGTGGTGCGCCCGGTGGCCGAGTCCATGGAACTGCACTGCCATGTGGACGCCATCGAGGGACACCTGCACCAGCATTTGGAGCCGGATGTGCGCATTTCAGTCTACGGTGCCGATCGGGCCGGCATCGTCGCCAAGGTTACCGGGGCACTGGCCGAGGCCGGGCTGCATATCCTTGACCTGGAATCCGATGTGGCCGGTAGCAGCGACAAACCGATCTACGTGATGACCATCGAGGGCCATGCCGGCGAGGGTGTGCCCGCTGTCGAGTCCGCGTTATCCGTTATCGCGAAAGAGGGCATCGAGACGCGCCTTACCCCCATTCAAACCTTGATTGGGTGAAGGCATGGCGGTGCTTGAAATACTCACCTATCCCGACGAGCGACTGAAACGCATTGCCGAGCCGGTCGAACGGTTCGATGATGAACTGCGCGCCTTTATCACCGAACTCGAAGAGACCATGGATGCCGGTCCCGGCGGCGTGGGCATTGCCGCACCGCAGGTGAATCGCAACCAGCGCATCGTTATCGTCGATTGCTCCAAGGCCCGCAAACCGGTGCCGAACCACGGTCGCCTGTTTCTGGTGAACCCGGAGATCACCAAGTGGGAAGGCATGGCCGTCGGCCGCGAAGGCTGCATGTCGGTCCCCGACTACACCGGCAACGTCATCCGCGCGGAGCGGGTCGATCTTGTCGCTTTTGACCCCTCGGGCGAAAAGCGCGAGTTTGGTTTCGAGGGCTTCGAGGCGCGCGCGGTGCAGCACGAGATGGATCACCTCGATGGCATGCTGTTCCTCGATCGCCTGGTCAGCCGCCGTAACGACCTGTTCCGCCGCAAGGTGTATCAAAACAGGGACGAGGGTAAAGGGGAAAGGGGAACGGGGTGACAGGGGCGGCGGTTTCGGCTTTGCCGGGAGGTCACAATTCGGTCGTGACGTTCGATGAATCCTCGGTCCTGTGGGAGCGGCGTCTCGCCGCGATTCGGCGCGATAGCGCCGACGGTGGTCCACAGCATTGAGCGTGTCCGTCTGGCTCATGGGCGCCGCGCTTTTGGCGGCACTGGTCCTTTGGGCCTGGCGTCGCCTCGAACAACACGCCGGTGCCGACTGGGGTAACCGCCAGATCAACCGGCTGGACGGCCTCAACCGTCTCTTCTGTCGCCGTTTTCACCGGCTCGCCGGTTCTCCCATTGACCTGCCGGAGAGCGGCCCGGCCCTAGTGGTCGCCAACCACATCTCCGGCCTCGATCCGCTGCTGCTGATCGCCGCCAGTCCACGGCCGCTGCGCTTTCTGATCGCCCGCGAGGAGTATGAGCGCTTCGGCCTCAACTGGCTGTTCCGCGCCGTCGGCTGCATCCCGGTGGACCGCGACTCGCGTCCGGAACGCGCGCTGCGGGCCGCCGAAAGGGCGTTGCGCGCCGGTGAGGTTGTCGCCCTGTTCCCCGAGGGGCACATCCACGCCAAACCGGGACCGCGCCGGTTGAAGCCGGGGGTGTGGAAATTGGCGGAGTGGGCGAACTGCCCGGTCCACCCGGTGCGGATCGAAGGCGTGCGCGGCGCCGGACGGATCTTCCGCGCCCTGGTGCTGCCTAGCCGCGTCGAACTGACCGCCAAACCCCCGGTCGCCTGCCCCGAACTGTCCCGCGACGACTGCCTCGCCCAAATCGCCCACGCCATCGGCCGCGCCCCCGAGAACCGCACCAGTGGCGGCGAGCCGCGAAAAGGCCTTATTTCTCAGGATTAACAGGATTTTCCAGGATGGACAGGAATGGATACTGAAGGCATAAACCACCACGACTTGGACCCTCAGAGGTGATAATCATCCAGGCCTCTTCCTGTTAATCCTGAAAAAATCCTGTCAATAAGATTTTGGCGTCTCGGCAAAAGTCGTCGTCCTTGAACTCCCCCTCGCTGAACGTTGAAATTCTGCCGTCAGCCCCAATCTAAAGCGGTAATTCGATTCACTGCTTTTGAGGGGTAACCACCCAATGCGAATGGACAAGCTGACGACCAAATTCCAGCAGGCGCTGGCCGATGCCCAGAGCCTGGCGGTCGGGCGTGACCACCAGTACATCGAGCCGCTGCATGTGATGGCAGCGCTGCTGGATCAGGACGGCGGCACCACCCGCCACCTGCTCACCACCGCCGGCGTCAACGTCAACGCGCTGCGCTCCCGCCTGGGCGAGGCGCTGGAGCGTCTGCCGCAGGTGGAGGGGGCGGCGGGCGACGTGCACGTCTCCAACGACACCGCGCGCCTGCTTAACCAGACCGACAAGCTGGCCCAGGAGCGCAAGGACGGCTTTATCTCCACCGAGCTGTTCGTGCTGGCGGCGGTGGAGGACCGATCCCAGCTCGGCGACATCCTGCGCAAGGAGGGCGCCAACAAGGGCAATCTTGCCAAGGCCATCGACAAACTGCGCGGCGGCCAGAAGGTGGACGACCCCAACGCCGAGGAGCAGCGCCAGGCGCTGGAGAAGTACACCATCGATCTGACCGAACGGGCCGAGCAGGGCAAGCTCGACCCCGTGATCGGCCGCGACGACGAGATCCGTCGTGTCACCCAGGTGCTGGCGCGTCGCACCAAGAACAACCCGGTGCTGATCGGCGAACCCGGTGTCGGCAAGACCGCCATCGTCGAGGGCCTCGCCCAGCGCATCGTCAACGGCGAGGTGCCGGAGGGATTGAAGGGCCGCCGCCTGCTGGTGCTGGACATGGCCGGACTCATCGCCGGAGCCAAGTTCCGCGGTGAGTTCGAGGAGCGGCTGAAGGCGGTGCTGAACGATGTCGCCAAGCAGGAGGGCAACATCATCCTGTTCATCGACGAGTTGCATACCATGGTCGGGGCCGGCAAGGCCGAGGGCGCGATGGATGCCGGCAACATGCTGAAACCGGCGCTCGCCCGCGGCGAGCTGCACTGCATCGGCGCCACCACGCTCGACGAGTACCGCAAGTACATCGAAAAGGACGCCGCGCTGGAGCGCCGCTTCCAGAAGGTTTTGGTGGACGAGCCCAACGTGGAGGACACCATCGCCATCCTGCGCGGGCTGAAGGAGAAGTATGAGGTGCACCACGGCGTCGAGATCACCGACCCGGCCATTGTCGCCGCGGCGACCCTGTCGCACCGCTACATCACCGACCGCCAGCTGCCGGACAAGGCGATCGATCTCATCGACGAATCCGGCTCGCGCATCCGCATGGAGATCGACTCCAAGCCGGAGGAGATGGACCGTCTCGAACGTCGTCTGATCCAGTACAAGATCGAGCGCGAGGCGCTGGCCAAGGAGACCGACGAGGCCTCGAAAAAGCGGCTGGAACATCTTCAGTACGAGATCGGCAAGCTGGAGCGGGAGTATGCCGACCTTGAGGAGATCTGGAAGTCGGAGAAGTCCGCCCTGCAGGGCACCCAGCACATCAAGGAGGAACTGGAACGGGCACGGCTGGAGTTGGAGACTGCACGTCGAGCAGGTGACCTCGCCCGCATGTCGGAGATCCAGTACGGCCGCATCCCGGACCTGGAGAAGTCGCTGCAGATGGCCCAGGAGATGGAACTTCAGGAGACCAAGCTGCTTCGCAACAAGGTGACCGACGAGGAGATCGCCGAAGTGGTCTCCAAGTGGACCGGCATCCCGGTCTCCAAGATGTTGGAGGGCGAGCGCGACAAGCTGCTGCGCATGGAGGAGGCTTTGCACAAACGGGTGGTCGGACAGGACGAGGCGATCACTGCGGTGGCCAACGCCATCCGCCGTTCGCGTGCCGGCCTCTCCGACCCGAACCGGCCCAACGGCTCGTTCCTGTTCCTCGGCCCCACCGGAGTCGGCAAAACCGAGCTGTGCAAGGCGCTCGCCTCGTTCCTCTTCGACACCGAGGAGGCACTGGTGCGCATCGATATGTCCGAGTTCATGGAGAAGCACTCCGTGGCCCGGTTGATCGGCGCGCCTCCGGGTTATGTCGGCTATGAGGAGGGCGGTTATCTGACCGAGGCGGTACGCCGCAAGCCCTATTCCGTGATCCTGATGGACGAGGTGGAGAAGGCACACCCGGACGTATTCAACGTGCTGTTGCAGGTTTTGGACGACGGCCGCCTCACCGACGGCCAGGGCCGCACCGTGGACTTCCGCAACACCGTGGTGGTGATGACCTCCAATCTCGGCTCGCAGATGATCCAGGAGATCGCGGGCGAAGAGCATTACGAGCAGATGAAGTCAGCGGTGATGGAGGTAGTGGGGCAGCACTTCCGGCCGGAGTTCATCAACCGCGTCGACGAGGTGGTGGTGTTCCATCCGCTGCTCAAGGAGCAGATCCGTGCCATTGCCGATATCCAGGTGGACTACCTGCGTCGGCGCTTGGTCGACCGCGATATGGGGATCGAGCTGACCACCGCCGCCCTGGACAAGCTGGCGGAGGCGGGCTTCGACCCGGTGTATGGTGCGCGGCCGCTGAAGCGGGCGATCCAGCATCAGGTGGAGAACCCGCTGGCGCAGTCGATCCTCTCGGGTGAGTTCGTCCCCGGTGACACCATCGTCGTGGACGCCGCGGACGGCAAAATGCTGTTCGGCCGCGGCGAGCGCGTGGTTGCCTGAAGGACCTCGAGAGCCCGGTGAGTTCGGGCTCCTACCAAGGCCGTTTCGGCCACAGCCAAGAGGGTGCGGTGACGACTGCATGGATGCAGGAGGTAGGGCAACGCATGGAGCAGTTGCCGAGGAACGAACCGCACCGATATGGCGCGCGGTGCGGTTCGCTGCGCTCACCGGCACCCTACGTCGACCTCGGCGAGGGTGATCTCGTCGGCGCCGGCGTCTGCTCGGTTGCGGCAAAAACCCAGGAAAATCGGCCCGGCCTGATTGAGCGAGCCGGGTGGCGGTTTGCGCCACTTTCGCGGAGCGGAAGCCGCTCCTACAATGGGGGCTGAACCAGGTTAGGACACGGCGATGACGCAGTGGTGGGGCAGCTTCGAACTCCCGGTCGGCAGCACCGCCTGTTGGCGGGTTGGGCCGATGCGGTTGCAGGTGGCGAATCAGGGCCACGAGTGGCTGGTCGGTTATCTCTCTGAAGGCGATCCGTTCGACGATATCGTGCATGTCGCGGTGTCTGCGAACGAGGGGGAGTGCCTGCGGGAATCCGCTGCGCTCTCCCGCTACTGCTTCGGGGCCGAGCGTTCTCTCCTGCATCTGACGCCCCGCCTGGCGGATCGGCCGGTCGTCTCGCAGCCGCAAACCGAGCTGTTCGTGCCGCCCGGCGAGCAGATCCAGCTTTTCGTCAGCAGCCCGGTCTGGGTGCAACTGGCGGTGGGCGAGGCGCGCACCGTTTTGCAGGAGTTTCCGGTATACCGTCCCTCCGATACCTGGTTCGGCCCGACCACCCGCGCTGGCGGCCTGAGTTACGCCGGCAGCACCCGCGCCCTGGCCGACCCGCAACAGCTGCCGGTCAGTCCCTTCCGCGCCATTACCCCGGTGCTGGTGCGTAACGACGGCGAGGATACCCTCGCCATTCAGCGTTTCAATCTGCCGGTGATCTATCTGAACCTCTTCCGGGGCGAGGACGGTCGGCTCTGGACCCAGCCGGTAACGATGCGTCGTGAGGCGGGGCAGAACGAAACGGCCAGCCTGGTGATCGACAAGCAGCCGCCGCGCGAGGCGGGCGCTGCTGCCCGGCTCGCGGAACCGCGCCAGAGTACCGAACGCAATTTGGCGGTGCTCGCGTTCAACGCGCTGTTCGGGTAAGGGGCAACATGGATTCTTTTACCTTCGCCAATCTGCTGCGTGCCGCCCTGCTCCTCAGTGGCGGTTGGATCTTGGGCCGGATGCTATCGGCCGGACTGACCCGCCTGCTGCGCCGGTACACCGGCGCCCAGGAGAGCATGCTGCTGCACCGCGGCAGCTTCTGGCTGGTGCTCGGTCTCGCTGCTGCGGCGGCACTGCACCAGCTGGGTTTCGAACTCGGGGTGCTGCTGGGGGCCGCCGGCATTGTCACCGTCGCCCTCGGTTTCGCCTCTCAGACCTCCGCCTCCAACGTGATCAGCGGCCTGTTTCTGATCGGTGAACGGCCGTTCGTGGTGGGCGACATTATCAAGGTGGGGGCGACCACCGGCGAGGTGCTCTCCATCGACCTGCTCTCGGTGAAGCTACGCACCTTCGACAACCTGCTGGTGCGGGTGCCCAACGAGACCCTGATCAAGAGCGAGATCACCAACCTGACCCGCTTCCCCGTCCGGCGCCTCGACCTGACCATCGGCGTGGCCTACAAGGAGGACGTCGGGAGGGTGCGCGAGGTGTTGATGGCGGTGGCGGAAAAGAACCCGCTCTGCCTGATCGAGCCGGCCCCGCTGTTCATCTTCCTCGGCTTCGGCGACTCGGCGGTCAACCTGCAGTTCTCGGTCTGGGCGCAGAAGGAGAAGTTCCTCGACCTACGCAACAGCATTCTGCAGGAGATCAAACAGGCCTTCGAACAGGCCGGTATCGAGATCCCGTTCCCCCACCGCACCGTCATCGGTGGCCATGAGCCCCTACCGGTAAAGGTCATCGAAAAAGACTGATCAGCTTCTCAAGCAAAGTTCAGATAATCCATTTCATTCCCTTCGCGCCCTTCGCGTCTTTGCGTTGAGGGTTTTCTCCTCGGAAGCGGCGAGACCGACTAGCAGATGCGCGGCAGCGGGTCGTCCTCCAGTTCGTCCAGCACCCGTTCGCCGCCGAGTTCGGTCTCCAGTACCACCTCACCCCGATTGCCGTCGACACGGCCGACGATGGCCGCTTGCCGGCCCTGGGGCAGGGTCTGCCAACGGCTCAGCACCTCGTCGGCAACGTACTCGGCGACTACGGCCACCACCCGCCCCTCGCAGGCGAGAAAATAGGGGTCATAGCCCAGCATCTCGCACACGCTGCGCACCGGGTCATGGACCGGGATCGCGGCTTCCCTGAGGAACAGGTCCATGCCGGTGGCCCGCGCGATCTCGTGGGCGACCGTGGCAAGGCCGCCGCGGGTCGGGTCGCGCATGAAACGCACGCCGTCCATGGCCCGGATGGCGCGGGTCAGGGGCAGCACGCAGGCTGCGTCGGAGGCGAGGTCGCCGCGCAGACCGAACTGCTCCCGCGCCAGCATGACGGCGGTGCCGTGGTCGCCGACCGGCCCGCTCACCAGCAGCCGGTCACCGGCGCGGATTTGGGAGAGCCCGATCGCCACTTCCGGCGGGCGCACGCCGACGCCGGTGGTGGCGAAATAGATGCCGCTGCCTTCACCCCTCGGCAGCACCTTGGTGTCGCCGGCGACGATCGCCACGCCGGCCTCCCGCGCGGCCCGTCCCATGTCCTCGACCAGGCGTTCCAGTAGCGCGAGCTCAAGCCCCTCTTCGATAAACGCATTGACGGTCAGGCAGTGGGGATCGCCGCCGGCGACCGCCAGGTCGTTGACCGTGCCGTGTACGGCCAGGCTGCCGATGCTGCCACCGGGGAATTCCAGCGGTTTGACGGTGAAGCCGTCGGTGGTAATCAGCAACTGGCCGGCCGGCGGCGTAATGGGCACGGCATCGGCCTGCGTGTCCAACTCGGCCGTGCCGAGGCGGCGCGCGAACACCTCCTCGATCAACTCGCGCATGAAACGCCCGCCGTTGCCGTGGGCGAGGGAAATCCGGGTCATACCGCCTCCGTGGAATCGGTGTCTGCCTTTTCCGGCTATGTCGAATATCTCATTCAACAGGATTAACAGGATTTTTCAGGATTGACAGAATGGGATGGAATAAAAGTTATTTTGCACTCACCCGCCGCAAACAGCCTTTTTCCTGTTAATCCTGAAAAATCCTGTTCATCCTGTTGAATGCCGTAGCCGAAGCTCAACGGGCGCTATCGGCATAGCCGGTCAGCTCGACGTAACCGTAGCCCTCGACCGGCCGGCCCGCCTGGGTACCGCTGACGGCCACGGCCCCTTCCCAGTAGCGGACGCTGAAGTCCAATTCCTGGTTTGCCGTGAGCGGTTCGACCGTTAGCGCCAAATCGGCGGATGGGACCCGCAGCCTCCAGCCCGAGGGGTAACTGCCACCGTTCGGGCTCTGCCAGTAATCGGTCACTTCGATGTACACCGCGTCGGCATCGAGAGCCCGCTTGCTACCGTCGGGCCGGATCAGACTGCCGGCGCTGGCCGGGTCGGCACCGCCTTCTTTGCGGCGCAGCTGGTAGTACATGAGCTCGCTGCCATTGTCGAACTGCAGTGCGAACCAGTCCCAACCCGCTTGATCCGCCGCCAGGGCACTGGTGCTCCACTCCCGGTCCAGCCAGGCGCTGCCCGTGACCTTGAACACCTCATCGCCGATGCGCAACGAACCGATCGCCTCCAGCCGTGATGCCGAGTAGTAGTAGGACGCATTGCCCGGCTCTGTGCTCTTGCGGGAGAGGCCGGCCTCGCCCTGCAGCACGATCGGCTTGAGCGGCGAGAGCGTCAAGGCGAGGGCCATGTTGTCGCTGTCGGCCTCCAGCTGTACTGGCCAGGCGGCGCCGGGCTGTGCCGCTTTCGCTTCCCAGTTTTCCAGCCATACCGCAAATGGGGTGGCTTGCGCGCCGGCCAGGCCCAGTGTGGCGCGGGCGAAGCGCTCTTCGGCCAGGAAGCGGCCGCTCTGTACATCGGTCAGCGCGAAGTGGGCCATGTAGACCTGATGGCTGCGCCACGCCGATTCACCGGCGGGCTCGCCCGGTACCAGTGCATAGCGGAAAAAGGTGAGCTGGAAACCGAAGCGGCGCCCGTCGGTGGTGGCCAGATTGCCGGTGTAGTACCACCATTCGGTGCGGTAGTCGGGGTGCGGGCCGTGGTCATCCGGGAAGACAAAGCGGCGCGGGGCCTCGGCACGGGCAAAGCCGGAGGCTTCTCCGCCCAGTACCTGTCCGAGCGACTCGGCGGTGGTGGGCTCGGGCCGGTCGCAGCCGAGCAGCAGGGCGGCGAGCAGCAGGCAGGCGAGGCGGCGCATCACTCCTCCCGTAGCGCCACGGCCGGCGGCGTGCGTGCCAGTCGCCGGGCCGGGTACCAGCCCGCCAGCAGCGCGGCCACGACTGCCAGCAGCAACCCCTGCGCCAGCACGGTCGGGTCGACGGTCGGGTCCAGGCTCCAGCCGAAGGCGCGCCGGTTGATCACCTCGATCAGCACCACCGCCAGCAGGATGCCCAGCGGCAGTGCCAGCAGGCCCGCCACCAGACCCATCAGCCCGCTCTGGCCGGTGATCAGACGGCTCAGTTCCCGCGGCGTCATGCCGGTGGCGCGCAGGATGGCGAACTCGCGGGAGCGCTCCAACTGCAACGCCATCAAGGCGCTGAAGACCCCGGCGAACGCCACCAACACCGCCAGCAGGCGCAGTACTTCGGTGATGGTGAAGGTGCGGTCGAAGATTGCCAGGGAGGCACTGCGCAGGTCGCGGCTGGAGCGGATCCGCAAGTTTTGGAGATCGTTCAGGCGCCCGTGCAGCGCCTCCAGCACCGGCTCGACGGCGGCTTCCGGGGTCAGGTAGACCCCGAGTCCGGTCACGGCCGCATCATCAAAGTGGCGTTCGTACACGGCGCGGGCGATCTCGACGATGCCGCGATCGCTTTCGTAGTCGTAGAAGATGCCGGCTACGGGGAAGGAGTGCAGACCGCGTTCGGTGCTCAAGGTCAGGTGGTCACCGACAGCGAGATCGTGGCGAAACGCAAACGGCTCCGAGATCAGCACCGCACCTGCGGCAAAGGCTGGCCAGATTCGGGCCGGCTCCCCCGCGGCGAAACGGTAGCCGGCGCGGCTTTCGGGGGCCAATCCGACCGCCTGCAACTGGACCGGGCCGCTCGGGCTCGCCACCTCGACGGCGCGGTAGGTGGCGAGGTGCGACACACCCGGGGTGGCGCGGACCCGCTCCATGACCCCCGGGTGGAGCGGTGCCGAGTGGCGGGCCGCCACCGGTGCCGGCGGAGAGATGTAGATGTCGGCGCGCAGGGTGTATTCGAGCCAGTGGCGTACGGCATCACGGAAACTGTCCACCAGGATCCCCATACCGACGCCGACCGAGACCGCAACGGCCAGCGCAGCGATGGCCACCGCGGTGCGGCTCAGAGTTGCGCGCACGCCGCGAAGCGCCAGTCGTCCCGGAGTGGCCAGCCAGCGTCCGACGCTGCCCTCGAGGGCGCGCAGGAGCAGCCAGGTCGTCGCCGGCACCAGCAGGGCGAAACCGACGATCAGCACGAAAAGGGCCCCGAAGCCGGCCAGCAGCCCGCCGTTCGGCGGCACCAGCAGCAGTGCGCCAACCAAGCAGGTGGCCAGCCCTGCGGCGGTGATCGCCGGCAGTGCGCGTCGGCCGCGCGTCTCCTCGTGGGAACGGGTCCAGACCAGGCGTGGCGGACTGCGGGTGGCGTCCCAGGCCGGGGCGGCGGCGGCCACGGCGGCACCGCCAACGCCGAGCAGTGCGCCCTTTAGAAAGTCGAGCGGCGACAGAAACACGCCCGTGACGTTCAACACGAAATAGAGGTCGTTGATGGTGCGCGTCACCAGCCGCACCAGCCCCTCGGCCAACGCCATGCCAAGCAGGGCACCGAGAACGCTGCCGAGAATTCCCAGCAACAACGCCTCGGCGAGTACCAGTTGGAACAGGTCGGCGCGCCCGGTGCCGAGGGCGCGCAGGGTCGCGAACAGCGGCCGGCGCTGGACCACGGAGAAGCTCATCGTGTTGTAGATGAGGAACAGCCCCACCAACAGCGCCAGCAGCGACAGTGCGGTCAGATTGATGGCGAAGGCACGGGTCATCTGTGCCATGACGCCGCTGCGGGACTCGGAGCGCTCCAGCGTGAGGGGCGGGGGCAGGCGCTGGCGCAGCGCCTGCGCGTCTTTCTCGTGCGCCAGGATCAGGTCGATGCGGCTGAGCCGACCGGCCATGGCCAACACTTCCTGGGCGGTGGCGATGTCCGCCAGCATCAGGCCCGCGACGGCGCGCCGTTCGAGGTCGTCGGCCGGTTGCAACAGGCTGGCCACATGCAGTGTCGTCGGTCGGCCGCCCACCTGCACCGGTAGTGGGTCGCCGGGGGCGACGCCAAGCTGCTTGGCGGTCTCCGCCCCCAGCGCCACCGTCCCGGGCCGGGTGAGCATTGCCGTGAGGTCGAGGGTGCCGCCCACCGCCAACTGGTCGCGAAAGGGTGCCTCGGCGAACGGGTCGAGGCCGAGCAACTGAAAGGTGCGGCCATCGACGCTGACGTAGCCTTCCACCACCGGAGCCGCCGGGCGCAATCCCTCCCGGCGCAGCCGCACGTAGTGTTCCTGGTCGAGGCCGAGCGGCCCGCCGACGATCTGGTGGGTGGCGCGGCCGGCTACCCGCTCCACTGACAGTTCGAAGGCGCGACGGGCGCTGTTGTTGGTGATGTCGACGGCGATCACCACCGCCACCCCGAGGGTGATCCCCAGCAGCGACAGCAGCAGCTGCCAGCGGTGGCGCAGGTGGTGTCGCAGCCCCGAACGCCAGAGCAGTGGCGTCATGGCGGCACGACCTCCAGCCGACCCGCCTCCAGCCGCAGTACGCGGTCGCCGAGCGCACCGGCCTCTGCGCCGTGGGTGACCATCACCAACGTGGTGCCGCTGTCACGCACCAGGCCAGTGAGCAGTTCCAGAATCCGTCGCCCGGTCTCGGCATCGAGATTGCCGGTGGGCTCGTCGGCCAGCACCACCGCCGGCTGGTGGACCAGGGCGCGTGCCAGGGCCACCCGCTGCTGTTCGCCGCCGGAGAGCGTGTCCGGAAAGCGGGTGGCGTGCCCGGTCAGGTCGACCGCTGACAGCATCTCCAGGACCCGTTGTCGGTCGGCCTGGCTGCGCCGGTTATTCAGGTCCAGCGGCAGGCGCACGTTCTCCTCGACCGTGAGCGTCGGGATCAGATTGAAGAACTGGTAGACGAAGCCGATCTGGCGGCGCCGGAAGCGGCTGCGCCCTTCCTCGTTGAGGGCGGTGAGGTCGACGCCGTCGACACAGACGCGACCGGCGCTCGGTTGGTCGATGCCGCTGATCAGGTTGAGCAGGGTGGACTTACCCGAACCGCTGCGGCCGAGCAGAATCACCGCCTCGCCCCGAGACACCTGGAGGTCGAGACCGCGGAACAGGAGCCGTTCACGATCCCCTTCCTCGTAGCGCTTTTCCAGTCTGAACAGATCAATCACGGTCGGCGGCGTATTCGGCGATTTGCCCGTAGGCGAGGCCGGCATCGTTGCAGGGCAGCTGTTCGTGTAGGGCGACCGGGCGGTTCGCCTCCGCAAGCTCACGGAGTACCAGCTCGGTCAACCTCCGGTTTTGAAACACGCCGCCGGTCAGTCCGATGCGTTCAAACCGGTGGCGGTCGAACAGCCGGTCAGCGACTGTTGCCACGGCCGCGGCCAGGCTGGCGTGGAAGCGGCCGGCGCGGACCGGCACGGGCGTGTCTTCGTCGAGCAGCATCGGCAACAGCGGGCGCCAGTCGATCTCCAGCAGCTCATCGCCGTCGCAGGGGAGTATCAGCGGGTCGGCACTCGCGTCGGCGATCGCCTCCAGCTGCATCGGTCCCTGGCCCTCGAAGCTGGCTTGCCGAACCAGCCCCAGCAGGGCCGCGGCGCCATCGAACAGGCGGCCGGCGGCGCTCGTGATCGGGGCGTTGATTCGACGCTGCCAAGCCTCGTGCAGCAGGCCGGCCGAAGCCGGCTGGCCGGGCCAGGGTGTCTGCGTCTCCCAGCAGAGTGCCGCCGCGGTGCGCCACGGCTCCCGTGCAACCCGGTCGCCGCCCGGCAGGCGGAATGGCCGCAGCCGGGCCGCACGCCGCCACCGTCCGGGCCGGCCCAGCAGTGCCTCGCCGCCCCACAACGTGCCGTCCTCACCCAACCCGACCCCGTCCCAGGTGAAGACCAGCCAGTCGCCTTCGCCATGGTGTTCGCCGTACAGTGCCGAGGCGTGGGCGTGGTGGTGGAACACGGCGCGCGTCGGCAGGCCGCTCGCCTCGGCCCAACGGCTGCTGGCGTAGCCGCGGTGGGCATCGTGCACAACCACCTCGGCCTGCACGCCGTAGAGCCGTTGCAGATCGGCGATCACCTGGTCGAACACCTCACGGCTGCGCCGCGATTCCAGGTCGCCGATGTGCGGTGAGAGCACCAGGCGGTCTTCCCAGGCCAGGGCGATGCAGTTTTTCATGTGCCCCCCCACCGCCAGCACCGGTTTTTCCAGTGCGCAGGGCTGTTGCAGCTCCAGCGGCGCGACCCCGCGCCCCAGCCGCAGGGGCCGCGGCCGGCCGGCAATGACCCGGAATACGGCGTCATCGGCGGGGCGGAGGATGGGGCGGTCGTGGTGCAAAAAGGCATCGGCCACCCGGGCCAGGCCCGCCTCGGCCGCCGCCGGGTCGGTGATCACCGGGTCGCCGCCGCTGTTGCCGGAGGTGGCCACCAGCGGGGTACCCATGCCGTCCAGCAACAGGTGGTGCAGCGGGCTGTAGGGCAGCATCGCCCCCACTTCGTCAAGGCCGGGGGCGATATTCGCCGCCAGCGCATCGCCCGCCTTCGGGAGCAGCACGATCGGGCGTTGCGGGGAACGGAGCAGCCCCGCTTCGACGGCGTCCGGCTCAAGATAGGAGCGAAGCGCCTGCATACCGTCAGCGCCTTGCTGCGGGAACATCACGGCCAACGGCTTGTGCGGACGCGGTTTGCGCTCGCGCAACCGGGCCACTGCCGTGCCGTCGGTCGCATCGCATAGCAGGTGGTAGCCACCGACCCCCTTGACCGCGAGAATGGCCCCGTCGCGCAGCGCCTCCAGTGCGGCATCGAGCGCCGGCTCGTTGCCGCTGACCGTTCGATCCCCCGCCCGATAGGTGAGCGACGGACCACACACCGGGCAGGCGGTCGGCTCGGCGTGGTAGCGGCGGTCCGCCGGCTGTTCATACTCGGTGCGGCAATCGGCGCAGAGCGGAAAGTCCACCATCGAGGTGTTGGGTCGGTCGTAGGGCAGGGCGCGGATCAGGGTATAGCGGGGCCCGCATTGGGTGCAGTTGATGAATGGATAGCGATAACGTCGATCCCCCGGATCACGCAGCTCCCGCAGGCAGTCCTCACAGCAGAACTGATCCGGCGGCACGTACACCTGCGGCGCCGTCTCCAACCGACTCTCCAGGATTTCGAAGCGGTCGGATGCCGGCGATTCTGCCGCCGCGCTCTCCAGCAACCGCGGCCGGGCCAACGGCGGCGCACTTTCGATAAGTTCCCGGGCAAAGGCGGCGATGGCGGGCGGCGGCCCGCCGATGTGAATCACCACCTCGCCACCGCTATTACAGACCGATCCGGTGAGCCCGTGTCGCGACGCCAACCGGTAGACGAACGGCCGAAAGCCGACGCCCTGCACGCGGCCGCCGACCCGCAATAAACGGGCATCGAAGGGAGAGTCCGGACCCATGGCAGCAGGATAGCAGCAAAGCCGTCTCGAGAGCGCCTGCGCCGGCCACCCGCGCCGGCGCGCGAAGATGGGAGGGGCGGCGCTGCCCGTGCAGAAGCTGCTGGTTGCGCTACACAGTCCGGAGGGCCTGACCATTCTGGTTGGTGATCCGGCTCGAAGCGATTCGCCGCGGGGTAGTGGCTTGCGTACCATCGCACCGTGACGGTGGCGCCCAACTTTCGCGCGAATGCGGTTGGCATGGTTCGCCTTGTCTTGCGACCAGAGGATATGGGATTGGATGAAGCCTTTCCAGAGGACGGAGAGAAATGGAAATCGTGCTGATGCGGCACGGTAAGCCGAAGATCGAAACCCGGGTTCGCGTGTGCGCCTCGGAGTTCACCGTCTTTGTCGGTGAATACGACGCGGCCGGGATCGACCCTGCACATGAGCCACCGGGGACCCTTATCGAGCAGGCCGGGCGCTGCCGCTTTGTGCTCTGCAGTAGCCTGCGCCGCTCGCGGGAGTCGGCCCTTGCGTTGGGGGTGACAGCGATCGATGCGTGTGATCCGATGTTCCGTGAAATGGAGCTGCCCTGCGCCGACTGGCGTTTCCCGCGACTCTCCGCAATGGCCTGGATCGGCATCTTCCGGATTTTGTGGCTATTCGGTTACTGTCCCGGCAGCGAATCGTTCGAGGAGGCCCGCCAGCGGGCCCGCCGCTGCGCCGAGCGCTTGACGGAATACGCGGCCCAGCATGGCTCCGTCCTGTTCGTGGGGCACGGCGCGCTGAACTGGTTTATTGCCCGAGACCTCAAGCGCATGGGGTGGTCCGGTTTCGGGACGTCGCCGCAAAGGCACTGGGGGTTCGATGTATTCCGATATGAAGCAAGCGCATAGATCATATCGAGGGGAGAAGGGCCTGGTGCAATCGGGAGATGTCGAGCCTCACGCTGTACGGCACACCTCGGTTTCAGTCGCGCAAGAACCGGAGCGGATGGCCCCGGCGTGCCGAGGCAAAGAGTTGCCGCTTTTCGCGCGGCATGACACCATCCGTTTGTCTTCAGGAGGCAAACGGACATGCGCCAGCAGCAGGCCCAGTCACGCAGCGATCAGATCCACGCCTTCCGGGCGGAGCTGAGCGCACTCGAACGGGAGGGGGTTACCGCACCTTCAGCCGATTGGCGGCAGCGGGTCGAAGCGCACCATCAGTCGCTGCTGCGAGGGCTCGCCGACGATTACGACGTCGACGTCAGCGGGCGCCAGAAGCAGCTGTCGCTCGGCATGCGCATCGCCTCGTTCCTGGGGGCGCTGGCGTTGTCGGCGGCGCTGTTCTTTTTCTTCCTTCGATTTTGGGGCGGGCTCGCCACGCCGGTACAGGTGGTGGTGCTGATCGCCGTGCCGCTGCTGGCCACCATGGGGGTCGAGTTCGCGGCCCGACGCGAGCGCACGCTCTACTTTGCCTCCCTCACCGCCCTGGTGGCGTTTGCCGCCTTCGTGCTCGACCTGCGCATGCTCGGGGCGATCTTTAACATCACCCCTTCGCCCAATGCATTCCTGGTCTGGGGCGCGTTCGCGCTGCTGCTGGCCTACGGCTATGGCCTGAGGTTACTGCTGGTGGCGGGACTCACCTGCATCATGGGGTGGCTCGCGGCGAGTGTCGGTACCTGGAGCGGCGTCTACTGGCTCTCCTTCGGCGAACGGCCGGAGCAGCTGCTGTTCGCCGGTGCAGTGGCCGCGGCCGCCGGAATGGTTTCTCACCATTGGCGACCCGAGTTCGCCGGCATCTACCGGGTCTACGGCCTGCTGGTGGTGTTCATCGCCATCCTGATTCTCGCCAACTGGGGAGCGATCAGCTATTTGTCACTGGCTAACGAAACCATCGAGCAGCTCTACCAGACGCTCGGTTTCATCCTCGCCGGTCTCACCATCTGGCTCGGTATCCGCCGCCGCTGGCCGGGCGTGGTCAACCTGGGGGCGACGTTTTTCGTGCTCTACCTCTACACCAAGCTCTTCGACTGGTGGTGGGACTGGTTGCCCAAGTACCTGTTCTTCCTGCTGCTGGGGCTGATCGCCATCGGACTGCTGCTGATCCTGCGCAAACTGCACACGGCGGGCGGGGAGGTGACGGCATGAGGCGGAAATTGCTTGTCAGTGCGCTGGCCCTGATCCTGCTGGTCAACGGGCTGGTGCTTGCCGGGGTAGCGTGGAACCGCGGCGAAACCGAAGCGGTTCTGCGGTTGACCGAACGGGAACTGCCGGTCGCCTGGCGCGGTGGTTCTTCCAGTGAAAACAGCGGTATCGCACTCAGGCTGCAAACCGCGACATTGCCGGAATACGACTGGTTGGACGCAGCGAAATTGCAGGCGCTGGGTTTTGACCCTGCCGCCTATTACGTCGACGCCGCTCGCGTAAAGAACCCGGTTGCGCGCAAGGGCTACGTGGTCCTGGAATTCGACGGCCCGGCCTGGCAGCAGCTGGTGCAGGAGAAGGAACGGAAAGTGGAGGAACTGCCGGCGCGGATCGCGGCGGGTGAGGCCACCGCTAAAGAGCTGGAACAGGCGCGGAAGTCCCTGCGACACATGCAGACCGAAGCATCACGGCTGGTGCCGATCGATGCCGGCCCCGATGCCGACGCGCTACGGGGGCAGTATCCCGAACGGGAACGCTTTCTGATAGCGCCGGCGGCATTCGATGCCAGGAGCTATTACCGCCGCAAAGGTGAACCCGAACCGATGCGCGGCTATCTCCGTGGGATCCTGGTGGATGCGATTCACCTGCCGGTGGAGTTTCACGAGGGGCTTGCCAGTGCCAAGCGCAGCGGGACGCATCGACCCCGCTATCAGGTCGCGGTCGATTATGGCCGGCGTCTCGAGCCCTGGGTGGTTCAATTGGTGCCGTTGACGTTGGGTTTGGAGAACTGACCGGAGCCGATTGCGGGCAGCCAAGCCTCCCCTGGCGGCTCGCAGTGACAGGTCGGAGGTTGGGATTAGTCGATCAGTCGGAATGGCGGTCGATGAACTCCCGCACGAAGGCGGGCGGCTTGGCGCCGGCGAAGCGCTCCACCTCTTCGCCGTTCTTGAACAGCAGCACCGTGGGAAAGCCCCTCAGGCGGTAGTGGCCGCACAGTTTCATGTTCTCGTCGGCATCCACCTTGGCGAGCAGGACCTTGCCCTCGTACTCGGGAATCACCCGCTCCAGCACCGGGCCGAGTACCAGGCAGGGGCCGCACCAGTCGGCAGCGAAGTCGACCAGCACCGGTACCTCGGCGGAACGCTCCAGCACGGCCTGCTTGAAGTTCGCTTCTTCGGCATCGAAGATGAAGGGGCTCTTCGTTTTCATCTCTATCACAGCGTTCGCGTCGGAAAGCGCGCCATTTTGCGCATCCCGCGACGGCGATGCAAGGAGCCCCGGTGCCGCTTAGCCCCGTCTTCGAACACCCTTGGGACCTAACGCCGAAGGAGGCCATTGCCCTCCAACAAACGCTGCGTGAACGGGTGGAGTTGGCCGATCGTGTCGACGGGGTGCGCCTGGTGGCCGGTGTCGACGTCGGCTTTGAGGAGAAAAACACCATCACCCGCGCGGCAGTGGCGGTTTTGACCTTTCCCGGCTTGTCTCTGCACGAATTCCGCATTGCCCGCCAGCCGACCCGTTTCCCTTATGTTCCCGGCCTGCTCTCTTTCCGCGAAGTACCGGCCGTGCTGGAGGCGCTGTCGCAGTTGGCGTGTACCCCCGACCTGCTGTTGTGTGATGGCCAGGGCATTGCCCACCCCCGCCGTTTCGGCATCGCCGCCCACTTGGGCGTGCTTCTGGATATTGCGGCCGTTGGCGTCGCCAAGAGTCGGCTGGTGGGCACCTACACGGATGTGCCGCAGGAGAAGGGGCAGTGGAGTACGCTCGATGATCGCGGGGAGGTAATCGGTGCGGTCTTGCGTACCCGTGCCGGGGTCAAACCGCTGTTCATTTCTCCCGGCCACCGTATTACGCTGGAAAGTGCCATTCGCTGGACCCTTGCCTGTACCACCCGTTACCGCCTGCCGGAGACCACGCGCTGGGCCCATCGGCTCGCCTCGGGGCCGGCGTTCGGACCAACCGGGAGCGACCGCGGGACACTATGAATGATGGGCGGGTTTGGACGGCCAACCCTCTACTCACTTACAATCGGCCGGTGATTTCCTGCATACGGGCCGACAACAACAATGAATCTCGAGAAGGTCGTCTTTGGGTTTTTCATCGTCCTGGCGTTGACCCTGAACTTCGGGTTCTTCGTCGGCGAGATCGATAACCCGGTTCACCACAACGTCTGGGAGCTGTTCGCCGCCATTGTGGTCAATCTGGTCGCGACCGTGCTCAAGTTCGGTGATCGAACCCAGATGGGGGCGGTACTGTTGGCGACCAGTCTGGTGGCTGATCTGCAATTGATTGCTGCCGCAGTCGTTTGGGGCTTCGCCACCCAGGTGACCGAGGCGGGTGTCGGTCCCGAGGTTATGAGCAGCATCGTTTCGCTGGCGGGTGGTGCCATGATTGCCAATGTAACCTCCGTGGTGCTGCTGATCGTGGAAACCGTCAACCTGCGTCGCTGACGCATGGATCGCGTGATTTTCCTCGTCTTCCGCCGCATGCGGGCGCCGGCGCTGGCGCTCATAGCGGTGTACGCCATCTCCATTATGGGCATGGTGCTGATCCCGGGGCGCACTGCGGAGGGCGTGGAATGGCACATGGACTTCTTCCACGCCTTTTATTTCGTCAGCTACATGGCGACCACCATCGGTTTTGGCGAAATCCCGTACGAGTTCAGTCCGGGACAGCGGATATGGACCGTCATCTCCATCTACCTGACCGTCATCACCTGGCTGTACGCCATCGGTAAAATCCTGTCCCTGGTGCAGGACCCGACCTTCCGCCAGGTAGTAACAGAGCGCAATTTCGCGCGGGCGGTGCGACGCGTGAACGGCCGATTCCTGATCGTTTGCGGCTTCGGCGATACCGGCAGCCTGCTGGTGCGTTCGCTGGACCGGCGCGGCATCGCCGCCGTGGTCATCGATATCGACCAGGAAAGAATCAATGACCTTGAACTGCAGGATTACGCCAGTTTTGTCCCCGGACTCTGCGCCGACGCCAGCCTCTCCGGAACCCTGACCGAGGCCGGGCTGCAGCATGCGGACTGTCGTGGGGTCATTGCGCTCACCAACAGCGATGAGGTCAATCTCCGGATCGCCATCACCACCAAACTGCTCAATCCGGCTTTGCAGGTCATCTGTCGGGCCGAAACCCACGATGCCGAGGCCAACATGGCCTCTTTCGGCACCGACTACACCATCAATCCCTTCGATACCTTTGGTGAACGCTTGGCGCTCGCCCTGCATTCACCTGGCACCCACCTGCTCCACGAGTGGTTGACCGGGGTGCCTAACACCTCGCTGCCGGAGCCGCTCTATCCACCGCACGGCCGCTGGATCCTCTGTGGCTACGGGCGCTTTGGCAAGGCCGTGCTGAGTAACCTCCAGAGTGAGGGTGTCGACATCACCATTGTCGAAGCCGACCCGGTGCGCACCGGTTGTCAGGGCCGCTGCGTGGTCGGCCGCGGGACCGAAAGCAGCACACTGGACCAGGCCCATATCAAAGAGGCAGTGGGAATCGTCGCCGGCACCGACAATGATGCCAACAACCTCTCCATCGTCATTACCGCCCGTGAGCTAAATTCGAAACTGTTCGCGGTGGCGCGCCAGAATCGGCACGACAACATGCCTATCTTCAGTGCCGCCCGGCTGGATTTGGTGATGCAACGCAGCGAGATCATCGCGCGCAAGATCTTCGCTATCGTTACCACCCCGCTGCTGACCGAATTCCTTCGACTCACTCGCAACCAGACCAACGACTGGTCCAACGAACTGGTAAGCCGCATCAGCGCGGTCACCGGCGACCTGGTACCCGAAGTCTGGACCGTTACCCTCGACATGGAACAGTCCCCGGCAGTCACGGCGATCCTTTCTGGCAAAGAGCCGCTTCGGCTGGACTTGCTGCTGCGGGATCACCGCGCTCGCCAGGAGTATCTTCCCTGTGTTCCCCTGCTACTCCAGCGTGGCAGCGCCGAATTCATCACCCCGGACGGCCAGTTCGCACTGCGCCGAGGCGACCGCGTCCTCTTCTGCGGTCCGAGCCGGTCCCGCTCGCGCATGGAGTGGACCCTGCAGAACCCGAACGTCGTGCGCTATCTGCAAACCGGAGAAGAGCGCCCAGATGGGGTCATCTGGCGCTGGTTGGCAAAGCGTTCCGGTGCCAATGATTAGGATGTATCCTGCGTTAATCGCACAGCAAACCTGACAAAAGGCCACCGGAGAGGCGACCGATATCCCGGAGTTCGAAGGTACGCGAAAAAGCTTGCATTCCCACGGTGAATATCGCTGGGTGAATCCTTCAGAACCGATATTGTGTTCTATCTGTAGGCTGGGGAGATTTTTGGCTAAAAGCGGCGCCTTAGGGCTGCGGACAAAAATAATTGTCCCAAACGAACACGGTGCTGGTTAAAATTCCAGCATGTTGAAGACGCGCGGCACACCATGAAGTAGAGGAGC